>JABFGB010000001.1 GCA_013112715.1 Chloroflexota bacterium
GGATACGGCGACCCATTAATTGCTTGCTCGATCTCGGCAAGCTGTTCGTCGGTAAGGTGAAAGTTGACTCGTCGGCTCATGCCCTCCAGTCTACCTCACTCGCTCATCTTTTTCGACTAGTGGCTTAGCCTAAATCAAGGGTTATTACGTCAGGCTCGCTGTAAATTAGAGCAAAGAATTGCAATTGAGTCTCTTACAAATTGTAAGAAACTCAAACTGATAGCCTTAAATCAGAGGTTATTCAATTCGTTCGGCGTAAACGTGAGGTGAATCAAGGATTATCCATTGATATGTTTCATCGTAATCCTTTACCACAGCCGTTATTTTTTGGCGGCTACCCAAATATTTCGATTCATTGGAGGCGCGACAGGCTTCATAATCGGCTACCCCTATGGCATCACCACCTAAATCCACGATAGTACCTTGTGGGAAAAAGAGAAGGATCATGCCTTGAACAGCCATCCCAATCGGATAAGACTGCTTCACTTGATTCCATATTTCTTGACGGGTGGTGAGGTGGGTATTCCAAATTTCGTCAAACTCTTGTTTGGTAATTTCAGCAATTTCAGGAAATTCGGGCATCAATTCATCATAATCTACTTGACCTTCAGCCTTACATAATCCCCAAGGTGGTCGTTTAACGTTTGAAGCAAAATACTCTAGGCCATTGAAACAGATTTCACGGATATGGTATCCGTCGAGAGTTTCAGCATAAGTCATGCCCCCAATTAGTGATTCATCATTGGGGTATTTGAAATATCGGAATGCTGTCACCATTTTGCTCCCAAAAACAAAAATAGGGCGACCAACAAATATGAATCGCCCTCTATTCGTTAATTACCGCAGGCCCAATTCATTCCGCGCAATTACGAGTCGCTGAATTTCGCTTGTGCCTTCGTAGATTTCGGTAATCTTGGCATCGCGGAAGAAACGCTCCAACGGCATTTCTTTGCTATAACCCATGCCGCCATGAATCTGAACCGCTTGATGGGTGACGTACATCGCGGTTTCGCTGGCAAATAACTTCGCCATACTCGCCTCGGTGCTATAGCGTCCGCCATTTTCATGGGCCGCCATCTTCGCCAACGCCGCGTTCCAAATCAACAAACGGGCCGCTTCAATACGGGTTTTCATATCAGCGATTTTTTGCTGAATCATCTGGAATGAGCCAATCGGCTGACCAAAGGCCATACGTTCACGGGCATATTGCACACTAGCTTCATAGGCCGCCACCGAGACACCCAACGCCTGTGACGCGATGCCGATACGCCCCGCATCCAAAACCGTCATGGCGATTTTAAAGCCCTTACCGACCTCTCCCAAGACATCTTCGATAGGGGCTTGGTAATCTTCAAAATAGATTTCGCTGGTGGCACTGGCGCGGATGCCAAGTTTGGGTTCTTTTTTGCCACGCACAAAACCGGGGCGGGTGGTATCAATCATAAAGGCGGTGATGCCGTTGTGCTTTTTCTCCGGCTCAGTCATCGTGAACAGCACAATATAATCGGCAACAGGGCCACTCGTCACCCAACTTTTGGTGCCATTGATGATGTAATGGGATCCGTCGGCGCTAAGGACAGCCCGGGATTTCATCGTGCCTGCATCCGACCCACTCATCGGCTCGGTAAGGGAATACGCGCCGATTTTTTCACCAGTGGCAATCGGGACGAGGTATTTTTGTTTCTGTTCTTCCGTGCCAAATTTCAAGAGGCCGTGACAATAGAGGGAATTGTTGACGCTCATGATGGTGCTATGGCTGACATCGGCTTTGGCGATTTCTTCCATCGCCAGTACATAGGATAGGGTGTCCATACCCGCGCCGCCATATTCCTCCGGGACTTCGATGCCCATGAATCCCATCTTGCCCATTTTCTTGATGGTATCCATCGGAAATTCGCCACTTTCATCAAATTCGGCGGCGATGGGGGCGATTTCTTTTTGGGCAAAATTGCGGGCCATCTGACGGATGGATTCCTGTTCTTCGTTTAATTTCAGACTTGGCCCAGAGGGCGCAATGCTGACGACCATGACTGACTGCTCCTTAAAAATATCTCTCTGCTCTAGGAATGTAGCAAAATTATACCCGCTATTCGGGGCATTTTCTTTGGAGGCGCTCAAAAGCAGGGGAGTAGACTTTCAGCATTTTTAAATCTGGAATACACTACAAGATAAAGAAGAAAAACAAAAGCAAATAATGATTCAGACTCCATAAGGAGACCGCTACATGAGAAACTTACTCTCTTGGAGAACAACCCGTAAAATTTTGGCACTGACCTTGACAATGGTCATGGCTTTAATGGCCCTGCCCCCGCACGGCAACACCGCCAATGCCCAAGCTGGCTGCATCAATAAACATATGGTATGGGATGGGGATACGATTTTGGGAATTGCGCAGAAATATCGGGTTGACCCCTACGAACTTGCGGCGGCGAATGGTGTTACCAATCCACGCTTTATCAAGATTGGGGATGTGCTGTGTCTGGATGGGCTGGTTTCGGCGCAACCCACGCCCGGTCAACCTGCACCCGGTCAGCCGGTACCACCGCCCGCGACAGGTGGCCCAACCACGCCCCAAACACCTGCCACTCCTCCGTTGATCGGCGGTGGTTCACAATCGGTGAATTTGTCTGGCCGCACCTATGCGACGGACGCGGCGGGTTATTATAATATTCAACGCGGTGACACCCTGTTCCGCATCGGCTTGGCGTTCGGGGTGACGGCGGCGCAACTCGCGGCGGTCAATAGCATCCCCAACGCGAATTTGATCGTCACCGGACAGCGGATTTTGATTCCACCGGCGACACCCTCCGCGCCTGTGCCCGGCTCGGTGCCCGCCATCAGCATTCAACCTGATTTGGCTGGCCCCGGCGGCAATGTGACGGTACGTGGGTATAACTATCCACCCAATACAACCATCAACCTTTATCTGGAAAAGCCAAGCCTGAATCGCAAGAGCAATATTTTGACCTCGGTGAAGACGGATGCAAATGGCACATTTAGCACGACGGTTGTCCTGCCGAGTGCATGGCCGGATGGTCTGGCGATTGATACCCGCACCGTTTCGATTTCGGGTCGCACCGCTGACAACGTATTTTGGGGGATGAACTTCTTTATCAATGAAGCGTGGCTCAACGCGCAGCCCGTTGGTTAAGCGGGGGCGGCAATTTTGAGTGATTTAGGCCTACCCTTACAAGATATTTGGCCCAATGCCACCTGTTATGGCTGCGGGCCAGCTAACCCTAAAGGGCTACATATCAAAAGTTACTGGGCTTCCGATGGCAGCGCGGTGGTGGCCGAATTTATGCCCCGCCCCGAATACAATGCCGGATTTGATAATGTGATTTATGGGGGATTGGTGGCCTCGCTGATTGATTGTCACAGCGTCTGGACGGCCATCGCGTATGCCTATCGTGCGGAAGGCCGACCACATGGCGAATCACCCGCCATCAGTTATGTCACGGGCACATTGGAAGTCAAGTTCCTGAAACCCACCCCCCTTGACCAACCACTGCTGCTTTCGGCAACTGTCGAAGAAACGCAGGGCAAAAAATCCATTGTGCGCTGTATGCTTGGCCCAGCAGGGGTGGTTACAGCAGAAGGTCGCGTCACGGCGATTCGGATTGCAGGGGATAAATCCGTCGGGGCAGGCTAAGTTGAATCTAAAATAAAAGAAGAGGCGTGGGGCACAATAATCCAGCCTCTTCTTTCGCAAAATTGGGGCAGTGTCAACCCTTAGTCGGCAGCACCGGGGGCAGTAGCAGTGCTGACGATATTGCGGGTGTACACAATATACCGTTGATTTTGCGCCCCAATCATTCCACCAGCGCTGGCAGCAAAAGCGCCGAGAATCATGCCAATAAATGAGAGGCCAGCCGCCTCAGCCGTTGTATCAGCCGCGTCATCGGCATATCGTTCCGTGACTTCCTCAAGATTGTTGGCTGCATTGCGATAGGCCTCTTCCCAACGAGCGACAGCCGCAGTCGCATCTTCGAGCGTTAACCCCCCTTGCTCGACCAGCAAATCAATGAGTTCCTGACGTCGGACATCGTTGTCATCACGCAACAGGCGATCTAGGCTAACAAATAAGGCGGTTAGGTCAAATTCGTTGGGCGAATTACGCAGGGTGCGGATTTCTTCACGAATACTCTCACGGGTGGAATCTCGCAAATCAGTAGCCTCTGCGACTTCTGGCCCAAATGCTTCAACCGTGCTTCCGGCAAGTGATAGGCCGCGCCCAACCACATTGGATACACCATTGAGAATGCTTCCCAGCAGCAAAGTCAACAGTAAAAACGAAA
Organism: Chloroflexota bacterium; assembly: GCA_013112715.1. GTDB lineage: Bacteria > Chloroflexota > Anaerolineae > Aggregatilineales > J027 > CFX10. Next base: position 4,299 of record JABFGB010000001.1, read on the forward strand.
GGATACCGCTGACGGCCCAAACCGTGAGACCATGTAGGGCGCCATCGGTTTCATCGGCGGTACCGGCCAAACGTCCTGCTACCCATCCTCCTACAAATAGGGAAATGAGAATGCTGGCCGACATCCAGACAATGGTGGCTGTTTCAAATTCCATGCCGATGATTTCGCCCTCTGCAACATCAATCGCAGATGCACCAATCGCAAGGCCGAGCATATTGAAGACAATTTGGGTAACAGCCGCAACTGCGATTCCAGCCAAAATCGCGCCCCATGAGACACGGCTTTCAATGGGGGGACGTTCACTTACAGTAACTTGCTCGCGCCCGATAACGTTCAATCTATTGAGGCGGCTTTGGACTTGAGGACGGCTTTGCATCGTAGCTGCTCCTTACGTGACTACTCGTGAACCCAACACAAGGGCACCGATAAACAATACCAAGAAGATCACAAATATGAGTTGTGCTCCCGCTGCCGCTGTACCAGCAATGCCCCCGAAACCCAAGAGGGCCGCTATGACAGCAATAACCAACAACAATAGGGCTAGTTCTAACATTCGGACACCTCCATGATAGCTGTACAGAACAATTGGACTCACAGTTATCTAGAGGGAAGTATAGAAAAGGCATTCTGTGGCGACATGAGTAAGCGGTCTAGTTTTGAGAGGGGTCACTTGGCGAAAATTCAATAGGCCACTTGTCCAGAATTTGGGACAATTTAAAGGGATAGTCCGGTTGACTACCCCATTGAGCTTAGGCTTTGCCTTGATTACGGGCCTGTTTCGATTTCCGAGACTGGTTAGCAGAGACTTCAGATTTTTCAACCAATTCGCCAAAGGGGGGATAAACGGCAGACATAAATCGGCCAAAACGATGACGCATCAGCAAAATCCACAGGGCTAGGACAAAAGTGATGGCCGTGACGACCTGTGAAACATTCAACTCACCCACTTTGGGGATTTCCACGCGGATGAATTCCAGCAAGAAGCGCACCAGCGAATAACCCATTAAGTACATGAGTAGAAAATCCCACCGCTGAAATTTGTCGCGCCGACGGGTATAGAGATAAAACAACAGGCCAAATAGCGCCCATGAAGCAAGGGATTCATAGAGAAACAAGGGGTGGAAACGATCCGCGCTGGTATAGGGTGCTTCGGGATAGTCAATTTTGATGCCCCAAGGCAAGTCGGTGGGGCGACCATACAACTCTTGATTGACATAATTGCCCCAACGTCCAATTGCCTGCCCAATCGGTATGGTAATGGCGGCGCGGTCAATCCAAACGGGCAGGGCTAGTTTTTTGCGATGGGCGACCCACAGCACCCCAAGCGCACCACCGAGTACCGCCCCAAAAATCGAGAGGCCACCGCTCCAAATCGCTAACGGGCCATCGTTAAAATCCAGCAGATAATCGAGGCTGAGTTCACGATTCTGGCCCGCGTCCCCTGCCGGGAAGATCACCGACCACAGCCGTGCCCCCAATACGGCGATGAGTACCACCCAGATGACACCATCCCAGACCAAATCGGGATTATCGCCATCCCGTTTTGCCAGCCATGCCACTATTGAGGTCGCGGTCAAGATGCCGATCACAATAATTAACCCATACCAATGAATGGTAGGATTGATGGTCATACCCAAAATATCAAATGGGCCGATTTCTAAGGCCCGCTGTGTAATTTCCACGCTGCACTCCCCACAAGTTTTAAACAGGAACTTCGCCCCAAGAGTGTAGCGCCCCGCCTTGCCGCTGGTCAACCCATTTGCAAATTTCACCAGCGGTCTGCACAATTCAGGGTAGACACTCTTGATTACCTATAGGACAGCCTCATGACCGAAAACTTGATTTTGACGAAGCCCAAAGGCCCAATTTTTGAAATCACCCTCAATCGGCCCGATAAACGCAATGCCATCCACGCCCAACTGTTGAGTGAGTTAGCCAATGCGGTGGGAGAAGCCGAAAAACACCCAGATGCTCGCCTAATCGTGCTGCGAGGAGCGGGTAAAGCCTTTAGTGCTGGTTTGGATTTGACGGCGATGGGGGGCAATGTGGAGATGTTTGGTCCGGACTGGGTGGAACACCCACATCTCATTACCCGTCATTGGCAGCGCACCATCAGCCGTTTGACTGAATCCACTTTGCCAACAATTGCCCTTATTCATGGCTACTGCTTGGGAGCAGGCTTGGAATTGGCGCTGGCCTGCGATTTTCGCTATGCCGCTGAAGGTAGCAAACTCAGTCTCGAAGAAACTCGCTTGGGCTTAATCCCCGATGCGGGCGGTACGACACGCTTAGTTGGGTTAATTGGCATTGCACGCGCCAAAGAAATGATCTTTACGGCCAAACGTATTGACACTACCACCGCTGAACGTTGGGGCTTGGTGCATTATGTGATGCCAGAAGCGGATTTGGAAAACGCGGCGGCGGCATTGGCTGAACAAATCGCTGGATGTGCTCCCCTCGCGGTGGCGGCAGCAAAACGGGTCATTCAAGGGATTGCCGATGAAGCAGCCGGGTTACAATTGGAAGCCATTGAACAAGCGCCTCTCTTTAAGACACGCGACCTTCAAGAAGGGGTACAAGCCGCCATTGAACGGCGACCTGCTGAATGGAAACGGCGCTAGTTCATAACGCTTCTTCAAGCCATTCGAGGGCCTTCGATTCTTCAAAAAAGAATTCAAAGGTGATGTTGGGGAGCAAGGCCTTTAGACGGTTAGTGCCAAACATACGAATACCATAGCCGAGCACCCCTCGGCTAATTACCACTGCCACCCGTCCATCCATGTGGTCGGGGATGAGGGTCGCTAATTCTTCGGTACGCTGGCGATTGTAAGGAGTTAGGCCCAAATTGGTAAACCGTTCAAGGATTAAATAGGGTTTTGTTTCCGGCCAATTTTGGATGACCTCGCGTGAGGCTTCATACCAAACATCTACCGCTGTGGGGGAGGTATTTTCCAGACAAAATGCAGCAATTCGGCCATCACATAACCATTCCAGCTTGGCCCCATTGCCGTTGACTTCACCAATTTCTGCCATAAGTGACAAACCTTCAGCAACTGTTATTATATAAATATTATTCTCATCTCTAGCGCCGGGCAATTTAAATTCGGTTTGAATTCCCTTAACCGCAAGCCAACCCGGAAATGGTCATTTCGCTCATCGTGATGGGCTTCTCGTCCATCTTTGGCCTTCTCGTGTTTCGTGAATTTTTCGTAAAAATGGTTATGCAATGGACATCTCAAAGCCATATTCGAGGGATTGATTGGAATCTTGGCAATCACGAAAACCTGTTTGTTGAAAACCGAGTTTACGATAGAGATGGTGCGCTGTTGTAAAACGGGTATCCGACCATAACATCATGTGATTTTTACCCGCCGCAACCGCATGATCTATCGCTTTACGAATCAACATTGGGGCAATGCCCTGACCCCGCAGTGAGGTATGGACATAGAGGCATTTTAGCTCACACGACTGGTCGTGATGCAGTTTTACCGCGCCCATTGCCTTCACCACCCCGTCTACTTCCACTACCCAAAATTCACCCCCATCGGCACGAAAATAGGTGCAGGGATCTATCCAATGCGGCTCTTCATCCAAATACAGGCTAAGGCCGTATTCTCCATATACCTGACTCACCAACGCCTGAATCATCGGCGTGTCTTCAGGTCGGGCTGGTCGAAGTGTTCCTGTCATGTTGTTCCCTATTGCTAGATTGAAATCTTTTGAGATTGTATCACCCCTGAAATGAGGGGGTTTTAGGCACTTTTACGATTCGACCAAAATTTCAGGCCTGAAATCTGCTATGATGTTTTTGGCATACCCATAGGAGGGATATTATATAAAATGGAAAACTACTATCTGATTGCCATCCCATTGGCCTTTCTCTATTTGTTGGTGATGGCCTATTTTGTCCGTAAAATGAACAAACGCAATAGTTCAAAATGGGCCGATTTTGCTAACCAGCTTGGCCTCAACTATCGCCCCGGCAAATATTCGGTCAAAGTAGATTTTGTGGATTTTAGCAGCACCCTGCCTTACATGGACGGCAATTATCGTGGTCGTCCCGTACGTTTGGGCTTTGTCATTGACCAAAAAGCCAAAGGGCGGGGGTATTATCTGCGGGTGGATGTTGGGGTGAATGACCCGGCTGGCCGTCTATTGGGGTTAGTCAACGGGCGCAAATTTAGCGATACGGTTAAAAATGCCAATGCGCCAGACGTCAAAACGGGACATCGGGGGATTGATAAACGTTTCAAGATCAAAGCCATCCCCGAACCATTCGCAGAGCAGCTTTTTTCAACGCACTCCGTCGTAGGGGAGCGGTTGGCTGAGGCCAAAGTCAACAACAACTCGATTGAGGCGTTTGGCGGCATGATCTATTACGTTGAAGAACCCAAGAGTCCACGCAGTTTTGGCAAACCGGAAGAAGCGCTCATTCGGCTCAATTTAGTCTGTGAACTAGCCGAAGCGATTGAACAAACCCGCTAATCAGCAGCGGGGGAAAACATCTCTCCCGCCTGCCCCACTTCAAATCCACTAACCAGATTATAGGTTTTCAGCGACTCCTCAAAACGGTGAAGGGTGCGGCTACCATAATCAAAAAAATGACCTTTGACATGTTCGGCGTCTAACACCGTATCGGTTGACTGGGTGGCTTGGCTGTGAAATTTGCTCATTTTGCGGCGGCGCTCCCAATCTTCCAAGCGATGACCGATGGGGCCGGATAGAAGCAGTTCCAAAGCGGCCTGTATCCAGCGCCCGACCCGATGTGGGGCAGCATCTTTTTCGGGGTAAAAAGGCGCTTGGGCATTCGGCAGCATGGCATCAGCCCATTGATTTAATGAGCGCATTTGTTGATAGATGCCTTGCCCGGTCAGTGGAATCATTTGCGTCAGTTCATGGGCCATAAACAAATCATGGCGATTTTGCTCAAGGGCCGTGTCCGCCAGCACATAATTGGGACAAAGCGTCACGCCGAACACTTTGCAAACCCTGACCAGCACCACGGCCCCCAACCGGGCCAGCCACACCCGTCCCTGTTTGACGACCAACAAGTAATCCAAGTCATCTTGCGGGCTACCGGCGTTGCGCATCGCCAGCGCCCCGGTAATCGCCACCATCCGGACAAAAGGGAGATGACCCAGCAATACCCCGTAGCGCCGCGCTTTGGACCAGAGTTCAGTCGAGGCAATATCACGCTGCTGGCGTGTTGCAAAAACTGGGGTGTTATCGGCTTTGCGAATGGTGTAAATGGGTTGTTGGTTGAGCGTGCCAACTTCAATATATTGAGTTAACCATGCCGAGGGGTTAGAAGTAGCGTATTCAATTTCTTCCTCTGAGGCCGAACAGCCGATGAGAAAATGATGGATTTCGCGGGCCGTCATGGGAAAGCTAAATACATCGGCATACAAGAGGGTCATTAAAATGGCTTGGTCAAGAGGTGAAGGGATACCGGGTTCCATACCTGCTCCTGCATTTGATCTATCTCAAAATGAACCACATTTCCCCACCTACGCTATACATCATACCCTGAGGTTTAAGGCCAGCGCCACACCCATAAATCGTCAAACCGACAACTGGGGTTATCGGTGGCATAATTCAGCAAAATTACGCCGATGTTCCCAATGGCAGGCGGCATAAATTCGGTGGTAAAAAGCTGCCCATTGACGTACATTGTCACGAAATCGCCGCGCAACAGCACTAGGATACGGTTGGTGTTGGGTAATACCGGGTCGTCAATTTCAGGCAGCAAATCATATGTGTGGCGCTCAACCACCCCGTCGCGCACATGCAATAAACCCGCCCCATCGTCGGAATCAGAATAGGCGACCACCTGATTGCCTTCATCTATACTACGAAGGGCCAAGCCACACGCGACATTTTGTCCTGCCAAGACTCGCACATCTACGCTGACCAACATATCAGTAAAAAGGTCGTCTTCCTCGCCTTGTAAAAACACGCGGGTGTAGCGCGGGATGATTTCATAATTTTGCGTCTCAACCGTCAGCACTCGTTCACCACCTGTCGGGATGAGGCGCAGACGTTCAAACTCCCCCGCAATTTCACTGGGTTGGGGCGACTGCCATGTGTTGACCTCGGCAGGGAAACGCGGCGTTTGAGTGCCGGGGACCGTCAGCAGTACATGGTCGAATGCTACCTGTGCCGGAGCCGTATCCCCCCGCACCTGAAAGCCCCAAGTCCCTTCGGCAAAGGTGCTGTCATTCAACTCGCCCAGCAGTTCACCATTGCCATAAAATCGCAACGTATTGCCTTCGAGCCATGCGCCCAATGTAACCCGTTTTTGCGCGAGAGCCTCAACGGTTGTTGGCGGCTGCAATTCCACAAAGGTGTCGTTTTGGCGGATCAAGACTTGCCATGTGCCGTCCGGCGTAATCAGAAAATAATAACCGGGGGGACGGCGCGTGCCATCTTCGTTCACCCGTAGGACAAAGCCCGTTGTCGCACCGCTGTCCGCCATATCTGACTGCCACTCAAAATCGGCTTGGAGATAAAAATCAGTCAAGGGGAGGCGGCCTGTGACGGCTGAATAAACAGCGAATTCAATGTCCCCCCGGATTTGGAGGCGGCCTGATTCAACTTGGGCATAACGATTGACCCAGCGCGAGGTGTTTTCCTCAAAATCCTCATCTTCCCAGACGCGACTATAACCCGGCACGAGCCACATGCGATAATCGCCGCTGCCGCCCTTTTGACCGACTTCGATCATATAGGTGGCGGTGTCGGGAAAGGTCACGGCTAGGCTGCTGTCCACCACCAACGGCGCGAGACGGTCATCATTTTCAGCAACCACATCCCCCCCAACATCCAAAACACGTATTTGGGGGTCAAGATCACCAGAAACTCGATTGACCAAAATGGTGATTTGTTCATTGGCTTCGGCGGCATATTCCCACAACTGCACTGGATTGTCGGCGGAAATGTTGCCCATCACAGGAGCGCCCATACGGACTTGGGGCGATTGGGCACGGGTAGGCTGCCACAACAAGCCGCTGCATATACAGATCACTAGAAAGGCCCACCAATAGTTGCTTGGGGTGGGAAATTGCATCATAAGTTCTCACTTCTTCAACACCTAAAACACCCCAATATGTTACCGCAGAATGCCGCAAATTCGGGCTACGTTCATCTGACAATCGCCTGTTAAAAGGTTTACAAAAATCTTGGAACTTATTCGAGACGGGGTACGTCATAGGAAGGCGCGTGTTTATGATATGCTCATGTCATCAACCGCTGATTTCATTCGATAGGCTCAATTCGAAAGGAACCATCATGAAAATTCGTAATCTCTTCCTTGTGATCATTGTTCTCGCCCTCCCCATGTTATTGGCGGCCTGCGGGGGTGACAAGGTTGATAACGCCGAGAAGTTTATGAAGGCACTAGCAGATAATGATATTGATGAAGCCAAGAAGTACGTTTGCGATAAAGAAAAAGATAGCGCTGATGATAGCGCTACCGCCTTCGAGTCGGTCAAAATCAGTGACATCTCTTGTAAAGAAGATGGCGACAATGTGAAATGTGATTACAAGATGACAATCGAAGATGAGGAAGACGCAATCTCAACCAGCATCACATTCAAAATGGATGGTGATAAAGTTTGCGGAACTGCTGAATAACCCTGCCTGATTTTTTAGCCAATTCCTGACAGCATCGTGCTCCCACCAGTACGGTGCTGTTTTATTTCACGAACCGCAGGGCCAAAATCAATGGAATTTTGCCACCTGCCACATTAGGATGGCAGGGTTCGCCGACAGCATCCAATGTCAATCCAGCAGTCTGACCAGCATCAAAATAATCGGCATAGCTGTGGATATAATGTTCAACGGCATAGGTGCGTCCATCATCCCCGGTAAAGGTGCGCTGCCCACCCTGCCATGCTTGAAAGGGATGAAAGTCACTGATGAGTGCCATCCCACCCGATTTTAAGACCCGCCCCATTTCTAAGATAGCCCGCCGCATCGCAATCGGTGTGAGATGGCCCATCGCCAACCCGCACAGAATCGCATCTATCGAATTGGGGGCTAAGGGGAGGTCGGACATCTCGGCTTGAGCAATAGTTTCCAATATCCCGGCTTGCAGCATTGGCAGGCTGTTATCGAGGCCAATCACCCCGGCTGCTCCATTTGCCAGCGCCAGTTTGCCCCAACGTCCCGTGCCACAGCCTAAGTCGAGAACCTGTCTACCCTGCAAGGGCGGCATTAAATCCAACAAAGCCGTTTGTTCGACCTGCATCAGGACATTATGGGCCTCGGCGGGATAGGTTTTGGCCCACTGAGCATAGGCATTCTGGCTTGATAGGGTCTGAAAAGGAGGTTTGCGGAGACGGCTCAATAAATTCATGATGGGTTTTGGGTAGGGACAACCGGATATTGTCCCTACCAGCCTAGCGGATTTAGGGCAGCGGCGTCAAGGTGGGGAACGGGGTTAGGGTTGGGAAAGGTGTCGGTGAGCCATTCCATTCGGCAAATTGGGTGGATGTCGCACTCCAAACCGCCGTACCCGTCGCCGAAACAACCTCTGCCGTCGCTTGGGCATCTACCAATTCATCGCTGACCGTTACACTAAACATGGGGCCTTCGGTGACATAGGGGTCAAATTTTCGCACAATTTCAAACCATGTATTGCCCGGTTTGAGGTGCATGGGGTTGTTGCGGTCATTATAGTTAAAACGTAGTTGGATTGACCCATACTCCCGATTGCGATACCACCAGCCCTGATACCACTGACCATCGCGGAACAGCCATGCCCGCGAATAGCCCCAGAGTTGATGCTCTAGCGCGATCCCCCCAACCTCGCTTTCATAGACATCGGGGCGATCTGTATGCCAGACCTCTAAAATCACAAGGTTATCGGTGGTAATCTGCTCACCCGTGCCCAAATCAATATGAGGCAGACCGGAATCCCAACGATAATATTTGCCATCGGCGGGGTTATATTGCCAGCGCACCTCAGATTGCGGACTGTACCAATCAATAGAAATGTCACTGGCAGTATCCCCGTCGGGGTCGGGAGTTTCGGAAAAAGCCAATCCTACGGCCTGCATCCCCTGATTCACGTCAATGCGTTCGGCCTCGGCCCAAATGCCATCAGTATCCCCAAACAAAGTGTGTTCATAGGCTTTGCCGGGTTCGGGATAGCGGCAGAAGGTTGGGCAGGGATAATTGGAAAAATGGGGGGTAATGGCCCGCCAGCGCCAATCGGATTCTAAGATATAGTTGCGAATCCAGTCATTGGAGCCACTGTAGGCCAACAAGCCCTGAAACATATTCACCAATTCGATGTCAATCAACCGTGCTGAACGTATACTGCCGACCCGTCCGGGGCTGTGGCTGCGGAATATGGCGGCAAAACGGGTAACGCCCCCTTCGGCCTCATATTCAAACACAATATCGGCGGCGCTCAGGCCATATTGGGGACGCACAATCGGTGGGTAGTTGCTGATTTTGACGATCAGATTACGGCGATCACGGGCAGCCTCATCGGGATAGGGTAAGCCGGTCAGGGGGTTAATATTTTCGGGATATTCAAAGGGGCCAAGGGCTACCGCCGTAGATTCGGGTGATGAGGTGAGGCTGGGCGTAGGGGTGTTTTGGGTAGACCCTACCGGGAAATCTTCACTGCCCTCAATGGTATTGGTAGGAAAGGCTGTAACCGTTGACCCTTGTCGGGCACTGGAAACGCCACTGTTGAGACCAACCAGCGCTACGAAAATCAACAAACCAGCCGCTGCAAAAATCTGAGACCGCTTCATGGACAAATTCCCTATAATTCGGCGAAAAAACAGCAAGGAATTATCCGGTGGTCAGTTCGATTTGTAAACTACGACTTCTCTGCGTTTACTACGTTCACCAGAATCCAGCGAGTCGGGCAAACAAGCGGCGACGTTTGGCACGATTAGCCCGGCTGGGGGGCCGCAAGAGGGTTGTGCGCTCAGAATCATAGGCGATTTTGCTTTGGACAGTCGGTTCAAAGGCAGCCGTATGATAATTCATCTGCGGCGGACGATCCACCAGTGTCTGCTCATATTCGCCTTTACGCAGCACCCCCGGACGCAAACGGGTATGGTCTAGATCAGGTGGGCGCGAGGCAGGCCGTTTGGTTTCAACCGAAAGGGTCTTAAAAATGAAATCCCCACCACCATCCCCAACCAGACGACCTACTTGGGGAATCTGTCGCCCGTGTGTATAGCTACTGACTTGATCTTGCAGATACATGCCGAGATGGGAGGCCCGCAAGATGCCATCTTTGGCAGCATGACCCTTTAATCCCCGCAGTAAAAAATAGGTAAAAATCGAATGGCCTTCACCGGAAAGACGATCCGAAATCATCTGGTCAGCCGTACCTGCTGTGATGATTTGGCGGGCCGAACGCCGCAAAAATTCATCATAGGGGTCGCTTGAACCACGCATCAAGGCCAAGCCACTAAAACAGGCATCCAACAAAAACAGGACGTGCTTGGCGGGCATAAAGGCGGTCTGGCGGATAAACTCATCCATCTCGATGAAGGTACTCCACAAGCCCTGTTCAGCATCATAGGGCGCGATATACCCAACGTTACCCATCGCCGTCCGCGCACGGGTGATGCCGTGTCCAGCGTAATAAATCAGCAGGCGATCATCCTTGCCCACATGGTTGGGGTCGGTTAGGTGATCTTCAACCACCGATTCAATCACCGCTTTGGTCGCTTGTTGGCCCGTCAATAAAACAATATGATCGGCAGGGAAACTGAGTTCTTTGATGAGAAAATCCACCAGCGTCACGGCACCGGATTCGGCGGTTTCTAAGGGTGGCAGGCTGTCATTTTTGTAGCGATCAATACCGATCACCAGCGCCCAGCTTTTGGCATAAGAAGTCGAGAATTGTTTTTGATTTGTCATAGTTAATAGCTGTAACGCTCACTTCAGATTATAGACAGCGCCTTGTGTTAGACTGAGATATAATAATTGGAATGATCCATCCTAATCATTGGAGAAAAATGAAAACCGAATCCAAACGATACACCTACTCTTTACTATCTTAACTCAACTTTCTAAAATTTGTGAAACATTTATACTTTTTTCAGATTTAGCTTGAGGGTCGAGACTTGTATCCGGCAAATAGCGCTCTATGACAGCAACGCCGTCATCTCTAAAAATCCGCCACTTAACGCGCCCGGCTGTCGGCTGGCAGATGGGTGATCCCTCAACCTATGCCGTACCGTTTCACAATCTCAAAGTCATCCGCTTGGCCCTGCACGATACCGTTGCTTTCCATCTCAGCCAAACTCAGCCAACCATTCCCCATGCGGAAATCGCTGCCGCCCAGACCGCCACTGAGGGTGAATGGGTGCGATTGCTCAATGCCTCACTTCCACCAGACAGTGCCCCGTTGACATTGGCACACGTCGTCAATTCACGATTGCGCTACAGTTATGAATTTCATTGGTTAGCCGAACATTATGCAAGCCAATTGAGCGGCGACACAGCTCAATTTTGGAAAATGCTGACCAAGCGGTTGATCGGAAGGGAAAAGTGGTGGTTGGCTCGGTTGCTGCCAACAGCATTTCTATATCGCCAACTCCCGACCCTACTGCGACCCGCGACGATCAACCCTCTCAATTTCAAATATGTGGGGTTACGCACGCTTGAGGCCACATGGACTGCCAGCGAAGCCCTGATTCCGATTGAGCAAGAATACGAAGACCTCTATCTGCGGGATACGGAGTCGCTGCTACGAACCGTCCTCAAGGAAGTCCCCAATATCACAGGGCGTAATACCAGCCTATTTACCCAACAAGACCCAACTGACCGACACATCACCTATCAGTGGACTGTCGGTTGGCAAGAAAAACCCCAACATACTTCACGGGCCATCGCTATTGGCCTCGTATTGAGTGTTTTGTTAAGTCTGTTGGATGTCCAATTTGGCGATATTTTTATCCTCTCCCAAATGGTCATTGCGCCAATTTTCTTTGCAGTCATTTGGGTCATCGTATTGCAGATGCGGCGGGCACTTGGGGAGCAGGAATACGCCCGACGTGAGGCCGATTTACGGGCAGATGAACAGGTCGAAATGCTCGAAAATGCCCAACGGATAGACCGCGAACTGCACAGCGTTCTAAGTGTAGAGCGTGTCTTATCGTTGATTTTAGATTGGGCTATCCGGTTTACCTTTGCCGATACCGCCGCTGTCATGTTGGTGGATGCACAACATGGCACCTTGCATACGGGCAAACATCAAGGCTATCCGCGTGAACTTGTTACCATTGACCTCAATATGCCCATTTCATGGCAGCAAGGCGTCACTGGACGAGCCGCCCGCACGGGGAACATATGCTATGTACCGGATGTGTTGCAAGACCCAGACTACCTGCCGCTGGTAAAAGGGATTCGTTCACAACTGGTCGTCCCGATCAAACGCGGGGCCGAGGTCATTGCGATTCTCAATCTTGAAAAAACAGTGGCCGATGGGTTCTCCGTCGAAGAACACCGCCGTATCGAATTGTTGTGCAGCCGCGCCGCCATTGCGATTATTAATGCCCAGCTTTTTGCTGAGACCCAACGCGAACGCGAAAAACTACGGACGCTGTTGGCTGCCGTCAGCGAAGGGGTCATTGTGACAGATCGGGACGACAAGCTCATTCTGGTCAATCAAATGGTGATTGATCTGTTCAATTTGGAGGAGCATAAAGACTATACCCGTCTGAATTTTGCTGAGACCTTTGGGCACACCCCCCTCAATGACATCTACTATCAAGAAAACGGTCTGCGTGATACTGTCGTTCGTGCCGAAATCAGCATGCAAGGTCGCAGTTTTGAGGTGTCACGGGTGCCGGTTCAGCATGTAGGCTATACGTTGGTGCTGCACGACATCACACCCTTTAAGGAGCTTGACCAGCTTAAGACCGATTTTGTGCAGATGTTTTCGCACGACATCAAAAACCCCATCAGCACGATTATTGGCAGTCTCGGCTATCTGGAAATGTCCCAAGAGTTAAATCAGCGGGGCAAAGATAATCTTGGTCGGGCAGAACGAGCCGCTTTCTACATCAACCAATTGATTGATGACCTTTTGCATTTGACCCGATTGGAAGCGGGGATTGCGCTCGATCTAAAACCCATCCGCCTTGCCACGGTCATCGCCGAGGCGGAAGACGCCAACCGAATGCGCCTTGAGGAGAAGCAACTAACCCTCGAGATTGTCCTTGCCCCCCATCTGCCGCTTGTCTTGATTGACTCATCACGCATCAATCAGGTGTTGAATAATTTGCTTGGCAACGCAATCAAATACACACCCACTGGCGGCAGAATTACCCTGACTGCCTTTGTATGGGGCGGCAATTTTGTTGAAGTGCGGATACAGGATACAGGCATTGGTATCCCACCCGAATATCTCAACACGGTCTTTGATAAATTTGTGCGCGTCAAAAGTGATGAAAATACGCGGATCAAGGGCACAGGCTTGGGCTTGGCGATTGTTCGCAAACTGATCGAGGCACACGGCGGCAGCATCCGGGTCGAGAGCGTACTGGGTCAAGGGGCAACCTTTGTTTTCACCCTACCCTGTGCCTAACCACCCACTTGGCCTATTTTTCTCCAAATCACAAGCACTTAAGCTAGAATCAAATAAAACGTATTTGTCTTCATAGCGTAAGGGTGGGGTAACTTCATGATACGTTCGCTGTTGGCTCCCAGTGGCAATATTCAAACTGCATCTAACGACAAAGAGACTGACGAATCGCCCATCATTAAACGCAACCTCACCCGCGAAAATCTTGAAGCGGCGTTAGGTGATGAAATTTTGGTCTGGCTCGATTTTGTTGACCCGGACGCCGATGAAATTCACTGGCTTCAGAGAGAATTTAAGCTGCACCCGATTGTGGTGACCGATCTACAGCGTGAAGATCGCCGACCAACATTGGTGGTCTACCCGGAGTATATGTTTTTATCCCTATTTCAGCCCCAGATGGCAGTAGGGCAAGTAAAGGGCGAGGAAATTCACTGCATTATTGGAACCAAATTCTTTCTCACCATCCGAAAAGCCAACAGTACCACTATTGAGGGAGTTTATAATCGGGTAGCCCAAAACGAGGAGGCATGGGGGCGGGGCACGATTTATTTTCTCTATCTGGTTATTCAGGCGGTCATTGACTCGTATTATCCGCTGTTGGATCGTATCAGTATTCTGCTATTTGAGCTAGAAGAAAAGACTTTAAGCAACGGGGAAGGCAAAGCTGCCCAAAAATCTGTCTATCGTATCAAACAACAGCTTATTGCCTTACGTCAGATGATTTCGCCGCAGCGTGAAGTGCTGTCGAATGTGATTGGGGAGCAGCGCATCAGTCAGAGTCCTGCCAATCGGGATTTGTTTGCCCATCTTTATGAGCGCCTGCTGCGGATTTATGATGTAATTGATGCCCAACGAGACTTATCAAACAACGTTTTGGATTTGCTGCAAAATCAGGAATCTATTCACCTGACCGAAGCCGTCAACCGCCTCACCATCATTTCGATTATTTTTCTGCCGCTGACCTTTCTAGTAAGCCTCTTTAGCCTGAATTTCATTACGACAGAGCCGGAACTGGAAATTCCAATGCCGGGGTGGTTATTTTTCACCTTATTGACAGGCATTATGATGCTATGCGGGTTGTTATTGGCGCGATTTTTCCGAAAACAGGGGTGGTTATAACAGGGGTGACCTGCCACACAGTCAGCCATAGTCCATTTTTGGGGCGGCGGAAAATGGCAAGGCGTTCCCACGTCAGGCCGTCGAGTTGGACGGGGGTATCTTCTAGGGGTTCGGTTTCACCAAAGGCTTGCTCGACAATGACGTAAATCGGTTGGGTGGTGGCGCTCTGTTCGATTAAGCGCGTCCACAGGTCGGGGGTAACGGTTGGCCCGTTCAATTCTTGGCCCAAACAGGTGAGTTGGATGGGTTCAATAGCATACAATTCGAGGCGATCACAGAGATAGGCTACCATCATGACCTGCACCCGACCATCCACCCGCTCACCCGTTTGCTGGATATAACCCAATGCAGGTAGCAGGCCATAGGCATTCAAGCGACTCTGGAAATAATCACGGTTATCAAAATAGGGCATTTTGAGAGCCGGGGCATCGTTGGAAGCGTTGACCGCGAAAGGCCAAGCAAACGTGATCGCCCAAATCGCCAAAATCAGCCCGACAGCGGCCCGACACACTTGCCCTTGCAGCTTGGATGGGATAGAGGGCAAGCGGAGTTGGGTAAACGTTGCCAATCCCCCCCCCACGAGCATCGCCACCGGAAACATGCCCGGCATCAGATAGCGGCTGTGAATACGCACCACCAAAATCAAGATGGGTATCCAGATAATCAGCAACCATGCAATCCCAAACAAGGTCGCCCGGCGGGTTTTCCATAAACCAAGCGCCACAACCAGCAAGCCAACAATCGTCATCGGCTCGGAAATCAACAACTCGGCCTTATTCCACGTTTCCTCAAGTTTGCCCGTGTCCTCGTTTGAAAAGACACTTTCATCCAACAGAGATTGATCTACCAAGACATATTCGACACCCTGCGTTTTGGCAATCGCCGCCGGAATCAGCACTGGCACAATCCATAGCAGTAGGGTCGCACCACCAGCGACCACCAGAAATTTGAAATAGTGCTTCATTTGAGTACGAATTTTATCCTGCCCCCACTGGCCGAGGCACACAATCGCTGCGACAGGGATTAATGCACTAAACATCATGGTCAGTTTCGCCATTGAAGCCAGCGCGACCAGCAAACCGACTATCCCCGCCCGCCGATAGGTCGGTTTTTGCGCCAGATAGACACTCTGCCACGCCATCAGCGCCCCCAATGCCGCCGCGATGCCATCCGCCAACACCATACGTTCATAAAACAGGGCATAGGGCAGCAGGGCATAAAAAATGATAGCGATGAGGGCCGCGCGTCTGTTAAATAATCGGCGGGTGGTAGCATACAGCGCCGCACTCCCCAACAAGGTAAATAGGGCGACAGCGGAACGTGACATATGCAGAGCATGGGTAGGGTTGGTGGTATGAAACGGCGCGATCCAGACATACAACAAGAATTTACCGAGGCTTTTTTCGGCGGGGTGGGTCTCAAAATTGGCGATACCCGCCGCCCGTTCGATATGGCGGTGTTCATCAATAAAAAAGGGTTGATGGGTGGGCCGATGGGCACGGAAAAAGAAATGGAGCAGCAGGACGAGGACAATTAAGCCATAAGTCGAAAAATTTCGCTTTGCCATCGGTACTCTTTCAAGTTATTGGGGTGAATCGGCATCAGAAGTGGACATCGGCGCTTGAACATTGTCCCCACATGCACTGACTTGGCTGTTGAGGGGGCAGACTTCCCACACCGTCACCCATATGCCATCTTTGGGGCGCTGAATGGAGCGCAACCGCTGCCATGTCAGGTCACGCTCGCTGGTTGGAATATCACGGTAATCCTCCACGATCAGATAGAGCGGCTGTTCTTGTTGAGCGCGTTCGGTTAATTTTTGCCATGCTTCGTTAATGGTTTTATTGGTATAACCATCACTTAGGCAGGTCAAATCCACTTTGGGATAGGCATATAAATCCATGCTCTCGCACAAAAACATCACACCCATGACCTCGACCTGCTGATCAACAGGTTTGCCTTTGGATTCCAGATAATCCAGCGCATCCAACAAACCATAGGCACTATAGCGCGTTTGATAATACTGCTTCTCGTCGCGGTCGGGCAGTTCGATTTTTGGCGCGTTATAGGCGGCGTTATAGGCAAAGGGCAGCGCATAGACCACGCCCCACACCAACACAAATATGGTCAGCGCGGCAGGCAATAGGCGCGGATATTTCAGTGAGACTTTGGGGATGCGAATGTCTTTGGTCGCCACAATCCCCGCTCCCAGCAGCATCGCCAGTGGGAAAATGCCCGGTGTGAAATAGCGCGTTTGTACCCAACCCACCAGTAAAATAGTGGGCAGATAGGCCAAGATTAACCAGAGCAGAGCATAAGAGGCACGGCGCGGCGCTTTCCAAATCGCCAATCCGACACCCAGCAGCAGCAGCGCGACCATCAATGGTGACAGCAGCATCGGGAAGGTATCCCAGATGCCAACCAACTTGTCCCAATTACCCTGTTTAATCAGGTTATCACCTGCTAGATAGCGGTCTACCAGCACATATTTTTCGCCTGTGACCACCGCTGTACCCACTGGAATTAGGACGGGCAACCACACCCCAATACATACCACCCCCGCCACAACAAAATAGCGGAAATGGGCCATGAACTGTTTATAAAAAACAGCCAGTAGCTGACGCAAATTGGCAAATTTCAGTTCTGGCAGAGGTGCGCGATTTCGATTGAAGAAGAAAATCGCCATGACGGGCAGGATGGCAATAAACATCATGGTCAATTTTGCTAGGGCTGCCAAGCCCACCAACACTCCAACCACCGCCGCCCGCCGATAATTGGGTCTTTGGGCAAAGGTCAAACTGTAAAGTGCGGTCAAGGTCGCCATAACCCCGGCTGGCCCGTCGGCCAATGCCATGCGTTCATAAAACAAGGCATAGGGGGCGATGGCATAAAATCCAATGGCAATAAATGCCGCTGGACGCCCGAAAAATTTTTCGGTCAGGCGATAGAGGGCCGCCAACCCCACCAATGAGAACAAGGCCACTCCAACCCGTGAAGCCCACAGTGCCTCAGATCGCTCGGTGTTAAATGGGGCAATCAAAATATAGAGCAGATATTTGCCGTGACTGTTCAACCCCAGTGTCCACAAATCTTCCACATTGGCGGCGCGGCGCAGGTGGCGGTCTTCATCAATAAACAGGGGAAGATGGGTAGGCCGATGGGCACGTAAGCCAAAATGCAGCAGGCATACCATCACAAACAGAAACAAGAGAGCAGTTCGACGCGACATCATTTCATACCAGTACAAACTACGTTGACTTAAAGCTGATTACCATGTGTAAGCGGCTGGGGGCGCATCAAATATTTGCGCTGCCATTTGGCGAGTGTGCTGAAGCCATGTACCCACGCCGGACTCAACTGCACTTTTTGTTGGGCGGTTCGCAGCGATTCGGCAAAGCTGCTGGCCCCTTCAAACGGTGGCATCAACAAATTGGCTTTTCCCAATTCATAGGGAATATGGGCATCCGAGCCAACTGTGCCCAAAATGTTATGTTGAGCCGCATAATCGGCGGATTTTGCATTATCTTCCATATGCAGGCAGCGGGCATTAAAAACCTCAATCGCGTCCACTAGGCCGATAATCTGATCCAACCATGCTTTTTCCCATGCGCCTTTGCGATGACGGTCAAAGGGATGCGACACACTGATAAATGCCCCTTGATCGCGTAGACGTTTAATCGTCTCTGGCGGCGTCAATTTGGGCGGGATGGTCTCTTGAACGAAAAACGCCAAAATCTCCCCCTCGGTGGTCATTATTTCTTCACCGGGGATAATCAAATCCGGCTCTAATTTGGCAAAGGCCAGCGCACCCTCGGCGGTGTCGTGGTCGGTAATCACAATTTTATCAATGCTCTTGGCCCGGCACACCTTCACCAGTTGCTTAAAATGCGTTACACAGTCACGACTGTAATGGGTGTGAGAGTGGGTTTCGACTCGCCAAAGTTCAGCAGAAGGAGATGTTGTCCCCATGCAATTGGTTTCCTATCACTGGGCAGATGGACGCGAGGGAATGTTAGCCGAAAGCCCGCCCAACGACAAGGGACATCAAGCGACATCAAGGAATATCCGTCTAAATGAACAGTCGGCGAATAACTTGCCAATTATGCTGTCCGACAGGACAATAGAGACAAATTGACCCGCAACATTCTTAGGGAGCAGCGCCCTGTTATGTATAAAGTCACCGTGACCGTCCCCGCCACCACAACCACGCTTGGCCCCGGCCTCGGCGTTTTGGGAATGGCCCTTGCGCTGCATACGACTATCGAAATGCAGGTGCGGGCCGATGATCGCCTGCATATCAGCGTCTTGGGCGAAAGCCGCGATATGTTCCCCACCACCCTCGATAACCCGGTGCTGCGGGCGGCCATGCACGTCTTTCAACATTTTGAGGTCGCACCCGCTGGTTTACAAATAGACATTCTCAGCCAAATCCCTTGGCATACAGGCTTGGGGGCGCATCCCGCCGCCGTGTTGGGGGGCATCCTTGCCGCGAACAATCTCGTTAATGGCAATCTGACCCCTGACCAAATTCTCGACATGGCCTACGGTTTGGGGGCGAGTTATGAAAACACCACCAGTGCCATGCGCGGCGGAGTCAGCATTTCTAGCCGCATTGACGCTCATCATGTGGCGCATCGCAGTGTGGATACTGTGCCGCTGAGAGTCGTGATTGTCGCGCCAGAAGTGCCCAATTATCCGACCCGATTGGATAACCTGCCCGCCTATACCCTTATCCCGGATGAAATCTCGCATATCGGGCAAACCGCTTTGCTAATTGAGGCCCTCCGCGCTGGTGACTATCGGCTGATGAAGCAGGTGATGAAAAATCACGTTCACCAGACCGCCCGTACTGCCAACATCCCCGGATATGCCGAAGCCGCCGAAGCCGCCCATTCCGCCGGGGCCGTCGCGGTGATTCTTGCCGGAAGTGGGCCAGCCGTGCTCGCCGTTGCCGAATCGCACCATACCCAAATCGCGGAGGTGATGGTTTCAGCATTTCAGGAGGCCGGATTGGAGGCGCGGCAGTGGATTCTCGGTGTGGATCGGCAGGGCGTGACAATTAGCGTGGTGGAATGAAAGGGCGCGATTTATCGCCGAGGAATAAATTCCCCGGCTACAATGGGCAAAGTCCAATAAATTGGACTGGGGAACGTCAAATATGAGACTTTATGACCTCCCATTTGGCGGATACCCCTCTCACAAAAGCAATAAGGATTTCGTAGGGGCGGGTCACCGTGCCCGCCCAATCATATTTGAAATGCGGGATAGCCCTGTGCTATCCCCTACGAAACATAGCTGTTTCAATTGGTTAAGCCCTACCTTCTTAATTCTGTTTTTCTTCCTCACCGTGCCCGCCTGCCAGACCGAAAATCCGCCCCCGACCCTGAATGTGCAGGCTGTGACTGCCAGCCGTATCACACCGACACCTGCTACCCCGACGACGACTGTCGAACTTTTGCCCACGCCGAATCTGCCGACGTGTGACCCCGCACAAGTAGCGGAATTGTTGGCGGGGATGCCGGCCTATGAACCGAGCGAAGGGGCGTTTATCGAACTGGTTGAGAATCAATTGATATTGGATGACATCCCATTCGTGGTACATGGCGTCAGTTATTACCCCGTCGAATACCCCTTTTGGCGATTTTTGCAGGCCGACAGCGCCACGATTGAAGCCGATTTGGATACGATTGCCGCCGCTGGACTCAATACGGTTCGTATCTTCATCTGGAACGAGCCGCTGTTTACCTGTCCGGGTAATGGAGCCGTGCCACTCGCGCCGCAGTTTGAACGCCTAGACCGGACGATTCAAGCCGCTGCCAGTCGTGGCTTGCATCTGATTGTCACGCTGCATGAACAACCCGACATCACCGCCCCACCCCTCTATGACAATCCGCCGCCGATTCCCGCGCAAACGGCCTATATCGTCCAGCGATATAAGGATGAACCCGCGATTTTGGCGTGGGATGTGCGCGATGCCGGGGATGCCGATTATCAAGGCGGTACGATTGGCGGGGTCCCACGTGAGGCCGAATTTGAACGGGCGGCGGTATTG
Source organism: Chloroflexota bacterium (assembly GCA_013112715.1). Classification (GTDB taxonomy): domain Bacteria; phylum Chloroflexota; class Anaerolineae; order Aggregatilineales; family J027; genus CFX10. The sequence continues at coordinate 25,034 of JABFGB010000001.1, forward strand.
GATTGGCTGTTCCGCGCCTCGACTGCGATTCGGGCCATTGATGAACACCATCTGATTACGGCGGGGTGGTATACCGATAATGTAGCGACGGCGGCGGCGGTCGATTTTATCAGTTTTCAATTTTGGGGCGAACCCGGCACGCTGGAAGATCGCATTACCCAACTGCGCCAACAGACCGATAAACCCCTGCTGCTGATCGGCATCGGCTATGAATCGCAGACGCGCAACGAAAGTCAACAATCCTCGGCCCTGCGCGAAGGGTTACAATCGGCGGAACGGGGGGTTGAATTTGCGGGGCTGATTGGCTGGGTGGTCTGGACGGCCTTTGATTTTGTGCCGGGGAGTGCCTGTGATGTTGCGGCGTGTGTGGAAAATGAGGAGGGGCAGCCGGATACGCGGCATTTTTATGGCATTTGGCGGCAAGACCGTTCACGCAAGCCCGCCGCCAATGTGATTGAGGTGATGAGCCAGTCTACCCCTAATTGACCACCCAATTAGGCTGGCTTATGAAGTAGTGTAAGGTTTGGAGAAGCAAGAAACACCGAATTGAATTTGCCTCCGTTCCGTAGTTCAAATCTTCTTCATGCAAAATGCTATGCCTATTTAAGATAGGCCGCCTTGACGTTTTGCGTGTATCAACAAACACGTATTCTTGGATTAGATAACTCGTTAGTCTCAGGAGAATATGATCAAGTTTCTGTCCAATATAACGTTCTTCCAGTCGCTGGAAAGCGCCCCAAGCACTTAGGGATTGATGTTTAGGGCTTATGGTGTTAGCAAATCCAAAGCTAATGGCATCAATCATTGAAAGCATTCGATGGACAGTAAGATCGTACCAACCCATCTTATGAGCCTCAAAAACTTGTTGTATAGCTTGGTTCCGGTCAACAAAAAAAGGGCTGTCCCAGTTATCAATCAGGTTAGACAGTTGCTCAAAATCCTTTTCTCTAAACCATTGACAATAGAAGCGATCCAATTCCTCTTGTGAAGGCTTATTCTCCAATAGGGTATAAAGACCAATTTCAAACTCCTCTGGCAAACCCGGCACCAGTAACCAATTATATGAGTTTATGAGCGCATGTCCTTCAGCATCTATCCGTTGAGAGACAATGGCTTCAAATTGCTCAACAAGTTTTCGTGAGCTTTCAATCTGCTTATCAATTACACTCTGTACGGATAGTTGAGTAGATTTAATTAAAGACTGACTCGACTCCAAAGCAACAGCCATCTGTTGAGAGGCCATACCTTCAAATTGGTCAATAATTCTTCGTGAGCTTTCAACCTGCCTCTCAAATGCACTCTGTACAGACAACTGGATAGCTTCAATTGCAGATTGGCTTGTTTGCCGAGCAACAGCTATCAGACGATTTGTTGTATGAGTAAGTTGCTGATTTTGGTTTGCCATAAGCCTTTGAATGTTCATTTGATTCCACATTCGCTGATTAGCACTTTGGGCAGCCCGTTCTATATTTCCACTTATCACGGACATCGCTTGGTCATGTGCCAATTTATCATCCATAATTGTTCTGACTTGGAGTTGACGATTGGAATATCGGCTTAAGCACTCTTCAGGCATCTTATTGAGTTGCTGGATTTGATTTTGCACAGCCTCGCTCTGGATAGACTTGTTTATTATCTGAGCAACTCGCTGATTTACTCTCTGCATAGACTCTTGGGCATCTTGGCTTAGACGATACATCGCCAACTCCTGTTATGATAAGGTCATATCATAACTTCTATTGTTAGAATTATACTGCTAATATTGCATGGAAAAGCGTTGAGTGTCAATCCTCCGGCACAATCCTCAAAATCGCCATGTCGCCATGTACGCCAACCAACGACACATCAAAACGACCCAAATCAAAAATCTGCCCATGCCGCAGGGTCACGGTTTTGACTTTGGGGGAGAGGAACATCACCTGTACTTCGCCGGGGCGCATCTTCAACAATTTCACCCCCACCGGGCCATGATTTTTCGATTCGCCGACCTTAATAATCACTTCATGGGGGTCGGCTTTGGCTTGGTCAAGGCGCGTCTGTGAAATCTGGACATCGCTGGTCACATGGGCATCCACCGCAATCCCACTGGCGACGACCTGTGGGGTTTCGTCAATAATTTCTTTGGGCTTGCCCTCGACCAGACTGATGCCATAGGCTTGATACCAGCCGTTATAGAGGTCGTAGCTGGTCACGATGACACGGTAATCTTCCCAGCGTTCATAATCACCATCCAGCTTGACCTGCCAATCTTCTTCGTCGCCATTGCCAATCTTGCCGACCAGCATGGCGTGACGGGGTTTTTTATAGGCGCGTGTGCCTTCCTCAATGCGTTCACCTATACGGAGGCGCAGTTTGCCAAACTGCACCACGTCTTGATTGTTATAGACCAGCGGGCGGTCATTCACGATGTCGTATTGGCGCACCAGCATAAAATCATAGACCTTATCACGCTCCGGTTGGGCCACCTCCAACGATTGATCGCCCCACCGTACATCAAAGACCGCTTCCATAATGCCATCTTCGGGGGTCTTATCTTTGCCACGTCCAAAAATCCCCCGGCGGCGCTTTTCATCTTTGACGTTGACATCCACATAGCGGTTGATGAAGGTATAGCCCTCAACGGTGGCGGCGGCGGCGACTGGCACTTTGAGATATTTCATGCCATCCGGGGCTTGAATTTCGATTTCCGCCACATCGCCTTTGATGGTCTGCAAACCCACTTGAAGATGCCCGACCTTGACGGGTTGATAATTCTTGGCGAGATCAAGGCTGCGGGTCAGTGAAATCACAGCGTATTCCATGAGAATTGCTCCCTATGTTTTAAGATCGAGACAGAGCAGTGGCCTAGCTTACATTTATTAACTATACAGGACAGCCGATTTTGGGGGCAAGCGGAGAAGGTCTATACAAAGTTCACAATGACCGGAATTTGCTGTATTTACCCTGCGTAGGGCTATTGCATGGCGTCTAAAAATTATGATACTATTATCAAGTCTTTGTTTTACGTTTTGGTTTTGGCTCGTATGAGCAGAAAGATAAGCACTAAAGTATGTCGCAAAATACAGTGACGGGTGTTGTCAAGTGGTTCAACAGCACCAAAGGCTACGGGTTTATTCAGGCCGATGGGCAGGAAAAAGATATTTTCGTGCACTATTCGGGCATCACAGGCTCTGGCTACCGTAACCTCGAAGAGGGGGATAAAGTCGAATTTATCATTACTCAAGGTGAACGCGGTCTTCAAGCCCAAGACGTCCGCAAAGTCTAAATTATAATTGAACACAAAGACGGGGGACTCCAACACCCCCGTTTTTTTCTCAGCATCTCACCCCCTACGCCAGACAATCATCAGCCAATCGTACCCTGCATAATTCTCAAGTCTGTGCGATAATTCACGCCCTAAACCGGAGGAGACTGTATTGGTATGTTGAACGTGAAATCGAAATTAAGCATTTTGAGCTTTGCTGCATTGGTAGTTTTATTGGTCGTCAGTTCGATATTTTTTAGTCTACCCAAGCGCACCAATGCCCAAGATGGCAGCACCCCTACTCCATCCATGACACCCGTACTCGACCCAGATTTACCCACCAGCTATCGCGTCGAAAAAGTCTTGGACGCAAGCTGGCCGATTGCATTGGCATGGGCACCGGATGGCACGCTGTTTTTCACCGAGCGTTTTACGGGTTATCTGCGGCGTGTGTCCCCGGATGGCGTCCTGCAAGCCGACCCGGTGTGGACGTTTCCAGTCTCTACTGATGGCGAACGTGGACTGCTGGGGGTGGCAGTCTCCCCTGACTTCGATACAACGGGCTATGTGTATGTATATTACACCCGTGTCCCCGGCGATGGCTTCAATGTGCCGGTTAACCGCATTGCCCGTCTCAAAGTGGATGCAGAGGGCAAAGGCAGTACCCCGGAAGTGATGCTGAATATCCCGCTGACGACCAACAACCTGTGGCACCAAGGCGGCAATATTCATTTTGGGCCGGATGGAATGCTCTATTTGGCGATTGGCGAATACTACATCCCTGCCAATGCCCAAAATGTAGATGCTATCCCCGGTAAAATCAACCGTTTCCAAGTCACCGATGAGGGCCTCATTGCCGCCCCCGGTAATCCTTTTGGGACGGCGGCCTATGCCTATGGGATTCGCAACACCTTCGATTTTGACTTTGACCCTTATATGTTTGAGTTAACGGGGCAAATTTTTGGGGCAGACAATGGCCCTGATTGTGATGATGAACTCAATTTGATTGTGCCGGGGGGCAATTATGGCTGGCGCGATGGCTACCCCTGTGATGATACCAACCCGCTGAATCCTGAAAAATACATCTATCCCATCTGGTCTATCACCCCAACTGAGGCTCCAACTGGGGTCGCCGTGTATACGGGATGGCAAATCCCCGAGTGGCGTGGTCAGGTTTTCTTCTGCGCTTGGAAAACCGGCAAAATGCGCCGCGTGATTTTGGATGCCGGACGTTCACGCCTTTCCGCCGTGCGTGATGTGGATTTACAAGGACAGTCCTGCACCATTGAGGTCGAAAATGGGCCAGATGGCGCATTGTATTTCACAAATCAATACGGCATATTCCGAATTGTGCTACAGTAAGCAAGACGTAATGTTTGGTGTCTATGCTTAAGGGATAACGTTTTAGTCGAGTGGGTATTTTTTATGAGCAATCCAAATCAACCGCGCCGTACCGATCCTAATAATGACCCTCGCACCACTCGTTTGGCCCAAAGCCAACAGCGGCAGGCCCCCAATTTCTATCCCGAAACGGGAACCTATCGCCGTCGCAAACCCCGACGTCGGGCAGGCTGCCTAAAAATTGCGTTGATCTTGCTGGGGGTCTTCATCCTATTTGGGATGGTAGGCGTGGTGGTGGCGGCGATTGTCTTACCCCCCACTTATCGTGATTTAAAACCCGAACAGCAGGCCATTTGGTGTAACCGTGCCGAACGCATTCAGATGGATTTTGTCTGCGACTGGAAACCCACCCCGCCCTTCCAAGTCCTGCCCACTTTAGCAGGTGGCGCGACGGTCAGTGGGCCGGATTTGTTAAAGACACTCGATGCGATGAATGCCGCATTGACTGGAACACCGAGTGAGCAAGGTGGAGGTGGTTCACAGGGACTTGGCACACTGCCGCCGCCGCCTGTTTCCGTCACCATGACCCCAACCCCGACGGCGACGAGCACCATTCCAGCAACGGCGACCCTGTTGCCCACCGCGATTGTATTGCCTTCGCCGACCCTCGCACCGCTTCCAATAAGTGCCAGTTTGAATTTGGGCCAACTGCGGCCCGAAGGCCAATGGTGGAACAACTGCGGCCCGACCAATTTAACGATGGGCCTCAGCTACTTTGGCTACTCCAGTAATCAAGGGCCAGCCGCGAGTTTTCTAAAGCCCAACCGCGAAGATAAAAATGTCAGCCCCTGGCAGATGGCCCGCTACGTCAATGAAGTCGCCAGTCAACAGGTTGCCGTGAATGCCCTGTGGCGGGTCGGCGGCAATCAAGAATTGCTCAAACGACTACTCGCCAATAATTTCCCGGTCATCATCGAAAAAGGCTATGAACTCCCCAGTGAACCAGAACTCGGTTGGATGGGCCACTACCTGCTGATGGTGGGCTATAACGATGATCCCGGCTATTTCCTTGTGTTCGACAGCTATCAGGGCACCAATCGTGGACAGGGCCGCCAAGAAACCTATGCCTATATCGAACAATATTGGCAGCAGTTTAACTACACCTTTATCGTTCTCTATTCACCTGACCGCCAAGCAGATTTGATGACGGTGTTGGGTGAACATGCCGATGAATCGCAAGCGGTGTATAAAGCGCTTGAAACCGCCCGCGCCCAAGCCACCGCCAACCCCAGCGATAAGTGGGCTTGGCTGAATATGGGTGAGTCGTATACGATGCTGCGGCAGTATCAAGAAGCGGCCTCGGCCTTTGACCAAGCCTTTCAACTTCAACTGCCATGGCGAACTTTGTGGTATCACTTCACACCATTTGAGGCCTATTACAATGTAGGCCGCTATGAAGATGTCATCCGCTTGGCGAATGATGTGGATCGCTCATCCGGCAACTATGTCGAAGAGGCTTCGTATTATCGCGGGTTGGCCTATGCCGCCCAGAACGATTTTACCCGTGCAATCACACAATTTGAAAATGTGCTGCGGTTTAATCCCAATTTCACACCTGCCGCCGAAGCCATCACCGCCGTACAATCAGGAACGTATACACCGCCAGTCATCAGCTAGGCGGAGTCGGAAAAGCAATGTCTGAACAAACACACGAAATTTTACGCACGCCGCTACCCCCGGAGGAAACGCCCGACAATTCTGACCTAGATTTGTTTCGAGCGCCCACGACAGACGAGGATACAGATCGCGTCCGGCCTATTCACCCGCGCCGTAAACGACACAGCCCCTTTGGGTTATTTGCCCGGACGTTGGTCAGTGTTGCAGCAGGCACGGTTGGATTTGTGCTGGTTGCGGGGGTCGTCTTAGCGATTATCGTGCCGCCGTGGTATCGCAGTTTGCAACCGCGTTATCAGGAAATTTGGTGTCATCGCATCTCGGCTCTTTGTGAATTGAAGAAGAAGGCTCCCGAAGGGGATGTTCTGGTCTATCAAGGCGACACCGATGCCGCCCTAGCCTTACTCGATGATACGACCCCTACGCCAACACCGACCACCCTACCGGATATTGCGCTGGCCTCCAATGAACCAACTTTTACGCCGATGCCGCCCAAATCTGCCGGGGGAGGGAGTAATCCTGAAGATTTGCCTACTCCGACGGTGTTTGTGCCACCTCCAACCGTCGCCCCTAGTCCCACACCAACCGCCACCCCCATCCCAATCCCGCTGTCTGCCCAATTAGACTTGACCCGAATCAAATGGGAGCAGCAAGGCTGGAATAACTGTGGGCCAGCGACCATTACGATTGCCCTCAGTTATTTCGGCTACAGTGAAACCCAGACCCGCGCCGCTAATTTCTTGAAGCCCAATGTCGAAGATAAAAATGTTAGCCCCGGTCAATTGGTCGAATTTGTGAATACTGATGCGGCTAATGATGTTGGGGTACGTGCCCTCTATCGCGTCGGTGGCACACTGGATATGCTCAAACGCTTTATTGCGGCGGGTTTTCCGGTCATTGTGGAACGCGGGATCAATGTGCGGGATACGGGTTGGATGGGCCATTATTCGCTCATTGTGGGCTATAACGACGCGACAGGTGACTTCCTGTTGTTTGATAGCTATTTAGGATCCAACAAAAATCAAGGCCGCCCCGAACGCCAAGATGCGATTGATTTGGGTTGGAAGCAGTTCAATTACACCTACATCGTGCTATATGACCCTGCGCGTGAGGCCGAACTACGCGAGGTCTTGGGCAATTATGCTGACCCGGCTTTTGCCGCCAGTGACGCTCTTGAACGGGCCAGAGCCGCCGCCACCCTCGATCCCGATGACAAATATGCGTGGTTTAATATGGGCACGGCGTTGACTTTATTGGGGCGTTACGATGAAGCGGTCTTGGCCTATAATCGTGCCCGCACGCTCGACCTACCCTATCGCATTTGGTGGTATCAATTTGGGCCGTATATCGCCTATTATCAAGCAGGCCAATATAATGAGGTGGTCACGATTGCCGACACCACCGAAAGCAATCAGTCGTATATCGAGGAAATTTATTACTATCGCGGTCTGGCGTATGCTGCCCAAAATAAACCGGAGGAAGCCATCAAGGAATTTGACAAGGCCCTCCGCTATAATACAAACTTCACGAAGGCTGCCGAGGCCAAACAAGAAGTTTTGGAAGGGCGCTTTGTCGCACCGCGTTAGACCGATTCAAGCATAGAGAGATTTCACCACATGGCACAGATTTTAGAATCCCCCGTTATCAAGGGATTAGCTATCGTTCAATTAAAGGTTTTTGAAGACCCGCGTGGACGTTTTATGGAGACGTTCCGCAAAGAATGGTTTCCGCAGCGATCATGGGACATCATCCAGAATAATCGCTCGGATTCCCAAAAGGGTGTGCTGCGTGGCCTGCACTTCCATCACCATCAGGTGGATTATTGGTACTGCCCATTTGGTCGCATCCGGGCCGGATTGGTTGATCTGCGGCCCAATTCCCCTACTTTCCGCAATGCCACCACTGTGGAAATGGGTGAAGAAAATAATGTTGGGTTGTTTGTCCCCATCGGTGTCGCACATGGATTCACCGCCCTCACTGACTGCACCCTGATGTATGTGGTGGATAATTATTATGATGCCACCGATGAATTTGGCGTAGCATGGAATGACCCTGAACTCGGCCTAGATTGGGGTATCGAAAACCCAATTATTTCTGACCGCGACGCCAAAAATCCGCTGTTGAAAGATGTGTTGGCGACACGGGTCACAGGGTAGTAAATGTCAATCAGGGGGTGGAGAATATTGGATGCAAAAAACGCCCCCTTTCTCGATTTTTACCGATAGAAATGCCGCGATCTTTCTTATGGGCATTATTTTTATTGGTCTCCCAACATGCGCTGTACTCCTCACTTACTATCTTGATCTCCCCGCCAAATCCACCCACAACAAAAACACCGTCGCCCCCTCCTGTAGAACCTGTAGCTATCCCTATGGGAAACCAGATGATGAGTTGCTATTTATTTACGCTGGTAGTCTCGTTCTCGTTGATGAAGACGGTAACGAGACCGTTCTACGGGATGTTAGGGTTTGCGATGCCGATTGGTCGGCTGATGGGGCAAAAATCATATTTTCACCAGCTGATAACTGTCAAGCGAGCTATGTCATGGAAACCGACGGGACTAACATTCATCCGATCACGTCAAATGATCTGACTTCCAGCATTGGCGAATACTCCCCTGATGGCTCAACAAGAGTTTTTTCAAGTAATGGGGCTATTTCTATTTCAAATTCGGATGGCAGCGATACGCAGCAATTAACCTCAAGTAAATTTGGGGAATATGATCCTGTCTGGTCAAGCGATGGCTCAAAAATCGCGTTTGTCTGTGAGGTGCATGAAACGGCAAGTGACAGTGTTTCAGCCATTTGTATTATGAATGCAGACGGGAGTGACATTCGAATTGTTTCTGATTATTGGCAGAGTCATTCCCCACGATGGCGACCATGAGGGTTGTTAAGGCGATTGGCGTATTCGGTTTATCGCTTCACTAAAAGCTGTATATCCATGATTCTCAAATGTTGATTTCAGGTCGGCAAACATCGTTTGTATTTGATAGGATGGGCCTAGAATCAGCTTTTCATCCTCATCTGCCAATAACCACAGTTCGGATGTTTCCTCTCTCAAGCGTGTCTGAACCAACCAGTAAAAATTGAGTTTTTCGTCATCCATCAGCAGCGTCACCTGCTCAGAAATCAGACCCTTTATCCTGCTTATTTCGTCCATCGCGGCGGGAAATGGGCCTTGCAACAAATCGCGCCCCTCTTTTTCCGCCTTTACTACCGCGATCATACGCCCCCAAATACGCAGTTGATCGGTTGGGTGATAGGTCTCAAATCCTATCGGCTCATGGGCATAATCAGCTCGTGTTGCAAACGCGCTGAGGCTACTGAAAGTACGGTTATAGACTTCCACAAAATTCAGCAAGAGGTGTTCTGAATCTGCCAATGGGATTTCAATGGGGGGTATCGGCTCATCTACGTGAAACCCAAAAATTCGCGCCTGCCCTTCTACAACAGTGGGGCGTGGGTCACTGACAATAATGGTATAGGGATAGCTGTCCGCGTCACGACGGGCATAACTGGGCACGCCGAGGATGATGGAATCGAGTTCATGGATATAGTCCACTTCCACCAGCACCGTCCCGGATTCAAGGGTGGCATCGCGTTTGGCAAGATAACGCAGGCGCTCCTCCCCAATCTTATTGGCAGGTGAAATAAGTTCGATCCGGGTGACGGGAATCGCCTCACCATCTGGCATAATTTCACGAATTAGGACCGCTTTCAATCGGGTTTCCTCTTGCAGTGTCATCGTCTCCAAGAGGGGTTTGGTCGCCACAGGTGCGGCGGGGGTTATGGCAGGATTGGAAGAGCTAGGCCGTTTTGAATAGGGCTGCGTGTCCCAAATGGTGATGTCCGGTTCAGGACGGCGGGTGGTTTGCTTTCCCGTCAGAGGGTCATACATACGAATTTGCAGCGAACGCTCTGGCACAACTTCATAACCGGGGGGCAACAGGCGGTCTATTGCTTCACATAGGTGGGTGATATGCGTATTATGAAACGACACCCAGCCATCCCGTTCATGTTGGGCATAACTTTGAAAATGGGCATTGATGCCCCAATATTGGTTGATGCGTGAGCGAATTGGCATATTTTGACCCTTTTATTCCATCGCTATTGTTATTCTAGCAGAATTACGGCAGCACCCACCACCCCGGCGGCATCCAAACCGGGGTGAGATCATGCCCCTCGGTGATGCGTATTTCATATCCGGTCTCAAAATCAAACAGCATCAAACCACCCTCTTGGGCCGCCACTAACCGAGCGCCTGTTGGCCCCCATGAAATGCTCTCCCAAGCCGTCGGTAAAAGACGATTTTGTGGCGTATCGGTCTGAAATAACCTTAGGCCATCTCCGACGGGTCGAATTGTCCAATCCAAGCCCTCGTTCACCAACGCCAATCCATTGGGGTGAGGCGCAAGTTGGCCTGTCTGGGGATCCATCACATGCCACAAGGTCGCGCCGTTGGAGTCGGCTATCGCAAAGGCAATCGCAGGTGGCCCGTTATCCCCCTCTAATGGAACCCAGTATGGCCCACCCCGATACTCAAAATTGCTGGCATAAGGTTGAACCATCAAATCCTCAGTGTTAATGATTTGCAGCGAGGCCCCCCCTGCCTCATCCCATGTGACATAAGCCAACAGCTTGCCATCTGGCGACAGGGCAGGCGCAATCGGATTGAGGCCATCGGGGGGGACAAAATCGCCAGTGGTCAGCACATAACGCTGCGTGCCATCTTCATTAATCCGCACCAGCGACCCAAACAGGCCCCCCTGCTCGGTAAAAAACACCTGACTGCCATCCCATGACCACACCGCGTCACTGCGATAGAGAGCATCGGCTGGCCCTTGATCTACCAAACGATGTAAATTCGTGCCATCAGCGTTGACAATCCAAATGTCATTCGGCAGAGCGTCAAGTGATTCTGGAGCGGAATCGGGTACATGAAAGGGTGAGACCACCCGAAAGGCCACCGTCACCAAACTGGCATCTCGCACGGGTCGCCCGACCACATACCCCGATTCGGTGAGTTGGCGGAGGGTCGTCCCATCGCTTTTCACCGCCCACAAATTGCGCTGCCCCAAACCACCGTCGCGCACAAAAACAATCAAACTCTCGATGCCGGTTTCGCTGGCGGCAATATCTATCGAAAAGGCATTGGGCACAAGTAAGACCTGCCCCACCTGCAATAAATCCCGATCTGTGAGGCAGTTGGCGTCTTGCACGGCTTTAATGGTCGTCCCAGCAGCAATAGCAATGGCACCAAGCGTATCATCCGCCCGCACGGTATAGGTTTCTGTCCATTCAGTAGAGAGCACACATGGCGTTGGGGAAGGGGTGATGTTGGGGTCAATCGTAGGAGTGGGGGTTTCAGTACCAACAATTTGAAGACTTGCGGTCGGGGAGGGACTGCTGGCTTGGCGCTTGTCCGATTTATCGTTTCCACTGCATCCAGCTAACAGAATCAACAAACCGATGAGGGGCAGTCGAATGGCTACCCCTCGTATGCCACGCTGCATCTTAATTCACCAGTGCGTCCACCGTTGCCTTGATTTGCGCCGATTTGATGCGGTCTTCTTTGAGATAATCACGGCTCATAATTTGATACAGCAAGTGCAGTTCGGCAATCGGAATGACCGGCCCTTCGCCACGCAGGGTCAGACGTTCCGGCGGGGTGGTAAAAACCACAATACCATACACGGGAATATCTACCAGATTATTCTTGGCGAAATATGCCCGCAGCGCATACACATCCCGCGCACATTCACGGGTCGGGTTATTGGAGGCTTTGCGCAAATTGCCATTCTTATTCCGAACACGCCACTCGGCTTTTTCGTTAATCCACTCCCCACTGTAATTAACCACGCGAAGCACCAATGCACCGGGTGGGCCGACCAGTACCGCGTCAATATACCCCAAGCGGCGGCGGCTAATATTGCGCACGAAGGTGTAGCGCGAATCCTGCCCCAAAAATGAGCGCATGGATTCCCCAACTTCATAGGCCAGCGGGTTATCTTTTTGCAACGTTAGGCCACGCACGACCCCACCCAAACCGGCAATCGCCAGAGGGATGCCGATTACATTTAGGCATACCCCCCCTGGCGTGGAATAGGTATTCCCCAACAGCGGGAGTAGGAAAAACAGGATGCCCATCGCTGAGGCCAGTGCCCCCATGAAAAAGACCAAAATACCCATGATGGCGTAAAAACGCCCCCGGCGATTGACATTGTTAGAAGGATTAATATTCTGCATAAAGTTCAGATTCCTGAAGCGATAGATTAAGTTCAGACTTATAAATCGCGTACTTTTTCCGCCACAATGACCACCCGTCCGTGTGGGTCTTTATCGGGGTCAAAGGGATTCAAATTTAAATCCAGCGAGTGTTTGACCTCAAAGCCAGAACGGGTCAGCATGGTCGTCACGGCGCGGAATGGATAACCACGCAAAACATGGTTCTCCTCGGCCCGTACATAATGGGGATTGTCCTCATCTCGATAAAAGAAGGTGAAGTGCTGGCCTAAGGTTTGCGTTTCATAATCATAGTGATTCCGCACTACAACATATAAATCTTCATTATTGACTAGTTCCTGTGTTTTCTGCCCAAAATCCTCAGCTAGGCTGCGCAGCGTCCGTAGATCGAACAAAAACGTTCGACCTAAATCGAGGGCGTAATTCACCTTCTGAAAGATGGCCTCAAGATCGCGCACACTGGAAATGTAATTCATGACATCGCCGATTGAGAGAACTAGATCGAAGGACTTTTCGACGGGGGTATAGCGGCGCACATCTTCGCAGACCAGCGTAGCATCTACCGACGCAGCCTCCAAGCGTTGGCGGGTAATATCAATCATCCCCTCGCTGACATCCACCCCAGTCGTCATCATGCGCTGGCTGCTAAAAAATTCTAGCGAGATACCTGTCCCGCAGCCCAAATCTAAAATACGCCGCCCAATCCAGCCATTTTTCTGCAAAAAATTGAGGTAAATCGGGGTATATTCCAACGCATAGGCCGAAAAACCCGCATCATCATAGACATATGGCAGATTGTTATAAACATTTTGCGGGACAAGCTGGTCTGTCATGAATATTTTTCCCTAAGCGATGCTGAGAACTATAGAGAAGTTATAACATGCCAACGCAGGCAAGGCAATTCGCTGGCAATTTCGGTAGAATGATACCGCTTTTATTTAACACAGCATGAATGAGTCTCACTTGGAAAACGCAGTCAACGCCTCACCCACCTCCAAACACCTGACCGGATGGCGTATGGGGCTATGGTTATGGCTCGGTTGGTACATCACCCTGATCCTTTTTCAGCATATGATTTGGGCGCGATTTGATTTGCAGAAGCCCGATTACGCCTATACATGGACAAGCGAAATGACCACTGGCGAGGTGGATGGCCCAGCAACAGGTGGTTGGTTTCATGCCCGCTGGGATAGTTGGCGCTATGTTGCGATTGCCCAACACGGCTACAGCGACATCAAATTAGCAACTTTTTTCCCCGGGTACCCCATCCTGATGCGGATTTGGGATGAGGCGACCCTGCGCTGGATATTCCCCGACATGAATTGGGATGACCGCATGGCGCTGTCCGGTGTAATGGTCTCGGCGATTACGGGGGCGGTGTCGTGTGCGCTGATGTATCAATTGGTGGCGGAGCGCATCGGTCAAGCGGATGCCCTGCGCGGCGTGTTCTACTTGCTAATTTTCCCTACCGCGATGTTTATGGCCCAGTTGTATACCGAATCGGCCTATCTCGCCGTCAGTTTGGCGGCTTTGTTGGCGACCTATCGCAAAAATTTATGGCTGGCGGGTCTGTTGGCAGCCTTTGCTGCGATTACCCGCCCCACTGGATTATTGCTGTTTTTCCCGATGGGCACGGTTTGGCTCGACCATTGGTGGCGCGGCAAAGATTTACCCCGCCATCTGCTCATCCCGATTACCTTCCCGATTATCGCGTTTTTTGGTTTTAATACATGGCTTGGCAATCAGGGGTTAAATACTTTTCAAGCCCAGCAGGATTTCGGGCGTTATTTTGTGCAGCCGCTAACCCTGTGCATTTTCGCGCAGCAAATCGCGTGGATGGGGACGGACGCGGCAGGACTGGTGCATGTCGGCCTCGATTTGGGCCTCACCCTTTTTGCGACGGCGCTGTGTCTGCGGGAATGGAAATGGCATCCCGGCTTGGCACTGTATGGTTTGGCGGCGATCTGGCTACCCCTCGGTACGGGCCAATTAGTGAGTCAAAATCGCTATGTGCTGATTGTGATTCCGATGCTGTTTGTGTTGATACGCTGGGGACGCAATCCGCTTTTTGACCGATTATGGACATTCGTTAGTTTGCTACTGTTTGCGATGTATGCCGTTCTGTATACTCAGGGCTTTTGGACGGGATGAAAATACTTTTCTTGCTTCATATGGAGAAATCATGAACATCAAGACGAAACCCTTTACCCTAAACCAGATGGATTATTTCAAAATAGCCCTATTCCATGAATTTGCCATAATGAATGCGGGGAGAAGAATTAAAATCGCATTATGTCTGGTGATGGGTTTAGTTATTCTTTTTACTAACCCTTTGGCGAGCGCCGCACTATTTTTCGGCATAATACTTACTGGGGTTCTCATACTCGATTTTCTACCGGTTTGGTTCAAAATCATGCAACATACCATTATCATGCATCAAGTATGGGAAGTTGACGGAAATCATTTATCAGTGTCTTATCAAAACGGTCATGTTGATCAATTAGACTTAGCAAACATCCAAAGCATTCGCAAAAGATTTGGGTTTTATTTTGTGTCTGCTCTAAAACCCGAATGGCTCATTCCAATACCCGTAAATTCATTTGATTCGGATTCGGACGCGAAACAATTTAAAGACATTCTCTTATCAAAAAAGCTGATGAAATGAGTTTCCAAACATGGTGAAGACGAAAGAGGTTCTTTTTACATCCAAAGACTATTTAAGAATCAGTCTTATCCTCATGTCAAAAGCACTCGCTTTTTATACTAGCCTAGTCATGATAGCTTTTGTCTTAGCCCTTATTTTAAAGGTCTATCCAATCATGCTGCTTTTCGGGGGATTGCTGATCCTTTGGATCTTATCCACTTTAGGCAATGTCTGGAAAAATGTTAAGACGATTGGTGATCTAAAACGAAGTTGGGAAATTGACAACGAAGCGTTATCAATCTTTGTAGAAAATAAAGACCCAGATCAAGTCAAGTTAAGTCAAATCTTGCGGGTTTATCGCAGATTCAATAAATACTACTTTTTTCATGCTGACCCTTCCCAAATTATCTTTCCTCCGATTCCTGTGACCGCATTCCATTCACGCGAAGATCAGGAACAATTTGAGCGAATACTGATAGATAAAGGGTTGTTCAGATAAGCAAGTTATGTTCTACGACCCGGCGAAAACGCGATTTTTTAAAGACACTCTGCTCAAAGTAGTGGGCCAAGCCATGACCGCCGCCAATCTGCAATTGGAAGATAATGAAATGCAGCAGGCACGCGGCCTTGTACGCTTCCATAAACCCCTGCCCGCGTTGGGGGAGGATATTTATGGCTTTGTGGAATGGCAGTTGCTGGCTTTTGAACACAGTCCGATGGCCCGATTTAATGTGACCCTCCTGCGCAATCAGGGGCTTGATGCACGCGCCATCACCGAGTATGCTCACCGTGAAGAACACACCCTTGCATGGATTATCCGCCACGCCTATCAATCCGAAGTCGTGCTCACCGACGACCATTGGTGGACGTTCCGTGATGGCACAGAATTGGCCTATGCGCTGGTGGAGGCAGGTAAATTACTATTTGGCTACGGGATGCCCTATCTCGAAATGCGACAGGATTAGATGACCATGCCGCCTTATCTTTCGCATGATTCGCTGGTCAAGGGGGGGGAATCGCCCAAGCCGACCATTTCCGAACCCCGCCCTGCCCCTACACCCTTATTTAAAGCCGAACCCGCGCTGGTGCTGTTTGAATTTTCCAGTATCGCACGGGGCATGGTCGCGGCGGATGCGATGGTCAAGCGATCAGCCGTCGAGTTAATTCATGCTGGAACAGTTCAGCCGGGGCGTTATTTGGTGCTGCTGGGGGGTGAGGTCGCCGAAGTCGAAGAAGCCATGAAAGCCGGAAAATCTGTTGGCGGCCCCGCGATTGAAGATGTGATCTGGCTGCCGGGGGTACATCCTGATGTAATGGTCGCTCTCCACCCTGCCAATCAACCACCGCGCACCTCACCCACCGAAAAAGATGCGCTTGGCATTATCGAAACTCGCACCGCCCCCGCCGCTATCCATGCTGGGGATATTGCCGTCAAAGGCGCACAAATTCTGTTATTGAGCATTCGGCTATCCGATGGTTTGGGCGGTAAAGGCTTGGTGCTGCTGACGGGTCTGGTGTCGGATGTAGAGGCTGCCCTTGAATTGGTTCGCAATCGCTTGGACAGCCTCACCTTGCTGCACAGCGAGGTTATTTCGCAGCTACACCCCGACTTCGTGCAAAATATCGTAGGGCAGTCGCGCTTTTTTCGCTAATCATCCTCGTCCGAGTTCATTAACCAACGGGGCAGGTTTGCATCATTGTGTTTGCCCCGTCGCCCGCCTTTTGGATGCCGCCCCTGTGTTTGAGTAGGACGTTTGGGCCGATCTTTATGGGCTTCTTCGCGCTCAACCCGTTTGCGTTTTTTCTCCTCAATGGCATCCTCAAGTGGCACACTCCGCCGATATTCCGACTTGCCCTCCTGCCGAATCCCGCGTAGGGTCTGGTCCGACACATCCTTATACAAACCCTGTGTCTCGCGGCGCAGATATTCATTCAGACGGTGGCGATGTTGGCGGCGGCGCAGTTTCGGCTGTTCGCTCTGATTGCGGCGGCTGGCCCCCTTGCCAGTCGGCATCGAGTGGTGGTCGCGCTCATACGACAGGCGTTTTTTCTCTTGGGGCGTCATACGGCGGGCCGGTTTATATTGTCCGGTTTCGGCATTGGCATCTAGGGTAAAAGATTGATGCGTGAGGGATTCAATGGCGTCTTGATAGAGCGCAAACGTCACAGGGTCATCGTCGCTTTGGGGGTCAATTATTTCATAACTCATCTTGTCCCCCTGCTGGACACATATCAACAGGCGCAGTTCGTCATCGTCGGAGCGCCAAACCTGTTCCCAGATTTCCACACGTTTGCTCATGTCGGTGGCTACCCCTTTCTATGTCATTGTACGCTAGGTCGCATGTTCTATCATCATAATACACCCCTGCCGCAAAATCAGCGTACCCAATTGTACTATTATCAGGTTTGAATCACGGTGCAGAAGCGTTAAAGATGTGTTATGCTTGCCCTTCAAATAAGATGCTTAAGGGGTCAATCATGAAGTGTTTTATTTGCTACGCACATCAAGATGCTGAACTGATGGCAGCACTAGAAAGCATTCTTTTGGCTGGTCAACATGAGGTTTGGCACGAAGCCGATTGGATGATCGAGGCGAATAGTTGGCAACGTATCCTCAAGCAGATCGAAGTCTGTGATATTTTTCTATTGGCGACTACCCCGAATAGCCTGCAATCCCCTTATTGCCAAAGTATGTATCGCTATGCCATCGCCCTAAACAAGCCTTTTATGAACGTGATGCTGCGCGAAAGCACCATCACTGACCCCCTGTTGGCGAGCAAGCAGGTCATCGCCGCAACCGAAATCAACAACCTTATCGCGGTGCAAAAAATCAATCTGATAATCAATTTTTTGCGCGAGGATATGGCGGCCCAAAAGTATCTGCCTCCTTCACCACGTCCCCGCCGCCCTGATCTCCCAATGACCACCACCGCGTCGCCGATGATGCCTCCAAGTGTATCTACCCGCCCGAAAAAAGGTGGCGGCAAAAAAATTAGCCTTTTGATTGGTATGGGGGTCTTGGGCAGCGCGATTGTAGGGGTCATCATTTTGGTCATGCTGATCACCAGCTTATCCAATGACAACAGAAATTCGTCATCAAGTTCTAGTAACCCTTCCGGCAGTAGCGGTAGTTCAGTCAATGCCAGTGTGACCCGTATTGACCATAACGTGACGTGGAACTTCACCAACACTATGCAGGTGACTGTCCAATTTCGCTTGGTGGGGTATCAATTCCAGAGTGTGGTTGTAGGATTGTTTTTATATTGGAGCGACGGCACACCTATTTCGTGCGAATATGCGTTGGTCAATTGTTCCGCCAATCTCGGCCTAGCAATCACCGGGATTTTGACACCGAACACCGCCAATGCGACCTTAACACAACCCTTTTATGTAGCTTACAACGTGATTCCAAATCGCGGCTTGGCGGTGGATAATGGATATGTTGTGGCGGCGGTCAGCCTCGATGGTGGGTTGACATGGACGGGCCACAGCAATCGTTTTGAATTTACAATCCAGTTTTTTTAGAACAATGAAGCGCTATTTTAGCTTGCGATCCACTGAAACCGATCCATTCGTCCATCCCAAGTCAATCCTTTGGGCGGGGCTTCATGTTCCAGAAAATACAGGGCGATTTCTAAGGCCCGTTCGCTTGGTATGGTTCGATAGATAGGTTCAGGAGTCGTTTCAGTGCCATAGTCCACCTCAATTTCTCGCGCATCGCCCATCAGCGTCGGATCAGACAATATTCCCCAGTTATAATCAGGTTGAGAAGAATCTTGCATGTCATTATATACAACCTTGACCCGATCATCCTCCCCTCTAAGGACTGTCAAATAGCCCTCTTCACCGCTTATGTGAAAGCCAGCCACATTCCCTTTAAATGCTGCCATAAGCTCTTTTATAGTTTCTGGTGTTGGATTTTCTAATTTAGAAGAGCTATTTGTCCCTTGATTAAAGACTGATATAAACATATTCAAGGGCCTCCTTTTGATTTCGAATCAATCCACCCGAACCAATTTTATGCCGAAATGAATAATGCAGCATATAATAGTCCCACCTTAGTTCCAAATTCTTGCTAGGAGAACCGCCCGTGAGCGTAGACTTACGCACTTACGTTTTTCTGGACAGCCTACAACCCCAACACGCCGCGTTTTTGGGGACAGTCGCAGGTGGATTTTTGCCCCTGCCCTATGACGCCAGCCTGTGGATTGAAATTTCACCCGGCATCGAAATCAACCGCATCACCGACATCGCGCTGAAGTCCACTGCGGTCAAACCGGGGATGCAGATTATTGAACGTCTGTATGGCCTGCTCGAAGTCCACTCCGACAGTCAGGCCGAAGTCCGCGCCGCCGGAGCCGCGATTTTGGAAGCGTTGGAAGTTAGGGAAGATCAGCGCAAAAAGCCAAAGGTCATTTCTAGTCAGATTATCCGCAATCTCGACCCCCATCAGGTGCAGTTGATTAACCGTACCCGACATGGGCATATGATTTTGGCGGGGCAGACCTTGTATATTTTGGAAGTCGAACCAGCGGGTTATGCCGCCCTTGCCGCCAACGAAGCCGAAAAAGCCGCCAATATCAACATTTTGGAAGTACGGGCCTTTGGCAGCTTTGGTCGTGTCTATCTTGGTGGTGAAGAACGTGACATCATGGCGGGTTATGGCGCGGCACTCGGCGCAATTGAGGGTCTCAGCGGACGCGACGATTAGATTAGACTGATATCATGACGACTCCGTACCCAATTCACGAATACGACCCCCGTCCCAACGACAGCCGCCCGGTGCTGCACTTGGCCCATGCCAATGGCTTCCCACCGGAGAGCTATCGTCCATTGGCGCACTATCTAGCGGATAAATTTCGTGTGGTGATGCTGCCTGCCCGTCCCTTATGGCCCGACCCGCCCGCGCCGGAGACACTCCGATCATGGCATGACATGGCGGACGATTTGATTGCCGGGATCGAGCAGCATGGACTTGGCCCAGTCATTGGAGCAGGCCACAGCATGGGGGGAACGGCCTCGATGTTCGCCAGCATCAAACGACCCAATCTGTTCCATGCCCTAATTTTAATTGATCCAGTTATCTTGCCGCGCCCTCTGCTGCGAATGCTGGAGACTGCTCTCGCCGCCGACCCGAATATCAACTCACCCCTAGCGGATATGGCCCTGCGCCGCCGCCGCCAATGGGACAGCCATGAAGATGCCTTCCAGCGATTTCGGGAGCGCAAATTATTCGCCCGTTGGCCGGATGACACCATCCGAGCTTATGTCGAGGGACTGACCCGTTCTATTCCCAATGCCAATGGCGCGATTGAACTGCGCTACACCCCCGAATGGGAGGCTCATATCTATAATCGTGTGCCGATTGATGTGTGGCACATGGCCCTAAAAATCCAACACCCGACCCTTGTCTTACAGGGGGCAGAAACCGACACCTTCACTGACAAATCCAAACGATTGTTGCAGCGTATACGACCAGATATACCCATCATCACACTGGCTCAGACAGGTCATTTACTGCCGATGGAGAATCCCCAGCAGGTTGCTGAAGAAATGTTAACCTTTGTCGAGAATCGGCTGCGAATCACCTAACCTGTTATACAATAGCAACAAGTCGTTGGTGGGCACAAAAAAATTAGTACCGGAGGGGTTCCATTGGATACTTTTAGCACCCGACATATGGATATTCAGGATTCTGGTTCGGCCATGCCGGATCACCTACCTCCATTGGAATCTGACCAGCATATATTGTTGGTATTCACAGAGCAAAATCAACATATCCAGTTTTCCCTTGACCATCAAATGGTATTAGGGCGTCGCTGTCCCGACAATTCGCAGCCCCCGGATGTTGATTTAGCCACATTTGGGGCATATCCCGCTGGAGTTTCACGTCGGCATTGCGTTCTGCGCCGCGAAGCCGGTAAACTTATAGTGATGGATTTAGGTTCAAGCAACGGTACAAAAGTCAATGATTATCGCCTAACTCCCCACTCGCCGTTTCAAATTGTCAACGGCGACGCCCTTTGGTTGGGGCGTTTGCAGGCGTGGATTTATTTTAAGGCTTAATTTTTTGAAAATTAGAGGGAACAATGGTTGAACAACCTGTACAACCAGACAACTCACCGGATTTAACCCGCACTGAGGAGCTTTCGATTGCCCATTTGAAGGCCGCCCTCAAAAAACCGACGTTTCATGTCACCGTGCGGCGAGACCGCATTGTCGTGACAACATTTGACAATCTTAGCCGTGAAGTGTTGATTCAATGGGTGGATTATGTTCGGGCACAAGACGGCAAAATGAGAGCACCCGTGCGAATTCTATTTGATTTTCGCGGGGCGGGCGCACCCAGCCGCTTTGTGTTTGATCGTCTGCCGGGAATTCTGGCTGAACTTCATTTGCCGGATGATACGCGCTGTGGATTTTTGTTTGATGATGGCACCATTGCACGTTTTACCCGTCGGGCGTTAACCCAACTTCCGTCAAATATCGGGGTGACTCGTGACTTTTTGAATCTTGGGCCAGCGATTAAATGGCTGCGCGAAGGCGTTGAACTGCCACCCGATATTGATGAGCAGGAAAAGAAATAAACTAGTGTGAGGAGGTGGGCCAGATACGCGACCCACCTTCTTACTCAAATACCTATTTATTAAAATCGAGCGTATAGACCCCATCAAACTCGGCGGTGGCGAGTACCTGACCGCTGGGTAATGTGACTCCGCCAACCGCCCAAGTATCCAAACTGATGGTACTACTCCAATGGGTCAACAACCGGATGGTGTGGATGTTGCCGCCCAGATCTGTCGTTTCGGCTACTTCGGCGCTGGCAGTATCGCCCAACACAATGGACGGCTGACCGTTATACAGCACGTCGGTAGCGGTCAAAACCCAATGGAAATTGCGCGAGATTTCACCCGTCGTGAGGTTTACGGTCAAGGTGCTCGGCTGGCTTGGGTCGAGTTTAATTGTTTGAGGGCCAATCGCTAATCCACCCGGTAACTGCATTGGGGCGACATCATAGGTAATCTCGGTGAACGTGAAGATTAAGTCATCCCCTGTCCGATTGACCTCGCCGATTTGTCCTGCCGCGCCGCTGACCACTTGGCCCGAAATCTGAGTGCCATCTGGCAAGGTCATCACCAGTGTTCCGTGTTCAGCACCCTCGCCCCGGCTGACTTTGGCAGGTAGGGTATCCAGCGGCAGGGCTTCAATGGCGGTCAAGTTACCATCGCTAGGCTCGCCACCGGTATTAAAATCAATAAAACTGGCGGGCGTCAAAACAGCAGGGCTGCTGGCGGTAGCCCGTTGCAGAACCGCCCCACGTATCGAGCCGTCTGACAAAATAATCCATCCACCCAAAAAGTGACTGTCGCCAAACGAGAATTCAGACCGGAACAGACCCGCATTTTCGCCTTCGACCAGTGCCACCGTAAAAGTCTTCACCGAGCCATCCGCAAAAGTGAATGTGCCTTCGCCAGTGTTGCCGTTGAGGGACGCTTGCACACGATTATTGGATTCATTGAGGATTTCGATTTGGCTTCGCAGGATTGGCCCAATAAACCATTCGGCGATACTCACCGAGTTCTGGTCGTTTTGGCCGTCACAGATATAAATGGTGGCTTCTTCCCCAACGAGGCCCACCCCAACAAAAACATCTTCTTCACCTGTGATCGTACCAACATAGGTGACAGCCGTTTCTGCACGAGAGGGCTTGGCTTGAGCGATGTGGCGACTAAATGGGGCAAAAGTTGAGAGCATTGCGACAACAACGATCATCATAAATAGAAACCCAACATATGATTTGGTACGCATGGCAGCTTCCCTTCTAATAAGCTGACTATAAAGCAGGTTTTGTGTTTTTGAATGGCGCAATTTTCAGCGTATTACAAAACCCTAGCTCGCGCACCTGTCGTTGGTTAGGTTTTTCGACTGGCTTTAGTGAGGAAATTAAGACACGGGGCTAAAGCCGCCATGCTGAATCTAGCCAAAATGTGGATCAAGATGAAGTGGGTGGTAAAGGAAGGTGCTGATTTCTAGCTGCCATTCTCGCCTTTTACATAGGCCACTTCCCCACCGACTTCCCACGTATCCACGACTGCCATAATAACCGCATCGCAGGGCCGAGCGGCAGTCATTTTGGTTTGGCGGGCGGCGCTACCACTGGTAAACATGACGACTTCCCCCGGTCCCACCCCAAGCGCATCTACCACCACTGTGAATTTTCCAGTTGGCTGATTTTGCACATCCAGATGTTCGACCAACAGCAAACTCCAGCCCCGTGTAGAGGGGTCACGCTGGGTAGTGACAACAGTCCCAATTACTCGCGCAATTTGCATAATTTTTCGCACCTTTTCCGCCACGACCAGATGGCACGGTGTATAATGAAAGGGTTGTTGGATTATCCCCATTTGGAGAAAGAATAACAGTAACGCGCATGACTACACAAGTAGGTACTCCGACTCACCCCCTGCGTGTGGCGATTATTGGCTCTGGCCCTTCCGGTTTTTATGCCGCTGAACATTTGCAAAAACAGCAAGCCCTGACTGTCGAAATTGATATGTTTGACCGACTGCCCACTCCCTATGGTTTGGTGCGCGGTGGGGTCGCCCCCGACCATGCCAAAATAAAGTCGGTCACCAAGGTCTATGACAAAATCGCTGCCCACCCCAATTTCCGGTTCTATGGCAATGTGGAAATCGGCAAGGATATTGCGCACGCCGAACTGGTTGACCATTATCACATGATTATTTATGCAGTCGGGGCACAAACCGATAAACGCTTGGACATACCCGGCGAAGATTTGGCAGGCAGCCACGCCGCTACCGAATTTGTGGCATGGTACAACGGGCACCCGGATTACCGCGATTTTCAATTTGACCTGACCCAAGAAGCCGCTGCTGTCGTTGGGGTAGGAAATGTGGCAATGGACGTTTGCCGTATCTTGGCCCGTTCGTACAACGAGCTTTATCAGACCGACATCGCCGATTATGCGTTGGAAGCACTCAAGAACAGCAATATCAAGACGATTTATGTTTTGGGGCGACGTGGGCCAGCGCAGGCCGCCTATACCAACACCGAAATTAAAGAACTTGGCGAAATGGAAGAGGCTACCATAGTCGTATCCTCTGCCGAAGCCGAACTTGATCCCCTTAGCCAACAGGCCCTCGATGCGTCGAATGATCGGGCCATGCAGCGCAATGTCGAAATCGTCAAAGGATACACGCAGCATCAGGCGGGCACGAAAAAACGCACGATTGTGATGCGCTTCTTGGTATCGCCAGTTGAAATTATCGGCACAGATAAGGTCGAGGCCATCAAAATCGTCAAAAACAAACTAGTGCAAAAAGGCGATGGTTCGCTGCGCCCCGTCGCCACTGAAGAAACCGAGATTTTGCCTGTCGGTCTGGTATTCCGCTCGGTTGGTTATCGCGGTGTTCCGGTTGAGGGTGTACCCTTCCGCGACGACTGGGGGACAATCCCCAACGAGGAAGGCCGGATTATCCACCTCGATACCCAAGAGCAGGTGGTTGGCGAATATGTGGTTGGCTGGATTAAGCGTGGGCCAAGCGGCATTATTGGCACAAATAAACCCGATTCGCAGGCCACTGTTAATGAACTTTTGGAAGATTTGGCGGTGGGCAAGACGCTGAATCCGAACCACCCAACTCGAACTGAATTGGAAAGTCTGCTGGAAACACGCCAAATCCCGTATGTCACCTACGCCGATTGGCAGTTGCTGGATCAGTTGGAACAAGAACGTGGCGCGGCGATTGGACGGCCCCGTTTGAAATTCACCAGTATTCCGGCTATGCTTGAGGCCCTTGCCGAACACAAAAAATCGGCAGAACCACAGTAGCCATCGGCTCAGAGATTAGGAGGCATGATGTCTGAGCGCATTGAAAATATCAAAAAAGCATTGGCAGAATCGCGTGAACGAGTCAATTATGTATTTGACCGCATGGGCGACGGATGGGATACCCCGATTTATTCGGATGGAGCAGCATGGAATGCGCATCAATTGGCGATCCACATGGCGATTTCGGATCGCGGTCTGAGTAATCAGGCTATTGGGATTGCCGCCGACAAAGAGATCATCCCTGCCGACTTTGACCTAGAACGGTTTAATCGGCGCTCGGTAGAGAAATCCGCCGAACGCACCATCGAGCAAGTCCGTGAGGATATGGCAACCTCGCGGGCCGAACTCCTGCAATGGTTGGATAACCTGACGGATGAATCAGTGCTCGATAAAGAGGGCCGAATGGCAGCATTGCATATTTGGTCGGTGGAGCGCATCCTGTATTGGGTTGCCAACCATGAAAAAACCCATGCGGATGACATGGCACGGGTTGTTGGAATTCAATAAATCTATAAAAATGTTCTTTTGGGAACATCAGTTTATTATTCTGTTATTGCCATCAGAATAACAGACTGATGCTTTTTTGCACCAGAAACGATGTTTTTCGTACATATTTCTGGTAGAGCTATCGCTTATCATAAATATACTTAGATTGGACTATGCCTTTGGAGTATCACAATGCCCTTGCAAGATACTGAATTACTACAACAAGCCTCCCAATTCATCAAAGAAAAACGGTATGAAGAGGCAGCATCTATTCTGGAACGAATACCCGAAAATCCGACGGCGCAAACTTGGCTTAAGAAAATCTATGCAAGCTTGGAGTCTCACTATAACAGGGAGTTAGAGATTCAAACTCCAGTTTATTCAAACAGTGGTGATGATAGATTTCTTCATCAGAAGATAGAGCAACAAACGCAAGTGCTCTATATGCAAATGGAGTATTTTAAGGCAATAAACGATAAATTTGAGGATACTAGAATCCAAATTCGTAGAATTCGATTCGTCACGGACATGATTGGTTGCCTAATCATTTTGAGCCTTCTTCCCGTAATTCTGTATTTTGCAATCGCCTTTTTAGTGGGAGTTCTGCTCGTAGGTTCTCAGTAGGGAATATCGGTTGATTTACGGAATCTACGCAACTTTGCTGACGGTTGTTTTTGGGTAATCATATAGCTTGGCAAAAAAGCAATTTGACAAAAATAAAAATAAACGGGTCAGACTGCTTGCGCGTTTGCCTATATAAATGCTAAACTCATCATATCGCAATCATTAGACATGCAGTTGGGTTACACCGGCTAGAAACCTGCCCAAAAAAGGGAGCTTGTATCCGATGAAGCGGATTTTAGTTGTGGATGACGAAATCGGCGCCCTGACGTTGATCGGCATCATGCTGGAACGTGGTGGCTTTGAAGTGCTCAAGGCGCAAAATGCTGATGAAGCGCTGACGATGCTTGAAAGTGATGTTCCAGATTTATTCATTCTGGACGTGATGATGCCGCGCATTGATGGCATCGAACTCTGCCGGATGCTGCGTGAACGGGACGACACCAAAGATCGTCCAGTGCTCATCCTTTCGGCACGCGGCGATGCAAAAAGCGTCATTCAAGGGATGGAAGCAGGCGCAACCGACTATATTTTGAAGCCGATTTTTCATCATAATCTGGTGGCAAAAGTACGTAGCTTGCTCAATATGGATGCGGCAACAGAATAGCCACCCGCTCCAACTCATTTCGTTTGGAAGAAAACCCATGAGGCCTTCAAGTGGAATCATGGGTTAACTGCTGAATAGTGCCACCCCAACGCTGAAGAAAATCATGACCAAGATACAAATTAGCTTGATTGACATGGCGGGCAATATCAGCCTGCTGCCGCTGCCAGACGATAAGCCATTACAGCAGCTTGTTCCGTCCATTGTCACGCTGCTTGATCTCACCGAGACCGATATAGGCGGACGGTTGCTAGATTACCGCTTGTTTTCTCGACGACTTCAGCGCGTACTCTCCTATGAAGGCACCCTTTTTTCCAATGGGGTCTTGGAAGACGACCAATTACGCATTGTGCCCGCCCCATTTACCGACAAACTAGAACTGGTCATGATGAGTGAGCCTGAACCAGATACTCGTTTGATCTTGGAGCCGCGTGTGCGCATCACGATTGGGCGCGGGTCGGATAATGATATTTTGATCCGGCATGTGGCGGTCAGCCGGAATCACGGCGAATTTACATGGCAAGATGGCCTGCATATTTATCGTGATTTGGGGTCGGCCAATGGCAGCACCATCAACAATCAAATTGTCTCTGAACCCATGCCGATTTCAGTAGGGTCCATCCTGACGCTCTCCGATACGGTGCGAATGCGGTATCAAGAAAGCAAATCCGATATTTTGGAGTGGCTCGCTGCACCCCGCCCACAGGTCGCAATGGATGAAAATGAGGTCACGGCCAGCAGTCTAAATACTGACCGTCTGCGAACGACCCTCTCCCCATTACCACGTGGCAGTGTGTTTGTGAGTTATGCTCCTGAACAGGGCAGCATCGCCGAGCAGCTTGCCAATCAACTGCGCCGCTCCAATTTCCAAATTTTTTGGGATCGAGAAATCCCTCCCGGCAGCAACGCCGATGAAGCGATTTCCAGCGGGTTGCGTTTGGCCGACGCGATGGTGGTGGTGCTTTCACCAGAAGCCATTTTGTCTACGACGATGGCGCAGCAGTGGAATCAGTTTATGCTCAATCGCAAGCCGATTGTGCCGGTGGTTTATGAAGAGTGCGTGCTGCCACGCACCCTCCAAGAATTCACCCCGATTAAATATGTCGGCAGCTTTAATCGCATGGTCAACGATATTGTGGTGGCCTTGTTTCGGGCCATGCGTGCCTAGAAATTTACGATACCCCCGCAAATTCGCGGGCTTTGTTCAATAACTCCCCGACAGTTTCCTCGGAGGTCGCTTCGGCATAGAGGCGCAGGACGGGTTCTGTACCGCTGGGTCGAATCAACAGCCAGCTTTCATCCGCCAAAACATATTTCACCCCGTCGCGGGTTTGCACATCCTTGACCGTTTGGCCTGCCATGTTCGCGGGGGCATTGTCACTCAGACGTTTGGTCATTTCTTTCTTGGGAACAGGATTATTCAGGTGCAGATCAATGCGCTTGTAATGGGTCGGGCCAAATTCCTTTTGGACTTCGGTGACGATTTCGTGCAGCGGGGTCGAGCGTCCGGCGTCCCCCATGATTTCCAATAGCAGCAGGCCCATCAAAATACCATCGCCTTCCGGAATATGGCCCTTGATGCTCATGCCGCCGGATTCCTCACCGCCAATCAATACATCCCCGGTGAGCATCAGGTCGGCGATGTGATTAAATCCTACCGGTGTCTCATGCACCTTGAGGCCGTGTTTGGCCGTGATACGGTTAATCATGGCGGTGGTACTGACGGTCTTGACTACATCCCCACGCAACCCACGCTTTTCAACCAGATAACGTAGGGCCAGCGCCATAATTTGATGGGGATCCACAAAATTGCCTCGGCTGTCCATCGCACCAATGCGATCCGCATCGCCATCGGTCACAATGCCCACGTCGGCATGGTCTTGTTGTATCGCCGCTGCCAGCACGCCCAAATGTTTGAGAATGGGTTCGGGATGGATGCCCTCAAAACCGGGGTTCATATAGCCGCGAATTTCACGCACACTACACCGTGTCCGGCCTAGAAAATCCCGAAGCACGCCGCGCCCTGCACCAAACATCGGGTCGGCAATAATGCGGAGTTCGCCGTTGGAGACGACATTTAAATCTACCAATGTGCCGAGATGTTCATAATATGTCCACGAGGGGTCAAAGCGCCGAATGACCTCCATTTTATAGCCCTCCTCCAAATCCATCATCTGGGGTTCTCGTCCATCGGCGATGATTTTTTCGAGATAGGCTTCGACCTTGAGGCAGTCATCCGGGGAGGCCGACCCACCATAGGCCGCCTTTAATTTGAAGCCATTGTATCGAGGGGGGTTGTGGCTGGCGGTAATCATGACCCCGGCAATCGCGCCTTTGGCTTTGACGTTATACGAGACAGCAGGCGTGGGGGCATCGGTGCGCGTCAGCCATGCGATGATGCCATTGCCTGCCATGACACGGGCCACATCCCACGCAAAACGATCTGAGAGGAAACGGGTGTCATAGCCAATCACGACTTCCGGCGTACCGTTCCCGTGATAAAGTTCGTTTTTGATAAAATCGGAGACGGCCTGCGCCACCAAGCGCACATTGGCGAAGGTGAAATCCTCGGCGATAATCGCCCGCCAGCCGTCGGTTCCAAATCGTACTGCCATAAAAATTTCCTGCCTATCTTGTTATTTCAAGGTTAAAACGACTGCTGTAGCATCATCATGCAGTTTAAAACGGGGATATTTTTCACGCCCCGCGTCGGCCCGTTCTTCGGCCCGTAATGCTGCCAAATAGCGGGCCGCTCCTTCACGCCGAATCCGCTGCCCCATTGTTTCCAAACGGGCTTTGCGTTCGGGAGGGGATTCATGCAGCGCGGCGGGCCAGCTAAAGCCATCCGAGGCGACCACCACCACCGCCACACCATCCAACGGAAGCGTCCCGGTTGTGATGTAATCGGCCAATTCGGGCAGACCATCAATCACCCCTACCCCGCTGCTGGGCATGGTCTGACCATTTTCATCCACATAATTGTGATAAACACGATGGTCGCGGTCTAGGGAACGCACTACCGGATCATTAACCGCCTCTAACATCGAGCGTTTTTGGCTAGACATACTGCGTGACGCCATAAACAAGGCTGATTCGTAGTTCATACGGGCTTCACGTTCGGTGGGGACTTCGACCCGCCCATCCTCATAAATCAACATTAACGAGGTATCCCCGGCATGGGCAAATTGCAGCACATGATGTTGGGTATCAATCGTCGCCAGTGTGATGACGGCAGCGGGTAAAAACAGGCGGATTTTGCGCGGGTCGTTCAACAAAGCAGCATGTTGGGGTTCACGAGCCAAAATTTTCTCGGCAGAAAAAATATCGGGAGTGACGTGTTCCAATAATTCGCGGAGGACATCATTGGCATCCAAAATCAGATCACGTGGGCTGATTTCCCCCTGCGAAATGGCAAGGCGGGTCAGGATGGCATCTCGCGCCACATTCGCCGCCAAACCTGCCGGGGTGATGCTGCTGCGTTCGCGCCGCAGATATTCATCCAATGGGCCAAAATGCGCTACCGAGGTCGCCCCGTCAATTGCGGCAATGGTAAAACGCGGTTGACCGTCATCCCGTTGATAGAGCACAAACGCATCTTCATTAGCCCGTTCGGGTTGATCGGGAGCAGGCTGGCAAATCACCTCAAACATCTAGAATTCCTCAACCTGTGGATAAACCTCTTTTAATAACCCCACCAGATGATTTTTATAGGCCCATGCGTCGGCTTCGGTGCGGGCTTCAAAACGCAGGCTCAAAACGGGTTCTGTCCCCGATGCCCGCAGCAAGCTCCAGCCGTTGGGATACAAAACACGGATGCCATCCACATCCACGCAGGGCAACTTGCCAAGCCGGGCCTTTACGCCGTCAATCACACTGGATTTTTGTTCATCAGGGCAGTGGGGGCGATATTCAGGGGTGGTGAAATAATCAGGCAGGGCGGCGATAATTGCGGACAAGGGGCGGGAGTCCTCCGCTAGCAGTTCCACAATCCGGCCTGCTGCATAAATGCCATCATCGAAGCCGTAATAGCGATCCGCGAAGAACATGTGGCCGCTGCTTTCCCCGCCCAAAATTGCGCCCTCCGCCTGCATCTTGGCTTTGACCCTCGCATGTCCCGACTGCCATAAAATCGGCTGACCGCCCGCATTTTGTACGGCATCAAACACCACTTGACTGCTCAGGACATCCCCGACAAATTTGCCGCCGGGGTTGCGTGTGATGACATCGGTTGCCAACCACGCCATGATCTTATCAGCACTGATAAACTGCCCTTTTTCATCCACGACGCCCACGCGATCCGCGTCTCCATCAAAAGCGAGGCCAATATCCGCGCCGACCTCCACTACTTTCGCCGCAAGGTCGCGCATATTTTCGGCTTTTTCGGGGTTGGGGTGATGATTGGGGAAATCACCATCGGGGTCACAAAAAAGCGCGGTGACGCTATGGCCTAGTTCGTCCAAGAGGCGGGGGGCATAGGGGCCACCCATGCCATTGCCAGCGTCTACCACAATTTTAAGGGAGCGGGTTGGGCGAAACGAAGTAGCAAGATATTGGATATAGGCATCGTTGACGCCCGAACTGGCCGTGTAACCACCACCGGGGGTTAGCTCAGATTCGGCATAGGTCAAATCACGTAAGACACGGAGATCATCGCCCCAGATGGGACGGCTGCCGACCAATATCTTGAAGCCGTTGTATTCCTTACCCAGATGGCTGGCGGTAATCATCACCCCCGCCACCCCCAAACGATAGGCCACCCAATACAACACCGGGGTAGCCACTAGGCCAATATCCAGCACATCCATGCCATTTTGTTTGAGGCCGTCCGCCAATCCATTGCGGAGGTCATGTGAACTGTGGCGGATGTCATAGCCAACGACCATTTGGCCCATCTGATAATTTCGGCGCAAAAACAACCCCAAGCGTGTGCCAATTTCTTGAGCCGTCTCACGGGTGATGTCTATCGCAGTTTTGCCCCGAATATCATAGGTCTTGAAGATGCTCGGATTCATCACGGTTGCACCTTACCCGTTGCCTCAACCCGACGTGCTTCTTGGGGCACATAAAAACGTTCCCCTTCGCGCACATCTTCGGTCACATTGGTGAATGGGCCGATTTCCGCGCCTGCCCCGATCTTTATGCCCGGCATCGTGCCCGATTGGATGCCGATAAATGCCCCGACGCCGACCATCGCGCCGAGTTTATCACGTCCACTGTCCAGCCGATTCCCCTTGACGGTGCTTTTGACCGTACCATGATCTATGCGGAGGTTGGCGGTAATACACCCCGCCGAAAAATTGACATAATCTTCAAAAACCGAATCCAACACCACAGCACGGTGTAGGTTCACATTTTGACCAAGATAGCTGCGGGCGACTTCGCTGACATGCCCAACCATACACTTTGGCCCGACCATGCTCTCACGCACTAGCGCGCCATTGCCGATAATCGCGCCGGGGCCAATATAGGCAGGGCCAACCACCGCCGCCCCATGAAACAGCCTTGCCCCTGCTTCAATGATGACATCGCCTGTAATGGAGACCTGCCCGTTGATCTTGGCGTCGGGGTGTATCTGCTGGCCTTCGATTTTTGACAAATAAAATTTCATGACGTTCAAGACGTGCCAAGGATATTTGATGGGATACCACTCGCCATCATAGCGCACACATTCAAAACGGGTGGCTTCCATCATGGCCGCCATCGCCATTTCATAATGATCGTCACGGGGGTGCTTGGCATCATACAGGGCCTGAATCCGCTGTAACAACTGGCGGCTGTCGGTATGGATATGCGCGACCACACTCACCAAATCCGAGGGTTCATTGCCTGCCCCCGGTTTTTCGATAATACTTGTAATACGTCCATCGGATTCTACCGATAGATACCCACCGGGGAAATAATTTTCGACCTGATAGCCTGTGACATACGACACGGCTCGACCACTGCGATAGGCCGTCATTAAATCTTCGTGCAAATCGGGTTCCACCACATCATTGACTTGGCAGATGTAGACAGGGGGATACCCCATGCCTTCTAGCAAAGGGGCGGCTTGCATAATGGCGTGGCCCATACCTAATGGTTCGCGCTGCACCACAATTCCGGCATCCATCCCCACCTTGAGGCCACCTAAGACACTTTCGATTAAGGGGCGGTTGTCGGGATTGGCGATGATAATGGCTCGGTCAAAACCTGCTGCATGATAAACTTTCAGTTGTTTTTCGAGGAGGGTTTCCCCCATAAAAGGATATAAGGATTTTTCGCGCAGGGGCCAAAACCGCGAATTTGCGCCCCCGGCAAGGATAATCATGGTTGGGTTATTCGACATGCGAAGCAATATCCTTTAATAAAAGGCTAAGTAGAATGACAAGCCTACCGAATTTACACTGCATCGGCGTTTGTGACAACAGGCGAATTACAGATGGGGTGTTATGATTATAGGAAAAGAGGTGGAAAATGAGCCTATATGAGCAATTACGTAGAAAAAATAGTTCGGTATCCAAATGGTTCAGAACCTATATCAAGACGAGATTAGCCATAAAATTTGTCGATAAAATAAATGACGAAATTAACAAATACCCTATTGTCATATCACCAAACCATACTGACTATGCACTAGCGGGCACAGCATTCAAATACACTTTTCGTTGGCTACATGGGCCACTTACCGATAATATTGTTGCTTTGAGTGGGGCTTATTTCCTGCCCTATAAATGGGATGAGGCACCTTATTTTGTTTCAAGAGTCATTCAAGAGGGTAACGCCACTCAGGATTTGGAAAAGAAAGCCGAACTCTCAATCATTCTTGCATGGTTCGATATTTTTGCACGTTGGCGCAAAGTAGTTCCTCCTCTACAAATGTTATCGGAAAAGCAAAATGGCCGAAATTGGAAAGTCGCCTACCCTCTCGTTTCACCTCAACTTGTTGACGATGTAGTTCAATTGGCGCATGGGGCTATAGAAACTTGGGGCAGTGCTTTGAACAAGCCTTTCATTTTCAATCCAATTTTTACCGGTAGCACCACAGTTGGAGGAGCGGACGCCGACTGGATCAACCAAAGAAGATTGTATGAATGCAAATGCACGATGAATCCGCAACCTTTTACAAAGGACACACTGCTTCAAGCATTGGCATACGTCTTGCTCGATTACGATAACGAGTATGCTATCAAAGGTCTGGGGTGGTATTATGCGAGGCGGAATGTATGCGTCGGTTATTCTTTGGTCAAAATCCTAAGACTATTAGGTTTAAGTACCGATTTGGAAGAACTGCGATACCTTTTCGCCAATCGTGACTATAGTGGTGATCTTGAACCATTTACCAACAAAGCGAAATCTAGACGACGAAAAAGGCTTGAACAGGAAAATATACAAATTCGGGAAATCTCGATGGGGGCGTTCGATGATTGGTGTAAGGTTCACGAGATCAAAATCAAGGAGACTTCGGTTGAATGGCGTCCTGACAATAGGCGTGTTATCACAATCTATATGCGTGATGATTCAATAGAAAAATTCCTAATCACCCTTTAAAACGTTTATGAGACACCCACAGGATGTCTCATAAATTGATACCTATTGACTGATTCTCGGCTATGCTAACTACCCAGTCTTGATTATCAGCGCATGGCCGCGCCTAATGTATTACAGGCGGGGCAACTTCCATCAGGTCGGACAATCGCATAACCACCTTGCGGATCAGCACCGAAGACACCCGTAAAGTCCACATTCCACACGATCATCAAACGCACGCGACCACTGGAACGCGACAAGGCAGCCGCGCGGCCCACCCATTCGGCATGTTGACCCACTGTTGTACCCTGTGCCCATGCGAAATTCGAGGGCAGTGTACCATAGCCTTCGGGAGAGAGATAGCCGAGTTCTGTCCAGCAGACTTTCCGCGCCCCACCGAAGGTATTGTAGTAGAGATCGAGCATCCCATAGAAGTAGCGTGAATAGTGACCACCACGCGGGTCGCCGCTGCGGTTATCAGGTGAAATGATGCCTTCGTTGTAGTGAGCGCCGACGCAGTCCATATAATTGACCGCGCCCGACTGGGCCATCTGTTGCAGGAAAATGTTGTCGTCGCAACCTTCATTACGGCAGCCACCCCCAAAATAACCCGTTGGGGCAGGCGCGGCACTAATCACCAGCACGTTTGGATTGGCAGCTTTGATGGCATTATAGGCTTTGGAAAGCATGGTGGTATACCGTCCGCCGTTGACCGTACCATTGGGCCATTCGCGGTCAATATTGGGTTCGTTCCAAACCTCAATCGCGTCCGGGCCAAGCGCGGCGACCTGACCGAGATAAGCGGCAAATTGATTGGTGTAATTATCAAAATCACCCATCTGGTCTTTATTGCCGACAATGCCGAGCAAAATGCGGAAACCGTTGCCACGTGCTTCGTTGATAGCGGCCTGTGCTGCGCCTGTGCCTTCACCTAGATTCCAGCGAATCTGTTTCTTGGCCCATGTCATACCAGCGGTACGCATTTCGTTGACGCGCCCAAAGCCTGCCACATGCCCACCGAGTTCAAACGCGCCACCAGTATTGGGTGGAACCACGGGCGGTTGGGTTGGATTGGTTGGTGGTTGAGTGGGATTACTGGGTGGCTGAGTCGGAACAGGCGTGGAAGGATTGGAAGGTGGCGTGGTCGCCCCCGGAATGGTCAGCACCTGCCCCACATAAATCAAATTCGGGTTGGCAATGTTGTTGGCGGAGGCAATCGCTTGAACTGTTACCCCAAAACGGCGAGCTATGGAAGAAAGTGTGTCCCCGCGCACTACCGTATACTGTCCTCCGGTTGTGGGTGGTATAGGGGTTGTTGGATTGGTCGGCGGGACGGGTGTGGTCGGATTGGTAGGGGGCTGGGTGGGTGGAGTTGTCCCGCGCACCGGAATAATCAACACTTGGCCCACATAAATGATATTGGGATTGGCAATATTATTGGCGGTGACAATATCTTGGACAGAAACGCCATAACGCAGGGAAATACGATATAAATTCTCGCCGGGTTGTACTACGTGAGTAATGGTATTGCCGCCTTGTGCATTGGCACGATCCAGCGGCCCAGCAACCGCCACCATCATCAAGACAAGCGCCAGCAACAAAATCCCACGTAGATGCCGCTTATTGAGGGGCATTGATATAACTCCTTTAAACTTACCAACCGAATTTAAACATATAGTCCCTTGATGATAATACGATAGTGGATTTTGGGGCAACTTTGCACGATGCGACTACCACGCGCTGCTGACGGTTGTGTTTGAAATCCGATAAGATGGGCGTTGAGACATCGTTGAGCAGCCTACCCATGACATCCTTACTAAATCGGCTATAATGCTTGGTCGCGTCTCGCCATTATCCCGGAGAGAATTTTTATGTCTTCACATCACGATGACTCCAATCAAGAGACACGCCCCAGTCGTCCGGTAGGCAAAACGGGGCCATTACGCGATCCACAAGAAACATTACCTAAAGTGGATTGGGAAATTAGTCATGAACGTCGCCCTTTAAGTTTTCCCCGTCCTGATACCGTCACAGTGGGGATGGTGCAGTTTCCCGCCGGGGACGATAAACAGGCCAATACCCAACGGGCACTCGGTTTGGCATGGCAGGCCGCCGACGCCGGAGCCGAAATTATTGCTTTTCCAGAAATGTTTATGCTGCCGTGGGTCTTTGGTGAACCGGAAGCGCACTATCAACATCTAGCCGAGTCAGCCGACAGCGGCGTGTGGGAGCCGTTTAAGATGTTGGCCCATGACAAACAGGTCGTACTGGTGTGCTCATTTTTTGAACGGGGCATGGAAGGCCGTTTTTATAACAGCGCCCTTGTAATGGACACTGACGGAACAATTGTGGGTAAATATCGCAAACACCACCTGCCACCCGACAATGAACGCCACCATTGGATGCCAGACAGCAGCCCCTTTTCGGCTTTCCCTACCCGCAAAGGACGTATCGGGGTCTATATCTGTTGGGATAATTTCTTCCCTGAAGGTGCGCGAGCATTAGCACTCGACCACGCCGATATTGTGATTGCTCCCTCCGCCGCGACTGAACTGGACGCCGCCTATAAATGGAAGATTGTCTATCAACACAACGCCATGATTAACGGCATTCCTTGGGTACGGATTAATCGTATCGAGCCACCCTGTTACCCCGCCTGTTATGTGGTAGACGCCGAAGGGCAGATTATTCACGAAACCAATTCCGCCGAAGAAGGCTTTTCGCTGGCGACGGTTGACCTGAACTTAACGGATCGCGTCCGGCAAAAATGGACGTTTATGGCCGACCGCCGCCCAGAACTGTATCGTGTCATTACCGAACGTTAAAGTAGTTGGAGTCCATATGCGTAAAGTAGTTATCGTTTTAGCTGTTTTCGTGGGGCTGATGAGCCTATCCTTATCCGTCCTGCCCACCCAAAATTCGCATTTCACGACTGCTCCCGTCAATGCCCAAGATGCCGCTTGCTCGACCCAATTGGAGGCCGCCGTCAGCCAGACCCTTGAACTTTGCGGCGCAGCCTCACGCGGTCAACTCTGTTGGGGGTCGGGAGCGTTTGATTACAGCCCCAAAGAAGTCCAGATCAACGCGCCGGGGGGAATTGTTCCGCTGGCAGGCATTAGCAACGTTATCAATAATTCATCACCTGACCAACCCTCAATTACCCGCCTGAATTTTGAGGACATTTTCACCGATGGTGGTTTTGCGTCGGCCTTTTTGATCGGGCCAGTATCCGCGACGGCTGATACCGAACAAGCACCTCTCTGGTCGAGCCTGATTCTGAGCCGCACCGAAACCGAACTCAGCGAATGCGAATCAGCCGGCACATCGGGCATGTTGATGCAAGCCCCCGCCGGACAATTATTGGTGCTGACGGTCAATGGCGTGACTGTGACCATGAACAATACGGCCTTTGTGCTTGTCACCGAGGCAGGCGAAACGGTCATAGATGTGCTGCGCGGGAATGCCATCGCCCAAATCGGCAATAATGTGCAGGTCGTGTTTGCAGGCTTCGGCATCACCGTTCCTGCCAATGCAGATACGCTGCCCGCGCCAATGCCCTATGACCCAACCCCGCTGGCAGGCTTACCGACCCAACTGCTGCCAAGCATCGTGACGGTGCCGCTGCCGGGGAATGTTTCGGCAATGGCTTCTACGCCACTGTATGCCTCACCGGATTTGGGCGCACCCCAGTTGGCCCAAGTGCTGCCGGGGACGATTTTAAATCTGTTGGGAGAAGACCCCACCGCCCAATGGTGGAATGTGGTGCAAGAAGATGGACAAAGCGGTTGGGTTCCGGCGACGGCGATTGGTGGTATCTTCCCGGCTACTGCGCCGCAATACAGCGCCACACCACAACCCCCCACCCGTCCGTATGGATTGGTTTTGGGTCGTGGCACAGCACCGGGGAATGAAATCAATATGCGGGCCGCTCCTAGCACCGATGCCGAAATTTTGGCAAAGCTACCTCCACTGACCGAATTTAATATTTTGGGGCGGAATGCGGCGGCGGATTGGATTCAAATCCGCTTGGATGCACCCGATCCGACCACCGGAGCAACCGATGGGTGGGTCGCGGTTCGGATTGTCACCTTGCCGAACAGTCTTCGAGTTGCTGATTTACCTGTCGTGCCGTAAGGATTTATAGATCACCATCGTCCAGTTTTATGAAGATTATCAGTTTGGGGGAGTAACCAACAATTGCTATGAGTAATCCAGCATCTTGGGTCATTCAGGCCAATGACGAACAATTAGAAAAAGCATTACAGGGCAACAAACCTGTGCTCATCTGGTTTTCGGCTGGGCAAACCGCCGGGATTGATTTACGCAAGGCGCTCGAAAAAGCGGCGGCGGATTTTCAACGCGAATTGGCGGTGGTGATGGTGGATACTAATGCTTGCCCTATGGCAAAGACGCGCTTCGACGTAGAAAAACATCCTGTCTTGGTCGGCTGGCATAATGGCGAATCTATCAAACGTCGCGCCCGCCCGTGGGCCAGTGACGTGGTTGGTTTTGCCGATGTATTGAAGACACTCGCCCCCGCACCTGCGAATCCGACGAATGCGAATGGTAATGTCAGCAAGACTGAAGAGAGTAAAAAGGAATTGAAAGTGATCAACAAACCCGTACATGTAACCGACGCGACCTTTGAACAAGAAGTACTGCAAAGTGAGCTACCTGTCTTGGTAGACTTCTGGGCAGCATGGTGTGGGCCATGCCGCATGGTCGCGCCGATTTTGGACAAACTGGCTGGTGAATTTGCTGGCAAGGTTAAGATTGCCAAGGTAGATGTGGATGCCAACCCCGGTGTATCCGGCGCGTTCCAGATTATGAGCATTCCTACCCTGATGTTTGTGAAACAGGGCAAGATTGTGGGTCAGGCCGCTGGTGCCGCACCTGAAGCCGCCCTACGTGATGCGCTCAATCAATTGGTAAATTTGCAAATTCCCGCCTAGTTGTCACAAAACCGACCCCTGAGTCGTCTATAACGAAAGATAGCGCCTATATCCAACTAACGGCGGATACGGGCGCTTTTGATTTCCGTTATGATGATCTTTGCAAACCCAACCTTGCAAACTTCATCGCATTAGACCGCACTTAAGGGGACACTATGCAAACCCATCGGCGTAAAATTTTCGGCGATATTTTGGCGCGTAAAGCTCGTAGCGCCCTTGTCTCGATCAGCATTTTTATTGGCGTGCTCGGCGTCGTAACCCTATTTTCAATGGGCAACATCCTCGTCAATCGCATGGAAGAAACCGTGCAAGAGGATAAGCTCGCCATGACCCGCTCGTATGTCACCCTGACGGGCAGCCAAGCCCCGGATACACAAGCAGACCTTGATGCCCTCCGCGAACTGCCCAATGTCACGGAAGTGCAGGGCATGGCCCTCTATCCCTTCTATTGGAAAATGGAAGGTGATACCGAATTTGAAGAAGGACGTATCTTTAGCTATTCTGCTCCCTTCGACCAACTGGCGCTTGAACCGACCAGTTTGGTAGATGGGCGCTATCCAATTGCCGGACAACACGAAATCGCGGTAGAGCGCCGCTTTGCGGAAGAACATGGTGTCGGCGTTGGTGACACGATTGTGCTGCGTATCCTGACCGAATCATCCGGCAACCAAACCAGCGAAGAAGCATGGACGATTGTTGGCACAGTCTACCAAGCCTATCAATACCCCGTCGCGTTGGGTGCGCCTGCCGTCGTGCGGGGCGAAACGATGGTCTTTGCCGCGCATGAAGATGCCCAATACATCGGCGGTTTTCGCGGCTTTAGTGTGTTGATGGGGCGCTATACCAGCTTCAAGGCAGCGGATGAAGGCAAAGGCGCATGGGATGTAGCCCTCGCCAGTGCGACCCCCTACAGCCCATCCAGCACCGTCGCGGAAGACCCCGCCAAGAACTCTTTCATCGAACAGACCCGTTCATTCACCAGTGTTTTGGGCCTCTTAGCAGTTGTAGCCCTTCTGGTATCCGGCTTCCTTGTGTTTAACGTCATCAACTCAATTGTATTAGAGCAGCGCCGCCAAATCGGGGTGATGAAGTCGCTCGGCGCGACGGGGGGGGATAGCTTTAGCATCTACGCGGGCATGGCCCTCGTCTATGGCATTATCGGCGTCATCCCCGGTGTGCTGCTCGGCATTCCATTAGGCTATTCGGCGGCAGTCGGCATCGGCAAGCAGTACAACATCTTCCTTGATGAATTTACCATGTCACCCCCTGCGATTGTCATCGGCATCCTCTTGGGCCTGCTCATACCCGTGCTGGCAGCGGTTATCCCCGTTCTGATGGGTATCCGCGTAACCATCCTGCAAGCCATGACCGACCTCGGTATTCAAGGCAAATATGGCACGGGCCGCTTCGCCAAACTGATGGATAAATTCCCGCTGCCATTGGGAATGCGTCAATCCACCCGCAACGTCATCCAAAAGAAGGGCCGTCTGGCGCTGACCATTTTCACATTAGCGTTGGCTGCGGGGGCGTTCATGGGCATTTACGCCATGCTGACATCGCTCAACCAGACGGTAGACGAAATTTATGACACCTTTGGCAATGAAATCACCATGCTGCCGACCTCGACCCAAGATGAAGAGGCCATCCGCGAAATCATCATGACCAACGTTGAAGGCGTCAAGGCCGTCGAACCCGCCACGCAGGTGTCTATCGAGATTGATGGTTTCACCCCCACCCCGGTTGGCAATGCCCCCCCCGTGTTGTATGCCATCGGTACGGAGGCCACCAACCGTGACCTGCTCAATTTCCAACTGCGCGATGGTCAAGATTGGGACGCGAACCCTGAATTGGATGGCATCGTGGTGACGGCGGGCATCGCAGACAAACTTGGCAAAGAAGTCGGCGACAGCATTACCGTACACATCGGAGCCAACACCGCCGACTTGGAAATCATCGGCATCACCACCTATCCTTTTGATACCGTGTGGGCCAAATGGGAGACGCTGGCGGAATTGGGCGGGTTAAAAAATGCCGATGGTGAACTGCAACCCAATGGCTTCTCGATCATGCTGAACAATCCCGACCCGACCACCCAAGAAGTCGCCGATGTGATTGCCGACATCAATGAAGTGCTGTTGGCACGGGGCATCAACGCCAGCTTTATCAACTGGACAGAAAACGCCGAAGAAACCGGCAAGTTCATTGCGACCTTCGGGGTGATTATGAACACCGCCGCTGCCTTGATTGCCGCTGTTGGGGCGATTGGTCTGCTGTCCACATTGGCGATGAGTGTGTTTGAGCGTCAAAAGGAAATCGGCGTGATGCGTTCCATCGGGGCGACCTCGGTGGCGGTGGCGCTGCAATTCCTGATCGAAGGCTTGATTGTCGGTGTGGTGGCGTGGGTGATCGGCGTGCCGATTGGCTATATGCTCAACCAATCGCTGGCCGAGAGTCTGAATTTTGGGGACGCCTTTGCCCCCGATTATCCGGTGCTGGTCACGATTATTGGCCTAACCGGAACGCTACTGGTCGCCACGTTTGCCAGTCTGTGGCCCTCAGCGGGTGCGGCGCGTAAGACCGTCTCTGACATCCTGCGCTATCAGTAATTTCCCAGTTTTTTCTCTCATCATCGAAAACACCCTTATTTTGGCGAATAGGGGTGTTTTTGATTTCGCACAGTTATGGGAAATTTAGGATTCGATCCTCCAGACCTGCACAAAACCAGCCACATTAGTAACGGCTAAAAATTGCCCGTCTGGACTCCAAGCAACAGAGGAAATAAGAGAATAAATAATACCTTCTCTTCCAATAATCGTTGGAACATCTATAGTCAACACATCTCTATAGGTTATCATATCCCAAATGCGAACTGTGCCATCTCCCCAAGCACTTGCCAATAGCTCTGCCTGTGGATGCCATGACAAACTATAGAGAAATGCATCCGCCCCTTGTACTTCTTGCACCCATTTTCTGTCAGTAATATCCCAAACTACAAAAGAAAAAATTTCTGTTACGTTATTGTTGCTAAGAAAAGCAATTCTCTGACTATCAGGACTCCAAGCCATAGATTGAGCGAAATGCGAATCACTAAATGTGCCGGGGCTAGGTATCAAAGATATATGATGGTCTATACTATAACTTTCTGCATCCCACACAATACCTTGAATATTCCATTTAACACCAGCTAAATATTGTCCATCTGGGCTGAACTCAATATCCCCCACGCTGCGTAAGGATTTCAGGGTGTGCTTAACTTCACCTTCGAGTGTCCAGACCGTTACGCGCAAATCCTCATAAGCGTGTGCAGACGTTTCCGAGTCATTAACTGTCAGCAATTCATCCCTGAATGGATGCCACTCCAGTGCCAACAGCCATAACGCGAAAAAAGTAGCAGTCTCTTCCCATTGCTCGTTATAAATATGTACCCAGCCATCAATATCCCCAGCAGCAAACAAACTCCCGTTACTATTCCACGCCATATCAGCTATAGGAGAGTATTCGGCAATTTCAATACGGCGAATTTCTTCACCAGTTTGGGCGGAGAGCAATATAACGACATTCTCGGCAGCTACCGCCACGATGTCAGATTGAGGGCGCCATTCAACTAGTTCGACTCGTTGGTCAAGTTCAGTTTGCCAAACAAGATGATATTCAAGTGCAGGGTCTACTTGGGCGGAACTCTGATTAAAGTTTACGGCAAATAAAAAACAAAGAATCAACATCTGAGCCACCCATCTTTTCATTGGAAGCCTCCACCAATTTACGGACAGAATCTATATTATTTAGTAATTGTAAGCCACACATCTTTGCAGAAAATCAGGTTATTCTCGTCACTTCTAGCCTCCCTCAAAATCATGATACAATCAGCAAGGTTGTGAAATTCTACACCAATCCAATACCTCTTACGGGAGGACACATGCAAACGCATCGGCGCAAAATACTCCGCGATCTTTGGACACGCAAAGCCCGGACTGCCCTTGTTTCGGCCAGCATCTTTATCGGCGTGCTGGGGGTCGTCGCCCTGTTTTCGATGGGGGACATCATGGTGGATCGGCTCGAAAAAACCATCCAAGCCGACAAACTTTCGATGACCCATGCTTATGTGATTCGTGCTTCAAGTGATGATCCCAACAACGCCGCCGATTTAGCCGTCGTCCGTAATTTGCCCAATGTGACAGCAGTGCAGGGGTTCGCGCTTTATCCTCTCTATTGGAAAAAAGCGGGTGACACCCGTTTCACCGATGCCCGCATGTACAGCTACACCTCACCGATGGATGAACTCACCCTTGAACCCCCATCACTGGTCAAAGGCCGTTATCCCGTCGCAGGTAAAAACGAAATCGCCGTCGAGCGTCGTTTTGCCACCGAAAATAACGTGGATATTGGCGATACGCTGGTGATTCGCATTCTCAGCGGCGCGGGTGGCAGGAGCGAAATTAAAGAGGAAACATGGACGATTGTTGGCACGGTTTTCCAACCCTACCAATATCCCGTCGCCCCCGGTGCGCCAGAAATGGTACGTGGTGAGGTGATGTTATTTCCCGCTTATGAGGACGCGCAATACATCGGCGGCTTCAAAGGCTTTAATATGTTTCAGGTGCGCTATACCAGTTATCAGGCCGCACTGGACGGGGAAACGGATTTAAAAACCGCCCTCACCACCAACACCAATTATCGCTCGACCAGTGTTCTGATTGAAAACCCCCAAGACAACACCTTTTTGCAACAGACCCGCAGTCTGGCGAATGTTATGGCGATTTTGGCGGTGGTGGCCCTCATCGTATCCGGGTTTTTGGTGTTTAACGTGATTAATTCGATTGTGGTTGAACAACGCCGCCAAATCGGGGTCATGAAATCGCTGGGGGCGATGCCGCAAGATAATTTTGCCATCTACAGTGGCCTATCGTTCATCTACGGCATCATTGGGGTAATTCCGGGCGTATTGTTAGGCATCCCAGCCGGATTCCAAGCCGCCAAAGTCACGGGTATGCAATTTAATGTATTTATTGAAGAGTTCCAAATATCCCCCACAGGCATTATTTTGGGTATTGTATTGGGTCTAGTTGTGCCCGTATTGGCCTCGCTGCTGCCCGTCGCAATCGGTATCCGCGTAACCATCCTGCAAGCCATGACCGACCTCGGCATTCAGGTCAATTATGGCGAGGGGCGGCTGGCGAAATTGATTGATCGGCTACCCCTGCCGATTAGCATTCGTCAAGCCTTGCGCAATGTCGCTCAGAAAAAGGCACGCTTGGCCCTGACCATGATTACCCTCAGCTTGGCATCGGGAGCGTTTATGGGGGTGTACGCCATGCTCTCGCAGTTGACCGAAACGATAGATACCATTTATGGCACGTTCGGAAATCAGATCACCTTTTACCCTACCCCGATACAAGACCGTGAGAAAATTGAGGCGCTGATACAGGACAACGTGGATGGCGTCAAAATGATTGAGCCGGGGTCGGTTATGGCGATTGAAATTGAGGGTTATAAACCCAAACAGCTTGCGGGTGCGCCGCCGATTCTCTATGCTCTTGGCAATAACCCCAACAATCGTGAAATCCTCAATTTCAATTTTCGCTCAGGTACGGGCTGGGAAAACGACCCCAACCGCGAAGGGGTGGTCATCAACACAGGGATTGCTGATGCAACGGGCAAAGATACAGGGGACATTATCAAC
Source organism: Chloroflexota bacterium (assembly GCA_013112715.1). Taxonomy (GTDB): domain Bacteria; phylum Chloroflexota; class Anaerolineae; order Aggregatilineales; family J027; genus CFX10. Next base: position 69,884 of record JABFGB010000001.1, read on the forward strand.
ATCCGGGTTGGCAACACCGACACCCAGATGGAAGTGATTGGGGTCGCCATTTATCCCTTTGATACGGTGTGGTTTCGCTGGGATACGCTTGCCAAATATGGAGGAATGCTGGATTTGCAGGGGAATGCCCGCCCCAATTCCTACCATGTCATCATGACCGCTGATGATCCGACTGTCAAGGAGGTGGACGACAAAATTGATGAAATCAACGAACTACTCCTGAAACAGGGCATCACGGCGACTTATAACAATTGGGTGCAGAGCGCGGAATATACGGGTCAGGTCGTCAACACCGCCGGGGGCATCTTGAACACTGCCGCCGCGTTGATTGCCGCAGTTGGGGCAATTGGCCTGCTGTCTACCCTTTCGATGAGTGTGTTTGAGCGTCAAAAGGAAATCGGTGTGATGCGTTCGGTCGGGGCGACCTCCTTCACCGTCGCGGTGCAATTTTTGGTGGAGGGCTTGATTGTCGGCCTCATCGCATGGTTGATTGGCATTCCGATTAGCTATTGGCTGAATGGCGTACTGGCAAATGCGTTTAATTTTGGGGATGCGTTTGTCAAATCATATCCGCTTTTGACACTGGTCATCGGCTTTGTTGGCACAATGGGCATTGCGACCATCGCCAGCCTGTGGCCCTCCATTGGCGCGGCCCGAAAGACGGTCTCGGACATCTTGCGCTATCAATAGGAACATTTTGCGGCATAGTTCCGTCCTTTGAGAGAATTCGATGGTCAAGGCCATCTGATTCTTTCCGTCGTTTATGATGAGGAATTTCCTATGCCGCGCCGCTTACCCAAAAAATTCCTAATACCCTTGCTTGCAGCGGTTATCATTATTGTCGGCTTTGTAGTGATTTATGCGCTGACGGGCTTCCCGGATGACAATGTTTGCTGTGCTCTCCCACCTACCCCTACCTCCGAAGTCTCATTACAGGTCAGTCCGGCGACACCACGTCCACCCTTTTCACCGACTACTCCAAACAAAATGGGAGTACATCTGTTGTTGGATGATGGGCGCAATCAATGGCCCGAAAGCGTATGGAGGGAACATCTTGAAGCAGCACGGCAGGTGGTTGGCGAATGGGGCTACGTCACCCAATTGGTGCGGTTAGATGATTTGAATGTGGAGCGCTGGCAAAAATTCATGGACATCTGCGCGGAACTACACCTTACGCCGATCTTGCGCCTCGCCACGACCATGAATTACACCACTTATGACGGCCTGAAATATTTGGGATGGGCTGCGCCGCGTCGGGATGGTGATGGCACCTATCGCAGCACCGCCCAACGCTATGCCGATTTTGTATCGAAATTGGAATGGCCTACCAACCAACATTTTGTCATTGTGGGGAACGAACCCAATCACGGCGCGGAATGGGGTGGCGGTCTACCCGACCCGGCAGGGTATGCGCGATTTTTGATTGATGTCGCCGATGCCCTGCACACAAAAGACGAATATGCGGTGGTCATGAACGCCGGATTTGACCCCTACGCACCAACCACTAAACGCTACCCACCCCTTGCCTATCAAGAATTTATGGATGAGGAAACGTTTCTCGATCAGATGGTGGCGGCCTATCCCGATGTATTTCTGCGGATTGATGTTTGGGCCAGCCACAGCTACCCGCTCGGCCCATTTACACAGCCCCCATGGGAACAGACTTTTCAGATTGATGTGATCAATGAAACCAGTGGTGATGATCCAGTCAATCCCAATCATCAAGACCCACCCGAAGGCATTTTTAATCGCGGGGTGAATGGGTACGAGTGGGAATTATGGAAATTGAGTACCTATGGTGTGCCGCCGCTACCTGTCATGATTACCGAAACGGGTTGGCGTCATGCCGAAACCACCGACCCTAATGCCACCGATACAGGCGCGAGCCTACCTAATGCTATCTTAACCAGCTTCTACTTCGATTTGGCTCTCAACGGCAATCATGGACGTTATCCTGACACTCCCGAAACGGGATGGACGGCATGGCAGGACGACCCGCGCGTGATTGGGGTCACGGCTTTCGCCTTCAATGGCAATCCTGCTGAATGGGGGCATACGAATTGGCTGGAATTGGACGGAGATGGCAAAATCTTGGCGATCTATCCGATAGTTGAGGGTTTATTCCCAATCGAATAACCATGCACATACGCAAAATTGCACCAGATGAGTTGGAGGCAGTGGTTGATTTGATTGCCCGCCTCCAACCCGATGAAGAACACCACATCGGCTATTTCGGCATGGAAGCCGATGACATCCGCCAATATTTGTTGGAATTTACACATGGATGGGAAAACTCGATTGTAGTCGCTCTGCACCGTGAGCAGTTGGTGGGGTGTTTGGCGGCGGAGTGGGACACAGAAATCGGGCGGGCGTGGCTGCACGGGCCGTGTATTGACCATGTGGCGTGGCATATTATCGCGGATAGGCTCTATGCTGGGGCACAAGCATTAGACGTGCTGCCAGCGAGCTTAACGGAAGAACTTTTTGGCGATGTGGTCAATGTCAAATTAGGGGCATTTGCCCGCCGTCATCATTTCCGCAAAATCGAAGGGCATCAGGCTGTTTTCCGCTTTAGGCGCGACCAATTACCGACCCTACCCTCGCTTGATGCCGATTTACTAGATGTTCCCTTTCACAACGCCTTCATCGCCCTGCACAAAAAGACCTTTCCACAAACCTATTACACCGGACAGCAAATCCTTGAAAAACTGGTGGAGCAAAATTGGGTTTTTATTGTGACCCAAAATGACACCCTACTTGGTTATGTCTACGCCAAAATTGACACGGGTGGGGAGGGCTATCTTGATTTTGTTGGAGTGGCAGAACACGCCCGACGGCAAGGCATCGGTAGGCGCTTGGTAGTAGCCGCCACTCGTTGGTTATTGTCATATGAAAATGTCCCGCAGGTCAATCTAACCGTCAGCAGCACCAACCGCGCCGCCATCGAGCTATATCTCAAGATTGGGTATGAGCATTTGTGGACGCTGACGGCCTATCGCAAACGGCCTAGCCCTGAAGAATGACCTTACGGAATGTCACGGATACACGCCGACCCCGTTTGATGACCTCGCCGTTGAGTACATCGCTTTTACGGGCTGGAATGCCGTGCATCCATTCATAGCGTGATTCGCCTTGCATCACGATGAGTGTTCCCGGCGTCAACAAAATCGGGATCTCGCGCTGGGTGGCAATTTCGGTGTAGACCATCACGCAGGCCGACCCCAAACTGATTGAAATTATCGTATCGGTAAAACAGGGGATGCAGTCTACATGCCGCGCAATGCCCTGCCCCGCTTCGTATTCGTTAATGATGGCTTGATCAGGTGCATCGGCCATATAACCTTCCGAATGAAGGCGCTTGGCGAGGGGATTTAACCATTCTGGCAGCGGCCCCAGATAAAAATTTTCATCCACTCTACGGGTTTTATAATCATAGCGATAGCCATAATGCTGTACACGGCGTTTCAGGTCGGTCAGCCACGTTTGTTGGTCAATATGGGCCAATAATCGGGCTTGTTCGTCGGGATTCAAGTAATCGGGGCGATAGGTCAAACCGGGGATTTCGGCAATCGAGGGTTGCATACAGGGCTATCCTTTCCCATTGGACATTGGTGAGGATAGTTTATCATAGAATATATGTTCTATCAATTCCTCTTTTCGAAATCCCTCACAAGATTTTTCCATGTAGCAGTTTCCCATCATGCCCATTATCATTAACAAATGTATAGGAGGGAGTCATCCGGTTATTCTATGAGAGTGTGACGATGGCAAAAATCCAAGAAAAACGCTTCGGTATACGAGAATTGCTTGGGGATAAACGGGAGCAAATTCTTAAATTGGCTGAAAAACACGGGGCAAAAAACGTCCGGGTGTTTGGTTCAGTGGCACGCGGGGAAGCGACCCCCGAAAGCGATGTCGATTTTTTGGTGGATTGGGATTATTCGCGTATTTCAGCATGGGGAGGGATCGGCCTCTATACCGAACTTGAGAACCTCCTCCAACGTAAAGTGGATATTACCAGTGAAAAGGAACTGCATTGGTACATCCGTGACCGCGTGATGAAAGAAGCTGTCATGTTATGAAAGACGATAAGTTGTTCCTCATTCATATTCTCGAACGTATTAAATTCATCGAGGACTATACCCAATCAGGACATGACACATTTATGCAATCTCAGATGATTCAAGATGCCGTCATGCGAAATTTTGAGATTATTGGTGAGGCCGTCCGCAATTTATCAGAGGAACTTCGCCAAAAGTATGCTGATGTTGAATGGCAGCAAATAAGTGGCTTTCGCAATATTTTGATTCATGCCTACTGGTCGGTGGATAACGAACGGGTGTGGGGAATTATTCAAAACAACCTGCCGACATTCAAAACTAGAGTTGAAGAAATCTTAAAAACACTATCAGCGGTTAAAGACGAAGAATAGGCACTTGCATGGGGTCACTCAATCCAAATCTGATTTCTGCCGACTTGACAGTCATCATGAATGAAGCGGTGGAATTGGCCCGCCGCTATATGAAACGCAATATCTATCCCGAACTGGTGCTGTTCGTGATGATTCAGCATCCCGAAATTGCTGCTCGTCGGTTAATGGACGTATTCATCGAAAAACGGGGGACTGACCTTGAAAAATTGGAGCGTCAGACCCGCAATGCAATGGAATCGCGCAATGATGCCAATGGCGATCTCGATTTTTTGATGACTACCGGGCAAAAATTCCCCCTCAGCAAACAAATGCTAGTGGCCCTTGATGAAGCCCTCAGCATCGCGCAGTCCATTGGCGAGGTGTACATTGACAGCGACCATCTGCTTGCCAGTCTGACGGATCGGCGCTTGGGCACCGGGGCACTATTGCAGCAAAATGGTATCACCGAAGGGCCTGTCTTGGACTTATTGGGAGGGCAGCCTGCCAGCAAACGCCGCCGCGAAGCATCCGGCACATCCATAGATGTTGTAGCGGAGGCCAGAATTGGCAATTTACGTGCTGTGCATTTCCGTGAAGACCTGCTGCGTGATATGCTCAATATTTTGTCACAGGCCGTCCACAAACATATTGTGCTGGTTGGGCCGGACGGTGTGGGTAAACGCACACTGGCCTATTCGTTGGCTCTGTTGATTACCGAAGGCAAAGGGCCAGTCGGACTCGAAAAATTTGTCCAGATTGATGAGAGAGCCTATCTGGATAACTCAGTTGAGGCTATGCAAAGCGGCATCATGCGGGCACAAGGCGGAATTTTGTTTGTGCCGCATATCCATCGCTTTTTTGGTGGCCCGGCCAAAGCCGAGTTTCCCAAAGCGGGTCAAAATCTGCAAAAAGCCTTTTTGGGCTATGACCCCATCATCATTTGCACCACCACACAGGGGGAATGGGAGGGTCGGGTCAATAAGGTCAGCGCGATTGGGGAACATGCTCAAGTCTTGCGTGTGCCAGAGCCAACCCGCGAAGAAACATTGGAAATTTTGGAGGTCATGCGCCCCCATTTGGCAGGTGATTACGCGATAGATGTGGATGAAAGTGCCCTCAACACAGCGGTAGATTTAGCCAAACGCTATATCGGCAATATGCCCCTGCCCCGTAGCGCCGAACATTTGCTGCATCGGGCCGCCGCGCTGGTCAGTATGAACAGTCAGCAGCATCTGGCGTTTCGCCCTCAATTGCAAGATAACGTGCTGGATGCCGAAGATGTCACCCTAGCCGCCGCACAAATGACAGGCATTCCGGTTAGCAAATTGGATGCCGATGAGCGCACCAAATATGCCCGTATGGTCGAGCATCTACATGAACGCATCGTGGGCCAAAATGATGCGGTGCTGGCGGTCAGTCGGGCAGTGAAAACAGCACGGGTGGGTCTGCGTGACCCCAAACGTCCCATCGGATCATTTTTGTTTTTGGGGCCAAGCGGGGTCGGCAAAACCGAATTGGCACGGGCATTGGCAGAATTTCTGTTTGGCAGCGAAGACGCCATGCTGCAAATTGATATGTCGGAATATATGGAAGAAAACACGGTCAGCCGATTGGTCGGTGCGCCTCCCGGTTATGTCGGCTATGAGGGCGGCGGTCAATTGACAGACCGGGTACGTGAACAGCCGTATATCGTCGTGTTGTTTGACGAGGTCGAAAAAGCCCATGCCCGTATTTTGGATATTTTGCTACAAGTCTTGGAAGAAGGCCGCCTCACCGATGCACAGGGTAAAACCTCCAATTTCAGCGAGAGTGTAGTCATCTTGACCAGCAACCTCGGTGCCCGAAATTTGCAGACCTCGGTAATTGACGAAGCGGTGCGTGAGTTGGTCATGGACGACGTGCGCGATCACTTCCGACCTGAATTTTTGAACCGACTTGACGACATTATCATTTTCCACGCGCTGGATGATGAACATCTACGCGAGATTATGGAACTTTTGCTGGCGCGGGAAATACGGATTGCCCGTGAGCGTGGCCTAAATCTGCAATTTACCGACAAAGCGATTGCATGGATGCTCGACCAGAATGATAGTCCAGAATTGGGGGCGCGTCCGCTAAAGCGCATTATTCAGCGGTATGTACGGGAAACACTGGCGGATTTCCTGCTTGGAGATACCCTAGCCCCCAACGCCACCGTTATCATTGATGCCAAGCGTGACGGGTTGAAATTTGCGGTGAAATAACACGATAGGGGGTAATCTCATCTGCCCCTATTTCAATCCAATCACCTCGTACAAAGTATGGACGCCCTGTTTGCCTTTGAGAACAAGCTCAAAGCGGCGGTTGCAGATCACAAAATTTTGCACTTCGGCATAGGTATCTTCGGAAATGAGGATATGTGTGCCGGATTCTTTGTTGGCCGATTCGACCCGCGCCGCAAAATTGACTGCATCCCCTATCGCGGTGTATTTTTTATTGATTGACCCCAGCGCGCCAACAATCGCTTCCCCAAAATGGATACCCACGCCGATTTGAAAATCCCATGTGTAGAGATTTTCGATATAAGGTCGCAGTTGATTGACCGCTTCTAACATTTCTAGGCCTGCTTTGACGGCTTTTAAAGCAGCGCGTTGGGGGTTTTCCGTTCCAAACAGCGCCATGATGCCATCACCCATGTGATTGTCCACGTATCCATCGTTGCGCTCGATAATGTGATCCATCGCGTGGAAGTAGCGGTTTAGAATGTGAATCACGTCATAGGGTAGCAGGGTTTCGGCGAAGGTCGTGAAATTGCGAATATCGGCAAACAGGATGGCGATTTTACGCTCATCTCCCACCTGCCCATAATTCAGACCTTCTTTAGGCTGTTCATCCACTTCAATGTCTTCTTGATCGAGTACCAAACGCCGCACCACCACATCACCGGTGACCCCGGTTTGGCAAGCCAGACGAATATCCGTGCCAAAACATAGGCGCTCGGCAAGGGCAATTTCACGGTCATTACGCGGGAGGCAGTTTTCTAAACCCTCCACCACCATCACACGGCAAGTCGAGCAGCGGGCATTACCACCACAGACATGAATATGTGGGATATTATGCATCTGCGAGGCGTTCAGAATACGGGTGCGATTTTCGACCTCAACTTCGCGGCGATCCGGGAAATAATAAATATGGGGCATGGGGTTACACCTTAAATATGGAGATTAGGACTCATCCCGCCAACTGCTATTTAACCATTGTAACAAAAATGGATTGCTCTGGCGTTCCTCACCAATCGTTGTGGTAGGGCCGTGTCCCGAACAAACGGTAAATTCATCACCCAACACGACCAATTTATCAAATATGCTGTGCATCAGGGTCGGGTAATCACCGCCGGGTAAATCGGTACGCCCGATGCCACCCGCGAATAAACAATCCCCGCTAAATACGACCTGTTCCGAACGCAGCACATAGCTGACATGCCCCGGTGAATGCCCCGGTGTGAAATAGGTCTCCAATTTGATCGTCCCGACCTCAATCACTGTCCCTTCATCCACTGTGCCATCATGGGCGGCGGGTTCAGGGGCGGTAATGCCATACATCGCGGCGATTTGTTGGGCGTGCCGCAATTGGGGCACATCGGCGGCGTGCAGGCGAAACGGCGCTTGGGTGGCATCTTTAACAGGTTTTGAAGCCAATACATGGTCAAAATGGGCGTGGGTCGCCAAAATCTCGCGCACTTGGTAGCCCTCGCGCTGGACGACCTCTAAAATTTTGGGCGCTTCGTCGGAAGGATCAATGATTACCGCCTCGTGCGTATCGGTATCCGCCACAACATAGCAATTGGTCTGTAGTGCGCCGAGGGGTAGTAGATGAATTTTGATGGGCATTGGGTTTCCTCAGTAAATCCATGAACAAAAAACGCGGGAAGGCTATCATCACCACCCCGCGTTGATTATAGACGAGTTTAGACTATTGGGCCGCTTCGCCAATCGTGATGGTTACGGGGACTTCCGTTGTCTCCAAACCGAATGAGAAGAAAGCCTTTTGCACCAACAAGAGATAAATTTGTCCACCCGTAAGGTTGACGTTCAGCGTGGCACTGGTCAGACCAGCGGTGCTATCGAGGTCGAATAAGGTGGTTTGGAAACCAAATTCATCCTCCCCGCCCTGCAAAATGAAGTTGGCATACAAATCTGGGCCGGGGACTTGCGTTAGCGTGATGGCCCATGTGACATCTGTATCTGGCTTCAAAACCGATACACTAGGATAATTCAGGGTATCGTCGGAATAGATGGTCGTCTGAGTCGTCGAGCCAACGGTCATCGGGGTGATTTGACTGGCGCGGAGGATATAGTCCCCTATACTTGAACCATCTGCCCCCAAAGCGCGGGTCGCTAATAGCGTGTAATCGCCATCGGCAGGTGCTTCAAAAACAATAACCGCCCCCAAGCCAACAGTATCATCATCTTCAACTAGCAGTGTCCCTGCACTATCGCTCAATTTGAGAGCCGGGTCAGCATCATATGTGCCCAACGCCGGATACATTTCAATCAAGACAATATCACCAGCGGTCAAAGTAACGGTGTAGGTATGTTCATATGAATCGGCAGTCAACGTACCCTCAACCCATTCATTTAACGGCAATGCCCCGCCCTGTGCATGGGCCACAGGTGTCCGCATAACCGCGATTCCACTTACCGCTACGACCACTATCATCAACAGTAAAGGCAACTTACGCATGATGGAATTGCTCCTCCAATAGAGCGACTGACTATGAATACCTTTTACAGAACTTAAGCTGGAACAATGGGTAGGCTGTTACAATCGCCTTGCGTCTCTAGCCACTGCGGATTGCTGACCACCCAGCCTTCCTGACCATTGGGGCGCCGTACTTTGAGCCAAGTTCGATTTTGGCTGTCCACATTGCGGCCACTGGCACTCAGCGGTTCATTTAAATTGAAACTCCCCAATTTGTCAAAATTCTCCCCCGGCCCGCTGCGGATGTTGAGATTGCCAATCATCACGCGGGCATTGCATGTGCCCACCTGTGGGGTGGGTTGTTCGGCCTGACCGCTGGCGGGGTTATTGGCAATTGCGCCCTCCTCCAACACCTCTAGGCTGACGGTGGCAATCTGACTGGCGACATTACGATAGTAGGCAACGACTTCAAGGGTATAGGTTCCGGTGCGGTCTGGCAGCCACCCCAACACCACATCGGCGACGGTTGAATTGGCAGGCAGTGATTTACTGCTGCTAATACGCCCATTCACCGACATCTGAATGCGGCTGACCGTAACGGGGTGTTCGGCATGGACAATCACATCCACCGCCTGCCCCACCGTTACCTGTTGGCCGTTTTGGGGTTGAATGACTTGGATGGTGGGAGGTGTATTGTTGGAGGGGTCATTTGCCACCGCGTTCAACGTTTGTTGGGCCGATTCAGCCGCGGCGGTGGGTTTTTCCTCGCCCTCCCCTTTGCGTTGCAGCGACAAACATCCCAAACTTGCCAACAGCAAACCAATCAATACCAGTGTTGGCATCACCCATAAATTGTTTTTCCGGCGGGGGGCAACCATCCCACATCTCCTAAAATTCCAAATATCAGTAAGGTCTAATGGGATTATAGGGTTTTGGTCAAAAATCGCCAACGGATAGAGAGAAATCCACCGATGTTTGGGAGGGCAGGATTTTCATGTTTGGGGATATGCTGAAAGATGGGAATTGAAATATTTGGAGACAATTCATTATGGCGGTTGGTGGTCGTGATCCTAAAAAAGTAGATTGGCACAAAATCGCTAAACCTTATGCCATCAAAAACAAATTACGCCAAGTTCGCACATCTTGTGGAACTCTAGCGGTTTGTGGTGGATTTTTACTATATGCGGGCATTGTAATGGATGATTTTATAGTTATAACGATAGGGCTTCTGCTAGTATTAGCAGCGCTTGCTATATTGATTCAATGGGAACTCATCAAAAAAGATTATGCCAAGAACTACAAAAAGAACCTCCGGCAGTGGAAAAAAACGAAGAAAAACAACACGGGGAGGAATTAATCAAAAAGGCGACCCCTTTGATTGAGCCGCCCTTTGTCATTTTGCTTATTCCAGCCAGACCCCCGGCATATTCTTGGGGACTTCGATGGCTTTAAAGGTTGGGGTTTTGCGTGCGCCATGTGATTGCACCCACGGCCACATGCGATCTAACCCCGCTGCCAATGGAGTTTCATAATCCAGCGGCAAATCGAACGCCTCTCGCACTTTGCGATGGATGGCATAGGCATGAACCACCTCATGTCGCGCTGGCAGGTAACGCACTTCCGGTTGAACCCCCATCACTCGACCCACTTCTTTGACCAGTTGATTGACCGTGACCGGGGTATCCGCACCCAGATTAAAAATCTCATTACGGGCATCGGGGTTCACAGGCGCATGAGCCAAGACCGGGGCAACGTCACCAATATAGGTAAACCCACGACTCTGCTCCCCATCCCCAAACACGGTCACAGGCTTATCTTGCATGATCTGGTTCATGAAAATGCCGATCACGTTGCGATAGCGGTCTGCGATATTTTGCCGTTCGCCATAGACGTTGTGGGGGCGGAAGATGGTATAGGGCAGACCAAACATCTCATAGGCCAAGCGCAAATCTTGTTCTACTGCCGCCTTTGCCACGCCATAGGGGTCTTCGGGGGAGGGCTTCATATCCTCAGTCATGGGGGGTGGCGCACTGCCATACACGGCGATAGATGAGGTAAACACAAAATGCTCCGCGCCATAATTGACGGCGGCATTTAGCAAATTCACGCTGCCAATCAGGTTATTGGTGTAGTTGAAGCGCCGAATAAAATGGCTCAGGCCCTCCGCCGCATATGCCGCCAAATGATAGACATATTTGGGGCGGTGTTCGGCAAAAATCTTGTTAATCAGGTCGTGGTCTACGATGCTGCCTTGAATGAAAGTGGCATTGGAATTGACATTATCTTGATAGCCGCCGCTCAGGTCGTCCATCGCCAAGACGTGAAAGCCCATCTTGAGTAGTTCATCTACGAGATGCGAACCGATAAACCCGGCAGCACCCGTTACAATTACGGTGTCTGACATAGACATCCTCGCTCAAAATCGAAATGTTGAATTAACGCCGCGCTAGATTACACAAATGTGGGGCAGGTGACAAGGGCAATTCAACATGATTCTCCGGATGAATTACCCATCCAGTGGTCTGTCTTCATCATTTAAGGCGGCTAATTCTTCCGGCAAAATCCGCACTTCCCGCGCCACCGCCCGCGCAAAAATCAGAAAACCAGAATGGCCGATCATCTCATCATTCGGGCGTACCCGATCAGGAATAGTAATCCACGGGCGCATGATTAATTCTTCGGCTTGGAGCAGATACCACGCGCCATGATAAAGCTCACGCAGCACTGTCACCATTTGATTGACCGTTGGCACAAACACACCCAAAAATCCCCCACCCCGCAAGACTTCCCGTGCCCGCCCCAAAAATGCTTCGGGGTTATGCAGGTCAAGAAATACAGCGTGGACATCGGCTTGCTCGAACCCTTCGGCAATGTCTTTTTCGATAAACGTCACCCGATGGTCGAGGCCCAACATGCGTAGATTTTTGATGGCGCGGTCAAGGTGTTTGGATTTGCGCTCATAGCTGTACACATGGCCCGATTCACCGACCATCAACGCCAAGACACTGGTGAGTGCGCCGCTACCTGCCCCGGCCTCAATCACGTGCATTCCTTCACGTAGGCCCAATTTCAGAGCGATATAGCCGAGGTCTTTGGGATAGATAATCTGCGTTTCGCGCTTGAGTTCGTTAATCACATCATCCAAACTCGGCGGCAAAATATACATACCCATGCCTATGTTGGTGCGGGCCTGCGTGCCATAGGGCAGGCCGATAATATCGTCAAGCAAAATCTGGCCGAGATGGGTCTGTAATTTTTCACCCGTGCGGATGGTACGCAAAAAAACACGGCGATCTTTACCGACAAACATCACCGTGTCACCGTATTGAACGTAAGGAGTATTGGGAAGGCTCACATAAATTCCAGTTAGGGGTTCACTAAATAAATGGTCTCGGTGCCGAGCAGACTATAGACGACACGCCGTAGAAAGGAATCATCCCAAGCAAGTTTTTCGCCAATCTGACGGATGGTACGATGTTCATCCACCTGCCAGATAAAAGCCCACTGCTCCGGCGAAAGGGTGTCCTCGGCATTAAAACGATCTGCTTCGCTATTGGAAAACACCACCACCATATCCAAATTGGGCACGAAGTTGGCGGCAAATTGATCGGCATGACTTTGCAGCATCTCTTTAGCGGTTTGGGCGTTGCGGAAATCTGCCGAATTCGGTTTGTTTTGAAAAGTGCGAATAATACGGTCAAAAGCGCGTTCGGTACGATTATAATCTGTTGGTTTCATAGAACGCCGCAATCCTTGATAAATCTAGTGATAAAGATGTTTTTATCTTACCGCAGTTATCAAGGCATAGTCAAAACCACAAACCGCATCAAAACCTATTCATCACGCAGCCACAACTCGCGGGGATCATAGGGGTCGCAAGCGCTCGGTAAGGTCAATAGTGCCTGACCATGCAGCGCGGCACGCAAAGCCTCGCGGTCATCCCACGCATGTTCAATTTTGCCAAAACACATGCTTTGTTCATGTCCCTTGCCACATGCCAATACCACGTCGTTCGCTTTTGCCATCTGGCAGGCCAGCAAAATCGCCCGTCCGCGATCCGGCTCAATAAAGAGGGTTTCGCCATCCACTGAGCCTTTGCTACGAGCGCCCTCCGCCATTTCTGCCAAAATGCCCAAGAGGGATTCGGTGCGGGGGTCTTCGGCGGTTAGGATAGAAATGTCAGCATGTTCTCCAGCGATTTCGGCCATCAGACGGCGCTTTTCACGGTCACGCAGGCCAGCACTGCCAAAAACCACAATCACCCTTCCCCCTTCTGGCAAAATCAAACGGGCCGTTTCGAGCGTTTTTAAGAGGGCGTTCGGTGTATGGGCAAAATCCACAAAGGCATTAAAAGCCTGCCCCTCATCAATCCGTTCCATGCGACCCGGAATCAACGGCAAATCGGCAATCCCCTGCGGAATGGCATTAATCATACGCTGCTGATGGGTGAGTTGGGGCATGGCAGAAATCGCGGCGATAATGCCAGCCAGTGCGTTGGAAATATTGTAAGCGCCCAAAAGAGGGAGACGCACTGGAATATCGCCCGCATTACCCCGCAGCATAAACGAGGTATGGGTCGGGGTATAGTGAATCCGGTCAGCATAAAAATCGGCATCGGTCTGGGTCAAGCTGTAGAGCATCATATAATCGGCTCCGATGCTGGACTCGGCAAAATCCGGCGCGGCGGGGTCGTCGGCATTAATCACCGCGATTTTAGGCTGTTGGCCTTTGCGATAGGAATTTTTCATCAAGGTAAACAGTTTGCGCTTGGCATCCCGATAGTTTTCCCAACTACCATGCCAATCCAAATGCTCATGGGTCACATTGGTCATGACAGCCACATCTATATCCACGCCATTGATGCGTCCCTGATCAATGCCGAATGACGTGGCCTCCAAAACGCAGTGGGTCATACCCGCTTCAACCATTTGGCGTAAGTAATGCTGGACTTCATGAGCAGGGGGAGTCGTCACGTGCAAGCCGGTTGGGATTTCGGTAGCGCCAATGACTGCGCTGACCGTCGAAATTAGGCCGACTTTGATGCCAGACGCTTTGAGAATATGATAGGCAATGGTTGAGGTTGTGGTTTTGCCATCCGTCCCCGTAATCGCAATGACAACCAAACGCCGTGAAGGAAAGCCCTCATAGGCCGCCGCCAGATAGCCAAAGGCTTGATAGCCATCCGCGACCTGTGCATAGGGTACACCCTGTAAATCGGCTTGTACTTGATCGAGAGGCAGTTCGCCGACTATCGCTGCCGCACCATTGGCAACGGCCTGTGTGATATAACGATGACCGTCGGTGCTGCGGCCTTTGCGTGCGACAAACACCCCGCCGGGTTTCACTTCGCGGGCGTTTTCGGTGACGGGGGCCGTAATGGTGGGATTGCCAGCCGGGGCAGAGAATTCAAATGGTAGGGCGCTTAACAAGTCTGAAAATGTAAGGGGCATCTCAACCTCATCCGATGGAAAAGAAAGCGGCAGGAATTGTAACGACGATGATGAATGGAAGCAATAAAAGTAGACGGCAAAAATCAAAGCAAGTACAATTTGAATATCGTGCTTGTCATCGCTCATCCCATCATGAAAAAACATTTTATCTTCGAGAGGCCAGACTTAGATTAAACTATGTCTCCAAACGTTGTGACACTCTATGGTCTGCTGAGTAATGCGCTTGCGGCCATATTGGGGTTGGCGGTCATGTTCATCGCCCTATGGCAAAATGCCCGCGCCCGCCTCAACCAATATCTCGCAATCAGCATGGGCATGTTAGCAGGCTGGGCATTTTTTACTTCCTTGACATATGTAGGGCAATTTCTGGAATTAGACGGACAAAACCTCGTTCACATCACTACTAGTTTTTATATGCTTGCCATTGCGGGGTTGTTCTTTTTCATTACGGAATTTGAAAGTGAAAATCGGCGACGGCTATTCGAGGGGCGGATACTGGCACTCTTCTGGCTCATGGTCATTTTAGGGACGACGTGGAGCAATAGATTTTGGCAAGATGCCATAGTCGGAAATCACGGGGAATATCGGTTTCAGCCGACCACTTGGGGTATCGTCCTATGGGCGTTGGCGACCCCCTCGTTAGCGTTTGTCGCCTTTGTGCGCGACCCACAACCCAAAGATGCCTTTTCGCCGATCCGTCGGGCCATGGTGCCCATTGTGATTGGCAGCGGGTTTTCAGTTCTAAATCTTCCATTAGGTGAGCTTATCGAAATCACTTTGGTTCAAATCAGTATGATCTGGGTGGCCCGGTTAATTTTGAATGACCAGCTATTTAACCCACTCGTCCAATTGTATAACCAGCTTGCCAGCAAAAATGCACAATTGGAAGAAGCGACCCGCCGCAAAAGTGAGTTTCTTGCCAACATGAGTCACGAACTTCGCACCCCACTCAACAGCATTATTGGGTATACCGAGTTGGTGACAGGCGGAACTTATGGCCCGCTCAACAAAGTGCAGACTGACCGGATTGATAAAGTCAACCAGAACGGCAAGCGACTGTTAGCCCTGATTAACAATGTACTGGATTTGAGCAAAATTGATGCGGGCAGGTTGGATATTTTCCCGACGCGAGTCTCCCCTACTCTGCTGATTGACGAAATTATGAATACGCTGCAACCTCTTGCTGATCAGAAAGGACTGCATATATCACGGGGCTATTATGGTCTGCCAGCGATTTTTGTGGATGAGGTTCGTGCCCGCCAAATCATCCTCAATGTCATCGCCAATGCCATCAAATTTACGCCATCCGGTGGCGTAACCATTAGCGGCTATCTGGATGCGACTCGGAATCAGGTGGTCGTTAGTGTGCGTGATACAGGTATTGGGATTCAACCCACTGATGCCGAAAAAATCTTTAAGGCTTTTGAGTATTGGAAATCCCCCCAAGAAAATGAAGGTACAGGGCTTGGTTTGGCCGTAGCACGACGTTTGGTTGAACTGCATGGAGGCCGTCTGTGGTTTGAAAGCACCCCCCAGCGTGGCAGCACCTTTTATATCGCCTTTCCAGCGGCGGTTGAGCGTGATGAACAAAACAAAATCCAGCAAATCATCGCCCAAAATACCATCTTGGTAGACGGACGGCGGCCTTTGGTGCTGGCAATTGATGACGACCCTGAGTCTATTGAAGTCATTCAAGGCTATTTGAATCGAGACGGATTTCAAGTCTATGCGGCTTTTTCGGGTCGAGAGGGCCTGCTGCGGGCACGTGAACTAAGCCCTTCGGTCATTGTGCTCGATATTTTTATGCCGGGGATGGACGGTTGGGGTGTTTTGGAGGCGCTAAAATCTGACCCTGATCTCAAAAACATCCCGGTGATTATCCTCAGCATGGCGGAACATGGCGGCATCGCCAAAGATTTGGGGGCGTTCGCATCGTTGAGCAAACCTGTCAGCCGTCGAACTTTAGTGGGTGTCGTGCAGTCGGCCTATTTACAAGGGGCGCAAGCCTCTCCACCTGTGTTGCAGGAGGCTTAATGGAGCAGGTCTCGACGGTTTCGTTGATTGTTACCGGTGTCAACAGCATCACCGCGCTGGTGAGTGCTACCATGATGCTCTTAGTGTATTGGCAAAACCCACATAATCGGCTCAATCAGATTTTTTCGGCGATGGTTTTCTCTTTGCTGATTTACAGTCTATCGCTGATTATGGCTCGCTATATAGACACCTTTAACCTTGACCCCGAAATTACCTTTTATATCAATACTAGCCTGTATGGTATTTTTCTAATTCTGCTGCTGGCCTTTACATTGGCCTTCACCAATAGTTGGAAACGCGGTGTTCATCCCCTAATGATTACGGCCCTCGTGGTGCTCGTCGTCACCAACTATCTCTCATGGTCGGGCCAAGCCCATGCCAGCATGAAACCCTCGGCTGAACAAGGGGGAAGTTATGTCATTCTGCTGACGCCCATCGGATTGGTATCTTCTGGTATTTTTCTCATCTTCCCGGTAATCAGTGCCATGCTGTTGTGGAAAACCCGTGAGCACAATGGCCGGGTTCGGCATCTTTGGGTCGCACCAGTGCTCATTTTGTTTGGCATTATCTGGACAATTGTTATTTGGCCGATTTTGCTGATTCCACTCAATGGGATTACTCTAGCAGTCGCCACTTTTATTTTGGGACGAGCTGTCCTGATGGATCAATTGTTTAATCCGTTGGCCCAACTCAGTGCCGAACTTGCCGTCAAAAACAGCCAACTACGCGAGGCTGACCGACTCAAAAGTCAGTTTTTAGCCAATATGAGTCATGAGCTTCGCACCCCCCTCAATAGCATCATCGGATATACCGACCTTGTAGCCGAGGGAGTCTATGGCGAAGTCAACCCACAGCAAGTGGATCGCCTCGAAAAAGTGACACGCAATGCTCGTAGCCTGCTTACGTTGATTAATGATATTCTTGATCTCAGCCGGATTGAGGCAGGCAGCATTACTTTAAACACCGAACCCATCCACACTCGTGAAATGCTTGATAGTGTGTTGACCATCCTTGACCCACAAATCAATGGGAAAAATTTGACCGTCTTGCGTGAATACGCGGACGATGTGCCCCCTATACTCGCCGACCCGATGCGGGCGCGACAAATCTTGCTGAATATCCTAAGCAATGCCGTTAAATTTACAGCAGTTGGGCATATTCGGGTCAAAGCTACCCCCAAAGGTGAGATGGTTCAGTTCGAAATCGAGGATACGGGTATTGGTATTCCCCAAGAGAAGCAGAGCCTTGTCTTTGAGGAATTTCGTCAAGTGGACAGCACTTCTACCCGCCAATATGGGGGTACGGGACTTGGCATGAGCATTACCAAACGACTCGTCGAGATGTCCAAGGGTAAGATTTGGCTGCAAAGCCAGCCGGGAGTGGGCACGACCTTTTTTTTCACCCTGCCGATTGCCGAAAACGTTTTCCCCGCTGCTTCCCTGTCTGTCCCAAGCCCCTACCCCGTCTCGCGTTCGACCCTTGGGAGCGGGCAGCAACTCCGTGCCCTGATTATTGATGACAGCCATGATTCCCAATTATTCCTCAAAGATGCGCTGCTGGCAGATAACCGTGTATGGCAGGTGTATGCTGCAAATTCTGGACGGGAGGGCCTACGCTTTGCCCAACAAGTTCACCCCCACGTGATTTTGTTGGACGTTATGATGCCAAGTATGGATGGATGGCAGGTTCTTAAAAACCTGAAAGAAGATCATATCCTCGCCGCTATCCCCGTTGTGATTGTGAGTGCCATTGACAACTACTTCCTTGCCAAAGAAATGGGGGCGAGTGCGGTGCTGAGTAAGCCGATTGATCGGGCCAAATTACAGGAGATTTTGGAACAAATCCTAACGCCAGCCTAACGAAAACTTGCACAATCGTACCGTTAATTCCCTGTGTTGGCGTTAATTCTCTTATAGTATAATCATCTCTCACACAATTTTGGGGGAATTTAGAAATAGAGCATAATGCCCAAACACCCTCCCAAATTTAGGAGACAAGGTATGGCAAAACGGATTTTAGTGGTTGAGGATAACCCTGACAATCGCATTTTGATTACCGATGTGCTGACGGCACTCGATTATGAAGTTATTGTGGCAGTGGATGGCGAAGCAGGCGTTCAAGCAGCAATTTCAGATATACCCGATCTCATTTTGATGGACCTATCCTTGCCCAAAATGGATGGTTGGACGGCGACGGGCCAGATCAAGGCCAATCCGAACCTCAATCATATTCCTGTCATTGCCCTGACAGCTCACGCGATGGTCGGTGACCGCGAAAAAGCGCTCCAAGCAGGCTGCAACGATTACATTAGCAAACCGATTGATTTCCGTGAACTGGCTGATAAATTGGAGAAATTTTTAGGCTAACAGGGCGGCATGAATGAAAGTTCTGGTCGCAGAAGACAACGTAGACAGCCGCCACATGATATTGGATGTTTTGGCAGCGGCTGGGTATGACACAATTGCTTCAGTAGATGGTGCGGATGCCTTATCCAAAACCCGCCATTATCTGCCGGATATTGTGTTACTAGATATCAATATGCCCGTGATGGACGGATGGGAGGTATGTGCTGAACTGCGGAAAAACCCGGACACTGCCCAAATTCCCATCATTATCTTAACCGCTCAATCAGACATTGACAGCCGCATTAAGGGGTTGGGGTTGGGGGCCGACGATTATCTCAGTAAGCCCTTTAGCCCGCGTGAACTGCTGGCCCGCATCAATACACGGCTTCGCACCAAAGCCGAAACCGATAGCATCCGTCAGCAGCGCCAACACATCCGTAAAACGTTTGAACGTTTCCTCTCGCCTGATGTGGTCGAAACACTGATTCAAAATCCTGAATCCACGCAGTTAGGCGGGGCGATCCGTGACCTTACCATTTTATTTGCCGATCTTGAGGGATTCACCGCTCTGTCCGAACGGCTTAACCCGGTGGAACTGCTGCACATCCTCAATGAATATCATGGCCTGATGGTGGAAATTGTGCGGCGCAATGGGGGGTTGGTTAACAAGTTTTTAGGCGATGGTATCCTTGCGCTCTATAATACCCCACTTGATCTGCCGAACCACGCTTTGAAGGCCGTGACAACAGCCATTGAAATACGCGATGCCCTTGTCGAATTTCAGCAGTATTTTCCCGGCGACCTGCGGATGAACATTAATTTTGGTATCAACAGCGGTCAAGCAGTGGTCGGCAACATCGGCAGTCGAGATTTAATGGACTATACGGCGGTTGGCGATAATGTCAATCTGGCTCAACGCCTACAAAGTATGAGTCGGGGTGGCGAGATCATGATCAGCGAGGCGACCTATCAACTGGTTGCGACCTATATAGCGGTTGAGGAGGCTGGTCTGCGCCATATCCGAGGACGTGAAGAACCTGTGCGGGTTTATCTTGTGCAAGGTCTGTGGTAACAAATTATTCAAAAGGCATTTATCTGGAATGAATACTATAAAAATTTTAGGTTTCACCTCCCCATCCAGCATAGAATATACCCTTAATCCTAAACTTTTTGATTTCGAGATGGCCCATCTGCCGAATACCCTGATTGATTTAGCCCATCGTCATCGCCCACACGCGGTTCTAGTAGATGCCACTTCGCTCGAAAATGGCCTTGAAGCCATTCATGCCTTGCGCGATGACCCTCTAACCACTTATCTACCGATTGTTGCAGTTGTCCATAAAGATGAAGCGGCGATGGATACGATTTTGGCGGCAGGGGCCGATGATTTTGTTTGCCCGCCACTTGCACGTCTTGAAATCGAGACACGCCTTCGTTCCGTAATTCAAAGTGGCCACTCACCCAAAATGGATACTATTGAAATTCTACGCATCACCGCACGCCGGATGAGCGGCATAGTTGATCTGCTGACCCATGATTTCCGCAATCCTTCGGGAATTACAATCAGTAGCCTCCAGCTGGTATTGGAAATTCTTCACGATACCCCCGACGCTTATCCGCCGGAAGTGCTCGTCTTAATGCGTCATTCGCTCTTCGCGGCCCAGCGACAGGCATTTTTGACCGAAGATTTGCTAGATGTCTTTCGACTGGATATGAATGAACTGCCGTTGACGATTGAATCTATCAGCCTTCCGCCGTTGTTGGAAAAAGCAGGCGAGTATATTCGGGAGGCGGGTAAATACAACAATATCACCATTGAGGTACGTCCAGCCGATCAAATTCCCCCTGTCTTGGCCGACAGCGCACTGCTAGGTCGGGTGTTAAATGCCGCATTGGATACATCACTCAAATTTTGTATGCCGGGGAAAACGATTGTGTTGGAAGCAGCAGCAGAAAATGACGGGGTAGCGATTCGGATTATTGATCCGGGTCGGCCTGTGCTGCCGCCTTACGACCAAGACCGCTTTTTTCAGTTGGAATATCAGAATGAGGCCCGAATGCAAAGTAGTCGCAGTTCGGTTGCAATGGGAATGCCATTTTGTTACCTCGCCCTCCAACGCATGAACGGCACGATTGAAATTAGCACCGACCAAGCCAGCGGTCTCACGACTCTGCGTATGTGGTTGCCCAGCGGGACTTAAGGCCTGAGCCTAACAGGATACCGTGTCTACAAGATTCAAGGCCATCTTTACCCGGTGGTATAGACAATAGAAGGTTCCTTCTGATAACTCCATCTCACTTGAAATAACTATTCACCCCAATGAAAGGCCATTATGACAACACCCAAATGGTGGACAGACGCCGTGTGTTATCAGGTTTACCCCCGTTCTTTTGCAGACGGGAATGGTGATGGCATCGGTGATTTGCTTGGTATTATCGAAAAACTAGACTATCTCCAATGGCTGGGAGTCACGGTAATTTGGATCTCCCCCTTTTTCCCCTCTCCGCAATTTGATGTCGGTTATGACATCTCGAATTATCATGATATAGACCCAGATTATGGCACACTGGCTGATTTTGATCGCCTGATCGCGGAAGCGCATAAAAGAGGCATTCGCGTGCTGCTCGATCTGGTACTCAACCACACCTCCGATCAGCATGAATGGTTCCAACAATCACGTTTGGGCAAAGACAACCCCTATCATGACTGGTATGTATGGCGGAGCGGTAAAAACGGCGGGCCACCCAACGACTGGGAGTCTATTTTTGGTGGCTCAGCGTGGCAATACGATGAAACACTAGATCAATACTACTATCACTATTTTTTCAAAGAGCAACCTGATCTCAATTGGCGCAATCCCGCAGTCAAACAGCGTATGTTTGATGAGGTGCGTTTTTGGCTAGATCGCGGCGTGGATGGCTTCCGCTTGGATGCAATCGGGGCGATTTATGAAGACCCCGATCTGCCGGATGCCAATATAGATATAGGCCTTGAAGAACTGTTCCTCAATTGGACGATGGGGGTATCGGAAGACACGACCAAACAATTCCGTGCCAAAATTCGCTATCAAGATGATCTACCGGAAAATCACGGCTTGATGAAAGACTTGCGTGAACTGATTGATACCTATGATGACCGTATTTTGTTGGGTGAAACCGACGATCCACGTTATTACGGGGATGGCACAAATGAACTCCATTCCGTGTTTAATTTTGACATCCTGCGCTTCCAAAAGGATGAAAATTTACAGGCCAGCCAGATTCGGCAAAAATTGGCAGACCGAGCCAAGTTGTTGCCGAAGGGAGCGTGGGAATGCAACACGGTGGGTAATCATGATATAACGCGCTCATTCACCTTCTACGGGGATGATCGCAGTCGGCATCAGGTTGCGCTGGCAATGGTGACACTGCTGCGAGGGACGCCCGTATTTTATTATGGCGAAGAAATCGGTATGACCGATTATCTTATGCAGGAGATCGAATGGTTTAAGGACAATCTTGGCGTATGGATTTATGGGGTGTTGCAGCTCAAGCGCCAGCTTTCGCCCGAAAAAGCACTGGCCTTTGCGAATATTATGGGACGCGACAAATGCCGCACCCCCATGCAGTGGCGAAACGCACCTAACGCTGGTTTTTCGCCTGCTGATATCAATACATGGCTGCCTGTCAACCCAAATTATGCGAAGGGTATCAATGTGGAGGACCAGCGCGAAAATCCTGATTCGGCGCTGAATTATCTACGTCGTCTCATCCAAGTGCGACAAGCCTATGAAGCACTCCGTCAAGGGGAACTCGTGATGCTGGATACCGACGATGTATTGTCGTTCTGGCGCAAAACTCCGCAACAGAATTGTTTCATTGCCCTCAATATGTCTAACCAACCAACGAGCCTGCAACTCGAAAAACAGGCCGTTCGCCAAATTTTCTCGACCCACTCACGCAGTAGTGAATCCGATAATTTGGCTGTGCTCAAACTTCATCCCTATGAGGTATACATCGGCATCCAAGAATAAGCAAATAAAAAAGGGGATTGGACTCAAAACACCACTCCCCTTTGGATATTTGACTAGAGGCGCAGTAATTAGCCCTTGACCGAGCCGAGTGTCAGACCACCCACCAACCAGCGCGAGCTATAGAGGAACAAGATCAATACCGGAATGGTAATGAGTACGGAACCCGCTGCAAACGTTCCCCACTGTGTTTGGAATTGAAGGATAAGCGAGTTCAATCCAAGCGGCCATGTCTGCATGACCTCCGCTTTCAGGATAACATTGGCGACCATATATTCATTCCACGCACTGAGGAAGTTGAACAAAAAGATGATGGCGAGTGCAGGAGCAGACAGCGGCAAAATCACCCGCCAGAAGGCCATCATACGGGTTGCGCCATCCACCATCGCGGCTTCCTCTAGGTCAAAGGGAATCGTGTCATAGTAGCCACGCAAAATCCAGATGGATAGTGGAATGGCGGTGGTGGTATAGGCCAGTGCCAAACCCAGCACATTGTTCGTCAGATTTAAGCGGGCCACAATGATGTAAATCGGAATCAACAGCATCCCGGCGGGAATCATCTGCGTGGACAGCAGCAGGAACAACCCCAAATTACGTCCGGGGAACTTCCAACGCGAGAAGGCATAGGCACTAGTCGCAGCCACCACCACACCGAGCAACGCCACCGAAACCGTAATGATGAGGCTGTTCCATACCCATAGGCCAAAATCATGTTCGGTGAATAGTTGTTCGTAGGAATTTAAATTTGCACCATCGGGAATGATCGCCAGCGAGGTTGAAAGGAGATTTTGGGCAGGACGTAGTGAAATCGTCACCACACGCGAGAGGGGGTACAGGGTGAGAATGCAGTAGAAAATCAGGAAACCGTGCGTTGGGTAAGCCACCGCAATCGCCAGCCAAACAGCGCCACCCGCTATAAACAGATTACTGTTGATTAGCGCCAACACGAGTCCCAAGATAAGGATAACGATGCTGCCAATCCCACGCCCACGCCGATACCACAAGGTCGAGGGTGTTTCGAATTCACGGGTTTCCCAAAAGCGTTTTTTCCAATCTTGCGATATTGTGGTCATTTTTCATAGATTCCTTTCAATGCGCCGCTTTGAGTGATCCAGACCGAAGCAAACAAGATGAGGACGACAAAAATCACCAGTGAGAAGGCCGCCGCAAAGCCGAGTTGGAATTGCCCGTTCGCGCCGAATGCTGCGTTGTAGAGTGCCGTCACCAAAATATTGGTGCTTTCGTTTGGTTCACCCCCTGTAATCAAAAAGATGACATTGAAGTTATTAAATGTCCATATCACGTCCAACGTGACGATAGGCACCGCTACCGGACGGATAAGCGGAACCGTGATATGCTTAAAACGCTCAAAGGCATTCGCCCCATCCATCGAGGCCGCTTCATAATAATCCGGTGCAATGGATTGCAGCCCACCCAACAGCGTCACCAGATAGAAGGGGACACCCAACCAGATATTGACAAATGTCACCGCGACTAATGCTGGTGTAGGTCTAAAGAGCCACTGGACAGGTTCAAAACCAAGCTCTTGGACAAGGGCATTGACAAAGCCGAATTGGAAGTTGAATTCCCCTCGCCATGCCAGCGCGATAATCACCTGTGGAATAGCCCACGGCAGAATGATAATGGCACGATAGATACCTGTAAATTTCAGGTCTTTTTGATTGAGGATCAGCGCCAAAATCATGCCGAAAATCAGATGGAACAGGACATTAAAGGATGTCCAAATCAATGTAGTGCGCATCAAACGCGGAAAGGTTGAATTTTCCGTTTGCAGCAAGCGCCCCCAGCCCAAAATTTCACCTGTTTCGGGGTCTTCATCCACAAACACCCGTTTAAGGTTGTTCCAGCCATATTCCAAGCTATAGAGGACGATCTCGCGGTCGGTTGTCACACGCTGTTCCGGCACGGCTTCGACCCAACCCACAAGGCCCGCTTCGGTACGGATTTGATGCCAATAGCGCTGTTCTTCGTCTTGCGGGGTAACGGTAATACCGCTGGCGACTTCACCCAATGTTTCAGAGAGACGGGAGGGTTCGGTGTGCAGGAGGCCATCTTCAGAATTTGTAAAAATTGACCGCACATCAGCGGGTTCAGCATTCACCCATCCAAGCAAGCGAGCCTCGTCACGAGTTTGGACTTGATACCAAGGAGCATCCTGTGTGCTAACCACATTCAGGTCAGTATCTTCGGCAAAGGTGGTTACGATTTCACTGGTATCGTTAAAGGCGGCATAGGCGTTGATTTCGGTAGGGGCCGCATAACGTTCGATCACACTGTCTGGCTCGATATTGGTAAAGCCAGAGGTGCCATCTTCTAGGCGCAGTTCATACCAAGTTAATTCGCCCGTATCGAATTCCTCAACCTGTGTGCCGCCGGGCAAGGTGGCGACGACCAGATTGCTCTCCAAATCGGCAATTAGGGGGGTAGTGTCTGGGGCGATCACAATATCCGTAAATGCTTCAGGGGTCGCTTGTATCCATCCTTTGACATTTTGATCGGTCTGAACGTAGTACCAGATGGTGTCCTCAACCGTCGTGCTGCTGAGGTTGACCACTAATTCACCGGTTTCAACACGGCCCAGTACCTCCACATCCCCACCTTCAGCAGTGCTCAAGATGTCTTGTGATTCTAGGATTTCAAAGGCCTCGACAGTCTCTGGTTGTACATTGACCCAACCGCGTTGGCCGCTGAGATCACTGACCTCGTACCAAGTTTCGGTTTGGCGGCTAGCGATACGCGCATTTTGATCGGCAGGGAGAGTGACGGCCTGTTCCGACAAATAGTTAGCTTCACTAAAAAGCGGAATATCTTCTGCCGGATGATATAGCTCAGTAACGGTTAATGCCACATTCACCCAAGCTGTGCCTTCGGGTGTCTCAACTTCGTACCAAGTGAGGGGTTGGTTACGCAGCATATTGACTTCTTGGGCGGCGCTGATTTCGCCGACAACCTCACTGTCAGTGCTTTGGTCATCATACAGCGTCAAAGTCTCAGCCGGGATATAGAGATTGGCCTGACGTGGTTCTGCTGTCACCCAGCCAACCGTGCCATCGGCGGTTTCGATTTGATACCACATCTCACTTTCGCGTTTGACCAAGCGGACTTGTTCACCCGAGGCCACGCTTCCGACGACCTCACCGCTCGCCGCTGATTCTTCGTACACGTCTCCACCTGCGGACATGAAAAAGGTGCGGTCTGGAATCCAGCCCACCTCGCCGTCGGGCGTTTTGATTTCCCACCAGTCACGCTCATCTTGAACTTTGAGAGCAGCTTCAGCCTCGCGTTGACGTTGAATACAGGCAGCATCCAATGGATTACAGACCGTGCCCGTTTCAGAGACAGCAAAACCCGTTAGGGCCGTATACCCGACCGCTTTCGAACGACCCGTCACGCGGACTTCATCGCCGTTCTGTAATGTAAAAGCGACCTCCGCCGTTTCAGATGGTTCGACCCGTACCGGAATTTCATCCAGATTGATGTTCACATCGGCGTTGAGCGCCGCCTGTCCAAGTGAACAGGGCGCATTGGTAATATTTTCGTCGGGTATATAACAGGAAATGGTCTTGAGGCGTAAATCCGAAAAGGCGAGTTGAATGTTGAAAATGAAAGGATAGACCGTAAAGATCGCCAATGCAATGACCGCCGGAGCCACCAATGTAAAAGGCAACGCATACTTCGTCTTGAAAACTCTGGTGAGTAAGAAGTAGAGTGCAGGCTCAAGAATAATAATTCCGAGGACGGTTATACCTATCAGCGGCAGCAGATCAAGCAAGCGCTCTACGGCAATGTCAAATGTCAAGCCTTGCATCACAAATTCCCTATTCTATAGTTCCCTTAACTCTAAACTCGAAAAAAGCAACGAGCAGGACAGCCTTTTTCGTCCTACTCGTTGCTTTTTCAACTATTCAATTGCAGTTGCTGATGAACTTACTGCAAGTCAGCAATGCAGGTTTCAGCGAAAGCCTGTGCGTTGGCACCAGCCTCAACGGGTGTTTCACTCCCACTCATCACGGCCTGATATTCCTGCGTAATGGCGTCGAAAATGCAGCGCATTTCAACATTGACGGGTTGAGGCACGCCGGTTGAAAGGGCGGCGGCGCTCTCACCAACTAGGCGATCTTCCGCAATCGAGGGGTCGTCAAATGCCGCGAGCAATCCGGGCAAACGGCCTTGAGTAACGGTATAGCCGAGGACGGTGGGGACATCGGTGGTGTACCACTTGAGGAATTCAACCACCACATCCAGCTTATCGCCTTCGGTCGCGGCGGGGATCATCGCATAGGTACCAGCCACTAGGGGGGCGGGTTGACCACCTTCGAACATCGGCCATGGGGCCAGACCAATATTTTCTTCACCGAGGGTTGCAATCATCCCGGTCTCACCACCGAGGCTCCAGTCACCATTGATGGTCATGGCAGCTTTGCCTTCTTTGAACAGACCGTCAAGACAGTTGTAATCGCATTCGCTGGAAGTCACGCCCAATTCTTTGAAACTCGCCAAGAGTTCGAGGGTCTTGATGAGGGAGTCGTTATTGAGGTCGGGGGTCACACCATCGGCTGCGAAACCAACAAAGGGAACGCCATCGGGGTTAATCGCCTGCATCCATGGGAGCACCCAGAAGCTCTCGCCTTGATGGAATAGGAAGGGGGTGAAGCCTTCAACATCGGCGTTGTCGGCGGCCAATTGAGCACTCATTTCGATCAGTTCTTCAACGGTCGCGGGTGGGGTTTCAACATATTGCTTGTTGTAGATCAGCATCAGGTGGTTGCCTGCGCTGAAGGGAATACCCCATGTTTGACCATCGAGCACGACGGTGTTCAGATAGGCTTCCATATCAAACAATTCGTCAAGCGGTTGGACCAAACCAGCCTCGGTGAAGGGTCCAGCATGGTCAGCAACTGTCCATAGGAAATCTGGCAAACCTTCACCCGCCAATGCTGCGGATTGCATATTTTGACGCAGTTCTTCCACATCCAATGTTTCAATGGTCAGGGTTGAACCGGGAGCATTTTCAGCCGCCCAAGCGTCAAATGCCTCTATCATTGCGGTATCGGTGTGATAGGTCTCAGATTCTTTTGACCACATCAACAGGTCAACAGCAGGAAGTTGAGCATGATTAGAATTAGTGGAAGGGACTGAATCGGCAGCCATTGAGGGGACAATGGCCGTAACAAGAATGATCACAACCAATGTTGCGATGCCTAAATACTTAAAAGATTTATTCATTTGAGATGTCCTTTTACATGGTTGTAGACAACTGGCCTACGAAATACACTAAGAGATTACCACACCCTCGGCAATTCTGCACGGACAATTGGCATCAATTTTTGGTGTCATTTATGCACTTGAAGCAGCCTCTATTTAGGGTAAAACGTTTCCCATAAATCCAGAACAGGTCTCCGCGCTCGAGGTAAATTTTTGATCTAGCTGCGGGGCGGCTATAATCGGCCCATCCATGAAAGGGGTGGGGCCATGTCGCATGAACGCAGCTTGTATTTTCAAGGGGGCACACTGGTTATCAATGGCGTTGGAGCATCGGAGGCCATGCCGGAGGTGTTTCGATGGGTGAAGGGCCATTGGCGCTGCGAAGCCTATCATTATGCGCGACTGCGGCCTATGCTCACAGGTCTGGACATTCAGGATACCGTCCCGCGTTGGCAGACAATTGACCTGCATTTACATGATACACGCGAACCCCATGAATACCAACTTGCCGCCCTCTCCGCATGGGAACAAGCCGGACAGCAGGGCAGCATCGTTCTGCCAACCGGGGCGGGCAAAACCTTTGTGGCAATTCACGCCATTCATAATGTCAAACGCTCGGCACTGGTGGTCGCTCCAACGTTGGATTTGCTGCATCAATGGTATGCACGGCTGGTCAATGCCTTTCAAATGGAGGTTGGGGTCTATTATGGGGCGGAAAAAATCGTCCATCCCTTGACCGTCACTACTTATCATTCTGCTGGAGACCTAATCGCCCATCAGGGGAATAACTTCAAATTGGTAATCTATGATGAGGTGCATCACCTCCCCGCGCCAAGTTGGGGCGAAACAGCCTTGATGACCCCTGCCCCACTGCGATTGGGATTGACAGCGACCTATCCTGAAGCACATGAACAAAGCGATGGTCGTTGGCAGATTGATGAACTCATCGGGCCGATTGTCTATGAAGTGCCCATTAATGATTTGACCGGACAGCAGTTGGCGGAATATCGGACTGAACGCATCCGTATTGACCTAACTGAGCCAGAACGTACCGCCTATGAGACTGACTACGCGATTTACGCCGGATTTTTCCGCGCCCGCAATTTGCGCCGTACACACGGTAAAAATTGGCTGATGGAGTTGATGCGCTTGAGTGCCTTTGATGCCGAGGCCCGCCGTGCTTTGTTGGCCCGCCAGCGAATTTTACGTTTGTTGGCAGGGGCAGAAGGCAAATTTGCCATTTTAGATAGCCTGCTGCGTGAATATTCGCATGAACAAACCTTGATTTTTACCGAAAACAACACGGTGGCCTATGCGATTGCACGCCGCCATCTGATTCCGGTCATTACCCACGAGACCAGCGCCGACGAACGCAAACATATCTTAGAAGCCTATCAACTCGGTGAGTATCGGGCGATTGTGACCTCGCGGGTGCTGAATGAGGGGGTGGATGTGCCGGAAGCCAAAGTTGCCATTGTGTTGGGTGGAACCGCCAGCGCCCGTGAATATATCCAGCGTTTGGGGCGGGTGCTGCGTAAGGTCGGTAATCGCCAAGCCGTGCTTTTTGAAGTTATCGCCCGCCAAACCACCGAAGAAGGTAAGGCCCAGCGCCGCAAACCCCGTAGAATTGCCCATGCTCACCGCTGATCTGATTCGACCACGCCTGCGTGTGCGGGGCGATACCCTGCATGTGGAACTGCTGTCGCCAGAAAATCGGCATTGGCAAGCCAGCGCCACCGACCTAATTGACCTCTTTCAAAAGCTGTCCGGTCACACGTCAGGGGAATGGGAGACGGCTGTTGAGCAGTTGGAAGGGGAACGACTCGATTATGTCGTGCTGCGTGGCCTAGCAAAAGTCTTATCCGATGGGGCGACATGGGTCACTCGTTCATCGCCGCTGCCACCAGCCGACCTGCGCCGATTGGTATTTGGGCGAGGACCGGTGTTGGATGAGGCTGATTTATTCCATCCCCAGAGCCGCGCCATGCTGCTGCAAGACATCGCCGCTGAACTGGGGACAGACATCATCACACTTGAACGAAGCCTGTTTGCCGACCTTGCCAGTGAATCCGTGTTAGCTGAAGTTGGCCCAGCATGGACCCCCGAAAGCCTCATCACCCGTTATAACCTTGAACTGACGCGGGGTGTCCTCTATTGGGCACGCTTGATGGAGGTCGAGATTTATGATGGCTATCAAGATTTCTGGCGCTACCTAAAGCTGTTTAAACTGATGTTTGAGGCCAAACCCTATCAAGGTGGCTATGGGGTGACGCTGGACGGCCCGATTTCGCCCTTCGTCAGCACCACCACCCGTTATGGGCGCCAATTTGCAGCGTTTTTGCCCGCCCTTTTGTTGGGTGAGCGCTGGCAGATGCGGGCAACGGTCAAGTCTCCATTCAGCGACGATTGGCTGCGGTATGAACTCAATTCGACCTCCCCGCTCACCTCGCATTTTAAACGCAGCGGGGAATTCGACAGCCGGATGGAGGCCGATTTTGCGGCGGAGTTTATTGAGAAATTTGGCGAAGGGCGTGGGCAATGGCAGTTGAGTCGGGAAGATGAAGTGTTGCTGTTGGAGGATACCGTCATGATTCCCGACTTTGCCTTTACCCATCAAAAGGATGGGCGACGGGCACTGCTGGAAATCATGGGGTTCTGGCATCCCGACTATCTACGGCGCAAACTCGCCAAAGTGCGGGCGGCAGGGCGCTCGGACTTAATTTTGTTGGTCTATGAAGGCGTCAATCTGACCGCCGAACAACTGACCGATGTCCCCGGCGAAGTCCTCTATTTTAAAAATAAACCCGTTCTCAAGGATGTGATGGCGCTGGTCGAACGTATTGCCAAATGAGCCTGAGACGACCCAAAGCAGCCCTCCCTCGTCTGTCCTTTAGGGATGGGCCGCAGTGGGTTTGGCCTTATAAGGAGGGATAATATCAAGCAGGTAGGATGATTTCGACGGATTGCGTAGTGCCCGACTTGGCTATCGGCAAAAATTCGCCCTGCCACTCCGCGCCATTGACTCGACAAACTGCTTTTTCTGAATCATGAGCACGCCGGACTGTGATATCATAGACTGCCCCACGATACTGACGTTTCACCCAATATTGTTTCCATGTAGGAGGCAATTCGGCTTTAACACGCAAACCTTCCACACGGCCTTCGATTCCCAATACTCCGTCCGTCAGCGCCCGCAAATACCACGCCGCCGAACCGGTATACCATGACCAACCGCCCTGCCCCGGTTGGGAAGCCAGCGGGCCAGCGACATTCCCCGGCATAACATACGGTTCCGCCGAATACGCATCGGGGTCTTCACCGCGCACGGGTGGACAAAAACTACGCCACACCTGATAGGCCGACACCATGCCGTTTTGTTTGCGTTCGGCCAATACTGCCCAACAAGCCGCATGACAATAGACGCCACCGTTCTCACGAGTGCCGGGGGCGTAGCGCGACAAATAGCCAATGTGCGGGTCAGGGATGGAATAGGCCGGAGCAAGCAAAAGTGGGCCATAGGGGGAATAGAGGTGATCGCGGGTCGAGGCCATTGCCAAACGTGCGCGATCCCTATCCGCCGTGTCAGCCAAGACCGCCCAAGTTTGGGCATTTAGGAAAATTTGACCTTCTGGTGATTGATGCGACCCGACCAATTCCCCAGCATCGGTGGTGGCCCGCCAATACCATGCCCCGTCCCATGCGTGCTGATTGACAGCGGCGCGGACAGCCTCGGCCTCTTTTTCAAAGCGGGTCTTGGTGGCGGCGTCTACAATGGGAAGATTGGCCCATTCTCGCAGCAGATAATGGAGGAAATGGCCCATCCAGACGCTTTCGCCTTTTCCTTCTGCCCCTACCGCGTTCAGGCCATCGTTCCAATCAGCTTTGAGGATATAGGGCAAACCGCGTGGGCTGCGCCGACTCAGCGCCATGTCAAACGAGCGCATACAATGTTCACGGAGCGTACCCACCCCACCATCATAATACGGGATTTCAGCATCCAAGCAGGCAAAGTCACCTGTTTCGTGCATATAGTAAAGGGTGACAAATGGTATCCAGAGCAGGTCGTCGCTGTAATCCGAACGCATTCCGGTATCGGCGATGGGATGCCACCAATGCAGCACAATGCCATCCTGATATTGGTGGGCGGCGTGAAGATGAATCTGAGCCAATGTTTTTTCCGGTTGACCCAACAGCAGCCACACAAGGCTGTCTTGCAATTGATCGCGGAAGCCATACGCCCCACCCGTCTGATAGTAGGCGGTGCGAGCCTTGATGCGGCCCGAAATCGCTTGATATTGCAGCCAGCCATTGGCGAATACATTCAACGCTGGGTCGGGGGTTTCGATGTGCAGGGCTTGGGTAATACCGTGCCAATATTTTTTAACCGTCTCTAGGGCGCTATGAACAACTGCCCCATCCCGATATTTTTGGCTCAGGGCAAGGGCCTGTTCGGGATTATCCGCCGCACCGAGAGTATAGACGATTTCGCGTTCCTCGCCGGGGGCAAGGGTAAGGTCATGCCGCAAGCTACCAATTGCATCCCCCCAGCGGCCTGTATGCTGATAAGAGTGGCCGGAGCGAACGGCGGCAGGATTATGGGGGCTGCCATGCCGTCCCAGAAAATCGCGTTTATCAGCGTCATAGCCACTGGGCATCAGTGAGGCGCTGTGGAAGGCCATATACGGCCATGAGAGATTCCAATGTGTTTTGGATGGAACAGGCAGTTCCCACATCACTTTGGTCGCCAGCAGCACACCCTGTTCATGATAACTGGTTTCGATAAATGTACGGTGAAATTCTCGATGCCAGTCGGGAGCGTTACCCAACAACCACTCAAAATAGGTGAATAGTTGCAATTGGCGGGGCGTATTGCCTTCATTTTTCAGTCGCAGCACCCAAATTTCACACGGGTCATCTTCTGGCACAAAATAGGTGACGGTGCTGGCGATACCCGCCTGCTGGCCTTCAATAATGCTGTAGCCCATGCCATGCCGCACACGATAATCCTGCAACTTTTCGCCACAGGGCTGAAAGGTGGGCGACCAAAATTCGCCAGAGGCCGTATCACGGATATACAAATATTTGCCCCATTCATCGCGGATTAAATCTTGATCCCAGCGGGTAATGCGATTGAGGCTGGCATGGGTGCGCCAACTATACCCGCTGCCTGCCTGTGAGATGACGAAGCCGTAATCGCCGTTTGACAGCACATTGACCCAAGGCATGGGTGTCTCGGCACAGGTGATTACATATTCAAGGCCGTCGTCACTGAAATAGCCATATTTGTTCGGCAGTTGGGTCACATTATGCTCCTACAAAAGTTTCGTTTTTTAGAATATTACGCCGATATTTTGCCAAGTCATCGGCGGCACGGGCTTGCAACGCTTTATCGTTCGGAAACAGGTCAGGGATAGATTCATAAATATCTTCGGCGTCACGCAGTTGACCATCAGTCTCATACAATTCCCCCAAGCGCAGATAAATCATGCCAAGATAGGGGTTGGTACGTCCGATATTTTCCTGAACAAATTGCTCGGCGTCTTCAATCGTCAGCCGTTCGTAGACAATCTCATGAATACGATCTTTGGCGCGTTGCACACCATCTGGCACAGGATAAGAATAATCATTTTCCCAAATGCGCTGCACCTGCATATAACCCCCATATTCGACATATTTTTTCGCTTCGGTATCATATTTTTCGTAACCTGTCAGAGCATCCAGATAGTTACCCGCCTCAAAACTGGCGTCGGCATCATCCAGATAATCATTGGTGAGGCGGTAGGCATTCCACCACGCCAACCCATATGTGGCGATAAAGACCATAATCAGGCCAGCAAAGAGCAACGCCCAGCGATAACGTTTCAGCCAACTTTGGGGGGGGTTGACTTCGACGATGGCCTCGGCAAGGGGTTGTTGAGCAAGGGTTGTTTGAACCATTGGTTTATCCTCCTATTTGCTCAACGACACGTTGGCAAAGGCTTTGACAAACTGTTCTTGGATGAAAAAGTACACCACCACAATCGGCACGGTGATGATCGTGGTGAGCGCCCAAATTTGCTGGGCATTTTCACCCGGTACGGTGCCACGAAATTGCAGCAGGCCCAATTGCAGCGTCCATTGTTCGGGCCGATTGAGATAGAGCAGAGGGCCAAAAAAGTCGTTCCAACTCCCCATAAACGTGAGAATGGCAACTGTCGCCAACGCAGGGCGGGCCAGCGGCAAGATGATACGGGTGAAGATGACCATTTCACCTGCCCCATCAATTCGCGCCGCCTCCACTAATTCATCCGGGATACCCGACATAAATTGACGAATCAGGAAGATGTTAAACACCGATACGATGGAAGGCACAATTAGCGCTTCAAAGTGACCCACCCACCCGATGCGATACATCAGCACATAGGTCGGGATGAGGAACAACACGCCGGGAATCATCATGGTCAGCAGCATGAAACCGAAAATCTTATCGCGCCCCGGAAAGGGGATTTTGGCAAAGGCATAGGCCGCTAATGCGCTAAAAATGGTATTCAGGACGGTGATTGACCCCGCCAAGAAAACCGAGTTCTTAAACAGCAGCATCACATCCAGTTCATCAAATACCCCTGTATAACCCGTAAAGACAATCTTTTCGGGCAGGGCTGTTGGGGAGTGCATTATCTCTTGCCCGGTCTTCACCGAATTGTTCACCATGTAAAAAAACGGGTAGATCACGAAGAAAGCACCCAACAGTAAAACCGCATAGCTCAGAATGATGGTGGGTGAAAATGCTTTTGCGCGTCTCATCATGCTCTCCCTAATTCTCATTGGTGCGGAAGAACTTAAATTGCAGGAAAGTTAGTGCGGCGATGATGTAGGCCAGCAGCAGCCCCAACGTGGACGCAAACCCCACATTGGATCGGTCAAAGGCTTGAGCATACAGATATAGCACAGGCGTCAGGGCTTGGTTGTTGATCCCGCCATAGACATTGAAGCCGATGCTAAAGACCTCACCAAACATTTGCAGGCCATTGATGACATCCACTACCAATAGGAAAAATAACTGTGGGCGGAGAGTTGGCAGCGTAATGTACGTGAACATCTGCCACCCGTTTGCCCCGTCCACCGCTGCCGCTTCATACAGACGGGCATCAATCGAATACATACCCGCCAGTAAAATGACCGTGCTGATGCCAAACCATTTCCATGTGTTGATGAGCGCGATCACAATCATCGGCCATGTTTCTTCAGACTTCCAAAAAAATGGTCCATCGAGCAGGTGCAGATCAATGAGATATTTTTGAATTGGCCCACCCGGACTGGCAAGGTTGTCTCCAATCGTCATCAAGACCACTGTGGAGGTGATGACGGGCAAAAAATAGACCGTTCGCAGCAACCGTCCGCCAAATTTGATATTAAAGAGCAGCGAGGCAATCAGCAGGCCTAAGCCATTTTTGAGAAAAATAAACACCGATTGGTTGAGCACGATGTTAAAAATCGCTTTCCAAAACAAGGGGTCTTCGATGCCGCGCACCCAGTTGCCAATACCGACAAATTGACGGTTTTCGGGGTTCACAAAAGAATAATTAAAAAAGGTCAAAAAGAATGAGAGAATCAGTGGATAGATTCCAAAAACAATGTATAAAATGATCCAAGGCGAGACAAACACATAGCCCCACCAATTGCGGCGCATCCGATGTAAAAGCGTGGTATGTCGTTTTGCCGAAACACTGGCGATACTGTTTTGGCTCTCGGCAGCAATCGCGCTCATAAGGCTTTGTCTTCCCTTCAACTTCTATTGAACAGCATACCAAACCTCGCCCCATTGCCCCTCTCCACAGGGTAGAGAGGGGACTGAGGTGGAGATTTAATTAATTATTCGGTGGCAATGGCCTCACGTGCTTTTTTGGCTGCATAGGACACTGCCTCATCTAGTGAAACCGAGCCTTCGACCACGATTTCTTGATACGCGCCTTGCAAAGCAACCGCGACTCGTTCTGCCGTCGCAAATTGTTCGGGCACATAGCCATGTTCCAGCACCTGCACAAACGGCAAACGGCTGGGGTCTTGGAAATAGGGGTCAGCCTTGAGGCTGGTCAACACAGGCAGATAGCCCAATTCGGTGATGAATTGATAGTTGTTCTCATCTTCCATAATGAATTTCAAGAAATCCCATGCGCGGGCTTCGCGTTCGGGGTTGGTCTTGAGAATCATCATCGAGCGACCACCATAGGTGGTAAAGCTGGTATCACCCTCTTCGGGGACGGGCACAGGAGCAACACCGACATCTTCACCAATGACCATCTCACCACCCACCGCGTTTTCGAGGTTGGGTTTCCATGAATAGCCATATTGCATCCACATGCCGATGGCGCGGCCAAAGAAGTTCTTTTCCATCGTGGGCGGGGCATATTGCTGCGCTTCTTTGAGGAAGGCAAAGAATTTGTCCAGCGCACATTCTTCGCGGTCAAACACGATGTCCGTTGCCAGATTATTCAGCAATTGGCATTCACCCTGATTGGCATTGAGATAGATGGGTTGGAGCATGTTCCAATACCAACCGCCCCATTGCAGGGCTTCATTCCACAGCACCGTGCCATAGACCTCATCGCCATTTTCACGGTTGGGTAGGGCATCAATCGCGGCAGCAGCGGCTAGAAATTCGTCCCAAGTGACCGGGGGAGCTTCGGGGTCGAGACCTGCTTCTTCAAACAGGGCTTTGTTGTAGATCATCAAGGTCACATCCGCACCAACGGGGGCATAATATTGATGACCATATAGTTTTTGCAGAGAGGCGGGTTCGATACGGGCAAACAGTTCATCCGCACCGGGTAGTTCATCCAACACCACAGCAGCGTCTTGTTCCGCCAACGTGCCCAATTGAGGCCCAAACGAGGTGATGATGAGGTCGGGTTGGTTGCCAGCGGCAATCAGCGCTTGGAACTGACCACCTTCGGGTTCCAGTTCGAGGGTGATGTTCACATCGGGGTTGGCTTCATTATATTTGGCGACAAGGCGGGTCATGGTGTCTTGCATGGCCCCAGCCACAACCGACACACGGAGTTCATTGGACATTGGGGGTTCATCTTGGGCGCGAGACATGCCCAAGTTGGGGGCAACAATAGCAGCAACAACGACAAGCACAATCAACGAACGCATAAAAAAGCGTGACATGGTATTTTTTTATCTCCTCAACTCTTTAGCGGTCTTCAGTTAGGATAAACTGGGTAGTGTTTGCTCTAAATTCGACCTGCCTCCTTCTTGTAAAAGCGCTTTTACAATAGGTGAAAATTTTTTGGGGAGCGCTTTCCCCATTCATATCTAACAAGGTGTTTAAAGGCCTTGTTAGGGGCTTACAACATCAGCAACCACACGATTTACGAACCACCAGCGACGCGGGCAGCAGCATAACACGCGGTGAGGCCAATGTCCGTTCTTCAACATTCTCCTCTGGCCCGATCATGGCAATCGCACGTTTGGCGGCGTGCCAGCCCATTTCATAGACAGGCTGTTGAATCGTGGTGAGGGCTGGTGAAACATAACTCGACATCGGAATATCATCAAACCCCACTACTGCAATATCTTCCGGCACGCGCAGGCCGTTTTCTTGGATGGCCCGCATCGCATCAAGCGCCATCTGGTCATTGGCGGCAAATACGGCTTCTGGCAAAACGGGCCGCTGCAATAATTCCAACATGGCACGATAACCGCTGTCTTGCAGATAGTCACCCGGCACAATATATTCTGGCCCCATGCTCAGGCCATGTTCGGCTAGGACATCCTGCATGGCACGTAACCGTTCACGACTGTCAGGGGTGTAATTCGTGCCTGCGATATAGGCCAGACGCCGATATCCATGTCCTAACAAATGCTCGGTCATCGCACGGCTGCCGCTATAGTTGTCTGCCAAAAACGCCGGAATATTTTTCCCAACGTCCTGTTGGGCCAATACAATTGGTACCCCACGCGCAGCGATTTGCTGTATTTCATGGAGATAGACATCTATCGCCACCAACACCATCGCATCCACATTGCCACGCCGGAACAAATCTAAATAACGATGTTCGTGGGCTGGTCGGGGTTGGCTGGCAATAAGCAAACTATAGCCTTCATCCGTCGCCGCATCCTCTACTCCCCGCACGATCTGGAAAAAAAACGGATCGTTCACTTGGGGGATGACCAATCCCAGCGTATTGCTTTCTTGGCTGGCAAGCCCGCGTGCAAACGCATTGGCGTGATAATCGAGTTCTCGCACGGCCTTCAATACTCGTTCTCGTGTTGCTGGACTTACCCGGTCTTTATTATTGAGGACTCTGGAAACCGTACCGATTGAGACCCCGGCATGTTTTGCAACATCAAAAATCGTAGCCGCCATGATCTTCCTGCCCAACTGTTTGTTAAAACGTTTTTATTCTAACAAGCGCCTCCAAAATGTGCAAATCGTTTTTTTGACCGCCCTAATTTTGGCAATTTTCGACATTTTTGTAAAAGCGCTTTGACAGATTTTTTCTCCCGATTTATACTCATCCTCAAAATAGATTTTTTCCCGCTATATCGGCGGCAAGTCCTTAAGTAAGGAGCTAGAGGCTATATGTTAAAAAAGTTAGTACAGATTGTGCTGTGCGGGGTCATGATTGCAACGCTCGCAATTAGCATCCATCCCCCCGTCTCTGTGGCACAGGATGACAGCGTTGTCTGGGCGGCGTGGGATGCCAAAGATGTTGCTGCCATTGGGGACGATAATTCTGGTTCCAGCGTGGCTGTGACAGATGCGGTCACTACCCCGGCTGGTGCCCCAAGTTTGGAAGTCACCCCCAGCGGTACTTCCGAGGAAACCAAGATAGCCGTACCGTTCACAGGTGCAGATTTAGCCGATTTTGCCACCTACAGCACCCTATCCATCGAAGTTTATTTGCCCGAAGGTAACACCGTAAATCCCAACAGCTTTTTCTTGGGTATGGCGGATGTCGGTGGGGAATGGACTTGGGTCGGCGGTATTTTTGGTACGGCGGAGAGCCTAACCACTGGCTGGAATACCATTGTGTATCCTCTTGACCCCGCCATGCGTGCCCCGGTAGCCGACCATAGCTACATGTTGTATTTCTCTTTCTTCAGTGCCGATGAAGCAGGCACCAAAACCCCGATGGTTGAACCCATCTATGTCGGGAGCGCAACCTTGAGCGGTACAGAAGCCGCTGCGGGCGGTGGTGAAGGCGAAGGCACAACTGCTGGCTCGGCTGAAGGCAGTCTGGCATGGGCAGCATGGGACGCCAAAGATGTCGCCACCATTACCGACGACAACTCCGGCTCAACTGTCGCCATCAGCGAAGACGTTCAAACCCCGGCAGGCACTCCCAGTTTGCAAGTGACCCCAAGCGGTACCTCCGAAGAAACCAAAGTCGCCATTCCTTTCACGGGCGCGGATTTGGCGGATTGGGCTGCTTACGATCAGGTCGTCATTGAAGTCTATCTGCCCGAAGGCAATACCCTTAACCCCAACAACTTCTTCATGGGCATGGCGGATGTCGGTGGGGAATGGACTTGGGTTGGTGGCATTTTTGGTGAAGCCACTGAACTAACCACGGGCTGGAACAGCATTGTCTATACACCCGATAATGCCATGCGTGCCCCGGTTGCGGATCACAGCTATATGCTGTACCTATCGTTTTTCAGTGCCGACGAAGCAGGCAACAAAACCGTGCTGACTGAACCCTTTTATCTGGGTGGCGCGATGCTTGTTTCAAGTGCTGCTGTATCCCCGCCTGCACCCGAAAGAATTCTGTGGACAGCATGGGAAACCAAGAACCCCGGCATGATCGGCCACGACAACACGGGTTCTTCGTTTGCAGAAGGGAAAGACATCCTGACCGCGACGGGTATCTCTTCGTTACAGATCATTCCTTCTGGTACGACTGAAGAAACCAAGATGGCCTTCCCTGTCAGCGGTGCCAATCTCCAAACATGGTCGCTAGGCCGTGTTGAATTGGAAATCTACCTACCTCCCACCAATACTGTGAATCCCAATGCGGTCTTCATGGGTATGGCGGACATCACAGGTGAATGGGCATGGGTTGGTGGCGTCTGGGGCGTTTTTGAAGGCGATACCGAATGGGCCAAAGTCATTTTTGATCTTGACCCCAACATGCGCAAGCCCAATCCCAATGGCGCGTATTTCATCTACTTCGCCTTCATGTATACCGATGAAAACGGCAACAAGACCGTTCTGACCGAACCGTTCTATCTGGGCAGCATGTATGCCATGCCTGTCCCCGGTGAAGCCGATCAAACCCTGACTTGGGCACCGTGGGAGAGCAAGGATATTGCGATGTTGGGCGATGATAACAGCGGCTCAACCTTTGCGGTCAGCAATGATGTCTTGACCCCTGACGGCGCTCCTTCGCTCCAAATTATGCCCAGCGGCGAATCAGCAGAAACCAAGCTGGCCTTCCCGATCACCGCAGAAGATTTGGCGGATTGGGCCACCTATACACAGGTCGAACTAGATGTCTATCTGCCTGAAGGTAACGCCATTAACCCTAACAAATTCTTCATGGGCATGGGTGATACGACGGGCGAATGGGCATGGGTCGGCGGGATGTTCGGCGGTGCGCTCCAACTAACCACTGGTTGGAATCGCATCGTCTATGTGCCCCTCCAACCGATGCGTAACCCCAAAGAAGGCGGCACTTACGAGCTATATCTCTCCTTCTTCTTTGAAGATGCCAGCGGCAAAGTTCCGCTCACCGAACCGATCTATCTCGGTGGTGCTTATCTATCCGCCCCTGAAAAAGTAGCCGCGCCGGGTGAATATTCCCAAGAAAGCGTCTACCAATCCGAGGTGGATTTGCTGCTCTCCTTTGATGATGTGGCCCTGCTAGATTCTGTCGGCAGCGAAACCTTCAGCTTCTTCTGGGAACAAGCCAATCCCGCCAATGGTCTGGTTAAAGACCGCAACACCGCCGATTCACCCGCCAGCATTGCCTCCGTAGGTTTTGCGCTGGCTGGCATTCCAATTGCGGTTGATCGCGGCTGGATTAACTACAATCAAGGGTATGAACGTGCCCTTGTCACCTTACAAACCTTTGCTAATGGCGGGGTGCAAGGCGATCACGGTTTCTTCTATCATTTCGTGGATATGGAAACCGGGGAGCGTGTGTGGAGCAGTGAGATTTCCTCGATTGACTCCGCCCTGTTTATCGCGGGGGCGCTGACCGCCGGGGCCTATTTCAAAGATACCGAAGTCGCAGCCCTTGCCCAACAACTCTATGAAAATATGGATTGGGAATGGATGATGGCAGGCGGTAACATGGTCTCGATGGGCTGGAAACCGGACATCGGCTTCCTCTCCGCCACATGGGATCACTTCGATGAAAGTCTGCTGCTCTATATCTTGGGCATCGGTTCACCCACCCACCCCATCCCCGCCGAATCATGGGCCAATTGGGATCGCCCAGTGAATCTACAGGGTGAATTCATCTACCTCGGTGCAGAACCCCTGTTTGTCTATCAATATCCGCTGGCCTTTTTTGACCTACGGGGTAAAGAAGATGCCTACGCCAACTATTTCAACAATACCACCCGCGCCTGTGAGCGCAGCATTCAGTTCGCCGCCGATAACGCCGATGCCTATGCCACCTATCAGGGTGGTATCTGGGGCATCAGCGCCTCGGATGGCCCACGCGGTTACAAAGCCTATGGTGCGACGGGTGGCAACCATGATGGCACCATTGCCCCGTATGCTTCGATTGCCTGCCTGCCCTTCACCCCCGAAGCATCAATGGAAGCAATTCGGGCCATGTTGACCAAATGGGGTACGAAGGTATGGCGTGAACACGGCTTTGTCAGCGCGGTCAATGATGTAGATCAATGGTATTCGGTAGACCACATCGGCATTGATCAGGGCGACATCCTGCTGATGATTGCCAACTATCAAGACGGCTTTGTGTGGAATCTGCTTTCACAAAACCCGAATGTCCAAAACGCGCTCAATGCGATGGGCTTTGTTGAAAGCACGGGGGACTATGCTGTGACCCCAGCTTATCTGGAAGCCTTCAAGAACGGGACGAATTAAACTGGAATCACCCCCGCACCGTTGGGGGTGAGGCATGACATTCAATGGGGGTGGTCACATAGGGCCACCCTCTTTATTTCTCAAAAGTATCATGAGGATTTTTATTTATGGCCTTTCCAAAAGACTTTCTATGGGGAGCAGCCACCTCCAGCTATCAAATTGAAGGGGCATGGAACACCGATGGGCGCGGCGAAACGGTGTGGGACCGTTTTTGCCATACTGTGCCAAGCAAAGTCGCCAACCGCGATTCCGGTGATGTGGCCTGCGACCATTATCATCGGTATCGTGAAGATGTGGCCTTGATGTGTCAAATAGGGTTACAAGCCTATCGTTTCTCGGTAGCGTGGTCGCGGGTGTTGCCAGAAGGTATTGGCCCAGTCAACAAAAAGGGCCTCGATTTTTACAGCCGCTTGGTAGATGAGCTTTTGGCGGCGGGCATCCAACCCTATCTGACCCTTTATCATTGGGACACGCCCCAAGCCCTACAAGATCGCGGTGGGTGGGCCAACCCCGCCAGTGTGCAGTGGTTCGCCGAATATACCGACGTCATGACACGTTATTTGGGGAATCGTGTGCAAAACTGGACGACGCACAACGAGCCGTGGATCGTCGCGTTTGTTGGCTATTTTTATGGCGGACACCCACCGGGCATGACCGATCTCACCACCGCCTATCAAGTGGCCCATCATTTGTTGCTGGCACATGGCGCAGCCGCACCCATCATCCGCCAGAATGTGCCTAATTCACGATTGGGTATCTCGCTCAATCTCAATCCCATTTACCCCGGCGCACCAGAAACGGAGCATCTATCAGCCGCCTTTCGCCAAGACGGTTTTTTGAATCGCTGGATGCTTGACCCACTGTTTAAGGGTGTCTATCCCGCCGATATGGTTTCGCTGGTCGAACCGTATTTGCCCCCCATTGACTTAACCACTGTTCAATCCGCCGCTGTACCACTCGACTTTTTG
Source organism: Chloroflexota bacterium (assembly GCA_013112715.1). Taxonomy (GTDB): domain Bacteria; phylum Chloroflexota; class Anaerolineae; order Aggregatilineales; family J027; genus CFX10. The sequence continues at coordinate 113,055 of JABFGB010000001.1, forward strand.
GGAGTCAATTATTATCTCCGCAATGTAGTGCTGCACGATGACAACGAACTACCGCTGCGCCTACGTCACATCATGCCGGAAGATGCCCAAAAGACAGCACTGGGGTGGGAAATTTTCCCGGAAGGTCTAACGGCCCTCTTGGTACGCCTACAGCAAGATTATGCCCCCGCCGCCATGTATATCACCGAAAATGGCTCGGCTTTTGATGACCAAGTATTGGCAGATGGCACAGTCAACGATCCCCAGCGCATCGCCTATTTCGAATCCCACCTCGCCGCCCTTGAACAAGCAATCGAGCAGGGGGCAGCCGTCAAAGGCTATTTTGCGTGGAGTTTAATGGATAACTTTGAATGGTCACATGGCTATGATAAGCGGTTTGGCTTGATTTATGTGGATTACACCACTCAGAAACGCACCCTTAAACAAAGCGCGTTGTACTATCGGGATAAGATTCGAGGCTAACCTATGCAAGACACGATCTATGACCACCTGATTTTTGATAACAGCCGCACCCCCAACCATTATTTTTTTAGCCATGTCACGTTTTCGGGGGATAGTACAATACACCATATCAACCATCACCTGCCCGTGAGCCATGCCCATTTTTTTACCCCACCCAACAGTCTCGAATTGACATGGTGTTCAAAGGCAGGGGGTCACTGGCAGGCTGAAATTTTGGTCGAGTATTGGCGGGGACGAACCACTGCACTCAAAGGCGACACTTTATCGTTTTGGTGTTACCCCCCTACTCCCATTCCGCCAGAATCACTGCCGCTGGTGTGGTTGGAAGTGCGCGGCGAGATTCGGCCCTTTTTCCATTTGAGACTGGCAGTTAAAGATTTGCCTGTCCAACAGTGGACGTATATTCGAATTCCACTCAGCGCCCATTTTGACCTGACCTTTAGGCAGAAGGATGGGGCAGAAATCACCAAAGTTATTTTTTCGCAGGGCAGCCTAAGCGACGAAACCTATACCCTCTACCTTGATGACATCAAAGTTACCAACGTCCCTCAAAATCAACCCATCACACCGCCTACGGGATTTTCAGTCGTCGGCCATGATCGCCACGTAGAACTTACGTGGGACAAAATTGCCGACTCCTCCGTGCAATATGTTCAAATTGAGCGGGCTGAAGTGGGGCGGGATTTCCAGCCCATCGGGATTCAATATCCACACTATTCGCGCTTTGTAGATTACATCGGCCTCCCACATCGCACTGTCCAGTATCGCCTCACCGCCGTCAATCATGCGTATCAAGCCTCGACACCGACCCAGACTAGCGAAGCCACTACGCACCCTGTCACAGATGATGAACTGCTGACGATGGTGCAAGAAGCCCATTTTCGCTACTACTGGGATCATGCCCATCCCGATGCAGGCTTGGCACTGGAATGTATCCCCGGCGACACCGATATGATTGCATTGGGGGCATCCGGTTTTGGCCTCATGGCGTTAATCGTGGGGGCAGAGCGCGGATTCATCAGCCGGGCTGAATTGACAGAGCATATCCAAAAAGTGCTGCGCTTTTTGAGCACAGCGGATCGGTTTCATGGGGTCTGGCCGCATTTTTTGGATGGGCGCACGGGCAAAACCGTCCCCTTTTTTGGCGATCACGATGATGGTGGAGATTTGGTCGAGACGGCGTTTATGATGCAGGCCCTGTTGACTCTGCGCCAATATTTTGACCGCCCCACACCGGAGGAACAAGAAATCCGGGCCACCATCACCCGCCTTTGGGAAACCACCGAATGGGATTGGTATCGCTTTCCCGATGATCCCAATTTTTTAATCTGGCACTGGTCGCCCAAACATGGCTGGTTGATTAATCATCCCCTCATCGGCTGGAACGAGGTCATGATTGTCTACCTGCTGGCGATTGCCTCTCCAACTCACCCCGTCCCCGCCGAGATGTTTCACATGGGATGGGCCTCCCAAAACGAACGCGCCCAACAATACCGCAGCGGGTGGGGACAGACGACGGAAGGCAGCCTCTATACCAATGGCACGGAATATTACGGTATCGAGCTTCCGATAGGCGTTGGGTCAGGCGGGCCGCTATTTTTTACCCACTACTCGTTTTTGGGTTTCGACCCACGCCATAAACGTGATCGCTATAGCAATTACTTTGACAACAACCGCCGCATCAGCCTGATTAACTATCGCCACTGTGTTGCCAATCCGGGGGGCTTTGTCGGTTATGGCGAAACCTTTTGGGGATTGACCGCCAGCGACGACCACACGGGTTATGTGCCACACGACCCCCAGAATGACAATGGAACCATTACACCCACCGGAGCACTGGCGGCTTTTCCGTATACCCCCACTGAATCCATGCAGGCCCTCAAGCATTTTTATTTTGATCGTGGGGCGGAGCTTTGGGATATTTACGGTTTCCGTGATGCCTGTAACCCCACTGTCGGCTACGTCTCCAACATTTTTATGGGCCTAAACCAAGCGCCGATTGTGGGCATGATTGAAAATCACCGCACGGGCTTATTGTGGCGGCTGTTTATGTCCAATCCTGAAATTCAGGCGATGTTGGATAAAATCGGTTTTGTACCCGATTAAGATGTTGATTATTTTTGACTATCTATCCTGCTGCTACAATGGAGAGAGGTTATTATTAGCGGTAGACCTTGCCCAATGGGCGGTAGTTTTGGTAGAGAGCAGCTATGGCAGACAATCGAAATGAGCGGGCAATTACCCAAGATGATGTGGCGCAGCACGCAGGTGTCTCACGCTCCATTGTATCTTATGTCATCAATAACGGGCCACGCAAGGTCTCGGAGGAAACCCGCAACCGTGTCCTCGCCGCCATCAAAGAACTCGGCTACCGTCCCAACAAACACGCCCGAATGCTTTCCAGTGTAGACAACACCATTGCCGAGAAATATCTTGGCATCATTTTGGCAGGCAATTACATGTTCAAGCGGCCCTATTACGGCGCGATTCTTGCTAGTATTCACGAACATGCCCATGAACACGACTGCCATATCCGCTTTATCCGCGTATTTGACGATTTTAGTAACCCGGCCTTGTTTAATGAACTGATTCACCCCAATGAAATTAGTGGCCTGATTTTATTGGGCCTCGATCAAGTGCTAGACACGATTGAGGATGAAACCTTAATTGACGAAATTGTCCATCGGGTAGATCGGGCCGTGTGCGTGGAGTGGGAATGGCCGGGTGTGCCTTCTATCCAATTTGATCGCCAATTCGCCTCGTTTCAGTCCGCCCAACATCTGGTTACGTTGGGTCGCAAACGCATCGCCTATATTGGCCCGGAAGATAAGCGTGTACAGGGCTATCGCCAAGCCCTTTGGGAAAACAATCTGCCGATTGATGAAAACCTTGTACGCCCTGCTGTCAATGCCAGTTCTGGCTTTGAATCGTGTGACCAGTTATTGGAGTCGGGGGTTTCGGTAGATGCCATCTGCTCCGGCACAGATGAGGTCGCCATCGGCATCCTCAATTGTCTACATCGGCGCGGTTTTACAGTGCCAAAAGATATTGCCCTTGCCAGTATTGACAACCTCGATATCGCGGCCTATACCGTACCTCCCTTGACAACCGTCGAAGTACCCAAACGCGAAATCGGCTACCATGCGGTGGATATTTTGACCTCCGACAAGCCCCATTATGAGGATGCCAGTTTTGCTATTACCGTCCCCACCCGTTTAATCATCCGCGAATCCAGCGTGACGACATAAACTCCCGCAATCCATATTTCTCTAACCAAAGCGAGTTCTAGGCTGCACTTTTTTTAAGTGCAGTTGACAATTTGCCGTTATCTATGTTACTCTCAACATGAGTTGTCAACGCGCGTTGATTGATGAGTATTTATTAGACCATTATTGAAAGAACACATTCTGATGTACCTCGGGGCTGATCTTTCTTTCGTCAATGAACTAGATGATTTAGGTGGTGTTTTCTATCATCAACAGCAACCCCGCGATGTCTTTGAATTATTTCATGAGTTCGGGGCCAATCTCGTGCGGGTTCGACTCTGGCACACGCCGACTGTGACAACCTATAGCACATTGGCCGATGTCAAACGCACCATATCCCGCGCCAAAGCACTTGGCATGGCCGTCATGCTAGATTTCCATTATTCCGATCACTGGGCCGACCCTGCCAAACAAATCATTCCAGCAGCATGGGCACATCTCACCGATCTATCCACCCTTGAAAACACACTTTATGATTACACCCACCATGTATTGGTAGAATTAAATACCGAAGGCCTATCACCCGAATTTGTGCAGGTCGGCAACGAAATCAACACGGAGATATTGCTAGATGCTCCGCCTACTGATGCACCCATCTGCTGGCCCAGAAACGCAAGGCTCTTAAACGCAGGTATCGAAGCGGTACGCGATGCTGCCCCCCAAGCGCGGGTCATCCTCCATATCGCCCAGCCGGAAAACATCTTTTGGTGGTTTGATGACGCGACAGCAGCAGGTGTCGTGGATTTCGACGTTATTGGTTTGTCCTATTATCCCAAATGGAGCAAATGCGGGATTGTAGAGGCCACCCAAGCCATCCGTCAGGCACGCGAACGGTATCAAAAAGAGGTCATGCTGGTTGAGACCGCCTATCCGTGGACATTAACCCCCGGTAGTGAAAACGACCACCTCTTGGGAGCAGACGCGCTCCTGCCCGAATATCCCGCGACCCCGCAGGGCCAGCGCCAATTTTTGACCGATCTAACACAAGCCACCCTGAATCATGGCGGCATTGGGGTTGTCTATTGGGAACCCGCGTGGATTTCCGTCCCCGCCAAGCCATCACATTGGGAAAACGCCACCTTTTTTGATTATCAGGGCAGAGTTCATGAGGGTATTCAATTCCTAACACACCGCTATGAGCAGCGGACGTTGGAGTAAACCGAAACTTTTTAATTTAGAAAGGACATTCGTATGAAGCGTTTCGTTTTTTTAGTTGTACTTGTTGTATTGGCAGTTAATCTGCCGCTGTCCGCATCCCCCAAAGCGGTAGCCCAAACCCCTACCTTAACCATTTGGACAGATGACCAGCGCCTGCCAGTCATTACCGAATTGTCAAAGAAATTCACCGAAGAATATGGGGTGGAAGTGGTTGTCGAGCCACAGGGCACCGAAAACACCATGAACACCATGACGCAGGGCGCTGCGACGGGCGAAGGCCCCGATGTTTTCATCATTCCGCATGACAATATGGGGCGGTTAGTAGAGACGGGTGTGGTCGCCCCACTTGATCTCGGTGACAAAGCCGAATTGTTCTTGCCGAATGCACTGGAAGCCTTCACCTATAATGGTGAACTCTACGGCGTGCCGTTCGCAGTCGAGAATGATGCGCTGTTTCGCAATGTTGACCTTGTACCAGAAGCTCCCAAGACATGGGCCGAAGCCGCTGATATTGGACGGCAGTTGGTGGATGAAGGTAAGGTTGAATATGCCTTTGCCTTCCCCGATCTCGGTTACAACTACTATCCGGTCTACACCGCGTTTGGTGGCTACGTTTTTGGCCGGGACGAAGAAGGCAACTACACCCCCGATGATGTGGGGATGGACAGCGAAGGCATGGTTGCTGGCGCGGAATGGGCCAACTCCCTGATCCGTGATGGCTATGCCTCTGAAAATCTGGACTGGGAAGCTGCCCACGTTCTGTTTGAAAGCGGACAGGCTCCCTTCATCATCACTGGCCCTTGGGCGGTGGATCGTTTCAAGACCAATGAAGTCCCGTATGCCATTAGTGCCTTCCCCGCCGCCACCGAAGATGGTGAACCCGGTGGGCCTTTCATCGGCGTGCAGGGCTTTATGGTCAACGCAGGCAGCGAAAATCTGCTGTTGGCCCAGACCTATCTGACCGAATTCATCGCCACCGATGAATCCATGCAATACATCTTCGATAGTGACCCCCGTCCTTCCGCGTGGGTAGCGGTGTTTGAAGCAACCGAAGACCCCGATATGCGTGGTTTTTCCGAGGCAGGGGTAACGGGTCAGGCCATGCCCGCTATTCCTGCGATGGGTTTTGTGTGGGATGCGTGGGAAAGCGCTGGCTTGCTGATTACGCAGGGCGAATTGACCCCCAGCGAGGCCCTTACCCAAGCGGCTGAACAAATTCGCACCCAGATCGCCGAATCTGAATAATTAGATATACCGCAGGCATTCCTTTCTATACTTTTGGGAGTGCCTGCCCTCCTTCCATTTATTGGTTTCAACGGTTTTTTCTATGAACAAAAAAAACGCTTTTCCTGTGACCCCTTCGACCATCATCCGCCTAGCATTGGTGGGTGTGTTTGATGTGGCAGTGCTGTCGCTCATCCGCCAATTATTGGATGACGGCAACTATCCACTTTCCGGCATTCTCGGTGTGGTGATCGTCATTATTACCCTCTGTTTTTCACTGGAAAACTTGCGGTACTACCGCTGGTTGGGGGTTAGCCTCGCCGCGACTACCCTTTTTGTCCTATACCCGATTCTATACACCATCTACCTCTCCACCACCAACGCAGGTTATGGGCATATCCTCACCAAGCAGGAGGCGGTAGAGTTCTTGGAGAGTCAGCAGTACGTTCCCGAATCGGGTCAGCAGTATAAATGGACGGCCTATCGCTCCCTTGAATCCACCAATGATTACGTGTTGTGGTTGCAGGCCGAGGATGATACTACGTTTCTCACTGGCATAGGCACTGCGACCAAACCCGCCAGCATCGGGGAGGATGGTATAGGGTCTGCCGATGACAAAGGCATTCCAACCAGCATTCAAGGCTATCAGCGTCTCGAAAAGCGCGATACGGTTGCCATGATTGACCAATTGGGGGAACTTGAATTTGGCGTCGCCCCCGATATTATCCGCATTACCAGCCTGACGGTTGCGGCTACTACTCAACAGCGGTATCAATACGATTCCGACAGTGATACCCTCACCGATGCCGAAACAGGTCTTGCCTATCACCCTGAAGAAGGCGTTTTTACCACCGATGACGGTCAAGAACTGCCCCCCGGTTTTAGGGTTGGGGTGGGGCTGGATAATTTCGAGCGTTTTTTCTCAAGTTCGGCGCTGCGCGGGCCATTGGTGCGTATTATCTCCTGGAACTTTGCCTATGCCATTTTGAGTGTATTATGCAGTTTTGCGCTCGGCCTGTTTATCGCAGTTTTGTTCGAAACCCTCCCCGGCAGACAAATCATCCGCGCTCTGCTGATTATCCCCTACCCCATTCCAGCGCTGGTTTCAATTCTCATCTGGCGCAATCTACTCAACCCGGATTTTGGCGCACTCGTCAGTTTGCAAAACTCCGTTTTCGGCACAGCCCCTAACTGGCTCACCGACCCGAAATGGACACGTATCGCCATTATCATTATCAATATGTGGCTCTCCTATCCCTATTTTTATATTGTCTCCAGTGGCGCATTACAAGCCATTCCCACCGATATGATGGACGCAGCGGCGGTGGATGGGGCGAACGCATGGCAGCGCTTTTCTAGGATTACATTGCCTCTGCTGCTGAAGATTGTCAGTCCGTTGTTGGTGGCGTCCTTTGCCTTTAACTTTAACAACTTCAATTTGATATACATCTTCAATCAAGGCAATCCACCCATCGCTGGGTCGCCAATTCCAGCCGGACACACCGATATTTTGATCTCATTTGTCTATCGCCTTGCTTTCAATTCGGCCATAAGCGATTACGGCTTAGGTGCCAGCATCTCGATTGTATTGTTCCTCTTTATCGCGGCGATCACATGGGGTCAATTCCGTTACACGCGCGTTTTGGAGGATCAAACCGTATGACCGACATCCAAACCCATTCCACGCCAATAGCCACGACCAGCTACAAAAAAACCAATTTCTCGCTGAATTACCAGCAGCGACGTTGGTTAGGGTATATCATCCGCTACATCATCGCGGCGATTTTGATTGTGTTCGCCTTTGTACCTGTTGTGTGGGTACTGTCAGCTTCGCTGAATCCATCGGGGTCGCTGGTCTCGATAGAAGTGATCCCCAAAAATCCCGGCCTCGGTAATTATCGCGGTCTGTTTGAGAACCAATATTATCCATACCTGACATGGCTCAGGAATTCGTTTGTGGTAGCCTCCGTCTCAACATTATTGAGTGTCAGCAGCACCACCGTTTCCGCCTATGGCCTGTCGCGCTTTCGTTTTTACGGGCGCAAAACCCTTATGCGAGCGATTTTGATTATCAGTATTTTCCCGGCAGCCCTTTCGATTATCGCGCTGTATACCACCTTTCAACAGGTCGGCAATCATATCGGTATCTTGGGCCTCGATTCCCATGCCTCACTCATTTTGATTTATGCGTCCGGCGCACTCAGCATCAACGTGTTTTTGGTGAAGGGCTATATAGATTCCATTCCGCTCGAAATTGAGGAATCAGCACTGGTGGATGGTGCGACTCATGCCCAGATTTTCCGCATGATTACCTTGCCGCTTGCCAAACCGATCCTGATTACCATCTCGGTGCTGACCTTTATGGCGATTTATGGCGATTTTGTGCTGCCACGCATCTTGATGCAAAGCTCCGACAAATATACGGTCATGGTCGGCCTCTATTTGTTCCAGTCAGCGGACTATGCCCAAAACTGGGGCGTTTTTACGGCGGGGGCGGTCATCGCGGCCTTGCCGATTCTTGGACTCTATATGCTGCTCCAACGCTACATAATTGGGGGCCTGACCGCAGGCGCAGTCAAACTTTAAGTCAAGACTTTTGGAGAATATTCGGCGGGCTAGCCGCTGGTACAGTCAAACGCTAGGTTAGGCATCATGAAACTCTTTGAAAAATTGTGGCACGGGGCGGATTATAACTATGAGCAGTGGCTCGATAGCCCGGATATTCTGGCGGAAGATTTCCGGCTGATGCGCTTGACCCACTGCAATGTCATGAGCATCGGCATTTTTGCATGGTCAATGCTTGAACCCACCGAAGGCCACTATACCTTTGATTGGCTCGATCAATTGATGGACAGCCTTGCCGAAAACGGCCTCAGCGCGATTTTAGCCACCCCCAGCGCCGCCCCACCCGCGTGGTTATCGCAAAAATATCCCGAAACCCGCCGCGTCAATGAGCATGGCATTCGTCAGCCGCACCGCCGCCGCCAAAATTTCTGTTATTCCTCACCTATCTATCGAGAAAAAATCGTCGCACTCAATACCCGCCTTGCCGAACGCTATCAACATCATCCAGCCCTTGTATTGTGGCATGTTTCCAATGAATACGTAGCGACCCAGTGCCATTGCGATTTGTGTTATCAGGGTTTTAGAGCATGGCTGCAACGGCGATATGGCGACCTTGATACGCTGAATCGGGCATGGTGGTCAACCTTTTGGAGCCATCGTTATACCGATTGGTCGCAAATCGAACCTGTTGATCCTTCTATGCACAGCTTGATGTTGGATTGGCAGCGCTTTACCAGCGACCAAGCCCTAGACTTTTTCCTTGCCGAATCCGCCCCACTCCGCCAGATTGCCCCCGACATTCCCATCACAACCAATTTTATGCAGCCGGACGTCGGCCTCAATTATTGGAATTTTGCCCTGCATGTAGATGTGGCGTGTTGGGACAGCTATCCGCGCTGGCATCAAACCGATGACCTGCAAACCGCGATGCAAACGGCCTTTTATCATGACCTGCACCGTTCCTATAAACAGGGTCAGCCCTTTTTGTTGATGGAATCCACGCCGAGTGTCACCAATTGGCAGGGCATCAGTCGGCTGAAGAAACCGGGAATGCACAAACTCTCCTCTTTGCAGGCCGTCGCACATGGGGCCAACAGCGTCCAATATTTTCAGTGGCGCCAAAGTCGAGGCGGGGAGGAGAAATTTCATGGGGCGGTGGTCAGTCATCTAGCTTCAACCGACACCCGTGTTTTTCAGGACGTGCAGGCCCTCGGCAGTACATTGGAAAAACTCGCCCCTGTCACCGAAACAACCATCCAAGCGCCTGTCGCCCTGATCTATGATTTTGAAAATGAATGGGCTTTAAATCACGCCCAACTCCCGCGCAGCATCGGCAAGAACTATCAAGAGACCTGCCGACAGCACTATCGTCCATTTTGGCAGCAGGGCATCGCGGTGGACATTATCAACGCTGAGGCCGATTTCAGTGGTTATCGGCTGGTTATTGCCCCGATGTTATATATGCTCACCCCCGGTTTAGCCGAACGTATCGAAGCCTACGTCAAGACCGGGGGAACATTCGTGACGACCTATTTATCGGGTTTGGTCAATCAATCTGACCTAGTTTTTTTGAATGGCTATCCGCCTGCCCTACGTCGCGCATTAGGGCTGTATGCCGAAGAAATGGATACTCTAACCGACCACCAATTGGGACAACTGCGGGCCTGCCCTGAAAACCCCCTCAATCTGAATGGGGATTATGAATTCCATCATTACGCCGAACTCGTTCACCCTGAGGCGGCCCAAGTCTTGGCAACCTATCACTCGGAATTTTATGCGGGCTATCCTGTATTAACCGCCAATTCCTATGGCAGCGGCCAAGCCTATTTCATTGCGGCGCGTACTGAAAATCGTTTCTTGACCGATTTTTACACCCGCCTTGCCAAATGTGTGGGTATAGAAAATCCACTGCGCCAGTCGCTACCCGCTGGACTCTCCATGCAGGTACGCTCTAATGAAACCCAGCGATTCGCGTTTATCATGAATTTCACCGACCATGCCATTTCAATGGAAATCGGCGAGGGATGGCACGACACTCTAACGAAATTACCGTCAGCAGCTTCGATTACTGTACCCCCATATGATGTAGTGATCGTGAGACAAACCCTATGAAAACAACACGTGTCATTCTGCTCATCGGCTTTGTCCTGTTGGCTGTTTGGACGCCCCGGCGCGGCTTGGCAGGCACAAATCCACCCCAATACTATCTGGGGGTTGATCTATCCTATGTTAACGAGATGGAAGACTGCGGCGCGGTGTATCAAGTGGATGGCGAGCCACGTGACCCCTATCAGATTTTTTATGACTATGGTGCAAATCTAGTGCGGATTCGCTTGTGGCATACCCCCACTTGGACGGATTACAACACCTTCGACGATGTGGTGCGTTCGCTGCAACGGGCCAATGCGCTTGGTATGAATGTCCTGTTAGATTTCCATTACTCTGACACATGGGCCGACCCCGGTCATCAAACCATTCCGGCGGCGTGGGCCACTATCACGGATGTAAATGAATTGGGACAGGCACTCTATCAATATACCTACGACACTTTGATGCAGTTGGATGCTCTTGGTCTCATGCCAGAAATGGTGCAGGTCGGCAATGAAATCAACACCGAAATTTTACGGGCCGAAGATGCCGCTGGTTATCCGATTGATTGGGATCGTAATGCCATGCTGTTGAACCGCGCCATTCAAGCGGTGCGTGATGCCGATACCCAATCCGCCGAAACCCCGCGTGTCCTGCTGCACATCGCCAAGCCCGAATCGGTGGAAGGCTGGTTATTGGCCGCGACCAATGCAGGGGTAACGGATTATGACATCATCGGGATTTCCTACTACCCCGGTTGGTCAACCCATACTGTTACCACTGTCGGGAATGTGATTAGCCAACTGCGCTATAAATTTGGCAAAGAGGTCATGATCGTCGAGACGGCCTATCCTTGGACATTGGACGCTGCCCCTGATGCTTCCAATATTCTCGGCAGAGATTTCCTCGCCCCTGATTACCCCGCCACCCCAGAGGGCCAAAAACAGTTCTTGACCGATCTAGCCCAAGCTGTTTTTGCTAATGGTGGGCTTGGCATCGTCTATTGGGAGCCAGCGTGGGTCTCAACCTCCTGCCGGACGCTGTGGGGACAGGGGTCACATTGGGAAAACGCCACCTTCTTCGATTTTCAAAACGGTAACGAGATTTTGGAAGGCATTGAATTCCTTCAACACTCCTATCAATATCCGGTCAATGTGACTCTGCAATTCAAGTTCGCGGATGAATCTATACCTGATAAGATATTCTTTTGGGGGGATTTCACGGGGCTTGGCAAACGTCCAATGATGTTACCACTGGTAGATGGTGTATACAGTCTGGAAGCGCGTCTGATGCCGGGGACAGAAATTCATTATCAATTTTATGGCGTGACCCCAGCCTCATCGGAAAATGCCCTGCTGTCGCCAGACTGCATGGATGAAGAAGGCCATGCCACCCTCATTATCCCTAATGAGGACGCCCTGATCGAGCATACAACAGGGGCGTGCCCTATCCTTCCCTAGAATTCAAACCGCCCATAACAACTTCATGCTCCGTTCACCCCATGTAGCGTTTTTCTGCTCAAGGTGGTGGACGTTTTTATTGCTTTAGGCTGGCGAAATAGTCAAGCAGCATCCGGTGGACAAAAATGTAACCCCCACCCACCTTACGTAGAAGAAATAGTTCTCTGGCCGCATAATCCAGAAAATGTGCATAATTACGAGGAATTGCGCCGTCCCGATGAAGGACATAGCGCAATACAGCATGGCGAATGATTGACCTAATCCCATAAGAAAGGGCTAGAAAAATCCCAAATCCTAAGCCAGAGATAATACCAACCGCAATTCCCGACCCAAGATTTAGAACGACGCCAATCACCACTAGGCTGATGAGGCCAATCGAGAGCGCAACCATAACACCTGCCCGTAGTGCATTCCAAAAACTGATTCTTAGACCTTGATTCGGGTGACTCCGCATTTCGAGGCGTTCGGCGGATTTTAGGCCTGCCTCCATAAACCCGACTGTGCCAGCAGCGACGGCTACCATACCTCCCATCGTCAGCATTTCCATAAACCAAGCCACTACTGCAATTACCGCGCCAATTATGAGAGCATTGATGATTCCCCAGACAATATCGCCTTTTGACCAGCGGAAATTGATGGTGTCACCGACTTCGATTTCGGTCATTTTGACTGGCAATCCAGCGGCGATCCCTAGAACAATGAGAATAATCAGTGTCACGACCAAGCCATAGAGAAGGCCATCGGTTAAATTGGTTGCCAAACTATAAGTAATTGCCGTCAGCACCCCATACATCAATCCAAAAATCAGCCCATACGTGGCTCCCATTGCCACTTTCACCAAAATACGATGGAGGCGCTGCTGGCTCGGGGTCTCTAACCAATAGGGCTGCATAGATTCGATATAAAAAATGGTTTGCTGGCGCTCCACCATCTTGCTCGCCAGAAAACTTAAGTAGTAGCGGGTCTCTCGCGGGGTATAGTCTCCAAGCCCAGTACCGGTTTTCAAGCGTTGTTTAATATAACTATCAAAAAGATGATTGCGCCGTGCCGCTTCGTTATTTTCATTGATGGGTAGAACAAGATTGACACTCGACGCTTTGCGATAGGAGAACGCGATGGTATTGAGTAGAAAAGGGACACTTGCCATTTCGCGTAAGACAGCATCGCGCTCCATAAACGCCCGCAGATCAGCGAAATCTTCACCCTGAAGATAGCTCTCAATCTGCTGATGTGTCAGGGGTTGGAGCATGATGGCGCTTTCCAAATCGAGTTTATGCGCCAACAGGTTGTAATCAGCTGTCCGACTGCAAACGACCATATCTACAGACTGATATTCACGCCGAAAATCGTTAATGGCTTCAACGCAGGCATCTCGATAAACATCCATCACCTCGTCGAGGCCATCCAACAGTAAAAGCAGTTGTTCGCTCTCGACCCAATTGGCAGCAACTTTCTTGGGTACTTGGTAGCGGGTGCGTAATTCCTCTTTCAGCCATTCTGTGAGTGGTTTGCGTTCAACGGCCCAAGAGGACAAATTAAATACCGCCGGGATGGGCTGTTTCTCATCCGCTTTGGCTTGCTGGATAAGCTCCCGTGTCAACTGCAACAGCAAAACGGTTTTTCCACTGCCGGGGACACCTAAGATGAGCAGTTCACGATTCATGTCCCGGAACAAATCCACAATGTTGGTGCTGCTTGGCAGTTTATAATCGCCATAATCTTTGTGCTTTAAAACCGCTTCTGGGCTAATAGCTAGGCCAAGATCGAACGCCCGATCTTCATGCAGGGCTTTTTCCAAGACGCCTGTAACCCAAAAACTGTGAACCTTCTCCAACATCCGTTCACGATTACCCGCCGCCAGTTTAGTGGGGGCAAAATCAACAAGCGGTTCTGAATGTTTCGGTGCGAAGGATTTTTGGTAAGGCGCAAGCAGCGTTTCCCGCAATTCGTTAAATCCCTTTTGCTCGTCACGGGTGAAATCAATATATTGCAGCCCGGCAAGGTGATAGGGCAATTGGGCGTCCTGATATTTGATCAACAGCAGACGTCTTTGAGGGTTATTTAAGGCATAGTCCCATTCAGCCATCACTTCACGGGAGTCAATGGCTTCTGGTGTAACGACCCCGATAATAACCTGCGCGGTCTCCAATCCCTTTTGGATTTCATGGCGAAAATAGGCCCCTCGCGGGATATTGTCTTCATCAAGCCAAGTCTGGTGTCCCCAGTTTTGTAGGTAATCCCGTAGTTTTCGAGCAAAAGGGCGATATTCACTTTTATAGCTGATAAAGACTTCCATCGTCCAACGCCTTTAGTGCAAGTCTAGCAACCGGAGTAAACAAATTTTTCCTATTTTCGTTTTCGATAGGGTGTAGTTTATATCACATAACGGTACTTACAAAAGTGGAAAGGGAATACTTCCAAAAAGCACCAGTATCCCTTTTTTGTAGTATCGAAGTGCGTGTTTAGCGGATTCTGAGAGGGCGCATCCCGTTTAGCGTGACCAATAGCGAAACCCCCATATCGGCGGCGATGGCTAACCACAGCGATGTGACACCCAAAACCGCCAGCGCCATAAAGAGGAGTTTGGTGGCAAAGCTAAAGCCGATATTCTGGCTAATCAAGCGGCGGGCAAAGCGTGACAGGCGGATGGCCGAGGGTAGCTTCGCCAGTTCATCGCCCATCAAAACAATATCGGCGGTTTCCATTGCCTGTGCGCTACCTGCCCCACCCATCGCCACGCCAACCGTCGCCGTCGCCAGAGCCGGGGCATCGTTAATGCCGTCGCCAATCATCACCACGCCTTGATAGTTGGACATCAACTCGTGAATCGCACTGGCTTTGTCCTCTGGCAGTAGATTGGCCTTAATTTCCTGCACGCCAACCTGCCGACCCACTGCTTGCGCGACAGTGGCATTATCACCTGTGAGCATAATCGTGGTTAGACCGAGCGTATGCAGGTCTTGAACCGTCTTTTGGCTTTCGGGGCGAACGGTATCCGCCACGCCGATAAAACCGCGTACCTGATCGCCTGCACTTACTAACAGGGTGGTTTGACCAGCCGCCTCCGCCGATTGCACCGTCACACAAAAATCGGGGTGATGGGTAAACTGTTCATCAAACAGGCGATGATTACCCAGCGTCACCATCTGCTCATTCACTCGACCCTGTACACCCCGTCCTGCTAAGGTAGCCACACCTTCAGCAGGCACATAGGTATTGGCAAGGCCGCGCTGTTGTGCCGCATTGACCACTGCCCGTGCCAACGGATGGGTACTGCGTTTTTCAACCGCCGCCGCCAATGCCAACACATCGTCACATAATTCGCAGTCATTACCCGTGACACAATCAATCGAACGGGCCGTCATCACGGTCGGTTGGCCCTGCGTCAGCGTACCCGTCTTATCAAATGCCACCGCCTTGACTTGCCCCAACGCTTCCAAATGTGATCCGCCTTTAATCAACACCCCTTGTCGGGCCGCTGCGGTAATGGAACTAATCACCGTCACGGGGGCACTAATCACCAATGCACAGGGGCAGGAAATCACTAACAACGACAGAGCACGATAGAACCAGCCATGTCCGCCGTCTGCTGTGTTCCAAAATGGCCCACCCAACAACAGGGGCGGAATAGTTGCCACCAGCAAGGCCAAGATCACCACCGCCGGGGTGTACCAGCGCGAAAATTGGTCAATCAGGCGTTGACTGGGCGCACGAACGCCCTGTGCCTCCTCGACCAGTTGGATAATGCGATTGAGGGTATTATCCTGCGCCAGTCGGGTGACACGCACGTGCAGCAAGCCTTCACCATTAACCGTTCCGGCAAACACTTCCGACCCCACCTCTTTAAAAACAGGCACACTCTCCCCCGTAATCGGTGCTTGGTTGACATGGCTTGTCCCATTCAACACTTCCCCATCCATCGCCACCCGTTCACCCGGTTTGATGAGAATAACATCACCGATTTTGAGCGCCTCCACAGGCACAACTTCTTCAAGGATGCCGAGGGTGCGGATGGCTTGTGGTGGCGTCAAATCCAATAAACTGCGGATGCTTTGGCGGGCACGATCCGTCGTATACCCTTCAAGAGCCTCGCCTATCGCAAACAGAAAGATAACGGTGGCACTTTCCATATATTCGCCAATAATAACCGCCCCAATCGCGGCAAGGGTCATCAGCAAATTGATATTAAAGTCGCGGTTGATGATGAGGGTATTGAGGCCGCTGCGGGCAATCGGATAGGCAGCTATCGCCATCGCCACGATAAATAATCCATTCGTGAGGGTATCGGGCAAGCCGATGAGTGCCAACAATGCGGTTACAAGAATTAGACCGCCCCCAATCAGCGATAGCTGGGTGGCCCGTCGGCTGACCAGATAATCCCAAAATCCCAGCACTCCCCCTCGATTTTGGGGGTTTTGGGTAGTCGCAGCTTCGACATCCGCCAATTCATAACCAAGCGACTTGACACGCTGTTCCAAAACGGGCTGAGGCACGACACCGGTTAAGTGAAGTTTGCCTGTTGCAAAATCTACTTGAACCGCTTGTACCCCTTCAAGTTGACCGACCCCTTTTTGCAGCTTTTCCGCACAGTGGGCACAATCCATCCCCTGTACTTTGTAGGTCTTCGATGCTAGTGTGGTCATGTTCCATCCAGCTTTCATTCTAATTGATACTTCATATCAAAGATACAACGTATCAATTAGCAAAATATCTATCATGCTCTTATTCTAGCGCAGGATATTTCCTGACGCAACCTAGAATCGTCTATAATCAATTCAATGAATGACTTGCTCTATATAACAGACGCGCAACCCGCCCCGGAATTCTACGTAATGATGGTTGAGAACAAGAGATGAATAGGGACTATGCAAACCGGAGATCACAATCCCATGCAAACGACACATAACGTTCAACAACGAACCAGCAGCGGCTTCATCGGGCTGTTTTTGGCCGCCGTGATGGTCTGTTTTGTACTCATGCTCGGCCTGTTTCTGGTCGGCTTCCTGCTGAAGATCGCCCCTCTGCTTGGCTTCTTCGTCGCCATCGGGGGTGGAGTATGGTACTTCAATGCCAAGACCGAACATTTCAAACTACGCGCGATGACCACCGTTGCCTTTGGCTTGCTGTTGATGGTGCTTGGCTTCATCTTCTAAGCTAACTCTAACCCCTCTCCGCTGGCAGGTGTTTGATGAATAGGTTATGCTAATGTGTGGTAGCCTTCTTGGAACAAGCATAACCTATGGCAAAATTTTGGTTCGTTTCCGCGCCCCTGTTTGGACACCTAGACTGGGGTGGTTTTCTCAAAACAGCCCTCACACTGCAATCAGCGGGACACCAAGTCACTTGGATTAGCCAACCCGCGATTGGGGCATACCTAGCCGAAAAAGGCCTTGAATTTAGCCCTATTGCCACCACAGGCTGGTTATGGCCTCCACCCCCTCACCCTCACCCCAAATCCCTCACCCCACAGCAAGCCGTCTTTATCCGCTATAAACGCGCTTTGGATACATGGCTGAGTGAGGAACTCATTCCAGCGGCGGTTCAGCACCTACTCGATCTTGCTGAGACCAATGGTGTACCGGATGTGCTCGTCACCGACCCCTTCTTAACAGCCTCCGCGATTGCCGCTGAAAAAATGGGCACCACGTTGGCGGTCTGTGGTTGGCCCGCTACTACCGATTTGGATGAAGATCATCTTTTTGCCGTACAGCGTGAACTCGCCGAAGACAGCCGGGGACGCATCCAGCGCCTCTGTCAGCAGTTCAACGTGCGTGGCGAGAACTTTTCGCAAGGGCCAACGCCATCCATTCAATCACCGCATCTGCATATCAGCTACTTCAACGACTATTGGCATCAAGGTGACCCGCCCTTTTTGCCGCAGACACATTTTGTGGGGGGCACAACAGACATCCCAACAACCCCACCGCCGCAATGGATGGAACATGTGCCGGATGCTCCCATCGCTCTGATTACTTTAGGTAGTGTTTTCACAGGTGATCTCGGCTTTTTTGCGTGGGCCGCCCAAGCCGCGCATCGCCTCGATTGGGTTCCGGTGGTGGTGATTGGGCGTAATCCCATCGCGCCCGAAGAGAAAGCCCAGTTAAAAGCGGCGCTTCCCCCCGGGACATTTTTATTAAACTGGGTTGACTATGACCATATTTTCCCTCGCCTCAAGGTGATTGTCCATCATGGCGGGATGGGAACAACCCACGCGGCCATTTTGCACGGTGTTCCACAGGTGGTGGTGCCTCATGCAGCCGATCAGCGTGGACAGGCCAAGCGTGTTTCGCAAGCCAAAGTCGGGCTGCATCTGACGGCTCATGAGGTCAAAAATGGGCACCTGCTTCCGGCAATTCGAGCAGTCGGCACAGACGAAAAAGTGCGGCAGCAATGTCAGTGGTTAGCAAAGAGGTTCGCGGCGTTAGGAGGAGCAGCACAGGCCGGAAATTTACTGGTGGGGCTAGTAAATGAGTCAGGCATTGGTTCATAAACGAATTTGAAACCGTTTTCAATCCATCTCTAAACCCCACAAGTATTGATTCTCCATTAAGATTGTAAGTAGAAATCTCTTAACTTTAACGATAAGATCGAGCCAAATGCACATTCGTTGGTACGAACCAGAGGACGAACCCTACTTAATGGAGTTGGAAAGGCTTTCGCCGCGCGGCGAACCCCGTCCCTTTGTGCATTTCCGCCGCCGTTTTATAGACCGCGCCGCCATGTATGACAATTACTATCTATTCGTCGCCGAAGAAGATCATCGCCCTATCGGGGTTACTTCCATCACCATCAAAGATACATGGATCGGCAATGAACCCGTTCGCATCGCCTACAGCTTTGACACACGAGTACACCCCAATTATCGGCGGATCGGGGTTGCCAACGCGATGCAAGAAGCCAAGCTCGACTTTCTCTACCAAGAGGGCATACACGGCATGTATGCCTATGTCGTGGCGACCAATTATCCGGCTCTCAATATGCTGGAAAAAATCGGTCATCACCGCGCCCGTCTGGTTTTGCACCTGACCTACTCGCCCTACCCCCTCATTATCCCTCCTGTCCAAGCGCCCCACTTTTTGAATGGCATTTCCGATTCAGGCATTGTAGATGCCGTCTACAGCAGCCGCGATATGTATGTGCAAGATGTGGATGTTGCGGTATCGGAGTTCAACTTTGAGCGCCTCTTTTATGATTATGGGGGGCCAAACTTCGCGGGGTTGAGTATTTTTGACCAGAGTTTGGTCTATCAACAAATTTCGGCGGACGAACCCTGGCCCACCGAAGAAGAAGTGATGAAACGCGCCCGGACACTGCGCCTGTTCGACCCCACTGGGTTGCACAACAGTCTATCTTTGCGCAACATTTTTGATTATGTGCGCGACCTTGCGGTTACTTCGAATGTCGCCAAGTTAAGTATGATCTTAGATCGAAATGACACCGTACCGGGCTTCTTTTTTCAAGAAGCCACCAATCAAACGGATTATTGGTTAATGTTCCGTCCCTTGATTCCCGATTGGGAACCGCAGTGGAATGGTGGCCCGATCTACATAGACCCACGTGATTTTTGACTAGCGCCGCCGTTGACGCCGTTGGGCTTGGCGTTGACGCCGACGCTCGGCTCCGCGATTCACCCCTCGCTCAAACAAGAAACTGAAAATCTCACCCGCAAATGGCAATTGGCTCAACGCGCCCAGTACGCCTAGGACACCGCCTGCGATACTCATATTCGGAATCGTCAATGGGCCGAGCACTTCTTGGACTTCAGTTTGAACGGACTGACCCCAAATTGGATACGGCCCAATGGGTGGGGCAGTATTGGGGTCACGTGGTTGCCACAGCACTTCAATACCGAAAGTTATGACAAATGTGCCCGTGTCGGTAGGTTTTAATGTCCAGCGCCATGTCACCTCTTGCCCGCGTTCCATTTGGAAGGTATCGGTTGAATTAGCGCTCTCAATCTCAAATTCCGGTGCAATCACCCGACCCGTCACTTGTGCAATATGGGTATTGTAGTTGTCGGTCATGACAATCGGTGTTGCTAGTACAGTATTCGACTGAATTTCAGCGGCGGAGACTTGGAAACCACCACCCGCCAATGCTTTTAGGGTTACTTTGATGGTGCGCGATTCGCCATTGCGAAATTCTTGCGGCCATTCGAGTTCAACCACCCGCTGCTCGAGAGTGCCACCACCGGGGCCACCTTGACCGTCCCCGCCCGCGCTTCCACCTTCACCACCGCCGGCGAGACCTACCACTGAAACTTCAGTATCCGAGGTCAAAATTTGATTGTTTTGAACAGGGTTGCCTAATGAGGCATTCTGCTCGGCTTCAGTCGAAAATACATCATTGGCCTGCTGGGTGGCGTCACCAATAACTTCACCTTCAACGGTTGGGACTTCCCCTCCCATTGCGCCACCTTCAACCATACCTTCAGCAACCACCCCACCTTGTACATTCGAGGAGGATGGCACACCATCGGCGGTCACAGCTAGGTCTAAATTACCCAAGTCATTCCCTGCCCGCGACACCGCATTCACGGCTAATTCGCTGGCTCCCCCAAGCGTCTGTTTCAATAGTTCAGGCTTGTCGAGGAAGGAGACATAGAGAAAATATCCGGCGGCGATCAACAGCAGCCATCCAAAAAGTGAACTAAAGGTCGAAAAACAGCAACGCATCGCACCCTCCGGCAATTAACGAAAATGTGTAAATTCACTATACCGTGAAACGCCAATAATGAGAAAGTCCCAAGTCGGGCATCACCCGCTTATCGCTCGTCAGCCAGCGGCAAAACGAACGTGAAGGTTGAGCCTTCATTCAATTTGCTTTCCACCGAGATGTTACCACCGTGTCGCTGAATAATCGTGCGAACATAGGTTAAACCAATTCCACCACCCGAAATCGCCCGCACACGATCATCTGGCGAACGCCACATACGATCCCAAATCTGGATAAGGTCATCCGCCGAAATACCAAAGCCCCGGTCAATCACCGCACCAAAAACACGATCCTGCTGTTGCCATGCGTGAATACCCACATTCGAGCCGCTATGCGAATAGAGGATCGCGTTTTCTAGCAGGTGATGAATGGCCTGTTTCAAGCGCGCCGGGTCCCCCATAATCAAGGGCATGGGGTCTTGAGTGCTAATCACAATGGCGATTTGTTTACGTCGCGCCTCACTCCTGAGGGCGTCTACCGTCTGATGAATCAGCTTCGGCAAGTCAATCGGTTGATATTCCAAAGGCATCCCCGCTTCAATCCATGCCAAATCTACCAAACTGGCAGTGAGTTCCCATAGTTTGGTGCTAGTCTGCTGGATACGGGTCAAAAAGAGCGTCTGTTTTTCATTCAGTGTGCCCTGCTTAGAAATTAAATCGGCATAGCCATTGAGAGCGCTAATCGGATTGCGCAAATCGTGGGAAATAGCTTTAATCAGGGCCTCTCGGCGCGATTCAAGTTGACGGCGTTCCGTCACATCATGCAGCAGAACAATTCGACCACCCTCTGGCAGGTCTTGGGCAATCCCCTGTGCCAAACGATCACGCGGGAGCTTAATATCCAACAAATCCGGGCCGGCGGGTTTGAGTAAGCGGATGAGATTGAGATTGCCCGTAAAAGCGTCTTTGGAGATTTGGCCCAGCACCTCCGCCGAGGAGAGTTGCAACATGGCGGCGGCGGCGGGATTGAACAAAACAATAGAATCAGCAGCATCGGTTTGAATGAGGGCTTCGGCAGCGCGGTGCAGCACGAAATCATAAATATTCTGCGAAAACGAATTGGCGTTTGTTTCAGTCATGCCAATAATTTTGAACCCGGATTGCGATCCGGTCAATGAGAAGATTCGGTAGGGGCAGCAAATTTACCCCTACCATCAAATCAGTCTATTTATAGGGTGGGAAGATCACCGGGATGTTGAAGAAATATCCCCGGAACGAACCCGCCGACGCAGGAATCCACACCAAGCCAAATTCATCGCTCAACAGCAGCAACCACGCGCCTGATAAAGTACGCCCGACTACCGGATAATCATAACGACCCGGTAGATAGCCCAGTCGCTCGCCGTTCGGCTCGTCATAAACTGGCTGGAAGATATGCAGGAAAAATAGACCGCCCTGCAAATCACCATAGAGTTCCGTTTCCTCATCGGGCAGCACCAATGGTACGTCTTCAAGCTCGCCGCGGAAGAGAGTGTATTTGCCGCGTACCCAGCCCACGCCAAATTCGGTATCAATTAAGAACCAGATAGCATCAGGGGATTGCCCCAGCACTTCATAAGCATCGCCGCCTTCCAAAACTGCGATGATGGCATATTCCACACCCGGCCCGGTTCGCAAATTGAGCGCATAAATGTTGATAAATAAATATGGCTCTTCAGGAACAGGCGATGCTGTTGCTGTCGCGCGGGAACCAACCACGCGCGTCTCATCAATCGCAATGGCAGAGGGTGTGCCGCTCACCAAAAGACTGGAAAAAACCATCACAAAAGCTAGTAAAGCAAAGACCGTAACTAATAACGCATTTCGACGGAATTTTTGCATAAGAAGCCCCCTTCTAAGAGTGCTCGGATGGAGTATTGATGCTATTAAATTTAGCAGAGAGACCCCAACAACGCCAACGGGCCATTCTCCACTCAATTTTCTAATCCCCAGTGGATGGTGCAGGCTGAATTTCAGCCATTTGCCGTTGTCCAGTCGTGCGCGTTTGATTCCACATCACCACCACCATGATAACTCCAAAAACAGGCAAAATCGCCATCACTTGCAAGGTTTCTTTTAATCCAATCGCATCTGACAGCACGCTGGCGGTAAATGTGCCGATGGTACTCGACATAAACATCCACCCAAACGCCAAACCACTGGCCCCACTCGCGCCGCCGGGGAATACCTCTTGGCCCATCATCAACAAAAGGGGCAAGCTGGCTTTTAACATCAATCCCAACAATGTCCCAAAAATGAAAATCCCTACCCCGTGTGATTCTAGCAATAAAAGCAGCAAGGGTGGAATCAGCGCCAGTGACACACCAATAATCAATAAGCGTGAGACGGTATCCGAGAGGCGTGATCCTGCATATGACCCCACCGCCGAAGCAAATAAAACCGCCCCTGTCGCCACCCCTGCAAAAGATAATGATCGCCCCGACTGCTCATAATAGGTCGGCAGATACGTGCCCAACACCTGATCTACTGTCCCACGCACCAAAACCATAACCAGATAGGCCAGCAGCATCCATACCGCAACTTTGTTCCAGCGGGTGCTACGTTTAGCCTGCGTATTCTCTGGGAGATGCACCGTTTTTTCGGCAGCAATCAATTGCACAGCGAGTGCAGGCCGCAGTCGCCCCAAAATATAGGGGACAACCAAGAGGCTGACCAAAAATGGAATGACAATCCCACGTGGGCCGTTCGCTTCCAAAATGAACCCGACGATAAACGGCGCAATGGCATAGCCGCTATTGCCCCCCAACATAAATAGGGCCACTGTTTTGCCTTTGCCAATATCCTGTCCCAGATGACGGGCCGTCGCCAATCCTACTGGATGGAACATGGCACTCCCCAAGCCAGCAAAAAACGCCGCCAGCATAATCCACCCAAACGAGGGCGCGAAGCCACACAGAAAAATGCCTACTCCCGTCAAAAACGCCCCACTGACCATCAAAAACGCTCGCCCGGTGCGATCCACCAACCAGCCAAACGTCGGCTGCCCTAATGACAGCGCATAATACGCCGTCGAGATCAGCCCGATTTGCCCGTTGCTAAGATCAAGTTTTTCAGCCTGTGCCGCCAACAAAATACCGAGCGAACCAGCGAAAAAATCATTGGCGAAATGCACCAGCGATAACAGCCGTATCGCCAGCAGAGTATGAACTTTATGGGTAGACATCAAGGAAAACCAACCCGTTTCAACTTACTGAATTTTTGGTAGGATTATTGCGAAAACCCAGATTAATGTAACGCCGAGCTATCATGTTGACAAGTAACGCCGCCCATTTCAATGCCGAACCTCTGCTCAAGCCAATTCAAATTGGCCCCATTCAGATAGACACGCCGCTGACCCTCGCCCCGATGGACGGCATGACGAATTATGCCTTCCGCCGTCTAGTGCGCCAGCATTCTGGCAGCGATTGTGGGTTGGTCTGTACCGAACTCCTCAGCAGCAATATTTTGACGAGTGCCGACCCGCGTGCCCGCCATAAATTTGATTGGCAACCGCATGAGTACCCCTTTGCTGTGCAGATTTTTGGCAACGACCCACCCAAGATGGCCCAAGCCGCCAAAATTTTAGTGGATGCCGGAGCCGCGATTATTGACATCAATATGGGCTGCTGGGTTCCCAAAGTCGCACGCAAAGGCGGCGGGGCAGGCCTGCTGCGTGATATTTGCACCGCGACCAGTGTGGTAGAGGCGGTGGTCAAAGCGGTGGATGTGCCCGTCACCGTTAAAGTTCGGGCGGGCTACACCGAAGGCGAACCTACCGCGATTCCCTTTGCGCGGGCCGCCGAGGATGCTGGAGTCAAATTAATCGCCGTGCATTGGCGTTTCGCCTCGCAGGGATTTCGCCCTGACCCCCCGAACTGGAATGTGATCGCCGAAGTCAAAAACGCTGTCCATTCGATTCCGGTCTTGGGCAATGGAGATATTCGCACCGCTACTGATGCCCAACGCATGATGACCGAGACGGGCTGTGACGGGGTGATGATTGGTCGAGCCGCCACCGGACACCCTTGGCTGTTCCGCCATATTGCCCACCTGCTCCGCACGGGTGAAACATTACCCGAACCACCTATCCATATCCGTGCCCAAGCCGCCTTTGACCACGCACGGGTGATGGTCGAAACCTCCGATTATGGCGAGGAACGTTCGGTCATGGAATTACGCGGACGCCTGCACCAATATTTTGATGAATTTATAGACACAGATCCCCTCTTGGCGGATTTACGCTATCAACTGGTACGTGTGACCCGCCTCGATCAAATTGAAGCACTGCTGCACCCTTTAATCACAATGCAATTTGAGGAGATGGCCTCTTGAACAATTGGCGCGAAATCGGCCCCGTCGTTTTATTACAAATCCAGCGTGAACCCATGAAAGAAGGCACGACCACCCGCGTTTATAAACCGGATCGTTTGGCCCAAGTCGAACGCATTTGGTTGACTCCCGCTGGTGTCACCGCAGAATTGAATGGCGAACGGGTCTTTGATGCTCATAATGCCCACCATCCGCGTACCCGCAACACTGGCGCTAATCCCTTGTCGTTTGGATTGACTGGCTATTATGCTCAAATGAAAGCCCGTTTTGGCGACCACATGACGTTCGGCATCGCTGGGGAAAACATCCTCATCAAAACCGATATATTGCTAACCGAAGACGATATACAAGGGGAAATAGCTTTGCGTGGCGCGGACGGACGGCTGACTGTTCTAAAGGATATTTTGGTCGCCCCACCCTGCAAACCCTTCTCGGCGTTTTGTTTGGGCAGCATCGAGGATAAGGTCGAGCCACATACCATTGCCGAAACCCTGCGCTTTTTGAATAACGGCACACGCGGTTTTTATGCCGCCCCTGCCTCTAGCGATGAAACCGAAATCCGCTTAGGGGATGTGATGCTGGTATCGGTTAATTAAGGGAGAATTCCTATGACCATCAATATACGCCAAGAAATTCATAAGGCGGTGGATGATTTACCAGACCAACACTTGTCGGATGTTCTGCATCTGATTGAATTGTTGATTCAACACGCCGACCAAGCCGATGTCGAACCCGAAGAAATGTGGCTCTTAACATCGGGCAATTTGAAAAAGATGGTAGATGAAATGGAATCTGCCCCCATCCCAACAGAGGATTGGCGCAAACATCTCCATGACATCTAAATTCGTCTTTACAACACAGTTCGAGCGTGGTATTAAACAACTCAAGAAGCATTACCGGAACATTGCATCGGATATTGAATTAGCCCTCGAATCCCTTGAGAGCAACCCGGAATTGGGAGCAATAATCCCAGATGATTACCAAGTACGCAAACTTCGTGTCGCCAGCCGGGATATGAAACGCGGAAAAAGTGGCGGATTTAGGCTTTTATACAAATTAGAAATAACTAATGAGGACATTGTTCTGATTTACCTACTTTTTGTATACGCAAAGTCTGACCAAGAGGATATATCAATACATCAACTCAAAGATTTTATTGATGATTTGGAATCTGATTCAGACGAAGCGTAATTTGAATCAGGCCTGCCCCCTTGACGGAAAAGCGACTTAGGGTTAGCTTTTTGACGTGCAATTTTTTACACGAAACCAAACGTCCCGGCGGACGATTTTTGATAGTTGAACACCCATGAGGAGAATTTCAATGCGTTATTTGCTGATCCTATTGACGCTGTTGGCGATGCTGTTTGTGGCAGGCTGCGGCGAACCCAAGATTGTGGCCGAAGTTTCACATGGCGAAGAAGCAGAAGGCGAACATGCCGAGGGCGAGGCCGTTGAAGGCGAGGATGCCCATGTTGAAGGTGAGACAGTCGAAGGCGAAGGCACAACAGGGGAAGAAACTCACAATGAAGAAGGCTCTGCCGCTGAAGGTGAAGTTGCTACTCCATCCCTTGCTGAATCATTAACGGCTGCGGGTGTGGAAGTTGAAGAAGGCGAAACAGTAGCCGAACCCCTCTTTGAAGCCGAAGGTCATGTTTTGACAGTCAACGGTCAAGAAGTGCAGGTCTACGAATTTGCCGATGCCCCCGCCGCTGAAGAACAGGTTGCCCTTGTCGCCCCCGATGGCACATCCATTGGTACAACCCCGGTTTCCGTCGAAGCGACTCCCCATTTCTATCGCCAAGACAACACCATCGCCTTCTATGCTGGGGAAGATGCGGCTGTCTTGGCTGCTCTAGAAGTGGTGTTTGGTGCGCCATTCGCGGGTGGCACGGCTGAATAATCGGCCCATTTAACCCAAAATAAAAAGGACGGTCAACCATGCGCCGTCCTTTTTTGATGTCTACAGCGATTTAAGCTAAATTCAGCACGGTGGCTTTAGCCCCGTGTGCTTATCAGCCGTCCTTTTTTGATCTCTTTTGTCAGTCCATCCGCTTAAAACGAGGTCAGCGGAATAACCTCTCCGGCAAATTCACTGGCTGGAATCACATCAGATTGAATCGGCTGCACATCCTGACCGGGCAGACGGGCCTGCATACTATATGGCCCTGTCCAGATAACCTCGACCTGCGCCAACTGCCCTCGCCAATCACGGCTGTCGTCCTCAAAAAAGACCAACTTGTTTTGGGGAATACGTCCGCGCCACTTGCCTTTGACCTTTTCCTCTACCAACACTTCCACTTTTTGACCGAGGAAGCGCGTGTTGACCTCTGCCATGACCTGTTCCTGCAAATTTTCGAGGGTGGTATGACGGCGTTTCTTCTCAGTTTTTGGCACATCATCTACCATGCGCCGATCCGATACCGTGCCGGGGCGAGGGCTGTACATCGCCAGATGTGCCTTGTCGAGTTTTAATTCCGCCAGCACATCATAGGTCTGCTGGAATTGGGCATCTGTCTCGCCGGGGAAGCCGACAATAATATCGGTGTGGATAGCAACCTCTGGAATCATCCGCCGAATCTTGTGAATCAAGTCGCGGTATTGTTGGGCCGTGTAGCCGCGTTTCATGTTTTGCAGCACTTCATCATCCCCGGCTTGAATCGGCACTTCGATATGCGGCATCAAACGTGGGAGTTCTGCCACCGTCTCCAACAATTCATCGGTCATCCAATTGGGGTGACTGGTCAAAAACCGGATGCGATAGAGGTCTTCTTCTTCGGCCACCTGATGAATCACCCGCAGTAATTGAGCCAAATTCGGCCCGTCGGGAATATCTTTGCCATAGCGGTCTACGATCTGCCCCAACAAGGTAATTTCTTTAACCCCCTGTCGCGCCAGACTTCGCACTTCACGCACGATCTCACCTACCGGACGTGAACGTTCAATCCCGCGCCGGAAGGGGATAATGCAAAAGGTACAGGCGTGTGAGCAGCCATAAACCACTGGAATATGGGCGCTGACCAAACTCCCCTGCTCATGGACGGGCAGCACAATTTCGTTGTCTTCATGCGGCTGCATCTCATCCATGATCTGGTTGAGTTTGGCACGTTTGGCGACCTGTGCGGTAATCGCGTCGGCTTCAACGGTGCGATCCTGCAAAAAGGCGATGAGTGGCTCGGTTTCGCTGGGGGGGATAAACACATCCACAAACGGCACTTGTTTTCGCAGTCGCAGCGGGTCTTGCACACCGACCAAGCACCCCATCAAACTAATCACCATCTTGGGGTTTTTCTCTTTCAGCTTTTTCAACTGCTGCAAACGACCCCACGCCTTATCTTCGGCCTGTTGGCGCACCACACAGGTATTGATGACGTGAATATCCGCGCCATCGGGGTTAGCCTCATCCGCTGCCCGATACCCCAACTGTTCAAGGGCCGAAGCCAAGCGTTGTGAATCCGCGACGTTCATTTGGCAGCCAAGTGTTTGAATGTTGTACTTCATCGTCATTGTGCTTCTACCCCATGCAGCAAAAAGTTCCGGTGGGATTGCTGGGAATTTTTCTAACCGATATGCAGTTTATTGTAGCGGGTTGCAAACAAACAGGTCAAGGTGGTTAATTAAACATGCGCGTCAAACTCGGCTGAGTAACAGGCACATAGCCGCGTTGGGTCGCCCGCAAATTTTGGATCGTCACAAATGAATCGGCATCAATAGATTGAATGATCTCATTACATTTTGCTAGATCATGCCGCTCGATAATGGATTCCACAATCGAGACCTCGCCTTCACCACCTCGCCCAGAGACTTCCGTCGCCCCAAAGCCCGCCGCACGAATGGCCTTTGCAATTGCCTCACCTTTTTCCCGCTGACGGGTCACAACCATCACCATGATATAGCCGCGTGTCCATTTATCTTCCAACCACTGCCCAAAATATCCCCCAACCGCAAAGCCGCCACAGTAGGCTATCAAATTGACGATCGAATTAAGATTGTTAACCACCGCCCCCAACACCACCACAAAAATCAGGGATTCAAAAAAGGCCAAAATAGTCGAATATAGTTTATTGCCACGTGTGATTAAGATGAGGCGAATCGTGGTAATCGTGTTGCCCAGCACCCGTACCAAAAAAATGCCGACTGCGAAGGCGATTGCTTCTAACTCCATTAACTCTTACGCTCCATGAAATTTGAGTCTGACGCTTGCTTCCGTCCATCCGGCACAGGATAATACCACAAATCAGGGTAGTGCTACATGAACCCGGATGTTTATCAGCCCGCTGAAAAGGACACGCACATCAATGCTCAAACGCTGGCGACTGCCACAGGATAATTTCCCCGATGACACCGAAACCCGTGCGTTTCAGCATTACAAAGACGGCAAACAACCCCCGCATTTTCATTTTCCGGGCTGGCGACTTGGCAATTGGAAGCCCATCGCAGCCGCGACCCTCTTTGTAGCTATTGTCATCATCACTGCCATCTTGGTATTTTTGTGGTCGGAACCACGCGAACGGTTTGTAGTGGTCACGAGCGCCTCAACCGTGCCCGCTGATTTACCCTCTATTCCTGTGGGGGGCGATTTTCCAACCGACGCCGCCCAGCAGTTTATCCGCATCCCAGCACGCATTGAAGATACATTACAGTCGGGCCAACGGCGGGGGTACACATTCGTGGTTAAACCCGGCTTCACATGGCAAATTACTGCCGTCGCCAATGACAGCCTGCTTGACCCCGTACTCAGTCTTTACGGGCCAGATGGCATCATTATGGATTTTAATGATAATGCGACTGAAAATGAAACATCGGCTCAAATCACCTTGACGGTTCAACAAGAAGGGATTTATGCGGTACTGCTGGAGGGAGCGAATGGATCATCGGGAGATTACATATTGTATGTGCCCGTACCCGATTAGCCTGCTCCCGAAATGTGTAGGATACGGTCAGTCAAAATATCAACCATATCCACAATCAAAATCGCCAGCGTGATCAGATTAAACAGATTCAGCCACGCAAACGTTCGCCCAAATGCCTGCACGGTGGGTTGCCGCCGATGAAAATAGGTTAATAGCCCCCCAACCACAAACATAAATGGCAAGAACATCGCCAGCATAAACCGATGCCCCATCGCAATTGGCACGTACCACGCATAGAGCAGGGTATATGCACCAAAATAACTGAGACAAAACAGTGCCACCACCCAATACTTCTTCAGGAGCGCTTTCAGATGGGTGTGCCAAAATACCGCACATGCCCATAACGCAAATACGCCATACAGTAGAATATATTTGGCATACCCATAGGCACATGGGCACAAAGTGTGGCGATCAAATGACTTGATCAGTCCTGAATTAATCCGATAAACAATGTCCTCCGCTGTATGTTCCCGCAGATATTTGCGCATCGAGGGGATTTCATCGGCAGGCATGTTGGGGTATTGTGTCACATCATGATACTTGCGTGTCCCATAGCGCACCTCATCCCACGAGTCATACCAAACATAAAAGGTGGTATTGACGTTATAGAACCAGTGCCCAAAATGGATCCGCATATAGATCAAAAATGGTGAAATCAGCAGCAAAAACACCACCCCCACGAGGAGGCCGTTTTTGAGGCGAGCAGGTACGGTGCGATACTTCCAAAATTCATAGCCCCATTGGACGACAAACCACCCTATAAATAGTACCAATGCAGGCAACACTGAGGCTTTGGCAAGATAGGCCAGCCCGGTTATCACCCCTGTCCAAATCGCCAATTTCTGCGTAGGGGCCACCAGCATCCGCAACATCAACAAGAAGCTAATAAAGGTGAGGAAATAATACAACACCTCGACCTGAAAATAGCCCGCCTTGAACATGAACACCGTGAACATGCTAATCAATTGCAGATTCAGGGCCAGCAGCGGTGGAAATCGGCGAAAAAATACCCACGCCACGCCCGCTAGTACCAGCACGGATAGCCCAATATTGAGCCAGCGCCCCCGCCGAAAAAATTCGAGGTCGCTGCCATTTGGAGTGTAGTGCAGCGACTGTATAAGGGGATACAACGGCATTTGATTGCCATTGCGAAAATCGCTGAAAGCGGATTCACGGAGCTTCTTGGCATAATCCATATAGGAGCTTTGGTCAATCAGGCGTGGTGAAGTGTTTTTTTCAACCGATTGGACTATCGCGCCATAGAGATAAAGACTCAACACCACCACTGTAAGAATGGCATATCCCATGCGGCGCTGTCGAGTCGAAAATTTTTGGAAGCGTGTTGGCATCATTCAACTAATGACGGGTCGGTTTGGTAGCACGCCACGCTGCAAACAGCACTAGACCGTTCGCAATCGCCGCCTCAACTAACACCATAGCAAGCAGGATACCCCCCACATAAACGGTGTAATCCACATCCGCCCAAACCTGACCCAGCGTTTCCAAATGTAACAATTTAAGGGCCATGTCGCCTTCAAGCGCTGAAAAAAGCAAGCGTGCCCATGCCTCGGTGCGCTCCATATCCAACGCCCCTTCAAACAGGCGATCATCCAGTGATATGGCAAAGATGGTTTGCAAGATACGCAATCCGATCAAGGTCAGCAACCCCAAAATCACCACCGAACGCGCACGGGTATAGACCGCCAGCACAATACCGATAGCTGCCGCCAACCCTACCGCGATAAATGGCATCATAATAAACGCGGTCATCAGAGCCGTCATCAACAAAATGGCAACATTGAGTGAGATTTCGGGGGTGATGCCACTGATATACAAATCCAGCGCCCGCCCCTGAAAATCCACAATATCTTTCATCAGCAAGCCAATATAAACCAATCGCCCTATCAGAATCGCCAGCAGTAGCCACTTCAGCCGGAAAAATACGGAAATCCAGCGTGCGCGTAGGCTTAAGGACGCCCCAACGGTTGTCAGCTTTAGGCTGTCCCACGTCTGTTTCTGCCGTTCAACCGCCACCACATTCGAGGTCATTGCCAGCGCCAATACAAGCGCTATCGTCTGCGCCCCAACCAATGGGCCATAGAGCACGTCGCGTAGGGCAGGTTCATCGTCACCGGAATCCTGTTTCGCGGTCACATAACCCAGCCCAACCACCAACGCAATCAAGGCTACTCCAATCAGCAGTCGTAGGAACCCACGCAGGCGGCTGGATCGTTCTATCGGGCCAAGAATGCTCCGCATAATGGGGTGAGTAGGTCGCGCCCATTGGGGTAGCTGGCTATAAGCAATTTTTTCGATCATGCAACACGCTCCACTAAAAATTGATCTAAACACCTTGAGGAGAATTGCTAGTATTTTAAAACATTTGTCAAAGATGCAAATTGTCAAAAAATTAAAGTCTGGGCATGATTGCCCACCGACATTCTGACTCTATCGTAAGTTCTTTTATGCTAATTTCATGGAGAATTCACAAAAATCTTTATAAGAGCACTATCTAACCGCTCCAAAAATGTTGCATTAGTAGATTCATTCATCTATAATTGTTATAGTGTAAATTCTCGAAATGGATAAACAATACTATGTCAACCAATCCTGAGGATGCCTTAATCCTTGTCGTGGATGATGAGGGTGCTATTCGCTACTCGGTAACTAAAACTTTGGAAAGAGTAGGTTATCAAGTAATGACCGCCTCGAGCGGTGAAGAAGCACTCGATATTATGGCACAACACGACTTTGACGTTGTCGTGACTGATATTCGGATGCCGGGTATCAGCGGGGTTGACCTATTGGCACGTATCAAAGAACAATCGCCGGATGCCATCGTCATTCTGATGACAGGTTATGCCAGCTTAGGAACAGCAGTGGAAAGTTTGCGGCTGGGTGCCCACGATTATCTTATCAAACCCAGCACCAGTGAAGACATCCGTGATAGCGTTTCACGTGGGGTCGAACGCGCCCGTAATCTGCGCCGCCGCCGTGAACTGCTGACGACTATTAAATCGAACGTTTCTGCCCTCAGCGAAGAAAAAGCCGCGCCTCGTAATATCATGGTCCCGCCTGCCGCCAAACCTCGGATTGACTACAGCCCCACCGCCATGCCTACCCCGGCTGCACCTGCTATTTCCACCACCATGACGGCGATGAATCTTGGCCCGCTAACCATCTATCCCGGTCGTTATCAAATTGAGGTCGAGGGGACAATGATTGACCTGACCCCCACCGAATTTGACCTGCTACTGTATCTAGCCGCACATCGGGGACGGGTCGTGCCCTGCTCCGAACTGGTCCGTGAAGTGCGGGGATATGGGGTGGAAGAACGTGAAGCGCGTGAGGTCATCCGTCCGCATGTCAGCAATTTACGCCGCAAATTGAAGAATGCTTCGCAAAACCCCAACATTTTGGTAAATGTGCGCGGCATTGGTTACCGCTTAAATGATGTAGAGTTGTCCTAGTTTATAAATTAGCATAAGGGGGAATTTACGATCTGTTCCCCCTTTTTGCATCTTAATGCAAACTCCCCATTGTAATTCCACATGATTTATGTCCTCATTTTCAGTTATTTAGCTCATTAACTAATATTTCCATCATAGCCAAATTTTGGTAGGCAGGTTACACTGAAGTAAAATTAGGTTTTTTTTGGGAAACGGTTAAAAGTTGGTATGATATAATGTAAGGGTGTGTGCTCACTTAATAACAAAAAGGTCATTTTGGGGAGATTTTGTCTAAATATACGAATTGAAGGTGTTTTTTAGTCATCATGGAACTAGAAAAACAGGGTCTAGGATTTTCGCTCAAAACAGTTCTGCGTGGTCACACCAACGAAATCTATCAACTAGACTGGGCTACCAATCCCCAACTATTGGCAAGCCCATCTTCTGATGGCACAATTCGTATTTGGAATCCGCTGGAAGGGCGTATCCAAACGGTTCTCGCTGACCAAATGCAGATTGTTTACAGCGCGTCTTGGTCACCTGATAGCAAGCGGCTCGTCTCGGTCTCCAACGATGGTCTGCTCCGCATTTGGAATGTGGCAAGTGGAACTGTTCAACAGCGGATTGAAACAAACGAAAAATCGCTTACCTACGCTGTATGGTCGCCATTGGGAGACCGGATTGCGACGGCACCCCATCACCACTCCGTTTGGCTTTGGGATGCTGAATCCGGCGAAGTCCGCCTGAAATTAACCGAACATACCGATGCCGTAAGCAGCCTCGCGTGGTCACCCGACAGCCGTATATTGGCCTCCGGTGGACACGACACGGCAATTGTGTTGTGGGATACCGTCTCTGGCAAGTGCCTGCGAAAATTGGAGGGGCATCAAGGTCGAATTTATACCCTCGCTTTTTCACCTGATGGCAAGACACTCGTTTCTGGTTCAGAGGACAAAACCATCCGTGTCTGGGAAATTGAAACGAGTAAGCAGCGATTTTTGATTGAGGCGCATACTCGCGCGGTACATGGTGTTGCCTATTCACCCGACGGTACACTGCTGGCCTCCAAATCTGCCGACAATACGACCCGCTTGTGGCGTACAGACACATGGGAAACCTTTGCCTTTTTGGAAACTACCCGCAACACACCAAGTTCCCATCTGGGTGGGATTACCTTTCACCCTACTCAGTCTATGCTGGCGCTCCCCTGCGAGGAGGATACGGTTGTGCAAATTTGGGAGTTAGATACCAAGAGCCTCCTCTCCAAACCCACCGTCACTCCGGCGGTTCGATATACCAATGCCAAAGTGGTCTTAGTGGGCGATACCGGGGTTGGCAAGTCGGCCCTCACGCTGGTGCTAACGGGCAATCGTTACCAAGAAACCGAATCCACTCACAGCCGCCAAGTTCACGTCCTCGATAGCCAAACCATCCGGGTTTCTTCCAATGTGGAGGAAATTCATGAGGTATTACTGTGGGACTTGGCTGGACAACCCGGCTATCGCCTTATTCACCAACTGCATCTACACGAGGTCACCGTCGCGCTCGTCGTATTTGATGCCCGCAATGAAGTAGACCCCTTCAGTGGTGTCCTCCACTGGGTTCGCGCTTTACGACAGGCCCAGCAATTTAACCGGAACGGTAAATCTCAGCCGATGAAGATTTATCTCGTGGCAGCCCGCGTAGATCGCGGTGGAATCGGCATTACACAAGGCCGCATCAAACAGATGATGGATACCTTCAAACTGGATGGCTATTTTGAAACCAGCGCCCGTGAAGGTTTCCGTATTGATGATGTTCGCAAGGCCGTCCTAAAAGCGATTGATTGGGACGCATTACCCAAAGTCAGTTCAAGCCATCTCTTTAAAGCGATCAAAGAATATCTGGATTCTGAAAGTGATGCGGGCCATCAACTCTCCGGCGTAGATGACCTGTATTTCGGCTTCCTCCGTACCATCGGCGCACCCGAAGCCTCCGACGAAGTCCGCGCCCAATTTGACACGTGTATTGGCCTATTGGAGTCCAAGGGCCTCATCAAGCGCCTCAGTTTTGGCGATATGGTGCTGCTGAAGCCAGAGATGTTGGATTCCTATGCGTCGGCACTTGTCAATGCTGCCCGCAACGAACCTGACGGCATGGGCGTGATTAGTGAAGAAGACGCCCGCAGTGGCAACTTCGCCGTGCCTCAAGGGGAGCGCCTTAAGAACCGCGAACGCGAAAATATCCTGCTCATTGCCACCATTGAAACCCTGCTGCGGCATGAAATTGCCCTGCGTACCCCGGCTGCCGAGGGAACGTATCTTGTTTTCCCGTCGCAAATCACCCGTGATATGACCAACCCACCCGAACTGGACGGGCCAAGCGTGGTCTTCCAGTTTGAAGGCCCCATCGCCAACATCTATGCCATGCTGGTCGTGCGTCTATCCCGTAGTGGGTTCTTTAAGTTAAAAGAAACATGGCGCAATGTCGCTACCTTTGCGCCCTTAATCGGCGGCACTTGCGGCATCAGCTTAGAAAATCTAGGTGAGGGACAAGCCAAACTAAGTGTATTTTTCGACAGAACCACCACCGAATACAGCCGCATCCAGTTTGAGGAGTTCATCAACACCCATCTCTACAAACACGCCTTGCCTGATACCCTCAAGCGCGAAGTCATGCTCGTCTGCCCGGAATGCGGCTATCATGTACCGCAGGATGTTTTGCACAAGCGCAAAGCCCGTAAAGATGAATCCATGCCCTGCCCCATCTGCACAACCCTCCTGATTTTCCCGGATGTCAAGAAACTCTCGGTGACGCAGACGTTGGATGTGGTGTCCGGTATGGATAAAAACGCCAACACCTATCGGGACTTGGCAACAGCCAGCGCGATTGTGAATGGCAAGACCGAATTGGGCGAATTTGACGTCTTTATGTGCCACAACAACCAAAATAAAGCCGAGGTGATCCGCATTGCCACCAAGCTCAAGGAAAAAGGCATTCGTCCTTGGCTTGATGAATGGGAACTCCGTCCGGGTCTGCCTTGGCAGCGCCTTTTGGAACAACAAATAGAAAATATCAAGTCCGTAGCGATATTTGTCGGCAAAAATGGGATCGGCCCTTGGCAAGACTTGGAATTAGGGGCGTTTATTCGAGAATTTATTAAGCGTTCCATGCCCGTAATTCCCGTCATTCTGCCAGATTGCCAACAACCGCCAGCACTGCCCATTTTTCTTACGAGTATGACATGGGTAGATTTTCGGAAGGAATCCCCCGATCCTTTTGAACATCTCATATGGGGAATTACAGGCAAACGCGAATAGGGATAACCGTTTTAGTGTAATCTTCAAAATCCAGTTTTGGGTGGGACATGAATCAGAGGCCATCATCACTGTAATCGAGCAGGGAGGGATGAATGTTAACGCCTGTGCGGACGTAAGAAAGAGGCATGTACAATGGAAAGCTCATCAGATGGCAAAGGAAAATCCCGCCTTCAGGGGCGCAAAAGGGGGCGCTCTGCCGACCGTGCCCGCGAAAGGATTGCGAACACCCAGTTTGACAATGAGCCAGCGGCCATTGACCACCTGCTTGATTTATTGAATGACCTCGACCCCAAAGCACGCTATCGAGCGGTGACAGCCCTCGGTCGAATGCGTGCCGTCCAAGCCGTTCCTAAGCTGATGGACATGCTCGACGACCCCGTTCCACAGGTAGCCCAAGTCTGTATACAAGCACTTGGTATGATTGGTGATACCCAAGCAATTCCTGCACTTATTCCCTTGATAGTTCATCCAGAATTGGGTATGTTTGCGCTAAATTCGCTCCGCAAACTGGGCTACGAACCCAACGAAAACCCGGCTCCCCAATTAGACACTTTTTTCGGGGCATCTCGACCACAAGAACCAGTACGGAACGGCATGAACGGCAATAATAACCACTACGGACGCTCTCAAAACCCAAATAATCATAATCATAACTCTCGTTCGCGTCAGCCAACCCCGGAAGAAAACGAAATGGATTGGCTGATCACGTCGCTGCGCAGTGATGATCCTGTCGAACGGGCACGGGCCGCAAAAGCACTTGGCAAACGCGGGGATTGGCGTGCAACAGAACCGCTGATTCGCGCCCTACATGAATCAAAATATGACCCTGATCAAGAAGACCCACTTGACCAACTGGGTGATCCGGCGGTTGAGCCACTCATTGAATCGTTGCAAGACGCTGACGCCAGTGTACGTGTATTGGCGGTGATGGCCCTTGCGAAAATCGGTGATGGTCGTGCTGCCGAACCACTGGTTGCCGCCCTCAAAGATAGCGATGAATTAGTGCAAATGGCGGTCTGGACAGCCTTGGTAGATATGGGTAAGCCCGCCGTTGAGCCACTAATTTCGGCCCTCCGCGATAACAACCCAGACGTACAGCGCAGTGCGGCCCTTGCGCTTGGCGAACTGGGTGATGACTTGGCCGTTGAATCCCTGATCGAAGTGCTGACCGATCTTGACTATCGTGCCCGCAGTGCCGCCGCCAAAGCCCT
The DNA here is from genome assembly GCA_013112715.1 of Chloroflexota bacterium. Taxonomy (GTDB): domain Bacteria; phylum Chloroflexota; class Anaerolineae; order Aggregatilineales; family J027; genus CFX10. Next base: position 151,169 of record JABFGB010000001.1, read on the forward strand.
CGGTCAAATTGGCGATTATCGAGGTGTCCAAGCCTTGACCATCGCCCTGCGCGACAAAGATGTCACCGTGCGCCGCCGTGCGGCCACCGCACTAGGCGATATTGGTGATCCGCGTGCCATTGAAGCCCTTGTTTGGGCTATGGACGACCAAGATCATATCGTCGGTCACAGTTCCATTATCGCCCTGCACAATATCATGCGAAAACAAGTGGACCGCTCAATGGAGCGCTTGATTAATGATTTGTATCAAGCCAATATGAAAGTCCGGGCTAGTGCCATTGTTGCACTTGGTTCATTGGGTGACAAACGCGCCCTCCAACCCTTAATCGAAACGTTGAGTGATCCCAGCACCGAACCCAAGCTGCAATCCCTCATCATTGAATCCATGCGTAAACTACGCCAAGGCCCCGATGCAAGCTAATAGACTCCTCCGGTGAAGCGATTCCAAACCACCACATCATCGCTTCACCCTAACTCATACAATTCTTACCCAACTCGCCTGTTTTCTATCTTGACTCCGACCTGTTAACGGGAGTACAATCGCACATCTGTTCGCTGTCAGGTCAAAGGGTCAACCTGAGGGTGAAATGTTGTCTCCCCTGCCCATCACTACCTTATGATGAACCACAAGAGGAATCATGCAAGACAAGATTATTGTGCGCGGTGCGCGGGAACACAATCTGAAAAATATTGATGTCGAGATTCCGCGTGATAAGCTGGTTGTGATTACCGGTCTGTCTGGAAGTGGTAAAAGTTCACTAGCGTTTGACACCATCTTTGCCGAGGGTCAGCGCCGCTATGTTGAAAGCCTCTCCGCCTATGCCCGTCAATTTTTGGGTCAGATGGAAAAACCCGACGTAGATCAGATTGAGGGTCTCAGTCCCGCCGTCTCGATTGACCAAAAAGGGGTCAGCCACAACCCCCGGTCAACGGTTGGGACGGTAACAGAAATATACGACTATCTCCGTTTGCTCTACGCGCGTGTCGGCAAACCCCACTGCCCGACCTGTGGCACACCGCTAGAGGCCCAATCTGCCCAGCAAATTGTAGATACCGTCGCCGCCTTGCCGGATGGGACTCGTATCCAAGTGCTTGCCCCGATTATCAAAGATCGTAAGGGTAAACATGAAAAAGTCTTCAAAGATATTCAAGAAGCGGGATTCGTCCGAGCACGGGTCAATGGTGAGGTTTATGAAGTAGATAATCCGCCCGACCTTGACCGTTACAAGATGCATACGGTTGAAATTGTAGTAGACCGTCTGGTAGTGCGCCATTATGATGACCCCACCAGCGAAGAAGCTCGTAGCGCTATCACCCGCCTGACCGACTCCATTGAGACCTCGCTTGAACTAGGCGACGGCTTTGTCATCATCAATGATCTCACCGACAGCAGCAACCCGGTAGATCATGTTTTTAGTGAGCAGTTGGCCTGCCCGTTTGGGCATGGCAGCTTCCCCGAAGTCGAGCCGCGCACCTTCTCATTTAACAGTCCACATGGCGCGTGTACGGCTTGTCAGGGGTTAGGCGTCAAGCTCGAAATTGATCCCATACTGGTCATTCCCGATCCTGAATTGAGCCTTGCCGAAGGGGCGATTCAAGCCCAAGCGTGGCCGCAGGGCAAAGATAGCTATACCATGCAGATTATCGCCAGCGTGTGTAAGCAGTACGGGATCAACTACAACGCCGCATGGAGCAAACTCACCCCCGACCAGCAGCAGATTATTTTGTATGGCACCGATTCAGAAAAGGTCGCGGTTGAATATGTTAGCCATGAAGGAGATCGGCGAGTCTATAAGACTCAATTTGAAGGCATCATCCCCAATCTCGCCCGGCGTTACAACGAAACCACCTCAGATTGGATGCGTGCCCGTATTGAAGAAGTCATGTCGGAACGGCCCTGCCCCACTTGCAATGGCCGCCGCCTCAATCCTTGGGCGCTCGCCGTCACGATTGCTGGCTTGTCCATCAACGATGTCACGGCCCTGCCCGTCAAACGGCTGGCCGAATGGGTTCATTCATTGTCAGGTGAAAATAATGGGCATGTCGCTATCCTCAGTGCCCGCGATGCTGAAATCGCCAAGCAGGTCTTAAAAGAAATCAGCAGTCGCGTCAGTTTTATGGTCAATGTCGGCCTCGACTATCTAACCCTCAACCGTTCGGCAGGCACGCTCTCCGGTGGTGAGGCCCAGCGTATCCGACTGGCGACACAAATTGGCTCACGGTTGACGGGCGTCCTATACGTCTTGGATGAACCCTCCATCGGTCTGCATCAGCGGGACAACGAACGCCTGATTAACACCCTCAAAGGGATGCGTGATCTCGGTAACACCCTCTTGGTCGTCGAACACGACGATGAGACCATGCGGGCCGCCGATTGGCTAATTGATATGGGGCCGGGGGCAGGTGAACATGGTGGTCAGATTATCTCAACTGGCACGCCCGAACAAGTGATGGATGACCCCAATAGTATCACGGGCGCATTTCTGAGTGGGCGCCGCCGCATCGCCATCCCGCCAACCCGTCGTCCGGGCAATGGGCGCAACATCGTCATTCGGGGCGCACGCGAGAACAACCTCAAAAATGTAGATGCCGAGATTCCATTGGGCAAGTTGGTTGTGATTACGGGTGTCAGCGGGTCGGGCAAATCCTCCTTGATGGTGGACGTGCTGTATAGAAAATTGGCCCAACGGCTCTATGGTAGCCGTGAACGCCCCGGCGACCACGACACGATTGATGGCATCGAGACGATTGATAAGGTCATCAATATTGACCAAAGCCCGATTGGTCGCACCCCACGTTCCAACCCCGCCACCTATACCAAGATGTTCGATGACATCCGCAAGCTGTTTGCTGACCTGCCCGAAAGCAATATTCGGGGCTATTCACAGGGCCGCTTCTCCTTTAATGTAAAGGGTGGGCGCTGTGAAAACTGCGAAGGTCAAGGGATGCTGCAAATTGAGATGCAGTTTTTGCCGGATGTCTATGTCGTCTGTGATGTCTGTCACGGCAAACGCTATAACCGCGAAACCTTGCAGGTCAAATATAAGGGCAAGAGCATCGCCGATGTCTTGGATATGACCGTCACCGAGGGCTTGGAATATTTCGAGAATATCCCAACCATCTTCCGTCGCCTCGAAACTTTAGAGTCAGTCGGGTTGGGTTATATCCGCATTGGGCAACCTGCGACCACCCTCTCCGGCGGGGAGGCCCAGCGTGTCAAACTTAGCCGTGAACTCTCGAAAAAAGGGACAGGTGACACTCTGTATGTCCTCGACGAACCCAGCACGGGTCTGCACGCCGCCGACGTGGAACGCCTGATTAATGTGTTGCAAACGCTGGTAGATCGTGGCAACAGCGTGCTCATCATCGAACACAACCCCGACATCATCAAGGTTGCCGATTGGCTGATTGATATGGGACCAGAGGGCGGCGAAGACGGCGGTGAAGTGATCGCAGTCGGCACACCCGAAGAAATTGTCGCCTGTGAACACAGCTACACCGGGCAGTATATCAAGCCCTATCTGATGGGCGAACGTTAGGTCAATCGGCACAAAGTTTATTAGCCCCTTTTGTGCTGACTGGCGCTAAAATTCGTCCGATGATTAAATAAATTGCGTAAAGTTGGCACAAAAGAGTTCGATCATGAAAAAAATCGCAGTCCTCACCAGCGGTGGTGATGCCCCCGGCATGAACGCTGCCATTCGCGCTGTCGTCCGTACTGCGCTGGATATGGGTATGGAAGTTTACGGCATCCGTCGTGGGTATACCGGGATGCTGGCAGGTGATTTTGAACGCATGACCAATCGTGAAGTCAGCGGTATTTTGCAGCGCGGCGGCACGATCCTTCAAACAGCCCGTAACGAACAATTCAAAACCCCCGAAGGTCAAAAACGCGGCCTCCGTCGGCTCAATGAAGTCGGTGTAGACGGCCTAGTGGTCATTGGCGGTGATGGCAGCCTCCGGGGTGCCCAAGCCCTTCATAGTCTCAATTTTCCAGTCGTGGGTATCCCCGGCAGCATTGACAATGACATCTGGGGCACCAACATGAGCATCGGAGTGGATACCGCCCTCAATACCATCTTGGATGCGATTGACAAACTGCGCGACACCGCCACCAGTCACGAACGCGCTTTCTTGGTCGAGGCAATGGGGCGCAATTGTGGTTATCTGGCCCTGATGAGCGGCATCTTGGGTGGAGCGGAATTAGTCGTCACCCCTGAAAAACCACTGGAGCTAGAAGAGATCGCCAAAGCCCTCGACGATGCGTATACACGCGGCAAATCCCACGCCATCGGCGTCATCGCCGAAGGTGCAAAATATAACATCACGGAAGTCGCCAAATATCTTGAAGACCGCACAGTTGGTTTTGAAGTCCGCATGACCATTTTGGGCCATGTCCAGCGTGGAGGCAGCCCATCGGCTTTTGACCGTCTACTCGCCACCCGGTTAGGTGTAGCTGCTGTTGAACAACTGGCCGCAGGGAATTCGGGAGTTATGGTCGGCCTCGATGGACGCGATATTAGCTGCGCGCAGATTTCCGATGTCATCAGCAAACAGCGTGGCATCAGTGACCACTATTTTAAGATGGCTGAGGTCTTATCCCGTTGATGCGTCGGATCACATTCGCCCTTGTACTGGTAAGCCTGTTCATCCTATTGGCAGGCATCCACCACCCCACCCTTGCCCGTCAGAATACCGACGAGGTAGTGCTGGCCTATGTCCACGAAAACACCGTGAAATTAGCGGATGCACAGGGTAATCCCATCACCATCGTTGGGCCAGAATTTCAAACAGGCCAAGCGGCCAATTTGCTCTGGACACCCGACGGTGAACGGCTCTATATTGCGCGGCGTGATGGCCTCTATGAAACCAGTGCCGAAGGTGGGGCGGCGGTGCGTCTCCCCGGTGATTTCAGCATCACGATGACGCTAGATCGGGGTGGCAAATCCATCTACTACATCGAATCCAGCAACCCCGCCGACGCCGATGAACCCGGTTTTATCACCTTCCCTCTGCGTGAAACCAGTTTGCTCAACATGGGGGGAACGGGGCGCTTGGTGAATTACATTGGCAACTATTCGCTCGGTTCGTCCGATGTGGCGTTGGGCGGGGCGGCTTTTCAATATGCCCGGGATGGTGGCATTTTGGGAGGTGGTCGTCCACGTTTAATCCCCACCTATGGCACAACCCTATTTTATTCCTGCTGTTTTCCTGATGCGGGCTTAAACGCGATTGATATTGCATCCGGCGAGATTCGCGCCTATGACAGCACATTTATCCCCGGCCCATCCGCCATTAATTCCAGCCTATCCCGCTTGGCAGGCCCGACCATCAATGGCACGATTCGCGTCATTGACCTGATTACCGCCGGCACGCGCGATTATCCCATCAATTTTGGCGACGTGGAACGTATCGCGTGGGCATTGGATGACAGCGCCCTCTATTTAGCGGTGCGGGGCACTCCTAAAGACCCCCTACCCCTCAGTCCGTTAGTGACCTCACCGATTGATGACCGCGAGGCCGATATTTTTGTCTGGCGCTTGGATTTGGTGACAGGTGGGTTGGTGCAATTGGCGGAACTAGGAGATTTTTACGGGGTGTCTTCGATTGCCGCCACCGATGAGTATGTATTTTTGACCGTCGTCGAACGCAATGTCGCCCTGATTAACGACCTCAATTCAGGTCGCCTCCCCGCTGACCTCAGCCCCGCCGACCCCCGTCTAACGAGTGATTATCTGACAGGCAGCATCTTGTTTCGTGTCCGCACCGATGGCAGCGAAGCCCTCTCGATTTTGGCGGATGTGTGGGGTGTCGTCGCCAAACCGAGGCATTAACAAGGCCTTATTCATCCCAAACGTTGCTATTTAAAACGCCTTCCTGAATAAGCCGATTTTATGCGTGTCGGGGGCGGAGTTTCCCGGCGCATGATAATGTGACTACCCCTTTGACGATCTACTACAAAACCTACCGCTTCGAGAGCTTTCACACATTCTCTTGCCGAAAGTAATGGAGGCTTGGTCACACTATCACAACAAAAGAATCGTGGGTTTCTTCTGGTATAGGATCGCCATGTGCTTCTAGGGACTCTATATATAGCGCAATCGCCTCTTTGATATTCTCAATCGCCTCTTCGCGTGTTTTGCCTTGACTGACACATCCCGGCAAACTGGGGCATTCAATCACCCAATACCCATCTTCACCGGGATAAAGAATCACTCGTCTTTCCATTGTTTTATCCTCAATGACCTATCAATTGAAATACTATTTACAGGGATAGCGCCGAGACTTTATGAGTAATTCTCGCTCGTCTAGAATTTCATCATTATTCAAATCAAGCAAAAATACAGTAACACGGCCTTGTGGAGTTAATGGGATTATTCTTGCACCTTCAAGTCGAAAATGGTCGTTCCATTTATCACGACGCGGATTGAAAAGAAAAGCAACTTCGTCGGTCTCAGGGTCGAAGGAAGCAAAATCACTTCCTTTGTGGCGATTGCAGTTTAAACAGCTATAACAGAGATTCTCTTCGGAGGTCTTGCCGCGATGTTTCTCGGCAATGATATGGTCAACCTCATGTCCCCAAATATAATCTTCCTGACCAATTAAACAATATTCGCAGCAATAACTCGCCCGTTCCATAACAAAGCGGCGTAATTGCTCAGGAATGTAGCTCATTCTGCTCTTCCATCATTTTGATACGTACCCGTGCTTTGAGCATCGCCATAAAGTGATTCATATGCTGCATTTCATCTAGCTCGGAGCTTTCTTGGGGAGTCAGAACTCCTTCGCGGTTTTGCTCTAGCAGGTAACGCAGACGCTCCTGCAAAATATCGGAAGCGCGAAATTCAATGATTTGTTGAGGGGTCGGATTTGTCGCCAAAAAATCTAACACCTCGTCAGTTATGGTCGAAGTTCGTAGTGTTGCCATCAGACACCTCCTAAACTTCTATTCTATCATCAATGCTGGGTCGAGCCGCGCTCCAAACCGGCCAGTAGACTACGCAAGTTGTCGTAATCTTCCAACACACGCCCTGCCCCACGCGCCACACAGGTCATGGCATCTTCCGCCAGCCACACCCGCACGTTGACTTCATCGGCCACGCGCTCGGTCAACCCTTTCAATTGCGAACCACCCCCGGCAAGACAAATTCCGGATTCCATCAGGTCGGCGACCAATTCTGGCGGGGTTTCATCGAGGGCATCCCGAATCGTATCCACCAAAATACCCACTGACCCAGAGAGAGCCTCGCGGATTTCAATCGAGGATACTTCCCGCGCTTCCGGCAAGCCACTAATCAGATTACGACCTCGCACCAGCATGGTACGTTCCTCCAACAGCGGAAAGGCCGAGCCGATTTCGATTTTGACTTTTTCGGCGGTGCGCTCCCCAATCAGCAGGTTATATTTGGAGCGCATATATTGGACAATATCTTCGTCCATTTCATCGCCCGCCACGCGAATACTGCGACTGATGACGATACCTCCCAACGAAAACACCGCCACTTCGGTTGTCCCACCGCCGATGTCTACAATCATGCTGCCGCGTGTCTCTTGAATCGGCAGTCCGGCCCCAATTGCCGCCGCGACGGGTTCTTCAATCAAGAAGGCTTCGCGTGCCCCGGCGCTCATGGTGGCGTCATACACGGCCCGTTTTTCCACTTCGGTCACGCCAGAGGGAATCCCGACCACCACACGTGGACGCGGAATGGGCACCCAGCTTTGTTGGTGGGCCTTACCAATAAAATATTCAAGCATCCCCTCAGTAATTTCAAATTCGCTAATGACGCCATCTCGCAAAGGACGCACCACCAAGATTTTATTGGGCACTTTACCGGACATTTCTTTGGCTTCCTGCCCAAATGAAAGGGGTCGCCGCGTTTTCTTTTCAATGGCGACATATGAGGGTTCGTTAATCACAATCCCTTTACCGCGCACACTCACCAATGTGTTCGCCGTGCCGAGATCAATGCCAATGTCTAGGGAAAACAGGCCAAGCAGCCAGTCTAAAGGACTAACCACGCTGTTTGCGCCTCCTTATTTCAGGGTTTATAGTCTTAAGAGCGCGGCTATTGTACAGCCGAGCCGTTGTTTATCCAAGAAAGAAATGTACGAGAGATGAATCCTACCCAAAATCCAAAAGACGACCACTCCTATCACTACACGCCATCCTCACAAATGGCTGAAAAATTAGCGACGAATCGGCAAGGTAAATTGACCAAATTGCAGCGATCCCCCATCGTGATAGCAGGCCTTATCTCAAGCATCGGCTTCATCTGCCCCGCCACCATGCTGGCAACCGGGGTTGGCCTCATTTTGCGTGGGCCTAGCGGCGGAATCCTGAGTTACTTCTTCTATTTCATGATGTTTCTCAGTTTCTTTTTCCTCGCCGGGGTCTTATGGACAAATGCCAGCATGTTTTTGCCCGAAGCATTCTCCAAAAAGCCCGTCCGGTGGCAGCGCGGCCCGTTGGAAATCAAAATGGCATCCCGGAATCGGCCCGAAATGCCATTCTCATTCATCATCGGTAGCTACAGTTTTGCGCCATTTGTCGTCCCATCGGAAGTCCCTATGAACACAGGCCGCGAATACATCGTCTATTATTCTGCCCGCAGCCGTTTATTGTTGAGCATCGCCCCCACCGACCAGCCCGAATCCAAAAATTGGCTACCTAACTGACCTCGGGGGTGGGCCATTGTGGTTGAATTTTCTGCCATTCAAACAGCAATAAATCAAATGCCTGTTGGACGGCAGCAAGCGTACTGGTCACTTGGGCCTGTGCGTCCCCAATGGCCCAATCTGTATTATTTAGTTGATCTTTCCCGGAACACGCCATCTCAATTTGACCGCGTGTGTTATATAAACCCTCTTCGATCTCTTCCATCAAGTTAAAAAATGGGTCTAGCCCTTCTTGATGATACTCGTTGACATCGCCAACCCATTTCGGGCGCTCCGGCACAGTATACGCCTCTGCCGAGGGTACTGTCTTACAATCAAGCGTCGCCGCATTTAAAGCGGTTTGATACGCCAGCGCGGTTTGAGCATGGTCTTGCGCCCATTCATTTAACTTATACAGTGCATCCGCCCGATTGATGGCCGCATCTTCGGGGGTATTGATTTCGTTATAGGCCACAATGGTCGCACCGAGCAGCGCAAAACACGCCGCCATCCACATAAATACACGAAAACAGCCGGATACCCGACCACGTGAACGTTCGCGCCGAGCAGCTTTCTGTTGCGCTTTTTTGGCCCGTCTACCTTCTTTTTCAGGCGCGGGGGCTGGTGCTTCATCCGGTTCTGGGGGCAGATCTAAAATATCTTCATCATCCCATTTAATTTCTGTGACCACTGGCCCCGCTTGTCGGCTAATATCGCCGGAAAGCATCTGCCATTCATAATCATCATCGGCGGCTTTCATCAATTTCTGGCGGGCTTCGGCCTCTTGACGCTGTCGCAACACCGACAGGGCACGTACCGCTTTATAGGCAAGATCACGCACCTTGGGGTTTTGATCCAGCGTAGCGACCTTATCTAATTCATCAATCAACGAAATATCACCGGTTTTGCCAAGTGCCATGACTGCGTTATAGCGCACTTTCGGGTCGGCGTCAGCGAGTTTCTGAATGAGTTTTTTGGTTTGCTTATCCACGACACGACTCCGGATTGAGAGAATGTCAAAATCAATTTTCTATGCGAAGATTGTAGACATTATCACCCCACCCTGAGTACAGGTCAAATCGTCATGGGAACGCCGCTCGTGTTTATTGGTATGCTGGTTTCAATCGGGTTAGTCGGACTACTCCTTTGGTGGCTCATCAACGCGACGGAAGGTGTCTATTTAGGTCGCCGCGTGGTCATTTGGCTGTATGATCGTTATGCCCATCGGTATGACCGCACCAAAGAATTTGAAACCGCCTATGAAACCGCCTATCTGGGTCGCCCCCTACTGCAAGCCCTCGATACCCCCAATGCCCTCATTTTAGATATTGCGACAGGTACAGGCCGCCTACCCGTCACATTATTTCAGCGTCCTGCCTTCACTGGCAAAATCGTCGCCATTGACCTCAGCCGTCAGATGTTGACCCGTGCCGCCGCCAAGTTGCAATACGAACTCCACGCCAACCGCGCCTATCTCCTGCATTGCCCTGCCGACCACCTCCCTTTCCCCGATAACACCTTCGAGGCCGTCACCATCTTAGAAGCCCTTGAATTTATGCCCTCTCCCGAAGCCGTCCTACGTGAAATCCAACGGGTCACTCGCCCCGGCGGCGTAGTCTTGATGTCCAATCGGCAGGGACGTGAAGCCAAACTTTTGCCGGGTAAAACCATGACCAACTCACGCTTTGAACACTATTTAATCGAAACACTCGGCTTTGAATTTGTCGAGATTCAACGCTGGCAGGTCGGGTATGCGCTGGTCTGGGCCTTTAAAGCAGGCGATTCCCCACCCGCCACGGCCAAACCGCTAGGGGAAATTTGGTGCTGCCCTGCCTGTGACCAAACCGATCTCATGCCTCAAGCCAATCAATGGGTCTGCGAAAATTGCGGACAGATCATCGTGGTTGGATCAGATGGCATCATTGAACTTTTTTCGGCAAAAGTGGACAGACCAATGGCAAAATATTAAACTTTCCATCACTTTTTCGCCTTAACCCTATAGGCTAGAACACTCTCTCAAAGCGTTGGGAGAGGGGTCGGGGGTAGGGCTTCACAATGGATTGGAGCAACTTTATGGCGACGGCCCTTCTCCGGTATTACACCAGCAACGGCATTCAGCTTGGCATGATTCAAAACGGCATCGTCTATCGTGTCGAAGGCGATCTACAGGGCAATTATCGCGCCGGAGCGGAAATCAGCGCACTGGATGATATTCAACTTGCCCCGCCCATCCAACCCAGCAAAATTGTGTGTGTGGCCCGCAACTATGCCGCCCATGCTGCCGAACACGCCGTTGACGTGCCCAAAACGCCAATGCTGTTCCTCAAACCGCCTAGCTCCTTGATTGCCTATGGCGAAAATATCGAACTGCCCCCCGATATTGGACGGGTGGATTTGGAAGCCGAACTCGCCGTTATCATCGGCAAACGCGCCAAACGGATCAAAAAAGAGGATGCCCTCGATTACGTACTGGGTTATACCTGTGCCAACGATGTCTCGGCGCGTGTTTTGCAAAAGGCCGATGGGCAATGGGGGCGGGCCAAAGGCTTTGACACCTTCTGTCCGCTTGGCCCTTTCATCGTAACCGACATTGAAAATCCCGGCAATCTCGGCATCAAAGCGCGGCTGAATGGCGAGGAGATCATCAATTCCAATACCTCCTACATGGTCTTTGATGTCGCCACGCTGATTGAATTTATTTCACAGGCGATGACCCTCGAACCCGGTGACGTGATTTTGACAGGCACTCCCGAAGGTGTCACCGAGATTAAACCCGGTGATACTGTTGAAATCGAAATTGAGGGGGTCGGCAGCTTGAGTAATCCGGTGGTCGCGGTGGAATGATGATTCGACGCAAAGCCTTCGCCTATATCACCCATCAAAATCGCCTGTTGGTCTTTGAACACGCCGATTATCCCGATGCGGGGATTCAAGTTCCGGCTGGCTCAATTGAACCAGATGAGACTCCCGAACAGGGTGTTATGCGCGAAGCCTTTGAGGAAACAGGCTTAGAGGGCCTTGTTATGGTGGAATTTCTAGGCATGATTGAACATGACCTTGCTATCTATGGTCGTGAGGAAATCCACCATCGCTATTTTTTCCACCTGACTTGTGACCATAAACCACCCGAAACATGGTCACACATGGAAACCAATCGCAGTGATGGCAACTCTGAGCCACTTGAATTTTGCTTTTACTGGGCCGCCCTACCTGATGATGTCCCGCCACTTGTCGCCGATCACGATATTTTGGTAGGTGAACTCTGTCGGCATCTTGGCCTGAAATAATGCCCCTGCCCATTTATTGGATATTGATTTTGTAGCCGAGGAATCAAATTCCCCGGCTACTCCTCGGCCCGAATAAACTCTGGCGGCACATAATCCGCCAGCCACACATTTTCATTTCCCACATAAAACGCCACCCCATTACGATAGGCGTCACCCGCCAAAATCTCTAAAATGACGACCTTGCCCCCTTTCCGACTTGCCACCTCTGTTGCCATCTTGCGGTCTGTCGCAAAATGCACATATTGGCGTTTCATCGGCCTGAGACCCTTTTTCAAAATCACATCCAGCACCGAATGGATTGTGCCATGATACAAAATTTGTGACGGGGCAGAGGGTGTTTTTTTGATTTTCTGCTTGGTGGAATGCCCATAGAGCGCCCGAATCCGCCCATCCACGATTTCGTAGCGTTTTTTGCTGGCCTGTTCGTTCATTTTTACAACATCGGCCTCGGTGAGATGTTCCCATTCCGGCCTCAGTTTGCGAAGGGCCTGCAACAAATCTTCCACCGCAACCCAACCATGTTCGTCCAATGTGAGTGAATATAGTTTAGGTCGGTGTCGCAAGGCTAAAGAAACGGTACGGCTCAAATGGGTATAATTAAGACTCAATTGAAAAATCCTCTCACTATAGGGGTTCAAGGGATGTATAACCGGATTCCCGATTGGCTGCCGGGATGGGCGCACCCGCGTTTCCCGCTTGTGGCAAATGAACTACGCAAATTGAACATTTTTGATTACCGGATCGCTGCCACCAGCCGTCGCTTGGTTCGGCTGTTTTCGATCCTCAATCCCGTCCTATTGATTATATCGTTCATCCTGCTGATTTCGCATGAAGTCACTGTCGGTTTCATGGTTTATATCCCCCTACTCTTTATTGCCCCCCTATTGATGCTCCTTTCCGAAAGTTTTTACCTGCGCCTATTGACCAATGCCCGCTGGATGGCGGCCCATGCCATTGCCGGCGAGGTCGAACACGGCACATGGGACATCATCTGCACCGTGCCCCTGCCGCGCTATCAATTGATTTTTAGCAAATTTGCCGCCTTGTTATGGACAGCCCACCCCGTGCTGCTGCAAATTTTCGTCTCCCGCTTGGTGATTGCACTATTTATCGGTCTGCTACGCTACAACCTCAATAACGTCACCCTCTCGTTCGCCGACGCCCTCCCCCTAGGCGCATTAGGTATTATGATCGTGTTGATGCCCCTATTGGAATTATTTGTCACCATGAGCGGCGGATTGTTGATTTCCGCCACCACGCCCAACATCCGCCAAGCGAACTTGTGGATGTTGATTATGCAAGGGCTGTTCCGGCTGCTGTCCGGGATGCTCTTTTTTGTGCTGCATTACGCCGCCGCCGATTTCAGCCTGATCCGCTTTTTCCCCCTGCTGATTTTTCCGCACTGGGAGTTGATGCTGCTGTGGATGTGGCTGCCTGTGCCCTTATCCGAAGCCGATCAACTCAACCATTTCGCTGCACCGCTGATACTGGCCTATATACTGCTGCCTTTGATTGTGGGGGGGTTATCGCTGTGGAGTAGTATTCGCCGTGTGCAAAATACCTGAATCGGCCTCACTATGCTACAATAAAAAACTCAATTTCTATGACTGACATTAGGAGTTACCGCGTTGACCTTTACGCCCATTCCCCAACGCATTGAAGGCTTTGTCCGCGATGCCATTGCCGCCGCGCAACAAGCCGGAAAACTGCCCACTGCCGATGCCATTGCCGTCCCTATCAATCGTCCCAAAAAAGCCGATCAGGGTGATTATGCCTGCCCCGCGCCGATGGCCCTTGCCAAAACCTTTGGCCTCAAGCCACTGGATATTGCCCAAACCATCGCTGACCACATGCCCAAAAACGACCTATTGCGCGAGGTGATTGTTGCCCCACCCGGATTCCTTAATTTTTGGCTCAATCGGGAGTGGGTGCGTGAACAAATCCACACCATCATCAAGGCTGATGACAGGATTTTTCAGCAGGATATTGGCAAGAACCGTCGTGCCAACGTGGAATTTGTCAGTGCCAACCCAACCGGCCCGCTGCATGTCGGACGCACACGCGGGGCAGTCGTAGGGGATGGCATTGCCCGTTTGATGGAAATGTGCGGCTGGAATGTTCACCGCGAATACTATTTCAACAACGGGGGTCGCCAAATGACCCTGTTGGGTCAAAGTTTGCAGGCCCGTTATTTGCAGGCATTGGGTATTGAGGCCGAACTGCCCAAAGGTGGCTATGAAGGTGATTATCACCGCGACATGGGCCAAAAGTTGGCAGGTGAAAAAGGCGGTGAGTGGAAAGATGCCGATTGGTCGGTCTTTAAGGAATATGCCGAGCAGGAAATCTTCCGCAGCATCGAGCATACCCTTGATCGTATCGGTATCCGCTTTGATCTATTTTTCCCAGAATTGAGCCTCTATGGTGAACCGATTGAGCAGGTACGTGCCGAGTTGGAAAAACGGGGCTATCTCTATTATTCGCCAACCCGTCATGGTGCATCGGAAGAAGATGTAGCAGCGGCTAAAGCTAAAAACCTTGCCCCGGCTCTGTGGTTCAAGAGTACCGAATTTGGCGACGATGAAGACCGTATCATCATCCGCAGCAACGGTGAGCCGACTTATGTACTGCCCGACATCGCCTATCATGTCAACAAGCTAGGGCGCGGCTTCGACCTGTGTATTGATATTTTTGGCTCTGACCACTTCACCGAAGCCCAAACTGTCAATCGTGGTCTGCAAGCACTAGGCTACGATGCCACTAAGGTGAAGGTTGTCCTAACCCAGTGGGTACACCTTATGCGTGAGGGTGAGGCTGTCGGCATGAGTACCCGTAAAGGTGAAATTGTGGCGCTCGATGATTTGATTGATGAGATCGGGCCGGACGCCGTGCGCTATTTCATGCTCAACCGCAGCACCGACGCCACCATCAATTTTGACCTCGATTTGGCGGTCAAGGCATCGAATGAAAATCCGGTGTTTTATATCCAAAATGCCCATGTGCGCTGCGCCGGGATTTTGCGCCAAGTCGAGGAGCGTGGCTATCCCAATGACTGGGACAAGGACGCCGATTTATCGCTGTTGGGGGAATCCGAAACGGCCTTCATTTTGAAGATGTTGGAATTTCCCGATCAATTGGTCTTTGCCCATGACAACCTCGCCCCCCATCAAATAGCGTTTTGGGCATTGGATTTGGCGCGGGCCTTCCACCCGCTTTACGATGAAATCCGCGTGCTGCACAGCGAAGTGCCGGAAGATGTCGCCAAAGCCCGACTAAAAATGTATCGCGCCGCCAAGATTGTCTTTAAGCGTGTCCTAACCCTCATGGGCATGACCGCCCCCGAACGTATGTAGCCAATAAAAAAGGGCGATTCACAAACGGGTCGCCCTTTATGGAATCTTAGAAACCTTAAACCCAAAGTTGGTCTTCAACCGCTACTGTGCGTTCGGTTTCCACATCGCCTGTATGGGTAGTTTGTTTGGGTTCAATCAGCATGATGTGGGTTTCCACAGGCGCATAGGGGTTATGCTCAACACCTTTGGGCACTACGAACAATTCCCCCGGATTCAGTTCGACAGTGCGATCCCGCATCTGAATAATCAGCTTACCGCTGACGACAAAAAATATCTCATCCTCGTGTTCATGGGCGTGCCAAACAAATTCGCCCTCGACCTTCGCTAATTTGACATACTGCCCATTCGCCTCGGCAATGATGCGTGGCGACCAGTGGTCGTTAAACAATGTGAATTTTTCTACCAGATTGGCTTTGTCCATTGATGGGATATCCTTTGTTGATTAAGCCGTCTTGGAGATTCAACTTCGCAAATTCTAGCTTGATGGTTTGTCTTTCACCCTAGATTCAGCACAGCGGCTTTAGCCCCGTGTAATCCGAATGGTATTCCTTATCGTCTACCGCGCCGCGCCGGGGTCGTTAATCGTCACCGCTTCGTTAATCGCAAAATACAACACGGAACTTTCAAAACTCAGCGCCAAGGTAAACTCGGCGGATGTGCCACGTGTCACATTGAGACCATCCGTCTCCGAAAGGCTGATTTCTACCTCTAATACCAACTGCTCCCCCACCAACCCTCCATCTTCCGCGTCCAAAAAGACAGTGATGGTCAGGCTGCTGTCAGTAGCCAGATGGTCAAAAAACGCCGCCCGGTCAAGATTTGCCAAATGAGGATTGGCGAGAATGCTTTCAACATCAATATCCAACACTTCAATCCCCACCAGCGGGTCAACCGTGATCGTATAAACCTGCACGGGATTGGGATATTGTCGCAGGGTGACTTCACCCAAATCTTCGACAGCCGTCGCCGTTTCCAACAATTCATTGGTGGCCCGCAGCGCAATCAATTCTTTGGCATCCACATGTGATTCCAAATTCGCTACTTCCGCCGAGGCCAAATCTGCCGTCACCGCTGCGTTAATCGGGGTGAAATCATTGAGTTCAAGATTGCGCCCATCATCTGGGGAGGATATGCGATCCCCCTGTACATACACAATGCCGCTAATCCCCACGATCTGAAAATCGGCCTGCACCGTGACGTTGTTAATGGTCTGGCGGCCTTCCAATTCGCGGATGGTGCGGGTCTGGCCCAATTCCGTTTGCACGGCGCTGTTGGGCACATCATAAACCGAATCTACAGTACGACGTGTGTTGTCGTTCAACGTATACGGGTCGGCATCCCCCACCGCCAAACTGAGAGCCAATTGACTGTTTTCACCCGACTGCGCCGAATAAGTATTCCAATTGCGGGTCCGCTCATACGCCGCCAAAATTTCACGCAGGGCCGCCTGTTCTTGCCGAGAAAGACCGTCGTCTTGTGCCAGCCCGATCATATGTGGTGTATTCAACAAACCGAGTGCAACTAGGGCTAGAATGAGAGGGCGAATGAACTTGTACAGCATGTTAACCCACTCCTTCTTCGACGAGCGGCATTTCAATGTCGAATTCAGCATTTAGATCACTCAGCGTCAGCGTCTCTGACTGATAATGCGTAATCGTGACTGCCGCCCCACCCAAATCGCTGCCAAAGGTTTTGCTGTCCAACGCGCTTTCGAGACTAAGGGTCATCGTTTGGCGATACACCGTCTGGTCATCCGCGCCGACCCATACTTCCAACTTATAGACCGCACCTTCAAGCAAGGCACTTACTGCCTCCTCGGATAATTCCAAATCGCCTAGCAGTGCCGAGGCGTCTTGCCCCAACGCTGCCATTGCTTCCGCCGCATTGAGCGTTAGCAAATAATGGTTCATAGTCTGGCCTTCTAATTCATCATCAGGTAGCAATTCCGCCGACTTGACGACTGTTGAATTGAGCAGTGCGGATATACTATTGAGGCGAACATGGCTTATCGAGGTCGCCACATCAGTCAGCGACACCGTGCCGTTACCTCCCAATGCCATCCCATCCAAAACTTCTTGCCACCCCTCCGGCAACCCAGCCCGATACTCTGGTGCGGTCTTATCCAAATTGATAAATACGTCGCCATCAATCGAAACTACGGACGCCGCCAATTCTAGCTGGGGTGTCAACTCCATGTCAGGCAGGGGTGCTCCCGATCCCAGCGGTTCGGTCAAAACGATCTGGCCTTGTGTGATGACCTGAGTCAGCGAGGAACTTGTACTTGCTCCATCAATTTGTGCCGTTTGGGACTCTACGATTTCCGTCGAGATGATATAGACCGTATCACCTTGCACCAATTGGGTACTTTGCGAGGTCAGACTGTCCCACTGCGCCATATAGCTGGACACCGCCGCCGTGTTTTGGTAAGCCGTCGTCAGCGCATCCAACCTCACCTGCGTATCATCCTGAGCCTGTACCTGAAACTTTGGAATCACAATAGCAAGCAAAGCAATGATTACCCAAATGAACTGTTTTTTACCCATTAGAAGATTTGCTCCACCAAAATTCAGGGTTGTTGGCCGGGGGGAAGTTGTTCATGAAAATATTCAACCAGCGCCAGTTGAATCGTGTTAAAAATCTGGTTGATCTTGCGCAATAGTCGAATCTGGGCCTCGTGGTCAAGTTGGGCCACCTGTGGCATTTGCATTGCGGCTTCGGTCAAGCTGTCACGGAAAAACATGACGATTTCCAAGCCATCACGCACCGAAAGGTGATTGGCGATACTATTTTGGGCATAACGCACCGCGATACTTTGGGCCTCAATCAGCAGGCTGTCATCATCCGTCGGCATGGCGATATGCTGCATGATGAGACCCAGTAGGCGTTTGCCCAGTTCGCGTTGTTCTTCGCGCTGTTCGCCATCAAACGCCGTCAGCCCGGAGGGGGGTAAGCTGGTTTGCAGGCGATGACGAGTTTCAACCAACGCATAACTCACCCATGCTTGTTGGTTATTGGGTGTAATCTGTTGTTCCTGATGTTTGACAAACACCACTACATCCGATTCCAAAAATCGGCGATGTCCACCGGGGGTAATATAAACCGGGATGCTGCCATTATCAGCCCAACGCCGCAGGGTCGTCGGATGGATGCCGAGTACCTCTGCCGCCTGTGCCAATGTCAGCCATTTTTTTGCCGTCGCGTCTGTCATGAACCCTGACCGTGTATCATTCAATAATACCCTGATTCTAACAGGTGTTCGTCAATGCTGAAAGTTGGCAGCCATCCCGATACCTGACTAAGCCTTACTCGCTTTCACCCGAACACGCGGCCCTTGGGCGGTATCCTCAATTTCGTACCCTGCCCCCGTTACCGCATCACGTAGGGCATCGGCGTCTTTCCAGCGTTTTTCAGCGCGGGCTATTTGACGTTGTTCGACCATCACCAAAATTTCATCAGGGATGACTTCAACCGTCGGTTGCCATGTCGCTAATTGCAGGCCCATCACGCGGTCAAAGTCGAGCAATGTGGCTTTTTTGATTTGGGGTGGCAAGTCGCTTTTGACCATTTCCCACACCAGCGCCAGCACACGCGGCATATTCAAATCATTGTTGATATGCTCCAAAAACCGCGCCTGATAGTCGGGGTCAACCGTGTCGCCGGGTTCGCCCCATTCATACGACGCTTGGCGCAACCGCTGCAAAGCCGTCACCGCCGCATCAAGGCTATCCCAACTAAACGTCAATTTGGCCCGATAGTGAGCGCCGAGGCAGAAAAATCGGTAGGCCAGTGGATCATAGCCCTTATCAATCAGGGTCTGAATCCGCAAAAATTCGCCGCTGGATTTCGACATTTTGCTGTCATCTAGTTGCAGGAAATAGCCGTGCATCCAAAAATTAGCCAGACGGGTATTAAAACACGCCTCCGATTGAGCAATCTCGTTGGGATGATGAACCGTGATATGGTCTTCACCCCCGCAGTGAATGTCAAAATATTCACCGAGGTACTTCGCCGCCATCGCCGTACATTCAATATGCCATCCGGGGAAACCCACCCCCCATGGACTGTCCCATTCCATCTGGCGTCTGACATCCGGCGTGCTAAATTTCCACAGGGCGAAGTCGGTGGGGTTGCGCTTTTCGCCCATATCCACCCGTGCCCCGGCTTTTTGCCCCTCAATATCCAACCGCCCGATATAGCCATAATCCGGCAGCTTGGAGGTGTCAAAATAGATGCCATCCGAGGTGCGATAGGTATAGCCATTGGCGGCAATTGTCTCAATCGCCTCAATCTGTTCTTCAATATGGTCAGTGGCCCGGCACCAAATCGTGGGATCTTCGATATTGAGGTGATTCAAATCGCTCTGAAAAGCGCGAGTATATTCGGCAGCGATGTCCCACGCGGTTTTGCCCGTGCGCCGTGAGCCTTTTTCCATCTTGTCCTCGCCCGTATCCGCATCCGAGGTCAGATGGCCCACGTCGGTAATGTTCATCACATGCCGCACGCGATAGCCGTTATATTCCAATACCCGCTTGAGAATATCCTCGAAGATATAGGTGCGGAGATTGCCGATATGGGCATAGTCGTACACCGTTGGGCCGCATGTATACAGACCCACTTCTGGCGGATGCAGAGGTTCAAAAGGGCGTACCGTGCGGGTATAGGTATCAAAGAGTTGCAGTTCCATATGTTGTCCTAAGCGTCAAGCCGTTTCCCAAATTGCTGATTTCTTAAATACACCGAATCAAAGCCATATGTTGAAGATTCTAACCTATCGCTGTTTACTTCCATGTTACCTTAGCGCACGCCAATCGTCTATCGGGCAATCCTCCCAACGGAAGCACTACCTTCCTTTGACGCCATGAGGATTTGGGTTGACCCAAGCGCCTGCCTACGTCATAATCTGCCACCATGCGACTGAAAACACCTTCCCCCTACCCACTGATTTTGATCGCCCTTGCCGCGGCTTTGGGATGCAACCTTACCGGTACACCTGAACCGATTATTGTCACTGCCACCCCGGAAGGCACAGGCGGGCCAATCTACATCACCGCCACACCCGATTTCACGCCGACCCCCGAACCCGTTGCCCTGCCCACCCTACCGCCGGAAGACGCCATTACCGCCGCCGAAAGCGCCCTGTTTAATGGCAACTATGAGGAAGCGGTCAAGCAGTACCAAACGGTGGTCAATCAGGAATTTGTTACCAGCGACCTTCGTGCCTCGGCCTATTATGGGTTGGGGCAGGCCAATTTGCGGGAAGGCTATTTCGACCAAGCCTTTATCGCCTTCAGCGAATTTATTCAGCAGTTCCCCGACGACTCCCGTATCGCCCAAGCCTATTTCCAGCGTGGGGATGCCAATTTGGGCATCGGCAGTTGGGAAGCTGCCATCACCGATTTTCAAAAATACTTGTCCCTGCGCCCCGGCCTAATTGACAGCTACGCCTATGAACGTATTGGCGATGCCTATCTTGCCCTAAATCTCCCCACCCAAGCCTTTGAAAATTACCTCGCTGCCGCCGATGCCACGCGCACTCTTGTACCCCTCTTGGTTTTGCGCGAACGCATCGCCGCGACGTATGTGAATCAAGGTTTATTGACCGAGGCCGTTGCCCAATACGACGAAATCTTGCAAATCGCCCAAAACGGCGGATATCGGGCCAGCATTGAATCGCAAGCCGCCGCGTTGGAATTGCAGGCGGGCAATACAGTGGCCGCTTACACTCGGTTACAGCGCATTTTTAACGACTACCCCTCGACCATCTACGGCTATCAAGCTATGCAGACCCTTTTGGCAGCAGGTTATGAAATTGACCCGCTTGAACGTGCCCAGATCAGCTTTGCCGCCGAAGATTATGGGGATGTGATCACCGTCCTCAATGATTACAGCACGACGGTTTACACCATGCCCACCGATGCCCTGTTATTGTTGGGGCAGGCCTATCGTGGTTTGGGTAATTTCGACGCCGCCTTTACGACCCTACAAACCATTACCACCAACTATCCCACTGACCCACTCTTTGGGGTGGCGTGGTTGGAACAAGGCCGCACGCTGTTTTTGCAGGGCAATTTTATCGGCGCGGCATCGCATTACAGTCAGCTACCCACCGTCAGCCCGGCCAGCCCGCAAGCCCCCGAAGCCCTGTGGCGATCCGGCTATATTTACGCCACCCAACTCAATGATAATCAGCGTGCCCTGCAAATGTTTGACCAATTGGGCAAAACCTACCCCGGTGACGAATGGGCACAAGACGGCCTTTTAATTGCTGCCTCACTCGCCTTAAACTTAGGTCAGACCCAACAAGCCCAAGCCCTCTATACCCAGTTGGCAAATACGGGGACAGGCGAAAATAAAGCATTGGCCTTTTTGTGGTTGGGGCGGCTCTACCGCGATCAGGGCCAAGCCGACCTCGCTGAACAATCATTTTTAGGCGCATCCCAAGCCGACCCCGGTGGTTATTACAGCCTGCGTGCCCAAGACATCCTCGCAGGCAAAGAACCCTTTACCCCACCTACCAGCTATCAATTTGAGTTTGATGAGGCACAGGAAATTGCCAAAGCCGAAGATTGGATGCGAACGACATTTGGCATTCAGCAAGAAGGGCCGCTCTACCCCCTTAGCCAAGTCCTTGAAAACGACCCGCATATGATTCGAGGGCGTGAATTGTGGGCATTGGCGGTGTTTGATGATGCGCGTACCGAATTTGATACCCTGCGTGAAAGCTACGAAGCCGACCCGCTGGCGACCTATCAATTGGCCCATTATTTTGCGGAAATCGGCCTCTATCGCTCCTCGATTGAAGCCGCCGCCATTTTGCTGATTAACGCCGGGGTGGATACGTTAGACGCCCCCGGTTATATCGCCCGTCTGCGCTACCCCATCCACTATGCTGATTTAGTGCTGCCTGCCACCGAAAAGTATAATCTTGACCCACTCTTGGTTTTCAGTCTGATTCGTCAAGAAAGCCTGTTCCAAAGTTTCGCTACCAGCACCGCCGCCGCACAGGGTCTCATGCAGATTATTCCCGACACTGGCGCTGACATCGCTGCCCAACTCAACTGGCCCAATTACACCAACAGCGATGTCTATCGGCCCTATGTCAATGTCGAGTTTGGCACCTACTATTTGGATTGGACGCTCGGCTTGGTAGACAATGTGCCCTACGCGGCACTGGCAGGCTATAACGGCGGCCCCGGCAATGCTCAAGAATGGCTGTCCATCGCCGGCCCGGATTTAGACAAATTTGTGCAGACTATCACCTTTGATGAGACGCGCACCTATGTCACGCGCATCTATGAACAATACGACACCTACCGTGCCCTCTATGGCGTCAGCAACTAAACGGCTCGCCCACCTCCTCTTAGAATCCGTCGCCCCGCTGCTGATTATGGTAGTGGGGTTTCTGCTCTATCGCCCTGCCCTCAATTTGATGCTGTTCTGGGACGACATCCCCCACATGCTTTGGCTGGATACCCATTTGGGCGGTGAATATTGGCTGAGCTCGAGCGGTTTCCCGTTCTATCGCCCCGCCGCCTTTACCGCGTGGGAAATCTTGGGGCACAACGCCACCGCCCTACACGCCCTTTCCGTTGGGCTGCATCTCATCAACGCCGTTTTAGTGTCTGCACTTGCCCATCGTCTCAGCCATTCGCGCCAAGCTGGATTTTTTGCCGGACTGCTGTTTGTCACTTTCCCCTTTAGCTATCAAACGGTCATCCCCACCCCGGCCCAATTTCACCTCTGGCTGACGTTTGGTTTTTTAGCATCGGCCTATCTCATTTTGGCATGGCTCGACCATCCCCAACATTGGAAATTAATTTTGGCATGGGTTGTGGCGTTTTGGGCCATCTTCAGTCATGAAAACGGCATTGTCGCCCCAGCGCTGATTGGTCTCATCGTCTTGACCGCCCATCCCGATATGCTGCCCATCCGCCGCGCCGATTTTCAAATATCTCGGTTGCGCCAGAATCGTTTATGGATCGCCCTTGCCCCGATTGTTCTTTTCGCTCTGCTCTACGGTTTCATCTGGCAAATCATTCCACTCGATAACGACTCAACCGGAATCAAAACCGCCGCGCTGGATGTCAAAATCGGCCAGACCTTACAGGCAATTGGTTTTCCGCTGGCGGCCCTATTTCGCATGTTTCTCGACCCCCAAAGCGGCACGGCATTAGCATGGGTCAGTGGATGTGTCGCCCTTGCGATTTTTGGCCTATGGTTTTATATGCAGCATCGTTGGCCCGTCCACGACGGCGATGATGATACCCCACCACCCGCGTCCGTTGAACCAACCCACCTTGCCCGTCTTGGCCTCGTCTGGATTCCGCTGGCGATGCTGCCCGCATGGTTATTTTTGGATGTCAGCTACCTTTTGAGTAACCCCCGCCTGCATTATCTGGCGTCGGTAGGCATCGCATGGGCATGGGCCGGATTATTAACCACCCCCCTCCCGCGTATTGCCCCACGTTTGCTGCAACCCATTGTTGGCATAACCGGAATAGCCATCGCATTGATGATCGCCCTACCCTTTATCCAAAATCGGCTTGATGAACACCACCTACTGAATGACTACTATCAGGAAATCGCCGATACCGCCGCCGTCGAAAATCAATCGTTATTGGTGGTCAATCCACCCGCCTATCTCGCCCCGCGCAAGCCGACCTTTTTGTTAGGTGCAGAAGGCAGTGTCTATCTGCCCGATTTCGTGAGCCTGACCGACTTTTTGCGCCTGAATGATGCTCATTTCCCGACCAGCGCCATCGCGCATGTCGCCCGTGCCGATGACATCATCCCTGCCACCACACGGATTTATCAGGTCGAGGCTGCTGGATTAGATCGCACCAGTCTTTCTACCTATGATCGTGTGCTGGTCAGTCGGCAAATCGGCGGGGAACTATTCGCGCCCCTCGCAGGCATCCATCTGGAAAATGCGCCGCTTCCAACCACCCCGGCAGCGGATTTTGGCAACGGTGTCATTTTGGAATCACTGCAAATCGGGCCAGACGAGATATTGAGCGAGGCCACCGACAAGAATATTTTCCGCTTGGAACTGGTCTGGCAAGTACAAATACCCCCCACCGAACCGCTGGAAATTTTTGTACATCTGATGTGTGATGAGCGCCTTGCCACCGATGCCGATGGCCCGCCCGTGGGTCGTTTGTATCCGCTGGCAATGTGGCAATCCGGCGAACGCTGGCAGGACTTCCGCTATTTTATTATCCCCGATGGCATCTACCCGCCGGAATGTTTATCGGTGCTGGTCGGTCTATATAATCCAACGACGGGGGATCGTCTGCCTGTCACCGCGACCATACCCGTTAATTAGAACCCGCGTAACAGCGCCCTCGGCCCACGATACAAGGGGCAGACACACCGCGCACATTCGGCCCGTTCGCCAGTCCGATAAGCCATCCGCAGGGCCACCGCCGTTGGATCGTTGAGGGCATCCTCTAGTTCAACGCCATCGCCATTCAATTTGCCCCATGACGGCAAAAAATAGCAGGGCTGCAGGCGTCCATCCCAATTGACTACCGCCGAAATATGCGGAGCATTACAGCGCGGCCCTTCAAATTCGCCCAACCCCAACGGCTCGGCAAAATAATCATACAAGCGGCGCAGCTTGGCAGGGCTTTCGGCAATGCGACCATCGGCAAAATGGGCAGCATGGGTACGCTCCAATTCATCCAATATCGCCGCGAATTCGGGCAAATCTTCCGCCGTCAATCCACCAAATTCGTTGACGGGCATATTCAGCGGGATGACATCCTCAAAACGTGGGCCAAAGGCATAGGGGTTGACCGTATCCACCGCCAAAAAACTGACCTGTCGCACCCCGGCCCCCAATGCTATATCCACAATCTGAGGCATCTGGCGGAAATTGGCCCGCATCAAGGTCGTGCGGGTACTGATCGGGATGCCCGCCTTGCTCACAATTTGCATCCCCTCCAAGATGAGATTCAGCCCATCCACCCCGCGTATTTTTTCATACAGGTCGGGGGTCGCCGCGTCCAAACTGACTGTCAGCATGTCCACATGAGCGATGACCTCCTCGGCTTGTTTCCGCAGCAAAAGGCCGTTCGTCAGTAGCCAAATTTTTGACCCCGCCGCTCGAAATTGTTGGGCAATCGCGGGCCATTCGGGATGCTGCATGGCTTCCCCACCCGACAGCAAAATCAACTGTGCGCCTAATTTTTGGCTAGATATTGCCAAGCGTTCGACCAACCCCATATCCATGTTGCGGCGCGGCGCTTTCCAAATATCACACATGGCGCATTTGCTGTTACACCCGTCCGTCAAATACAGCACCAACAGTGGCAGGGTACGCAGATGGTCGGATAACAAATTAGGTAGGCTGCGGAGGTGTTTCATCATGGCGTCTACGATTTCTCATGTTGCGGCAAACAATTCAACTCCAAAGTATACTTGCCTCCAATGTGATTAGCGACAAATTTTCATTCAACCCAGTTTCAGCGCGGCGGATTTATCCCCGCGATTTTATATTGAGTAATCATCGTAAATCATTCTCAATGAACCCATCATCCACACCCCTTCTCTGGCAACGTTGGACGCAATATTTGACCTATGCCATGCACGGTCTGATTTTGTTTATCTTTTTCAGCGCGACATGGTGGTGGCGGCCCCGTTGGGCCTATGCCAAATGGGTACCTGACTTTTTCCGCGAACGACTAAGCTATCCCTCCAATACCCAAGAATATCTGTCGGTCTACTACATCCGCTTTACGCTGGTGTACTTGGTCGCCATCTTGGCTTGTCTATGGGTTTTGACGATGTTCAAGGGCCTGCGTGAACTGGTTTTGGATGGGCGCATTTGGTGGGCGGCAGGGTTGGTACTGCTTTCGTTGTATATCCGTCTGTCGGTTGGGTGGGCCGACCAAAAAGGGATTGCCAATTCGCAGGCGATTCAATGGATGTTGGTGACGATTTTTGCCCTGATTGTGACGTGTAATGGCCCCCAACCGCGTTGGGTGGCGACAGCCCTTGTCGGAGGGACAATCTTCCATGCCGCTATCGCCATAACCCAATCAGCTTTGCAGCATGAGGTCAATCTGGGATGGTTGGATCAACATTGGCTCAAAATCGGCCTCGATTTGGTGGAATATCGCCGCAGCCCTGATGCCTCTGGTGTACCTGTGGTGCAAGCCGATGGGGTGCGCTTCCTACGGGCCTATGGTCTCACCTCCCACCCCAATCCACTAGCCGGGGGGTTGGCGGTTGGCATCATCGCGGGCCTGTGGATGTGGCTGAAACCCGAAATGCGCCGCACCGCCGCATGGGTGACAACGATTGGTGTTTGGGGGCTGCTGCTGACCTTCAGCCGTTCGGGAATAGGCAGTCTTGCAGTGGGTTTAATTGTTACCATCGGCCTATTTTTCATCAACCGTAATCTCAAGGGAGACGGCTGGCGGGGTATCGTGGCGCTGGCAATTATGTTGGCCCTCGTCGTCGGGGTGTTTTACATCGGCTACCGTCCGCTCATCGAATCTCGCGCAGGCGACGGCGAAGAAGGCTTGCCTTCTGTCGAAGACATCAGCATTGCTGCCCGTGAGATTTTGACTGAGCAGGCGCGTGAGATTTTCCGTGACCATCGCTGGACAGGCATTGGCATTGGCAACTTCCCGTGGGAAAGCCAAAAGTTGATTGACCAAGACCCACGCAATTTGGACATGCAGGGCACGAACGTCCATAATATCTATCATCTGATCCTCGCCGAACTGGGAATCGTTGGGGTAGCCTTCACTAGTTGGGTTTTCATCTTCGCAGTGGGCCTGCTGTGGATTCAATGGCGCGAAGGCAAGCTCAGTCCCGAAGCCGCCTGTTTATGGGGAGCAGTTGGCGCATGGCTGGCGGTTGGGTGGTATGATTATTATCATTGGGTCATCTTTACGCATCAAATTATTTTTTGGGGCGTCATGGCAGCGGCGCTCACCCCTAGTAACCGTAGGTCGGGAGACATAGAAGCTGATGAAACCGATTGAACTCAACGACCAGTGGCGTTTTATGCGACAGGACGTGCCCGGTAGTGCCGATTACAGCCAAGTATCGGTGCATGACCATCTGTGGCCTACTTTGAGCATCCTTAAAGGGGAAGCCCTCAAAGAATTGGTTAGCGATGAGGGCTGTGTCTGGCTGCGACAAACCTTTGACATGCCCGCTAATGATGAATGCAGTACATGGTGGTTAGAATTTGCCGAACCTCTGCAAGGCAAGGCGTGGGTGAATGGCAAGCCGCTGGGGGGAGATAATAAACAGCGCTTTAATGTCACCGCCGAGGTTTCAATGGGCAGCAATCTGGTCGTGCTGTGTCTTGACTGTCCACTCTATCCCGATGATGACCATACATGGCGTAAAGCCTCGTGTGTGCCCTATCCGTGTGAATAGTTAGAGTTCGTCTCGGTAGCCAAGACAGCGTTTTGCTTCGGCGGGTGCGCCTTGCCGAAGCCACGTTACACAACCTTCGCCTTCGATTGTTGGGTTTATCCATACAATATGCTCAAGGTCATCAAGCACTTGGGCCACATTCATCAAATGCTGCCTAACCCGATTATCACATGAGGCAATTGTGAAATCTGCTGCCAAAGCTGCCTCAATCAGCCGAATATCTTTCATAATGATTTTGAGAATGGCCTCATCGGTGACGGTTTCCTCAATTGCCTGCCGCAAATCCTCGTTTAGCACATCCTCAGCCTTGCGATGAATGATTTTCCCGCGTCGTGCCATATTGACGCGCCAAGTTGAAACATAGCGTGATTGATGTTTGTCCCATTCCACAGTAATTTCAGGCGTCAAAATCATGCTGTGGCATAATTTCAACACTTCAAGTAAAAACTCCCGGCAGAGTTTTGAATCAGGATGCAGCTTTTCTGTTCCACCAGCGGCCCGTGCAACCGAGGCATCAATGACCAACCGTTTTCGATTTTTGACGGTCACACTAATTCTCCGGTTGGTGTGCTTCCGCCGCGTCCATAAAATGACTTTGGGCCGTTAGGGTGGTTTCGCCAAAATCTTCGGGCCAGTCGCCATAACTCCCAGTTTCATCCAAATCCCGGCTTGAAATGGTGGTTGCACCATCATCCCCGCGTGAGAACCAGTGCAATTTCACTTTTTCGGGCGCTAGCTTGCCCTCGGCAACCAATGTCTGCACACCGAGCAGCAACAAGTCACTGTGGGTTTCAGCAACTACCCGAACCCCCCGATTAGCAGCGTCGGCTAAAACTTGGGCAAGGGCGACTTGAGCACGGGGATGTAAGTGAATTTCGGGCTGTTCCAAATAAACCAATTGGCCCGGCTCGGCTGCCAACAATGCAACCAGTACAGGCAAAACTTGGGACACCCCAAAACCGACATCGGCAATACTGACCATATCTCGTGGGCCACCCTTTGCGCCAAGTGGCAGTCGTCCAACCTGCAATTCGACTTGGGTATCATCAATACGTTTGGCACTGACTCTATTGGTTAAACCCAGTATTTCCAACAGGCTGCCTAATTTATCAAGCCTGTTGTCTTGGTCAATTTGCCATCGGCTGATAATACTAGCAACATATGGCTCAAACGTACCGGGAAACATTGGCCCAGTCGCTGCTGTCGTTTTATAGGTCCGCTCTGGATTACCTCTTAAACCCGGCACATGAATAACTAAACGAATACATTCTTCTAGAGGTGTCTCTGGCATGGGAGAAATAGTGAAAATTTTGTCACCTTTGTCATTCACTAGCTCCAGTTTGAAAAAGCATCTCTCTTGAGCAACATGCCAACTGAGAATGTTCTCAAAACCTCTCCTACGGTAAAACATATCAGCATTAATAACATATGAAATGGGCTGTTGTGAAATTTCATCGGAAGTTAAGTCGGGCTTCAAGGGCATAAATCGCGGTTTATCTGGGTTATCTGGGTTGACTTCCTCATAAATCGTTTCTATCAGTTCTATTTCTCTTCTTTGAACATTTTTAGGGAAACGAAACAGGTTTGAAATGTTTTTATTCTGCTCAAGCTCAATCCAAAACTCAATATTACCGAAATTGGATCTGCCAGATTTCCAAATTAGTTGTCGAACACCTGTAAATCGCACATTGGGGCCGTTAATTAGCAACGCGCCGGGGTCATATGTCGCCTCAAGGGTCTGTTTCAGCAACAACAATGGTTGTATAATACTTGACTTACCAGAACTATTCGCCCCTGCTAAAATCGTCAATGGGCGTATTTCAATCCGCGATTCATCCCGCAGTGATTTAAAATTCGTTGCCCCTAGTGCCGTAATGCCCTGCTCGGTCATATCCAATTCCTCACCAAAATTGCATACCAAGCCTGAGAGTAAAACAATCCGCCTGATTTGGCAACTATGACCGCGAATTGCCACCTCTTGGCTGACAGCCGCATCGCCCTTTACACGATGGGGTATAATTCCTCTCCGAATTCGGTGGAAAAGGAATTATTGGGTTGATCGGGAATCGTTCGCCGCGCACAGTGGCTATTGGCAGCGCCCTGTTTATTTCAATTACATTGGTCATTCTCAGTTTGTTGGGGACTCTCTCACCAGCCGAAAGCTTGGGTCGTGCGCCGCTCACTTTTTTGGAAAATATCTTAGGGGGCTTCAGTGGGTCAATTGACAGTGCCGCTGACGACATCGCCGAAATTCGTTCACTGCGTACCCGCAACCGAGAACTTGAAGAAGCCCTTGCTGATTATCAGGCCGAACTCGCCGAACTGCGCGAAATCCGCAGTGATTATGACCGCCTAGTCGCTCTGCTCAACTACACCACCCAAACGCCTGAAGATTTTCGGTATGTCACCGCCGATGTGATAGGGCGCGATACTGCTGGCGTTGTCCGCACTCTTCATTTAGATAAAGGCACACGTGACGGGGTCGCTGCTGGCGATCCGGTTGTCACCGAATTGGGGCTTGTGGGGCGTGTGGTCAAGGTCAGTGCGACAGGCTGTGAAGTGCTGCTCATCACCGATGCCAACAGCGCCGTCAATGCCCGTATCCAAAATCCAAACCGGGATGTCGGCACAGTGCGCGGGTCACTCTCCGGTGATCTTGTGCTGACGTTTGTTGACCCCGATGCCCAAATCGGCGTCGGCAACCTTATATTGACCTCCGGTGAGGGCCAAAATTTTCCGGCTGACCTCATCGTCGGGCAGGTGACAGGGGTCAGCCTTAGCGACGATGAGTTATTCCAACAAGCCTCGATTCGCAGCTTGGTGGATTTTTCGCGGCTTGAATTTGTCTTGATTATCACCAACTGGGAGCCGGTTGACCTCTCGGTTTTTGACGACACGACGGGAGCCAATTAATTCATGGCGATTTATTATATTGGCTTTCCGGTTCTCATGATCGTGGCCGTCATAGATGCGACCTTTATGCAGTTATTTCGGTTGTGGGGTGGGGCACCCAGCCTGATGTTGATGGTAATTGTCTCGTGGGCACTAGTGGCCGATCTCGAAGATGCGCTTCCTTGGGCAGTCATTGGTGGCGTGATGCGCGATCTGCTATCCATCACGCCAACAGGCAGTTCCGCTGTGGCCTTTGTGCTGATCGTGATTGCGATTGACCGCATTTTTCCCAAACTCAATTGGCACAACATCGCCATTCCTCCCCCCACCGTTTTGGTGGCAAGTTATGTCTATGGTCTGATGAGTTTTGGTTTTCACCGACTGGCGGGTTGGGATGTGCCTTTTTTGAACGGCTTGTGGTACATCATCCTACCCGGCGCAGTGATGAACTTTGCCGGGATTTTAATTGTCTTTCGGCTGATTGGCGGGATCAATAATTTCCTACGTCCACAGCGCGGCTCGATGTTGCGATAGACAAAAAATGGTTGGGGGCTAAAGTGAGGTAGTGGTGTCAACAACCCGATGCCTAAAGGCAGGGGCTTGTGGTGAGCGAAGACCAATCGGCAACCCACAACGCAAGTGTTGACTAGCCAGTCAGTAACTAGCCGTCTGAGCGTGGTAGCTCACAACAGAGGGCGGATGCCTCCCTAGTCTGCCTTTCCTGTGACGGTCAGTGGCGAAGGGATCAGTTGTTTTGTCTGTAGAGACGTTAAATACTGTAAGGAGTCCTAAATGTCCCAACAATTTGTCCCAGTGGTAGGTAGTACAGGAAAACCCCTGATGCCCACGACCCACAAGCGAGCCAACAAACTCATTGCCAAAGGACGAGCCGTGCGGCGTTTTGATCGAGGTTTGTTCTACATCAAATTGCTTGACCGTGAGGAGGGTTACACCCAACCGATTGCTGTCGGGATTGACCCCGGTTCCAAGAAAGAGGCGCTGACGGTCAAATCAGCCTCCCATACCTACCTCAATATCCAAGCCGATGCCGTAACTTGGGTCAAAGAGGTTGAGCAAACCAGTACCCAGATGCGGCGTTCACGGCGTAATCGCAAGACCCGGTATCGTGCCTGTCGTCCTAATCGTCGGCAAGGGCAGTTTCAACTCCCTTCTAGCACCCGCGCACGTTGGGGCTGGAAGTTGCGCTTGTGTCGTTGGTTAGCCCGCTATTATCCCATTCAAGTGTTTGTGGTGGAGAACATTAAAGCCACGACCAAACAAGGCCAACGTCGCTGGAACAGCAGTTTTTCGCCGCTGGAAGTGGGCAAGCAGTGGTTCTATGCTGAACTGGGGCAAATCGCGGAAGTACAAACCGTGCAAGGCTACGAAACTAAACAACTGCGGGATAAGTTGGGCTTGAAAAAGTCTAAAAACAAAATGTCCGATCAATTTGAAGCCCATTGTGTGGATAGTTGGGTTTTGGCAAATTCGGCTGTCGGCGGTCACACTGACGTAGACAATCCCGCCATACTCTGCATCATTCCGCTACGCTTCCATCGGCGGCAACTTCATGCCCTCCAATTTGCCAAAGGCGGAGAACGACGTCCTTATGGTGGCACGTTGAGCATGGGCATCAAACGCGGGACATGGATCAAACATCCCAAGTACGGTCTGTGTTATGTGGGTGGGTCAAACAAGAGCCGTATTAGCCTGCACGATATGGATTCGGGTCAGCGTGTGTGTCAAAAAGCTAAACCTGAAGACTGCATTATCTTAACCACCGCCAGTTGGCGCATAAAATCAGAAAGGAGTAAGGCGCTTCCTCCCCATGCCTAAATGCAGGGGTATCCACGCCTGAAATTTCGATGAATCGAGTTCTTTTGCCCTTTCAAGGTTGGCGACTGCACTTCTTTCGGGGTGCGGTGGTGGCTATGCTCATTGTGCTCGTGCTGCGGACATGGCAACTGCAGTTTATTCAAGGGGCCTCCTTCCGGGCCGATGCTGACGAAAATCGTTTCCAGACCCTGCCCCTTGCAGCACCGCGTGGCAAAATTTATGACCGCAACGGTCAACCATTGGCCCTTAACGACGCCGCCTTTTTGGTCACCGTTACCCCGGCTCTGCTGCCCGACGATCTGGACGAGGTGCTGCAAATTTACAATCGTCTATCTGCATTGGTAGATGTGCCTGCTACCCGTGCCATTGCTGATGCTTCAGGGCGGGTAGACGAGATTAGTATTGATGAAAAAGTGCGCGAGGGCGAAGGTATTGCGCCCTTCCGTGCGGTGGTGATTGCTTCCGACGTGGATGAAAATGTGGCCCGTGAAATTTTGGAAAGCCGCCAATCACTCCCCGGTGTCGCCGTTGAAGTCCGCTCAGTGCGGCGCTATCCATCCGGCGAAAAAACCTCCCAGATTATCGGTTATCTTGGCCCAATTTCTGAAGAGCAAGCCCTAGAGCTTATTGAGCTTGGTTATGATCCGGCCTATGACCGCGTAGGGTATGCGGGCATTGAGGCCTATTTTGAGACCGAACTGAAGGGCATCAATGGCAGCGAAACCACCGAGATTGATGTGGCAGGTCAGCCGCTCCGCCTTGTAGACCGTACGGCACCACAACCCGGTGTCAGCATCCAACTCACGATTGACCTTGAACTGCAAGAAGCCGCCCAGCGTTTCCTTGTGGAAGGCATCAACCAACTCAATGCCCGTGAGCGCCGCCTTGTCTCCCAGTCCGGGGTGGTGATTGCCATGAACCCCAAAACGGGCGAAATTTTGGCGATGGTCTCATGGCCGACCTATGATAACAGCCGTTTCGCCCGCAGCATTGACGCCGAATATTATTTTGACCTTGCCGAAAACCCCCTCACGCCATTGGTCAATCACGCCATTGGGTCGCTCTATCCCCCCGGCTCAGTCTGGAAGATGCTGACTTCAGTCGCCGTGCAAGAAGAAGATGTGATTGACCCAGCAACACCCTTGTTTGACGGTGGCAGCTTGGTCTTACCCAACGCCTACGCTCCCAACGACATCGCACGCGGTCAAACGTTTGTCTGCTGGCTCGATCAAGGGCATGGCACACAAAATCTGATTGACGCCATAGCCAACAGTTGTGACGTGTATTTTTATCAAGTCGGCGGCGGCAATCCAGCCGTCAGTGAGGCTACTCTAAAACGGGATGGTCTCGGCGTGGATAATCTCTATCGTTGGGCCACCACCTTTGGCATCGGGTCTGATCTTGGGGTCGAGATTTTTGGCGAAACCGCAGGTCGAATGCCGGATCGTGACTGGAAACGCCGTGTTTATGGCGAAAGCTGGTCAACTGGGGACACCTATAACGCGGCCTTTGGTCAGGGCTATGTCACGCTGACCCCCTTACAGCAGTTGGCAATCATTTCGGCCATCATCAACGATGGGGTGTTTATGCAGCCAACGCTTCTCAAAAATTTCCAAGACGCCAGCGGCAACATTTTGCAAGAATTTCCTCCACAGGTCATGCGTACCATTGTTCCACCCGCCGACGGGAGTCCGATGATTCTCAATATCCGCGAAGATATGCTGGTGCAGGGAGCCAATAGTTTGTCATGCCGTTGTGAGTCGGATTCACCCTACTATGCGCCAGAGCGCTGCAATCCCGACACCTATACAGGCCAATTTGACAGCGACCCCGCCGCCGAAGTTGAGAGTTTTATTCAATATAGAGTCCACGTCCCCTATCAATATCGCTGGAACGCTGGATTGTGCGACCCATTGGCAATTCAGGACTGGCAGGGATATACCCCCCCAATAGCCTCTATCGAGAGTTTCCGCATTGCCCAACAAGGGATGCTCGAAGTCGTTACACGCGGGACATCCTCGGCAGCAGCCAACCCAGCCGCCCCGCCGTTGGGATATGTGACGGAAGGCGGAAAAACAGGCACGGCGGAATATTGTGACGACATCGCCCGACCACAGGGCTTGTGTATTCCCGGACGCTGGCCCTCCCACGCATGGTATGTGGGATACGCCCCCGCTGACGACCCGGAAATCGCCGTCGTCGCTTTTATCTATAATGGGGGTGAAGGGTCGCAGAACGCCATGCCGATTGTGCGCCGCGTACTGGATTATTATTTCCGTCGGCCCGCGCCCGAACCTGAGACCGAGACAACCACCACCGTTGAACCGACTGACGAAACCGATGCAACAGCCACACCCGAAAGCGCTGCCCCAACGGAGACCCCGGCAGTGCAATAGACATACATGAAAAGGGGTAGATTTAGGCTTTTGCTAGGTCTGCCCCGCAAGTTTGTATGTTATATATAATCTCAGGCCTGAAATTGCATCAATAAGCCTTAATCCCTACTCAAAAATACTCTCAAAATCTCTCAAAACGAAACCTGAGAGATTTTGATAGGCACACCGCGCTATTGTATGAACAACTTGATGGATCGGAAAGAACAACTCCAAAGGGGTAGAATTACAATGAACATTTCTCAAAACTGGCGGCTAAATCCCCAACGGTATACCCTCGAAGGGTCGTCCAATGAACAGGGTGAGGTCACTTTTCCGCCACGTCCCAATATCGAAAACCGCTCGCCCGAACACTACGAATTTGAACTCGATAGTGATGTCGAGACCGAAGTAACTGAAGCCGTAGCGATTCAGCGAGTTGCCTAATTATTATGAGCGTCCAAACGTCGCCAACGACCTCTCCTACCCCTGTCAAACTCGGCGGCAAAGGTGAGGTCTACAGCTTTACCATTGTGACCGACCCCCCGGCGGGTTTTGAAGAGCAAGCGCCCTATGTTTTGGCGTTGGTGCGCCTAGCCGAAGGGCCATTGGTAACGGCCCAACTGACCGACCTCGATAGCCCACCACAGATCGGAATGCAGGTCGAAATGGTCACACGCAAACTGAGCACTGAAGGCCCTGAGGGGATTATTATCTACGGCTATAAATTCCGCCCTCTGTTAAATCCAGCTTGATTCAAAATCACCCTGAACATTTTAAAACTCCGACGTGTATATATTTTGAAGAACACGCCGGAGTTTTTGGTTATGCCCCTTTTACCTTTGCGGTTCTTACGGTATCATATTGACGCGAATAGCTTATTTTTGGGAGATAATTTGCTAATGAAACGTGCTGTTTTGATGATAGTTCCCCTGCTGGTGATCTTGAGTCTCTCAGCGTGCAGCGGTGATGTTTATAGCCTCGCCTATACCGCCTCCGGGGATGGCACAAACCCCAATGCACTTGTTGAAAATAGTGGACAATTTTTGGTCACCGATGACTTAAACGTGGTTGTTCGATTGAACAAACATAACGATGATGTTGAAGTCGAAGCCCGTTTCTATCTACCAGAAGACGTGCCGTTAGGTGATCCGCTGAAGATAACGGCCAGCAAAGATGTCGGCACGGTGGTACTTGGCTTGGATTATGAAACCCGCCCCGATCAAACTACTGACTGGCCGCGTGGCACCTATAAAGTAGATATTTTTGTAGATGGCGAGAAATCCGAGACGATCTCTTTTAAAGTCGGTTAAAGGATTCGCCGTTTCATATGCCCAAATGTTGAAAGCCCATAAAAATTGGGCTTTTTGCATCTAAATTTTAGGATAAAACTCTCACCCACGAATAAAGTTCTTTAAGGTATACTAGAAGATAAATGGCGACCTTTGCATGTATAGCCCCATCTAGCTGTGGAGGTCATATCGAAAACGAAAAAAGGCATTATTTGTTCTATCCCCATTGTTCAGTTTCAAGTCTAACCTTGTGAGAGGAGTTTTTCGCATGGCTGTTATACAGTCAGCCCCTATTACCGCCCCCAATGAGGCCTATCAGACCGCAATGGCGCAGTATGACCGGGCCGTATCGTATCTGAATTTACATGATGGTCTAGTCGAGTTCATGCGTCACCCCAAACGGGAATATACGTTCCATTTCCCGGTACGGATGGACAACGACGAAGTACAGATGTTCACCGGCTATCGTGTCCATCACAACACTGTCCTCGGCCCTTCCAAAGGTGGTATTCGCTACGCACCGTATGTCAACATTGATGAAGTACGCGCTCTCGCCATGTGGATGACATGGAAATGTGCATTGGTTGGCCTTCCCTATGGGGGAGCTAAAGGTGGCGTCATCTGCGACCCCAAAGTGCTTTCTAGACGTGAAAATGAAGCCCTTACCCGCCGTTTTGCCTCAGAGTTAGCCCCCGTCATTAGTCCCTACAGTGATATTCCCGCTCCCGATATGGGTACCAACGCCCAAACAATGGCATGGATGATGGATACCTATTCGATGACAATGGGCTATTCTGTCCCCGGTGTCGTCACAGGCAAGCCCATCAACATCGGTGGGAGTGAAGGCCGCGAAGAAGCTACCGGACGCGGCACGGTCATCGTCATGGAAGAAGCCCTTAAGCACGCCCAAGACCAAGAAACCGACAAAAACGAAATCAAGGTTGTGGTGCAAGGCTTTGGAAATGTAGGCTCATTTGCTTCCCTTTATGCCGATGAATTAGGCTATAAGGTCATCGGGGTCAGCGATGTCAGTGGCGGGGTCTATAATCCCAATGGCCTCGATATTCGTGAACTCTTTAATTACACCCGTCAAGGCAAGATGCTCAAAGATTATATCAGCCGCGATGTGGATCATGTCACCAACGCTGAATTGCTAGAACTCCCCTGTGATGTGCTAATCCCTGCCGCAATGGAAGGTCAAATCACCCATAAGAATGCGGATAAAATCCGAGCCAAGCTGATTGTGGAGGGCGCGAACGGCCCCACCACCACCGAAGCCGACGATATTCTGAACGAACGTGGCATCCTTGTCGTGCCAGACATTCTTGCCAACGCGGGTGGTGTTACTGTTTCCTACTTTGAATGGGTACAAGACCTGCAAATGTTCTCGTGGGACATTGATGAAATCCGCCGCCAACTGCAACGGATTTTGGTCAAGGCGTTTGACAAAGTGGCCCAAGTACGTGAGGACTTTGGTACCGATATGCGGACTGCCGCGCAAATTCATGCCATCAAGCGCGTTGCCGACGCCACGATGACACGTGGCTTCTATCCGTGATGCGCTAACCGAATATAAAAAACGAAAAAGGACGGGGCAACCTGTCCTTTTTTGATTGAATCATGAAAAATCCTTCAATGGTTACGCCATAGTCTGTTCGCTGTAATAGCGGATAAAGCGCTCAATCGCTTCGGGTTCCAACAAACGCCCCGGCGCGGTAATGCTATAACTGCTAGCCCACACCGACCCATATACCTGCGGGTCTTGGCCTAGCGCCTCCAATAAATAGCGATTGGTCTCGCCCATCAAGATGTCCATCATCTCGGCAGGCTGCGCTTTGACAGGAATTTCGACGTGAACATTTACCCACAACTCCCCCACCCGAACATCCACAAAATCCCAATCCTGCTCGCTAGCGACTTTTTGCAGCCAATAGCCGAGGGGTTCGCTATAATCCACTAAGTGGATATTGGGCGCTTGCAATAACCACAAACACGCAAAACCGGCATAGCTTCCCGGCTCCCGCACAGTCGGGCCAGTCTTCACCTCGCGCAGTCCAGCAGGTGCTTTTAGGTCAGTGGGGCGGCTGTGTTGGGTGGGGACATCTTCCTCGATAATGGTTGCTGTCTGTTCGACCATTTCAGGCGAGGCTGGCACATGCACTTCATCTGTATGGGCAGTTTTCTCAGGAATCAGCATCAGGGCCTCGGTCAATTGGGCCACCTGCTTGCGAATCATGCGCACAGGCAAATCCCCGGAAAATACTAGCGTCAGCGTCAAATCATCCACACTGCGCACACTGAACAACAGGCATTGCCCATAGCCTTCCAGATGCAGATAACGCATTCGGGTATTATTTTCGCCCTCACGGTGCCATGCCATCAACACCGCTTGAACAATTTCGTGCCATATGTCGCTCGAAAAATTGCCCGTGCGCCCCACTGGATAATCATGATGCGTCAGCAAAATCCCCAGCGCCGAGTTCTCTAACGAAAGCTGGGTGAGTTGCAATGCGGCCCGTGCAATCACATCCATCTCCCCCAACATTTCCTCCACCGCCGCCTCATCAACCGGCAGTAATTCGGTTTCGGGTAGCGTTGCCTCTGAATATTGATCGGGCAGCACCATCGCCTGTGTAACTTCCTCTAGGGTGGTAGGAACTAACTCAGCCTCATCTATCACCGTCTTCATGCTATCCGTGCCGGTTTTGGAAAGCACCGCATATAAACGTGGGTCTTGGTCACTTTCGGCTTCGGCAAGGGCTTCCAGCAGTTCCACATTAATCGGGCCAGAATCATGACTTGGCCCTTGCAGCCACTCAATTTCTTCCCGGCTCAACGGGTCGGGGATTAAATCAAATTCCGGCAGCAGGATGGGCTGAGTCACCGCGAGATAGGGCGTCGTATCATATTCTTTCGGTTCAAATAGGTCGGGGTCTATCGGTTGCAGGCGCTCTCCCGTTTTTTCTAATAATTCCTCAACCGTTGTTGGGGAGGGATGCAGCGCCTTGAGGAGTTCGCCCAGATAAGCCCGTTCTTCTTTGGTGCGCGGCTTTAACCATGAGGGCAAAGGCCGAATTTGAGGCTGTCCGCTCTGCTGCGAAAGCTGTTCAATACGCATCAGGACTGTATCCAATGGCGTGGCTTCATTTTCGGTAATACGCAGTGCCGCCGCCGCCATCGAGCCTGTGTTTTCTCCTACCTCTACCGCTCGAGTGGCTAGCGGACTGCCAACAGATTCAGGTGAGGTGGGTAGCACCTGTTGACTTTCGTTAGCTTCATGGCCTCCCAAAATCTCCGCGACGACTGCCGGGTCTTGTAACAATTCCAGCACCCGCCCCACCGTCGCACCTTCATCAATCGGCGGTTCCGGGTCAATCGCTTGCATCATCGCGGCCTCAACCACTGTCTCGATTGGGACAACATTATCTCGACGGATAGAAGATTCATTGGCCTTGTTGCGTAGATTGGAGTAAAAATCATAGCCCTGTTTAATGGCATGTTCAATCAATTGGGCTAAATCTCGTGCTACATAAGGTTTGTGGGCATATCCTTGTACATCCAACGCGGGCACACGGTCGGGGTCATTTGGCGTACTACCCGACACAATAACGGGCAAATCCGGTTGGCGCACCCGCATCCCCAAAATGAGTTCCGCAGGGTCGCCATGTTCAAGGTGCAAATCCACCACCGCAACCGAATACCGTTGTTCATCAAGCGCCGAAAGGGCTGGACGTGAGCGGCCCATGGCCCGGACATCAAAATCTAACTCCTCAAGAGCTTTTTTTAGCCGCAGAATAAACCCAATATCCGAATCTACAATCAAAACCCGCCGTGTCATGAATTTGCCTCTAATCGCGTTTCAATAGCTGCACCTCTTAGGATAGCAGAAAACTTTTGCCCCCCGCAACGAGTAGGCAAATAAAAATCCCCCCACCGAGCCTCGACAGCCACTAATGGAGGGACTTTTGTGACTTACACCGGGGAGAGGTAAAGCCCCTCATCCCCGGCCAAGTTTTATTGGGCTAAATTAGCCGCGAGCAGCCAACTTGGCAGCCATATCAATGCTGTACGCACCCCAGTGAGCGCCGCCGAACAGGCCGTCGGTCTCAAATGGGCCAGTGTACCATGGCTTGAACAGGCTGAAGCCGGAGCGCAGGAAGATCGGGGCAATTGGGAATTCACCTTCTTCGCCGAAGAATGCCTCTTCAACTTCCGCATACAGTTGTTCACGGACAGCCGGGTCACTTTCGCGGGCAGCCTGATCAATCAGGTCGTCCACTTCGGTGCAGGGGCGCATGAAGTTGTAGTCAACATTGCAGGACAGCACGTCATGTACCCAGTTGTTGGCGTCACCATAGTCAGGACCCCAGCCGAGTGTCCAAGCATTCGGACGATCCTGCGTGGGGGTCTTGGAGTCAACGACTTCCAACAGAACCGAGAATTCGAGTTGTTCGGTGTTGAACAGCGCGGGATCGCAACCGAGATATTCTTCAGCAGCGGCAGCCCAGAATTCAACCCATGTGCCAGCACCAGTGTAGGCAACGAGGTCAATGTTCGGGAAGCCTTCGCAGTTGGGATAACCAGCGGCTTCGAGTTGGGCAACCGCGTATTCGGGGTTGAAACCAACACCGACTTCATTGATGGGTGGCGCACCAGCCATACCGGGCGGGGTGAAGTGAATCATTGGCACACCACGACCACCACGAATTTGTTCCACAAACGCGGCGCGATCAATGATGGCGCTGAAGGCACGGCGGGCGTTTACATTGTCGAACGGCGCTTTGTCATGAGCATAGCCGAAATAGAACACAGCGAGGTCGAAGATTTGCAAAACTTGTTGAGACAGAACTGGGTCGTTCAACACGTTTTGAATTTCAGCAGTGGGTACGCCCGTCGCATCCAGTTGATTGTCAAGGAAGAGGGCATAGGTGGTACCGCCGTCCTCAATGATGGTCTGGTTGATGACTTCGATATTGCCGGTGCCGCTGAACAGATCAGCCGGGAGGGCTTCATTACGCATAAACACGCGGCGCACGCCACGAGTAATTTCGTCAACGAAGTATGGGCCATTGGTGATGATGTTGCCGGGGGCAGTCCATTCGTCACCGAATTCTTCAATGCCTTCCTGCGGCACAGGGCGGATCATCCACATGGGGGTCATGGACAGGAAGAAACCAGCGGCGAATTGCAGTTCAATCACGACAGTGGTGTCATCCGGGGCGCTGACCTTGGTGGTGTCGCCAAAAACGAGGTCGTCAGTTACGGATTCGCTGGCGGTCTGATTGACCACATCGCAACCCGCAATTACGGTCGCCGCAATCGAGCCATAGTAGCTGCCCAAACGAGGATCGCAAGCACGCTTGATGCCGTACACAAAGTCACCCGCGACAACGGGCCGCACGACGGTGGCGGTATCGCTGGCCGGGTCCCACTTCATCCAGTTGACATCGGTGCGGAGGCTGAACGTCCAAGTCAAACCATCGGCGCTGGCTTCCCAAGTCGTCGCCAGTTCGGGGGTAACCGCGCTGGTGATGGGGTCATAGTTGGTCAGGCCGAGGAACAGGTTTTCAATAGGGGTGATCGAAACAGTGTCAGACGCCAGAACCGGGTCGAGCGAACTAATTTCGCTGCTGTCGGCAGTATCACGGGTGACAGGTTCATCCTGACGATATTGAGCCGTAATGGTAATCTCGCTGTCGGCGGCGGCGGCAAAGCCGGTCGGCAGCAGAGCAACCACCATCGTCAGCACCACGGCGACGACTGGGATCATCCGAAAGACTTTCTTTGACATTTTTAAGCTCCTCCTAGAGAGCATCTTAAAACTTTTTATGTATTCAACTCATCATTGTCCGGGTTTGTCCGGCCTTCTGCCCCGGTAGCATGGGTAGGCGTCGAGTGCGGCTGTTGCTCCTTTCTTAAAACCGTTGGCGCTTGGCTTCCAATGGTTGTACAGGCTTACTTGCCAGGACAAGTCAAGGCTACAACCAGTTGGGTTGGGGACTCTTTGTAGAGAAAGGGAGTGTAGTGGGGAATTGGAATGGAAAGAGGGCAACAAGCTGTCCCTGCAATCCCAAAATGAACTTTCCGTGGCCCCATCAAAATAACTATTTCTCACAAAAGTAGGAAGCACAAGTCCACTAAATTTAAATTTGTACTACAGGACTCACTCGATGCTGATATAAATTATAGCGATGTACACCGCTAGAATGCAAATGGTTCGCCACATTAGAGATTTTTAATCTACACCGTTTTTTAATAAAAGCCCTAATTTAAGCCGTAAATCGAATAATGTGAAGATTTATTTTGGGTCAACCTTACCACCCCAATTAAAGTACAACCAATAAAAATCCCCTCCACCATTCAATAGCTGAGGGGATTGCGGGATGGAATCAAACCCACCCGTTGTTATTTTTAGCTGGCTCGGTTATTCACCACGCGCTGCTAACTTGGCCGCCATATCAATGCTGTACGCGCCCCAATGTGGGCCACCAAATAGGCCGTCGCTTTCAAATGGGCCGGTGTACCACGGCTTAATCAAATTGAAGCTGGTATCCATGAAGATAGGCGCGATGGGGTAGTCTCCCTCTGGCCCAAAGAAGGCTTCTTCAATTTCAGCATACAGTTGATCGCGCACCGATGGATCAGATTCACGGGCCGCCTCGTTAATGAGGTCATCCACTTCGGTGCAGGGGCGCATAAACGCATTATCGGCGGTGCAGGATAACACATCATTCACCCAGTTGTTGGCATCACCATAATCTGGTCCCCACCCCAACGTCCAAGCGTTGGGACGGTCTTGGGTTGGTGTATCGGCATCAATGATTTCCAACAGCACTGAAAATTCAAGCTGCTCGACATTAAACAAGGAGGGGTCACAACCGAGATATTCCTCAGCCGCCGACGCCCAAAAGTCCGCCCAATTGCCAGCCCCGGTATACGTTGCCATATTGACGTTCGGGAAGCCTTCGCAGTTGGGATAGCCCGCTGCTTCCATTTCGGCCTTCGCATATTCGGGATCAAACCCGACACCAATTTCGTTGATAGGCGGAGCATGAGCCATACCGGGCGGAGTGAAGTGAATCATCGGAATAGCACTGCCACCCAAGACCTGATCAATGAAGGCTTGACGGTCAATCACCGCTCCAAAAGCCCGCCGTGCATGTTCATTATCAAAGGGGGCCTTGTCGTGACCAAAGGCAAAATAATAGACCGAGAGCGCAAAAATTTGAATCACCTCTTGGGAAAGTTCGGGGTCCCCCAAAATATTTTGCAGTTCCGCCGAAGGCACACCGGAAGCATCCAGTTGATGATTGAGATAGAGCGAATAGATCGTGCCGCCGTCTTCAATGACCTGCTGATTGATAATCTCAATATTGCCCGTGCCGCTAAACAGATCGGCGGGTAGATTTTCATTACGGACAAACACACGCCGCACACCACGAGTCAGTTCATCTACTAGATAGGGGCCATTCGTTACAATGTTACCGGGGGCCGTCCATTCATCCCCAAATTCCTCAATAACTTCCTGTGGGACGGCGCGGAGCATCCACATGGGGGTCATCGAGAAGAAAAAGCCTGCGGCAAATTGCAATTGGACTACGAGTGTCGTGTCATCGGGCGCACTCACGGCAATTGTATCACCATAAACGAGATCATCCGTCACCGACTCAGTGGGGGTCTGATTAACCACATCACAACCCTTGATGACCTTCGCGGAAATCGTGCCGTAGT
Organism: Chloroflexota bacterium; assembly: GCA_013112715.1. Lineage (GTDB taxonomy): Bacteria > Chloroflexota > Anaerolineae > Aggregatilineales > J027 > CFX10. Next base: position 194,983 of record JABFGB010000001.1, read on the forward strand.
AACCGCCGAGACGAGGGTCGCAGCCGCGTTTAATGCCATACACAAAGTCGCTTGCGACCACCGGACGAACAATGGTGGCGCTGTCACTGGCTGGGTCCCAACGCAGCCAATTAACATCGGTGCGTAGGTTGAATGTCCACGTCACATTGTCGGGTGCAATCGTCCATGAAGAAGCTACCTCTGGATTGACTGCACTGGTAACCGGGTCATAGTCCGTCAGACCGAGAAATAGATTCTCGATAGGGGCAATCGAAACCTGATCTGAAGCAATTTGTGGGTCAAGGGAGCTAATTTCGCTGCTTGCCGCCGTGTCACGCTGCACGGGGACATTTTGGCGATAGAGCGCTACCACTGTTACTTCCGCATCACTAGCAGATGCGAAACCGACCGGCAACATGGCCGTGACGAGTGCCAACACCAGTAATGAGGCTGGCATCAGTCTAACAATTCTTTTTACCACTTCTCTATTCATGGGTTCTCTCCTGAAAATACTAAAGAATCACGAAAAATTGTACTGGATACCCCAATTTGGCACAAAAGGTTCAATTCGTTTAAGATTTTCTCATATAGGGAAACATCCCCAAAAACACAAATCCCCCCGGTGCAGCAAATCTCGCGCGGAGGGATCGGTGGTTAGAGTCCCCTACCCTGCCGTCATCATCTACGGGCGATGGCAGGGTTAGGGAATCACTTAGTTCAGTTTATTCACCACGCGCTGCCAACTTCGCAGCCATGTCAATGTTGTAGGCACCCCAGTGAGCGCCACCAAACAGACCGTCGCTCTCAAATGGGCCGGTGTACCACGGTTTCACCAATGTAAAGAACGAACGCAGATAGATTGGGGCAATCGGGTATTCACCTTCTGCGCCAAAGAACGATTCTTCGATTTCGGCATACAGTTGGTCACGCACCGCTGGGTCACTTTCGGCAGCGGCCTGATTGATCAGGTCGTCTACTTCGGTGCAGGGACGCAGGAAGGCGTTGTCCGAGGTGCAGGATAGCACGTCGTTCACCCAGTTGTTGGCGTCACCATAGTCGGGACCCCAGCCGAGTGTCCAAGCATTCGGACGATCCTGTGTGGGGGTGTTGGGGTCAACGATTTCCAACAACACGGAGAATTCGAGTTGTTCAACATTCAACAACGAGGGGTCACAGCCGAGATATTCTTCAGCAGCGGCAGCCCAGAAGTCCGTCCATGTACCAGCACCCTGATAAGCGACCATATCAATCGCTGGGAAGCCTTCGCAGTTGGGATAACCCGCCGCTTCCATTTCGGCAACGGCGTATTCTGGGTCAAACCCAACACCGATTTCGTTGATGGCCGGGGCATGAGCCATACCGGGTGGGGTGAAGTGAATCATCGGCACACCACGGCCAGCCAACACCTGTTCAATGAACGCTTGGCGGTCAATGATGGCGCTGAAAGCACGACGCGCATGAACATTGTCAAAGGGGGCTTTGTCATGACCGAAACCGAAATAGAACACGGTCAGGTCAAAGATTTGCAGCACTTCTTGGGACAATGTGGGGTCAGACAACACATTTTGGATTTCTGCCGCAGGCACACCGGAACTGTCGAGTTGGCTGTTTTGATACAGCGCATAGATCGTACCGGCGTCTTCAATCACGGTGGTGTTAATGACTTCTACATTGCCAGTACCGCTGAACAGATCAGCAGGCAGGGCTTCGTTGCGAACATACACACGACGCACACCACGAGTGATTTCTTGCACGAAGAATGGGCCGTTCGACACGATATTGCCGGGGGCGGTCCATTCGTCACCGAATTCTTCAATGACCTCTTGTGGGACAGCGCGGAGCATCCACATGGGGGTCATCGAGAAGAAATAACCAGCGGCGAATTGCAGTTCGACCACGAGGGTCACGTCATCAGGGGCGCTGACGGCAATTGTTTCACCGTAAACCAGATCATCTGTCACGTTTTCGGCAACCGTTTGGTTGACCACATCGCAGCCCTTAATGACCTTGGCGGAAATCGTACCGTAGTAACCACCCAAACGGGGATCGCAGCCGCGCTTAATGCCATAGACAATATCGCCTGCCACCACTGGGCGCACGACAGCGGCGGTTTCGGTTGCCGGGTCATACCGCATCCAGTTAACATCACTGCGCAGGTTGAAGGTCCATACCAAACCGTCGGCGCTCACTTCCCATGAAGTCGCCAATTCGGGGTTAATCGCGCTGGTAATTGGGTCATAGTCTGTCAGACCAAGAAACAGATTTTCAACCGGAATAATCGAAACGCTGTCAGAAATGATCGCTGGGTCAAGTGAGCTAATTTCACTCTGGCTTGCCCCGTCAATCGTAACAGGCGTATCCTGACGATATTGGGCCACAACGGTAACGGTGGCATCTTCCGCAGCCGCAAAGCCCGTCGGAAGTAATGCAACCACCAGTGTCAGCACAATCGCTGCGACTGGGATGAGTCGAAAAGTGGATTTAGACATTTTGGCCCCTCCTGGAGAGCGCAATTTATCTTAAGAATCGAATTTTTTGGGTGGGTTGGTCCGGTCAGTTGCCCCGGAAAGCATGTCAAAAGTTGAAATGTTGGTGGCACACCTTTCTCCTGATTGGTAACGTACCTTACATCGGGTGAGGTTTTACACAACATATACATGGGGGACAGTTTGGAAGTTCAAGGAATTTTTGAGGGAATCGCATCGAGCGAATTCGGTTTCCTAGAAACAAGAGTTGTTTCCAAACCGCACACACTTCAATTGAATTGCAGGGCAACTCAATGTAATATTGTTAAAAACTCACTGATGCAATTAATGAAGATTATAGGAAGGGTTCACCCATTGTCGAGAAATATCAGAGATCTCTAACGTCTCTATGGTTTTGTTAAATCGTCGAACCAGATGCAATTTTCAGACGTACATGCAATTAGAAATGCAAAGAGGGTTTGCCAGGACAGCCCTCTTTTTGCCTCATAAAAGGCAAAAGGAGTAGGCGGGTTATGCCCCTACTCCTCATCAATTACAAAATGACAATTCTATGGCCTGCCTATCTCATAATGAGGTTAGGCTTTATTGTACTGACCACTGGTTTAGTGTCTATTCGCCGCGTGCCGCTAACTTCGCGGCCATATCAATCGTATAAGATCCCCAGTGAGCACCACCAAACAACCCATCTGTTTCAAATGGGCCAGTGTACCATGGCTTAAAGAGACTGAACGCGGAACTTAGGAACAGTGGCACAATCGGATAATCCCCATCCGGGCCAAAAAATGCCTCTTCGATTTCGGCATACAACTGGTCACGCACCGTCGGGTCGGTCTCGCGGGCGGCCTGATTCAAAAGGTCATCCACTTCGGTGCAGGGTCGCAGGAAATTATAGTCTGCCGTGCAAGACAGCACATCGTTGACCCAATTATTGGCATCGGCATAATCCGGCCCCCACCCCAACGTCCACGCATTGGGGCGATCTTGCGTAGGCGTCTCGTTATCAATGATTTCCAGCAGTACCGAAAATTCAAGCTGCTCGGTATTAAACAGGGTGGGATCGCAACCGAGATATTCTTCGGCAGCGGCAGCCCAAAAATCGGCCCAATTGCCTGCCCCTTGATAGGCGGCAATATTGATATTCGGGAAACCTTCACAATCGGGATAGCCTGCGGCTTCTAGTTCAGCAACGGCATAGTCGGGGTCAAAGCCAACGCCGATTTCATTGATGGCCGGGGCATGAGCCATACCGGGCGGCGTGAAGTGGATCATCGGCACCCCTTGACCGCTGGCAACCTGCTCCACAAATGCTTGCCGATCCACAATCGCGGCAAAGGCCCGACGCGCATGGACATTATCAAAGGGCGCCTTGTCATGGGCAAAGCCAAAATAATAGACGCTCAGGGTGAAAATTTGGCGAACCTGCTGCGACAATTCAGGATCAGCCAATACATTCTGCAATTCCGCTGGGGGCACACCCGCCGCGTCATGCTGATGATTGAGATACAGAGCATAGGCTGTCCCAGCATCTTCAATCACGCTGTAGTTGACCACCTCAAGGTTGCCGTTGCCGCTGAATAGGTCTAAAGGCAGGGCTTCATTACGCACATAGACCCGCCGCACACCGCGTGTAATCTCATCCACAAAATAGGGGCCATTGGTGACGATGTTGCCGGGGGCTGTCCATTCATCGCCATAATCTTCAATGGTTTCCTGTGGGACGGCCCGCAACATCCACATAGGAGTCATGGAGAAGAAATACCCAGCGGCAAATTGCAGTTCGACCACCACCGTCACATCATCTGGCGCACTGATTTTGACTGTATCGCCAAACACCAGATCATCAGTCGTGGCTTCGGCACTGGTCTGATTCACAATATCGCAGCCCGCGATCACTTTGGCGGCAACTGAAGAACCATAATAGTTGCCGAGACGACCATCACAGGCCCGTTTGATGCCATACACAAAGTCGCCTGCCACCACCGGACGCACAACTGAGGCCGTTTTGCTGGCGGGGTCATAGTGCATCCAATTGACATCCGAGCGCAAATGGAATGTCCATGTCAGACCATCTTGGCTCACTTCCCAACTAGTCGCCAGTTCAGGATTGACCGCACCCGTCACGGGGTCAGAATCGGTCAAACCCAAAAACAGATTTTCAATCGCGGTAATCGAAAGCGCGTCGCTGGCAATGCCGGGGTCAAGTGAACTGACCTCATCTGGGGATGATGTATCACGAGACACGGGAACATCTTGGCGATAGAGCGCCGCAATCGTGATAGTGCTGTCGGACGCCGAGGCAAAGCCTACTGGGAACAGCACGACCACCATCGTAAAAATTACAATCAATACGGGCAACAATCGAATCTTTAAACTCATTTGCAAGATCCTCCTTAGTTGAATGAATGGGACAGCGTGAGGACTCACTTGCCGTAAAACGGGGTACGCAGATTTTATGCAGAAACACGGAGAAAGGTTGTAAAGGTAGAGTTTTTCTGATCTATTATAAAATTTGTCAAAATAGTGAACTTATGGCTAATTCAAGGGGTACTTATGTAAAATTACCCCTTACCATTTGCGTGCCCAAAAAGTTCAAACAGGTTTCTACAAAAAAAGCCGAGAGGGGCCAGGACACCCTCTCGATAGATTTATTTGACTATTTATTCTTTTTACTCACGCACGGCCAATTTCGCAGCCATGTCAATAGAATAGGCGATCCAGTGCTGTCCACCAAAGAGACCATCCGTCTCAAATGGGCCAGTATACCAAGGCTTGAACAGCAAATAATCCGAGCGTAGATATAGCGGAGCCATCGGGAATTCGCCATCCGCGCCAAAGAACGCCTCTTCGATTTCAGCATACAGTTGGTCACGCACGCCGGGATCGCTGACTGTTGCGGCCTCCGCAATGAGGTCGTCCACTTCCGTGCAAGGCCGTTTCATACGATTCGCAACCGTGCAGGCCAATACGTCACCCACCCAGTTGTTGGCATCGCCATAATCCGGCCCCCACAACAACGTCCATGCGTTGGGGCGATCTTCGGTTGGGGTATCGGAATCCGTGATTTCGAGCAGTACCGAAAATTCGAGTTGTTCGATGGTGAACAAGGTCGGGTCACAGCCGAGATATTCTTCAGCCGAGGTCGCCCAAAATTCACCCCAATCCCCTGCCGTCGTATAGGTTACGATGTTGATGTCGGGGAAACCTTCGCAGTCAGGATAACCGGCTGCTTCTAGTTCAGCGGCGGCATATTCGGGGTCAAAGCCAACACCCACTTCATTGATCGGAGCGGCATGAGCCATACCGGGGGGTGTGAAGTGGATCATCGGCACCCCGCGCCCTTCCTGCACCTGATCAATAAACGCTTGCCGATCAATGATGGCACTGAACGCACGACGGGCATGGACATCATCAAATGGCGCTTTATCGTGGGCAAAGCCAAAATACGACACGGCAAGGTCAAAAATCTGGCGTACTTCGTTTTGATACTGTGGGTCAGTCACCACACCTTGCAATTCGGCGTCGGGGATATTGGTCGCGTCAAGTTGATTATCCAGATACAGCGCGAACTGGGTGCCGAGGTCTTCAATCAACAGGGTGTTCACCACATCAATGTTGCCAGACCCTTGCAAATCGGCGGGTAGAGCTTCATTGCGGACAAACACGCGGCGCACCCCACGAGTCACTTCTTGGACAAAATAGGGGCCGTTGGTGATGATATTGCCCGGTTGCGTCCATTCGTCACCATAGTCTTCAATCGCCTCACGCGGGGTTGGGCGCAGTACCCACATCTGGGTCATCGAGAGGAAATAACCCGCCGGAAATGCCAACGTAATCACCAGCGTCGAATCATCGGGCGCGGATACTTGGGTGGTGTCTCCATACACCAAATCATCCGTTACTTGGTCAACTGGGCTTTGGTTGACCACACTGCAACCCGCGATGACACCAGCAACCACCGTGCCATAATAGCTGGCAAGGCGGGGGTCACAGGCGCGTTTGATGCCAAACACAAAGTCGCCTGCCACAACCGGCCGAATGACGGCGGCGGTGTCAGCGGTGGGATCATACTGCATCCAATTGACATCGGTACGCAGATTAAACGTCCATGTCAGACCGTCTTCACTCACCGTCCATGAAGTCGCCAATTCCGGCACAATCTGATTGGTGATGGGGTCGGAATCGGTTAGCCCCAAAAACAGATTTTCGACAGATGTAATCGAAATCTGATCTGACCCAATGGCGGGGTCAAGCGTACTGACTTCGCTGGTCGAGGCTGTATCGCGTTGCACGGGGACGTCTTGGCGATATTGGGCCGTGACGGTGATGGTGCTGTCTTCGGCGGCCACTAAACCAACCGGAATGAAGGACACCAAGAGGGTTAGCAGCACAGTCATAACCGTGCCTGCTCGCAAGGTGTTTTTAGACATCTAGGAACTCCTTTTTGAATCGAAATGATGTAATTAGGCTGCCAAGTGGCGGGTCAGGCCGACCTATAACGACACCCCCTCCTTATCGTTCGTGTTCCGTGTGAAAAAATAGGCAACCTACACTGGGAACAAATGTAGGCTGCTGACCAATGACGAGTAGCGTGCTTTCGGATGGCTGATGCAACTCCAACGAAGTGTTTCGTCTACTCACTCTATTTACACCGAGAGTTGGAAGGGTGTTCGATTTCTAAGAGGGGATTCACCAAAATACTAATTCTTTGAACCTATCCTGCTACATGGGGCTATTGTTAATTCGCAATCAGGGGTTTTAAATACTATGATTTTTTCGTCCCTCCCACTCCTCTACCGCCAAAATTGCCTCTGGTGTTCCAATCTTCCGCAATGCTTTGGCTGCTCTCGAAGAAGTCGCCAAATCTTTTTGGCTCAAGAAGGGAATTAAATGGGGCACGACCCGTGCATCTCCAATGTTACCCAAAGCATGGATAGCGGATTCACGCATATAAGTATCTTGTAAAGCCAAAATCAGCGGTTCTACTGCGCTTGATTCACCCAACCCACCCAAGACATCTGCTGCCTGTCTACGTACCTGATACTCTGGAGCATTTAAGGCTTGCTTGATACGTTCAGTCGCACGGGGGTCTGAATAGAATCTTAATGCACCAATTGCAGATTCCCTCACGCGCCAATCTTGATTATCTAAAGCATCAAGCAATCGGTTAATGAGGCTCACTTCGCCTATTTTCCCCACCGTGTGAGCCACTGTCATTCGCACTCTCCAAGAATCATCATTAAAAGCCGCGAATAGAGCATCAACAGCGCGAATATCTGGCATTGAATGTAATCCACAGGCACACCACCAGCGCGTCTCTTCATCTGGGTCTTTAAGCCCCACCATAAATGATTCGAATGCTCGTCTATCTTTGAACTCGTGTAATGACTGTGCGGCAACCCTCCGAACCTCCGCGTCATCATCGTTCATAGCCACAATTAGAGCGTCTACAGCACGAGTATCCCTGATGTATCCCAGTGACCTTACTGCCGATTTGCGTACTTTCGCATCCAGGTTGGAAAGGACAGCCATCAAAGGATCAAAGGCTCTTGAGTTTTTGCTATGACCCAATACAGAAGCCGCCCCTCTTCGGACATATACACTCTCATCTTGTAGACAGGCAATTAAGGGTTCTACGATACGCACATCCCCTGCAAAAACATAAAGCGCACTTGCCGCCCTTCCACGTCCATATCCATCATAATGTTTAGGGTCGCTTAGTACAGCCATTAGAGCTTGAAAACCCTGCTCACCAAACTTCTCGAATGCCCAAGCCCCATCATCATGGGCTTTTGGATTAATGAGGGCCTTTTCAATCAGTGGCTGAATAGCCCTCTCGTCTCCAATTGTTCCCAACACTCGTACAATCTCGCTTAACAAAAATCCCCAATCTTCATCCAGAGCAGCAATCAGAGGTTCAACTGCTGGGGTTCCAATCTGAACAAGTGCCGCGATCCAATCATGGCAAATCCCTAATGCTTTGGATTCATATAGTGCCCCAAGCAATGGCTCAACCGCATCCCGCCCGAACTTTACCAATTCATCACGAGCCGAAAGCCGCACTGGCTCATCTCGGTTTAGAAAACCCTCGATTAATTGTTGAATCTTCTGAGTTTGATCCATTAGGCGCTTTACCTTTACCTCTTTATCCGGCCCGTGCTGCCAATTTCGCGGCCATATCAATCGTCTGGGCGTTCCAATGTGTGCCACCAAAGAGGGCATCCGTCTCGAATGGCGCGGTATACCATGCCTTAATCAAGACAAAATCGGAGCGAAGGAACAGTGGCACAATCGGATATTCACCTCGCACACCAAAGAAACCCTCCTCAATTTCGGCATACAACATCGTTCGCACTTCTGGGTCGTTGGAGCGGGCCGCCGCGTCCATCAAATCATCTACACTGCTGCACTGCCGCCGAAACCGATTCAGTGCCGTACACGAGAGCACATCCGTTAGCCAGCTATGCGCGTCGCCATACCCCGGCCCCCACCCCAACGTAAACATATTGGGGCGCTCATCTCCATAAACATCCGGCGCGATGGCTTCCAACAGCACCGAAAATTCAAACTGCTCAATCGTGAATAGGGTCGGGTCACAGCCCAAATATTCTTCGGCGGACGACACCAAAAATTCGGCCCATGTGCCTGCCCCGGTATAGGTCGCAATGGTGATATTTGGCAGCCCTTCACAGTTGCCATATCCCCCTCGCGCCAATTGATCTTTGGCAAATTCCGGGTCGAAGCCCACCCCGATTTCATTGATGGGCGGTGCATAGGCAATCCCTGTCGGCGTGAAATGAATCATTGGGATGCCACGTCCGCCGCGCACCTGATTGATAAAGGCTTGGCGGTCAATGATGGCACTAAACGCCCGCCGCACCTGTACATTGTCAAACGGCGGCTTGTCTTGGATGAACCCAAAATAGAACACCGACAGATCAAATACTTGCCGGACTTCACCCTCAAAATCAGGACTCGCCAAGACATTTTGCAACTCTGCCGGGGGAACACCCGCCGCGTCAATCTTGTTATCAATATAGAGCGCAAACGACGTGCCTTGATCTTCAATTACAAGTTGCACAACCCGCTCCAAATTGCTGCGATACCCAAACAGATCATTCGGCAAGGCATCGTTTCGCACAAACACCCGCTGCAAGCCGCGTGTCAATTCTTGAATAAAAAACGGCCCATTCGTGACAATGTTGCCGGGGGCTGTCCATTCATCCCCATAATCTTGAATGACTTCCGCCGGAACAGGTCGCAGCATCCACATCGGCGTCATGGCAAAGAAAAACGCTGCCGGAAATTGCAGGGTGATTTCGAGGGTCTGCTCATCTAATGCCCGTACCTTTATCGTATCGCCATAGACCAAATCATCCGTTAGGCCATTGGCAGGCGTCTGATTGATGATGTCGCATCCAGAAATGACTTTCGCCGCTACCGTCCCATAATATCCACCGAGGCGCGGATCACAGGTTCGTTTGATGCCATACACAAAGTCATCCGCCACGACTGGGCGTACTACTCCGGCGGTTTCACTGGCCGGGTCATACCGCATCCAGTTGACATCCGAGCGTAACTGAAATGTCCACACCGTCCCGTCGTCATTCACGACCCATGACTTGGCAAGTTCTGGCACAACTTCATTGGTAAACGGGTCAACGTCGGTCAGACCCAAAAACAGGTTCTCAATCGGGGTCAACGATACCGTATCGGAGGCCAAAGCCGGGTCAAGTGTGCTGATTTCTGAACTCACCGCCGCATCCAACGTTACCGGAACATCGGCTTGATATAACGCCACAATCGTGACGCCAGCATCCTCAGCCCCACTCATCCCCATCGGCCCACCCAACCCAATGGCGATTGAGCCTACTAATCCCATTATCCATAGTCGCCGTCGCATAACCTCGCCCCTTTATTTCTACGATGCCTCTCATTTATTGTACGAATTCATAATCCGTGTACAAAATAAAATACCCGCTGGAGGCGCAGCGGGCTGAATTTTTGTCAGATTTAATGTGTTTTGGCTAGGCGGTTGGCTGGCTGGAATTGCGAACATGGGCATCTGGATAACTACCAAAAAGGCTCCGCAGCACTACCTGTGAAACATAAGCAACCGTCGCCGCAGCCAAGACCGGCCCCATCCACAGCAACAGCCAAAACACATAACGGGGCATGGTGATAGTCAAGCGCCAGATTTCAATCGTCCAATTTCGATAATTCGGCAGCAGCAAATGTAGAGCGTGCCCCTTGCCCAACTCTGGCTCATACATCGTCAGCACTTGATAAATCATGACCAATACCAACAAGTGGATCATCACACCAACCGCCGAACTATAAATGATGTCCGGCTGTAATCGCTGCAAATATTTACGTCCAAACCGGATGCCGACCCATGCCGCCACCAGCATATTAGTAAGGGGATTCACCAGTGAATCAATGTACAAAATGCCTGCCGTTCGTCCGCCTGTCGCTTCGACACCGGGAGCAAGATCAATATCGCGGATATTCAAGATTGCCAACCGCAAAAACAGCAGGGTCATAGGCAGCAGTGCTGCCACCACCACCGTTGTCCCATCTATTTTGGGCTTTGGCATGAAGTCTGAAAATGCACCGCTGGATGTGAAACTCCCCGTCACCACCGCCAACCCGACCATCAATCCACCTAACACCATGACCATGACAAAAAAGGCCGGATAGGTCGGCAGCGCTTTGAAATAAAAAATATCGAGGATTTCGGTAAAGGCCTCGTGCCCTACATCGGGAAAATAACCAATCAGGATCATCCGCATCCCGACAGCAATTTCATAACCCAACACGGCACTCCAGACTGTTGAGGCGTGATAACCGGGGCGGTCTTGCCATAATAGTCCACAGATAAAAGCGCCGATATAGCCGCCAGCCCAGATGCCCAGCACCAACCAAATGGCCTCGCGCATATTATCGGGCAAATTGACGATACCATAGCCGGGGAAAAAATCATTCAGCCGCTCTAGGGCCACGCCATTGAGTAGGGTGGCAACACCGAAGGTGATCCATGCCGTAAAGGTCAGTACCCACAAATCAAGCCGAAACAGTCGGGAGGATAGAGATATTTTGGATTCGGTTGTCAAACGTCGTTCTCAATTCATGATGTAGGCAGTTTAAGCCGGAGGTGTTTTCTTTTCTTGCCGAATCTTGATTTCGGCTTTCGCCTCTGCTGCTGCTTCGGCCTTTTCTTTGGCAGCAATCTCTTGACGTTTATTTACCACCTCGTCCAAGATTTTCCGCAGTTCAGGCATAGCAGGCAGGGGCTTATACATGAGTTTATCGGCCTGTGCTTGCGTAATGGCTTCGCGCTCGTCATCCGGCGACAGACGATAGGCCGTAATCAAAACAATCGCCACATTTCTAAGGATTGGGCTTTTGCGCAGACGGCTGCCAACTTCTGGCCCACTGGCTTCTGGCAAACGAATATCCAAAATCGCCAGTTCAGGCAGTTCGCCATGTACACGACCTTGATCTACCGCATCAATCCATGAGATTGCTTCGGCTCCATCCACAAATGCAACGCCCTCAATGCCCCATAATTCAAACATTGCAAGGAGGACATCATAAATATCCGGTTCGTCCTCAACCACCATCCACGTTCGCAATGTTCACAACTCCCCTTATGAATTTTTAGGAAATTTTGCTTAAATCATACCATCAGTGATGTTCTCAGCAAGTGTCACCGTTTGAGACTGGTTAGAACCTACGCCGCTTCATCATACTGTGCAATCGGAAACGCCATAATAAAGGTCGTCCCTTGACCGGGCATACTCGCAACACTTAATGTCCCGCCATGTGCCTCCGTGACGGCTTTGGCAACAAACAACCCCTGCCCCAAGCCGCGTGGATCAATCACTTTACCATCGGGAGTACGGGCCTCCCCACGATAAAAGCGGTCAAAAATGTGCGGTAAATCGTGGTGGGAAATCCCAACACCCGTATCCTCGACTTTGACCAACACATATCCATCACGCACCGCCCCAACCTTGACAATGATCTCACCACCGGGCAGGGTGTATTTAATCGCGTTATCAATCAAATGCCCCAATGCCCACAGCAGCCGTTTTTCATCGCCCAAAATCAAGGCACTTTCGGGATGCGTGACCATCACTGTGACCTGTAAATCGGCTTTTTTCAATCGCTGGTCAAGTCCTTGCAGCACATTAAACACCTGATTGGGCAGTTGCACCAATTCACGTCGTACCGCAAAACTGCCCCCGCCAATTTCGGATAGGTCAAGCAGTTCGACCACCATTCTATCCATTATGGCAACATTCCGCCCTATCGCCTCCAAAAATTTACGATTTGGGGGTTTGCCCTCTGGCAAATTCAGCATGACATCGCTCATGCCCTTGATGGCCGTCAAGGGTGTGCGCAGTTCATGCGACATCTGCGTCACGAATGAATCTTTGAGTCGTTCGGCAAGGGCATCTGAGGTCACATCACGCAAAACCATGACTGTTCCGAGGAATTCACCTGACTCGGAAAACACCCGTGCCAAGCGTACCCCCAGCAGCCGATCATTGACCTGAACCCGCTGCGGATCACCTAACGGCTCTACCTGTCCGGCAAAAGTGGTGTCGCGCTCAAACGTCACGTACTCTTTAAACAACTGACCGAGTGGACTGTCCCAAAAATGACGTGTGCTGCCAATCATATCGCGGGCGGCTTCGTTCATCAGCACAATCCGTCCGTCCGGGCTTTGCATCACCACACCTTCATCCAACGTCGCCAAAACCCCCGTCAGCCGTGCCAATTCGATATTTTGGGTTTTGACCCGCTGCTGCACCGCATGAAGATGGGCCTGTGCGCCGCGCAAGGCTTCGGGGTCAACCAAAATCTTGTGCCGATGACTCAAGTTCAGATATAACCGCTTAAAAAATGTGTCTGTGACATTAGCAAGGTCACTCACCACACGCATAAAACCGCGCAGTTCTTGTGCGCCAGCGTCAGGGGTTGTCTGGTTTGACAACAGCCACTCCTTTCAGGAGGTCGTTCATACCGCTACGACGAATGTTGCGGCGGCTCATACTTCTTTTCTAGGACTTCCGTGATGATCTTATGAAACCGATCAAAATCTGGTAGCGGCTTAAAGATAATCCGATTCACGCCATCATTCGTCCGCATTTCTTCTTGCTGACCTTCAGAAAGCTGAAAAGCGGTCATCAGGATAATGGGAATTTTGCCCAATTTTTCAGACTTCCGCATCCGTTGAGCAATCTCATTGCCATTTGGCCCCGGCATACGGATGTCACTGAGCAGAAACTCTGGTAGATCACCCCCAAAGGTGCCATTGTCTACACTGTCAATGAATGCAACCGCATCCCGACCATTCGAAAATTCTAAGACCTTGTGCCCCCAAACCTGAAACATCACTTTCACAACGTTTCGGATGTCTATCTCATCTTCCACCAACATCCACGTAGACAATCGCGCCCTCCTGAAAAAATCGCAATGTGCTTCATCAAAGTCGCTCCCGTATCCGATTTCCATTCTCCCCGTTGTCCGAAAAATGGTAACAGTGAGCAACTATCCTATGCAACTATTCGTTTGATGATTTTGAATACAGTCTGATTTCTGTATGCTTTGATTATTTTAATTCAATTTTCACCCAAACGTTCCTAAATTTTTACGAAATTTAGCTTTTATAAAAAATGGGCGCGTCGCAAATCGGTATGTAGAAACTGATGATTTTCTTTCGGCGTAACACTTTCCCAGCTTTGTGATACTAATTCATGAGCAATACTCCGCACCTCCTATACTCTCACTAGATAAGGAAAGCTATCGTGACCCAAATACTACACTTGTTGGAGAGTCTCAATGTTTGAAACTTCAACCCTCATGACGTTTCTAGCCGCAGCCATCGCCATTATCCTTGCGCCGGGACCCGCCCAAGCATTGGTTTTTTCGCGCAGCATCAGTGATGGGAAAAAATCGGGCATTATGACGGCGTTCGGCCTCAATGTCGGCACGATCTTTCACTCTATCGCAGCAGCACTCGGCCTATCCGCAATATTGGCGACGTCAGCATTAGCCTTTGAAACTGTGAAATACCTCGGGGCAGCCTACCTGATTTATCTCGGCATCCGCGAACTGCGTACCCGAAATCTATCTCATACCCAAGCAGTACCTTCCAGCGCAAAACCCACCCAAGCCTTTACAAAAGCGGTTTTCACTGGCGTTTTGAACCCAAAGGTGGCGTTGTTTTTTCTGGCTTTCCTACCCCAGTTTGTTGACCCACAGCGCGGCCCGGTGTTCGTCCAATTCCTTGTGCTTGGCTTGATCCTTGCCTCACTGGATACAGTGTATGAATCGGTGTTGGCTGTTTTGGTGGGTAGCCTCAGTGATCACCTGCTGCATAACACCCGTTTTACTCTATGGCGTCAGCGTATGACCGGAGGCATTCTGATTGGGTTGGCGGCGCGTCTGGCGCTAGTACAGCGGGAATAGCGCTGTAGCCAAAATCCACTAATCCCCAAATCCGCCAGTCATGTTACACTCCCCATCAACCGTATCCAATGAAAGAATGGATGTCACATGGCAAAAGTGCATGACGAAATTACCCCCTATCTGCGCGAACTGGTGGAGCAGCAGCACATCTTTTTTGTTGCAACCGCCCCTCTTTCTGGCGAAGGTCACATCAATTTGTCCCCCAAAGGATTAGACTGCTTCCGCGTCTTGTCGCCGCACAAGGTAGGGTATCTGGATTTAACAGGCAGTGGCAATGAAACCTCCGCCCACCTGCTCGAAAATGGCCGCATCACCTTGATGTTCTGCACCTTTGATGGCCCCCCCAATATCATTCGCTTTTATGGCAAAGGCCGCGCCGTCATCCCCGGCACACCCGAATGGGATGAGCTAATTCCCTATTTCGGCACAAGCCTTCCCGCCATTCGTCAAATCATTGTGGCCGATATTGACCGTGTGCAAACCTCCTGTGGTCATGGCGTGCCCCTGATGGAATTTGTTGCCGAACGTGATCTCATCCAGCGTTGGGCCGATACCAAAGGTGAAGGCGGCCTTGAAACCTATCGCCGTCAGAAAAACACCCAAAGCATTGACCAGCTACCCACGCCACTTTTTGCCCAACAGGAAAATGTATGACCGTCACCGTTGATGATTTCCGCGCTGTCATGCGCCAATGGCTTACTGGGATTACTATCGTCACCGCCTATTCACGTGAATTAGGTCGTGCGCGAGGCATCACCGTGAATTCATTTACCTCCGTATCCTTTAACCCCTTGCTCGTGTCGATCTGCCTTACTAAATCCACCGAGACCGCCCAAGCCGTCCTCGATTCCGGCGCATTCGGCGTCTCAATTCTATCCAGCGAACAGGGCTATCTCTCGGTTCGTTTTGCGGGAATGGACCCCGATTTCCCCGCCGACCTCGACCGATTTACCGGTGTCCCCACCCACACTGCGATTACCCGTTCGCCTCTGTTGACCAATGGCCTCGGCTATTTAGATTGCAAAGTATGGGCCGTGTATGATGGCAGCACTCACCACATAATCGTTGGGGAAGTTGTAGCGGCGGCCTTAAATCCATCCACCCCCCACGAGCCGCTCCTGTATTATAATCGGGTGTATCGGCAGTTGATGCCCCCGGAATAAACCAATGGATAGCGTTTACACCCCAGATGAGCAGTACCAATTGTTGACAACAGCACGGGCAACACTTGAGGCGGTCACACAAGGAGCGGCCTTGCCTAGCCTCAATTTGCACGATTTTTCACCCGCCCTCCAAGCTGAACGTGCCTGTTTCGTCACGTTGACCTATGCCCACTCTGGTGAATTGCGCGGCTGCACAGGTACATTAGTCGCCCGCAGCCCACTGATCTGGGAAGTTGCCTATACCACCCGCCAGACCGCCCTAAATGACCCGCGTTTTTATCCCGTCACCCCCGACGAAGTGCCCCATGTGCATATTGAAATCAGCATCCTCACACCGATGCAGCCCTTACCCTACACCACCCCCGCCGACCTCATAGCAAAATTACGCCCCAGTGTGGATGGCGTCATCTTGCAACTGAATGAGCACCGCGCCACTTTTTTACCACAGGTCTGGGATCGTGTGCCCGACCCCGCCACTTTCCTAAACATGCTGTGCGACAAAATGGGGGTTGCGCCGGATACATGGCAGCACATTCCTTTGCAGGTCTTTACCTATCAATCCATCGTTGTCGAAGAGCCTCACCCCTAGATTTATCATCTTCCAAACCAAATCGCCTCATATCTCCCTTAATCCTTTTGGTCTCCCTGTCCCTTCAGTGGACAAGGGAATTTTATTCCTCGGCTCAACTTTCGACCTATCAATCCACAATCACCCACCGTTCGCCCTATTTCAGCACTCTGTACTATTGCAGCCCATCCCACATCCCTTTAAAATCGGCTTGTAATGTTTGTCACAAGTTAGGATTAGTGCCAATGTCGAATGTTCGGAGTTCATCCCATTGGGTCGCACGCCTACCCTTCATCATGCTGGTGGCGCTAATGCTCACCGCATTGTTGGTTGCGTGTGGCGATGAAGATGAACCTGCTCCTACTGAAATTGTGGTGATTACGGGCGAACCAACCATAACAAGTACGCCAACTGTTGTCCCCACCATCAATGAAACCGAAACCATCGCTGCAATTTTGGAGTCCGCCAACGCCACCGCGACGACCCAGCAGCAGATTATTGATGCCCAAGCCACCCAGTTAACCCTTGTCACGACCCAACAGGTCGAAGGGGGCCAGCAAGGTGATGCGCCAACGGTTGACCCTGCTATCGCCGTAACACAGACCTATCAGGCCAGCCTACCGACCTCGACCCCAACTGCGACGGAAACTGCTTTACCTAGTATCTTCCCAACGCCGCAAATTGAGCAGGTGATTGTGGTCGAGCAGGTTTTTGAAGGTGGGCGCATGTTCTGGTTCCGTGAGAGCCATAAAATTTGGGTGGTCTATGGCGTAGATACTGCCGACCCCGGCAAGATTGTCGTTGACCCGACACAGGGCGAATGGCTTTGTTACGACGATACTTTTGTGGATGGCGAACCGGAACTCGACCCCGCGATGGAACCGCCCGCCGACTCCGCCACCACTTCGACTTTCGTCTCGGTCTATCCGCAGGCCCGTGTCCAACAGCCGATTCGGGGTTTTGGCAAATTGTGGCGCGAACACGCTGAACTGCGCGACCATTTAGGCTGGGCACTCACCGCCGAAATTGAACACAACACCCGCCGCGAGTATCTGGCAGGGGGTACAGTACAAAATGGCGCGTATGTCCCCGGCCCCGGTGAATGGCGCGTGGGATCGTTCTTCAACGCGACCTATATTTTCCTAGAGAAAGAACTGGGTGCCGCCTGCCCAACTGGGACATGGCGTATGCGTCAGGGCTAAAGCGGAGAAATCTTACATCTCGTAGGGGCGACGTCTAAGACTCGCCCTTTTCGTTTTATTCGGTTTGCAAACTGCTAACGGCGATCTTCAATTACCCATTCTGATAAAGTCGGCGTCCCTTGAAAGGCTTGGGATATTTCATCTGCCATCAATTCCAAATCGGCATCGCTATCATCACTCGTATTAGGCCATGACGCCACCAAATCACCCAATGCGGCCCTTAGCGCATCCTTATCCAAAATTGACTTGACAATCACCTCCACTTGCTGCCCCTCTGCCAATTCTATTGGTTCTAGGAGGCGCAACTGTCCGTGTTCATAAACCGCTTGTACAGTTTGTATCATTTTTTCACACTCCTTCGCTCACGCCTGACCTCGGCTAGTGCTTCATCAATCACTCGGTTGACTTCTTCCTCAGACATCTGAGATGCTTGCTCTTGTACAGGCCGCATCAACTCGTCAATCTTCTGAAGATTTTCGGCAGGCACAACCCACCAACGGACACCGCGCCGTTCTCGAATATAAAGTTGAAGTTGGTGTAATTCTTCAGGCGTCATTTCATCCACCACCCGAAAAACCGTCTGCATATCGGTCATGATTTAAAACCCTTCTCACCCTTATAACCATCACCCATAATGATAGCATACACGCCACTAGGAAGGGGGTTTCCCTCTTGTATCCCTCATCAGAAATCTAGAATTATAGAGTTAAATAGAGCACACACAACGGAGACCCAAATAGGGATTCTCACTACCAATTCCACTCCAGTGACGGTCCGCTGCACGAAGGAAGCCGTCATGACTGTTGAATGCACTACCCCGCACTACACGATAATTATTGCCATTAATATCAATTGAATCGGTACCCCATTTCGTCAGGCACCACTCCCACACATTCCCTGCCATATCCAGCACCCCAAATGGGCTGACCCCTTTCGGATATTGGGTCACGGGTGTGGTTTGTCTAACATCACTATCCCTAAAATTGCATATTGCCTTATCGGGCGTTTGATGTCCCCAAGGATACTTGCGTCCATCATCCCCTTGTGCAGCCCTTTGCCATTGTTGTTCCGTCGGCAGCATAATTTTGTAGCCTGTCCAATTACTCAACCAGAGGCAAAAGGCTACAGCGTCATACCAACTGACATCCGTGCGCGGCAAATCATCTCCTTTAAATCTAGTCGCTCTGGGTTGCAGCCTTCCACGTCGCCAAGCTCGTGCCTCTGTAGAATAATCCCACCATGCCCCTTCTACGTACCCATCCTGCGCCCTTACAAACACCTCATATTGAGCATTGGTTATCGGATATTTCGCCATCAAAAATGTCGGAACTTCAAATATGCCCCCTTTTGTACCGGGCGGATTATCACGGCTTGCATCCTCCAATATCACCTTGCCCTCCGGAATCTCGCACCATTCAAAGGGCTGTGGCAGAATATCCCATACTTCAATTTTCTTGGGTTTTGAGGGAATGGCCTTTTTATTATTCCGTCGTTCCAATTCAGCTTCCAGTGCCCCGATAATATCCGCGATGTTTTTCAAAAATGGCCGCCCCGCATCCAATTCCGGCGCATGATAACGGGTAATCTGTTTTAAATCGGGGAAATCTTGCAAATCTTTCCCGTTAGGCATCTTCGCCCCTTTGATGCAAATCGGCGCGACCAGTTTGCCCTGTTCCAACGCAATCGCAATTTCCAGCCGCACATAATCGGTTTCATCACGCGCCGCCCGTTCGCGCAGGTGTTCCAACCACTGCGGCCCGATAATCACAATCACCACTTCCGATTCCAACACTTTTTCGCGGATGAACTCGGCAAAATCCGTAAAATACGGCATGTTGCTCAAATCCATAAACACCCGTTCATCGTCATACCCATTGGCGATAAACCAATCACGGATACGTTCTACAAAATCGGGGTGGTCGGCGCGGCGGTAGCTAATAAATAGGGTCGGTTTCTGAGTCGCCATAAATAAACAAACTCCATCGGCGCAGGACACAAAATCGCAATAGCTTAATAATACCCAATAATCACCGAGTTGAGATGACTACGATGGTTCTCATGCTGCCTCACCCGTTTTTCAAGCTAGATTCAGCACGGCGGCTTTAGCCCCGTGTGATAATAGGCCAACCTATATAAACCGCCCGCTCCCCATCTTATCAAAATTTACCCATGTTAACGGTCAATTATGGCTATTTCCCATATTCGATGACATCACTTGACAAACGCACCCCGTTTAAGAGCATCCACTGGGTCGAATTTATGCCCACACCACAGAACACATTTTCGCATTTAACTAATTCCCAGCACGCGCAAAATCCCCGGCGTAATATCCATCAACGAAGTGAAGTTCTCCGCGAATTCATGTCGTTTTTCGCCAATCACCACCGTCGGGACGAGGTTTTCGCTGTGCCGCCGATCCCCCTGCACTTCCATATTGCCATGATCGGACGTGATAATGATTAAACCCTCATCATCAAGCCATTTTCCGAGCAGTCCTTCCATGACTTTATCAAATCGCTCCATGAATTTGACGGCATCCTCAAACGGCCCGCGATGCCCAATTTCATCCGTAATCCATGTGCTAAAAAACGTAAAATCGCGCTGCCAAGCCAGTTTCGCCAATCGCACCCCCGCCTCTTCCGGTGCATAAACTGGCGCATCGGGATAGCCCAAATACTCCCGCCAACCCTCCCCCGTCCAATCCGGCGCAATGGCTTCCCCCGCATGGTAATGCCGTTCTGTCAATAACGACAACCCTGCCGACATCAGCGCAATCTGATAACTGGATGGGATACGTTTGCCGCTTTCAATACCCTTAAAAAATCCCGGCGGATAGGGGTTAATCAGCGCCGCCGTGCGGTTGTGGGCCACCAGTGTCTTAAACAGATTACCCTGCTGCAAAATCTCCCGAATCGGCGGATTTGGCTTGGGGCCATAGTGTTCGCCAATCTCGGCTGGCACATTCCGCCCCGTAAAAATGGTCGCCTGTCCACTGGCACTTTGCGGCCTGCCAGAGACCCCAAACTGGGCATCAGTGGGGATAAAAATGGCCCGTTCGGTCTCGGTGCGCGGCGTGTCGCGTAACCAGCGTCTTCCCCCCGCCAAACGATGCAAGGTTGGGGCATTGATAACCGCGAATGGGTTGATCGCTGGGTCATCATCGCCCAAGCCAATGCCATCAAGAAAAATCAGGAGGATATGTGGTGTCGGCATGTTCGTGTTACACTCGGATAGAAAATTTGGCTACTATAATTTGGGAGGAAACTACTGATGCGTCCCCCTCTAAAAAATCTCTGGCGATTGACGGGAATCGGCTTGTGTGTGGTGTTTATGCTAGTTTTGATGGTATCTGGCACGTATTCCACCCGCGCTCAAGATGCCCCTACCCCCACCACGACGACTGAACCGCTGCCCCAACCAAGCCCGATGGCGGCAACCCCCACTTCGGATGCCCCGCCCCTTTCGACCAGTCAACTCGCCCTGTTATCACAAATAGACGCGGCGAACCTTGACCAATCTAACTGGCAGACCTATCGCGTGGTCAGCTTTAATAATGTCAGCTTTGTCGAAACCCTGACCAACCCCGCCGATGGCAGCATCTTATCACAACGCCAAGAGGACACGAATAGTCTAATTACTACCGATGTGCAAGGCGACATCCGCACACCCAATCACCTCCGTAGTGTCCTTATGACCGTCGAACGCATTGAACGCAGCAGTTTTTCGGCGGGTACTCCCATCACCGAACAATATACATTGGTGGCCGAGGTGCGGTACATCAACAATCGCCTGTATGTGCAAGCCCTACGCACGGGCGGATCGGAAAGTTTACCCGCCATGCCCCCCGCTGGTTGGACGGACATCACCGATAACCCCAACCAATTCCCGGCACTGGCAGCGATAAATCTGCGTCAATATGTGCCCAGTACGACCCAAACACCGGGACTTAATCCCTTGACAACCACCGATTGGGTTAGTGTAGTCCAAAACACCCCCCTGCGTGATTTGATTGCTGATATTCGCCTTGAACAGCCCGAAACATTTTTGGAAGGCCCATTTGCTGGACAGACCTTTAATAAAATTATCGTTCAGCTAGACCCAGCGGCGGTGATGCGGGCCGCGTTTGCCAATCGGGCCGATGCCGAAGTATTGATCGCGGTGTTCGTCAACGAAGGGGTAGACATGTCACTGACGATCTGGCTGGATCAGGCCAATTCACGGCGGGTACGCGAGCAATATGTGTTTGTAATTCAGGGCAACCCAACACCGGAATCGTTTGGCTATGCCCCCGGTGATATTGGCGAAGGCAGCCTGATTAACGCCATATTCTCGTCGGAGAGCGATTTGACCTATACGGCGAATGTGCCAGTGAATATCCAAGTGCCACAATAAATTGAAACCCGTTTTTAACAGTGGATTAGTGGCATTTCTGTGGGTTTCATATACTATAATACAGGCGATTATCGAATCAACAGAGGCGTAGAGACGATGGCAGGCGAAGTCATTTTAATTGTAGACGACGGGCGTGAAAGCCGCGATTTTATTGTGGATTATATCCTCAAGCCTAATCAATTTACCCCCCTGATTGCCCGCAATGGCCTAGAGGGGTTGGAGATGGCACGCCAGCATCGCCCTGACTTAATCCTGCTCGATTTGCAGATGCCCAAAATGAATGGGATGCAAGTCTTGGACGCCCTCAACGAAGAAAGCATAGACATCCCCGTTATCTTGATGACCTTTCATGGCAATGAGGAAATCGCCATTGAGGTTTTTCGTAAGGGGGTACGGGATTACGTCAAGAAGCCCTATACCGTCGAAGAAATGGTCGCCGCCATCGAACGCAGTCTAAGCGAAGTACGTTTACGTAAAGAAAAAGATGCCCTGACCGAACGCCTTATCGCTGCCAATACTGATCTCAGTCAGCGTATCCGCGAACTCAACGCACTTTATAATGTCGGCAAGAGTGTGACTGCCCTCACCAGTATTGATGAATTACTCCCCAACATCCTCCGCGCCGCCACTGAAGTGACAGGAACGGAAGAAGGCAGTCTGCATTTGATTCAAGGCGAGGAACTCATTTGCCGGGCCATCAAACAACCTGACGAATCCAATATTCGTGCCGTCTACCAAGCCAGCAAAAATCGTTTTGCATGGCATGTCATTCAGCATGGTCAACCACTCGTGGTAACGCCACAGGAATTAGCCCCCTTACGCCAGAAAAATCCAGCCCTCCCTGTCGCGGCGCTCTACAGCCCACTAACGTTAGGAAGTCGTGTGATTGGTGCATTGGGGGTAGGGAATATGCGGGAAAATGCACAACCTTTCCGCAAACAAGATGCGGCCATGTTAAGTGCCCTCTCCGACTATGCCGCCATTGCAATTGAAAATGCCGCCAATTTTGCTGAACTCTCCCAATTCAAAGACCAAGAGATGAATTCCGTATTGGTGTCATTGGAACAGGTCATTTCTCCCAATTTGATTGAGCGCCTGCTAACGGATAATCCTCAGGAGGCACTTCAGCCGATGCGTGGGGAGATCAGTGTTTTGGCGGTTGATTTGCGTGGCTACCCTATGTTGATAGATCACGTTCAGCCGAGCCAACTGGTCGAATTAATTAATCGCCATTTCAGCCTTCTAACCGACATTGCTGCCGAGTATGGTGGTACCCTCGATCGTGTATCGGGGGATGGCGGTCTCATCTTTTTCAATGCTCCTCAGCCGCAAGCCCAACATGAGCTTTTGGCAGTCGAGGCCGCTTTGCAATTGCAGCATCGCATCGAGACCAATAAACTCGGTCCCGACAGTATTCGGTTTGGAATCGGTTTGCATGTTGGGGACGCGGTCATTGGTACCATGGGGGTTTTGAATGGTGTGAACTACACTGCCGCTGGTAAAGAAGTGTTGTTGGCTCGACGCCTGCAAGAACAGGCCCGCCCCGGCCAAATCTTGATGTCCGATCAGATGGTAGCCCGCCTCGGTAAACGCATCCAAGTCAATTTGCTGGGGGAAATGGCAGTTCGAGGCCAGCAAGCGCTCGTGAAAGTTTATGAATTGCTGGGCCTTGCATAATAATCTGTCCTAACTGTGGGTCTGGTATTTAACAGGGTGAATCGTCACCGAGGGTGTCTGAGTAACACCTGTCGCCGACTGCGAGTATGTTTAGTTGGCAGTCACGACAATCGGGTTGTTCTGCAAATTCCGCAGTTGAAAACGTGTCAATAAGGCAGGAGCATAGTAGACAGGGCGGCAAACACCGTCTTAACCTCTCCAGTGATACTGCCATTTCAACGGTAGTGGTAACGCAGTAACTGATGAAATCCAACACCACCCCCTGACCAGTGAGGGGGTAGCAGTGGGCCTATTTTCAGCCCTCCTCGCGGGTGGGAGGTGGGGTACAGTCATCCGTCAAAATGTCGCCACTGCCACTTCAATCGATAGTTCGCGGCTATCTGAAACCAAACTTTAATAGGGCTTTATTAAGAAAAAGTTGAAGTATAGAAAACAAATGATCATTGTTACGAGCGATGGCCCCCTTTCTAGAGCGAATTGTTATCAACAGAACAGCCAGCAAATAAATCAGCGGCGAGTTGCTTCCGTTAAGATGTCGAGGAGTAAGAGCAACCTACCCACAGTCTAATAATGGTGATACCTGAGATAATTGTTGATTGGGTGAGAATTCTCCACAGCCTATATCTCGGCTAGCTGATTTCTGAAATATTCCTGAAAAAACTATAACTTATCCCAAACATAAAGAATAAAGGTAGAATTCATACTATAATTCAGCTAGAATTTGTTTAACTCATCTTTTGTTAATCTTGGCATGTAGCGAGTGGATATTTTCCACAGACCTGTGAAGACAGGAAACAAGTTTAGGAGGTTTCAGTGACAGAGCTTGCAGTGGCCCCTGTGCCAACATCACCAGAAATCACTGCGCCTGAAACAACAGAACAAGCGGCTGTTGCAGAGTATTCGCAAAGCCAATTTGTTGAGGAGGTTCGCACCGAGCGTTTATCACTACTCTGGAAAGCGACGCTGGCTTTTGCTTTCGCAGTTATTTGGATTGTCGTCGTTATCACCCAAGAGGTTGGCGAATCAGCGGCCAGTATTTTCATCGCCATCGCCACTATTTTGGTCAGCAGCGGCCTTACCTCGCAGTTTCTCAAAAAAGGGCGATATGAGTGGGCCACCTATAGCTACGTTATCGGCCTCATTTTCACAGTCGCCGTCTTGATGGTGTTTGATAATGAAGACACCCAAACGCTTGTGCCTTTCTTGGGTATCCTCGTCATTTTCATCGCGGGGACACTCATGTCAGCCCAAGCACTGTTCGCTATGCTCGCGCTAAGTTTTGCCGCGATCATAGGCATCCCCTACCTCGGAACTGGCGATTTTGTGATGAACAACGGGGTAGTATTTGCCCTCATTCTCATGACGTTGACCGCCGCGATTTCGGCCCAAACCAGTGGTGAATTATATGGCATTGCTGAATGGGCACTTGGCAGTTACCGCAAAGAACGCGAAACCGCCGTGAAATTGCATGAAAGCCGATTAGCGGTTGAAAAGAGCCTTTTAAAACAGCAAAGTCTTACTATGCAACTTCGCCATTTAAATGCCGATTTGGATCGAGCACGTGAAGCTGCGGAAATCGCCAAGCAGTTTCGGGGTCAGTTCCTTGCCAATATGAGCCATGAATTGCGAACTCCTCTCAACGCAATTATCGGTTTTAGCGATACCATGCTCAACTTCCCGTTGATGTATGAAGGGGTAGAACTCCCCCCTGAATATCGCAAAGATATGAATCAAATTTACACCAGCGGCAAACACCTCTTGAGCATTATCAATGACATTCTCGACCTCAGTAAAATTGACGCCGGACGGTTGGAAGTCGAAATTCAACCTGTCGAATTGGAGCCAATCTTCAAAGGCGTGCTTTCAACTGCGGTTGGATTGGTTGGCGGCAAGCCTGTCAAATTGCTGCGAAGCACCCCCGACCCACTACCGATGGTTGTGGCCGACCCTATTCGTTTCCGTCAAGTTTTGTTAAATTTATATAGTAATGCGGCCAAATTCACCGACGAAGGTTCGATAACCCTTTCGCTCGAAGCTGAACCTAATCGCGTAATTGTCGCCGTCACAGATACGGGTGCCGGTATCGCCAAACATCAACAAGACTTGATCTTTGAGGCTTTCCAACAAGGGGAAAGTGGCCGTAAGCAACAGCGACAGGGTGCCGGACTTGGTTTGGCAATTTCACGCCAGCTTTTGAACTTGATGGATGGAGCCATTTGGGTAGAGAGTGAGTTAGGCAAAGGCTCAACCTTCTATGTCGCTCTCCCCCGCTATTTCGCACCCGGCTCAGACGCGGAGTGGGTCGAAGTTGAGACTGCTCCCGCCCAAGCAGCACAATAAAGGTAAGACATTATGCGGATTATGTACGTCGAAGACAACGCGGTAAATCTTGAACTGGTGCGCCGCATCGCCCGTCTCGGTGGGCATGACGTTGTTTCGTTCAGCAACGGTAAAGATGCTCTGGATGCGCTACAAACCGATACCGCGCATTTGATCCTCATGGATATTCAACTTGAAGGCGAAATGGACGGCATTGAAGTTGTGAAGCGGATGCGAGCCAGAGGCGATCAACGTCCCGTGATTGCCATTACCGCCTATGCCATGCGCGGCGACGAGGAACGTATCTTGGGAGCGGGTTGTAACGATTATTTGCCCAAGCCTCTGCCCATTAGCCAATTCATCACGTTGTTGGCAAAATATGATCCTTCCAACATGCAGCCTCAAGCCAAACCCGAACCTGCTGTCGCTGCTGCCCAAAAACCGGTCACATCTCAACTGACCCTGCCCAAAACTCACCCGGCTGTGGCAGCCAGCACCGTAACACCCGCTGCGTCAGCGGTTCCAGTCGCTCCGGCAGTGCCAGCAGCTACACCTACACCGCCGACTCCAGCACCAACACCACCACTGGCACCAACAACCTCGACCACACTGGTTGCCGCTGCACCTGTCACACCATCCGTTCCAGTGACACAGACTCCGACTGCACCCGCTGCCCCACCGACAGGGGGAACGCCTGCTGCACCCAACGGAGACCCTACCACATCATCGGCGACGGAATCTGTCGTTGAGACAGTCGTTCAAGTTGCCCCTGTACCGCCGAACACCCAACCCGTTGCTTCGGCCCCAAAGATGGAGCACAGCGATGACAAACCCGGATGAGACCAATAGTTCCTCTGCCCCCAAAGCAGAGGAAACTTCTCCACCCGTTGCAAAGGCTGAAGCCGAAACCCCAGCGACCACTCAGCCTAAGCCAGCTACGCCCCCGCGTATTTGCGCCCTTGTGATTGACGATGAACACGCCAACCGGGATTTTTTGATGCGACTCTTGCAGCAAGCCAAATTTGAAGTTCAAGGCGCGGGTCTCGGCTCAAAAGCCTTAGAAATAGTAGGGCAACTGGGGGATAACATCAAGTTGATTATGTTGGATCATCAACTGCCCGATCAATCGGGGATGGAACTATTGGCAGCCCTACGCCCTTTGTTGCCCGAAGCGCGGATTGTGATGGCGACCATGCACGACGAGCCGGGCATGATGCACAAAGCCTTTGGTGGTGGATGTAATGCCTTTTTGGTTAAACCACACGGATTTATGGAATTATTTAAGTTGGTTCAAGGGATAACCACTGACCCGACGTGTTTGCAGAAATTAGATGGCTTAATTTTTGATATTCATGGCCCCCGCCGTTATCGTGCGCCCAGCGTTACCCCCACGCCTAATCCGAACCCTTGAGGATTATCGCTCGGCTACGCGCTTGCCCCGCCGCAGATTTTGGAGAAATGTTACGGCTTCGGCGGAATTCTGAAAAAATTTGACCTGTTCACTATGCTCGGTAATGACTAACAGCACTTCCAATCGCTGTTGCCCCTGCACACCTCCCAAAACCCCCACGCCCCCAATACGCGGATGGTACAATGAGACGGCCAATTCGCGTAAGATATTGGGTGTTACCGGGCCAAGATTACTCGCATCCAGCAATACATAGCAGGTATCCTCTTGGTGATCGAAAAAATCCGTCAGCCAGCCGACTAGCGCCATGCCTGCTCGTTCACCAAGTGGGCCTTCAAGCGACACCCTTAATAACCAATCGAGCTGGTGAGAAATGGTATACTGACCATCGGTGAAGCTACGTTTCATCAAGCCGGTGGAATTGGTCGCCAATGTCCTTAACTCCTACGTTCAAGGATAGCTACGTTAATTTTTTTATTATCACACAATTCAAGTTCGTTTGAATTTTTTTACATGAATTTTTCAGAATTCATAAATTCTTGCAGGTTCGACCATGCTTAATTTCTTATTTCTCAATCTTTGCGAGTGAGCTATGTACACGACAACCCTTCAACTGGATCAGGCAACATGGGATGCGTTTGTGGCGTCCCACCCTCGTGCCCATTTTTTGCAACTCAGCACGTGGGGAGTCTTTAAATCCGGTTTCGGCTGGACAGCCCAACAAGTGGGACTGTTAGATAAAGATAACGGCAAATTGATTGCTGGCGCACAAATCTTATACCGTCGCCTGCCCTTCCGTTTGGGCAGCATGGCCTATATCCCATTTGGGCCATTGGTAAATTGGGAGGACATTAGTCAGGTCAAAGCCCTTCTAAAACTCATTGACCGCGCTGCCCGCCAGCATCGTGCCGTGTTTTGCAAAATTGAACCCGGTTATGAAGTACCACCAGAATTATTAAAAAAGTTACGCCACCGCCCTAGTCCGCAAACTGTACAACCCCCGCGCACCGTTGTGCTTGATATTGGTGGACGTGATGAAAAGGGCGAGGTCATGACCAGCGAAAAAATTCTAGCGCGAATGAATCAAGGCACCCGACGCAATATCCGCAAAAGCGAGAAGTTTCAAATCAATGTGCGGGAAGGCAGTCGCGCCGATGTAGACAGTTTCAATCACCTGATCCAAACGACCTCCGAGCGCCACAAATTCGGGGTACATGTGCCGGAATATTATGAGCAGGTCTATGAACTGCTGATTGAGCAGAAAACCACCCCCTCCCCTATCAAAGCGGCCCTACTGATGGCAAGTTATCCCGACGAAACCACAGGTCAAACCAAAGACCTTGCTGGAATTTTTGTCTTTGCACTGGGCAAGCGCAGTTGGTACCCCTATGGCGCAAGCAGCAATGAAGAACGACAGCGCATGGCTCCCTATGCGGTACAGTGGGCGGCGATTGAATGGGCCAGAAAACAAGGCGCGACCACGTATGATTTATATGGCATCCCCGACGAAAATGAGGCTTACTTGGAACGGCATTTTGAAGAACGTGAGGACGGCCTATGGGGGGTCTATCGTTTTAAGCGGGGTTGGGGTGGGCGCGTGGTCCGTACCGTCGGCGCGTGGGATCGGGTGTATAATCCGCTGTTGTATTGGGGGTATCGTACCTACCTTTATTTTCGGCAGCAAAATACAACCGATTAGTTTACTTACAAATTGAGGAGCAAATATGCCGCCAAAAGTAGGCACTAAATGGAAAGAGTTTTTGCATTTTCTTGACTACCGGGTTTTGCCAATTGCAGCCATAATTCTCCTAGTTGCTTTTGCCTATTTTGTAGCTGTCAGTGTGGGTCGTGCTGTTGAAATTACGAAATGTCCCGATAATGAAGATTGCCGTACCAATGAGGCTGGTCTTGTCCTAAGTTTTATTGAAGGTGTCTCGGTCATTATTGGGCTAGGAATTGCACTCGCAACAGCCTATGGCATCCGAAAAATCGCCAATACGCAGGAGGAATTTGAAACCTTAAGAGCCAAAGTGGAGGCGGTCACAAAAAATCAAGATTCTTGGGAAGAAACAGTCCGGCGAAGTTATGCCCAAAATCAGCGATCCTATGAAGAATCACTGGTCGCCGTCAAAACGGATACAGCGCAACAAGTAGCTCAATTAGTCCAGATTATCCAACTCATGCAGCAAGCCACCTATGAAATGCTGCTTAGAAATTATGGTCAAGTCTATTATTTTGTGAACAAAGTTTTGGAATTAGACGCCAACAATCGTTATGCGCTGTATTTGGCTGGGTGGGTGGAAATTCACTATATTAACAACGAGCTAGATAATGCGATCAAACATTTAGAAGAATTGGTGAAACTAGACCCAGAATGGCACTCGGCGCGGGCAGGCTTGGGTGTGGCGTTACGCCGCAAGGCCAAAGACTTACAGCGACAGAAAGACGGTAATCTCACCGCTAGGATCAACACCTACTACGATCAAGCCGAACGCCACCTACGCCGCGCCCTTGTAGCCGATGACCGCCTGACCGACCCCAATCAAGAATCTTATTGGGGACCATTAGGTGGCTTATATCGAGACACAAAACGTTTCGATAA
The DNA here is from genome assembly GCA_013112715.1 of Chloroflexota bacterium. Lineage (GTDB taxonomy): Bacteria > Chloroflexota > Anaerolineae > Aggregatilineales > J027 > CFX10. Next base: position 225,256 of record JABFGB010000001.1, read on the forward strand.
AGCCATTGATGCTTATGAGCAAGGCTACAGTATAACCCCCAAATCGTCATACCCTGTCGGCAATTTAGCTACCCTTTATTTATGGAAAGCCAAGCAACAGGGTGAAACTCATGACTGGGAAAGTGGGGCGTTAAACCAAGCAAGGCAAGCATTTGAAAAGACCCTTGCATTTGCAAACGCCGAGTTGCTCAGGTCACCGGGGGATTATTTTAACTTGATGGATATTGCAATGGCTGAAACTGCCCTTGCCAAAGACACTGCGGCAGAGAGTTTGCGAGTCGTCTTGCAATTGGACAACCCTACCAATTTGCTGCGTGTGTCCCTAGACGGCTGGAAATTTCTAAGTGAACATTATCCCGATAAGAGTGACCGTGACCGAAATGTTCATCAGCAAATCCAAGCCGCGATTGACGAATTAAATGCGCGAATTGGCAACGTGGACGAATCGCCCACCTAATATTTTCAGGGAGAATCTTAAATGTCCGATTCAACACCTCCATTCCTGTTTGGCAATTACACGCTTGGGCCAGCCATGGGCGACGGTGACATGGGAACCGTTCATAAGGCTCAGAATGTGCAGACTCAAGAAGTTGTAGCCCTTAAGGTTTTGGACAAGGTAGACACCAGCCGTGAAGGATTGCGCGGCGCGGCAGTCGAATTAATTGAATTTGCCGCCAGTCTGTCCCATCCCCAATTACACCCCATCTCCCAAGCCGTTGAATCGGAAGATGGTCGGCTGGGCATTGTAATGCCAATGGCGACAGCCCGTTCCGTGAATCGTTATTTAGTGGAAGGCAAAACTATCCCCCGTGCATCGGCTGTTAAGGTCATCACCCAAATCGCCTCGGCTCTGCATTTTTTACATGAACAAGAAGTGGCACATGGCAGTGTAAAACCGACTAATGTGTTGTTGGATGCACAGGGCAACGCCACCCTGTCCGATTTGCCCATGACCCATTTGCGTGAATTAGGGTTGATCCCCAAAGCGCCCAGTTTGATGCAACAGTTTTATATGGCGCCCGAAGTGGTATATCATGCCTCGCCGGAACCCCAACACGACGTTTTTTCATTAGGGGTGCTGGCCTATCATTTGTTCACAGGGCGCATCCCATTTGATGATCCCGAACCCCTAGCCCGTAAAAAGATTTCACCAGAGGGTCTGCCGCCAATTCTTGTACCTGTGTTTTTGCGTGCCATGACCCCGCGCACCCGTCTGCGCTATCCAAGCATCGCAGCCTTTATGCAAGATTTTCAAGGTGCGGGCAATGGCCGAATTGACCCTGAAACCGAACGTCTATTTCGCCTTTCCGATGAACCCGAATCACCAGACGAGCCATAATTAGAATGCTGAGAAAACTTCAAAGCCTCGAAACAATTGACCTTACCTATTCCCGTCCCAAGCGTATGGCGGTGATTGATGTTGGCTCCAACAGTTTCCGCTTAATTGTCATGGATTACGTACCGGGCACATGTTTTCAATTGAGCGATGAAATCCGCGAGGTGGTACGTTTGGGGTCAGGCCTCTCTGAAACCAAAGTGCTGCGGGCAACACAGGTTGAACTCGCGGTCAACACCATGAAAATGTATGCCGCATTTTGCAAGGCTGCGCGTATTGACGATGTACGGGTTTGTGCCACCGAAGCCGTCCGCCTTGCTAACAATCACAATGCTTTTTTGAACCGCGTCCGCAACGAAACAGGCCTCGAAGTTCGCATCCTGTCCGGTGAGGAAGAAGCCTATTATGGCTATCTGGCGGCGGTTAATAGCACCACCCTAACCGATGGTTTTGCGATGGATTTGGGTGGGGGCAGTCTCGAAATCACCCATATTCAAAATCGCCAAATGCGTGAATCGGTCAGTCTGCCGCTGGGGGCGATTCGAGCAACGGAAGATTATTTGACAGGCGACCCGATTGACCCCAAATCCGCCGAAAAGTTGGATAAAGCGGTGCGAAAAACGGTAGCTGAATTGGGATGGTTTCGTGCCGCGGCGGGCAACACACTGATTGGGCAAGGGGGCACACTGCGCAATCTGGCCCATATTGACCAGCAGACTCAAAATTACCCGCTGGACGAACTGCACGGCTATCACCTTTCTACGAAGGGCCTCAAACAAATCTTCGACCAACTGCTCCCCTTAACTGTGCAGCAAAAACGGCGCATCCCCGGCATGAAAGATGATCGGGCCGACATCACGACGGCTGGTTGTATTGTGATTCGCGCCGCTGTTGAAGCCGCTGGGTTTGACAGTGTGACTATTTGCCATCAAGGGATGCGCGAAGGGGTGTTTTATGAGCATTTTTTGCACGACACACCCAATCATTTATTTGAAGATGTGCGCCGCGCTTCTATCTATAACCTTGCCAATCTGTATCATTTTCAACAGCCCCACGCCGAACATGTGGCGAAACTCGCACTGCAAATTTTTGACCAGATTCCACCCGATATTTTGGTCTGCACCCCGGCTGACCGAGAACTCTTGTGGGCAGCCTGCATTTTGCACGATATTGGCGTGACGGTGGATTACAACGACCATCACAAACACAGCTTCTATTTGGTGCTGAACGCGGGCCTGCCCGGATTTAACCACCGTGAATTGGTGCTGATTGCCCTGATGACCCGTTTCCATCGCAAAGGGCCTGTTACCATCAACGGGTATGGGGCACTGTTAGAAAAGGATGATGACCAAAAATTGCTGCAAATGACGGCCTGCTTGCGTTTAGCCGAACAACTAGACCGCAGCCGCGATGGGGTGGTTCATGAAGTGCGCGTCCACATCGGTGAGCGGTTTGCTCAACTGGAATTATTAGTAGGCGGGGATGGTGTTGTGGCGGAATGGAGCGTGCTGCGCCATGCCGATTTTTTTACCAAAGCCTTCGATAAAGCATTGGAAATCGTGACTACCCCGGTTTAATCTTCGCGGGGCGGTACTTCACCAAATTGGGTTTGTTCGACCAGCGAATAGAATGAATGGGTCAATTGACTAGCGTCGGTTTCCCCCTCTGCCAATGCCTTATGATTGGCAACTTCAAAATCAGCATGGAGCCGTTCGATTAAGCCGACTTGAAAACTGGCGGGTTCAACCGAGAACAGTGCCAATAGGCTGGTATGCTGGCCGCGCACAAAACATAGCCATGCACCACTATCGAGTTCGATACTGCGTACCGCCGCATTGAAAATTTCGGCTGTGGCGGAAGCATACACCTCCAACATAGGGGTCACCAATTCCGGCTCAACCGCAAAATCCCCAACCGTCTCAAGCGGCATTCCAGAGTGGTTGCTATAGACACTTAGACCGACTGGCATGGATTCAAAGCGACGGCGTATTTCAAGAGTGTCCTCACCATCCGCAATAGCATCGCGCCAACCCGCCGGATCAGACTCGGCAATCATCTGGGCCACTAGCAGAATTTGGCGCTGATACCGATCATATAGCCGCAAAAATTGAGCACGATTGAGTTCGCCTGCCGCAAATTCTTGGGCAATGCGCGACATTTTTTTGTGGACATCGCCGATAAAATTCTGCCCGCGTCGAATTTCATCATTGCGGCGGTTTCTGTCATCGAGTGTCATTCAATAGCATCCCAACCTAGAATTGTTTTGTGTGGATTATAACAAAAACACTCCCACGAACGAGCATGGGAGTGCCTTTTCATCAAAATTTTGGAGAACCTAGTGCTGCGATACCAGATGCACAATCGTGACGCCCTCACCGCCTTCTTTGTCATTGCCACTCATATGTTTGGACACGAGGGGATGGCGGCTGAGTTCTTCACGGATGGCTTTCCGCAATGCTCCAGTGCCCTTGCCGTGAATGACCCGCACAAATGGCAACCCCGCCATATATGCGGCATCCACGTAGCTTTCGACTTGGGGAACAGCATCTTCAATCCGGCTACCCCGCAAATCCAATTCCAAACCGGGTGATTTGCCGCGATCAAATTGCGTGCTGGGGCCGTCATAGAGTTCTGGCATCGCGGTACGCTTTTCCTTCTTGCGCTCTTTAGCCGTGCGGCGTTCTAACTCATTCGGCTTGGCGCGAATCCGCAGCCGTCCAACCAACACCTCAATTTCATCGGGGGTGATTTCGGTAATCTTGCCCTCGGCTTTGAGGTTGGGCAACCAAACCATTTCATCCAAGCGGAACTGCTGCACTTCACCATTATTCGGTTTTTCAACCGGGTCAGGCGTTTTCAGATAATCCGCCGGGGTGATGGTACGGGCTTGCTCTGCCAATTGACGAATGGCATCCAACGGCTGGCCTGCCCCTTCCAATTGACGCTGCATCCGTCGAACCTCACGGCGCAAATCTTCAAGATCGGCTTCGGCTTGTTCCTTCGCTTCAGCCAAAATCTTGCGGCGCTCCTGTTCGATATTCTCGACTCGATCCACCAGTTCGAGGCGCAGGTTATCAATCTCCGCTTCTTCTTCTTGTTTACGGCTCAATAGATGGCGGATTTCATCTCGGGTCTTTTGAATTTCATCTAGCAGGTCATCCACTTTCAAATCTTCGGTGGCGACCATGCCCCGTGCTTGCTCAATAATGTCGGCGGGAAGTCCCAACCGTGAGGCAATCGCCAACGCATTCGAACGTCCGGGGATACCGACCATCAAGCGGTACGTTGGGGCTAGGGTTTCAAGATCGAATTCGACGCTGGCATTTCGCACGCCGGGGCGTTCATACCCAAAGGCTTTCAATTCAGGATGATGGGTCGTCACAATCGTTGTGACTCCCCGCTCCAAGAAATGAATCAGGAGAGACCGTGCCAATGCCGACCCTTCGGATGGATCAGTCCCTGCACCAAGTTCATCCAAAATCACCAGCGAACGTGGATTCGCCAATTTCAAAATCTGGATGATGTTGGTCATGTGCGAGGAGAATGTACTGAGCGACTGCTCAATGCTCTGTTCATCACCAATATCTGCATAGACATCTTCAAAAACGGATAAGGTCGTCCCTTGTGCAGCAGGCAGATGTAAACCGCACTGGGCCATCAGGGTCATAAGCCCTATCGTCTTGAGAGCTACTGTCTTGCCACCTGTGTTCGGGCCAGTGATAATCAACATAAAGGTGTTGTCATCGAGTTCGACATCCGTCGGCACAACCTTGTGTTGATCTAGCAGGGGATGACGTGCAGCGAACAACTGAATTGTGCCGCCGGGGTGCTTGGAATTCGTCATATCGGTGCGGAAGGCTACAAGGTGCGGCTCGGTAGCATCCAGCGACTCGGCATATTTAGCACGGGCAAAAACCAAATCTAAATAGGCCAATACCTCAACGGTATGCGAAATTTTATCCGCCGACTCCCCCACCATTTCAGATAAGGCGGCGAGAATACGGCGGATTTCATTTTCTTCTTCAATTTGCAGTTCCCGGTAGCGGTTATTGAGTTCGACGGTGGTCAATGGCTCAATAAATAAGGTTGCCCCGCTGGAACTCTGGTCGTGGACTACGCCGGGGATACGGCCCTTGTGTTCAGCCTTCAGCGGAATGACATAACGTCCATTCCGTTGGGTGACAATCGGTTCCTGTAAATATTTGGCGTTGGCTTGGCTGGTGGCGATATTGGTGATTTTGCTGTGCAGGCGGTCAAATGAAATACGGAGTTCGCGGCGAATGGTGGCGAGTTTGACACTGGCAGAATCAAGAATCATGCCTGTGTCATCCAGCACCCGTCCAATTTCGTTCTGCACCGCCGTACATTCTTCTAAGGTATCCACAATCGCCGACACCAGTGGAAATTGACTGCCCAGTTTACCAACCGTGCGTTTGAGATTGGTGGCACGGCGCAAGGTGCTGCGAATATTCAGCAGGGTCGAGGCCTCAAGGACAAAACCACGCCGACAGGACAGAGCGGCTTCACGCACATCCGTCACGCCACCCATATGCGTTTCGGGTTTGGCAAGCAGCAAAGCCCGCGCTTCAGTGGTTTCACGTTGCAGTTCACGTGCTACTGACAAATCTGGAGTAGGGGTCAGGTTCAGAGCCAATTCACGGCCCCCTGAAAATGACGTATACTGCGCCAGTTTTTCTAGGATTTTCGGAAGTTCAAGTATGTTAGCAGATTTCTCGTTCATATTACCATGTTCATTAAAAGCTATCGAAACGTAATGATGGCGCAGGATGGCTCAGGAGGTCATCAACTGTTGCTAGACTATAGTAAAAATCTCCGCGTCTGTCAATCACCACTTGGCCTATTTAAGACCATTTACCCAGCCTGCGCACATTTTTGCTCAATTTCTCATGCGGCGACCCCTTCACGCATTTCCATATAGGCGTGGTAGTTCCCCTTAAAGACACTCAGATGCCCATCTTCCAATGACCAGATTTGTGTCGCCAAGCGGTCTACGAGATAGCGGTCATGGGTCACCAACAGAATTGTGCCGTCAAAACTTTCCAGCACTTCTTGGAGGGCTTCCTGTGCGGCGATGTCCAGATGATTCGTCGGTTCGTCCAACAGTAGCAAATTTGCACCATCAAGGGCCAAGAGTGCCATTGCAAGTTTAGCGCGTTCGCCACCGCTTAACATCCCCACTTTTTTAAACACGTCCTCGTTGCGGAATAGGAATTTCGCCAAGTGATTACGCGCTTCGCTGGTTCGCATGAACTTATGGTTGATGAGTTCATCCAAGACCGTGTAATCGGGATTGAGGCTGTCATGAGCCTGAGCGAAATAGCCAATTTTCAGGCTTGCGCCAAACTCGATATGTCCTTCTAGCGGAGCCAACTGCCCCATCAAGGTTCGCAGCAGGGTCGTCTTGCCCGTGCCATTCCCCCCAATAATCGCGGCACATTCGCGGCGCAGCAACACCAAGTCATCGCTGGTAAACAAGGGGCGTTCTGGATACCCCACTAGCAAATCACGACTACGCACTACAATGTCGCCGCTGCGATGGGTCGTCGTCAGGCGCATGGTCAATTTTGGCAGGCGCGGGGTCGGTTTGCGAATGGCTTTGATGGCTTGTTCGGCCTCTATCACCGTAAAAGGACGCACGCCACCAATGCCCAATTCTGACCACTGGGTACTTGCCAAGAAATTGACGAGGCCGACTTCCTGAATCGCCACTAGATCACGACTAAGCCGACGCAATCGCCCTACTGCCATACCATTCGTCGAAGCACGAACGATATTGCGCTTGATATAGTCCATTTCTTTGGCAAGGCGTTCCATCTCCTGTTCATATATCTTATCGGCATATTCGATGCGTGCCTGTCGTTGCTGGGCATAGGCGCTGTAATTGCCGCGATAGACCTCAATCCCGACCCGACTCATTTCCCAAATGGTCGAAACGACCCGATCCAGAAAATAACGGTCATGACTAACGATGAGCAATGCCCCCTGCCACATCCGCAGGCACCCTTCTAGCCACTCGACGGCTTCCACATCCAAATGATTGGTCGGCTCGTCCAAAATCAGCAAATCGGGCTGTTCCAATAGGAGGCGAGCCAATAGTGCGCGGGTCTTCTGTCCCCCGCTAAGATGGGCCAGCGAAGCTTCATAGAGGCTGTCATCAAAACCCAGTCCATGCAAGGTCTGCTCAATCCGCAGTTCATAATCATAGCCACCAGCGTGTTCAAATTCGGCCTGCAACCGCCCATATTTGTCCAGCAGTTCTTCGGAATAATCCTCGGCCATGCGCTCCTCAAGATCACGTAACCTTGATTCCATCGCCCTCAGGTCGTCAAACACGGTCAACATTTCTGAATAGACCGTATTATCATGACCCGCAAAGGCTTGCATGGCCTCTTGATGCAAATAGCCAATCCGTAGTCCACTGACCGTATGCACATGTCCAGTGGATGGGGGTGTTAGACCGTTGAGGATAAATAATAATGATGTTTTGCCAACTCCATTTGGCCCGACCAAGCCGATTTTGGCATTGGCTGGAATCGAAATATGGATACCACTAAAAATGGTAGTCGCGCCGAAGCTGAGGCTAAGATCATGTGCAGATAAGATGGACATTGCATAATACCCCTTGTAAACAAAATGACAATACTAAAAAAGCCGATGCCGACGGTTTTGTTGCCAAAGGGGTGCAGCGCACACCATTTAGGTGTGAGGGTGTATGGGAGATAGGGAACATAAAACACATGCAGCACGATGTCAGCAACAAAAAAGTCAGCCCAAACTGGGTGGGTTGGGTTCACTTACCTTGCGACATCGGGTGACACGGGCTTTGTCCTTTCCTATTGGCGGCAGAAAGTCTGGGGAGGTAGATATTACCCGCCATGACACTCCCATTGTAGAAGATATTGAGGATGGTTGTCAATCATTTTGATTTTTTTAGAGGTCAGAATAGGTCGAAAGTCGGATATTTTTCCCTACCCCCCAAACTTCGGTGTCTATCGTTGAGAAGGGCATTTCATTATACTATGAGAAGAATATGGACAGAGAAAAGGATTTGACCCTGTGGCCTATATTTATGTTTGTGCTGCTCCCGGTGACCAATTACCTGCTGAACATTTGGCGGGTCAACTGCGGCAGATGCAGCATTCCGTTTTTTTAAGTGGGCAGCCGCCAGTGGCATGGCAAGAAATGCAGCGCCAAATCGCCGCCTGTCAGATGATGATGGTGGTCATGAGTCCCGAAGAAGTAGCGACAGGCTATTGTCAGCCGCAAATCGGCGAAGCAGTCCGATTGAATAAACCTATTCAGCCCGTTATCATGCGTCCGGTGGCCCAACTGCCCCTGATGCCCAATCAACTCCCGCCCATTGATATGACACAGGGCCTTACCCCACCTGCCGTAGCCGCATTGCAAACAGTGACCAGCCGGATCAGCCGTGCCCCCGCCCCACCCCAGAAATCGGGCCGGAATATGGTCGTATGGGCAGTAATGGCAGGCATCGGGGGTCTATTCTTGCTGGTGGTGTGCATCGTTGCAGCCCTCCTGTTGATGGGAGGCGATGATAATAAAGGAAACAACAATGACGGCGATCAGGTTGCTGGTGATTTAACCGGACTGACCATCGCCAACAACGTCGAGACCAGTCAAGATCAGCAAACATGGCAAGCGGCCCCCAACCGATTTGTGTTAGCGGAGGGAGATTCCATCCGCACTAATGCTACCGGACAAGCGTTATTGACTTTTTTTACCGGAGATGAAACTGAAGTTGCTCCCAATACGGAACTAACAATTGAAGTCATGCAGGGTGAAGCCGAGGGCGATAATCAAATTCAATTAAACGTATTGGTTGGTCAAGTCACCAACCGCATTGACCGTACACTCAATTCCAATTCGCGTTATGAAGTGAAAACTCCCTCCGCCGATGCCGCCGTGCGAGGAACGGTTTATACAGTCAAGGTCGAACCCGTCACGGGTCGTTCAACCTTTAGCGTGGAAGAGGGCGTTGTGGCCGTCACCGCACAGGGCCAAACCCAACTCGCCCAAGCTGGATTTGAAATCGTTGTGGAACCGGGTCAGCCACCCTCACCGCCGCGCCAACTACCGACCCCCACCCTCTCGTTTACGCCATCCCCGACGGCTGCTACGGCCACCTCAACCGTAACGGCCAGCCCAACTACACAGCGGCCTGTCGTTGTGCCAACTACTGCGCCCGTCTCCACCGTCGGCGTGACACCCCTCCTCACCATTACAGGGCCGGGAATCAACGCCACTTTTAACGCTGGTGATGTCATCGCCGTCACCGGAAATGTACAAGGGATTGCATCGGGTCAGAATATTTTGGTGGAATTACTGTTAACCACCAGTGCTAGTGCGATTGCCTCAAACAATGCCGTCGTCCAGACCAATGACATTGCGGCGCTTACCCGCTGGCAAACCACACTGACTATACCTGCCAATCTCGGCAGCGGGACACTGCGTATTCGAGCGTCCTATGCCCAAGCAGGGCTGGCGCAGGGCATTTCGGTTCAAGTGGTCGGGGCGGTCATTCCTACCCCCACTACCGCGCCAACGTTTACCTCAATCCCTAGCCCGACATCGGCAGCAGCCTTTATTCGGATTGGCTCGCCCAAGAGTGACGAAATCATCTCACCGGGTAGCTTTACCTTAGTCGGTGAAGCAGGGGGTATCTTCGAAAACAGCTTCACCCTGCAAATCTTTGTGAACGGGCAGATAGTCGCGCAATATCCTATCACTTTTAGCACACAGGAAGTCGGCGGGAGTGGCCGCTTTTCAGTGAGCATTGATAAAGTGCCTGTTCAACCCGACACGCAAGCCCAATTGTATGCAGTGGCGTTCTCGCCCCGTGACGGCTCGATTTTGACGGAGACCTCACTCATTCCGGTGACGTTTAGATAGGAGACGCTATTGCGCGAAAGGGTTTGATTTTTATAGAATCGAGATGTGATCTGTGCGGAATTTCGCCGCCACTCTATTGATGGATGTGTGCATGGACTCAATTTCTCTACTACATCAAGCATTTCCGGAGATGTCACGTGAAGCCGTGCATCAACTGAATCTCCTCGCACGGGTCAAATCCTATCCCGAAGGGGTCGTGTTGTGCGCCGAGGGGGCTTATGAAAACACTTTCTATCTCATCATGGATGGTGAGGTGGAAATTCTGAAGCAGTTTGACGCGGCGGGTGGCGAAAGATTTATCCGGCATCTAAACACCGGTGAATTTTTTGGCGAAATGTCCATTATTGTTGATGGCCCACGCACAGCGACTGTCCGCACCACCCAACCGACGACAGTCCTTGAAATTGACCGTGATTCGATTATGAGAATGCTCCGTACTAGCCCAGAGATGGCCTTGTCTATGGTACGGACGACGATTGACCGCCTGCGCATGAATGACCGTCTGCAAATTGAGGAAATGCACCGCGCCTATGAAGCCTTGCAGCGTCTGGATCGGGCCAAACTCGATTTTATTCAGGTCGCCGCACACGAATTACGCACCCCCATTACCATTATTCGTGGCTATCGGGATGTACTTTCCTCTCATCCCGTCGTGAAAAAAGATACGGATTTGTTGCGTATCATCAACGGCATGGGGGAAGGCACTGAGCGCATGTTTGAAATCGTCAACAGCATGTTGGATGTCAGCAAAATTGACAACCAAACCCTGCAAGTCGCCTTTGTGCCCGTTTTGCCGCGCATGGTTTTTTCCGAGACCCTCCATACCTTCGAAAAAGCCTGTGCCCAACGTAGCATCACCATTCGCCAGCATCACCAAAAATCTCCCACGGTACCTTTTATTCATGGTGATCCGGTGCTGCTGAATAAAGTGTTCTACCAACTGCTATCCAATGCCATCAAATACTCACCGGACGGCTCGGTGATTGATGTCATCACCCGTGAGGCAATGGACGCCGAATTAGGCCATTGTTTTGAAATCATCGTCGCCGATCATGGCATTGGTATCGCGGCTGAACAGATGCCCTTCATCTTTGAAAAATTCTATCAAGGCGGAAATGTCAGCCTGCATTCTTCCAGTAAAACTGCCTTTCGTGGAGGGGGTCCCGGTCTGGGATTAGCGATCTCCAAAGGCATTATCGAGGCGCATGGTGGCAAAATTGAGGCTGACAGTCCCGGACGAGACGAAAAGTTGTGTCCGGGAACCACTTTCCGTGTGCTCTTACCTGTCGGAAAACCCGAAGAATCGCTCAAATCGCCAAATGGCGGGTAAATTTTCGCGGTTGTTGTGTTAAAATGTACAATTGCGCCTTAACCCCAGTCACGTTGCATAATGTAAACTGGGCGCTTGTCAATTGATGTCCCCACGCTACAATAACGTAGCTAAAAATTTAAACCGAACCGAACGGAGGAACTTCTGTGCGTAAGTTTGTCTTTTCATTATTCTTAATTTTGGTCTATGCCCTGAACTTTGCAGGATTGAACATTAAATCCGCTGCGGCACAGGACAGCTTGGAACTCGTGTGCAGCGCCCCCGCCAATGGGGCCGAGTTAGAGTATCTGCCCGCAACTGTCGTGCTCCGCTTCAGCGCCGACCTTGCCGAAGGCACAGCCGTCTTTGTAGCTGATGAGGCAACCAGCGCCCGTGTTGATGTTAGTGGCAGTCTCGTCGTCGAAGGTGCTATTGCAACGGTGGGTGTTGATACCTCCAGCGATCCTGACAGCGAAGGCGGTGATGCTGACACGGCCTACCTCGAAGCTGGCAAGGCCTATGAAGTATTCATCGTCACCAAAGTGGATAGCAAAGCAACCCGCTTCACCATCACCTTCAGCATTGCCGAAGGCGTGACCGAAGTCCAACCAATGGCGTTGAACGACTGTGAAGATGGTGACGTGAATGGCGACGGCGTGGATGATAACGCGGCCATGATGCCAACTGCCGAACCCACCGAAGAAGCGACTGCTGAGGCCACTGAGGAAGCCACCACCGAACCAACTGAAGTTGCTACCGAAGAAGCTACCGCCGAACCTACCGAAGTCGCTACCGAAGAAGCTACTCCTGAGGTCACTGAAGAAGCCACTGCCGAACCAACTGAGGAAGCGACTGCTGAGGCTACCGAAGAAGCTACCGCCGAACCTACCGAAGTCGCTACCGAAGAAGCTACTCCTGAGGTCACTGAAGAAGCCACCGCCGAACCAACTGAGGAAGCGACTGAAGTCGCCACTGAAGAAGCCACCCCTGAATCCACACTGGCCGAGCCTCAACCGTATACGGCTGGTACTGTGAATTTCACCGTCAGCGTCCCGGCTGGTTATGCTGTAAAGACTGACGAAAACTTCTTTGTGCTGCCAGTTGTGGTGGCTGCCGCCGATGAAGCAACGGTTGATGCCTATCTTGCTAACCCAGACGCCGTTCAGGGGTTTGCGGTGATCTTCACGACCTTTACCAGTGCCGACCTTGCCAGTTTTGGTCTGGCAGCAGAGGCTACGCCTGCCGACATTATTGCCGCGCTCGTCCGTGCCGACTCCACACCCAGCGAACCCGTCGAAGCCTCCGTTGCGGGTGCGCCAGCTCTAAAAGTAGACTTCACCAACGCCACCTCTGGCAAGAGCGGAACGTTCTATTTGGTATCATTTGAAGGCGGCAATTACCTGTTGATTCAAGGGAGTGCTGCAACCGCCGACTGGCCCAACTACACTGCGACCTTTGAAGAAGTGGTGGCCGCCATCGCCGTCACTGCCGAATAAACACTCAATCAAAAACATTAAACCGCTTGGAGATTCTCTAGGCGGTTTTTTGTTTCCTCTGTATTATCAAATTCTGCACGAACAAAATATGACTTTTTACCTTTTTTCCCAACCACCCTACTAATTTTGTTGCAACCCATTTAAAAATTAGTACAATCATACTCATCTTGTGGAAATCAGCGGTGAATGATGCTCAAGCGCCAATATCTTGGATACATGATTTTGGGGCTGGGGTTGATTCTTCTCATCATTGTCTTACTATCGCCGCAAACGGAATCAGCCAACAGTCGGAGCACTTTACATTCAGATGAATGGGTAAAACCATTTGCTCTGTCTGTAATGTGTAATGACGAAGACTGCCCACCTAATTTCCCGGCTAAGATTCCACCTGCCACAGATTTTTCCCCCAAAATGAGTTTCGCTGGTGAATTTGATTGTATCAAGTGTCATGGTGATGGCATTACAACGGACATTCATTTCCTCGTATCACCACAAGAAATGACTCACCAGCTACAAGTCCGCTTCCTTGCCATTAGTAAGCGCGTTTTTGCCTTGCAACCATCCCAAAACAGCAGTCAATATCAAACGCTGATGGATGGTTATATGCAGATTCATCAGCAACACATATTGGAACATCCCGTTTCCGATCCAGTGGAGGTTGGTAACGCGCTACGTCTGCTGACGACAGTCGAAAATCTCATTAGCGAAGTCGAGAATCCGAGTCACTGGGCTGAAATCAGGTCTTTACCATTTCGCGGGGTTCACGATGCCGCCCCTCCCGTAAAACACGATAAAAAATGTGGACTTGAGGGAGACTGTCGGCAGTTCATCCAAATTATCAAACCACCTGCTTCATCTCCAGAGAAGCATGTTAGTGACACGCCAATTCTGCCCATTGAAATCAGATGGTCTGTTTCACGGCGTGGGCCTCCTGCCTTCTCTGCATTAATATCATCTAATACAAGGAGACTGCAACCATTAATTTATGGGCGGTCTTCTTTTGTTTTAGGACCATCCGTCATTATCCCCATATGTAGTTTTTCTCAATGTCCATATCGAACAAAGGAGCAGCCTATCGAGCGAACAGTGGTAAAGGAAGTCGGTGTTTTAGGTTTACATGTCACGACATCGAAACATCTGGAGAAAAGTTTACGATGAAAATGTACCGTTATTTTATTGTGCTTGGGTTGCTGCTCATCGCAACAGCCCTCGTAGTCGGCGTACAAGCTCAAGATGGTGGGCAGGAAAACCCGCAAGGTGAACCCCCAACTTTCTTGCGCGAGTATTACGATCAATGGGTGGCGTCCCCCCATGCTGATGTTGAAGCTGCGGCTTTCCATCGTTGGGATGAAGATGGTGTGGTTGAAGTTGACTGCGCCCAATGTCACTCCACCCCCGGTTATGTTGATTACCTCGGCGGTGATGGATCGCCCGCTGGTACGGTTGAAGTCGCGCCGCCAGTTGGCACCGTTGTGAACTGCGATGCCTGCCACAATCCCGTAGCATCAAGCCTCACAACCGTCAGTTTCCCATCAGGTGTTGAAGTTACCAATCTGTCCGACTCAACCCGCTGCATGGTTTGCCATCAAGGACGTGCCTCGGGTCTAAGGGTAGAACAATCGATTACGGACGCTGGTCTGACCGACCTCAATACGGTCAGCGCCGACCTGCGTTTCATCAACATTCATTACTATGCCGCCGCTGCAAGCCTCTATGGTTCTGAGGTACATGCTGGGTACGAATTCCCGGGTAAGAGTTATCAACCCCGTAACAACCATGTACCGGAATATGACACCTGTATTGAATGCCACAACCCGCATACGCTTGAACTCAAAATTACTGAATGCGCCGCTTGCCATGAAGATGTTGAGAGCGTCGAAGACCTCGCCGACGTGCGTATGAACGGTTCGCTGCACGATTATGATGGTGATGGCGATTTGGAAGAAGGCATCAAGGGCGAACTTGACACCTTGAAAGAAATGACGTATGCCGCTATTCAAGCCTATGCCACTAATGTTGCTGGCAAAGCCATCATCTATGATGAAGCCCGGTATCCCTACTTCTTCGGTGATGCGAATGCCAATGGCACCATTGATGAAGATGAAACCAACTATGACGCTTGGACAGGCTTGCTGCTGCAGGCGGCCTATAACTATCAGGTCACAATCAAAGACCCCGGTGGTTATACTCACAATCCTAAGTATCATATCGAACTGCTGTACGATACCCTTGAAGCCCTCAATACTGCGATGGGGGTTGACGGTGGTGGCGTAGCGGCCCAAGTCCGTAATGACCCCGGTCACTTTGATGGGACAGCTTTGCCCTTCCACTATTGGGATGCCGAAGGTGAAGTCCCCGGCACCTGTGCTCGCTGCCACACTGCTGGTGGCTTGCCCACCTATCTAAAGAACGGCACTAACATCGCCGTCCCACCGTCCGCTTCACTCGAATGCTCTACTTGCCATAACGCCATCCCAGACTTTACGGTGTATGAAGTTGCCGAAGTGACCTTCCCCAGCGGGGCAAAGGTTTCGTTTGAAGAAAATGACCCCAATAACCTCTGCATTAGCTGCCATCAGGGTCGTGAGTCCACCGTTAGCGTCAACCGCGCCATTACTGCAGCTGGTGTAGGTGATGATGAAGTATCTGATGCGCTTACTTTCCGTAACATCCACTACTTTGCGGCTGGTGCAACCTTCTTCGGTGGTGAAGTGCAGGGCGCCTATCAGTATGACGGCAAAGAATACAATGGTCGTAATGAACACGTTCGCAGTTTCAATACCTGCAACGAGTGCCACGAACAACACCAACTGACCATTCAGTACGACCTCTGTATTGACTGCCATGAAAGTGTCGAAGAACCAGAAGACGTTCTCGCTATCCGTATGGAAGACGAAGACGTGGACCCAGTAGACTATGATGGTGATGGCAACACGGACGAACCCATCCGTGACGAAATTGCCACCTACCAAGAAGCGCTCTTGGCAGCTATCCAAAGCTACGCCACCAATACCATTGGTACGGCAATTGCCTATAGCCCAACTTCCTATCCTTACTGGATGATTGACTTGAATGGTAATGGTGTGGCTGATCCCGAAGAAGCCAACCGGGATAATCGGTATGTAACGTGGACACCTAACCTGCTCCGCGCCGCCTACAACTATCAATACTCCGTCAAAGACCCCGGTGTGTTTGCTCACAACCCAGACTACATCCTACAGGTCTTGTACGACAGTCTTGAAGCCATTGGTGGCCCAGATGCAGTAGCGACGTTCACCCGCGCTCCTGTCAAGGTAGCCGAAGACGACTAAACTGAGGGCAACTCAGTCATTCCAAAAGCGGTATCGCCCAAGCGGTGATGCCGCTTTTGATTTCTCATAATTTGTTTGCTTGGATTCAGAATGCGATGTAATGTTTTAGTCAGACTTCCGGCATGAAGGATCAAGGCATGAACCGAGAATTAGTCTTTAGCATGTTTCAGGTGGATGAGGCGGGAATTATTCGCACGCCCGGCCCATTTGAAGGGCAATATCTCTACATCCCCTATTTTTGGTATTTGCACATCAGCGGCTATCGTGAAGACGTGCGAGATGGCATCATCACTTTTCAGATACGCATGGAAGATCACGCCCAATTCCCAGAATTGGCGAATCAGGATGTAGTACGGCTGAAACAGCAAGAAAATGGGATGATTGTAGAAATATCTGAATTTACAAGCTAGAAAGGACAAAAAAAGTGATTGAAACTACTTTATCTGTTCAGAGTGATAACCCTATTGGGACTATCTCACCGCGTCTTTACGGGCATTTTGCCGAGCATCTAGGCCGCTGCTGTTATGGCGGGTTATGGGTTGGAAAATCCAACACCGACATCCCCCACTATGATGGATTTCGTGCCGATGTCGTCGACGCCCTCAAAAAATTACCTGTGCCCATGCTGCGTTGGCCGGGAGGCTGCTACGCCGATCATTACCATTGGCGGGATGGCATTGGCTCGTTGGAACAGCGTGCCGTCCGGCTAGGCATGTCTTGCGGATTACAGGTCGAAGACGACAATAGTCTCGGCACACACGAATTTATCAACCTATGTCGTATGTTAGGAGCAGAACCCTATCTCGCGGGGAATGTCGGCAGCGGCTCCGTACAAGAACTCTGCGATTGGGTTGAATATTGCAACAGCAGTGTTCGGACAAGTCTTGCAAGAGAACGAGCCGCCAATGGGTCGCCTCAACCTTTTGGTGTGCGGTTATGGGGAGTCGGTAACGAAAATTGGGGATGCGGGGGCAATTATGACGCCGAAACGTATGCCAAAGAATATCGCCGCTATGCTACCATGCTGCGCCATGTTGACCCCAATGCCGAACTGGTCGCCTGTGGACAGGAAGACGAATGGAATATCCTGTTTCTTGAAACCAACCGTCGTCACCTTGATTTGATGGATCACCTCTCTATCCATCGGTACTGGATACAAGGCGGGCCAGAAATCGAATTCTCCGAAACACAATACTACACGTTATTGCATGAAGCCCACGCCACTGAGGATTTTGTCCGCCGTACCGCTGAATTTATTCACCAGCATCTCGGCAGTCAGCGCCATCGTATTGGCGTCGCTTTGGACGAATGGGGGGTATGGCATCCTGAAGCACGGACTTGGGGGCCAGATAACGAAAATCACCGCACACCGATTACCTATGAACAGGCTGGCACATTGCGCGATGCGTTGGCGGCGGCAATCGCCCTCGAAGGCTTTCACCGTCAATGTCATGTTCTCACACTGGCAAATCTCGCCCAAATTGTGAATGTGCTTCATGCCCCGATTATGACCGATGGCGCGGCGATGTGGGTGACACCCACCTATCATGCCTTGCAGCTTCACACACCTCATATCGGCGCAACTGCCCTACCTGTCGAGATTGTCCACAGTGCCACACTACCCGGTCAGACCAGTGCGGTCACAGCGACGGCCTCCATGCAAGCAGGCAAACTAGCCGTGACCCTCATCAATCGCCATTTTGATCAACCCGCCTCCGTTCAACTCACCACTCCCACTATCGCCCATGTAGGCGATGCGGTTTTATTGACCGCCGAGCAGCCCAACGCCGTTAATAGCAGCAATCATCCGAACCATGTCAGTCCGGTAAAAATGGCAGTTCATGCGGATGGGACAGGCTGTTGGCGCGTTGAACTGCCACCCCATGCGATTGCGACCATTCAATTTAGATAGGGTAATTTTATGGGTAATTTACCGACTGTCGCCGACATTGAGCAAATTAGTGCCCTAGCCAATCCCGTCATCCGCAATTTGCAGATTACGCTGTGCTATCACGAACTAGCAAAAGCGATGACTGCCCGTACTGGAATTAGCGCTAATTGGTGTATTTTTGCGACATGGGCCTCCAAACAAGCAGGCCAGACCATTCGTAAGCAAGATTTTGCACGCACCTTGGAGGGGATTTCACTCACCGCCCCAGTTGTACCGGATATAACTGCAGCGGCAAGGGCTTTCGGCTCCAAACGCAACGACGGCGAGATTCGGCAGTCGGTTTTGGATGTATTAAATCCCCTAGCCGCACTTGATCGAGCCAGTGATGCGGTGGGGCGTGGCAACAAAAAAGTCTTTGAGGAAATTGGACGCGAATTCGCACGGTTCTATGATACGTGTCTCAATGATTCCGTTTTTGATGCCGATAAAATCGCGCTTTTTGGTGAATCACTGCGCCCCGGCGAACCACCGGAAGGTCAGCAATATCTGCGGCAGGCGTTCACCCTTTATTATCAAGCCTTCTTTGAAAATGACCTAAAAACACGCGCCGAAATGATGCTGCTGGCGAATATCATGATCGGTTTCCATGAGCAAACCCGCTTGCAGCCGGAAATCGCCGAGGCCATGAATGCCGCGTTGATTGACCGCAGGGAATTTCGACGGCAGTTGCTCAATGCCCTGTTTCCCAATCGCGGCTGGCTTGCTCAGTTGCGCCTATTTTTTAAGCAGTTGTTAGGCAGGCCCAGTCCACTTGATCCGCTACTAGACAGCCTCCTAGCCGAAGCCCGCCGCCAAGCACATCTCGTCATTACCAAATATCTGATGACCATCGAACTGCCACATGGCCTGCTGCGTCTTGGTGAGGATGTTCCCGCCGAATTTCCAACCTCATTACAGCAGCTTGTTTTGCTTGATCTCGTGAGCCTACTCGAAAAAATTGACCCTACGCCAAACAGCACCCATGAAAGTCGTGCAGTGGATTGGGCGCTGTTACCAGATCGGTTGCATTTTATTGTGGACATGTTCCGTTGCTATCACGAATCCGCCGACTTATTTGACCCACCCTTTACGGCGGCCCAAGTCGAAATTTTGAAGGCAGGTCGCTTACCGGATGGACGGCTGTAAATAAAAAGTCACCCCACAAGCAGGTGACTTTCATAACGGTTGGATTACCTTGAATATTGTCGGCTCATTTAAAGGCGGGTCGTTAGATGGGGTTGGTGATACTAACCCACGCCTATAGTTGCAGGTGGGAACGTCCACGAATGACTTTCTGCTTGTAATTGGTGACATATTTGAGCAAGTTCGATTTCAAATCATCCCACTCTGGTGAGGCCATAATCTGGCGCATGGTCTGTAAATCATCCGTCATCGCCTCAACCACAATTTGCGGGCTTTTTTCGCCATACATGGTGTACCATGCTTCGATTGGCATCACCCCCAATGTAGTAAGGCGCGGCGCGAATTCCTGCACCATGAATTCAAAATGTTCCTGATCATGACCGGGTTGAATGTCCCAACTCAACAGCAGCTTAATCATCCAGTTATTCCTTGACGCTTAACAACACCACCTGTGTTTGTTCTGGCAAGCTCCCCGATGTCACCCGTAAGGTTTCTTCGTACAGCGGGGTGCTGACCCCCATCTCTTTGAGAAAGCGGTCAACCGGGTCTAATGATAACACAGTCTGTTCGGTTTTGTAGTGCATCGGCACCACCAAACTGGGTTCAAGTAAACTAATCACCTCAGCGGCTTGGCTGGAATTGAGACCCCCACCGCCACCCACCGGAACAAGTGCCACATCAATATGCCCCAGCGCGTCAATTTCAGATTGATTGGGAATGTGGTCAAGATCGCCTAAATGTGCGACCGTAACCCCCTGAAAATCCATCACATATACCACGTTATAGCGCGGCGGGTCGCTTTGCAGATTGTGCATTGCCGCGCCAGTGATAAACACTCCCCCAATTTCATACTCCCCCGGCCCAATCAGAGCATATTTATAGCCCTGCACGGTCTCCATGTTATTATGGCCCGGTGAATTGTGGCTTACGGTGACAATATCAGCTTTGAGACGCGGTTGGTTATAGCCAATAACGGCAGCATCGAATGGGTCAGTTACGACTGTCGCTTTGTTGCGTTCGGTCAAACGAAAACAACTATGTCCATACCACGTAATATCCATAAACGCCCCTTTTCAACCTAGTGCCGCTGGACAAATCAAGACATATGTTCGACATAACCCATCTATTATAGCGCAGAAACCCTAACTTTCAAGATTGAGCGTGACCGCCCTCTATCCAAAAATGCTGTCTTGTTGTGAGCAAGAGTGCCCACTATACTAGGTTTTAGAATGCCAAGTTTTTAGTTGTTTTGAGGTTTGTTGAATGACCGCACCACCTGAACCGGAGCCACAGATGCCCCCTAGCCCCTTTATTCGGCTGCTACAGGTTTGGGGCACGTTTTGTGCAATCGGTGTAATTGGAGGGCTGCTGGTCTATGTTATTGGCAAAAGCCTCACGGACAGCGGCATTATCGAAGGTTTTTTTGCCCTCCTTGCCATCGGATTCGCCATCTTGGGTTCAGCAGCGGCCTTTTCACCTATTAAGCTCGTCTATCTCGCAGGTGAGGCCGACCAATGGCACTTACTGCTAGGATGGGATGACCGACTCATTGGATTTTTGCCCAGCGGGATGGTGCGGATTAAACCTGTTCAACAGACCCGCAAATGGAAGCGCATTCACCCCCTTGTGATTAAACACGATATGCAGGTCTACACAGGTAGCCGTGATTTATTTGATGTCCATTTCAAAGTAGTGCTCACGGTCAATCCATATGGCGTTCAATACATGGATGCCCAGATGCTCTACGACCAATACCCAGATGGCCTGATTGCCTTAGTCATCAGCACCATTGAAGACATAATCGTGCGAAAAATGCGCAGTATCCATTCCTTTGTACAGGTTACCGAGGAACGTTCGATTGAAGGAGCGATTATTCATTCCATCAATACTGGACTGGAGATGTTAGCGGCGCGGGGGGGCGCGGTGGTCGCCGAACAGACCTTTGTGGACATCATGATTCCCAAAGAGGCATTGGCCCAACGCCTCCGCACCCGTTCGGATTTGATTGAATTACAGGTGATTCGTAATGCCGCACATGAAATGGGTATCCCCCTCACCGAATTATTGGTGCAGCAGGTCTTAAGCAAACTCACCAGCCCGCAGCGTGCCACCCGTATCTCGCAGCAAGAGGTTATGGCAGCCCTTGAACTTATTAGTCGTCAGCAGCATTCCCACGCGCAACCGACTTTTGTCGCGCCGGAGCCACCCCCTATCCCACCACCACCCGAAAACGAGTTTGTGGCTGACGACACAGGGCCAATGGCATCCGAACCCGCGAAACCCACCACTTACATTGAAGGGGCATATCGCTATTCGGATGACAACGACCCCGACGCGGATGACAACCGACCCACCCGCTATATCTCGCCGTTTGATTAACGCACCGGGGCAAGATAGTAGAAATTCTCGCCTTCCCAGCCCTCACTCATCCAACCAATGCGTTCATCGGGCAGGCGTACTTCCCACCATGTATGCCCACCGCCGCATAACGGCCCGCCTACAATTGTAATCATCGTCAGGCGGGGCACTTCATAAATGACCGTGCCATTGGGATGGGCTTGGCGGAAACGCACCCCCACCTCAACAATCGCCACATCGCCCCATGATAAGCGACTGGGTTTGGCATCGGCACAAATGAGGCGTCCGTTTTCCCCAAACGCCCCCGCCGAAAGAATGAAATAGGCATCAGCTAAAGAAGCATCAACTTTTGAAAGCTGACGGCTTTGCATAACCCACCCGCTCTTGGCATCATCCGAAACAACGGGTATCCACGTGGCGTAGTTTTCATAGTCACACACGGCATCCCCTACCCCAATCGTAAACAGTTGACCCGGACCAAAATTATCGCCGGCGGGAGCACTGGTCGAGTTCGGTTCAGATTGAAAGGTCAGGGATAGCGCTTGTTGGGTAACGGTCACTCGATCACCGGGGCGGAACACATTCGGCAGTTGGCCCGTGCAGCTTTCGCCAAAACTAGCAGTGGCCCGCATATAATCCAAATAATATTCTTTGCGCTGACCAAAAACCTCCGACATCCAACCCGTCGTGCCGTCCTCTAGTTGAACCTGCCACCATGTATTGGTGTTACCACACTCCGGCCCACCGATGATTGTCATTTTTTGGCCCAATGGCAGACCAAGAATCACTGCTCCTTCCGGTGGGCTTTCGCGCAGATTGACCGTCGGTTGGGGCAAATCTTCCCGAATCATGACTTGCTCACCCACCCGTAGAAAACTCGGTTGCGAGTCTTCGCATATTTTTTTGCCGACCCGCGCTCCATGTGGCTCCAAGAAATAATAGGATTCCGTACCGAGCGATTCCGAAGCCCAACCAATCGTCGCATCCGGCAGCAGCACTTCATACCATGTATGCCCACCGCCGCACAACGGCCCATCCAAAATGCCTATCTCTGTACCAGCAGGCAGGGTGGTAATAATCTCGCCATCCACTGGCCGAGTACGCACGTTCAGCGGTGCGGGTACATTTTGGGACACAATCGCTCGCCCATTGATCTGCATGAACGTCGGTTTACCATCGGCACAGGCGGCTATCCCCAGCGCAAAATACGTCATGCCCACTGGGATTTCTACCGGGTCTTGCGAAAGGGACGGTGTTTCGGTTTGACGACTCTCGGCTTTAGGAATCAGAAAATAGCCCTCAAAACTCCCCAGCGACTCTGCCGCCCAACCCTGTAGGCCATTATCAAGTTCGACTTGATAGAAGGTGTAGCCGGAGTCACATTCCGGGCCACCAATGACCGTCATCCCTGTTCCCGCTGGCATAACCTGTAAAATGATGCTGTTGGGTGTGGGGGCTTGGCGCAAATTTAAGGGTGCGGGCACTGTCTCGGCGACAATCGCCTCCATCCCTACAACCAACTGCGACGGTTTCCCGTCAGCACAAACAGATGTTGGCGTCTGGGCCATTACTGGGTGAATGGGAAGTGGTAAAAATGTGACAGCAAGCAACATCAGCAAAAAAATAGGCAAGAAAGGTCGGTTCACCTGTCTATTTCCTTTACCCAAAAAGTGAATATACCTATAAGATTAAGCGTCTTTTGGTAGGATGCCAAGTCAGCAAAAAACTTGACTTCGACGGCACAGTTAGGTACACTATTGAACAGTGAAATGCGGGTATGGTGTAGTGGTAACACAACAGCTTCCCAAGCTGTTGACACGGGTTCGAGTCCCGTTACCCGCTCTAATTAAAGCATCAACACCTCAGTTGGTGCTTTTTGATTCTCAGCGCGACTCCACCGGGCCAGCAGCATCAACGACCAGCAGTTGACCGCAAAATGGGCCGCCATTGGCATCCACAAACTCCCATGCCAATTTGCCAACAGCCCCAATCCCACCCCTGCCAACGCCGCATAGATGAAATAAAGCCGTGTCATCGCATGAAGCACCCCAAAAATCAGTGCCGTTAGGATCAGACCCAACGTCGGTTGCATCGCCCCCCGAAAGAAAATCTCCTCCGGTACGGCAGCGATCAAACTCAAGGCAATGGCGTGCCAGCCGTAAATAGATTCCAATTCGAGCGCTTGGGCGATTTTTCGCCGGATCGCGGCAAACCCTTCGATATACCGTCCACCATACCACATGCCAAGTGCAAACACCGTGCCAATGAACAGACCGATTCCCATGCCCTGCCATGCCGCGAATTTGCCTGCAAACCATGCCGTCCAGATATTCTCATTTTGGACAATCCCCACCCATAACCCAGCCACTGTAATAAGCAAGCCTCCCAAAAAACCACCATAAAGCAGCAGGCGCATCGGGCCAGTGCGTGGTTGGGGAACCGGTAAATAGGGCGTGGGATAAATGGATTCGTGCATTATTTTTCGATGTCCAAAGATGAGTATTTCAGCCTTTTTCAACCCTACCCGATTCATGGAACAGAATCTATCCACAAAATGGGCTATTCATCGGATTTCAATTCCAAACAAAACCTAGACAATTTAGGCGTAAAGTTTTTAAGGCGTTGGTCGGTATAGGCTATATGAATAAAGATTGCGTTGAGGCGAGATCGCTTTTGTGCCAATAGCACAATCTTTGATCGTTTAAGCATTGGAGGGAATCCATATGGCAACCAAGCATAGTAAATTCTGGATGGGAGCATTTTCTGCGCTTGCAGTAATGGTCTTTGTCTTCGGTAGTATTCTTGTCGTACCTGTTCCCACCGTGGCGGCACAGGATGGCGGCGACGATGATGAAATTGATGTGCTCATTGAAATTGTCGGGGTGGTCGAATCCATTGAAGATGACGAGATCATCATTGATGGCTATGTCATCGCACCAGCCGGGGCATTCAATCCATCGGAACTCGAAGTTGGCATGACCGTGAGCATCACTGGGTATTTGCTCAATGATGATACGATTCAGGTCATTAGCTTTGAGATTGTGACCGACCTTGATGAAGATGGGATTTTGGATACTGAGGACAATTGCCCCGAAGACCCCAATCCTGACCAACTCGATTCCGATGGAGATGGTATCGGCGATCTCTGTGACCCCGATTTGCTCGACACCGATGAAGATGGTGTGGTAGACAGCCTCGACAACTGCCCTGAAGTCGCTAATGCCGATCAACTCGATTCCGACTTAGATGGCGTCGGTGATCTCTGTGACCCCGATTTGCTCGACACCGATGAAGACGGTGTGGTAGACAGCCTCGACAACTGCCCTGAAGTCGCTAATGCTGACCAACTCGATTCCGACTTAGACGGCGTCGGTGATCTCTGCGATGATGACGATGAAGAGGAAACTTGTGGACGCGACGATCACCCGGTTGCCACGGCTCTGTCCGAAGAATTTGATGTGGACTATGATACCATCATGGGCTGGCACTGCGACGGTTTTGGCTTCGGCGAAATTGCGCGGGCTTTGCTGCTCGGTGAACAAGCCGAGGTAGACCCCCAAGAACTGCTTGACCGGAAGGCAGGCGGCGAAGGTTGGGGCAATATCCTAAAAGACTACGATGTGCATCCCAGTGAGTTAGCACCGGGTCGTGTCATTTCGGGTCGCCATCATAATGATGATGACGAAGATACAGATACCTCTACCGCCGGAGCCGGTAACCAGAACAATGGGAATGGGAAAGGCAATAACGGCAATGGAAATGGCAACGGCAACAATGGGAACAACGGCAATAAGGGGAACAATGGAAATAAAGGCGGTAATGGTCGAGGCAATGGTCGCAAATAAGTAACCGCCCGTTTCCATAAAACGCTACATAGAGGGTGGCCTTTGGTCGCCCTTCTTTTTTGTCCCCAATGCCCCCATTGAAATGCCCCTTTCGCTATGCTACAATCGCGCCGCTGTGGTGACTGCAAAATAAGTCCCTCACCTATTGAAGAAAACCGACTTAGCGTCAAGGATTTAAACAATGGACTTGATTAAGAGTCTCGAAGCCCCGGATCGTGGTTTCCCTGAACTGTATCCCGGCGACGAGGTGCGTGTACATGTGCGTATTGTGGAAGGCGGCAAAGAGCGTATTCAGGTCTTCCCCGGTATCATCATCCGCCTAAAAAAAGGTGGCAACGACAAGAGCTTTACGGTGCGCCGTATTGCCAGTCACGGGATTGGCGTGGAACGTACTTTCCTCTATAAAAGCCCACGCATTGAGAAAATTGAAGTGCTGCGTCATTCCAAAGTACGCCGCGCTCAACTCTATTACATGCGTGATTTGCGTGGCAAGAAAGCCCGTTTGAAAGAACAGGTTAAGGTCAACCGCAATAAGTAGTCGCATGAGGGTTTCCTTTTGCGCCGCAATCGGACCATGATCCGCATATAACCCGCCCGCACTGCGGGTTTTTTGCGTTGATGGGGGCATCAAAAACCGCGAGGTGAACGACCATGCGATTCTGGATGATTACCCTTCTATTGACCCTGCTTATCTTCACAATCTCCCCTACCGCTGGGCAAGGGAATCCCTCTCCCCGCAGCATCACAGCCGAAGACGCCGCCAATTTACGTGTCCTGACCCTACTGGCCTATCACACCGCCCCTATCACCGAAACCTCATTTAGCCCCAACAGCACGGCCTTCTTGACTACCAGCCTTGACGGGACACTGT
Source organism: Chloroflexota bacterium (assembly GCA_013112715.1). GTDB lineage: Bacteria > Chloroflexota > Anaerolineae > Aggregatilineales > J027 > CFX10. Next base: position 251,786 of record JABFGB010000001.1, read on the forward strand.
GCATTTGGAATGTCGCTACCCGCCGCCAAACACCGGGACAACTCCGCTTCTGCTTGGCAGGCTATTCGCCGGGTGTCACCGTGTTTGCGTGGTCGCCGGACGATACACAATTGGCAGCGACACTGGGCGATGGGTTGCAGATTGCACTCTATGACATCACCCCAATCGTCGAACCCGATGAATGGGCCGACATCACGCCGATTTTTACCCTGCCCGTCAATGATACCCCCTATCTCAGCCTCAAGTTTGTAGCGGAGGGTCAACGACTGCTCGCCCATGATTTGTTTGATACTTTCACGCTCTTTACGCTTGACGCCGATTCTGAAGTATTAACAAGAGTTGAAGGTATGGAAGGTGTGATGAATGCTGCGGCTAGCCGGATGGCTGTAGTGGGTTTTGATGGTAATATCTTGCTGTTGAATACTGCCGATGGTAAAGAAATTGCCAAGCTAGAAACAGATGAAGCCAGTCATGCCTTGTTTTCGCCGGGCGGACGGTGGTTAGCGACATGGGGTGGTGACGCCGTTCAGATTTGGGATACGTCCCGCCAGCGAATCCCCGAACCGCGCACTCTTGAAGCCCATGCCGATAATTTGCAATTCACGCCGAATGGCCGTTTCCTAGCGACATGGGAAGGTCAAAATATTCGCTTGTGGAATATCGAAACAGGCGAAACAACAGGTACGATGTCCGACCATCGCGGTGGAGTACGTCTGCTCATTTTCGGAGCCGCCAGCACCCGTGCCGTTTCCGTAAATACACAAGGTTATGCCCGCTATTGGGCTGTTTCCACTGAAGGGGTCCCGACGCTGCGTTTCTGGTTCGAGGGTGAGATTGATCAGGTGTTGGTCGGGCCAGATTCCACCAGTCTGATTACACTGAGGCAGGATATTGAAGCCCGCTTTTGGGATTTTGAACGTGGGCAAGTACGCGGACGGTATGACCTTTCGGATGCCCCCCTGTTCAGCCCGGATTGGACACTCATCGCCATTAGCACAGGAAATCTGGTCACGTGGCATGGGTTGAATGATGATCCACGCGCCTTTGATTGGATGCCCATTGGTTTTACGACTGCCATTATCAATATCCGCCCCACCCCGTCGCAAGAGCTTCAGCGCATCGGAGTCTTAGCTGCGAATACCCCCGTCTTTGCCATCGCCCGTAATGAGGACGCCACATGGCTGCAAATCCAATTGCCCGATGACACCATAGGCTGGATTCAACCAGATACTCTCGAAATCAATGGCGACATCCAAGATTTGCCCATCGCCTCATAGAGTTAATTCATAGGCCATAGGCCGCACGAATTCAAACTAATTTACGGAAATATTCATACTAATTTGATACTTTTCTCGTTGCATTTCAATAAGTCTGTGTTACGCTAATAACTAGTGAGAAATTTCGCAAACTTCATTGTAAATTTAGTATGTGAAGTATGGTCGTCTTTTGCCTATGATACATAATTTTACCAATTGGTTTGATAATCTTCCTATCAGGCGCAAATTGATTCTCGGTTTTGGCCTAATCGCAAGTCTACTTCTTGTGAGTATGGTTATCGAGATTGTGCGTACCAACTATGAAGACCATGCCCGTCAAAAAGCCGATGAAATAGAAGAGCAGATGATATTGGCACAGCAACTTCGTACCGAGATGATTTCGGTGCGGCGGGCAGAGTCTACCATTGGATTAAACATGCTCGCCTACGGTTTTGCAGTGAGGGAAGATACGCTGAATCCCATCCTTGACCATGTGCAAAAAATGCTCGTCATCATTGGAGAATTCAAAAAACAAAATCAGGATGATGATACAGTTTCCGACCAAAGGATCGCAGATATTGAAGAACAGGTATACGCTTACGATTCTGCTATCCAAGCGAGCTTCGATCTCGTGAAATTACGTGGAAATCCAGAGGAAGGCTGGGGTGGGGAAATTATTACCAAGCTGGAAATGTTCTCCGCTCAAGGTTTTGATACCGCAGAAGCCATCCGTATCGCCACTGATGTTGTTGAATTTCGTAACGCATCCGATGGCCCAGTCCTGCTTCAAGAAGAATTGGATAGATTGAAAAAAGATATTGAGGAATCCAACTTCCGTCCTGAAAAAAAGACGAGCTTCCTAGCCTCCCTTAAGGAAATTCAGGAAAATGTGGATAACCTCGATTCATCTCAGGTTGAATTGGTCGCCTCCTTTGCCGAGTTTTCTGTGATGAGCGGCACAGTGGAGACTCTCGCGGAAGATTTCGTAACCCAATTAGACGAAGCTACTGCAAAGGCCGACAAAGAATATGATGATGCCCGAACGCTGGCGAATTACATCCGTGCTTTGGGGTTAATCGCTATGCTACTGATCGGTGGCGGCATCACCCTTTTCACAAGTACACGAATCGCCAAACCTGTCACGACCCTCACAGAAATAACCCAACGCATCTCCGGTGGGGCATATGACCAACGAATTGCCATCACCAGTCGGGACGAAATAGGCCAACTCGCCCAGTCCTTTGACCGTATGGCAACCGAAATTCAGCGGCGTGAAGCAAATCTGATAGAGCAAGCTGATGAGCTAAAAATCGCTACGGCCCAAGCTCAAAGCGCTGCCCGCATCAAAAGTGAATTTCTTGCCAATATGTCGCATGAATTACGCACTCCTCTCAATGCCATCATTGGGTTTAGCGACATGTTGTTGATGGGCATTGCTGGTGAACTAAACAGCCAACAACGCCACCAAGTCGAGCGTCTGCGCCTCAATGGAAATCGGTTGTTGGCGCTAGTAAACGATATTTTGGACCTCACCCGCATTGAAGCCAAGCGCGTCGAACTTATTCTCAAGCCATTTTCGCCGCGTGGCCTGTCGGAACGATTGGGAAGTCAAATGGAAATCCTCGCCAAAGAGAATGGTCTCAAATTTGAAGTAACCGTAGCCTCAAACGTTCCCGACCAACTGATTGGCGATGAAAAACGCATTGAGCAGGTGATGGTAAATCTGATCTCGAACGCCTTCAAGTTTACCCACCAAGGCACAGTGCGGCTTGAGGTCAAGGCTAATCTACCCGAACGGCAGTGGACAATCGCCGTCACGGATACGGGAATTGGTATTCCCCCCCATGCCATTAATATGATTTTCGAAGAATTTCGCCAGCTAGACGGCACCTCGACCCGTGCCTATCAAGGGAGCGGCTTGGGTCTAGCGATTACGCGCAATCTTGTCCGTATCATGAATGGCGAGATCAAAGTCCAAAGCAAACTTGGTGAAGGCAGCACTTTTACTGTAATCCTGCCAATCCTTGAAGAAGGGCCTGCTGGTCAAAAAGCAGAACCCGTCGTTGCCGCGCCAGTCACAGTATAGGAGTGGGTCATGTTGGATTGGAAAAATACCGGCAGATGGACTGTCTTAGTCGTAGATGATGAACCAGATAATTTGGAAGTAGTTGCTACTGTATTGTCGTTTTTTGGGATGACTGTCAAAACCGCCACCGATGGCATACAAGGCTTAGAGCAACTGACGCATCTGACCCCTACACTTATCCTGCTTGATCTTGCAATGCCCCATATGGATGGATGGCGGATGTACGAGGAAATTAGGAAGATACCCCGTTTACAGCAAGTTCCAGTGGTGGCGCTCACCGCTCATGCCATGATTGGTGACGAAGAACGTATCCTAGCAGCAGGTTTCGATGCGTATCTGAGTAAACCTGTAAACCTACCGACCCTCGTGCAGGATATTGAGCAGGCCATAGCGAAAAAAGTGAATAGGGCCAATACACAAGATACCCCGGCGTCTGTGGAAAATACACCACAAGCACCAGCATCTCAACAAATTGAAGATGTGGATAAACCCATAGGCGATTTTAGTATGAAGGAAATCCCCCAATGACCGTTCAAACTTGGCAAGTCCTCGTTGTGGAAGATGAACAGGACAGTATGGAATTGATACGCGGACTCTTAGAACATCATGGTATTCCTTCAGTCGGGGTGAGAAGTGCCGAAGATGCCCTAAAAATTCTGCCCGACGTCTCCCCCACTCTTATTTTGATAGACCTATCGCTGCCGGGTAAAAACGGGTGGGAACTGCTTAAAATCTTACAGACCAGCGAGACCCATTCCAAGATTCCCCGCATTGCAATTACCGCCTATCACACGGCAGAACTAGCCGAATACGCCATTCAAGCGGGCTTTAATGCGTATTTTGCCAAGCCAATTACTGCCACCACCTTTGTGCGCGAACTTGAAGCAGTGGTGCAAAATATCAATTAAAACTACAGCCCCTTTTGGCAGCCATCGGTGTTTTAGGGGGTATGATTCACATACGCAACGGTAAGGTATCGGATAATGGAAAAAATCAAATCAATCCTCCAAAACAAATCAGCCACCGGGCTATACCTTCTCACTTCACCTATCTCGGCAGAGGCATTGCAAGCACTCGCTGAGGAACAAAAATTCAGTTTTTCGCATGTGCGCGGGCAGGGAATCGCTACTGAGGATGCCTTCATGGATGAAATCCAACGGGCGGGTAATTTCCCTGACTACTTTGGGCGCATGGATGAATCTATCGTAGACTGCTTACAGGATTTAGATCACTGGTATCCCCGCCGCAAAGGGTTTGTATTCTTCTACGACCACGCTGACCAACTTGCGTCCGGCGATCCTGAAACCTTTGACATGGTGATGGATTGTTTCCAACAAGGGCTGCAATTTTGGCGCGAGCGTGGTCAAAAACCGTTCTATATCTTTTTAACTGGCGCAGACCTGACACTGGACGAAGCCACTCTCATTTAAACCTATGCCCTAATGCGCTATGCAAAAAATCTCCCAGCTCATCCTAGTGATCATCATGCTATGGGTCGCCACGTTTTTGCGAGTAATCCATCTGAGTGATACGTCATTAGACAATGATGAAACGCTAGAAAACCTTGGTGTACCGGGGAATCATGTTCCCCTGTTTTTTCTATTGACCAGACTTATGACCAAGCCATCCCAAAATGTGTGCCTATTTAATAAATTACGCCCCACAGCAAAACGGTGTTAAAATCCTGCTCAAATTGAACACCCTTTCTCCACAAAGGATTTTTGACCAATGAAAAATGCCCTCGGCGCATTTACATTTGTCCTGCACAGCCACCTACCCTATGCGCGTTTGGCAGGGCGTTGGCCGCATGGCGAAGAATGGATTCACGAAGCCGCCAGCGAGACTTATATTCCCCTACTAAACGCACTCTATGATTTACGGGCCGAGGGCGTCCCCTACAAAATTACCATTGGCATCACCCCGGTGTTGGCGGAACAACTGGCCGATGCGGATGTGTGTGACCATCTGGACGAATACCTAGAGGATAAAATCGCTCGTGCCAAACAGGACATCTTGCGTTTTCGCGGCGATTTATGGGAAGAGACTGCACCGCATGGGGTCGAGCGCACCGAAGCCGAAGAAAGCAACCTTCCACCTGTAGACCGTGAGGCCGTCGAAGAAGCCTTTGTTGAATCAGAGGCGATTGAAGAAGCCAAAGCGCTTGCCGGGGAAATGGGCGCTGAAATTCCTGCGGAGAAAGTTGCCCCTGAAAAGCCTTGGTGGGTCGGCCACAAGCATCTTGAATCATTGGCAGAATGGTATCTGCGGTATTACGAAACCATCAAGGATTCCTTTGACCGCAAATATCATCGTGACATCATTGGGGCGTTCCGTCAACTACAGGACGAAGACTATATCGAAATTATCACCTGTGCCGCGACACATGGCTATTTGCCCTTGCTCGGCACGGATGCTGCCATTCGTGGTCAACTGCACACGGGGGTCACCAGCTATCAACGGTTGTTTGGTCGCAATCCACGCGGCATCTGGCTGCCTGAATGTGCCTATCGTCCGGCCTATTATGACCAAAACGGCAAAATCCGCCCCGGCATCGAGAAATTCCTTGCCGCCGAGGGTATCAGCGTCTTTTTCAGTGAAACCCATCTGGTGACGGGTGGCGCTCCGGTCGGTGTGGCGGCGGGTGAAATCATTGGGCCATATGGCGCAATTAAACGCCGCTACCTAATCCCCATGTCCGAAGTCCCTGCCCCGGATTTTCAGGCGACCACCTTTGAACCCTATTATGTCAGCGACACTACCTCCGGCATGAACGCCGAAGACCATAGCAGTGTAGCGGTGATTGGCCGCAATAACGAAACGGGCCAACAGGTATGGTCGGCTACTGTCGGGTATCCCGGCGACTTCGACTATCGTGAATTTCACCGCAAAGATAGTGTCAGCGGGCTGCAATATTGGCGAGTGACAGGCAATACGGTGGATTTGGGCGAGAAGGATTTTTATCACCCCGATTGGGCTGAGGGCAAGGTCAAAGCGCACGCCGCCGATTTCGTGGCTTTGGTCGAACGCATTTTGACGGCATGGCGCGACAACGGTAATGATTATGGCCTAATCGCCAGCAACTATGACACCGAACTATTTGGGCATTGGTGGTTCGAGGGCGTGGACTGGATTAAAGAAGTGCTGCGTGGCCTCGCCAAGAGTGACATCGTGGATTTGGTGACGGCCCCACAATATGTCGCCGATCACCCCCCCAAGCAAATTTTGCACCTCCCCGAAGGCAGTTGGGGCGCAGGCGGCACACACTTCACTTGGAATAACATTGAGGTCAACTGGATGTGGCCGCCCATTCATGAAGCTGAACAGCGTATGACCCGCCTTGCCAATCGTCACAAAGCGGATTGGAATAATGAGAATCTCCGTAAGACACTCAATCAGGCGGCCCGTGAATTATTGTTGGCAGAAAGTTCGGATTGGCCTTTCTTGGTAACAACCGGACAGGCTCGCAATTATGCTATTCAGCGGTTTAGCCAGCATATGGAACGCTTCCGCAAGCTGTGTGAGAGCATTGAAGCGGGCCAACCCGACAGCCATTTAACTGAAGAATACTGGGAATTGGACAAGCTGTATCCTAATATTGATTACCGATGGTGGTGCGAATAGAGGGAGTTTGATATGCAAGACACACTCCATTTCCATCTTGAACGCTTTGATGATGATGGGGTTTACTATGTGGTCAGTGGTGTGGAAATTGCGCTCACGACGGACGGCGAAACACTTGAGGAAGCCTTACGCAATCTACGTGAAGCGGTTGAACTCTATTTTGAGGGGGACAATCTACCCAAACTTCCTAAAATTGAAGTCAATATTGAAGTGACGGCTGAATATGCCTAAATTACGTCGTCTTTCTGGCAAACAAATTCTGAAGATTTTGCAGGAATTCGGTTTCGAGATTTATAGCCAAAAAGGAAGCCATATCAGACTTCAGAGAACTGTAGACGGGCAAGAACAACGGCTATTGGTTGCAGTACATGGCAGCAAGACCATCAAACCGGGAACTATCAAAAGCATCTATCGAGAGGCTTGCCGATTCATTCCAGAAGATGAGATTCGGCAGCATTTTTATACCGAATGAGTAAGATACTAATTGACAACATCAGATAAATCGCATGTGCAGGGGATGTTTGGGCGGATCGCTCCCCGCTATGATTTGATGAACCGCCTGATGACATTTGGGCGCGACAAAAGCTGGCGGAAGTTTGTTGTCCAGCAGGCCCATGTACCACCAGAGGGCCATGTCTTGGATATTGCCGCCGGAACGGGCGACATTGCATTTGAGGTGCGTCGCCAATACCCCGGCGCTACCGTCATTGCGGCGGATTTCGCCCTACCGATGATGGTTGTCGGACAAAAACGCACCAACGGCTCTACGGTAGATTGGTTAGGGGCAAACGCATTGGCCCTCCCCCTCCCCGATAACGCCTTTGATGCCGTCGTCAGTGGTTTCCTATTCCGCAACGTGCCGGATATTGATGTGGCGCTACAGGAGCAATGGCGGATTCTGAAACCCGGTGGCTATCTGGTCACACTCGATACCAGCCCTCCTCCAAAAAATCTGCTGCGCCCTTTTATCAACATCCATTTGAAATATGTGATTCCAACGGTGGGCAAATTGATTTCTGGCGACAGCAGTGCCTATCGCTATCTGCCCCAAAGCACATTGGAATTTAAGACACCTGAAGCCCTTGCCGAACGGATTCGCGGGGCAGGTTTTCAACAGGTGGGCTATCAAAATTTCATGCTCAAAACCATCGCCGTTCATTGGGGACAGAAACCCCTTGACTGATAGATACGAGAGCCTCACCCAAGAAGACAGTGCCTTTTGTCCTCAAAATGAGGTTAAAAAATTTTGACAGTCCCCATGAGATTCCGTAAAATCCAGACAAATGCTTTGTGAAGATGCCCCCCTACAAGCTCATCTTCCAAACCAGCAATAGTAAGCTCTTTAAAAGTATTGAAGGGTAAAGCCATTATGAGGGATTACAACTCAGAATCCATCCGAAATATCACGTTAGCTGGACATCAAGGAGCGGGAAAAACCATGCTGGTGGAGAGCCTGTTGTTTCATTCAGGCGCCACCAATCGCATGGGTAAAATAGAGGACGGAAGCACCGTCTCTGACTTTGATGATGATGAACGTGAACGTCAGTTGAGTATCAACACCGCCGTTGTCCCCGTTGAATTTGGCGACTGTAAAGTCAATATTCTCGATACCCCCGGTTTTACCGATTTTCAAGGCGAAGTTCAGCAGGCCATTCGCAGCACTGATGCGGTTGTAGTCGTAGTGGACGCGGTGGCTGGCCCCGAAGTCGGCACCGAAATGGCCTTCCAATATGCCATAGACTTTAACCAACCCGTGATGGTTGTCATCAACAAAATGGATCGGGAAAACGCCAATTTTAACCGCACCTTAGAGGCCCTGCGTGAGCGCTTTCCCGAACGCAAATTTATTCCGGTGATTCTGCCCTTTGGTGAACAGTCCAATTTCAAGGGCGTGCTCAATGCTGTCACGCAAAAACTCTATCTGGGTAAAGGCGACAAGGGCGAAGAAGCGCCAGCCGATTTAGTGGATATGCTGCAAGAAGCGCATTTGGCCGTAGTCGAAGCCGCCGCCGAAGCGGATGACGCCTATATTGAAAAATATTTTGAGACAAACGAACTCAGCTTTGATGAAATCCGTGACGGGATGCGTAAAGCTGCCCGTAACGCTGACCTTGCCACCACCCCCGTCTTTGTGACCAGCGGATCTACTGGGGTTGGGATTGTGCCCTTATTAGAAGCGCTCACGGTTTACGTTCAGCCCGCTACCGGACGACGTGTCAGCACCAAGACCGACCTTGAATCCAATGAAATCGAGTTTGTGAACCCACCCCAAAGCGACAATGGCCCATTCTTGGCCTATGTATTCAAGAGTTCAACTGACAAATTCGGAACGCTAACCTACTTCCGCATCTTCTCCGGCTCAGTCAAGGGCAACGACACCGTTTGGAATCCCAACACCCAACAAGAAGAACGGTTGGGTCAGTTGTTGTTGATGCGCGGCAAAGAGCAAATTCCAGTGGATGTCCTACATGCGGGTGACATTGGCGCAGTTGCTAAACTCAAGAATACCTATACGGGCAACACGTTAACTACTAAAGCGTTTGGGCGATTTGTGCCGGGGCCAAAATTCCCTGCCCCAGTCTATGCCGTCGCGGTTCACCCCAAAACTCAGGCCGACAGCGCCAAGATTGCGAACGTTTTGGCCTTACTTTGCCAAAGTGACCAAACACTGAAATGGCGACAAGATGCCGCAACCAAACAGGTCGTCTTTGAAGGCATGGGCAGCGTCCAACTGGAGATCGCCCTCAAACGTGCCGAACGTCTCGGTTGCAATATGACCATCGAAGTGCCCAAAGTACCCTATCAGGAAACCATTACCAAGAAAGCCCAATCGGTCTATCGCCACAAAAAACAAACCGGTGGCGCGGGTCAATTTGCCGAAGTCCATCTGCGTGTCGAACCCATCCCGGCGGAAAACGGCTTTGAGTTCAAGAGCGAGATTGTCGGCGGCTCAATTTCCGGCCCCTTCGTCCAAAGTACCGAAAAAGGCGTGCGCCAGAACTTGAACAATGGTGTCATCGCTGGTTATCCAGTGGTTGGCGTGCGGGCAGTGGTCTTTGATGGCAAAGAACACCCGGTAGACTCCAAAGACATCGCCTTCCAAGTCGCAGGCCGCGAATCCTTTAAAGACGCCTTCAAACAAGCTGGCCCTGTGCTTTTGGAGCCAATTGTGAATGTGCGTGTGACCGTGCCAGAAGAAAACACGGGCGACATTATGAGCGACATGACCACCCGGCGTGGACGTGTACAGGGTATGGATACGGTAGCCGGACGCACGATCATCAATGCGACGGTGCCACACGCCGAGATGCTGCGTTATTCCAACGACCTGCGCTCGATGACTGGCGGGCGTGGGATTTTCACAATGGAATTTAGCCATTATGAAACCATGCCCAGCAATTTGGCAGCCGATGTCATTGCGCAGCACAAAGCCACCGAACACGAAGACGAATAGACCTAAATTTTATAAATTTTTGCATAGGGCGGGCCACAAACCGCCCTATTTTTTCGAAAATGATGACAAACTTCACATGAATTTTTTGACAACCATCCTACCTCTTGGTAAATTTGTGAAGCACGGCGCAAGTGACACCCAACGAATTTATGAGCAAGCCAAAACGTAAGGATTATTTCATCAATCTAGGCTTGGCGGCTCTAGCAGGTTTAAGCGGCTGTATCTCAATCATCGTCTTGATGGTTGGGATCGCGTTAGGAATCTGGCTTGATTCGCGGGTGTTCGACAGCACGCCACTCTTCACAATTTTGTGTATTGTGGGAAGTGTGCCGTTCAGTTTATTGACCATGTTGGTCATCGCCATCCGGTCTGCTAAAACAATTGAAAAACGGCAATACGGCAAATCTTAAACCGTGCCGCAGTTGTGCCATGCCGGGTGTTGGCAGGTAGTTGTATCGTCATCGTTTACACAGGAGGAGTGCTTTTGCTCGGCTCAAAGAAAGGAGTCCGTTAATGAGTCACGGACATGATGATCACGGTCACGCCGCGTCATCAGGAGCAGTAAACCCCGTCGCCTTAAAAGGTTGCTTGTATTTGCTAGTTGGGTTAGGTGTCGCGGCATTGGCCTGCGTCATTTTCCCATATATACTGCTGCCTGAGATTGGATGGGGTATTGCAGTACCGGTCATCACCATTTTTGGTGAACCTTTGATCAAAGACACATTTCTAGGGATTAAACTCACCAATACCCTAATTGGACTGGTCTTGGTGGACATTATCATTTTGTTCATCGGCCTCGCCCTAAGAGATCCCCAACGAGTCCCCAAGGGTTTTCAAGGTGGATTTGAACTCATTGTGGACTATCTGTATGGTGTCACCAAGAACGTGGTTGGTCCCAAGGATGCACGCAAGATTTTCCCCCTCATTGCTACCTTCTTTATCGTGGTGTTGACCGCCAACTGGACAAAACTCTTGCCGGGTTTTGAAACCATTGGAGCGCTTCACTGTGCAGAATCCAGTGATTTAGTCACCATGAGTGGTTATCCCATTCATGCCGAAGATGAAGACCTGCCGTTTGAAGGCTCGATTTTCTCCAACATCTATTTGTTGAAAGTTGAAGGTGGCTTGAAAGCTGGCGACAAAGCGACGCCTGAAGGCTATGAAGAATGTGAAGCCAAGTATTTTGGGGTCGTCCATGCCGAAGAAGAAGCGCATGACGAAGAAACCGCAACCACTGAAGGCGAGACCCCAACAGGCGAAGGCGAAAATGCTGAAGCCACTGCTGAAAACGGTGAAGGTGAAGTCACTGAAACTACAGCGGAGGGCGGTGAAGGCGCAGCAGCGGAAGAAGAACATGTCTATTCCGAAGCCGCTGACCGTCTGGTCGTGACCCCCTTCCTACGCGGTGCTGCCACTGACCTCAACTTCACATTGGCGTTGGCGATTATTGCCATGTTTGCTGTGCAATACTACGGTGTTCAAAAATTGGGCTTGGGATACTTCTCCAAGTTTGTGAACTTGCCCGCACTGGGGAATATGAGCAAGAAGCCGATGGGTCTGATGGATTTTGTCGTCGGGCTTTTGGAAGTGCTGTCTGAAGTCTCCAAGATTATCAGTTTTGCCTTCCGTCTCTTCGGCGTTATCTTCGCGGGTGGTATCTTGCTCATTGTGGCGACGTTCCTCACGGGTGCGTTGGCCCCTGCCGCCGTCTATGGCATTGAATTTTTCATCGGCGCGATTCAAGCGTTTGTGTTCTTCATTCTACCTTTGGTATTGATCAATCTTGCGATGGTCTCCCACCACGGTGATGACCACTAAATCTATAGGAGCAAACAAATAACATGGAAACGACAATTATCAACGAATCTCTTGCGACTGGTTTGAAAGCGGTGGGTGCTGGCCTCGCTATGATTGGTGCGCTTGGCCCCGGTATCGGCATTGGTTTGCTGGTGCAAGGCGCTTTGGAATCCATTGGCCGTAATCCCGACGCCGCTGGTCAGGTACAGACGAACATGATCTTGGGTATCGCGTTCGCTGAAGCTATCGCCATTTACGCGCTGGTGGTCGCCTTGATCATCCTGTTCGTGCTCTAATCCCCTACAGGAGGCTGAGAAAAGGCACATGGATGCGTTAGGTATTAATATTGGGTTTCTAATTGCCCAAATCATCAACTTCGGCGTGATCTTTTTCCTGTTGCGTAAGTTTGTATGGGGCAAATTGTTAGACACAATTGATCAACGCCGTGCAGACATCGAAAAGGGTCTGGAAGACGCCCGTATCGCCGCTGAAGCGCGTGCTAATGCGGAAAAAGAAGCGGAAAACATCAAGGCCGCTGCCCGTGCCGAGGCCCAAAAGATTGTGGCCGATGCGCGTGGTCGTGGTGAGGAAGCTGGCAAAGACGTGCTGGCAAAGGCCAACGCCGACGCCGAAGCAATTCGCGGTGAAGCCCGTGTCAAAGCCGAAGAAGAACGTTCACAACTGCTATCCGATATGCGCGGTCAGGTGATCTCGTTGGCGATGGCTGCCGCGAACCGCCTCATCGGTGAAAGCATTGACGAAAAGAAGCAGCAGCAAATCGTGACCGACTTCTTCAGCAAGTCCCCCGAAAATGTCAAAGGTCTGGGAGCTAACATCGAAGTCGTCAGCGCTCTGCCCCTCAATGACAATGAGAAGAAAGACATTCTCGCCAAGACAGGCGCTTCAAATGCCGACTGGAAAGTTGATCCGGCAATCTTGGGCGGTCTCATCATCCGCGCGGGTGATAAGGTCGTGGATGGCAGCGTGCGTTCAGGATTAAGTGCGTTGTCGGCTCGTCTGAACTAACCCTAGAGCGAACAAACATTCAAAAGGGCAATCCAAAAGGGTTGTCCTTTTTGATTGCTAGGGCCAGAGTTGCCGCCACCAATCCAGCAAACTTTGGAAACCAAATGTTTTGCCAAAACGTTGAACGGGCAATCCCGAGGTCGGAGTCATGGCCGATTCTAAGGCATCAATGGTGGCCTGATAATCACCCGCAACTTGGGTCATCGCTTGGGCATTATAGGTCGCCATAAACTCGACGGCAAAGGTAGCAGTTGCAGCGCTTTGGGTGTGTTCAGCTTCAATATTGATCGCTTGGGCGGTAGCTGTCGCCATTAGGCCATTATATTCGGCAGCATAGGTCGCTTGAGCATTCGCTTGCTCATTGGCATCTGCTGTCGCTGTCTGGTAAATCGAATCCAACAACGCCGTATTGCCCATATTTTCTTCGATCAAATTGCTATTACGGGTTGCTAACTGGTTGGCCCGAAATGCGCTTTCCGTTCCTAACGAGACTATCCGCCCAATTTGTTGATTCAGTTCAGCAAGGGCCGTCGCGTTTCCCTGATTAACGATCACTTGAGTCCCCGTCGCATCCCGGTCAGCACGGGTTAAGGGGGTCGCTGTTGGGTCAAGGCCGATGCCTAAACGTGGCCCACCAATTAACCCCAACAAGACCAATATCCCCGCCGCGCCAACCCCTGCCGTCCCAATCGCTAGGCGACGATACGTTCGACTCATCTGGTTTTTTCGGCGCAGTTCCAGCGTATCTTCGTCTGGCTCGCCAGTCTCAATGGTTTCCAATGCGTCGGCGGTATCTTCCATTTCGATAGGTGGGGCAGCAATCGGGATGCGGCCCGTCGCCCGTTCACCTTCGAGCCATGTATTGACCACCACCAATTCTGTCCAATTGCTGGCCGTCAGGTCATCCCCCGGCCTATGCAACGCACGCACCTGATAGATGCTGGGGCGTTGTTTGGCGGGTTCAAAAAAGTTGCGGCCTTCAATCATATGAATTTTCTGATTCTTGTTATTCTCTCCCGACTGCTGCCGCACTTCATACAACTGTGCCCCTCGGACGGGTGTCCAGACAATACGGGCAAGGGTCACACTTTCAAAATAGGGCACTGGCAGGCGTTTAGGGGCTTGGACACTATTGCTCCATTGGGATGGGCTGCGCGGTGCAAATACACTGTTCGCGCTCCGTACTCGGAAATACCAACCCGCTGGCTGAATATCTTCCGTCTCAAAAGTGGTATCTGTGCCACGATAGAACGTCATCGTTTGGGAACTATCAAATTCAGAGTCCGGCGAGGCTTCAACCTCATAGAGATTAGCTTGGTTAACCTTCGACCATGTGACGACAAAGCCGTTCTGACCCCATTCAATCGGCTGCAAGATCGGCGGTACCAGTTGAATCGGGGTAATCATAATCGGGTTGCTAGGCTTACCGGGCATATTTTGGCTGTAGGGCACCACCCGATAATACGTCTCGCCCACTGACGGCGGTTGCACCGTATGCACACGTTGACGGGCATCGGTCATATCCGCGACAATCACTGGCTCATCAAAAGTGGGCGAAGACGATTGCTCGATGCGATAACCTGTTGCGCGTGGACTATTCGTCCAAGCTAAAACGGCCTGCGAGAAACTTTCCCAACGATATTGCAAAGTCACCTCGCCGGGGTCAGGATTGACACGATAGAGGCGCATGTCCATTAATACCGCTGGCAAAGTTTGGGTATGGGCTTCTGCAACCCGTTGCAACGCCGTATTGCCTACAAATGGCAGTTCATCAATTAAGGGCCGTAACGGACTAGAAAAAATGAGCAAGCGTTCAACATAATGAATCGAAAAAACTTGCGCGTGTGGGCGAATGCGATCCGGTGAAACCCCATTGGCAGGCGACCACCCCTCCCCCGGAAACAAGCCCTCATCCAGCGACAAGGGGGTACGCCGATGATTCAACACGCGCAGTCCAGATGTTCCCAACCAACTAAGCCAAATCCGACCTTCTGGGATTTCACGAGTCAGCGCCCCAATAATCATGGCATGGGTGCTGTTTCCCTTGCCAATGGACCGTGCTTCGTGTTGTAGATAAGTATAAAAAGATTCGGAAAATTCTCCAGCATCGGCGTTTTTCTGAGGAAAACTATGCCACAACCATTCAACGGTTTGCTCGGTTAAGGCAACTGCTTCGACCCCCTGCCCAAACGCAAAAACGAGTTGTTTTTCGTCGTAGCGCACCCGTAGTTGAGCCGACAAATCATCGGGTTTGTTGTTGTAGAGCAGCATTCGCAACCGCCCATGCTGAATCTCATACTGCCTAACGGGATCGCCGGAAGGGTTTAGAATGACATCCGAAAAGAGAGTTGATTGGTCGGTCATGAAGTGCAATTTTCCTAATAAGGGCGTTTGAGCTTTTGCCGATGTGAGAAGGCTACCCAACAATAATAAACTGATTATAACGTAGTAGAAAAAATGGAGAAAGCAAGTTACGTATTGCGAATTTTAACAATTTCCACAACACAAATTCCATTAAAACTGCTATAGTGTTAGGGGATGTCAGAAAATCCTGTAAAAACCGTTAAGGTCATTACCTATCAATAAGGAGACATGATGGCTAAATTAAGCCGTATATTGTTGATACTTTTCGTTGTAACGGTCATGATTGGAACCTCTGCCAAGATCAGCCGTGCCCAAGATGGCGGCAACGGCGATACCTTGACCCGCTATGCTGAAGAACTATATGTCAATATTAATCAGGGACTCATTGCCCTCGAAGAACGTCCTCTCCAACGTAATGAAACGCTTGATGCTGTAGCCCAAGTCATTGCCGATGAATTAGAAGCAACTGGGTCATATACCTCGGTGCCGCCTGTCCTTGCCGATGATCTCGGCTATCCGCGTTGGCCGGATAACGGTCAGCGCATCATTAGCCTGCCCTATAATGGCATTGGCATCCAAACTCCCGCCGAAGCCGCTGATTATTGGGTGGAAGCGATTGCCGAAACACTGGCCGACAGCAAGTTCCGTGAAATCGGCATCGGGGTATCCAACTATGTCGCACAGGCTGGTGGTACCGTGCAGACGGCCTATGCAATTGTCTTAGGTGCTCAACCCAACGTGATCCCGGTGGTCGTCAATGATGGCGCAGCAAAGGTCTACAGCCAAGAAGTCGAGTTGTATGTCCATAACGAACTGACCCTCTCCTATGAAACCGATGCGATCACTTTGCAGCGTGCCAATGAGGTACGGTTTGCCAACAGTGAAGCGGAGTTGGAACAAGCGTCATGGCAGCTTTGGGATGATGTGAATTATGCCGTACCATGGCAACTCACTGAAGGTTTGGGCGCAAAAGAAGTTTGGGTTGAACTGCGCGACACCAAAGGGGTGACTGTAAAGTCAGTAGCAAATGTAGAGGTTGCTGACCCTGCCACCTCACCGGACGCCGCTACCCTGCCTGCCCCCTCACCCATCACCCTTGTGATGACATACGGCGGCGACACCTTCACACTTCAAGTGGAATCTGACCGCCCCACTGTTAAGCTACAAGAGGTCTACTTCACCTGGTTCGACGATACCCGCGCCTACGAACTGGAAAATGCCGACAATCTGGCGGATGTTAACCTTGCTGAGTTCCCAACCAGTGATTGCATCCAGATTCGGGTACGCAGTCAACAAAGCACTATCGCCATTCCCGGCTGTGCCACCATTTACCTTGAAGCCAATGAGTTTACTGAGCCTACACAGGTCTTTTGGGGCACTGAATTTGAAACTTTCACCGTGCTGGATGGCCCGCGTGATCTAGGATTCTGCGAGTCCGACGCGGGACGTTGTGAAATCCGGCTACGTTAAGCGGAGATAATCAAGAGGGCGGCCCAATTTCTGGAACCGCCCTTTTATTTTGCCTATTGTCCGAACGGAGTGACTGTCGGGGGGAATTGATAGGCTTCTGTTGGGGGAATAAAGGGTTGGGGATTGTAACCGAGATAGGCTCGCCATTCGGGTTCCAATTCAGCCAAACTCTTGCCTGTCACGGCAATGAGCGCATCATCCATGCGGGTGTTGCGGCTAATCAAATCGAACCACTGGGCAATGCCTTCCATACCATACTGCCCGTAAATCCACTGAATGAAGGACGCCCCCATCCAATAGCCCGGTGCGTTGCAACCGTTGGGGATGTTGCCACCACCACCCGGCCCCGTGCCTTGCAAGGTAGGAATATCTTGTCCCTCCGTATGGTCACGCAGGCCCGTCCCAGCACGAACCGAATTAAGCGAAAACCACGTCGCGCCACCCTCAATAAACCACGTTGGGCCACCTACATTTTTATCAAATTGATAGAGGTGGGTCACTTCATGCGTAATAACTTCGGTCATATAGTTATAAAGCCATTCGGTGGTTTGCTCCACTGGTGATGGATTACGGGGGCAAGATGAGATAAACCCCAATTCTTGGAAACGTTGCACTGTCATACCCAAATCGTTACTAGTGAACCCAGCCCGCCGACTGTTTCCCGCCGCACCCGCATTGGAAAATTCACCAAAGGTATCCGCATCCGAAAACACCACTGCGATAGGTCTAAAGCTGAGAGGCTCACCAAAACCCAGCAACCAACGCTCTTGAACAGCCGCCATCCCATTCATCACTACTTGGGCAAAATCTTCGTCCTGACCAAACCAATACAACTCCAGTTGGTCATTGGCCGCGCGATACCATACCCGTGTTGGGTCACTGTAAACATAATTTTGTGGGGTTGTTTCCGTCGAGCCACCTGCCAGATCAATGGCCCGCCAGAAAAAGTCCATGCGCTGCCATGGGGGCTGATCGGAAGTGTCATATAGCACCGCCACCCACTCATTTTCACCGTCGCCACGTCCCGCCGGAACACGAGTCCCGGAGCCATGTGGATAACGAATGAACAATGTAACCTGATCAAGTTCTTGTTCAGTTTCAATTGTGACCGTAAAGGTCGCCCCATCCGGATAATGAGAAACGACGCTGGTATCGCCAAATATCACTTCCCCGACCTTCTCACCCGTGAATACAACTGGATCAGCGTTGCCCCCCACTTCTTCCACCGCAACGGTGTCCACTTCAACACTCGGCGGGGTCATGGTTGGATAATCCGTGCCCTGCAATCGGGGCGAGGCCAGTACCGGAAAAGCATAACTAACCAACAGCATCACAATCAGCAGCGAAACGGCAGTTCCCGACAAGCCTACTGCCCAAATACGGACTTGTTTATTTGCCATCAAAAATCCTCCAAATGAAACTTGCTTCCATACACAAGATTTTAACCCGTAGATCGAAAGGGGGTTCGATCTAAAACAGAACAGGCCATCGTAATTTAACGACAGCCTGCTATCTGCTTAGGAATCGCCAGATACCGCATATCTGGCCGTTTAGCCTTGACGCTGTTTGTGCTTGGGGTTGGTAGAGCAAATAACGAACAGCACACCCTTGCGCCGCACGAATTTGCAATTGGCACACATCAAGCGCACTGAAGAACGTACTTTCATGATGGTAAAAACCTTTCCGAAAAATTCAACCCCGCCATTATAGCAGGCACGTCATGGCTTGCCTATGCCGAGAATTTTGTCGCTGGCTCTGGCAAGACCTCAAAATGACCACTCGATTCATCCAGTGCAAGAATTTGACCCGTCTCTAGTTCAAATATCCAGCCATGCACCCGCAGTTGTCCTGTGATTTCTTTTTGGCGCAGAAGCTCAATTTCACGCAACCCTTTTAGGCTTTGGACGACCGATTTTTCAAGGATAGCTCGGTCATGAGCGGTATGAGAGTCAAGGTCAGCCTTGATGAGGTCATTCATGCCAATCCAGCGGGCCAGATTGGGAAACTGCTCTGCATCCACCCCCGCTGCCAACGTATTCAGCATGACACAATCGGTATGTCCGCACACCACCACCTCTCGAATCGAGGGCATCCGGCTGAGGGTCAATTCAATCCCAGCAGCGATGGCAAAATCTGTTTCACCCTGCCCCGGCACCAAACCACCCGGCACCCGCACCGCCATCATTTCCCCCGGTGTAATGCCGAGGATAAGTTCAGGAATGACACGGCTGTCGAAACATCCAATAAATAAAATGGTTGGGCTAGGTCGTTGGCTGCCTGTGCCAAGTTGATTTTGATACTTAGAACGATAGGCGCGTGAGGACGCTTCATACCCTGCAAAATTATCCATGCAATTTCACCTTTCTTCTGATTATGCTTGCGGGAGAACTTGATGTTTTTGTATACTTCTCCGTATGAAACTAAGAAAACACTTGCTGCCCACCCTCTTAATGATGGTCTTTCTGCTTGCGACCAGCCTTTCGGCCTGCCAAGATGATGTACCCGAACCAGAAAAACCAACGGGTGATCCTGCCCAAGCCGCCGAAGATTTCATTGCGGCTCTCTTTAGCGGCAATGCCACCGCCGTGCGTGAGCTTTCAAGCGATCAAACCCGTCTATCCTTCCTCGATACCGCAACGGCCTATGCCAACGCCAATGCCGAAATTGACTTGAGCCAAACCAAATTTGAGGTCATCGCCGAACAAGCCGTTGATCGCCGCACCATTCGTATGTCGGGTATTTGGGTCATCTCCGCTGATACCTCTGACGGACAACGTGCCACTGAAGTCCATGACACCAACTTAGAACCCGCTGTTCTTTTGGGTTTGTGGTTCAAAGGCGGTAAATGGCGTGTAGACGGCATGAAAGCGGAAGAAAGCCAGAATTTGCCAACGCTTACGCCGACATCTTAACCCACACCCTCTATTTTTACAACAATTATTCAAAAAATTCCTGAGAGGTCATATGAGGGATTTTCTCTTGTTATCCTTATACGGATGAATCCCCGACCTATCCAAAACATTTTTTCAACTAAAGACAGCTTCTCGCTTTTTTCGTTTGACATCCCCCTCACAAGGCATACAATCAATGGTAGTACCCCATTTTGCTATAACACAGCGGGATTTAGTGCGATGCAAAACGTCCAAAATAGACTCTTCCGCAAAGTTGCGCTTGATCGGCTCTCCTCGCCCGAACAGCTTGACCAGTTGATGAAAATCACCTCCCCCCGCGCATGGCTGGCACTGATTGCGATTGCGATTTTGCTGACGGCAAGCGGGTTATGGGCCATCTTTGGCAGTATTCCCGAAGAAACCGAAGGCAACGGCGTTTTAGTTAACAGCCCTGCGAACGATGGGCTAGAAGCGGTCATCTATGTCCCCTTAAGCGAAGGCGCACAACTCCGACCCGGCATGGATGTCGAAGTCGAAGTTTCGACGGTCAAAACGGAGACCTATGGCTATGTCAAGGCAGTGGTACGCGAAGTTGGGGATGTGCCCATTACCCATCAGCAGGTATTAGACACCGTTGGGAATGACGAGATTGCCAATTCAACATTGCCGTCTGGCCCGGCTATTGAGGTGAGGTTGGAACTCAAACCCAGTGATGATACCGAAAGCGGTTTTGAGTGGACTTCTAAAGACGGCCCCCCACGTGAATTGACCGTTGGCACCCCTGTCGTTGCTATCATCACCGTTAGTGAAGACCGCCCGATTAGCCGCGTGTTTCCGGTTTTTGAATAGTTGATTTAGTGGGAAAATCCAATGTTTAAAGTCTTGAAGAAATTTAGAGAGGCTCTAAAAGCCCTTGAATATGATCCTCTTGCTAATGTAAAGGCTTTTGAGGCACGTCTGGAAGCTTTTGAGGCACGTCTGGAAACCAATACCTATTGGCTAGAAATAACAGGTGAAAAAGCAGATTGGTATAAGTCAGAACTTGCCTCCCTAATCAAGAGATATGATGTATATCCCAAATACCAACTGCTACCCATCGAGGCGATTGCAGATTTCAGCAGAGATCTCCAAAAGATCGGAATTGCATTTGAAGGGTTTGATGGCTGGGAGTCCGTCAAAATTCCACCAAAGGATTGTGAAAAATTCCGTGAGCAGGCCAAATATAGTCCATATCATCAAGGGCCAATGGTTAAATATGAAGCTGATGGATCGTGTTATCATTTGGCCGAGACGACTTATTCATTCAGTGTAGGTGAAAATATCTTATTTGGAGAAAACCCTGTGACGGAAAGTATACAAGCAGTAAATGACCGTATTGCAAACCATTTACCAGATCCTCAAATAGCCCATATCATTTATCTAGCCATTTACTTGCATGTACCTCGTTCTTGGGAAGATGAATTTTATGGCCGATAACCAAGATTCAAAAGCGGCAAAAGAACCCGCAGTAGTTGAAAAGGTTAGCAAACGTGCCCGCACCCCGACCCTGCTGCAAATGGAGGCCGTTGAATGTGGAGCGGCAGCACTAGGGATTGTCCTGCGCTACTATGGTCGTTATGTACCACTGGAAGAATTGCGGGTGGAATGCGGCGTCTCGCGGGATGGCAGCAAAGCCAGCAATATGCTGAAGGCCGCCCGCAAATATGGACTTGAGTGCCGTGCCATCAAACGCGAACCGGAAGGGCTTAAATCGCTTAAATTCCCCATTATTGTTTTTTGGAACTTTAATCACTTTTTGGTGGTAGAGGGATTTGGCAAAAAGGTCGTCTATCTCAATGACCCCGCGATTGGGCCGCGCACCGTCTCACATGAGGAATTCGATCAAGGATTCACCGGAGTAGCCCTGTTATTTGAACCCGGCTCCAATTTTCAAGAGGGTGGGGATAAGCCCAACCTTATCACAGCGCTGCAAAGTCGGTTGCATGGGTCAGAAATCGCACTGGCTTTCGTCGTCATCACCAGCCTGTTTTTGGTGATACCGGGGTTCATCATCCCCACTTTTTCGCGGATATTTATTGACGACATCCTCATCGGTCAGCAGGAATGGATTGCGGCTTTGCTCATCGGCATGGCCCTCACCGCCGTGCTGCGTGCCGTATTGACATGGTTTCAGCAGCTATATTTGCTGCGCATGGAAACCAAACTTGCCCTCAGCAGCAGCAGCCGATTTTTCTGGCATGTCCTCCGCCTGCCCATTGAATTTTTTGCCCAGCGCTATGGGGCAGAAATTGGTTCGCGGGTGGCGATTAATGACCGCGTGGCCCAACTCCTCTCTGGCGAACTCGCTACCACCATGATTAGCGCAGTGCTGGTGATTTTCTATGCCGTTTTGATGTTCCAATATGATATTTTGCTGACCCTCATCGGCATTCTGATCGCCGCCCTCAATATTTTGGGTCTGCGCTATGTCTCACGCCGCCGGATTGATGCCAATCAGCGGGTATTGCAGGAGCGCGGCAAGATGCTTGGTACAGCTACGAGCGGACTGCAAATTATCGAAACCCTCAAAGCAACCGGGGCGGAATCCGATTTTTTTGCGCGTTGGGCTGGGTATCAAGCCAAAACCTTAAACGCTGACCAAGAACTAGGTCTCTCCTCTCAATTATTGAGTGTGCTGCCGCCCCTACTGGGTGCAATCAACACTGCCGCGATTCTGGTGTTGGGGGGGCTACGTGTCATTGAAGGTGAGATGACCGTCGGTATGCTGGTGGCTTTCCAAAGTTTGATGGGGAGCTTCCTCAGCCCGGTCAATCAATTGGTAAATCTGGGTGGACGGTTGCAAGAGGTCACGGGGGATATGGGCCGTCTCGATGATGTTCTGCGTTATCACCCCGACCCGCAAGTGGATCGTGATATTCCGATGAATGGGGAAAACGGCAGTGAAGCTCAAGTCAAATTGGAGGGGTATGTCGAACTCAAAAATGTGACGTTTGGCTACAGCCGTCTTGAAGCCCCTCTCATTCAAGATTTCAATCTCAAATTAAAACCGGGTCAGCGCATTGCCTTGGTTGGTGGTTCAGGCAGTGGTAAATCCACTATTTCAAAATTGGTGGTGGGCCTATATGAGGCATGGGATGGCGAAATTTTGTTTGATGGCAAGCCGCGCCAAGACATCCCGCGCAGCATCATGAATAATTCGGTAGCAATGGTGGATCAAGATATTTTCATGTTTGAAGGTAGCATCCGCGATAATCTGACGCTATGGGATGCAACCATCCCACGCACCGATATTTATCAAGCAGCCAAAGACGCCGCAATTCATAATGACATTGTGACCCGCCCCGGTGGATACGACCATATCATCGAGGAAGATGGCCGCAACTTTAGCGGGGGTCAGCGCCAGCGATTGGAAATTGCCCGCGCACTGGTCGGCAACCCAACCGTTTTGGTCTTGGATGAGGCCACCAGCGCCCTTGACCCCGTAACCGAATTGATGATTGATGATAATCTGCGACGGCGGGGCTGTACGTGTTTGATTGTGGCGCATCGCATCAGCACCATCCGTGATTGTGATGAAATCATCGTGTTGGAAAAAGGCAAGGTTGTGCAGCGCGGCACCCATGATGAGATGGTTAAACAAGAAGGCCCATACGCTGCCCTGATCGGCGCGGAAGCCCCCGAAAAGAAAAAACGCACCGCCAAGTCCTTATTGGATAAACTGGTTTAACATGATGACTAACCCAGCTTTACGAGAATTCCATTTCGATAATGGTGTCTACAGAAGAACTCCATTGAATACATCTGCCATAGATAAAGATAGCCTCGATATCAAGAGAAAAGTCCGCAGTAATCCTTTACCTTGGAATGGTCAATTTTCACCTCAATTAATAGAGACATTATTGCAAGAATACGCAAACGAGGAAACTTCTGTATTTGATCCATTTTTAGGGAGCGGCACTGTACTGCTTGAGGCAGGTTTACATGGTATTCAAGCTGTCGGAACAGAACTCAATCCAGCAGCGTTTACCTTATCCCGGCTGTATGAATATATCAACATACCGATACAAACACGTCAAAGATATCTGAAGAAAATCTCGATACTCCTCCAAGAAGAATTTAAGTTAGCTCTCCCTCTTTTTCATGGTCATGAAAGTGTTATTCCGGAAAATACCACAGAGGAACTACAATCCAAGCTCATTGAGGCTTCATTGAAAATTGATGACCGCCTAGAAAATCAACTTTTGGAGGCACTTATAATCTTACTCGATTTTGGTAAGGCAAACTTCTCGGTAGAAAAAATCTTTTCGACATGGAAAAAAATCTCGCAACTAATAACGAGTTTGCCTTTTTCCGAATCACCCATTAAAAGCTATCTTGGCGACGCGCGTCGAACCCCAATACCCAACCAAAGTATTGATTTAATCATTACATCCCCACCCTACATCAATGTCTTTAATTACCACCAACAATACCGTATGTCCGCTGAGGCACTACAGTGGGATCCACTTAGCATCGCCAAATCTGAAATTGGCTCAAATCGTAAGCACAGAAACAACCGGCTCTTTACCGTCATTCAATACTGTTTGGATATAAGTCAGGTCTTTCATGAATTGGCAAGAGTATGCAAGACAGATAGTAGATTAATTTTTATAGTAGGAAGAGAATCTACTGTACGTGGTATGAGTTTCTATAATGGCGAAATTGTAGCTGAGATAGCCGGACAATGTTTAAATTTCAATTTATTGACAAGACAAGAACGAGTATTCGTTAATCGCTTTGGCAGTACCATTGTAGAAGACATTTTGCACTTTTCTCCTCCAACAGAAGTTATCGCACCCGAATTCTATTTAGAGCGTTCTAGAGGAGTATCAGATGCAATTTTAAAAGCTACCTACTCTAAGGCCCCCGAAGAAATTAAAGATGATATTGGGAATGCCCTAGAAAATGTCTATCGCATTGAACCTTCCCCGATATTCCAATTATCAAAAGAACCAGAATAGGAATCTCAAATCTTGAATCTGCAAAACTCGCATCATGATAAATTAAAGGCACTTCTTGAAAACCCCAAGCTCCCAATGGAAGATAAGCTAAAAGTTCAAGAGGCGATATTACGCCATGCAACTTTTATACAACAACTGCACGAAATAAAAGGGGACTTTGAGTTTGTCATTAACACAATTGAGATGGACCTTATTTTTGATAGTCCAAATGACTTTCTGTATAGACAAAAAGGCCAAATCAAGCTCGAAAACACAATCATCGAAGAATTTCTCCCTATATTAGTTCTTGCGACTTTAGATGACCACATTCAAAGTCAAAACCTGACCATTGGCTCAAAAACTTGCTTTTCGGGAATTCGCTTTGAGTCGGGTATTCGAGCAAGCAAACCCGGCGCAGGTATACAAATTCGAGAAAAAGATCAGGATTTTGCCCTTTCCAGAGAATTATTTATTCAATCCTCTCATTATCACGATTTTCGAGAAAGCCTTACTTTAGCAAGCAACATTGCCTACTTGGTGGCAGAATGCAAAACCAATCTTGATAAAACCATGTTTCAAGAGGCAGCGGCGACGGCTGTTGACATCAAAAGCGCTGTACCGGGAGCAAAATATTATTTATTGTGTGAATGGCTGGACATGACACCGATTAGCACAAGCACCACAGCAATTGATGAAATTATCATATTGCGGAAAGCCCGAAGGCTACCCTCAGATATTCGTGGTCAATTTAATACCTATCAAGGGCGGCAAAAACACCGTCAATTCTATACAGACTATTTAACGGTCCATCCCTTTGCCGTAGACACCTTTTCCCGATTTATTATGCATATCTATAATTTGATTACAGAACACAATGAAGAAAACGTTCTATCCAAAGGCTACTTCTAATTAGAGTTATGGATACACTTTGGGGAGATTGTTTTGAACGAAGAAATTAAAGCCACAACCTCCGACGCATGGGAATTATTTCTGCTCCGCCTGCGTTATAAAGAAGGCCGCTTGTTGACCGTCAGCGGCAATCAACCGCTGCTACTGGATGATAAAGAGTCGGTCTGGCTGGTCTATTCCGGCTTAGTGGATGTGTTTGCGGTCAAGATTGAGAATGGCGAGGCGGTGGGTGCGCGTGCCCATCTTTTTCGCGGTGAAACAGGTCATTTGCTACTAGGTATGGATTTAGCAGGTCGCAATCTGGGCTTATTGGCGAACAACGCTCCCGGTACACAATTGCTGAAAATGCGTCAATCGCGTCTTAGAGAACTCGCCCAAGAACCGGAGTATGCTGGAATTATCGCGGGGTTGCTCGAAAAATGGGCCGCAGGGCTTTCGGCGGGGATTGCACGCGGCATTGGGCCAAAAGATTACGAAGTGCTGGAAGCGGGTAAAAATAAATCGTTGAAAGTCACCCAGACGGCTCGGCCCAAACGTGGCTTGGTGTGGGTGCGCCATGTCAAAGGTGAATCGCGCCTGATGGCCTTGCAAGATGTCCCGACGATTCAAGGGGAAACATTTTTCCCCGTCTCGCGTGAGACATGGCTCACTGCCCTTGATGAAGTCAATCTTACGACCCTCAACACCGAAGGAGTCATTGCGCGGGATAAAGAGTGGGACTGTGTTTCAGCGTTCCATGCCATTACCCTTGACAGTGTAGCCGCCAATCTCAAACAAAATTTACATAACGAATGGGCACGGCTACAAGAGAAAAATGCCTCTGATTCGACTAAAGTGGAACAGGCCTTTTCACAATTAGCGTCAACGTGGAGCATAGCCGATCAGATTGCCTACACCAGCCTAGACAGCCGTGACCCCGTTCTGGCAGCCTGTCAACTACTTGGCAATATTCAGCAAATTTCGATTCGTACCCAGCCCAGCACTGACCGAAAATACAGCCATACTCAGCAAGTCGAGCGCATCGCACAGGCGTCGCGGGTGCGTACTCGTAAGGTCGTCTTACAGGGAGAATGGTGGAACAACGACAGCGGCCCGATGGTGGCGTTTGTGGAAGAAAGCAAGAAACCCATCGTACTTGCGTTTGAGGGGTCAGGCTATCAACTCCATGACCCCTTTGAAAAAAGCGCTGTCTCGGTAAACGCCGAACTCGCTACCCAATTAGAACCCTTCGCGTTTGCTTTCTATCGCCCCCTGCCCGCCCGTGAGTTGAATGGGCTGGATCTGCTGCGGTTTGGGATGCGCGGCGCGAAAAACGACCTTTTGATGATGCTGTTGATGGGGATTGCGGGGGGTATCCTCAGCATGGTCACGCCTATTTTTATCGGCATCCTATTTGATACAACCATCCCACGTGGCAATCGTTCAGACCTGTTGATTATCGGGGTATTTTTGCTGGCGACGGCCTTTGCTTCGGCGTTGTTTCAGACCACGCGCAGTGTTGCCCTATTACGCATTAGTGGCAAGCTAGATAGTTCGATTCAGGCCGCCATTTGGGATCGGGTGCTCGCTCTACCTGCCTCGTTTTTCCGCAGCTATTCGGCAGGCGATCTCAGCAGTCGTGCGATGGGTATTGATCTCATCCGACGCACCCTTTCCGGCACGATTACGCTGTCCCTGTTTACAGGTATCTTCTCGATTTTCAGCTTTGGCCTACTGTTTTATTACGATGTCAGCCTTGCCCTAATCGCCTCGGCGCTAGTGATGTTCGCCTTTATCGTGACGACCATCTCCGGCATTTTGCAACTACGCTATCAACGGCGCATCACCAACATTCAGGGGCGGATTTCCAGCCGCGTCCTCCAATTTATCAACGGCGTCTCCAAATTCCGGATCGCCGGGGCGGAAAACCGAGCCTTCTCCATTTGGGCCGGGGAATTTGCCGAGCAAAAGCGCTTGGCCTATCGCGCCCGTATGGTCGAAAATCGGCTGACGGTATTTAACGCCATTTTCCCGGTCTTGGCCTTAATAGTTATCTTTGGGGTAGTCGCCAAACGCGATACCGATGCCCTAACGACGGGTACATTTTTGGCCTTCTATATCGCGTTCACGCAATTCTTGACCGCCAGTCTTGACCTCAGCCGTACATTGGTTTCGGCGTTGAGTGTGGTACCTGTTTATGAACGGGCCAAGCCGATTTTGCACGCCCTCCCCGAAGCCGATGACGCCAAATCCGACCCCGGCGAATTGACCGGGAATATCGAAGTCAGCAGCTTGTCCTTCCGCTATCGGGGCGATGGCCCACTCATCCTCAAAGATATTTCGCTGTCCATCAATCGCGGCGAGTTTGTGGCACTGGTCGGGGCATCGGGGTGTGGCAAATCCACTTTAATGCGTTTGCTGCTCGGCTTTGAAAAACCGGAATCCGGCGCGATTTTTTATGATGGGCAGGATTTAGCGGAACTGGATTTACGAGCAGTGCGGCGTCAGATGGGGGTGGTGCTGCAAAACAGCCGATTGATGTCCGGCGATATTTACACCAACATCATCGGGGCCAGCCTGCTCACCATTGATGATGCGTGGGAGGCAGCGAGGCAGGCAGGTATTGAGGACGATATTAAAGCCATGCCGATGGGGATGCACACCGTCGTCAGTGAAGGCGGCAGCACCCTTTCTGGTGGGCAACGCCAACGCCTGTTAATTGCCCGCGCCCTCGTCAACAAACCGCGTATCATCTTTTTTGATGAGGCCACCAGCGCCCTCGACAATCGCACACAGGCCACTGTCAGCCAGAGTCTTGATAATCTCGATGTGACGCGCATCGTGATTGCCCACCGCCTCAGCACCATTCAAAATGCGGATCGGATTATCGTGATGGATGCGGGGCAAATTGTGCAGGTGGGGACGTATCAGGAATTGATTAATCAGCGCGGCCTGTTTTCCCAACTTGCCAAACGCCAATTTGCGTAGGCGGCCCTATGTCGGCGGACAATTATCGAGACACGCTGATTACCATTGTTGAAAAATCAGCGACCCTTGCGGAACGACTCAGCGGCGAATTTGTGCCAATCAACGACCCCACCGAAGCCGAAATTATTGAGGCCCGTCTGAACACATGGATACAGACAGCGGCACAAGGCGACCCGGAACGTTTTCACAAGCGACTGGAATGGGATGGCCTGACGCTAGAACAGGTTAAACCGCTGTTGGGGTCGGTGCGACGGCGTGACCCCAATGCTCCCCTGCCCCGTTGGGCCGAGTTGCTGGGGGAGATCTTTGAGGTTGCTGAAACACTGAGTCTTGATAAGAAAAGAGGAACGGTTTTTACATACGACGAGTCATTTCCCTTTGCAGAAATCTTCTTGCCATTTCTTAAGGTAGCTCAAAACCATTTCTACGAACGAATGCTTAGAGGTGTTTCGTATAGAGGCAAATGGTCACCACCTAATCATTTAAATGGTCTATTGCGAGCCTTATCAGAAATCTCGGTACAAACATTGATGGTTGTTTTCAAAACATTCCAAATTATGGAATATGGCGCTCCGCTTTCAGAAAAAACCTTCCCAAAAACTAGCACTCCTACTCGTGATCGTTATTTAGCCTTTATAAAGGCTGTACTAGACAACGAATTAAAGTCAATTTGTATAGATTACGCTGTTTTAGCAAGACTCTTAGCAACCACAACCTTATATGAGATTGAAGGGCAACTAAATATCCTTTTCAACCTCTTTGAAGATGTAGAAAACTTGCGGGAGGCATTTGGGTTTCTTAATCGTGACTATCTCCCAATCCAATCTTTTGATTCTCGTCTATCTGACCCTCACAATAACCATCAAACTGTCGCCTTAGTTGCTGTTACCCTTGATATAACTCTCTTCAAACCTCGCACACTAGGTATAGATAAGGCTTTCAACAACCTCCTTTTGTGGCGTGATCAACGCAGGCAGTCACCTAAACTCAAAACTCCTATAACACTTGATTATGGAGATCATGGATGGGTTGAACTTCTTCCATCCAACGACTATGGCACTAGGGAAACTCTAGGTAAATATTATTATCAAATGGGCTTGTTGTTAGGCTCAATACAGATGTTGGCTGGAAATGATTGCCATTCTGATAACATCATTAGCCACATTGATTATGACAACAATACACTAGAGCCTGTCTTAGTTGATGCCGAAACTCTGATGCACCACCGTGTCCCTGATATTGAATACCATTTCCCTGATGCACGCGCCGAAGCCCACAAAATCATCGAGAACTCCGTCTTACGTACCCAAGTCCTGCCACGCTGGGAATTTGGTTCAGGTAGTATTGCTTATGATATGAGCGCATTGGGTAGTTTTGAGAAAGACGAAACTGACCTGCTTCGACCTATTTGGAAAAATATCAACACGGATGTCATGTATTTGGGATCGCAAGAAAGAACGATGGATTTGAGATTGAAGCCATATTACGAGGGATTAGGTTTTAAGTACCTCAATCCTGTTGGTTACGAAAGCGAAATTATCGGCGGCTTCACCGAAATGTACCGTTTTTTGATGACCCACCGCGACGAACTACTGGCTGAAGGCAGCCCATTAGAAGGGTTCAAAAATCAGCGGGTGCGCTATGTATTCCGGCCCACGCAGACCTATCAAACCGTGTTGCAGCACACCCTCCAGCCGCGTTATTTACATGAGGGCATTGACCGCAGTATCCAGATTGAATCGCTGAATCGGGTGCTGCTGGCATGGGATGAAAAACCTATTTTTTGGGACATCCACAAAGGCGAGGCGCAGGCCATGGAACAGATGGATGTGCCGCTACTCACCTACAATTCCAGCGAGACCAGCCTGCATATTGGCGACATTACCATCGAAAATGTCTTTGACCGTCCGGCCTACACCCTCGTGATCGAACGACTCAATTCTATGAGCGAGGATGATTTACAACAGCAAATCACTTTTATTCGGGGGTCACTGTTCTGCCGTATCACCCATGAACTACCGGATACTGACGACGAAATTCCAATCGTTTTGCAAAATGCCCCTACTCTCCCCCGCGAATTATTAATCAGTGAGGCGAGTCAAATCGCGGATGAGTTGCAGGCACGGGCGATTTGGGGGGAGGATGGTAGCGCGACATGGATTACATTGACCTACCACTTTGCTGCCAATCGTTATCAATTCGGGCAAATCAGCGACGGCTTATATGATGGGGTGTGCGGGGTGGCATTTTTCCTCGCGGCTCTGCATCATGTCGCGGGTTGGCCGGGGGCACGTGAATTAGCCCTTGCCGCCATCAAGCCCTTGCAAAATCGCCTCTATCATCCGGTGTTGAGTCAGCGACTGGCGCGAAATTTAGGGGTCAATGGGCCAAGTGGCCTCAAATCCATCGCCTATGCCCTGCGCCACATCAGCGAATGGCTGAATGAACCCGATTTATTGGACGACGTGCGACTGGTGGAATCCCTTATCAGCCCTGAACGAGCTATGGCAGAACAAAAGGTAGGCCGGATTCCTGAAAACGTATTTGCCCAAGCTGCTGGACGCTGGCGCATTACGACCCATTTACCGGAGGGGGTGCAGTTGTGGGGCTTATATGGGGGTCGAGCAGGAATCGGCTATGAATTGCTGAAACTGCTCAATCCCAATCTACCTCCAATTCCTTTCTAAGCGGGTCTGTGCTAAATTTGGGGTAACGCTATAATCTACCATTGCCTCTATTGCTAAATTAAAAAATCCTTTTGATGACGAGGACGCAGAATGGATAACCTCAGCGGTCAAACGCTTAAGGGCTATGAATTAAAGGAATTGATCGGGCAAGGCGGTTTTGGGGCGGTTTATCGGGCCTTTCAAACCCTTGTAAAGCGCGAAGTGGCAGTCAAAATTATTTTGCCGCAGTATGCCAATCACCCCGATTTTATCCGCAATTTTGAGGCCGAAGCTCAACTGATTGCTCGGTTGGAGCATCTCCACATCGTCCCGCTCTATGATTATTGGCGTGAGCCGGACGGGGCCTATCTGGTTATGCGCTGGTTGCGCGGGGGCAGTCTACAATCCTCCTTGCGGCAAGGAGCTTGGAGCATCGAAAACGCCGCCCGGCTGCTCGATCAAATGGCTGCCGCGCTGACCGTTGCCCATCGTAACAACGTCATCCACCGCGACATTAAGCCCGGCAACATTCTGCTCGACCAAGACGGCAACGCTTACCTGACTGACTTCGGGATTGCCAAAAATCTGGACTCGGGCAACGGTGCGGAGGAAAAGGGGGCAGTGGTTGGTTCACCTGCCTATATGTCACCAGAGCAGATTCGCAGCGAAGACATCACGCCCCAAACCGATATTTACAGCCTCGGTGTGGTGATGTATGAAGTGTTGACGGGGGAACAGCCCTATGGCCCTAATTTGACCTCCTCTGAACTCATTTTTAAGCATCTCGGGGAGCCACTACCCGAACTGCGCAAATTCCGTGCCGACCTTCCGGCGGGCTTAGACCTTGTGATTGAAAGGGCTACCTCCAAGCGCCCCGATGAACGCTTCACCGATGTCATTGAATTTGCCAAAGAATTTCGCAAGGCCGTTAACCTAACCGCGACTTTTGGCGGATTAACACCCTCAACCGATGTCGTCACCACCGAAACAGGCTCACCCTTGTTTACCATCAAGGGCGTGGGGACAGGTCGCATTACGATTGATGCGGAGGCACTCGGCATTGCGATGCTAGAGCCGGAAAATCCGTATAAAGGTCTGCGGGCCTTCCAAGAAGCCGACGCCGCTGATTTCTTTGGGCGCAGCCAATTGATTGAGCGTCTGCAAAATCGCTTGATGGAAGATCACCCAATGGCTCGTTTCTTAGCGGTCATTGGGCCTAGTGGCAGCGGTAAATCCAGTGTAGTCAAAGCGGGTGTGCTGCCGAGTTTACGTAAGGGGGCACTGTCGGGTTCTGATCGCTGGTTTTATGTGGAAATGGTGCCAGGGATTCACCCGGTAGGTAAATTGGCCCAAGCCCTGTTAAGTGTCGCCATTGATCCGCCTCCCGGCCTGCCCCGCCAATTACGTGAACATGAACGAGGTCTGGTGCAAGCAGTCAATCGCATTTTGCCGGATGACAACTCCGAGTTGGTACTGATTATTGACCAATTTGAAGAAGCCTTTACCCAAGCCGAAGATGAACAAGAACGCGATCATTTCTTAAAGAGCCTCTTGGTCGCCACCACTGACCCCGAAAGCCGTCTGCGTGTGATAGCCACTCTCCGTGCCGATTTTTATGACCGCCCTCTGCTCTTCCCAGAATTTGGCAATCTCATGCGCGAACGTACTGAAGTCGTTCTGCCGCTGGGTGCAGCCGAATTGGAAGAGGCGATTGTCGGTCCCGCTCATCGCGTTGGCATGACGGTAGATGAAAAACTGATTGCGGCGGTGGTCAGCGATGTCAGCGGCGAAGCGGGCGCTTTGCCTTTGCTGCAATATGCCCTGACCGAAGTCTTTGAACGGCGCAAGGGGCGTAATCTCACCCTCGAAGCCTATCAGGACAGCGGCGGTGCATTAGGGGCGTTGGCACGGCGGGCCGAAGATTTGTACAACGAAATGAACGCCGATCAACAAGCAACGGTGCGCCAATTGTTCCTCCGCATGGTCACACTCGGCGAGGGCACAGAAGATACTCGCCGTCGGGTGCGTTGGGCCGAATTATTCTCGGTTGCCGCCGACCAAGACCAGATGCAAACGGTTATGGATGCTTTCACGCGCTATCGCCTGCTCACCACCGACGCCGACCCCGCCACGCGCGAACCCACCATTACCGTCGCACATGAAGCCCTGATTCGTAAATGGGAACGGTTGCGGGGATGGCTCAATGACAGCCGCGAAGATTTGCTGTTGNAGCGCCGCTTGAACCAAGCCACCGATGAATGGCTCAATTCCAAGCGAGATCGCAGTTTTCTCGCCAGCGGGGTGCGCCTCGGTCAGTTCGAGCAATTGGTCGCCAGCGGAGATATTGCCCTTAGCCAAGAAGAACGCGAATTTGTGCAGGCCAGCGTGGTCGAACGGGAGGCCCGGGCTGCCGAAGAAGAAGCACGAAAAGCCAAAGAACTTGAATTAAAGCGTCGTTCGCGGAATCGTTCAATAGCCGCTACCGTCGCCGCAGGGGTCGCGTTGATGGGGATAATCCTCACCGCCATCGCCCTCTATCAACGAGCCGAGGCACAGGAAGCACGCGCCGACGCTGAGGATAACGCCGCTACAGCCACCATTGCACAGGGGCAAGCCGAATATAATGCGGCAACAGCAGTCGTCGCGCAAAGTCAAGCCGAGGCCAATGAACAACAAGCCCGCAGCCTTTCCTTAGCCTATTATTCACAGCAAGCCCTCCAAGAAAATGCCGTCAATACGGCGATTGCACTGGGAATGGAAGCCGTGGCTATCCCCTCCCCTAATGCCCTTGCCGAAAATGCCCTGTTTAACGCGGCTGTCACGCCCGGAACGCGCCATGTATTACCAGAAACCGACGTGACATTGGCGACCACTATCAGCGCCGATGGTCTGTATGGCCTCTCTTCATCAGGTAATCCGTTTGGTGAAGCCGCAGATACCAGCGTCAAATATTGGGATTTAGAGACTGGACAGGTGATTCACACCCTCACAGGTCATACTGCCGCAGTCTGGGATGTCGCCTTTAGCCCCGATGGAACACAGGCCCTTTCGTGTGATGCTGATGGTGTAATCATCCTTTGGAATCTAGCCGATGGCACGGAGATTAAACGTTTTGAAGCAGGTGTGAAATGGGTATTGACAGTTACGTTCACGCCCGACGGCAAACGTTTTGTATCAGGTGGTGGTGATAATCTCAATAATGCCGATTTTAGCCCGGATTCGACGGAACTGGTGCTGTGGGATATTGCCAGTGGTGAAATCGTTCGACGCTTTGAAGGGCACCAAAAACCGGTATGGGGTGTCGCGGTCAGTGCCGATGGTCAATCGCTCCTATCGGCTTCGGCTGATCCCTTTGGCACAGGCAGCGCGGTAGATAACTCTGTGCGTCTATGGAACATTGAAACAGGCGAAGAACAACGCCAATTCACCAGCGATTTGACGGGTTTCCTCAGTGTGGTGCTCACCCCGGATGGCACTGGGGCACTGGCGGGCTTAGGTGGAGGCGATCCAGTCCTCATGTACTATAATCTTGCTGATGGCACAGAACGCCGATTTGAACTGGCCCATACGGATGCAATATGGGCAGTGAGTATCACTGGGGATGGACGCACGGCCCTATCTGGCGGTGGCGATAACCTGATGATCTTGTGGGATGTCGCAACTGGCAAACCCATTCGCACTTTTATCGGGCATGGTTCCGCCGTTTTGGGGGCGACCATCAGCGCTGATGGACGTATCGGATTTTCCGCTGGGTCATTTGATACTACATTACGAATTTGGGATTTGGTCAACGGAGCCGAAATTCAGCAAAATAACATTGGACAGACAGCCCCAACCACTGTATTCGCCCTAAATCAGTCCCAGACCCAAGCTCTATTGGGTACTTCGGATGGAAGCGTGGTGCTTTGGGATACTACCGAAAACCGCCTCATCTATTCTTTGGCTGGACATAAGACCGAAATCCGCTCTGTCGCTATTAGCCCTGATGGGAAATTCGGAGCAGCCGGGGCCATTAACGATACGGATGCGGGCGAAGAAAACGCCGATATTCTCGTCTGGAATTTAGAAACAGGCGAAGAGGTTTATCGGCTGGTAGGTCATACTCGTGAGGTAAACGCACTTGCCTTTAGCCCCGATGGATCGCGCCTCTACTCTGGCAGTAATGATAATGACCCAGCCAAACGGGTCCGGGTGTGGAATATGGCGACTGGTGAAGAAGAAACCATTGATTTTGGGGAACAATCCGAAACGATTTGGAGTATCGCCCTGAGTCCTGATGGAACCACCTTAGCGATTGGCAATGCAGCAGGTGAAATTAAGCTGTTTGATGCGGCCAGTGGTGAACCCCGCGCTATTGCATTTAGCGAAGGGCATACCAATCTGGTCAGAAGCCTTATATTTAATGCCAATGGAACGCAGTTGCTATCCGGCTCGGCGGACAACAACGTGATTTTGTGGGATGCGACGACGGGGGCTAAGATTCGTGAATTTCGCGGGCATACGGGTGCAGTTGAAAGTGCTGCCCTGAATGGAGATGGCAGCTTTATGCTCTCAGCGGGTGACGATGGTACGATACGCCTCTGGAGCGTAGCCACTGGTCAACAAACCCGGCTCTACGATGGGCATGAAGGCATTGTGGCGGGCGCTTATTTCATCGGCGGCAGTCAAACCTTTTTATCGGCAGGGGAAGATCAAACTATACGGCGGTGGCAGACACTTGGCACACTGGACGAACTTTTGCAATGGGTCGAGGCCAATCGAGATGTCATCCCTCTCACCGATGAAGAACGCCAGCGCTATGGTTTGCCTGTTGCAAGCGTGCCCGAAGTTGAAGGCACACAGCAGGGCGACACCTTGAATTAACATTCCATTCATTTGGCTTTAAATAAAGGATGGCTTAGGGCTGTCCTTTTTTTGTTAACGAAAAGAAAATATCTTATGAAAAATTCGTGGAGAAACAGGCTGTCTTTGGAAAATAGTGTAGAATACTTTTAAATAGCAAGCACTTAGTCGTAGGAAAGCCGTTGGGTTAGAAACGCAGCGCTTTTTTGGGACTATTCACGACAAAAATGATGTCACATGCAAACTGGAAATCGTTCGGTACTGTTTAGTGGTAGATAGCCACAACCGATCTATTTCTGAAAATAGAATAGCCAT
Organism: Chloroflexota bacterium; assembly: GCA_013112715.1. GTDB lineage: Bacteria > Chloroflexota > Anaerolineae > Aggregatilineales > J027 > CFX10. The sequence goes on from JABFGB010000001.1 coordinate 288,429, forward strand.
CTATCGCTCAACACCATACTGATAGGAGAACTGTTATGTCTAAACAAATTGCCCTTCAATTCTTGCAAAAAGCAGCGGCCGATAAAGCCCTCCAAGAAAAAATCCGTTCGGCCTCGGTGGATGCCATGCTGAAAATTGCCAAGAGTTCAGGTTTCGACTTCAGCGCAGCCGATTACAAAGCCGCTGTATCGGCTTTCCAAGAACTGGCCTCCGATGAACTATCCGAGGATGTATTGGACATGATCGCGGGCGGCACCGGTTTCAGCGGTGTACGTTTGGACGATAGCACGACAAATACGAGTGACGCTGAGGGCTAAAAACAGGCTATTTCTGACGTGGCGCAGAGACCCTTGATTGACTGCGCCACAGCCCTATTTGGCGCTGGGTCTTGTGAAACTCGTAAAGATTTCATGAAAAATTCCTAGCTTTTATACTAAACCAAGCGGAAATCGTGTATGATTCAAGCAAGGTCAGATTTATTTTGAACATTTTTTCGTTTAACAAAACGACTTAACCGTAACTTTATGGAACTCTAGTTAGCAAAGGAATCCCTCTATGTCCAAGACAATTGTTCTGGAATATCTGCGCAAAACCAATGGCGTGGCAACCTTTGAAGAAATCAGCAAGACGGTGCGTATCAGCATGGCCGACTACAAAGCCGCGGTGATGGCCTATCAAGAAGAAATTAGCCTCGCCAACGATGAACTGCCTGAAGACCTGCTCGACATGGTTGCTGGTGGTACTGGCTTCAGCCGCGTCCGTGAAGACGAGGGCGGCTATGGTGACGCCGAGGGCTAATCTCGGATCACTTTTGAACCAAATAGAATGAAATAAAAAAGGGCGGCCTGCTGTATGGGGTCGCCCTTATGCGTTCCGTCGAAATCCATTACGACGATGATTTATCACTCGCATTAAACTGTTTCCGCATGGCCTTCGCTTGTACCGTCAAGCTCTGGAAGAAGTCACTATCGGTAATCTCGCTTACTTGCTCCATCACCTTCGCTTGATCAATCTGGATTTGCAGACGCTCGACTTCTTGCCGAGCTTTATTTAGATCGTCTTTGACCCGTGTAAAGTTCTGGGCGTTTTCGATAGCGATAGCCGCCTGTGTGCCAAATGCAGTCAAGAGGGGAATATCACGCGGGTCAAAAACTCCCTGCTCGATACGGTTGTCCGTATACAGCACCCCTACCCCTTCACCACGCACCATCAATGGAATACACATAATGGAACGCAGGCCATGTGCGGCGACACTAGCGTTCTGCTTAAAGCGCTCATCAGCCTGAGCGTTGGTGGTGATGATAGCCTCACCTTGCTCCAGTGCCGCACTGACCACACTCCGGCTAAACACTGCCTCGTCATCCGCCAAATTTTCCTGATCCCAGTTACGGGCGGCGCGGAATTTTAACTCACCACTGCGTTTGTCTTTCAACAGCAGATACGCACGTTCTGCCCCTGTCAATGCGATCACCGTATCCATGACATCTTGTAAAACACGATCTAACTCCAATGACGACGTAATCAAGGCACTGGTTCGCACCAATTCTTCCAACTGACTACGTTCGGTGGATAGGCGGCGGCTGGATTTTTCGATTCCGTCCACATCACGGCGAATATTCTGCATCATGCCGCTGATGTCTAATGAAATCTGGACACCATGCGAGGCAAGCTGTTGAAACAAGCGGCTTAAGACCGTTTCAAGCTGTTGGGCATTGGACGACAACCGCGTAAAGCGCTCTAAAATCTCCGGGTCAAGAACGTTTTGCTTCGCCATAAGTGGTTATTACTCTCTTTTGATGTCTACTACCTTAACGCCACACATCATAACGAAAATTGGGCCAGAACACAAAAACCATTAGGCCGGAGGACGCTGCCAATAGTCCGCCACTGCCGAAAAATCTTGGCTAATCCGCTGGGCATAGCTGTTGAGCAATTCCATTACCCGATTTGCACTTGGGGATGCCACAATCATGCCAACATGATATTGTTTATTCAAGCGCCACACCACCTCTGGGTCATTGTAGGCCGAGGTGTCGGGATGTTCTTGGCGTGCTAGTGAGATCACAATTCCGGCATAATCCTCACGCATTTGAGGCAATTGATAGGGCACACCCCGCAAATGGGCAATCTCCATACGTACCCACTCGACCCAAGGATTTAATCCAGTGGCAGCCTCAATCAAATCCGCGATATTGGCTCCTCCAACCCGTGCCGCAACCTCCAAGAAATAGAATTTGCCATCCTCACCTTTAATATATTCAGCATGGGCAATACCACGCTCCATACCTAAAGCCTGCAACAACTTGATATTCAATTGACGGAGGACTACCGCATCGGCAGAATCTCGTTCGAGAGTGCGTGTCATAAATACCCCGCCGTCATGCGAGACATTCAGCGGCGGCTTGGCATACTTATGCACAATCGAAAACGCAATCTCCCCATCATTGACAATCGAATCTACATGGAATACATCCCCCGGCACAAATCGTTCAAGGAGATAAGCCGACTGCTCATCCCCCATTGATTCCAACTGCGGCCAGAGTTCATCAGCGCTTTGAATCTTTTTCATGCCCACTGCCCCGGCCCATGTACGCGGCTTGAGCATCCAAGGGGCTGGTACTCGTTGGGTAAACTGGTGAATTTGGTCATGATTGAGTACCCCCACAAAATCAGGCACTGGAATGCCTGCTTCATGGGCACGGGTTCGCATCGCCAATTTATCGCGGAAAAAACGAGCCGCGCTGTGCCCCATCCCCGGCATTCGCAGGTGTTCGCGCACAATCGCCGCCATCTCCACATCATACTCATCAAGGGGAATAATTTGGTCAATCTTGCGAGTGCGATAGAGATAACTCACCGCGTTAATGACATGCTGCGTATTCGAGAGGTCGGGCATAAAATATACTTCGTCAATGCTGTCACGCGGCCAATCTTCGTTTACCCATTTTTCTTTGGCGATCAAAATGACCCGGCAGCCCTGACGATGGGCCTCACGCATGAGGTCTTTCCCTTTAAATTCACTGGCGAGACACAAAAATGTAATTTGGGGGGTCTCAGACATTAAGAAATCTCCTTATAATTGTTTTTCAAGCAAGTGTATCAGGAAAATCAACCAATAGCACTTCGCCCTATTCATCGTTAGAATGAATTTAAGTAACAGCCGTACTAGAGAAGCGATATGTTCGTGTTTTCACCCAACTACCCTTATCAAGAACCTGATAATTATGCCTTGCTACCGATTCCTGAACGCCTGAGCGCACCATCAACCGTTACAGGGCGAAACGTGGTCATCGCGTTTATAGATTCCGGGTTCTATCCCCATCCAGATTTGGATAATCGTATCCTAGCGCATATTGATGTCGCTACCCACCAACCTGTTGAATCCACCCAAGACGTACCCCATGACCATATCTATAGCTGGCACGGTCAGATGACTTCCGTCGTTGCAGCAGGCAGCGGTGTGACGTCTAAAGGCAAATATCGCGGAATCGCCAGTGGTGCCAAAACGGTACTTGTTCGCATCACCAATCGGCGGGGACAGGTCAAAGAACTGGATATTCTCCGGGGTCTGGATTGGGTGATTGAAAATCATCGTCGCTTCGGTATTCGGATTGTCAATGTGTCGGTTGGCGGCGATCACGAAACCAGCGACCCCATGCACTTTTTATTTAGAGCCATTCGCAAACTAACAGCTGTCGGAATTGTGGTGGTCACAGCGGCGGGCAACTCCGGTAAACCGATTTTGCTGCCCCCGTCCAGTTCACCCGACGCGATTACGGTTGGTGGCTTTGATGACCGCAACACGCTCGATACGGCTCGGTGGCAGGTTTATCATCACAGCTATGGCAAAACATATGACGGCCAAACGAAACCGGATGTGATTGCCCCGGCGACATGGATTGCCTCACCCATTATGCCCGGTTCGACAATGGAAAAAGAATCACGCTGGTTAGCCCCTCTGCTCCGTGCCCCCAGCGACGAAGCCATCCGCCAAATTTTATGGAATGGCTATGCGGATTTAGGATTTTCTCGCACCCAAGCCGAAAAACCCGATCTTGAAGTATTAATGGAACTACAAAAACGCCTTCATGCCCACAAAATTATTGACGAGCACCATCAGCATGTAGATGGTACGTCGGTTTCAACTGCGATTGTGTCGTCGGTGATCGCCCAGATGTTGGAGATCAACCCAAGTTTGACACCCGTGCAGGTTCGGAATATTCTCGTGTCAACGGCGACTCGTCTGGTCGGCGTCCCAACCGAACAGCAAGGCGCAGGTATTGTAAACCCAACCATAGCGATAAAAATGGCCGCTTCTTAATCAAAATTGCTTTAGGAAAAATGTTATGAATCGTGAATATCATGCGTGGCACAGTCCCTCCCTGAATCGCAAAATGGAATTATTGGTGTTCGGTCATGCCGGAGCCAAAGTCCTCATTTTTCCGACCTCGCAGGGAAAATTTTATGAGTGGGAAGACCGAGGGATGATGTGGGCGCTGCACGAACATCTCGAACGTGGGTGGCTGCAATGTTATTGTGTGGACAGTGTAGATGCTGAAAGCTGGTATGCGAAATGGGCACACCCCGGCGGACGGGCCTATCGCCATTCCCAATATGTAGGGTATCTGTACAGCGAAGTCCTGCCTTTTATGAATTGGAAAAACCCGACCCCGTTTACCATTACAATGGGAGCAAGTTTTGGCGCGTTTCATGCCATGTCATTTGGCCTTAAACATCCTTGGGCCATCAATCGCGTCTTGGCAATGAGTGGCCTGTATGATATTCGCGGTTTTACTGACGGCTACAGTGATGATAACGTCTATTTCAACAACCCGATGCAGTTCATTCCCAACGAACACGATGATGGACGGCTTGCCCAGTTACGCCAGATGGATATTATTATGGCAACGGGGCGTGATGATCGCTTGATGGGCAGCGCTCGACGGCTATCAGCTTTGTTGTGGGAAAAAGGCATTGGCAATGCCCTGCGGGAGTGGGATGGCTGGTCACACGACTGGCCCTACTGGCAGAAAATGATGTTGATGTACATCGGTGGACATGATTAAAGAATAAAACCATTTTTTGATAAGGAGCGTTTTTATGGCATCCAAAGAACCCCTGCGGATTGGTTTGTTTGTGGGACGCGAATGGTCATGGCCGCCAGCATTTATTGAAGAAGTTAATCGGCGCAATACGGGGGTTATTGCCGAATACGTAAAGGTTGGGGGCACACAAATGAACGAACCCTGCCCTTATCGTGTCATTGTAGACCGCATCTCACATGAAGTCCCCTACTATCGCTCCTATCTCAAAAACGCCGCATTGCAAGGCGTCAAAGTCATCAATGACCCCTTTATGTGGACAGCCGACGACAAGTTTTTTGGCGCATCCCTCGCCGAACAATTAGGGGTAAAATCGCCGAAAACGGTTGTCCTGCCCAATCGAGATTATGTCCCCGGCATTGTTAAAACCGAGAGCTTGCGCAATCTGGTCTATCCAATGGATTGGCAGGCGATTGTGGATTATGTCGGGATGCCCTGCGTGTTAAAGGATGCACATGGTGGTGGCTGGCGGGACGTGTATATCGTCAATAGCATGGATGATCTCATTTTCCGCTATAACGGCAGCGCCCTGCTCACTATGATTGTGCAAGAATTTATTGAGTGGGATAACTATGCCCGCTTGATGTGTTTGGGCCAGAATGACATCTACGTGATGAAATATGACCCCAAAAATCGTCGCTATCATGAGGAGCATGATTTTTCACCCGAACTTTATAGTCGCATGGTGGAGGACGCGACCAAACTCGTGCGTGCCTTTGGCTACGACATGAACACAGTTGAGTTTGCCATTCGGGACGGCGTACCCTATGCCATAGATTTTATGAACCCTGCCCCCGATATGGATGTCAATTCATTGGGTCGCAAACATTTTGATTGGATGGTCACTCACATGGCCGATATGACCATCCGTCTGGCAAAATCGAATGAAGGCACCGCGGATCGTTATGAATGGGCGCGGGTTGTGGCAGAGACCCAATCTCCCAAAGTGGGCAAGGCCGTTGCCCCCAAGACGAAGGCTGTTGCTCCAAAAACAAAACCCGCTGGCGATAAGAAACCCACTAAGCCCAAATCCTCTTCCTAAGCATGAAAGGGGCAGGCCAATCACCTGCCCTTCTGTCCTAGTCGGTCACTATATATATTTATTGGAAAGGTATTTCTTATGTTGGTAACAAAAGAAGCCGTTGAACTCTATCATAGTTTATTGAATGACCAATTAGTCGCCGACTCTTTTGAAAAGTTTAATCAGAGCCTCCACGCCCGTCGTCTATATTTTGGAAATCGCCCCCTCTGTACTGTTCTCCGTCCTCAGTTTTATTCCAAAGAACTTTGGGCTTATATCGTACATGAAACCAAAACCGTGCTGGGTGCGTTCGGGAAAGCCCATGCCGCTTGTATGACCAATGCGAATCTCCGTGCCCAACTTGACCTTGAGGCCTATGAAGAGGAACTATTTAGCCTTGACATTGGCTATGAAGCCCCTTGGACAACCTCCCGATTAGACTCCTTTTTCACCCGTGAGGTTGGTCACCCACCCAGCCTACGTTTTGTCGAATATAATGCGGAAACGCCCGCAGGCATGAGCTATGCCGATGAACTCGCCAGTGCCTTTATGGAACTAGAGCCGATCAAGCAATTTCAGCAGTATTACCACATCCACAACATGCCTGTCCAGCCTGATTTATTAGGCGCATTGCTAGATGCGTGGCGGCAGTGGGGTGGCACGGGTACACCTCAAATCTGCATTGTAGATTGGCAAGACCTCCCCACCCATAATGAGCATGAAATCTGCCGTGATTATTTCGTCGCCAACGGCTGTCCTACTATTTTGGCAGACCCGCAGGAATTGGAATATCGCAATGGACACCTCTGGGTCAAAGACTTTCGGGTAGATTTCATTTACAAGCGCGTGCTGTCTTCCGAACTGATTGACAAGCTGGGTGTTGATAACGTCATCGTGCGTGCCATCAAAGATCATGCCGTCTGTATGAGCAATGCCTTTAGCGCCAAACTCATGGCAAAAAAGGCCAGCTTTGCCCTCCTAAGTGACGAGCAAAACCACTATCTCTTTACCTCGGACGAAATCGCCGCGATTGAAGCACATATCCCTTGGACACGCCGCGTGAGTGAACGCCATACCTATTTTCATGGGCAGACCATTGATCTTGTCCCCTTTATCGCCGATAACCGCGAAAATTTGGTATTGAAGCCGAACGACGAATATGGAGGATCGGGGGTAGTGCTAGGATGGGAAGCGGATTCTGAGACATGGAACGCGACCATTCAGAAGGCCTTGTATACACCCTATGTCGTCCAAGAACGGGTTTCGATTGGACAAGGTGAATACCCTTATCTGGAAGATGGCAAGCTCGCTATCCGTCAGCGTATGGTGGATACCGATCCCTATATCTTTCATGGGAAGCGTGTCAATGGCTGTCTCACGCGCATTTCCTCACAATCGCTCTTGAATGTAACAGCGGGGGGTGGCTCAGTCATCCCGACGTTTATCATCGAAAAGAAACACTGACGAGGGAGTGAGGGGTAACGGATTATTATCCTTCCCCATAATTTACCTTCCGTTGTCTATTAATTCCACAATTCTACTATTATCACGACTTCGACAATCTTTCTAAAAAATTCATGAAGAATGGCACTCTTTTTATGAATTTTTCGTCTTAACTTGTGAAAACTACATGAATATTTGAGGTTTTGGGTAACTTTACTTCCAACCTCAGTTATAATTTGGAATGAAAGGTTTGCAAGGTGATAATAGTTTTCTAAAGATCGGTTTTTGGGGAAATCGTCAAAAATTATTCGTAGTATTTCCCAAAAACGTGGGGCCAATGTAGCTCACACCCCTGTAAAGCGAAGCCGGTGGGGGCCGCACACAGGTATGAAGAACCATCCAAAGAAAACACCACTTGTTGTCGGATTTTAATTGCATCTATTTTTGCAATTGAAGAAAATACCGCACGGGACAGTAAAAACGTTCCAATCCTTCTCACCACCTTGTCTTCCTTTCAACCGAATATGCCCAGTCTAAAACTGGGTGGTTCAAAACCTCTACGTGCTACTTAGAACCGAGAAGAGGGTATGACCGTGCTACTCACGCAAAATCGTCACCCAATGGAGGCTTCGGTGGAAGCAACCGACATGGATCATTCGATGAGCTTGGATAATGATGCTTATTTCGAAAATGTTGTTGCCAGCCTTATCGCCGGTGTCATCCTTATCAATCGTCAAGGGCAAGTCACCTATTGCAACGGCAAGTTTGAAGAACTGCTCAAGACCAATCGCAATGAATTGATTGATCGCCCTTACAGCACGGTGTTTAACCAAATTGCTTCTATCAGCAATCAAGGGCAAAAGCTGTATGGAGAACTCAATACTGCCCTTGCAAGCCTAGAAAAATCCCCCCGTTTATTGGTGACAACCCCCCAGCCCAATGTCAGTCATTATGAAGTTCAATTTTTTGAAGTAACCGACGAACTTTCAAAATTGATTGGGTGGGGTTTGTTGGTACGTGATGTAACCCGCGAGCGCAATGAAATCGTCCAGCAATCCGAACAGCTTTCGATTGTGTCACGGGTACTCCTAGCGCCGCTTGCCACTATCAAAGGGTATGCCTCCACGCTGTTAAGCAATCATCGCTATTGGGGTGAGAACGAGCGCGAGGGTTTTTTGGAAAGCATCAACGAAAGCATTGATGCCCTCACACATCATCTGGAAAATATCCGCGAAATCTCCAGATTTGAAACAGCTAACGTCACCCTCGATAAGCGCCCCACCGATGTGCGCCGTCTGGTGGAACGTGTTTCACAGACCTTGACGTTTCAAATGACGGGACGCGGCATTGATTTCAACATCAAAGATAACCTGCCGATGGTGAATTTGGATACCCTGCGGATTGAGCGTGTCTTGCGGAATATCCTCGACAACGCCATTCGCTATTCGCAACAAGGCAAACGCATTGTCGTTTCTGCCGAGGTCATGGGTGAGGAATTGCACATCGGTGTTGAAGATCAGGGTATGGGCATTCCAAAAGAACATCTGCCGCGCATCTTTGAATGTTTCTATCGGGTGGGGTATGGCCCGGCTGAAACAACCAAAGGCGCTGGTCTGGGACTCTATGTTGCACGGGGCCTAGTCATAGCACACGCTGGACGTATTTGGGCCGAAAGCACTCCCGGCATTGGCACGAAGGTGACGTTTACCCTGCCCGTTGAGGGGGCGGTTTTGACTGAAGCACCACGCCTCCCCACACCAGCAACTGTGCCCGTAGTTGCCCCTGCTCCAACCGCGCCGCCGCCTGTCACGATCATTACGACACCCGCCGCCCAGCCAATCAGTGTGCCGAAGCCGAAACCGATTCAGCAGCAAATCACCGACCCCGACTCAGCAACAGTTTTAGTCATTGAGGACGACCACTCAATGAAGACACTGTTGGAAACCATGCTCAGGACGGTTGGGTACAAAGTTCTGTATGCCCTTTCCGGCAGCATCGGCCTGCAACTGGCGGCAACCGAAAACCCTGACATCATTTTATTAGACATCAGTCTGCCCGATGTCAATGGATTTGATGTGTGCGCCCGTATCCGCGAATTTTCCAGCGTCCCTGTTGTGATGATTACCGGGCACAAATCCGATAAAGATGTCGTCAAGGGGTTGGATGTCGGTGCGGACGATTATTTGATTAAACCTGTCAACAAAGCTGAATTGTTGGCGCGTGTTCGGGCCAACCTGCGACGGTCGCGGGTGCCGATTGAAGCCGCCACCACCGAACCTTCGCTTAAAGTGGGCGACCTGATGATTGATTTTGCTCAACGCAAGGTTACGATGCGTGGCAAGAATATCAAATTGACCCCGATTGAATATAAGCTACTCTACAATCTTGCCGTTAATACAGGCCGCGTGCTAACCCACGAACAACTGCTTGATAAGGTGTGGGGTGTGGGGTATGAAGGTGAGCGCCAGCACCTATGGGTCAATATCAGTCGCCTGCGCCGCAAACTGGAACGAAATCCTAGTAAGCCGGAATATATCGCCACTGAACCGGGTGTGGGTTATTACCTTCCATCTCCCGACCAACTTGAAAGCTAATTCCTTCGCCTCGTTAGGCAACTGCAAGGAAACAGGCGGCCTGCGTTTTTGAGAATGCAAGGCCGTTCTTTTATTATGTCATTATGTTCAAGCAACCTTTCGGCAGAATTTGCGACTCAATTGCTAGGTGACACATGCGATTTAAAGAAAAAGTGGTGATTGTCACAGGTGGCGCAACGGGTATAGGCCGCGCTGCATCCATTTTATTTGCCGCAGAAGGCGCTCATGTCCTTGTCGCGGACATTAATCCCGATAAGGGTCAAGAGACGCTTGATGCCATTCGGCAAGACGGCGGACAGGCGACCTTTTTCCAAGTAGATGTATCGAATGAGGCGCACGTCATGGCCCTAACCCAGCAGGCTGATACCCAATTCGGAGGCGTGGATGTCCTCTTTAATAATGCCGGGATTGGGCTGTCCAAAGCGGCTGCCGACACTTCTAGTAGCGAATGGGACAAAATCTTGGGGGTTAACCTCAAGGGATGCTTTTTCTTTTGCAAATACACCTTGCCTTTGATGCAAAAGCGTGGGGGTGGCAGCATTGTCATCAACGCCTCTGCCAATGGGGTTATGGCTGAACCCGCCATCGCCGCCTATTGTGCATCCAAAGGGGGACTCATCGCGTTTACCCGCAGTCTGGCGCTGGATTATGCCAAATATAATATACGGGTAAACTGCATCAACGCGGGGTATATTGACACCCCGATTAACAGTGAATTTTTCGCCACACCGGGCAGTTGGGAATTTGCCGCCAAACTGCACCCGATTGGGCGAGTAGGTCGGCCCGAAGAAGTCGCTAAGGCCGCCCTCTTTTTGGCGTCGGATGATGCCTCATTTATCACCGGAGCGGCTCTTGCAGTAGATGGTGGTCTCACGGCTGCTATCGGCGGGGCTGTTCTATAAAGGAATTGCTAGGGAGAAAACATGTCACACACACCTGCAACCGCAGCCAAAATCATCCCGTTTAACAAACCGTATCTTGGCGCTGAAGAATTCCAAGCCATCACCGAGGTTTTTGAATCCGGCAATATCGGCGGCAATGGCAAGGTCGGGTCGAATCTTTCTGCCCTGTTGCAACAAAAATTCAACCTGCACCGCGCACTATTGACCACCTCTTGCACTCATGCGCTCGAAATGGCAGGCATGGCCCTTGATTGGGGTCCCGGTGATGAAGTCATTTTGCCGAGTTTCGCCTTTGTGACTGCTGCCACCGCCGTTGTGCGACAAGGGGCCACCCCAATCTTTGCTGAGATTGATGAGAAGACATGGAATATTGACCCTGCCGACGTGGAACGCCATATCACCCCCCGCACACGCGCCATTATTCCGGTGCATTATGCCGGTCAGGGCTGCGATATGGATGCATTGATGGCGATTGCTAAGAAGCACGATCTGGATATTGTGGAAGATGCGGCACAAGGCATTGGTGCGAAATATAACGGCGAGTGGCTTGGCACGATTGGCGACATCGGGGCCTACAGTTTCCATGTCACCAAGAACGTGATCTGCGGTGAGGGCGGAGCTTTCCTAACCAACCGTGAGGATATTGCCCAACGCGCCGAAATCATCATGGAAAAAGGCACCAATCGTAGCCAATTTTTGCGCGGGGCCGCCGAAAAATATTCATGGGTAGACATCGGCTCCAGCTACGTCGTATCTGATTTGTTAGCCGCTATTGCACGCGCCCAATTTGCCAAGATGGACGAAATCAATCGGATGCGTGGAGTGGTGTGGCAGCGGTATCAGGAAGGTCTCGCCGATTTAGCGGATGAAGGCTTGTTGGTATTGCCCTATGTTCATCCGAAAGCCGAACCCAATTGGCATATTTATGGCTTCCGTATTATTGAGATGGAACGTCGCGCTACCTTGTTCGATTTTATGGATGCACGGGGTATCAAGGCTACTTTCCATTTTGTTCCGCTGCACTCTTCACCCTATGGGCTGGATAATCTGGGCTATAAAGGCGACGAGTTCCCAATTACGGATCGCGTCAGTCAAAGCCTTATTCGCCTACCTCTGTATCCACATCTCGATCCAACCGATCAGGATTTTATTATCGAAACGATTCACGATTTCTTTCGTGGTAATTAATGAACCGCCGCGTGGAGTAACATGCACCTTTCAGCCCGACTCCTTCAAGATGAATTGACCGAAAAACGTGCTCGTCTCGTCCGTTTTTTGAGTGACCATCGGTTAGATGGAGTCTGGCTGGGTCAACCCGAAAACTTTGCATGGTTTACGGGGGGTGGCAGACTGCCCTTGAGCAACAACACCGTTGGCCTGCTGGTACTCAAAGACATCACCTATCTGATTGCACCCACTTCGGACGGGGAGCGCATTTTGATCGAGGAAATTGGCGGACATGGGGTAGAACTGCGCCCTTATGACTGGCATCGCTCCCAAGCCAAAGGTGATCTGCTCAGTCGGTTGACAGTGGGTCTGCGCGTCGGAGCAGATTCGATGTGTGCCAGCCCCAGCTTAGAGCCGGTTGGGGAAAGCCTGACCCAGTTGCGACTGGCGCTAACACCAGCAGAACAGTACCGCTATCGAGCCTTGTGTGGTGAACTCACCCGAATTGTCCAAGAAGTCGCCTATCAAATTAAAGCGGGGCAGTCGGAACGTGAAGTCGCCGCCGAAATTACCTATCAACTGCTGAAAGCAAATATCAACACTACCCGTTTGCTGGTCGGGGCGGACAGTCGGTTACGGCGATTTATAGATATCCCCCCCACCAATAATCACATCTGCGAAATCGCCACGATTAGTGTGATAGGACAACGGGGTGGCCTTCAGGCCGCATTGACGCGCTTAGTGGCAGTAGATAAAATCAGCGATGAAACCATTAATCGGCATCGGGCTGTGGCGAAGGTTGCCGCTCATTATATCCATTACACGCGCCCCGGTAGAAACCTGCGCGAAATTTTGGATGTGGGAGTTGCTGCCTACAGCCGCGAAGGGTACGCGGGTGAATGGGAGGCCCATTGTCAGGGAGGGTTAATTGGTTATTCCCCTTGCGAATTGCAGGCCGCCCCTAGTGTTGAACATCGGATTGAACCCTATCAAGTGGTGGCATGGCAAGCCTCGATTGGTGGAATAAAATCAGAAGATACCATGATGGTACTGCCTGACCGCATTATGACCCTGACCCGTACCGATGATTGGCCTGTCATAGAGGTCAAGCTCGATAACGAAACTTACTATCAACCCAACATTTTACAACTGTAATCTCCATATAGGAAAAATTGCTGAATGAAAAACGTGCAAATTCCCTTTAAGCTGCTTATGGGTGATGGCAAACTGAGTTTTGATATTCAGCATGTCATCAGCGAATATTTGGAAGCACCCCATGCCATCCCCGAAGAAGTTGCGGCCTTGCGAATGGAGATTGTGCAAGAGCGCGTCAAGGCGCTTGGCTTTGAGCTAACCAACGAACCTTCCTATCGCCTTAAGCGGTTTGCGATTGAAAATGGAACAGATGGGCCAAACCTGCATTTGTTTTTGCAACGTTCTTACTATTTCGATTTCGTCTCGACCAACCTCTCGCTTGACCGCCAACTGCTGCAAAACGGCGACACCATCCGCAGTAAATATGTCAAAGATATTGCGGATGTCGAAAACTCACCACTGGCGAATTCGATGTCGGTTATGATTGTGCTGGTCAGCAAGCCATCTGGCATGACCCTCATTCCGCGCCGCAGCGATCATGTGGCCTTCGATCAAGGTGCATTACAGGCGTCGGGTGGTGGGGCGATGCGTCTGGCGGTTGACCGTGACAGCGACCATACCTCTTTGCGCCCCAGCCCATTTGTGACGGCCCAACGCGAAATCTCCGAAGAATTAGGGTTTCGCCTCCCCCTCGAAGCCGTCCGCTTTTTAGGCATTGGGGTGGATACACGCACGGGTGAACCCGAATTACTCGGCATTGCCGAAACCATGCTCACCGTTGAGCAGTTAAACGAAACCTATAAACAGGCATTGGAAGGCAGCGAAGAATTTGAGGACTTGTCGTTTGTGCCCTTCAACGTCGTAGATATGACCAAGATGCTGGCTGAGGATAAATGGTGTCCCGGCGATTGGGTATGCTGCTGGCTGGCATTGGTCAATACGTTTGGTCAAGAGGCCGTCGGTCAACAGTTGCAATGGGAAACAGCGCACGGTGTTAAACTGCCGCTGCCAAAAGGCTTTGTCCCGCAAAAGGTCGAGGTAGATGAGAAGGATTTTAAGGCCCGTCTCAAAGAATGGCGCAAAAATCTCCCCCTACCCGTGCGCCGCGCTTATGGAAAAGTAGTGCGGATGCGTTCGCGCCATTGGGTCTGGGATCATCCCGAATTTCTTAAATGGTATGAGCAACTTTTGGAAACGCAGTGGTGGTCACGCGAACAACTGGAAGCCTTGCAAGTCGAACGGATGCAAAATCTCATCACCCACTCCTATGAGCATGTGCCCTATTATCGGCGCATCATGGATGAGCGTAATTTAAAACCTGCTGATTTCAAAACGTTGGACGATCTGCTAAAACTGCCCGTCCTGCGTAAAGAGGATGTTCGCAATAATGTGCGGGAACTCGTCGCCACCAATGTGCCCGCCGATCAGTTGTATTTTATGATGACGGGTGGCACAACCGGGATGCCGCTTGGTTTCTATCATCAGCGCGAAGTCACTGTCCCACACGAAGAAGCCTTTATGTACCGCCAGTGGAGTTGGGTCGGTTATAAATTTGGCGACCCGCTGGTATATATGCGGCGCTCCACCCCGATGAAACATCTGGATAAACACGGCAACCTCGCATGGTGGGATTACATCGCCGACGAAAATTCGTTGGTGTTATCACTGTTCCATCTGAGCGAAGAAACTTTTGCGGATTATGTGGACATGCTGCGGAGTTTCAAGCCCAAATATATTCAAGGCTTCCCATCGGTGCTCGAAATGGTAGCCCGCTACATGCTGGAACATAAGATTACGGACATCCGTCCCAACGCTATTCTATGTGAAAGCGAAAATCTCTACCCCGCTCAACGGGAAGCCATTGGGCAAGCATTCAATTGCACCGTCTTGGCAGGCTATGGGCAGTCGGAACGGGCTTGCGACGCGGTAGAGGCCGTTCCCGGTGAGGGTTATTTGGTCAGCATGGAATATGGCATCCTCGAATTGACCGATGAAGAAGGCAACCCAGTTGGCGCTGGCAAGAGTGGCTTCATCACCGGCACAGGCCTCGATACCCATTGTATGCCGTTTATCCGCTATCAATTGGATGATGTGGCCCGTTTTTCCGACCATCCCTCCACATCGGGGCATCACGCCCCCATGATCGAGGATATTGTGGGCCGCTGGCAAAATGAAGTGGTGCTGACTGCCGACAACCATTTGGTATCGGTCACATCGCTGAATGTCCACGCTAATACATTCCAAAATGTGGCCCAATATCAATTTATGCAGGAAAAGCAAGGCGAGTTGGTGCTGCGGATTGTCCGGCTGCAAGGATATTCCGAAGTAGACACCCAACGCATTTTGGATATTTTCAATCTCAAATTCCGGGGACAAATGAATGTCAAAGTGGTATTTGTGGATGAAATCGCCCGTACCTCACGCGGCAAACATCGCGTCTTGGAGCAAAAACTAAATCTGCGCGAACGAGCTAATCAGGAAATTTAAGTTTGGCCTTGCAAAGTTTGTGTTAAGTTTGCAAGGTTGACCTTACAAACACAAATCCCACCCAATAAGCCAGAAACCCATCCCAACTATTACTAAAACAGGGATGGGTTTTTATGTAAATTTAGCCACTTTTTAAACTACCTGCATATCCGTCTCCCGATCCTCTGTACTCTCCCAAATTTCTTTACGAAAATTTCGTTTTAGCGAAAGGCGACTGTAAGTTGCAAATCGCGTTCGTAAGTCCACCTGCAAGGGCGAGGTCGTATGATAATTTTGATTTAGAAATCAATTTGAAAAGACGCTTTACGGGGGAATTCGAGATGCAGCTCAGAAAAGAAAATACCAACAATTGGAATTTAGCCACTGAGCAAGCTGCAACATGGGCAGCCAACCTCAAGACCTATCTCTATTTCACCACCAAGCGAGCCATTGATATTGTCGCTGCCAGCTTGGTATTGCTCTTCGCAGGTATCCCGATGCTCATTATTGCCATGTTGATCGAAATCGAAACGCCCGGTTCAGCCATTTTCGCCCAAGAACGAGTCACTGCTCGCCGTCGTCGTATTGTCAACGGCAAGGCGGAGTTCGATGTCGTGACTTTCACCTGCTACAAGTTCCGCACCATGTACAAGGATGCCTCTAGCGAGATGCACCAAGCCTTCATGAAAGCCTTCATCAAGAACGATACGGCGGCGATGGCGGCGATTAATGGCACGGAGAATGCGGAGATCAAGAAGATCATCAAAGACCCACGTGTCACCTTGATTGGCAAGTTCCTGCGCAAGACCAGCTTGGACGAACTGCCCCAATTCATCAACGTACTCAAGGGTGAGATGACACTGGTGGGACCCCGTCCGTGCATTCCTTACGAAGTCGAGGAATATGAGACATGGCACAAGCAGCGGCTGCAAGCGACCGGTGGGATCACGGGTCTGTGGCAGGTGAGTGCGCGGAGTGCAGCGGATTTTGATGGGATGTGCAAGCTGGACATCGAATACATCCAAAGTCAATCCTTGATGACGGACATCAAACTCATCTTGAAAACCCCACTCGTGATGATTTTTGGACGTGGCGGTTTCTGATTTTCAACCCTTCTCTAGTTCATTTCGCAACTAAAACATTGACCCTCACATCATCGTGAAAATCGGCGCAAGACCGAAAAATACATGAAAAATGGGGGTCATGTTTCTGTTCTATCTTGTCTATGGCTTATAATTGGAGTGGGACACTCCATAGTTATTATCATCAATTGTAAAAGCGAGGGAGCGAATGACTCAAATAAACGTTGGGATTATCGGCTTTGGTTATTGGGGGCCAAATCTGACCCGTAACCTGAATGAACTTCCCACAGCTAATGTTGTTGCGGTTGCCGATCTCCGCGAAGAACGTCTAAATCAAATCAAATCAGCTTATCCGGGCATCACCATCACCAAAAATTACAAAGAACTCTTTAACATGGGCCTTGACGCGGTGGTGATTGCGACCCCTCCTGCCAGTCACTATGCACTGGCAAAGGAATGTTTGGAAAACGGCCTGCACGTTCTGGTCGAAAAACCTCTCACCCTCAGCAGCCGTGATGGTGAAGACCTGATTGAAATCGCCAACCAGAAAAATCGGATACTGATGGTCGGACATACCTTTGAATATAATCCTGCTGTTCGCGCCCTACGCGACATTATCACCAGCCCCGATTTTGGAGACATCTATTATGTCAACATGGTGCGTGTTAATCTGGGGCTGTATCAGCGCAATATGAATGTCATGTGGGACTTAGCCCCGCACGATATTTCCATCCTGCTCTACCTCTTGGGCACTGACCCTTCCAGCGTCGCCGCGCAAGGTGCAACCTGCGTTCACCTCGACAATCATGATGTGGCCTATCTTCACCTCAAATTCCCGAACAACATCACCGCCCAAATTCATGTAAGTTGGCTTGACCCCAACAAGGTTCGCCGTATTACAGTGGTCGGCAGCAAGAAGATGGTGGTCTATGACGATATTGAGCCGCTGGAAAAACTGAAGATTTATGACAAAGGTGTGGAAGCCCCCGCCTATGCCACCAGCTTCAGTGACTTCCAATTCAGCTACCGCTACGGCGACGTGGTCATCCCGTATGTGAAATTTGAAGAACCGCTACGTGTGGAATGCCGCCATTTTGTGGATTGCATCGTCAACAGCAAGACGCCCCAAAGCGACGGCGAAGTCGGGACACGAGTGGTGCGGATTCTGGAAGCCCTCGATCACTCGCTGCACAACGAGGGCGTCAGTGTAAAAATCCAAAACGGCACATTTGTACCCACCATGTGAATTCATTGAGCGGGCTACCATTTCATACTAAACACGGTGGCCCGTCTCAACACAAACAACCATCTGTCTAAAAAATCAAGGAGCTAACAGAAGTGAAAGTCCCCTTTGTAGACCTGCAAACCATGCACCGCCCCATTCGTGATGAACTAGCCGAAGCTATGCTGGCGGTACTGGATCGCGGCGATTTTATTCTGGGCAAAGATGTTGCTGGACTCGAAGAAGAATACGCGGCCTATATCGGCACTAAATACGCGGTGGGCGTGGACAATGGACTAACCGCACTCGAATTATGCCTGCGTGCCTATGGCATTGGTGAGGGTGATGAAGTGATTATCCCCGCCAATACCTTTGTGGCGACGGCAGCTGCTGTAACCTTCGCCGGGGCTAAAGTCGTGCCAGTAGACATCAACCCCGACACCTACACGATTGATCCCAACCTGATTGAAGACGCCATTACCACCCGTACCCGTGCCATCATTCCGGTACACCTCTATGGTCTACCCTCCGACATGGATCCAATTATGGAAATCGCCAACCGTCGGAATCTGATCGTGTTGGAAGACGTGGCTCAGGCACACGGCGCAACCTACAAAGGCAAGCGCATGGGGTCATTTGGGCACGTAGCGGCCTTCAGCTTTTACCCCACCAAGAATCTCGGTGCATTGGGGGATGCTGGCATTATGACCACCAACGACGAAAAAGTTGTGGACAAGATCAAGATGCTGCGCAATTGTGGCTCGAAGGTCAAGTATGTTCATGAACTGGAGCCGTTCAATCACCGTCTGGACTCGATTCAGGCCGCTGCCCTGCGTGTGAAACTGCGCCATCTGGATTCATGGAGCGAAGGCCGCCGCCGTGCCGCCAAACTCTACAATGAATTGTTCGCGGGTAGCGAAGTCGTGACTCCCATCACACCCGAAGGGTACACGCATGTGTTCCATCTATATGTAATCCGTACCCCCCGCCGCGAAGAATTGCAAAAATTCCTTTCGGAACGTGGCATTGGTACAGCCATTCACTATCCGATTCCAGTTCATCTGCAACCCTTCTATGCTGACCTCGGTTATAAGAAGGGCGACTTCCCGATTACCGACGAACAGGCCGACCAGATTGTGTCGCTGCCCATGTTCCCCGATATGACAGCTGAACAAGTGGAATATGTTGCCACACAGGTGAAAGAATTTCTTGCCGCCGTGCCTGCCTGATTAGTGGTAGAATCAACCACAGGCATTGATTAACAAATAAATGGATAGGGGCAGGCTTTCACATAACCTGCCCTTATCATGCTTTTTTACATCAAGCGCGATTTCAATGCCTGTAACTTATTGGAGTTCCGGTAGAGAGCGCTGGGGAGATGTCTATTAAAACTTTCAATCGAAAACCCGTTTTCCTAAATACTGTTATTTTCATCACTATGCTGTCGCTGGTGTTGGGACTTACAGGCTGTGATAACGACCTCGTAATCGCCCAAGACCGAACCCAAGCAGGCACTTTCTACGTATCACTCGATGGGTCCGACGATAATCCCGGCTCACTGGAAGAGCCTTGGGCTACCCTACGTAAAGCCACCCAAGAGGCTATTCCGGGAGATACGATCATTATTCGTGAGGGCACGTATTATGAACCACTCGTGCCTTTGCGTTCTGGCACCGAGGAAGCCCCAATTACCTATCAAGCCTATGAAAATGAAACCCCCATCTTAGATGGGCAAGAATCTATTATGCGGCTGATTGAGGTCCAAAATCTGGAATATATCGTAATTGACGGCCTCCGTGTGCAGCACCCACGCTCAAATTGGGCGTTGATAGACCACAGCAACTATATCACGCTCCAAAACATGCAGTTTATGAACCCGGAATATCCCACCGACACCGTGCGTGATTTCTGGGGCGTGCGTCTGCGTTACAGTTCGTTCAACAAAATCTTGAACTCCACCTTTGACCGTTGGGGGCGCTATGAAAATGGCGACCAAGAAGGTAATCATATTGGCATCAATGGGAATGAGGAACAAGGCGGCTATAACCTTATTGAAGGCAATACGTTTACTTACGGAGCGCAGGGTTGCATCATCGTCAACGCACCCTATAACGTTATCCGCAACAACGTATTCGACAACGATTGGCAGAAGGGTATCTATGTTGCGTGGTTTACGAACCCCGGTGATGAACCTGCTGGCACGGAATGGCCTGCCATTGGCAACCTGATTGAACATAATCAATTTATCCGCTCCAAACACTCCGCTACCGAACATGGTGGTCTGGGGTATGAAGGGACATCGGTCAGCACCATTTTCCGCTATAACGTGATTCGCAATGCCGACCATCTAGGTTTCATCATTACCGTTTTTGGTGACTATGCCCTACGTGATTATGACGCCCATATCTATAACAACACGATTGTCAACAATGGCCTCCACCAGTTTGAGTATGAAGGGACAGGAATCGCCATTACCAATCACGGCCTTGAAACCGAACTGCATGATGAGGTCGTCAAAAATAACATCATTTACGGCAATCTGCCCGGTCAAGGGGGCGCAGTACATCAGCTATCCCTGAATGTGACAGGTGCGCCGAATAATCCGCCTTTCGCGGGAACAGTCATCGCGGGCAATTTGATCGAAAGTCCACGCGCTGAGACCTGCGAAGTGAGCCTACAAAATACGGGTAACGGCGAAGGGAACTGCCCCATTTTTGTATCAGAGGTCGGCGACGCCAATGCTGCGTGGTTTAATGAAAAGTATCCCGATGTGTTTTATGGCAATATCGAGGGCGACCCGTTATTCACCACCTACGATACGACCAACAATGACTTTGACCTAACCCTGCAACCGGATTCCCCCGCGATTGATGCCGGGGTTGCCTTGACCGTCACGAAAGAGGCTGGATCAGGGACTGAAATACCGGTTGAGGATGCTGGATATTTTCATGATGGTTACAAAGGCATGATCGAAGCCGATACGATTGTGGTCGGCAATGAAACGGTCAAGATCGTAGCGATTGATTATGCCGCCAATGTGATTACGGTGGATCGTGAGATTGAATGGGACGCTAATGCCCCGGTGAATTTACCCTATAGTGGGGATGGCCCGGATATTGGTGCGTTTGAATACGACGCGAATTAGGCCAAAGGCTGACAAAATAGTACAAAAATTAATCTCTGGGGGATAATTCATATGTCAACTGTGACGGGTTCATCGCGTAAGACCGCCACTGTTTCCCTGCTTGACCCATTGATGTGGATACGCGCCCAAATTGGCAGTGACCGCACGATTGTTTGGGTGTCTATCATCGCGCTAACTTTTCTAGCGGCGGTGCTGCGCATTTACAACATTGAAAATCAAAGTCTATGGCGGGATGAGGGGATTTCCTATTCCCTATCGCATCAAGAGAGCCTGCCGGACGTATTCAGCACCCTTGCCAACAATGACCTGCATCCGCCGTTCTATTTTGTGCTGCTCTACTTCGCCATTGAGCTTCTGGGTAAATCCGTCTTCGCGCTGCGCCTCATTTCAGCCGTCGCGGGGATTATCCTGATTCCATTGGGCTATGCCATTGGCAAGCGCCTATTTAATCAATGGGTCGGACTCCTCAATGCCCTCATTATAACCATCTCTCCTTTCCTCATTCGTTATTCGCAGGAAGCACGTCAATATAATCTTTTGGCGCTGATGGCGGCGTTCACCCTTTATTTCGCCATTCGCTGGTATCAAAAACCAGATAACCGACAACTCATCCCATATGTAATCAGTGGGGCATTGTTGATTTATACCCATACATGGGGCTTTTTCTTTCTAGCTGCTCTCAACCTCTATCTCGTGGTTGATTTGTGGCTCAATACCTCCCGTCAGCGCGAATTACCCGGTTGGATTGTCGGTAATGTCATTATCGGTTTGCTCTATCTGCCGTGGCTGCCTTCTATGCTTCAGCAGTTGGATTTTCGCACCGATTGGATCACCACTACCGATTCGCCGTTTCAGCTATTGCGCCTGACCTTTGAATATTGGACAGCCGCCGCCCGTGCCACCCCCTTCTATTTATTGATATTTCTAATCGGGGTGCTATATCTATTCGATATTGAACTCCGCCCCTTCAAAATGTCGCTCGGCAAAAATTCGGGCAAGGTCATGCTGTTGATTGTGACGGCACTGGCGACATTGGTTATCGCATTGGTTTTAAATGAATTCAAACCGAGTTTTAAGCCAGACCGCTATACCATTGTGGTCTATCCCATTTTTACCCTACTACTGGCACTTGGCATTGTTAATTTGCGTTTCCGCTGGGTCATGCTTGGAGCATTGTTTATCCTGATGGCACTGTGGGCACGCAAAGATTTGTACTATCTACGTGACCCCTATAAATCAGTAGCGCGTGATGTTGCTGCCGACCTCAACGTGAATGTCAAGCCGAACGATGTGATTGTGTTCACCCCCGACCCACTTGGGCAATCCGTCCAGTTTTATCTGACCACCGATAATTTTATGCTAGGCTATGCTAATTGGACATCCATGTCGGATTGGAATATTGATGGTTGGGTAGATGCGTGGTTCAAAGACGATTTACAGCCCGCCACCCTTGCCCTATTGGATGAGCGTCTAGCCGGGGATGCCTGTTTATGGTTGGTGTACGCCCCCGGCCCGATTTCGATACCTGACGCCGAAAATGTGACGGATGACTTTTTGGTAGCCGTTGAGGAACGCTATACCCTTGTCCGCGAATTTCGTGGCTACGACGAAGGCTTTAGCGAACCGCCGTTTGAAGATATGCAGCTTGACCAGTATTGCGGCAAGCGCGAAGCCTTGACTAGACGATTTGGCTAACTGATGACCATAGTAGAAAGGTACAATACAGCCAATGTGCGGTGTAAACGGTCTCTTTGACTATAAGAATAATGAGCCGATCTCCCGTGATTTGCTCACCCGCATGACTTCCCTCATGGCACATCGCGGGCCAGACGGGGACGGGTTCTACTTTGACGATTCAGCGGGGGTTGGGTTAGGCCATCGCCGCCTTTCGATCATTGACCTTTCGACGGGCGATCAACCCATGACCAACGAAGACGACAGCATTTGGATTGTCTTCAACGGCGAAATCTACAACTATAAAGACATACGCCGCGATTTGGAGGCGAAAGGGCATCAATTCCGCACCAGTTCCGATACCGAAGTGATCTTGCACGCCTATGAGGAATATGGCGTAGATTGCCCCGCTCATTTTAATGGTATCTTCGCGTTTGGTCTGTGGGATACCAATAAACGCCGTCTATTCCTTGCGCGTGACCACTTTGGCATCCTGCCGTTATATTACACCAGCGAAGGCGGCATGTTCCGATTTGCCTCCGAAGTCAAAGCCATCTTGGGTGATCCCGATTTCCCCCGTGAACTTGACCTCGACGCACTCAATTTTACGCTGACCCTACGCTACTGCCCTGCCCCATGGACACTGTTTAAGGGTGTCTACAAAGTCCCCCCCTCCGGTTATTTGGTGGTGGATGAAAACGGCGTATATGAAGGCACATATTGGGATTACACACCAACGATTGACCGTGCCAAAACCGAAGAAGATTGGATTGCCGAACTGCGTGAAATTTACGATCAGGCCATTCACCGTCAAATGGTGGCGGATGTGCCAATTGGGATTTCTCTCAGCGGCGGGGTGGACTCTACCACTGTCCTGCATCTGATGGCGAAACACTCCAGCGGCCCGGTCAAGGCCTATACCGTCGGGTTTGAAGGGCGCGAAGATGTCAACGAAGTCGAACCCTCCCGCAAGATGGCAAAACACTATGGGGCCGAGTTTAATTCCCGCATCATCACTGAAAAAGATTATGCAGATTTCATGACGCGCTACATCTGGCACATGGAAGAACCCGTCGTCAACCAATCAGCGGCGGCTTATTATTTTGTGGCGCAAATGGCCCGCGATCAGGGATTAAAGGTATTGCTCAATGGGCAAGGGCCGGACGAAGCCTTTGGCGGCTATCCCCGGCATCTCGGCGCGAATTATGTTGAACGTTTCCGCAAATATGGTGCGGCCTATGCTGCCCGTCTCGCCCAGCCCCTCGCCAAGAAGATGCCTTTGTCGGAGCAGGCCCGTCGGCTCAATTATGCCCTCGGCGCTCAAGATGAAGCAGATGCTTTGCTGCGTGTCTATTCGATCATGCCCGATTCGGCGCGTAACAGTTTGTTAGGGGTTGAAACACGCCGTCGCATGAATCCGCAGTTGTCACTCGACTGGGCCAGAAAACAAATAGCCCGTGCGCCGCAAGATGCCACCTTTATGGAAAAAATGCTGTTTGTGGACGCACGCACCGACCTTGCGGAAGAACTGCTTCTCTCTGAAAATAAGATGTCAATGGCTGCCAGCATCGAAGCCCGTGTACCCTATCTGGACATCGAAATCATGAAAGTGGCCGAACGCATCCCCGGTAACCTCAAGATCAATGGGCGGGAGCAGAAGATCATCCACAAAAAGGTCTGTATGTCCTACATCCCGCCAGAAGTTGCCAACCGCAAGAAAATCGGTTTCACCAGTGCTGCCGATTTGTGGTTCCGGGGTAAGATTGGCACCCAATTTTTGGAGCAAATTGCCGATCCGAACTCCTTTACTCAAACCCATCTGAATCGGGAAGGGGTTGAACACCTGATCCAACAGCATCTCAGCGGACGGTGGGATCATCAGCGGGTCTTATTTATGCTCTACTCGCTGGAAAATTGGTATCGGGTTTTCATGGAAAGAATCACCGAGGATGTCTACAGCTAAAGCCACCCAGAGGTCAACCGTGCTTGTTGACCTCTTAAGCCTCACTTATTTTTTGGTTGTTTTTGGTCTTATCTGGGTACCCTTTGGTTTAAAAAAGACCATTCCTCTCTATGAGGAGTGGTATTTTATCTATGTAATGGATGTTGCCCCTCTCGCCGCAGCCGGTAGTGCTACCCGCCCCATCTTTTTATGGCCCTATTTTGTGGCCCATCTTTTAACTCCAGATTCTTTTATCGGAATGAATTTGTTGCTGATTGCCATCTTTGTTTTGAAAGCTGTTGTTACCTATCGTTTGGTACGTCATCTTGTTCCTGAGAATTCATTTCTGGCGTTGATGACTGCCACTTTAGGTGTAATCTATCCAGCGGACAGTGGATTACTTTCGTTTCGTGCCATCAGTTTCCACACCGCCCTGCTGCTCACCATCATGGCAGTATATTTTTTTGTGGTGGGATGGAACAAAAACAAAGATGAGCAAAAGCACTATTGGAGAACCGTTTGGGTGCTGCAAATTATTATTTTGGGCACGTATGAGGCACTCTACCCACTCATTTTTGTCGCGCCGATACTGCTAGTATGGCTAGAGAAGAAATTCACCCCACAGGTCCGCCACGCCGCACAGAAGTGGTTGGTTATCCCAATCCTCTATTTCGTGTTCACCATTGGAACGATCATCTTCGGGGTTGGAGGCTATATCAATAAACAATTTGCATCCACCGAAGACAAGGATCGGGAAACCTTAATTAAGGACTATTCAGCCAGTGTTGAGCATATGTATCGGTCTCATCTTGATGGATGGTCAACCGCACTTAAAGAATGGGATTGGAATTCGACCTATACATGGCTCGCTTTACTGACGGGCCTCATGACATTCATTATAAGTTGGGTACATCTTAGAAGGCGGCGAGAGAAGGCTGAAACTCTTCTCCAACGCGGCCCGCTTATTGGGCTAATTTTGGCGGGTCTATGTATCATGCTGTTGGGTTTTGTTACGTTTATCCCAAGCCCCTTCAATCAGAGCACGTTCCGCGTATTCTATGCCACTTCGTTAGGGGCAGCTCTCATTGTTTCAGCCATCATTAGCCTATTGGCAAGAATAAAATACATCGGGAAATTTTCCGCCGCACTCTTAGCCAGTGTGTCTATCACTATGGCAATTTCTCATTCTCTAAATCAGCACAAAATTTTTGCCGATTATTCCGAAGATGTGGGCCTCCTATATGCCACGATCATTGAGCAAGCACCTCAATTTGACGCTAATGCCACTCTCTTTGTCATCGATGAACACTATCGTTATCAAGATGAATGGCATCTAGCAAGTCATTCAACCGCATTTCAAGGTGGATTACGTTACCTTTATGGTACTACCAAAATCCGCGCCAAAATCTGCGTTATAAACGACCCACGACACGGTAAGATTTGCGAATTTCGGGAGCAAGGAATTTATTATCTGGATGATCGGCTATATCACGGCGTAGTACCCTACAATCGGGCCATTATCTTCCGAACGACATGGAATGGAAGTGTTGAATTGCTCAATGAAGTCCCGCCGGAATATGTGGATGGTCGCCATATTGAAGATTATGATCCTCATGCACTGATTGATAACAGCCCTATTCCAGAGCGAACGTTGACCGCCCTTTCCGTCTGCTGGCCGCCCAGTAAGTGCGAGCATCTCACCCTGCAGGAACCTCAAGACTCCTTCTTATTTGAATTTGACCGGATTATCAACGGTTTTGGATGGGAATTCCCCAATTTCGATCCCACCCAACTTTGGATGACCAACAAAATAGCCACCATTCGAACTTGGCTGACTGCCGACCAAGATATGCCGATTCAGTTCAAAATAACTATCACGGTAGACCCGGATATTTTGGATAGCTTGCAATTAACTGTCAACGGCGACCCCGTTGAACTAACGTATGAAACACGAGCCGACGGGTATTATTTTACCGGTATCATTCCCCAATCTGCCCTCCTGCGTGACCCTACTAGCACCACTTTGGTATTCTCGGTGAGCCACCTTGCTATACCCGCCGAGGTAGGGCTTGGCGCAGACGAAAGACATTTGGCCCTCTTATTCGATTCGCTTGCAATAGGATACGTCTGTTGGCCGCCTAGTAACTGTGAAGACCTCAATCAGAACGAGCCTCAAGATTCGTTCATCTTAGGGTTTGACCAAGCTGTCAATGGCTTTGGATGGGAAATTCCTAGCGAAGACTCCACTCAACTTTGGATGACGAGCAAAATAGCCACCATTCGAACTTGGCTAACTGCCGAACAAGACCTGCCTATCCAGTTCCGAGTTACGATGACGCTTGCCCCAGATGTCTTGGAAAATTTGAAACTGACGGTCAACGGCGACCCTGTTGAGTTAACTTATGAAACCCGATCTGATGGGTATTATTTTACGGGAATCATCCCTCAATCTGCCTTAATGCGCGACCCCGACACCACGATTCTGATGTTTTTTGTGGATCGTCTCATGGCACCCGCCGATATAGGGCTTGGTACAGATGAAAGACACTTGGCTCTCTTATTTGACTCGCTGGAAATAGGAGCTATCGGGAATTAGACTATGAACTTGGAGATACTCACCCAATTCCCTACACAGGTAACTCAACCCAATGCTCTCTTATTCATTCATGGGGCATGGCATTCCGCAGCGGGATGGCAAAAAACCGCCATGCCGTACTTTGCTGAAAAAGGCTATCAGACCTACGCCTTAAGCCTACGGGGTCATGGCAAAAGTGAAGGCAAGGTGCGGTGGTGCAGCGCCAAAGATTATGTGGCGGATGTGCGACAGGTCGCCACACAAATTGAGAGTGAAACAGGCCAGCATCCCATCCTGATAGGCCATTCAATGGGCGGATACATTACCCAAAAGTATCTGGAAAAATATCAAGCGCCAGCGGGGGTTTTAATGGCTTCGCTGCCCAGCAGCGGCTTGATAGGATTCACCCTACGTTATTCGAGACGCCATCCGCTAACCATGCTTATCCATTCCTTAACGATGGATGCCTATCGCGTTATCCAGAATTTCGAGGATGCACGGGAATTGCTGTTTACCGATGCCGTGCCCGAAGCTCAAGCCCGTGAATTTTGGGCTGAATTGGGGCAGGAATCGTATCGTATCGAACTCGAAATGCTGCTCAATCTCCCCCATCCTGCGAAAGTCAAAACTCCGTTATTGGTCATCGGGGCTGACCAAGATCATTTTTTCTCACCTAATGAAGTTCGGAGGACGGCAAGGGCCTATCATACCGAGGCGGTATTTTTTCCCGGTGGGCATAATCTCATGATTGAGCCGGGGTGGGAAAAAGTTGCCGACCATATCATTGCTTGGCTGCACGAGCACGGCGTCTAATGTAGTGGCGCACTTCCCAATAGGCCCATGACCCGAAGAAGAGAAAGGGTAGCCACGCCGGAAAGCCGATCCATGATTGGGTGTCAGTGCGTACCCGCCAAAAACCTAGTGTGTTGAAGATATTTTGGGATTCAGGCCGACGCGGGGATTGAAAAAAGACACCAGCAGGGTCAATGCGTTGCAACGGCTTATCCCAATCCATCTCACCATAGGCCCGACCACCCCCGATCCAAATCGAGCCATTACCGGGCCAGCGCACCCGATAATGGGTACTGATCTTCGAGCCATAATTTTCGCGTTCGGTATCAATCCCCACCGAGGTGTAATAAAAATAGCCCGTCAGCCACATCCAACCAGCGGTAAGGCTGAGGCCAATGAGCATGAGAGGCCAGCACCCCCGCATCCGCCGCGCAGCCGATGAAGAGGTATTAGGCAGGTTTGCGGGCAAAGAACGCCACCGACCCGGTATAACTCAAACGGTCAATTTCCAAACGGCGCTGGATTTCTTCTGGGCTACGGCCTTTCATCTTGGAGACCTGCTTCAAGCCCAACGCCCGACCCGCCATTAAGCCCTTCGCTGTCCAACGAGCCACAAAACGTAAGGTGGGTGAAACGACTGGCACAGGGAACATATTTTGCATCTGTGCCTCAAATAAATGCCATGTCGGCCACAGCCGAATCACTTCAAACCCCGCCGTCGTCAGCATTTGTTTGGTGCCCATATGTGACATATGAAAATAGGAATTGGCATGGAATGGCTCTTGGAACGCTACTTCACCCTGTAAATAGGCCCCCGGCTTCAAGACGCGGAAAATTTCACGCGCTGCTTGAAAAGGGTCATAGAGATGTTCAAACACGGCGTTGCTGATGGCGTGGTCAAAGGTATTGGATTTAAAGGGTAGATAATGACCATCACAAATTAGGCTGACATTGCCCTCAATATCCACCCCAACCCATTTCCAGCCGAACGCCTCAATCAATTTACGTGACCGACCATCGCCACAGCCATGATCCAGACACAGCCCTCCATTGCCCTTAGGCAGCAACGCAATCGAATCTTGCCCCCAATGGTCGGGGATATAGCCCGTGTATTTTTCGGTGATTGGCGGCGGTGAATACAACGTGGTGTCTTTTTTATCCATTGGATACTCCATTATAAAAGCTGTGAATAAATGGCCTTGATCTTGCTCATCATGGCTTCAGGGGCGAATCTCGCTTGATAAAGGGCCAAATTCGCTGCCCCCATCGAGTCACGCAAGGCCGTGTCTTGAGACAACTTTAAAACCGCCTCGGCAATTTTCTGAACGTCCCCTACTGGTACAAAGAGGCAGTGTATCCCATCTTGCAAGACTTCCGGTAAAGCGCCAACTGGGGTTATCACGAGGGGCAACCGTGACGCCATTGCTTCCAAGACCGAGATGGGAAAATTCTCATGATGGGAAGGCAACAGAAAAATATCAGCGTCTTTAAACAACTCCAACTTCGTCTGGCCTGTCACAATGCCGGGGAACGCAACACCTCCCACCGCCAATGCTTCACTTTTGGCTTGGTCAATCAAGAGTTGTTCCGCACCGAGTTCTAATCCACCCGCCACGACAAATTCGACGTCGGGATTTTGAGCACGCACGATAGGAAGAGCTTTCAAAATTTCGGGTACGCCCTTACGTGTCCCCAAGCTCCCCATAAACAGCACCTTACAAGTCACACGTCCTGATTTTTCGACGGGCTGATGGGCGAGTTGGGCGAAATCGGCATCTACGGTATTTTCAACCACGACAATTTTCAAATTAGGCGAGACCTGTTGCAGCAGATAATCGCGCCAACCATCTGACAGGGCGATGACCACTTTGGGCAGGCGCATGATAAATCGCACGCTTTGGCGCACGGGCTTACGTTTATTTTCCGCCAACTGCTTAAACGCATTGCCATGCAGATGACCAACCACCCGCACCCCAAACAATCGCGCCGTCAGCACAAACATGCCCTCTTTATAGAAGGAGACGCGATCTGTAATCGGCTGGTGCATGATCTTCGGGCGTTGGGTAATGAAAATACGCACGAGTTGAATCCACTGCTTAAAAAACAGCCAAAAATTACCCACTGCCAGCGTCGCCACTTGTTCAATCGAGTCTTCGGGGCGGGTCGTGTCGAGATGCAGCAGTTCAAAATCATCCCGCAGGCTCGTTGAGGCCAGCAAGATTTCATTCACCATGCCCACCCCACCCATTTGTTTGAGGGTCGGGCCGATAATCAGCACACGCGGTTTATTCGCCATACGTTTCCCTCTCAAAAGTAGGGGCGGCCCTTGCGGAGTTTATAAACGACCCGAATTGCGGCCTCTGGTGGCAGGCCCGTCACATCCCGTAGGTGACGTGGTTTCTTGAGTTTTTTAACAAATGCCTTGTGTTCTTCGGCACTCGGCGGCGAAAAAACCTGTGTCCCCTCACCCGATTCACGCAGCAATTTTAAGAAGCGCTCCCAATCCGGGCCATCGGGATAATCCTGCGAAGCAGCCATCGGGTCGAACGCGATGGGTGTACCTCCAGTCGGGGCTTCGGGATACACGGCGTACTGGATATTCTCAGACTCAACCACCAGCGCCGGGTTTTTGCCAACCGCTTTTAAGCCATGATACACCGCCGACAGCCGATCCCAATAATATTCGGCTCGTGACCAAAATTCGCGTTGATAGCCATCGGGGTGACTGCCATCCACCCGCAGATAGTTCATATAAATGCGGGCATCGGCTTGCTTGGGGGCGGGTTCAGTCATATGTTGTTCAAGCGTCACCGCTTTTAACTGGCGTTTTTGGGTCAAATATTCCAGCATTGCCTCTAGTTGTTTAAGGTGTGCCTTCGTGCCGTCACGGAAAGGGTGCATCAACACTGATACATGTGGCTGACCCGATTCGCGTTTGGAGCGCACCAAGGCTGAATCAATAGCGAGACGTGTCCCGAACCACGGCCAGTCATAGGTTTCTGCTGGAACAGGCACCATCCAAATGCCGCCCTTATCGGTCACAATCGGCACAGGTTGGGTATTCACCTGACGATAGGCCATTGGTTTGTAGTGATGCAGTGCAAACGCCGTGCAATAGCGCATCCCCAAATCTACCAAAATCGGAATCGTATGGGCATCGGTGCGGAAAATAAAGTTCGCCCCGACCACCGGATAATAGCGGCGAAACTGTTCAACATGGGCGGTCAAGCGGCGGCGCTGTTCATCGGCGGATAACCCAGCCATCCACTCATGATGTGGGCCATGTATACCGATTTCGTGTCCCCGTTCCGCAATCACAGGCAGGGTCTTGGGATACACATCCTGCACAAACCCTGTGCAAAAGAACGTCGCTTTAACACCATACTGATCGAGCAGCGGTAAAATACGTGGCAGGCCCACCTTGATACAGGCCAATTGTTCCGTATCAAAAATCAGTGAGAATGTGCCTTGCGCTTGGCTGGCAACTTTTTTGCTCGGGGCGGCAATCGGTGGTACTTCAAAAATACCTTCCCCACCCTGCAAATCAGCGATCATGGAACGCGCTTGGCTAAAGGCTTCCTCGGTATCAATCCCACTCAGTGACGAATAACCCGTCTGAAAATAGCGAATGCAATAGGCGATGGAATGGCGCTCAAATACTTGGTCGTTACGGGCATAGATGACCAGCCCCACGTTATCCCGTTCAATTTCGGCCTTAATCGTCGGCGCTTCTTCTTTAAGGCGGGCATAATCGGCCACCCGCAGGATCACCCGGTCAAAGCCGGGGACTTGGATGCCTTCAAAATTCAAAGAGGCCATATCACGCGGGTCGGCGAGAATCATCACAGCGCGGCTCATGAGCGTCCTCCTTTGTTCAGGCGGGGTTGCAATTCATCCAAGTAATGTTTGGCAAGCACTTTCCAATCAAAGGTCGTTTCCGCCAAATGTCGTGCATTTTCACCCATACGCTGACGTTCTTCAGCACTCCACTGGCTGGCGGTACGAATGGCGGCACTCATACTTTCCACCGTCGGTTCACACACCAATCCACACTCGGCCTCACGCACAAATTTGGAGGTCTCATCTACATTGGTCACAATCAGCGGCTTGCCCATCGCCAGATATTCGGCAAATTTGCTTGGCAGTCCTCCTTGCATCACCGGATGGCGGGTGCGCGAGATGACCAGTACATCCATTGGAGCTAATTTATCCGGTAGTTGGTCAACGGGCATCCGATTTTCCAGTGTGGCGTGGTCGCCGAGTATCCCCGCGAATTGGGCTTTTAATTCCTGATCACCCTCAGCAAATCCGATAAGGTGGAAATGCACCCCGTCGCGGATATTCTGGGCCAATGCCTCTTGCAACACATCCGCCGCTTGCCATGCCTGAAAACTCCCAGCATAACAAATCCGCACCGTGCCATCATTGCGGGGAGGGGCGGGTTTAAATAACGAAGTATCTACACCGTTCCGCACAACGATCATTTTAGATTCCGGCACGCCACGTTTAGCATACCGTTCTTGGAACGGGCCAGACACCATCAGCAAGGTATTCGCCAAACGACGGGCCACTTGGGTTAAAACCGCGCTTTGAAAAACCAAATACGCCGTTCGCACCGAGCGTTTTTTATCCCATTCCAACCGCGTCTCCATTAGTTCATCACCGTGTACATCAAACACCACATGATGTTTGTTCAACCAGCGTGCTACCGAAGCCGCCGTTGCCGAACCCGCCCCGGCAGCATGGATAACGTCAAAATTCTTAGCATATTTGGCAATCGCAGGGGCATTTAGCGAAAACAGCAGATGCGGCCCTTTGACCCGCAAGGTTCGTAGCGACAAAAATTCGGTTTCGACGCCGTGTGCTTGTAAGCCATGCGACAAGCCTTCCAGTCGGGTCTGATAGGCATCTGCCATTTTCGCCCCACTTGGCGGCCTGTCCGATAAAAAGAGGATTCTCATGGTCGTAATATCTCCGCCATAAACAAGGCCAGCTGCTTGCCCATTTCGTCCCATGTGCGACTGCGAGCATAGTCTAATGCAGCCTGCTGCATCGTTTCCAATTGGGTGCGATTTTGCAGTAGGAGCAGCGCCGCTTGTATCAGGGCATCGGTGTCATATTCGATATGTACCCCACCCCGCGACTCCGCAATCATCTGCTCGGCTTCCCCACCCCCCGACGCCATGACCGGCAATCCCGCCGCCATATATTCGGTAATTTTCATCGGCGAGGCATATTTGCGAAATTCATCCTGCCGCGAGGTCGCCAAGCCAATATCGGCCTCCGCCATCATATCCGGTAATTGTTCATAGGGTACTGCTCCGGTGAACACCACTTGCTCACTCACCCCGATTCCTTTGGCAAGTGTTTGCAATTCCTCTTCGGCTGGCCCACCCCCGACCACCATCACCCGTATATCAGGAATCTGTTGGCGCAGGGTTGGCAGGGCGTGAATGGCAAGGTCAATTCCCCACCGCGCATCCACACTGCCGCAATAAATCAGGGTCGGCGGATGTGGTTTGCGGTTTTGGTAGGCCCAATTAAATTTCTCAAATTCGACGGCGTTCGGAATCACAATCGTGCGTTTCGCCCCCTGCTGTGTCCGCAGTTCTTGCAAGGGGCGACTAACCGAGGCAACTCCATCCGCCAAATCCACATGTAACTGTTCATAACCCGCCACCAAATCGCGGTATTCAGCTTCAACATAGCCGGGGTAATAATCCCAATCATTATAGATGAGATGTTGGGCGATCCCCGAATTTTTGAGCAGTTTGGCAAGCGGCGCATTTTCGGCATGGGCCACAATTGCCACGTCATATTTTCGCGCCAGATGGCCTTTCAGGATTTGGTATATCCAGCGGCTCTGCATTTTGACATCTAGTGAACGTGGCAGTGGTAAACGTCGTGCTATCAAGCGCCGCACATTCCCATCCTGCGTCACACTCACCCGATCCGTCAGCAAATGGGTTGCCCCCTTCGCCAATTTGTTGAACTTGGAGGTCGGTGGGCCGCCATAAAAATTGACATAGCCGACCAAATCCATCTGCTCCACATACGGCGCGAGGGCATAGGGTAGGCGTTGGGCCGGACTGTTTAATTTCTGCACGGTCAGGTTGATGCCCGCCACAAATAAATATTTACCGGGCAGGGGGAGGCGTGTTTCGCTCATTTTTATAGATACCCGTAAGCGACCCAACCACCATCAACGGGCAATACCACCCCACTGATGTTATGGGCCGCCGGAGATGCCAGATAGACAGCTGCTTTGGCGATGTCATCCTCCTCGATAAAGCGGGCCAACGGGGTGCGCTTCAAAATCGCCGCCCCATCAAACCATCCCGACGCGATATGCTCATCCAACACATCATTCCGCACATACCCCGGCGCGATAGCATTCACGCGGATGTTATACTGACCCCACTCCGAAGCCAATACGCGGGTCAAGGCATCAATGGCGGCCTTGCTGCAATTGTAGGCGAGGCGCTCCGGGAAACCGACAATGCCGTTGATCGAGGACATGCTGATAATGCAACCACCCTCGCCTTGTTTAATCATGACCCGTCCGGCGGCTTGGCTGCACAAAAACGCGCCTTTGAGGTTGGTGTCCATCATGCGATCCCATTCCTCTTCGGGCAGGTCTTCCGTCTTGGTACGACCAAACAACCCGGCATTATTGACCAAAATATCCAAGCGGCCAAAGTGATTGACCGCCGTCTCTGCCATACGTGCTACCGATTGAACATCGCGCACATCGGTATGCACAAATACGGCGTTGCCTGTCCCCAAACTTTCAGCAGCGGCCTTGCCCTTTTCGGCGTTATATTCGGCAATAACGACCTTTGCCCCTTCTGCGACAAAGGCCTTTGCCATTGCAAGGCCAAGTCCCTGCCCCGCCCCTGTAATTACAGCCACTTTCTTTTCAAGCTGCATATGTTTTCCCCATGATTGATAAGGAACAATGCCCTTATGATCTAAATTTCAATCCGTCCAGCGCTCCCGCCAATTTTTCAGCGAGTTTGACACGGGCAAAATTATCAATACCATCGCGGGTAATGCGTACTGGCTGTCCATCAGCCCGCTGCTGATAATACTCCATAATCGCCTGTTGAATGCCCGCTGTATCATCCTGCTTGAGCGCCACCCCCAGCTTATATTGCTGAATCAATTGATGGGCTGCCCCCGGTTCGCTCAAAAGCATAATAGGAGGGCCGCTCACCGCCCAATATTCATAAATCTTGCCGGGGATGAGCGTTGAAAATCCGGCATAATTGATAGTGAGCAGCAAATCAGCATTCCGCAGCAGGGTCGCAAATTCAGGTCGCGGCAGATACCCCGCTTCTTCGACCATGCCCTCCAACCCCATCTCAGTGACGTAGGCTTTGTATTCGGGGGGCAGTTCACCCGTAAACACCATTCGCATATTGTCGCCGATTTCGGGGTGCGCTTGGCGAATATTGACCAATGCCTGAAAAAACGCCTTCGGGTCACGATTCCAGTCAGCCGCAACCGTCAGCAACCCGGCATGGACAATCGTAAATTTGCCAGCAAAAGTGGGCTGCGGTGCATTGTCGAGATAGGCATAATCCGCCAAATCCACTCCATTCGGAATATAGACCATTTTATCTTTTTGGCGGGGATAGCGTTTTTCAAAGGCGGCATGGCTGACTGGCGTCACCAGAACAACTTTGCTAGCACTGCTCACGGCAAAGCGCTCTAGCCATTTATTGATCCGACGCACAAAGGCGGGTCGTTCCGCTTGCCAAGGTGTATCTACCCAGTCGTCACGGAAATCTAACACCAGCGGACGGCGGGACAGGCGTTTTAATACCGCACCAATCACAGCGGCTGAGTGTGGCGGGCAGGTCACAAAAATGGCATCAATCTCATTTTCTTTGATGATCTTGCGGCCCTGTCGCACGGCAAACGGCAGCCATGTGATGTTTTCATCAGGAACCAGCAACCAGCGTGTCACCCAATCCCGAATATCGCGCAGGGTATTGATGACCAGCTTGAAAAATTTGCTTTTTTCACGGGCGGCCCGTCCTTTTTCCAGCAATGACGACGATGCCTCACCCGCCACCGCGCGACACACCACGACTTCGGATGGTAGGTCAGAGAGGAGTTCTTCACTCCCCTCCCGACGCAAACTTTTATATTCACGGCTGTCGTCTACGGTCAGTACATAGGGTTTCCAGCTGAGGCTTGGTAAGTATTTGAGGAACTTGACCACCCGGATTGACCCTCCCACCGAAAAAAAAGGCGGGAAGATATAAGCAATCACCAACAGCTTACGTAGACGTTTTTCACTCGGATTTGTCATAGGCATTTACCAGCAAAGCCCTTCATAGGCGGCCTTACCTTTCCAACGGGCATTACTCGAATTACGCGAGAGGTCAACCACCAACTGATCTTCACGCGCCAACGCTACAAGGTCATCGTTGACCCCGTGCGAAGCGATAATGACTTCCGCCCCATCTACCGCCTCTTCCAATGAATGGCACATCAAGGAGGCGATATGCGGAATAGTTTGTTCAATATAGGAACGATTGCCGCCGACCAAACGCGCCAAATTCACGTTAGCATCATAAATCGTGACCTTATAACCCTTCCCCAGTAGCGTTTCGGCCAGTGTCACCATCGGGCTTTCGCGCAGATCATCGGTATGGGGTTTGAAACTCAGACCCATCAATGTCACCGATTTTTTGCCACTCCGCACCACCAGATCCAGTGCAAACTCAATATGTTCGTGGTTGCTTTCCATGACCCCTTCAAGCATGGGGATGTCTACATCAGTATGACGCGAGAGATAGGTGATAGCGCGTAAATCTTTGGGGAGGCATGACCCGCCGAACGCAAAACCGGGACGTAGATAGCGTGGAGAAATATTCAGCTTGGTATCCTGTGCGAAAATCTCCATGACGCGGGTGCTGTCTACACCTACCACCTTCGATAAACGACCAATCTCATTAGCGAACGTCACTTTGACCGCATGGAAGGCATTGCACGCATATTTGACCATGTTGGCAGTATCGGGGTCACTGAAATAGAGCGGGGCATCAATATTGTCGTATAAATGGGCCAGCACTTGACCGGATTTCTCGTCCTCTGTGCCAATCAGTGTATAAGGCGGGTTAATAAAGTCCTCAATCGCGCTTCCTTCACGTAAGAATTCAGGATTTACCGTCACACCAAAATCCACTCCAGCCTTCTTGCCAGAACACTGCTCCAGAATCGGCTTGAGGGTGTTGGTAAACGTGCCGGGTAGGACTGTGCTGCGGAGTGAAACCACTTTGTAATCGTTTGCGGTGGCTAATGCTTCGCCAATTTCTTGGGCAACCCGTTCCACATAAGTTAGCCCCAACCCCCCATTGGCATGAGAGGGTGTACCAACGCAGATGAGCAGCACTTCACCATGCCGGACTGCTGCCGCTGTGTCCTGTGTCGCCTTCAATTTGCCCGACTCTACTCCCTCAGCAATGAGCGGTTCAAGTCCGGGTTCGACGATTGGGCTTTGTTTATTGTTAATCTGGTTGACCTTATCGGCACTGACATCTACGCCTAACACGTCATGCCCTTGCCCAGCCAAACATGCTGCCGAAACGGTTCCCACATACCCAAGACCAAAGATACTGACTTTCATTGATTGTTGTACTCCCTTTCTGAGTAGCGTTGAATTTTCCAGATAAAGCGCGTACCGGACACCGTACCCTGCCATTTTGCGACGACGACTTGATTGGGCTGTTTGCGCCCATAATTGGATGAAAACTCGCCTGCTTCAATATTTAAGATGACATCCGCAGGGGGCATAAGCTCAATTAAAAAGTTATCTTCATTATTCTTTACCCATACCCGTCCGTCTTGCTGCTCAACGGTCAAGTCCGG
The DNA here is from genome assembly GCA_013112715.1 of Chloroflexota bacterium. GTDB lineage: Bacteria > Chloroflexota > Anaerolineae > Aggregatilineales > J027 > CFX10. The sequence continues at coordinate 326,533 of JABFGB010000001.1, forward strand.
GGCAAAATGAAAAAACCACTTCACCTCATGTGTCGTCGAATGCGCGTGCAGAGTATCTATGATTTCCCAATCACCCGATGCCGGATGGTTTATTTCACGTTGATGGCGCACCCCGGCCCGTGTTTGCATCGCGCCCACGACACGCCTTCCTGCCTCCCACGCCAAACATTCACCCTGCGGCACTTGCTCCCATGAAAAATCGGTGCGCGGGATGGCCTGCTCCTTGCCATCAATCATCAGCGTATTATGCGAGGCTGTCGTTCGATAGTGGTCGCGTGATGAGCCGTGATAGAGATATGTCCCCGCATCTACCAAGACAGGACGTCCCTCAATCCACAAAATCGGACTGAGCATATCACAGTGGGCATGGGCCGATTCCCCTTCCCCACCCAATCCAAATGGGCCACAGCGAAAATACAGCACGTCACTGGTAGCCGACCAATTATCGCGGATGATATAGTGACCAGCATCGGGAAATGCTCTGGAGATTTCCGCCGGGGGTTGCTCCTCCAATCTTTCCCAAGCCTCCAAGCCCGCCTTGCTCAACAGCCAAAACGATTCTTCATCAAACCTTCCGGCACTAAATTTCCAATCGGGTCGTTGATAATAGGTCGCCCCAAACGCCAAAAGATGACGGAAATCCCAAAACGGCTTGGCAAGGCTTAACCCAACTGCCCTTCCATCATCTTGATCGCCCCAATTTTGCATTGTGCCTGCCGGGGTTTTGCAATATTGCACATAATCAATCATCCGATGGAGTGTATCTTCCAACACAGGCTGCGGGGGAATAAGGCCGCGTTTCGCCAGCAGCACCAACGGTTGCACAAATTCCGCCACAAATTGATGATACCCCGTGCCCTGCTCCTTGTTCGCCCCGCTAGGATGCGTTTGGGCTACCATTTGTTCGTTCATATGCCGGAGACCGATCTCAAGCCACTGCGCTGATTCCTTGAATTCAGGGAACAGCGCCGCCGTAATCGCTAACCCCGCCGCCTCGCCAATCAAGTGATTGTTGGGCACGGCTTCCCAATGGGTGAGATGGGTGCTAAGGGCATTGGCCTGTTGATAGAGGCTTTTTAGGAAAGCGGGGGCTAATTTTTCACGGAAATCAGCCAGCGTGCGGAAAAACTGGAAGGCCACGCCCCATGCAATCAGACGAATCCCTAGCTCAAGGCTGCTAAACCAATTAATGCCATGCAGCACCGGATTGGCTTGAATCCAGCTTTCGGTCTGTTTCGCAAATGCCTCATAATAACGAATATCGTCGGTCAGCCAATATGCCATACCCAAGGCGATAAAATGTTGATGACGGTTGAGTTCCCAGATAGGCTTCAAATCGGCGGCGCGTTCAGCCGACCACAACAATTCTTCCATCCGCACAATGTATAATGCAGGCCATTCATAACCCGTCACGGGGTCACGATGCCAGTTGATTTCATCGGGAAAGTTGACCGCCTGCCCGAATAAAGTGAACTCGTTTCGACAGGCCGCGTCTGCTAATGCCAATGTTGCTGCGACGTGTTCGGGATAACGTTCGCGTAGTATCTTAATCGTCTCTAAGCGCGATTCATGGGGCAGCAAAAATGAGGTGTCGGGTCGGGAGGCGAGTTGCGTGATAAATGCCGCAAAGGTCTGCCAATCGCCTTTTACCACAGCCAAGAAATCCGTATCCGATAGCGTTTGGTTGGCTTTCCAACGCCAATAGGCCGTCTCGCCCCAGAGTTTTCCGGCACGGCTGACTCGTCCTCCCACTTTTTCAACCGCACCCCGCACACCAAGTTCACGGAAACGGTCAGCATAATGTTTGATAGATGGCATAGCATCCCTATATTTCAACGGTGGTTTCGGGCATTGGTGGAATCGTTGATTCTGATTCCGCATCCTCTGACACAGAGGCAATCATCGCATCCGGCCCATGCTCGCTGCGAATAGTACGTAACTGGGCAATGGACACCTCGCCCAGACCGATTATCGCAATTCCATAGGCGACTGCCCCCGCACCAACTGCGATCAAAAACGTCAGCACCTGTTCTTTAGTACCATCGGCTGGCCCAAACTCGACAATGAGGCCGGCGGCAATACCCATCAACACCGTCGCCCCGATAACCCGCCACAACGTTGGCATAGGCCAGCGCCATGTTAAAAATTTGGATGAATGATAGGCTTGCAAGACTGTCTGGAAGCCAAAAGCAATTGTCCCTGCCAGCGCCGCGCCCATAAAACCCAACCAAGGAACTAAAGCAATGTTGAGTGCAAGGCTGACCGCAACCGCAATAAATTGATTACGGGCCAGAATATTCGTCTTTTTACCAAGCAAGATGCCATAGCTGCCCAACTGCCCCAAACCAAATAGAGCGCTAGATGCCGCCACAAAAAAGGTGGCTCGGTATCCGTCAAAGTATTCAGGATCGGCCAAAAATCCCACTAATAGACGTGCGGTTACGGCCAAGCCAACCACCGCTGGTACGACCAAAATTAGGAACATCCGGGTAAAGGTGGTCAATGTCTCTTCAGTTTCTGCGCGGCCTTTTTCTTCCCATGTCCTCATCATAATAGGGCCGGGGACAATCAAAAATAGGCCAACCAAAAGGTCAATACTGCGGGCCGAAATGTTGTAGGACACGAGATAAACACCGACCTCATAGCTATCATGGAAAATTTTGACGATGTAGCGGTCAGCCAAACGCAACCCCCAAAACGCCAAATTGCCAATCGTGAGCGGCAAAGCATAGGCCCAAAATGGCGCGAAATCACTTCGCGTTAGTTTACTAAATCGTATGGCTATGCCTTTTGACGTAACCCAAAAGAGGGGAATCATCAGCACAATAGTGATAATGACCTGTCCCCATAAGATCGAGCCAACCCCAACATCGAACTGGGTTGCCATTATCCATGCAATAATGACCATCCCGTAACGCATAGATAACTCAAAGGCGGTATACCAGCGGCTTTTTTCCTCTGCCCGAACAATGTGCATCAGGACGGTGTACCAACTGCTGACGATAAACAGCAGCAGCGCCACCCATAATAGGGAGTATAGGTTATCATCTACCAAATCGGCGGCTTTGGCGGTGACCATCAGCACGGCGGCGATAATCCCCCCGACAATGGTCAACACAGCGGTGGTTGAAAAAATCGTCCCAAAATAATCGGAAAGTTTTTCTTTGAGTTCATAGGCCGCATAAAATCGCACGGCAGCAGCGGCAAATCCCGTGACCGTCCCGGCAATCAAAAACTCCGAGACCCCAATCGCAAGGTTATAGTTGCCATATTGATCTGGGGCAAACAGACGGGTGAAAATCGGCACGGTGATAAATGCCGTCAGTGCTGGCAAAATCTTAGATGGCAAATAGGCCAGCAGATCTTTAATAACGCGCCTTTGCATTCAACCCCCTCAAGAGATTATCTTGCCACACGCATTCGACGGGCAAGCGAGATTGTCTGTTGTCTTTCGGCTTGTTCTTTTTCTTGTTTATTCAGCCGATAAATCACTTCATTGACCCCCATCGCTATCGGATAGATGATAAGGGCCCATGATTGCACAAAATTTGGCGCGACGATGTTGCTAATCATCATGCCCAAGTAGCCCGTACCAAAGCCGATGTATACGCCGATAAATTCTTCATCCCGCAGTTCCGTCCAGCGCCAAAGGGTACGCAAAACATATTGAATACTTAGCCACAAAAACGGGATTAAGCCAGAGAGTCCCATCATGACGGTGATCCACAAGTAGCTGTTGTGGACATACCAGTTAATCGGATATTCGTTGGCGAGCACTTCAATTTCAAACGGTGGGCGATAAGTTCCCGATGGCCCAATACCAAACCACAAATGTTCATTGATACTTTGCCGGGCATAGTAATTTTCCATCGAGCGCCACTCAAGGCTGCTATCGGCTCGCTCATTGGAGGCGGTCTGAAAAATACTGCCCATCCGATCCGCATAAATATCAATCTGGCTGCCCACCTGCGCCGGAAATGCGAAATAGACCCCTATAAACAAAATAATGATTAGCGGAGCGGCAGTGGCAAGACGTGTAATTGTCCGATAGCGGGTTCGACTAAACGTACTGAATAAGGCGATCATTAACCCAACGTTGACAATCGTGGTGGCCCAATAATTACGTTGATAGCTCCGATACAGCCAAAATATCGCCCCGGTTAGCACAATAAACCGCAGCCAACGCTCCTTACGATAAATGAGCAGCGTGCCAATCATGGCCGGGATAATCATGTAGAGATAACGTTCGCCACCATAATAAATGCGAGTCACACCAGAGAATTCCCGGCCAGCCGTTGTCAAATCCGTTGCACTGACCGGCATGAGTGGCAAAAAGCGATTGGGGAATATCAGGCCAGCCGAGAGAACCAGCGCCAATCCCATAAGGCCATACAGAAAATTGCGTAATGTCTGCTTGTCCGTGATAAATTGCGTAATCGGAAAAAAGATTAACCAGTAAAAAATAGGTCGAGATACCCGTATTACAGGGTTGGGCGATAGGTCTAAAAAGATGACGCCATTAAACATCGAAAAAAGTAATGCCATGATAAACAATATTAAGGGAATATCTAATGGGGTCTGATAAAAATGAAAATCCTTTTGGGTTGTGGCACGCAATATCAGCAGCAAAAGAAGCAGGCCCAACATCACATCGGGAATATGGGCACTGAATGGGCCAATAGGGATTAGTGGCAGCCATTCCCAACTGATCAGCCCGCTCGTAATCGCCACGACCGACAAGATTCCCAAATAGGGCCAACGGCGAATCATAAAGACATAAAATATGCCACCAATCGCCCCAACGACGACCTTTGGATTGCCAATAAAGTGGGTGCTGACGATAATCAAAATCGCAATGCACAGCCCTACCCCCGCCGCAATGACCAATTCCATAAAGGGCCAAAAGCCGGGTAAGTCCATCACGCGCCAAGGCCGGATGAGATAATAGAAAAATCCGGGGCGTGCAAAGGTTTTGGAGTTCGGAAGGCGCGTACTATTACCTATCAACCCAGCGTTTCCTTCGCAACTTCGGCATAGAGCGCCAGCAGTTTTTCGGCTGAATACTCCCATTTCAATTGAGTTTCGACCCGTTGACGACCTGCTTCTCCCATTTGGGCACGCAGCGCAGGGTCTTGGACAAGCTTCAAAATCTGGCGAGCCATATCCATTTTGTCGTTGGGAGTCGCATAAAGGGCCGCCTCTTGTGCCGAAAACTTGTGTTCCACCAAGTCATAGGCCACCATTGGTTTGCCCAATGCCATATATTCCATGACCTTGTTCATGGTAGATTTGTTGTTCAGCGGGTTATCGGGGTCGGGCACAATGCAAATATCGGATGTAGACAGAATACGCAGCATTTCATCGTCGGAGATATAGCCCGTAAAGCGCACCCGCTCACTAATCCCTAATTCTTGGGCAATTCGCTGCAATTCATTGAGATTATCGGCCTTGCCAATGATGTTGCAATACCAATCCTTGTAGCCGAGATCACGCTCAAGGTGATACACCGCCCCCAACAAATGGTCGAGGCCATCTTGCGACGAAATATTGCCAACATAGGCAATCAACGTTTCGGCTTTGGCACGGAGTTGTTCATCAATTGGGACGAGGCGCATTCGTTTAAGGTTGGGGCCATTGCGAACGACATGCACACGCTCTGGTTTAACCCCGTTGCGCTCAATATCCCCCTTCTTGTAGGACTCGTTGACCTCCACCACCCAATTCGCCATGCGACACGAACGTTTCTCTAGCCAGAGCAACATACGATACAGCTTATTTTCTTTGGCCTCGTCGCCATATTTGGAGAGGAACAATTCAGGCGACAGGTCGTGATGATCGTAGATAAATTTCTTGCCAAATAACTTGGGAATCAGCGCCGCAACCCACAACGTATCTGGTGGATTATGCACATGAATCACATCTACTTTACCGCGCAAAGTCAGCCATAGTGCCAGCCATGTCACCGCAAGGGTGGCATAGCCAAATTCCATCAAATACCCCAACATCCCCCCGCGATTGGGAGGTGCTGGGAAGCGCACGGCATAAACACCGTTAATGGTATCGCGCCATTTTTCGTTTTTGCCACGCGGCGCAATCACACTCACTTGATAACCAGCAGCGGCTAAGGTTTCAGCCTCATGCCGCACCCGCACATCAAAGGGATACGAGCAGTTTTCAACAATCATCAAAATACGCAGCGGACGGCTGCCGGACATAATACTAAGTCTCCTTTAGTAAAAAGCCTGCTCTTATAGCCACTAGCAGGCTTAATTCTTATCGGCGAGCGTAATAACTGTAGACACGGGTCTTGGGGGCGCGATTGATAACTAAGCCAACTGTCTTGGCATTCACATCCCCCAACTGCTGCAAAGCCATACGGAGTTCACTGGGTTGCGAATGTCGAATCGAGACAATCATTACCACCGCGTCGGCCTGTCTCGCAATAACGGTTGCATCGGCAATGGAAAGTAAGGCGGGTGAGTCAATCACGATATAGTCATAAAGCTGTCGCAACTGCGCCAGCACTTCTTCGAGCGTCTCAGGTGACAATCGGCCTGTCATTTCATCTGCTACAGCCCCAGCAGGCAAAAATCCGAGGGTCGGCCATTGAGTATCTTGGATAGTCTCTGCAAGGCTTCGCTGGCCCAATAAGGCCTCACCCAAGCCCGGTTTGCCTACTTGGTTAAACATACGGGTCAAGCCATGACGGGGGAAGTCGGCATCAATCAAAATGACGCGGTTGCCTGTTTCCGCCATTGCCACACCGAGATTACCCGTCGTGGTGGACTTACCGGCCCCCGGTTCGGCACTGGCGAGCAGAATGACATCGCCTTTCGAGATGGATCGAGAGCCGAGCAGCGTTACACGCAACCGATGATAGGGTTCAAAGAATGAGGGTTTAGATTTCTGGGTAAGGAACAACTCACGACGGCGACGACGCAGTAGGCTCAATGGCCCGCCAGAGCGATTCGGTACTTGAGCCAAAATGGGCAGACTGGTAACATTTTGAACATCCTCAATCGTGCGGAAGGCATTCTTAAAGGTTTCGAGTAAGAAAGCCAAGCCAACTCCACCCACCAATCCCGCACCAAAACCCAAAATAGCATTGAACATCTTCTTGGGTGAGGACGGCGCTGTTGGTAGATAGGCGGGTTCAACAATACTGATAGCGTTGGCCCGCAGTTGTTCGCTCACCAGCGCGTTTTCGTAACGGTTGAGCCGATCTTGATATATTTGTTGGAAAAGCTCGACCCGCTTCTGCAAAATATCAAGTTTAGCCGTGACCAACGAAGCGGATTGGGTTATGCCACCTTCAGGATTAGTTGCTTCCTGATCGGTCTGTGCTCCCTCAATGGCGATTTCATAAGCCCGTACCGCCTGCTGATAGTTATCTTCGGCCTCTTGCAGTTGGTCTTCAAGGTACTGCCGATAGGTTTCGGTTGTCCCACCGTACAGTTCCAAACTGCGTTCAACCATGATTTCGGCCATGATGTTGGCGGCATCTTTGGCGATTTCGGGATCAGCGTCGGTTGCAGTAATCGTGAATAACTCGGTTTCGACAATGGAATCCACCGAAATAGCGGGGGCGACTTCCGTACCTAACCGCTCATTTAATTCATCAATAACCGGGCCACTGGTCGCAATTTCACGGTAGGTATTCATCAAACGCGAAGACAGCGCCAGTGAACCATAGTCCACCACCCCACCGGAGGCCGAAGCAACACGCAAGGTGGCACTCGCTGAATATTTAGGCGTAATCAGCATACTGGCAACAAACGACAAAACAACCGCCACAACCGTACAAATGATGATGACCCACTTGTACCACAACAACACACGGAAATAGGATTTAAGTTCTGCTCCTGCCGAGGCGGAAGTTGCTGCACTGGTGGAAGTAGGAAGTTTCGGGGTTGCCATGACCATTTGCCGCGACATGCTGGGTGAATCATCCACTACCACTGGAGCATTGTCGAACCGTGAATAATCCGAACGTCCCTCAAGACGGGTGGATTCTGGACGGCTCAAGGCTTGTGTAACAGTCTGGGTTGAAACACGTCCATTATCAGCATCCCCATCCGACTTATCTTTGGTTTTGCTATAGATAGTCTCTAACAATTCATCGCTGTCAAACGGTTTCCGCAAAAAATCGGTCATGCCCAAAATGCGTGCCCGTCGTGCAATCGTGCCGTCCATGTCTTCGGTCAGGCCCACAAACGGAATTTCAAGCCATTCGTCGTTTTGGCGAACCGTGCTGAAGAAAGCAAAACCATCCATGTTGGGCATCTGGATGTCGGAAATAATGATGTCCGGGAAAAGGCCGGTCTCCAAATGATGAAGCGCATCTATGCCATCTTCAGCAGTGGTTACACTAATTCCCGCAAGCTCTAACCGGCTTTCGACTACTTCTCGTATATCGGCATCATCATCTACAAATAGAATGTGCCGGTGTCCATTTCGAGCCATGCAATGTACCTCTCAAGAAAACTCAAATCTTTCGCCGCTTGACTAATTTTTAGAGCGCCGAACGTTCTCAACTATAGTGTTTTAACCTTGCAGCTAACGTAATACGTATGAAAAAAGCCTTTCAATGCCCTTACAAAAAAAGTATCATAAGGTTATGTTGATAATCAAGCCACACCCATATCCAATCTACAAGGTAAATAATTGAATGGCATCCCCCATCCAGCTTATCGTTACCGACTTGGACGGAACCTTACTCAATAGCAATCACGAAATCAGCCAACGTACCGAGCGATGCCTGCGCGAAGCCATGCAGCGGGGTATTCCATTAATACTTGCCACTGGAAAAACTCGCACCTCCGCTCTCCATATTATTGAACATTTGGGCCTCACTACTCCCGGAGTATACATACAAGGGTTAACCGTGTACAGCGGTCAGGGTGATGTTTTATACCAAAAAACGCTCGCTGCTGATCCTGCCCATATCGCGCTTGAAACCGCACTACAAGGCCAGTACCCCACCGTCATTTACAGCGGTACACGCATCCTAACTGACTACAAAAGTCCACAGACCGACATCCTGACACATTATCATGAACCACAACCCGAAGCCGTTGGGCCGCTGCGCCAGATCATTGACCACGTACCCGTCCACAAACTGACCTTTATTGACGAGCCAAAGCGGATCACGGCCCTGCGTACCAATCTCCAAGACCAGATTGGCGATGTCGTGACCTTAGTGCAAGCTCTTGATACCATGCTGGAAGTGCTGCCCCCCGGCGCATCCAAAGGGAACGGCCTCAGCCATCTTTTGGAACTTATGGATATGCCACCAGAGTATGTCATTGCGTTTGGAGATGGCGAAAACGATATTGGGATGCTGCAATTGGCGGGGATTGGCGTAGCGATGGGCAACTCCAAACCAGAAGTGCAAAAATCCGCTGATTATGTCACCGCCAGCAACGACCATGATGGCATCGCCGAGGCATTAGAGCGTTTTGTCCTTGCCTCCTGATTTGTCCTTAGCGGCTTTTCGGAGCGACTCAACCGGATTGGAGGGCGGGGTGTCTTTGCGCTGGGCCTGCTGAATGGCCGAGAGTGTTTCCGGTTTAATATAACCGCGCTCGATGGCATGGGCCGCCGCCGCAATCGTATCCTCTACCAGCAAAATTTCAGTGCCACTTTCCCGCACCGTCTCAATAATAGCCTTGACCTCATCATCGCGCCGTTTTTGGCTCACATCGCGGATATAAATCGCCAAAATTCGCCCCGGATTCTCAATGGCAACCTGCCCATAGATTTCGGCGTCTTTTTCACCACTGTCGCCAATGAGGATAAAAGATAGATTGGGATGCGTTTGCAGCAATTCTCGGATGACGGCCAATTTATGCTCAAAACGTCCCGGCTTAAAGAGATATTGTTCGCTCAGACCCAAATCGGTCATAAAAATCGGCCCAATCGGAATGCCTTGTATCTGCAAAAAATCTAGATACACATCATACAAATTCCAGATGCCGCTGGTGACGTAATAAATTGGATTAAAGCCCCCCACTGTTCCTTGCTGCAAGGCATGATAAAACGCCGCTACTCCTGCAAAAGGCAAGCGTGTGCGTGAGTTACGCAGGAAGGTATTGGTCAACAGTTTCGTGACCTGCACCACATCCGATTTGATGACGGTATCATCCAAATCACTGATCACCCCATATTGAATTTGGGTTGGGGGAATGAGCACGCGGCCTGTTGCCTGAACGGAAATATCTTCAACCAGTTCGATTCTGACATCATGCCAAAATTGATCCTCAGATGGTGCTTGGCCCAATTCCATATGCACTGCAAAATACCCATCGTCATTGGCCGTAAATTCCTGTTCCATCTCGCCATAACACGCCCGAACTTTGGCATATGGAATCTCGTGGGTATGAAACCGCCGAAAGTTATTTTGGAGGTTTTTCCAGCCGCTATCCGTTTCCAATGGGCTAGTTACACGATAATCGGCCACGACCCGTCCTTTGAGATGCAGCATTTTACTGGTTCCATGCCCAAGATAAGGTAAGATGGTGAGGGGGCCAAACTCCTTTTGACCGCGTCGCAAGCGATCCATCCGATTTTCGATTGAGACAGCTAATCGTCGAAAACTAGCTTTTAAATCCGCCATGCGATCTCCCGCGTTATAATGTCCCTAAAGCATATCCGAATCTAGGGAGTGAGGAAAAGCCAAAATATGCCCTCTACACGTTATCAAAAGGTGCATATCATCGTCAACCCAGCAGCAGGTCGTGATGAGCCTTTTCTAAAGACGTTAAATGATACCCTGAATACACTCCAAATTGACTGGGAAATGTTTATCACCAAGCAGGCGGGCGACGCCACTCGTTTTGCGCAAGCCGCCGTCGAAGCCGGAGTGAATGCTGTTGCGGCCTATGGGGGTGATGGCACGGTGCGTGAGGTCGCCAGTGGTCTGCGGGATAGTCAAATTCCCATGCTCATTCTACCGGGTGGCACAGCCAATGTGTTGTCCATCGAACTGGGTATCCCACGTGATTTTTCTCAAGCAATCTCATTATTAGAGAGCAGCCGCAGCACTCCCAAAGCAATTGATATGGGCATCATCGGCGACCAAGTATTTTTTCATCTAGGGATAGGTCTTGAAGCCGAAATGAATAAGGAAGCAGACCGGGAAGCCAAAAATCGCAGTGGCATTTTCGCCTATGTGAATGCCGCCCTTAAAAATCTTCGCAATTTCCCTACCACCCACTATCATCTGGAGTTGGATGGCGAAAAAATCGAGATTGATGGGATCAACTGTATGGTTACAACCTTTGGCAGTGTGGGGGTCGGTGAACTCAAATTATCACACGCGATAGACATCTGTGATGGCTTGCTAGATGTGTTGGTCATTCAAGAGGTCAATTTGCGAACCGTTTTGTCGGCTGCCGCCGGGGCCGTTTTTTTGGGGGAACTCGCTGGCCCATTGCAGCAGTGGCAGGTACGCAAAGCCTCAATCATTGCCGACCCACCCCAACCAATGGTCTGCGATGGGGAACTGGTCAAGTTCAATAAAATTGATATACAAGTTCTGCCAAAAGCCGTCACCATCCTTGTCCCCAATAAGAGGTCACGTCCACCCGTCATAAAATCCGTCTAAAGTCCCTAGTCACATGATGGCAAATTCATTTATTCTAAAAAGTCGAAGGGGAATTGTAACAAAACACAGCATCCCCAAGACTAAACAGCCTCAAGAGGATGTCATCGCTGCTCAGGAGGGCTGGCGGCATGTCAGAGAAGCAAATTTTGTTAGTTGATGATGAACCGTCGCTTTTGGAAATTTTTGGCACCATGCTCAAGCGTCAGGGCTTCACCGTTTGGAAGGCCACCAACGCGCTAGATGCCCTAGATTTGATGCGCAATATCAAACCCGACTTATTCATTTTAGATGTGATGATGCCGGGGATGAACGGCATCGAGCTTTGCCGCGAACTGCGCACATGGCCCGATACCCATACCACCCCCGTCATGATGCTCTCGGCGCTGGGCGATTCACATACCCAACGGGCTAGTCTTGATGCGGGAGCCGATCTTTATCTACAAAAACCGATTCTCCCGCGCGAACTGGTCAGTCGTGTACAGGAATTAGTCGGTGAACTGATGCCCCACTAGCTCACGGCTAAATTGGGTTTCATACAACTGGCGGTAGAGGCCGCTTTGCGCCTGCAATTCGCTGTGTGTGCCACGCTCAACCACCTGCCCACGATCCATGACCAAAATGAGATCCGCGGCAAGGATAGTGCTGAGGCGATGGGCAATCACAATGCTAGTACGCCCTGCCATGACCGTTTTGAGCGCATCTTGAATAAGTGCCTCAGATTGACTGTCGAGGTGACTGGTGGCCTCATCCAACACCAAGATACGCGGGTTTTTGAGGATAACACGGGCAATGGCAAGGCGTTGTTTTTCGCCCCCACTCAGCCGATAGCCGCGTTCACCCACAATCGTCTCATAGCCATTTGGCAACCCCATAATAAAATCGTGGATATTCGCCGCCCGACACGCTGCCTCGATTTCAGCTTGGGTGGCATCCAACCGCGCATACAGCAAATTGGTGCGGATGGTATCATGAAACAGGTGGGTTTCCTGCGTCACCATCCCCACATTTTCCGCCAGTGAATCCAAAGACACATCGCGTAGATCATGCTCATCCAGCAGAATTCGGCCTGTGGTGGGGTCATACAAACGGGGGACGAGATAGGTGGTCGTCGTTTTACCCGCCCCACTCGGCCCGACCAATGCCACTAACTGCCCCGGCTGAATGATAAACGATACTCCATCCAATGCTTGCACCCGTGCTTGGCTATAGGCGCTCGGTTCGGGGGCATCTTCAATGACATCCGGTTTTATTGTCCCATTGTGATTTCCCGACAGCACAGCTTCCACTTGATGCACTTGTCCATGCCGCCGCACATAACTGAGGCCGATTTCCTTCTCGGTGTCATACCGAAACGAGACATTTTCAAACTCAATGCGCCCTTGCACATTGTCCAAAACTAACGCATCGGGTTTTTCCGCAATATCCAGCGGCAAATCAATCACCTCAAACACCCGCTCAAAGCTGACTAGGGAGGTGGCAAAACTGATCGGCGCATTCGAGAGACTTTGCAAGGTGCTATAAAACTGGCCGAGATAGGCACTAAAGGCGACAATCGTGCCGATGGTGAATACGCCCTTTAGCACCATATAGCCACCAACCCAATAGACCACCGCTGTACCGATTGCCCCCAACAATCCCATCACCACGGAAAAACGCACCGAGGCCACCGAACGTTTGACCCCAATATCGCGCACCATCGCCGCGTGCTGATCGAAACGATTGACTTCCTCGCGCCGCCGTCCAAATAGTTTGACCAACAGCACCCCACCAATATTGAGCGTCTCGTGCATCAAGGCATTCATTTTGGCATTGTCATCCATAGATTCACGCGCCAAGTCGCGCTGAATGGTGCTAGACCGTTTCGCCAGTGGGATGAGCAGCGGCAAAATCAAGATACCCAGTGCCGTCAACCGCCATTCCAGCGCCAGCATCACCGTCAATGTCGCAATTAACTGCACCAAATGGCTGACAATATCCACAATCGTATTACTGATGGCGGATTGTGCATCTTTGACATCGTTATTGAGACGGCTCATCAACTCGCCCGTTTTGGTGTTGGTGAAGAACCGCAACGACATTTTTTGCAGATGGTTATAGAGGCCCATACGTAAATCATAGGTCACGCCTTCTGCCACTGTTGAACTCAGCCGCTTTTGCCAAATTTTGAGCGCCCCACCCATCAATGGAATGAAAAACAAACCGACAGCAAGCAGATTCAGTCGCCCCAAATCCTTTTCGGGTAGGGTAACATCTATCAAATCGCGGAAGATGAGGGGACGCAGCAAACCGACCAGTGTAGTAAACAAAATCACCGCCAGCATCGCGCTAATTTGGCGGCGATAGGGCCGGGCATAGGTGAATACCCGTTTGATGAGCGGCCATGTGATACTGACCGTTTGACCATCTTTGTTACGCATAAAAGGCAGGGTCAGCGCCTTGCCTTGTTTTTGGGCCATTTTGCTCCTTTGCAGAAAACCCAATATTGATTTCGCAACAATCATAATACGACAATACACCGCTGATGTTCCCATAGCAGCGATTTTCTTATAAAAATCTATTGTGATTTATCAAGCAGGCAGGGAGAAATAACCTATGATGCTAGAACTCGCAGTTGGCGACGCTTATGGGGCAGGCTTTGAATACGCGACGGACAACATTACACGCTTAAATGACCTATCAAATTACGTGAAGCATCCCAAACATCATATTTTGCCGGGGCATTATACCGACGACACCCAGATGAGCATTGCCATCGCTGAGGTCATCATCGCTGGCTTGGAATGGACACCCCTTAATCTTGCCACCCACTTTGTCGAAGCCTTTAAACGTGACCCCCGTGAAGGCTATGCGGGTTCATTTTATGGTTTTTTGCAGCAGGTACACGATGGGGCAGAATTCTTGGCAAAAATCATCCCCGACAGCGACAAAAGTGGCGCAGCAATGCGGGCCATCCCAATTGGCCTCTTCCCAACCATTGAGGAAGTCATCGAAAAATCCAAAATACAAGCGGCCATCACTCACAATACACCTGATGGTATCGAAGCAGCTACTGCGGCGGCGTTAATGTCTCATTATTTTATCTACCGCCTCGGCCCAAAAGCAGAACTTGGTCAATTTTTGGAACAACATATACCAGATAGCCACACATGGTCAAAGCCCTATGTGGGCAAGGTCAAATCAAAGGGATGGATGAGTGTGCAGGCCGCCATCACAGCCGTCATGCGAAATGACAGTATGAGCCGACTGCTGAAAGACTGTATTGCATTTACGGGTGATGTCGACACCGTTGCCACAATTGCCCTCGGTGCAGCTTGCAACTGCCAAGAAATCTCGCAGGATTTGCCGCTTCATCTTCTCGACACGCTTGAAAATGGGCCATATGGCAAGGATTACTTAATGAGCCTTGATGCAAAATTGGCTTCTATCATACAAAAATATCGTCAATAACCATCCATCTACCATCCACAGGGATGTTGACAGGATGTTTTGTTCGTGATACCATATTCCATGTAACATCCCGTTGGATGGTAAGGAGATGGTCAATATGGAACAGGCACTTATTCCGAGCGTACCCGACAGCATTGGCTATATTTATCTCAGCCGTCAACGATTGGAAGCCTATCGAAGTCTAGGTCAAGTCATCTCGATGAAGGTCATCGGCATCCTTGCGATTGATGCCAGCGCCCCACCCGACTTGTTAGTCACGACCCTATCGAGCCTTACGGTTTATGGAGCAATCATCGCCAGTCCAACTGCATTAGCCGCCTTGACCCCTCATCTGAAACACATTGGGTTCGTTTTGGAGCAAAACCATGACTGAAAACACAACCGAAAAAATCACCATCAATCTAAGCGTCGTAGACTTAGGCAAAATTGATTTACTGGTCGAAGAAGGCTTCTATTCGACCCGCACCGACTTAATCAAGACTGCTATCCGCAATCTGCTCAATACGCACGAATCGCATATTGGGCAGGTGGTCACACGCAAATCTTTCGCCATCGGCATTGTCAGCTATGGGCGCAAAGACCTCGAAGCGGCTGCTGCCAAAGGACAACCCCTTGAAATTAAAGTCGTTGGCATGGCGTTTATTGATAACAATGTGACCCCCGAACTCGCCCAAGCCGCAATTCATTCATTGGAGGTCAGGGGTGTGCTGCGGGCCAGCGAAGCCGTCAAAAAAGCATTGGGGGATAAAATCAAATAACTAGACATGCTTCACATACGTCACTTCTTCCGCCAGATAATGGGGATGCCGCACATACCATTCCACTTGGGGGGAGTGTGGGATGGTTTGCACCGTCACTTCGACAGGTATCTCTACAAACCCCAAACGCTGAAAAAAGCCCCCTGCCTCGGTGCTGAACACAAATAATTGAGAAAGCCCACGCTGACGGGTCAACTCCTCCACATATTCGACAATGGCCTGCCCTAACCCTGCTTTCCGATAAATCGGTTCCACATAGAGTGACCCCAAAAGCGCCCCGCGTTCATCCGGCTCAAAACGCGCAAACCCGATAATACTATCCCCATCAAAAGCTGCCTGAAATAATGAACGCGCAGGGTCAATATCGGCCCACTGCATCGGAATGCTTTTGAGACGCTCAAAAATGGCTAAAAATTCCTCGGGCGACGCAGGCCGAATCTCGATCATCCTAGACTCCTAAATTTATACGCGGTTACATTGGCAACCGAATTTTACCGCCGCCGCAACTCTCAGGAATGAATTACGTATAAAGAATATAACCCTCCCCAAAAGAGGGGTATTTCGGCCTTGCACATGGTCATAAAATAAACCATCAACGATAAACCCAGTTCAGGAGTAAACATCATGTGGTGGTGGGGTCATGGCGGAAAACATTTCATGTGGAAATATAGCTGGCTGATGTGGCCGCTTGGCTGGCTGGCTTTTACCGCCGTTTCAAAGGGCATCGCCTACATTGGCGACAATCCTATCATTCTCGGGGTTGCGTTTGCACTGGCAATCCCATTTCTATTTTTGGGCATGGGGATTCAATTGGTGAAGGGCTGGCAGCAAAATAATAGCGGCCCGATTAAACGTAAAAATGAGACCCTAGCCAAGCACAAAAACGATGACCAACCCCGTCGTTACATGCGGAGCGATGATGGGGAGTTGATTGAAATTACCTAATTTTTCAGTGAGAGCAAATCCCGTAAGCCCTCGATCAGAACTTCTTTCCATTTCCTCACTTACGGCGGTTGTCTATCCTAAACAGATGGCAGCCGCTGATCTGCTTTTTGCATCCCTCAAAGAGAATTCCCCTATCCTCGCCATTAGCTGACTAGGGGTGGGGGGGAGAACCTGTTCAGCCATGAAGATAGGGGATTTATAATAGCTATCGTTACCCGACGCGGTATTAGATTTCTGGACGGGGAAGACTCATCAAATTTTAATGTCGTGGCAGATGTGCTACACTAAGCATATTCATTCATGGTAACTCATTAGCATATGCCAGATAACACTGCATTTGACGAAACCGACCTTATAAATCGCATCAAACTACGCGATCAATCTGCCCTGTCCGAGCTATATCAACGCTTCGGCGGATTAGTCTATGGATTGGCGATGCGCGTATTGCAGAACGCAGGTTTCGCCGAAGAAGTGACCCAAGATATATTCCTCAAAATTTGGGATCAACCCGATAGTTGGGATTCTACACGCGGCAAGCTGCTCAATTGGCTCATGACCGTTACGCGCTACACCGCGATTGATCGCCTTCGTAAAGAGCAGCGCCGCCCATCATGGTCAGCGGTAGATATTGAAGATGTTTTGAATATGAGTAGCAAACAAGGCCTATTGGATGAACAAGACACCATGCTGCTGCGAACGTTAATCCAACAATTGCCATCGAACCAAACCGAGGCTATCGAACTGGCGTTTTTTGGGGGTATGTCTCACAGCGAGATTGCGGCCCAGCTTAATCTACCACTTGGCACAGTCAAAACTCGGCTGAGGCTTGGTTTGGAGAAATTAAAAACGATGTGGCTGGAAGCAATCGGTCAGCCGAATGAATAATGTGTAAATTCTTGACGGCCTGACATCTGATTAAAGCATTAAAAACGTATTCTATGTATAGATGAGTTGTAATGTAGTTGGCGATGGATAAAAACGATAGCAGACTCAATAGCATAAACGCAGCGTGCGACACACTCCGCGAATTACTGCCCGCCTATAGCATTGGTGCAACCGATGAGGCAGAAACCCGCCTAGTGGAATCGCTGCTGGCCGAGTGCCCCGAGGTCGCTATTGAGTTGCAAGATTTTATGCGTTTGGCAGGTGCAATCGCCTACACCGCACCGCCGATAACACCTCCTGCCGCTTTGCATGACAAATTAATGACTGCGGTGGCCCAACGTCAAACATTCACCCCCTCGCCCACCCCTGTTCCAACGACCCCAGTGCGCTGGCTTACCCCCACCCTTGCCCGTTTCACACTAGCAGCGGCAGCACTTTTGCTCATCGTCAACGTGGTTTTGATTGCCCGTCTATTCAATCTGAGTGATGAACAGCAGCAGCAAGAAACCAAAATTGATCAACTGAGCGACCAGTTAACGCGACAAAATCAATTCTTCGCCGCCCTAGCGACCGGAAAAGCCAATCGCATCAATCTGGAATCCTCTACAGGTGAGGCGTTAGCATCGGTAATTTGGACACCTGCCAGTAACAGTGCATTGCTGGTATCCAATAATCTCCCCGCCTTAGCATCGGATCGTGCCTATCAATTGTGGTTTATTCGTGACAATCAACCCATCAGCGGCGGCGTCTTCCGTGTGGATGAAGAGGGACAGGGGACATTTATATTTGAGATTCCAGCCCCATTGAATGAATATGATGCGCTCGGTATTTCTGACGAACCCATGACCGGGAGTGAAGCCCCTTCCACAAATCCTGTCGCGCTTGGTGGTGCCTAATGCCCCCACCGATTGTCAGAATCCATTTACAATATTCACATATTAATCCTCACATCGGCCTAAAATCCTCCATCTAACTCAACAAAATGTCCATTTTCTACCCTCAACTCAGCTATTAACAGCCCTTGTTGACGGGGTTTTTTTGTCTATATCGTTATTGGATTTATGTTAGCGCGATAACTTAATTCATCCATTCCCCCTAACCCCACAGTTGCATTGAGAACACGTTATTTGAATTGGTCTTTCTCAATGATTGTACTCTTAATTCAAGACAAATCTTTACAAAAGTTGGAATTGCGCTTGTTTACGAATTTACGTAATTCATTTATTCTTTCTTTAGTCTTCAGAAATTTTTCATAATTTCTCAAGGCTCATTGCCGAAGCAAAGCCGCTTTTCAATGCGGTTCCGCAGAAAAAACGAGGACATATGGTTCGTGAATTTCGTAAAATAACGATTAAGAAACAGTCCTCGCTCAATTCTGTCAAGGAGCGTGTATCAATGTTTCAGTCTCAAGTATCGCGTCGTTTGTCTCTATTCTTTGTCTTAATGTTTGCATCCCTGCCGCTCTTCTTCTCACCCAATTCTGTCCAACCTGCCCATGCAAGCGGACGCATATTGTGCATCAAAACCGATGCGTGGGCAGTAGGCGACGTAGTGACCGTTGTAGCCTATTCCGGTGTACTCAATGACCCCTATTTGTGTGAAGCGCCGGGGCTTATGGAATATGTGGATGTTAACACTATAGACCTCAACTCAATCAATTTTGCAGGGGCACTGCCTCTGAATATGGTTATTTACGATGTCAACAATGACATCGCAGGCGATCTCATGATGCAGTATCGCCTCCAAGACATCCAAGAAATCAGTCAATATGGTTGGTGGGGTGCCTTTTTAGGAAACACCCTCACAGCCGATCAATTGTATGGGCCAGATATGGTCGAATTTGTTTCTATACTGCCCATCCCCCCTGCCCCACCGAATCAACCACCCACTAACGTGACCCAGCCACCCGTTGTGGTGACTCAACCCCCGGTGGTAACGCAGCCACCGAGCAGTCTGCCATTGGTGGTCAGTTTTGTGCGCCCAGTGATTGAAGGGGAACCCGTCGTTGACATCAATCAGACGGCTTTTCAGGTTGCTGCCTTCGATCCAAATGTCGGGAGTGCCGATGGCAGTGGTATCGCGCAGGTCAATTTCCAATTGGTTGGCCCATCTGGGTCGGCTGTATTCAGCAGCAGCGAATCGAATGCCATCTATTGCGCATTTACCGATCAAAACGGCGTCTGTCAGCCTATGCCATCCGACATGTTTGCCAGTCTAGCCCCCGGTACTTACACCGTGATGGCGCAGGCAGTGGCGTTTAATGGGACAGCATCGCCTTGGGTGAATCGCACGTTTATCATCAACAGCGCAACACCCATACCACCCACGAGTGGAACCCAACCACCCGTTACGCAGCCTCCCACACAGCCGGGTCAAATTTTGCCTGTGGTGACATTTGCACAGCCTGTCAGCGAAGGGCAGACCATCAATGCCATCGCTCAGACCAATTTCCAAGTGATCGCATTTGATCCACTCATCGGCTCGACCAATGGCAGTGGTATCAGCCAAGTCAGCTTTGAACTGTATGCACCCAATGGAGCGTTAGTACATCAACACACTGAAAGCACCGCCATTTATTGTGCCTATATGGATCAAAATGGGGCGTGTCTGCCTATGCCGAGTGATGCCTATGCTCTCCTAGCCAACGGCGTTTATACCCTCAAGGTACAAGCCACCAACAATAATGGTCAGCTTTCAGGATGGATAAGCCGTACCTTCAATTTCACGGGCGCAGCCACACCCGCCCCAACCACACCTGCGCCAACCACTCCGGCTCCTACGACTCCTGCACCCACAACACCCGTAGCGGCGGTCAATGTGCAAATCGTCACTCCGGCAACGGATAGTGCTGTCTTTGCCAATCGTGACCAAACCCGCTTCCAAGCGTCGGCTTTCGATAGCTCCGTTGGAACACAGGATGGGTCAGGTATCGCCAGTATCTATTTTGAATTAGTAGATGCGACTGGTCGCGTCATCCATACCCGTACTGAAGGCAGCCAACCCTACTGCGCTTTCACCGATGCCAGCGGGCGCTGCAAGCCCATGCCAAGCAATCTCTACAGCAGTTTGAAAGCTGGGGAATATACGCTGCGTGTTCAGGCTACGTCGAATAACGGCCAAAAGTCGGCTTGGGTAATGCGTAAATTGATCTTGAGCAAGGGCGGTACTGTTACCCCGACACCGACGACGCCTGCTCCAACCACGCCCGCGCCGACTACTCCGGCTCCCACAACGCCAGCACCCACTACCCCAGCGCCGACCACGCCAGTACCCCAACCGTTGTTCTTGAACATCGTCAATCCAAGCGGCAGCAATCAGTCCATCACCAGCATTTCACAGACGGGCTTCCAAGCAGTTGCCTATAATCCCGCCGTTGGGACGCAGGATGGCGCAGGCGTGACCAATGTGGCGTTTGAAATTTTGAATCCAGCAGGTCAGGTGGTTCACTCAGTCACCGAGAATTCAGCCGCGTTCTGTGTATTTACTGGCAATGTTCCTTGCAATGTCATGCCCGATAGACTGTACAATAGCCTCACAAACGGCACCTACACGCTACGCGCTCGCATGACAGCCCAAACCGGTGTTGTCACTGCATGGGTCACCAAGACATTTGTCATTAACCGCGCTACGCCAACCGCAACCACGCCTGCGCCCACGACACCCGCTCCTACAACAACTGCACCAACGATGCCTGCCCCTACAACACC
>JABFGB010000002.1 GCA_013112715.1 Chloroflexota bacterium
CTAATCGTTTGCATCGCTCCTTGGATGAGTTGCAGGCTTCAGTTGATGCTTTTATGCACACCCAACAGAATGTTTGGCATCACCCTGATCGTCTCTTGTTCGCTGATCACTTTCGACTAGTGGCTTAGATTCAGCACGGCGGCTTTAGCCCCGTGTCCCCATAACTCTGAGAATTCCTCTCCGTTACGGCCTTGTAACTCCGCGTTCATAGTTTCCTTACACTTGGAGGGCATCATAGAAAACATCAGATCAAACACGCGCTGGGAGATAAATGGTGGAAAGTTCAAAACCAGCGCACGAGCATCGACTCAAATTCTAAAGGAGAAGGAACTCATGCTCAAGGAACTCGCGCTACTCAGTATTGTCGCCCTCATGTTGGCCGTCGGGGTTGGTATGGCCTCAGCCGATGGGGGTGGTATCAATGATGGTCGCATCAATACCTTTGATGTCGCCTCTGGGGTTGCCATCTACTACACCTATGGCGATGGTTATGTCACTGATGAGGATGGTAATCAGGTCTTGACCGAAATCATCACGGGTATCGAAGTGTGGTATGCCACCGAAGCAGGCAACGGGGTGAAGTTGTTTGAACTATCCGACAGTCAGATTGACAAAGCCGTGAATGCTTCTTCCAGCGCCACAGTGGGCATCGGTGGCGGACATGGCTACTATCTGGGGTATGATCGGGTCAACGAGGCATTCTATGTCTATGGCCCCAACTACCTGTTCCAATGGGAAGACCATTACGAAGTGGCGGGCTAAACAGAAAACCCCATCGGATTGCTGCGGGGCAATAGACGGGGCTGTACACCACTCTGCTGAAAAGGTAGTGTAATCCAAGTATAACACGGATGTCAGGGAGGCATCCGTGTTTCCATTTCGTCCAGTATAAATAAGGAATCATGCAAATTTTCAAAAGGGCAGATATAACGTTTTCGTAGGGGCGGGTCACCGTGCCCGCCCGTCTTCGGATAGTATTTTGAAACGGTGGCCTACAAAAATTACACCATCTACGGCTAACCCTTGTAGACCTAAATTCAGCGCGGCGGATTTATCCCCATGTCTTAAATTTATGCCTCTAGCTTGAATTCAATTATTCATACACCCACAAAATCGCCCCCGGTGAAAAAACAGGCGAGGCAAATCGTAAACCCGCCGGGCTGCTGCCATCCGCCGCAATCGAATAGATGCCCCCGCTCAACGTTCCCGCGTCCATGTCGAACTGACTGCCGATGAAATAGATATTTTCCCCGTCTAACGACCAATAGGCGTCCGTCTCGGCAATTTCGGGTGTCTCGGTGAGTTGGCGCGGCGGGATATTGCCCAAAAGATCAACCACCCACAGATCGGTAGCGAGATTGCCATTCAAATCCTCCGTCTGCACCGCGATGACCGTTGCCTGCACCGTGGGCGAATAGGCCCCAAGCAAATCAATGACATCCTCACCCGAAAAGGTGGCAATGGGTTCGGCTTCGCAGGCTGGACCAAGCCCGATTACACAGTCGGTTGAAAGCACGGTTAAGGCGGCGTTGTCTTCGGTGTGATACGCCACCAACACGCCTGACCCATCCGGTATCCATTCATATTCGTCGGCCAGTCCGAGATACCGACTCCAAAATGCACGCGGTTCAGCATCCGCCTCAACGGGAATACTATATAAAGCCGGGAAGGGGAGTTCATCGCTGGTGACATTGTAAATCAAGGCGCTGCCCCCCGGCGACCATTCCACGTCATAAATATTGGGATGGGTGATGATTTCGTGGAGAATCGTGCCCTGCATATCCGTCACGATCAGCGTTTGCCCGCCACCTATCTCTGGATTATTGCGCACCCACGCGATTTTATCCCCAGCGGGTGAAACCACCGGACAATTGAGGCCGTCAATGCCATTTAAGGTTTCGCGCACGCCCGTCTGGGTGTTGACACGATAGACATTCTCCGGGGCGGGAGGCTGGGCTTCGACCATTTCATAAATCAAGCCCGTGCCATCTTGGAAAACCGACGGGGGGCACACCGGACGGCTGGCGAAGGTGACCAGTGTATTTTCTGACCCATCCGCCAGATTAACCCGTGTGACCGGATAGCCCTCCCCGTTTAGGTCAACACCTGCTACCAAAAGAATCGGCCCTTCCTCATTTTGACGGGCATGGGTGATAGGAATCAAAATCCCCAATATCGAAACTAGCAGCACCCACACGAAAATCCGAACTAATTTACTCACATCCACTTCCTTTATTGCTGCTGCCCGAAAGCACCAATTTCAGTGCCTCCACGGGGCTGTCCGGCCAAGTCCAGCACCGAGCGATAGTCGGGATTACCCCTCGTCAACAAAACCGAGCCAGCGATAGGGTGATAATCAGGCCGATTGGGATTCAGCACAGGCCATGCTCCATCTTCAACAATCCATGCCTCAAAATTGGGATTGCTAAATTGCGCCAGACCCTCAGCCACCGTGAACCCGGTAATCGAATTGCTTTCGGGGGATGCTTCCGGAGATTCTTCATCATAGCGGGCCGAATAATAATTATTGCCGGATTGCAGACCCTCCCCCGCATGATTGGCGAGTTCGTAAGCGTCATCGCGCTCACGGATAATCACATTATTAAACACGACCATGTTACGGGCATTGTTACTGAAAATCAGCGCCCCCCGTCCACCCGACTCATCCGCCATCGTGTTGTTCAGAATCCGGACATCTTGACAGCCAAATGGGGATGGATCCAAACCCTTGTCTTCACCATAGGCATCGTCCCAACACGTAATCGCGGCGGCGTCATTGCCATAGATCAGATTGTTGCGAATCACCGAATTGCGCACGGAGGCCAGATTGATGCCTGCGCCACCAGCCTCACCATTTCCGGTAATGATGTTCTGTTCAATAATGACGTTTTCGCTGATGCCATCCTCAAAAAACTCACCTAAATCTGGCAAACCCTGACTGTCGTAGCAAGCCTTGATATCCTCCCATGTGGCTGACCCACCAGAATCAATAGCTTCTTCGGACACGTCACACGTATCGCCCGTGGTTTCTTGCAGCCAATAGAACACATTCAACCCGGCACTGAGGGGGTCAGCATTGACCTGTACTCCTGCTGCTGTATTGCCCTGAAGCACATTGCGTCGAATCACGACGTTATCCCCAGAGCCAGAAATATAGATGCCATGTTCTTCCTCAGAGTTGGTGAAGAACGAATCTTGAATCAAGATGTAATTGGTTGCGGTGGTGTGAAGTCCCCATGATCCATTATCGTGGCTGTAGACATCCAACACCACAAAATGATGCGAAAAATGGCCTGTCGCCTCAAAATAGCCTGTGAAGAAAATGCCCGCCCGTTCTGCCCCCTCAAACGCCAAATTTTGGATGATATAGTGATGGGCATCCACAAAATAAAAATGATGCCGCAGATAGCCCTTGTCAGGGTCAGCAGGGGCATCAATCACCACCGAGCCGGGGTCGCCCCAACCGAGAAAATGGATATACGCCCCTTCATCCCCGCCGATGCTGTCCACTTCCACCCCCGCATGATGACCGGGCATGATAATAATCAGATCACCTGCCTGTGCTGCATCCGACGCCGCTTGGATGGTGTCGAATGTTTGGCTAACGGGGTAATTTTGGTCGGCATTATTGCAGTCGGCGGTCAAGCACGGCACACGGGCGGTAATCTCGGTAGGGCAGGCCGTATCCCCCGCCACACACAAGACTGCATGGTAACTGGTCTGCAAATGAAAATTCGCATGGATAAACGCGGCAGTGTCAGGTTCATCTGGGGGAATCGAGTCTTGCGCTTGGGGTTGGGCATGGACGGGCACACCCACCCATAAAAACACTCCGACGATCAGCATAATAAGGGTTCTTCGCATGGGGCTATCCTGCTTTTCGATTGTCTATTCGTTTTCCGTTTCGTTGGAAGGCTGCAATTCAAGACGGTCTGCCGCGCTTTGCCGGATGATTTCCGCGTCCCAGCGCATATCGTGATATTCAATGGCCTGCCACGCCGGAATCATATCATCATAATGACCACTGGCCGGGTGTCCACTTTGTCCCGTGCTGTGCATGGCGCGACTGCTACCAAAATCATTCAAATCCATGATAATTCGCATGGATGGCAGGCTGGTAATTACCATGTCCAGTTCGGTTTCGGTCTCGACCAATGTAAAAGCCGTCAGGTTAACCGAGGCCGCGCCGCCGTTGACGGGTTGTGGTCCACGATTAATTGGGAATGGGCCGTTATCCAAAATGGTGCTAATGCCCAAAAATTCTTCCTGCCCAATTACCCGACTAACGAAGGTGACGGCGTGCAAATCCCCCCAGCGCCATTGGAGGCGATCTGGGCCGAGCCGTTCAATCAGCGTGTCATAGGCGCTTTGGAAGGCGGCGGCAAAAATATCGTCGCGGGTTTCGACGGTATACTCCGTGCGGATATCATCCCACCAGCGATGGTGCTTGTCTTTGGCAATCTGCGACAGCGACCACATCAACTGTTCATCCAATAACGGGTCTTCCCCCAATTCATCGGCATAGGTCAACTGCGCGACACGTGTCCAGAACAGGGCAAACAAGATGGCTTGTGGGCTGTCCATCTGATTTTGCAAATCCCATTCCTTTAGCCAACTCAGCGCGTCGGTCAGTTCCGGCGAGTCAAACGTGACATTCAGCAGATAAGGCATCAATTCTTGTGCAAAGATATTCTGGTTATCGCCTTGTATCCGCGCAAATGTCTCAGGCGTGTGCCGTTCGATGGATTCAAGAATTGTTTCAATCCGAGCGGCGCGATACCCCACATTCCACTGTTGTCCGAACACCGTGTTCATCTGCTCAATGCGTCCAAACAAAGCCGGGTCATCCGCGTTCAGTTTTTGGGCCAACTCGCCGTAATAACTGAGCGGGACGGGTGCATTATTGGCGCTGATAATCATGCCATCTGGTGGGTTATACACATTGGGCAGGGCCTCAAACGGAACAGTCCCCCGCCATTCATAGCGATCTTCCCACCCGGCAATGGGCACTTGTCCGGTATGCCCGACGCGGCGCACGGGCAACCGCCCCGCCACCTGAGCGCCAATGTTGCCCAGTGTATCCGCATACAGGAAATCCATCGGGGTCGTCTGCCATCCTGTCAGTGCCGTGCGGAATTCTTCCCAATTTTGAGCACGGTTGATTTGTAAGACGACTCCAACCGGATCACTCGCTGTCTGTAGCCCCATCCAATGCAGCGCAATGGCTTGATGTGGACTCTTAAAAATCTTCGCATCCAGCAGGGCAGTATCCAAATCCGTGATGACTGGGCCAAAGCGGGTTTGATAAATGGGGTATTCGACGGGTTCAGCATCCCGTATCTCAATCTGGACGGTCTGCTGCTCCAGCGGTGTCCATTCGCCCTCAAATTCATATTGGCTGGGGTCTTCAGGGTTCAAGCGCAGCAAATAGAGGTCTTGCGTATCCGCCCCCAAACTCGACATGCCCCACGCGATTTGATCGTTATGTCCGATCAACACCCCCGGTACACCTGCGCTGGTAAAACCAAGCATGTTATAGGGGCATTCGGGGCCAAAAGCGATGCAGTGCAACCCCATTTCAAACCACGCCGAAGGGATTTCCGGTGCTTGCTGCCAATCATTGGCGATGAGGGGATAGCCACTTTCGGTGTGTGCCCCCTGAATGACCCAAGCACTCGACGCGGGACTGGTCGTAAAGCCAAGTATCGTCATCAACTCAGGCGATAGCCCTCCCACCAGCGGCATATCGAGTGCTCCCATCGGCCCTTCAAACGTCGTCTCATCGGGCAGAATAGGCGGCTTGGTCGGCGAGGGTGAATTAGCCGGAGTCAGTCCCAATTCGGCATTATTAAACACCGTCGGATGTAAATTGTAGGGATACCCGCCGTCATAACTTTCGAGGAGATTGGGTTCGAGCTTGCGGGAAAGTTCGGCCTGTTCAATTTCCGACCATAGGCTGCTGTCTTGTTCCCACGCCATCATTTTGAACCAAAGCAGCGAATCAACGGGCTGCCACGCTTCCAATTCAAAATCGCCGCCCAAAATCCCCAGCACGGCATCCAACCCTAATAGGCTGTATTCAGTCGCAAGGTCTTTGGGACTTTGGTCATGGATATAGGCATTGACCCCAGCACTGTAGGCGTCAAGAATGCCCAGCGTTTCGGGGGAGGTAGCTTCCAAATCCCGTTGAGCCGCGTCGTACCATCCCAGTGTGCGAATCGCCCAATCTGCATTCTGGATCGTTTCATTGACCCCGACCAGTTCACTGAGTCGGCCCATCCCCAAATAGCGGCTGATTTCCATCTGCCACCAGCGGTCTTGGGCATGAACATACCCCTGCGCAAAAAACAGGTCGTGGGTGTTATCGGCATAAATATGGGGCACAGCCCAATTATCGCGGTAGATAACGACTTCACTTTGTAATCCGGCAACCCGAAGTGAGCCGTCGGTTTTGGGGATGGGGCTAAAGTAAAAGGAATAAGTGGCATACCCCGCCAACGCGCCTGATACTAGAACAATCACTGCCAGAATCGCCAGAATAACTCTGACTTTCCGTGAAAATCGCATAAGGGACTTGCCCACTATTCTTTCAATTTTCAATGAATTCCAAGCGACTTGAACTATACAAAAAACAGACCGGGAAAACAACCTGTGTCCGGTCTGCGTTTTGAAATTTTAAACTTCTCGCTCGTTATGAGAATTAGATGCCGCGTGCCTGTTGTTCGGCAAAAGCGATCAATTCTCGCTGCGACAGTAACCCAATCGGCTGTTGGTTAGCTGTGATGAGCAAATAGGGTTCGCGCTGCAAATCTTCATTCCGCAGCGTGTCATATAAATCTTGATAGGCATCCACTGACCGCACGGTGTTAATCGGCGTCATCACGTTTTCAACCCGCACCCCGCCCCAGCCAATCCGGGGAATACGCCGTAGGACATCCAACGACAGATAACCTATCGTATGCCCGTCCCGGATCACCGGGGAGGAAGTGGCCGAGCCACCAATTGCCATCCGGTCAATCGCATACGCCAGCGGCCAATCAGGATTGAGCGGTTGCCCTTGTCGCACCAAACGCCCCAATGGAATTCCCCGCAGGCTCTCACGCACCTGAGCGGTCTGCAAATGGCTCTTGGCTGCCCCTAACAAAAACCAACCTAACAGGATGCCCCACAAGCCGCTGCCCATCAACACTCGCCCCGTAAACATCGAAAGCAGGCCGCTGAGAATGGCAAGATAAGCGATTCCCTGACTCAGATAGCTTGCCAAGCGGGTGGCGCGTAGATAATTTCTGCTGAAGAGCCAGAAAATGGCCCGAAATACTCGCCCTCCATCCAATGGAAAAGCCGGAATCATGTTGAAAACTGCCAACACGATATTGATCTCACCCAGCCAGAAAAACACCTCACCATAAATATCGTGATGTCCCAATGGCAGGAAGAGCGCGATAAAAATACCACCTAAAAATAGGCTACTCAATGGCCCAACCAGCGCAATCCAAAATTCCTGTGCTGGGGTGCGCGGCTCGTCCTCAATTTCTGCGACCCCACCCATAAAAAACAGCACAATCCGACGGACACGGACTTTAAAAAATCGAGCCATCAGCGCGTGGGCGAATTCATGCCAAAGGATGGAAAGGAAAAAGACCACCGCCGTCGCCATCCCGATTGCCCAATAGAATACTTCACTGTAGCCGGGGGCTTCATTGGGCAAGACCAGACTAGAAATTTGGAATGTGACCAACGCGGCAATCAGCAACAGGCTATAGTTCAAGCCAACTTCAATCCCCAGAAATTTCCCTAACCGTATCGAAGAAGATGTCATCCCAATACCACCTTTGTTAGAACCCTTACCCTATTCGTGATCGTGTTTCCCTAAATTATCTGGTGTCTTATGTGTCTCATGTGGGGGAGTGGGCTTGCCAAAAAAAGTTTGCCAAACTTGTCTAAGTACACTGGTTTCTTTGTCATCCGAAAGGCGGGCCATAATCAGCAAACTGACGCCAATACACAGCCCAAATACCGCGAGGGCCAGAAAAAGAAAAAAGCCGATGGGGAAGCTATCCAATGATTGTTTTATCCCTCTATAACGACTGCACACGCAAAATGGCCTGTTCAGTCAATGACTCGGCTGGAAGCATCTGCAACAATTCTACCACTACCTTTTTTACGCTTTCCCTGTCCAATGCGTTGCAGACATTTATTTTGTCTATCCCCCAACGTTTCTGCATAGCCTCGATAGACTCATATTGGAAAGCAATATCTTCGTTGTCTCTTACATTAGCGACCACTAAGAATCGGATTTGGGTGTTTGCCACTACATCAATTTGAGATTTAGCCTCTCGAAAGGATGGAGGGAAAGAGGGGTCAAACAGAACAATTACGCAGGGTATAGATGGTGGGATATTCCGTGTTTGCTCTGTTAACCATTCACTTGAGAATCGCTTTGCACTAGGATTATCAAAAAAGTAGAAAGATTTGCCATCGGTTATGCTGAAAGTTGGGTCGAAGGGCAACATAAGGGATTTGCCATCGGGCATTGTATCAAGATAATAGTTTTCTATTCGTCCACATAATGTATTTATAAACCGTGTCCTACCGGATGCAAAAGGGCCTATTACAAACAAGGCAATGGCACTAGCTGGAAGATTTGATTCATTTTCAGAGAGCATCGTTCATCCATTTCAAGATTCTTCTAAAGTATCGTAGCATAATATCGTTCGATGGACGTTAGAAGAATCCTAGAAATTGGGGTGAGCGACCCCTAGCACATTTTCTTGAGGTTTACGGCCAAATATAACCTACGTCCATATCAAGTGACACCACTTGACAAGTGCATCCCGTTTCACAGCGCCTACTCCCACCTCTGTTTATTAGCCGGTATGAAACTCTCTACCTCTTTTTAACCCTCTTTCATGCCTAAACCTCACTGAAAGCGTAACTGTTGTTACGAATTTCACCTCTGGCTTATATAACTCACAATCATAGGATGTGCATTCTAATTCTCAACAAAAAATATCTGGAACCCCTGCCTTTAAGCCAAAATGTCCCCGGTAGATGCCTAGCCCTTCATCCAACCGCGCTTGACTCGAATGGCGCTTTCATACAGGTCAATGTACTGTTGGGCGCTCTTGTCCCACGCCCAATCTATCCGCATTCCGCGCTCCTGCATCCGCTCAAAAGCCTTGTGTTTATGCCGATAAGTGTCAATCGCCCAACGCAGCGTCCCCAAGACCGCTTCCGGCGTCTCCCACAAAAATGAAAATCCCGTCCCCACGCTACCAGAGCCATTGTCATAATTCGTCACCGTATCTTTTAGCCCGCCTGTTTCCCGCACAATCGGCAGGCAGCCATAACGCAGGGCAATCATTTGGGATGTGCCACACGGCTCATAGCGGCTTGGCATCAGCAAAAAGTCGCTCCCCGCGTAGATACGCTGTGCCAAAATGGGATCATAGGTTGTGTAGGCCCGCACTTTCCAATGAAAATCATTACTCAGTTTCCAGAGGGCAAATTGTAGCTTGTCCTCGCCCGACCCCAACGCGATAACCTGCACGTCCGAATCCACACACAACCAGCGCAGGGCATCTACCGCCAAATCAATGCCTTTTTGATCTACCAACCGTGATACCAAGCCAATCACCGGAATGTCGTCGCTGACAGGCAAGCCAACCAATTCTTGCAGACTGCGTTTGTTGTGAATGCGCTCGGTGCGGAAATTATCGGCGTCAAACTTTCGGAAGATACGGGGGTCAGTGGCGGGATTATAAAGTTCCATATCCAACCCATTCAAAATGCCGGAAAAATCACGATCCCGTACCCAGATTAAAGTTTCAAGCCCTTCGCCAAAACGTGGATAATGCAGTTCGGTGGCATGATTCGGACTGACTGTATTCAATTTTTCAGCATAGGCCAAGCCAATCGCCAGCAAATCCCCGCCGTGATTGGTCATCTCTAGTGCCCAATGGTCGCGTGGCGGCACTCCAACGGCATCCAGCCAGATGCCCGCCATTTTGCCCTGATAGGCCATATTGTGAATCGAGATCACCGAGGCAATTTTGTTCCAGCCATCCACAAAGCGGGTGGTATGCAACAAAAAGGGGATGAGTCCGGTGTGCCAGTCATGTACATGAATGACATCCGGCCACCAATTGTCGCCATCCGCGCCATTCGCCAGTTCCCACACCGCCCCCATTGCTGCCTGTGAGAAAAAGATAAACCGCTGATTGTCCCAATTGGTGTCGGTATAAACGTAGCGTTCGCTAAAAAAAGGCCAGCTTCGCAAGAAATAAGTCGGCACACCCTTATAGGTGGTTTTGCTGACGTAGACATCGGCTGTGCCCACCGCACGGGTATGCCGGAATTGAAAATTGTAAGTGAGGCCATATTTTTCGCCGTCAATCGTGCCATAATGCGGAATCAGCACCCGTGCATCAATGCCTAGTTTGCGAAGTGCGCCGGGTAAACTGCCCACCACATCGCCGAGACCGCCCGTTTTGGCAAAGGGGTCGGCTTCGGCGGCGATAAAAAGAACGTTCATCTTTTTGCTCCAATCAATAAGGGCTGGGCGGCGAAACCTCAATCTCTAGCTGCTGCATTCCGTCGCCCGTTGCAGTATGGCAAATGTGTAAAATAGCGCGGCGATTTTGACGGATAAACGGGTAGTCCACACACGCATTCTCCATAGGCTCGGGCAAGTTTTCTGGCTGCCATCCCCAACGATTCATTTGTTGTTGCAGCCATATGTTGACCTCTTCATTTTCGGAGATATTGAACTGCACCGCAAATGATTCGGTATCTGGATTGGCGGATTTTAAGTAGTCTCGTAGAGCGCGGCGTTCGTTCCATGTCGGGCTGGGCGTCCAAAGTTCATAATTGAAGCCGTTCATGGGGATGGCCTCGGTGACGGCATAGGCGTCATAAATCGTTTCGAGGATGGGGGGAGGATAGAAACCCGCCCGTAGCACGATTAAGCCAAATTCGTGATTTTCCAGCATAGTGATTAGTTCGGTGGGGTCATACTTGCCCTGCTCATACAGATTTTTTAGCTGCACACCGTTGGTGATGACTTCCCGCCCGGCCTGAATGGTAAACCCCGCATCCTCCGAAATGACCAGACCTTCGGTGTGCCGGATACGATCTACGATTTTCCAGCCATTCGCCTCATCTTCGTCGCTGGTGAAATGGCCTGTCACGGCATAGCCAACTGTCCAGCCCGCCGAATCATAGAGGGGATAGCGGTGTCCAAATTTCGGCTCGACCCCTAACGTATCGCTCAGTTTGCCAAAAATCGGGCCGCTGGTGGGCAATTTAATGACCGTTAGGCTATAAATCAGCACCAAACCAAGCGATACGAATCCTGCGGTGTGGGTTATGAGAGGGCGATTATTGGCGAGCGGTTTTTTTAAAAATCCCAACAGGCGGGTCAGATAATTTTCGGGGAATTCCCAATCACCTTGCAGCGTCTTGGCGACAAAAATCCCCGCGAGGATGCAGGCCGCCGCCAAACTGGTCACAAAATAGCTGTCGCCTGCCCCCCATTTCCCCGCGAGGGCCGTATTCGCCGTCGCCGCCAAAAACCACATGCTGTAGAGTGATAAGCGCGTGAAATAAAGCTCGTAGGCCACCATCAACCCCGCTAACATCAATATAGACCAGTGTAGCCGGAGATATTGTTTCATTAGGCCAGAAAACTGCCCCGGCACAAAGGGATTCACATTTGAGGCGATGATATTGGTGTACCAATAACCATCCGTGATGAGATAGAGAATGGCAAAAATCGCCCCGGCTGCCACAATCACCCCCACACTATAGATGATGGCTCGGCGTGGATTGCGCAGGAACATCCACAAAAAGACCGCCACGACTGTCGCATAGGCAAGCTGTTTGGTATAGCCTGCCGCAACGAGCAGCACGCAGCCGAGAATGAGCAAGCGCCGCCGTTTATGTTTTTCAGCGTCGGGGTATTCATGGGCTACCGTCACCAGCACAACGGCTAAAGTTTCCAGCATGACCATAAACAAGTGCTGTCGGAGCAGCGGGGCAATGTGATAGACATAATTGGAGGCTAGGAATGCCAAGCCTGCGATAAGGCCGACGGTTTTGTGTCGGGTTTGATGCTGTACGGCCCATCTAATCGCTCCTGCCGTGACCAATGTCCCCACAAACACAATCAGCCGTCCGTACCAATATTCCGGCCCAAAAATCCACACGAAGGGTACCATTACCACATGATAAAAGGGGGGGTAGCCGCTTGCATAGAAGGGGAAGGTGTCGTTGTCGCAGTAGGGGCATTTACCGTCGGCGATCAAAATGGCGTTGTTAAGCTCCATGCCCTCCGCTTGGTCATAGTCAAACGGGAATTGGATCAGGTTGATGCCAAAGGTGAGATAGATGAAGAGGTGGCCCGCAAAAATCAGTACGAGCAAAACGAGGAGGGCATTTTTAAGGATTTGCCACCTAGATTTATGTGAGATTTCTTGGGATACATCGGGAATCAAAGCAACAGTTGTCATTTAACGTTTCGCCATATCCAATATTCGCGCAGATTGTGATAAGGAACAATAGAATCAATGGCTCGTGCCATATCTTCTGTGAGATAGTTCATCCAATAATCATCAAAAATAGGTTCCCCATAGACCGCAAAAGAGCCTTCGCCTTTGGCTAGGCCGTCAATATTGCGTATAGAGCCGATGTTTTTAGTATTGCCGCTACCGGGTCTATCACTCGCAATCTGCCATTTTTCTTGGAGAACGATGAGAAAGTCCTTCACCACCGAGTTGATGTGTGCTAAATCTTCGAGGGTGTAGATTTTTCTCTCATCATTGCCTTCGTCTAGGCGGCTGTAAATCACACCCAAAACAAAGTGAGCTTGGTAGGCTTCATAAGGGTACGTGATATTCTTGGTGGATTTCCGCTGTCTAAAATAACCTGTGAATGCGCCTAAAGTAAACCCATTGACAGTAGTGTGATCCAGACGATAGGTGCTTTTTAGGTCGAGGGTGATTAGTGAATTATCCGTACCTATAAAAGTAATGTCCGGGTAGTGATTTTGATGACTACTCAATACCATCTGATAATCGTGGGAAGCCGCAAACTCGGAGAGGGTGGGGAATAACATCAATTCAATAATTTTGGAAACGATTTTGGTGTCTATCGAAAGGCTATAAATATTGCGATAGACATCAATCAGGCCTTTTACGACCCATTCACCATCAGATGTGGCTAGGGTATTGGCAAATCTATTGAAATAGTTTGTCAATTGCTCTCTGAAAACCGTTTTCTGCATGGGTTATGTTCCAATAAGGAGAATTTCCTCAGAATTTACATTTTTCGAGAGTGCATATTGATATTGCCCAAAACGGCTTACCACCACATTGGATTTATACCGTTTCAATAAATCCACCAAAACAGACTCGGATGGAATGCCATCGCTGCGATAGGAGACCACTAGAATGCTGTTTTGAAAACGTTCAAATACCTCCTCAAATGCCGCTGTCATCGTATTTTTATTGACCCACTGATTAGGGCGTGTTTTGAGACGCAGATGCTTGGATTTGCGGTCAATATGTTGACCCCACTCATTATATACGGTTAGGCCCTCCAAAAAATGGTAGAACCCCAAATAATCTGTTCCTGTGCCGTTGGGGTGGGTATAGGGCGGGTCAATGTAAACAAGGTCAAAATTACCCGGAACCTGACTTGCGTCGTAATGAATTGCGGAATTCTGCCGAGAATTGTCGAAGATGGCTTGGTTGGCTTCTTCGGCGAATATCCTAAACCATTCCTCAAACGGTTTATCCCAACTGGTCTTGTTGCCAAAGGTACGTTCAACTTCTGCCAACCGGACATATAGATTTTTGCGATGAAATAGATTATAGGGTCGTTTCACAATGCAGGCTTGGCATAGGGCAAAGAAAGCCAGCGCAAATTTATAGGGGTCTTGCAGTTGCCGAATGTTGCTGATTGTCCGGTCAAGCCACCCGTTTTCATCGTCGGTAAAGTAGATGCCCGAAAAGTTTTGGCTGATGAAATCGGGATATTCGATATTGGTATGGAAGGTGAGTATCCATTCGATATCCGATTGTTCTAGGAAAGTGTGGCTGTTTTCGACGAGGGCAAGGCCAAAATAATAATTAAAGCGCAAAAGATCATTATAGGTCACTTGTTTATTGGCCTGTTTCAAGCGATAGGCAACTGCTCCTGTCCCGCCAAACGCATCTAAACAGGTGGTAAAGGGCAACTGTTCGATTTGCTGCCAAATCCAATCCGCCAACTTTGCCTTGCTCCCTTGATACCGAGTCGAAGGAAATTGGGTCGTGTATTCCGGGAAAAGTGCTGGTTGGCGGGAGGTGGGATTTTGCATTTCGATACGGCCCTTAATCTAAAATAACTCCGATCAACCAGCCGACGACATAGGTGATGCCAAACCAGCGATGCAGACGGGCGGTGCGAACAAACACTTGATGCAGTTCAGCGGGATTATCTTTGTGTTGGGCCATCACGCCGAGTACCCATGCTTCTGCCAGCAGGAAAATGATAATCAGGGTTGTTACCGGCGCGATATTGAGAATGACCAGAATAAGCGTCGAGATAAATGCCCCCGCCGTCAGGAATTGATATTCCAAGACCGCAAATTGCCGCCCAAAAATAACGGCTAGCGTGCGTTTATTTCTGGCTTGGTCAGCATCCAAGTCGCGCAGATTATTGGCGTGCAGGATGTTGGCGACCAGAAAGGCGATGGGTAGCGAGGCCCAAATGGTGTCATTATTGACCTCCTCCGCCAGCGCATAATACGTGCCCAACACAATCAGCGGCCCCATAAAAATAAAGACTGCCAGTTCGCCTAACCCAATATAGGCCAATGGCAGCGGGCCAGCTGTATATAAAATCACGACGACTGCTCCGGCAACCCCAATCCATAACACCAACGGCCCGGTGATAGCGACGAAATAGAGGCCAATTAAGCAGCCAAGCGCCAATGTGACCACACCACCGATCAAAACTTGGCGCGGGGTGAGGACGCCGCGTGCGATAATCATGCCGAGTCCGTGTGTTTTGCCTTCATCCGCACCCTTTTTATGGTCAAAATATTCGTTGAGCAAGTTGGCGCTGATTTGCAAAAACAGCACCCCGATTAGCGCCAATAAAAAGCGCAATGGATTAAATTGATCGTGTTCCCAAGCCATCACGCCGCCGAGCGCCACCGGGATATAGGTCGCCGTCAGGCTGCGCGGACGGGCAGCTTGATACCAAATCGTCAATTGCTTTTGCCAAGTTGTGTTCGTCATTGATTCTTCCGTTTCTGGTGCGTGTCATATTGTAACGAACCCATCCCACCCTAAGCAATATGCAAGCAAACAGGTGTTCGGTTTTTCGCAAATTTCTGCTAAAATGCGACAGTCCCTATTTGAAGGAGAAAATTCAATGGCTGGCCCAACGACGAAACTACTTTCGTGGAATGTAAATGGGATTCGTGCGGTCTATAAAAAAGGTTTTTTAGCTTGGTTCACCTCGGTATCCCCGGATATTTTGGCATTGCA
This sequence comes from Chloroflexota bacterium, assembly GCA_013112715.1. GTDB lineage: Bacteria > Chloroflexota > Anaerolineae > Aggregatilineales > J027 > CFX10. The sequence continues at coordinate 15,537 of JABFGB010000002.1, forward strand.
AGAAACCAAAGCCCATCCTGACCAATTAGAGGCTGCTCTGCGCGAGGTCACAGGCTATAAATCCTATTGGGTAGCAGCTGAGAAAAAAGGCTACAGTGGCTTGGCGGTCTACAGCAAGGTCGAACCGTTGGAAGTCTCGTATGGCATGGGCCTGTCTGAATTCGATATTGAGGGGCGGGTACTGACGGTTGAATATCCGGCCTTTACGTTCATCAATGCCTATTTTCCCAGCGGCACGACTGGCCCGGAGCGTGTCGCCTTTAAGTTGGCATTCAGCGAGGCGTTTATTGGTTATTGCGAAAACTGCCGCACCAAAGGCAAGCCAGTGGTTTTTTGTGGAGACGTCAATATCGCCCACCAAGCAATTGATTTGACCAATGCCAAGCAGAATGAGAAAAATTCTGGGTTCTTGCCAGAAGAACGGGCATGGCTGGACAAAGTGATTGGCACACTGGGCTATGTAGACACCTTCCGTCACCTGTATCCCGATGCCACAGGGCGCTATTCATGGTGGACGGTGCGATCTGGCGCACGCGAAAAGAACATCGGCTGGCGGTTGGATTATTTCATCATGTCCCCTGAACTGAAACCTGCCCTCAAAGATGCCGTCATTTTGGCGGACGTGATGGGATCGGATCACTGCCCGGTTGGGATTGAACTGGCGCTGGATTTAAACAAACCCTATTCAGGCAGTGGCAGTTGACGGGCCTTTAGAATAAACGTTTTGCGGTGGTGGTCGGTGTGACCATATTTCCGAACCGCATAAATATGGGCAGCTGTGCCATACCCGACATTGGTTTGTAGCTGATATACCTCGTCATATTGTTCGGCAAGCTGTCGCACCAAAATATCATGTTGAGTTTTGGCGAGGATGGCGGCACAGGCAATCGAAAGGCACAGCATATCGCCTTTGACAATTGCTTTGGCGGGGAGTGCGAGTTTTGATAAATTCATGCGACTGTCCGTCAACAAATAATCAATTTTTAGCGGGGTGTGGTTCTGCAAATCGGCATAGGCGCGATACCCCGCCTCCGACACCGCCGCTGTGATGCGGATTTTGTCCACCTCTTGCGCCGAAGCCGCTCCTACGCCCCAACTGACCGCGACCTCTTTGATTTTTTCGGACAGCCGGTAGACCTTAGGCCGCGAGATTTTTTTGGAATCACGCACCTCGTTTAATTCCTGTACCAAGTCATCCAAATTTTGCGAGGGCAGGACGACCATACCGACACAAACCGGGCCAAAGATGCTGCCGCGTCCGGCTTCATCTACTCCGGCAATAAATTGATACCCATCGGCATAGAGGGCACGTTCTTCGTCTAGGGTGGGCATAGGTGTTTTGTTTTTCATCGGTGGGAGAGAAACCTCTCGTAAAATCCACAATTTTTGGCGACCACTATAGTACATCGGTTATTATCGCTGACAAGGTAGAGCAAGCAAAGGAAGTGAATTTTATGGCGCGTGAAGTGGTGATTGTTGACGCGGCTCGTACCCCAACAGGCAAACGTGATGGCGGGCTTAGTCGGCTCCATGCGGTTGCGTTGGGGGCGATTCCGGTCAAGGCGATATTTGACCGCACAGGGCTTGACCCATTGAAAATAGAGTTGGTGCTGTGGGGGTGTGTCTCACAGGCAGGCGAACAGGCCGTCAATGTGGGGCGTCAGGTGTGGTTGCACGCCGGACTGCCGATTGATGTCCCGGCTACGACGCTTGATACCCAATGCGGGTCGAGCCAAGAGGCGCTCAATCTGGCCTATGGCATGATCGCCAGTGGTCAGGCCGACGTGATGGTAGTTGGCGGGGTGGAAAGCATGTCGCGTGTGCCGATGCTCTCGACCATCAAAAATGGGCCGGGATTTCCCTATACACCCGAAATTTTGAATGTCTATCCGATTACGCATCAAGGCGATTCGGCGGAGATGATGGCGGAAAAATGGCATATCACACGCAATGAGGCCGATCAATTTAGCCTGCAAAGCCATCAACGGGCAGCTCATGCCACGCAGCAGGGCTGGTTTTCGCGCGAGATTGTGCCCGTCGAAACGGTGGATGAAAACGGCAATCGCGTCACTATCTGCAATGATGAGGGCTTCCGCGCCAATGCCTCGCTAGAAAAAATGGCAACCCTGAAACCCGCCTTTAAAGAAAATGGCATTGTGACCGCCGGAAATTCCAGCCAGATTTCCGATGGGGCGGCAGCGCTTCTAGTGATGGATGCGGAATCGTCTAAAAAATTTGGCCTTAAACCCCGTGCTCGAATCGTAGCCCAAACGCTGGTGGGTGTTGACCCGGTATTGATGCTCAGTGGCCCTATCCCGGCGACACGCAAGGTGTTGGATCGGGCTAGGTTGACACTGAATGATATTGACCTGATTGAAATCAATGAGGCGTTTGCGACAGTCGTGTTGGCGTGGGAGAAGGAATATCGCCCCGATATGAGCCGGGTGAATGCACATGGCGGGGCGATTGCGTTGGGGCATCCACTGGGAGCATCTGGTGCAAGATTGATGACGACACTGCTCCATTCTTTGGAGACCCATGACAAACGCTATGGCCTGCAAACCATGTGCTGCGGAGGTGGTTTAGGGACAGGCACGATTATTGAGCGATTGAGTTGATAAATCTGGGGGAGGGGCGATGGATAGGAAATCACCCCTTCGATTTACGGGGTGGGCGTTATAACCATATCGCCTTGTGGAGTCGGATTGGAGGCGGTGCTGATGGGTTGAGCATCATACACCAAGCCTGAGCCGATATTAAAATCGGTCATGGTCAGGGGCAGCATTCCGCGTGTGGGCACGACACCCGCCAAGACTCGACAAACGGCTTGTTGGGCTTCGGGAATGTTGGCATATGCTGCTACATAGCCACTTGGCCTGAACTCCGGTTTGATAAATTCCCAATCGTATGGGGTCGCCAGCGAAACCACTACTGTTTTTTCAGGGGGCAGGCGCTCAATCAGGGCGGCTTGCTCAGTGTTGACGTAGAGCGTCTCCACAAAAATGATAATTTTATCAGCCGACTCGCCCAATTTGCGGGTGCTGACGTATTCCCAATCGGCGACGAAATAGGTATAGCCTAAAATCTCGGCATCGGGCAGATATTGGCTACACGTTTTGCCGATGTCGTTGTAGATAGCAGGGAAAATCAGCGCAACGTTATCGGTGGGGCGGAGGGGCAGCAGGCCATTTTTATCCTGCAAGACCGTAACCGCTGACTCAAATGCCTGTGTCATGACCGGGGACGTTAATTCCTGCTGGATGCGGGTGGCGGGGTCGGAGGAATCCAGGGGTTCCCAGTCCAATAAATGATGGCGGGCCTTTAACAATAAAATGCGTCGTACCGATTCATCAATGCGCCCTTCGGATAACTCGCCGCTGTTGACCGCTGTGACCACCGCTTCCATTGAAGATTTTTGTTTGGCGAAGGCCATGTTTGGCCCCATTGCCAAAATATCTGCCCCGGCGTCAATTGCCAAAAGTGCCGCATCCTCAGCATTATGATGATTGAGAATCGCACCCATGCCGAGGGCGTCGGTCATAATGACCCCATCAAATCCCAAATCGTGGCGGAGAATGCCCATCATGGTAGGGGAGAGCGAGGCGGGTAAATTTTCGACGGGTTCAATCGCTGGATAATACAGATGGCCGACCATCACAACTTCCGCGCCATATTCAATTGCCAGTCGAAACGCCCGCAAATTACGTTCCTCAAAGGTCTGGCGGTCAATATCTACTACCGCTAAATCCGTATGGCTGTCAGTACGGGTGGGGCTGTGACCGGGGAAATGTTTTACCACGCCAATCACGCCAGCATCGGCCATGCCACGTGCCAGCATCCCGGAAAGTTCACCCACTACAACCGGGTCTTCGCCCATCGTGCGCTGAAACAGCACGCTGGTGGGGGTGAGGTTATCAAAGCGGGTGGTTAAATCCACGACGGGGGCAAGATTCATATTGACGCCGACGCCCTTGATTTCGCGCCCCAACGCCTGTCCAACCGCATAGGCGATATTGGGATCAGCCGCCGCACCGAGATAGAGGGGTTCGGGGAAATGGGTAAAACCATTGACCAGCCGCCATACCCGTCCCCCTTCTTGATCTACTGCGACCAACATCGGGATGCCGCTGGATTCGATGACGATTTGCTGCAACACATTGATGTAGTCGGTGGTTTCGGTGGTGGATTGATAGTCGAGGTTCGAGCCAAACAATGCAATCGCACCGGGTTGATATTGGCGCAGAAAACGCTCGTTGGGGTCAGACATGCGGGTGCCATAGATGCTGACCATAAACATCTGCCCAACCTTTTGCTCCAACGTCATCTTGCGGATCAACTCGTCTACCCGCTGTTCAATGGAATCATCGGCGTAGGCGGTGTGCTGGGTTGGGTGTTTTGTAATATTGGTAAAGGGACTGCTGACGAAAGCCAGCAACAGCATACTCATCAGCAGGTATTTCGAAATCTGTCTCATCATTACTATTTATCTGGCCCCAGATAGCCTACTCGTGCGCCGTCTGGCACAATTCGGTCTGGGAATTTATCGAAGTCTTCAATGTCCACCTCACTGCCGATAATGACATTTGCTCCAATGGTGAAATTGGCGGGTACACGGGCGCTTTTGCCCACGCTGGTTAGCTGCAATTTTTCGGGGTTGGTTTCTTCGCTGCGGCGACCAATCCGGGTATTTTCGCCAATGACGGCCTGCTTATCAATAATGCAGCGTTCGACTACCGCGCCAGCTTCGATATAGGCATCTGTCAAAATAATGCTCTCACGGATAATTGCCCCCGGCCCCACCATTACCCCCGGCGAGAGGACGCTGCGTTCAACATAGGCACGGCTGGAAATTATTGAACCACTCGTGACCATACTGTCAATGAGTTCAACCCCGCGCTCCACTTTAACCGGGGGGCGTTCCTCGGAACGGGTGTGGATGACCCAACTGCGGTCATTCAAGTCAAGCAGTGGGGGATTACGCAGTAAGTCCATATGAGCTTCCCAATAAGCCCCCAAGGTTCCCACGTCTACCCAATAATCTTTGAAGGGGTAGGCGATGACCCGCAGTTTGTCGCTAATCATCTTGGGGATAATGTTTTTGCCAAAGTCGTGGTCGGAATTTTCATCGGCGTCGTCCTGCTGCAAATAATAATCTAGCACTGGGGTCTTAAAGACATATACCCCCATGTTGGCAAGATTGCCGGGGGGATTCTTGGGCTTTTCATAAAATTCCAGCACATTCATTTTGTCGTCGGTGAACATAATCCCATAACGGCTGGCTTCGTGCATGGGGACCTCAATGACACAGATGGTAAGATCGGCGTCGTTGGATTCATGATAGTCAATCAGTTCGGAATAATCCATTTTGTAGATGTGGTCGCCGGACAAAATCAAAATGTTATCAGGTGCGCCACGACGTACAAAATTTAGGTTTTGTGTCACCGCGTCAGCTGTGCCTTTGTACCAGTCGGTGGATTTGCGGCCCTTGTAGGGTTGAAGCAACTGCACCCCGCCGGAGAAAGATCGGTCTAAGTCCCACGGCTCACCGCGTGCGATGTGTTCATTGAGAGAGTGGGGGCGATATTGGGTCAGCACCAAAACATCAAAAATATTGGAATTAACGCAATTGGAGAGTACAAAGTCTAAAATGCGATATTTTCCGGCGAAAGGTACGGCAGGTTTGGCGCGTTTTGCGGTCAATACCCCCAAGCGTGTGCCTTCACCACCTGCCAACAATACAGCGCGAGTTCTCATGTTTCAGAACCTCCCAAGCTCGAAAACGACATAAAAAAGAAGCAATCAAAAGAGTTGTAGTTTGACATACACCGGACGGTGATCTGACCCCCCGATAGATCCTTTTTGAACGACCTGCACCGACCCCGGCACAATATACTGGGCGAGGGCAGGGGAAAGCAGCAAATAGTCTAGCTGACTATATTCCTTTTGGGCTTTCCAATAGTGTGTCCAGCGTTTAGAGGTATCTTGAACCAAATCTAGCACGTTAAATAAACGCAGTTGGGGGTCTCGTAAAAGAGGTGCAAGGGTGGCCGCATCGGGAGTGTCGTTTAGATCACCTGCGATGATAAAAAAGTCGTTAGGGTTGGGAAAACGCGCTTTGACTATTTGGGCAACGGCGGTGGCTTGTTTCCAACGCAGGCGGTCATTTTCGGCTTGTTCTGCCGGACGATCAGCCGCTTTGACTTTAGGGTCAATAAATTTACTTTTGAAATGGTTGACAAAAATGGTGAACAGCCGCTGATAAGGATTATCCGGGTGCATCACTTCGACTTCGAGTAAGTCACGCGAAAACAGTTTGCGTCCGGTGTCTTTGTCGCGGATAAATTGATAGGACACCACTTGACCGAGGGGCAGGGTGCTGGCAAGGGCCACATCAATGCCGCGTGGGTCATTCCCCGGAATCAGTGCCAAATCCTTAAAATGGCGTCCTAACTGGGCGACGTTAAATTCATAAAGAACGCCTTTGTCCTCTACTTCTTGCATCGCCAATACGTCTGGCTCATCTTCACGTAGGCGTTGACCTAATTGGAATAACTGGTCAAGGTCTTTGGCTTTGGTGGCACGTGGACTCCATGTGTCATCACTATAACTATAGGGATCGTCAAAACGGTCAAACAGGTTATTGACATTATACGTGCCGACTGTAATAGGGCGACTTGCCATGAATGACCAGACTCCTTACCCAAGAAAAATAATAGAAGGATAACACTCATTGGATGTCTAGTATGGCGAGAAATGGGCCTTTTCGCAACTTTCGATCTGGTTGCCTGAGAAGTTTAGACATTGACGCTTATACAGTAGGTCGTCTATGCTGATAAAGGCATCTATAGGCAAATATGCGAGTATGCAAAAATGCGAAAATATCGAAATCAAGTCATTGGCAGCCTCATTTTTATGCTGGCAGTGGTGGTTGGTGTGGTTGTTTTCTTCAATGCCCGTGATCTAGCAAAAAAACTAGGTGAATTTCCATTGTGGATATTCCTGCCTGTTATTGGCCTCAAATTTGTCAATTGGGTGCTGCGCTATTGTGAATGGCAGTATTTTTTGCGCGTCATTGGCGTTAAGGCGACGTTGCGTGGAAAAACACGACCCGCAACCGAAACACAACCTGCGACGGTAAAGCTACAGGACAGTTTCATTTTGTGGTTGGCAAGCCTGCCCCTCGCGTTGAGTCCGGGCAAGGCAGCCGAGGTTATCAAGGCGCTGGTGTTCAAAAATATGACTGGAGTACCCGCCACCCGTACCGTACCCATTATCGTCGCGGAACGGCTGGTGGATGGTATTGCAGTGGTGTTGTTGGTAATGGTTTCGGCGTTTGCTGGCGGCGGTGACTTATTTGAGTCGGATGCTATCAGTCAGGGTTATGTGCAGGGTCTCATAGTATTTGCAATTGTCTTTATGGCACTGGTGATTGCAGTGGTGCAGGTGCGCCCTTTAGCGTTGACCCTTATCAAATGGATAGCCTACTTGCCCTTCATAGGCCGATTCCAGCAGTCGTTACACGTGATCTATGAGAGCAGCTATGAAATGGCTCGTCTGCGCCATATCGCCCGGACGGTTGGATTTGGCGTCGGAGCCTACTTTTGCGACTGCGTGGGATTTTACTTGATGTTGCTAGGGCTGGGTGAAACAGCTTCGACGATGTTGTTTGTCCAAGCGGTGTTTATTCTCGGCTTTTCAGTGGTCGTGTCGGCGTTGAGTGCGTTGCCGGGTGGGGCTGGCGGACGCGAACTGACGGTTGGCGCGATGTTGTCAGGGATTGTGGCGATGGAAAGAAGTGCGACGGGGGCTGCCGTCTTGATGATTGGTATTTTCCAAGTGTGGTTTGGGGTGATGGTCGGGATTGTTCTGGCGTTGATTTTTCGGAAGCGCCTCTTTCCGCCAAGTTTGGAGGCCGAAATTCAAGCATATGAACGACACAAAGAGGGGCAGTCGCCAGCACTGGCATAATCTGAGGTGGATAGATATGGGAAATACGTATTTTGTGGGTGATGTGCATGGGCATTTAGACAAACTTACGACCCTGCTGCGAAATGCGAAATTGGTGGATGAAAAACTACGCTGGATAGGCCAAGAGGCGACCCTGTGTTTTATGGGGGATTTTGTAGATCGTGGGCCGGATGGCATTGGGGCAATTGATTTTGTAATGCGCTTGCAGCACGAGGCGGCTGATGCAGGTGGGCAAGTATTGGCCGTATTAGGTAATCATGATCTGATCATGGTGGCCGTTCATTTTTTTCCGCAGGCAGTGCTGGCCTATGATGGCTCAACTTTTTTGGCAAATTGGCGGCGTAATGGCGGCAAGACCTCCGATTTGGAACGGCTAAGGGTTTCCCATATTGATTGGCTGATGCAGTTGCCTGCCATGCTGACGCTGGGTAAACTGCTGGTGGTTCATGCCGATGCGTGGTTTTATACCCGCTATGGCCGGACGATTGATGAAGTCAATTTTGTTTTCCATCAGTTGTTTGAAGATAAAGATACCGAAGGTCTCGATCGGCTTTTAGAGGATTTTGCCGAGCGATTTACCTTTCGGGATTTCAGCAGGGCCGCCGAGTTTATGCAGCGCTATGGAGACAGTCGTACCCGACAAATTATTCATGGGCATACCCCGATTACCAAAATGTCGGGGCAGGCATCGGAGATGATCTCAACCCCCTATATTTATGCGGAAGGGTTGTGCATCAATATGGATGGGGGGATGTATTTGGGCAGCCCCGGCTTTGTATATCGGCCTGAGTAGTCATTGTTGAATACCCTTGTCAGTGGGGTCTGACCATGCTACAATGCGATTTACAACTAAATAGTGTGGGATAGTTTAATCGGCAGAACAGTGGACTCTGGATCCATTAGTCCTGGTTCGAGTCCAGGTCCCACAGCTAAATAATAAGGAGCAGATAAATCCTCTGCTCTATCAATAAACCCCCTCACAAAAATCCAGAAACTCCCAATCACTCAACATTTTTAGCCCAACAATAACCCACAAACCATCATTCTTGGTATAAATTCGCATTTGGATGGAAATCGGCAGAAGAGATGAATGAAGCCCACCGTTGCTAAGATGGGCTTGTTTTAGGTGGATTAATCAGCGGATGACCTGTTCCCACAGGTAAAGCAGGACTTGATTGACGATTAGGCACTCTACCGCCAATATGCCACCGGTTTTCCACCAGCTACCCCAGCTTGATTTGATTTTGGCATTGGCGATAATATTGGCCGTGCTGCCGATGGGGGTCAGATTGCCCGCCACGACTGCTGCGGATAGCAATGAGAACCACAAGCCATGCGTTTCAAACCCCCGATCTCCGAGTGCAATGATGATTGGCGCAATTACGGCAACAGCAATTACGTTGTCCATAAAAGCTGTCACCAGTGCAGCAACCAACACAATCACCACTCTGACCGCAATTTCATTTGCCCCAAAGGTGGAATAAATTTGTTCTGCTGCCGATTCGGTTAGGCCACTGGTTTCTAGTCCATGCGCGATCCCGAATAAAAAGACGATGAAGAACAAGGTGTTCCACGGGAGTTCGCGTAGGACAAGTTCGGTATGCCGCCCGAAGTTGCTGCCAACGAACAGCGTGCCAGCGAAAAGGGCTAGAACAAAGATACCCAAGCCAGTCTCTGGGCTGTAGTTGAAAAAGTTGGAGACGGGAGTTGCCAGCACCAAACCAATGACCCCAATACCGAATAGACTGTGCAGAATTGGAATCGGTACGGCTTTATGCTCAACCGGATGGGTTGCGTTGCTCGTCGGCGTTTCCTCGTATTCAATGACTTCGTACTGATCCATATGTTCTTCTAATACTTCAAAATCAGAGTCTTCGACGGTGACGGATTTAAATTCCCAGATGAGGCTTCGGAATCTATAGCGAACTCGCAAGTTGAAATAGATGAGAGTCACGATTCCCGGTAACCATGCGTAGGTAATAAAGTCCACTGCTGATAAGCCGGAAATGACCGAAATGGCAATGCCTACCGGATTCCCCAATGGCAAAAATTGTGAACCGATGTTGGTCGCACTTACCAACAAAATCACAATCGCTGTCCACGAAGCAGCTTTTAATTTTAGCTTCCCTTTGGGGGTAAAGCCGATAATCGCTTTGGTCACAAAGTACCACAGCACAATGGAGTTGACTTCATCAATCAAAGCAGCAGAGAAGGCAGCCAATGTACATAAAAGGGCAATGAGGGGGAAACCATGCAGTTGGCGGGGTAAATAGCGTTCAATCAGGTGTTCAAAATATTTGGTGTGGTTCAAAAAGTCTACCCATGTCAGCAAGGCCACAAGTTTGATAAACAGCACCCACTCCATGTTTTCAACAATACCGTGAAAATCACCGAGGCCACCTAATGGGAGCATCATTAAGCCCACAATAACCAATGGCATCCGCTCTTCACCAAACAGAATAGTGCCTGCAATGGCGGTAATGAGGGCAGTAAGGGCGACGGCCATTTCTCCGTTAGGAAGCATCATCGCCGCAAACAGCCCGGTGAAAATCACACTTGTTGCCCAGATGGTTAATTTCCTAGTGTAGGGGTTGTCGGGGAGCCACTTGGTAAGGGCTTCGGTTGGGATGGATTGCACATAACCCATCAGTAGATTCGCGGATGGTACTTTTTCAGGCTCTAAATAGTTTGACATGAGGCTCCACCTTACTATGTTCATCGGTCTGCAATGGCACAAAGGAATGGGTACAACAGTATAGCTTTGGGTGAGCGCCTAAAATGATCTTTTTAACCAAATAACTTTGTTTGGCGCTGGTGTTAATTTTTTTTGATAGAAACATGGTAAAGAGATTTAAAAGATCATTTTTTGGCAAGATGCACAAATGACCCATACTTGATTTGTCAATGTACACAAATAATGTTGATCAACATTGAAGATTATATGACTGACAAGTCAATAGCGCCCTTGTATTTGTAAGGACATAGGAGATTTCACATTGAATTTTTAAGACAATAGGCTCTTTGAGATTGGTATTAAAGGATTTTGCTATTTGTAGGCGTATATCGCTGGGCAGGGGAAATAAAAACAACCTACGGAGAGGTTGTCTATGATCAGATTATGAAGGTGGGTTATATAACCCGTTTGCCACTTTCAGTAGCGATTTATCCCGACAGTACGTTCCAGATTGATGACGAAGGCGATACCATTATTGGCTTGACGTAGATCACCCAGTATTTTTTCAGTCGTGTCAAGGATACGATCTACCAGCCAATCTTCGTCCAGCACCGTAAAAATAATCAAGCTGCTGATATCTACCTGCCTAAAGACCTCAAGGAGTGAAAACGTGCCGGATAGAATTTCGGTGTGCTGGGTGGCTTCTTGGAGACGGCGCAGTCCGTGACCTTCGATTAGCGTTACTCCCGGTGCTCCGGCTTGCTGCCATGCCTCGCCAATCGTGTGACCTTCTTCAATCCGGGCGGTAATCAGAACTACCAGTTTGGACATTTTTTCGATTGACCTCTCGAACGGGTGTGGATTCGTGAAACGAGCGACGTACCAGAGGAGGCGTCATCACAGTCGTCAGTATAATCACCAAAAATAGCGACGCAAACAGTGGATCATCAGCGATAAAAACTCCACTGCTTAAACCCAATGAAGCGATAATCAAGCCGACCTCGCCGCGTGAAACCATGCATACCCCTAAGCGCAGAGATTCTTGGCGCGTGAACCCTGTCAGGTTCGCCCCGACGCCGCACCCCAAGACTTTGGAGGCAACGGCTACGATTAAAAGTAGGATGGCAAAGGGGAGGGCGCTCAATGGGAAGATGCTGAGATCGGTTTGAAGGCCGACGCTGATAAAAAAAACGGGTACTAAAAAGGCATAGGCAATGTTGGTGGTGGCGACATCTATCTGATGTTTGACGCTTTCATGGGCGCGACTAAGGCCTAAACCAGCGATAAATGCCCCGGTAATGCTTGCGATCCCACCCAAATAGGCCGCTGACCAGCCAAAAAAGAGCGCCAAAACCAATGCGATAGCTGGTATCCCATACGACGCCTTGATGTCAGGCCATTGATTGAGCCAGTTGATGAGACGGGCAATACCGAACCATGCTACGACCAAAGCACCGACAAGATAAAGCACCATATGTAATACGATTTCGGCCAATTCTACCGCGTGGATTTGCCCACCACTGGTGAGGGGGATTGCCAATGACACCAGCAAAATAGCGACTATATCGTCTACCAATGCTGCCGCAAGCAGGGCATTACCTTCTTTGGTACGTAGGACGCCGATTTCGAGCAGTACCTGCGCTGAAATGCTCACCGAAGTGGCGGATAATACAACCCCTGCAAGGATGGCAGGTTGCCATTTTTCGCCAAATGCCATTGCTAAAGGCACAGTCATTAGAACTGGCAGAATTGCGCCTACGAGACCTGCCACAATTGCCACATTGCCGACTTTGGCAAGTTCCTTTAGATGGACATCCAAGCCGACTTTGAACATCAGTAGCAGCACACCCAACTCAGCGAGTTGATGAATAGTCTCGCTGAGTTCGGCCTGTTTAAGATCGAATAGATTTAGATGGAGGAAGTCGAGCAGGGTCGGGCCAAGCAAAATGCCGACAATTAGCTCCCCTAAGACACGTGGTTGACGGAATCGGCGAGCCGATGTACCACCAATGCGAGAGGCGATAATCATGATGCCGAGTACGAAAAACAGGGCAATAACTGGATTATCTTCCACGATCTCTGACTCCTCAAATTGGCGAGGCATCTCGTATTTTTCCACTTAGGGACTGGAAAAACGCGGAGGTGGCAATTTACCTGCAAGAAACTGATGCAGGGAAATTGTCACTTCTTTGATACCGTATTATGGAATCAAAGATTAACGTTTTCTGTCGTCGCCCAAAATGCCGCCAAAGATATTGCCCAAGAGACCACCTGCCTCATTCATGGCGTTGTCCGGTGTGAGGTCGAGATTGATGAGGCGCACGATGCCAAAGAGGACAAGTAACATGGTGCCCGCACTCGCAAAACACAAAAGCGTGCCAATGCAGGCCATCCCACCGATAAATTGATTACTGAAGGTGTCTTGGTCAATGCTTGAAAGGTAAATCGCACCACCAATGAGTGCAGCACTGGTGACGAGCAAAAGTGTTACCCGCTGGCAGCCTTTGCCGGGGAGGCAACCATCACCATCCTTATTCCTAGCCCCGCGTGCCGCTGCCAATACGAGCAACCCTACAAACAGAATATCCTGCCAATTGAGGCTAAACCCGCCTCTCTTGTGGGCTGGACTTGACTCACTGTCGGCATAACGTGGATCGTCATAATCGTCTGGTGCTTCGTCGCGGCGCGGGTCACGATATGACTGTGAGGGACGTTTAGCAGGTGGTGAAGATTTGGGGGAACGGCTTGTCCGCCGTCCCCGATTTGGATCTTGCATGTAAATTATTCCTCAAGTGTACTCAAATCACCTAACGGCAACCCTTGTGCCTGTGCTTTTAACACACGTCGCATAATTTTACCGCTGCGGGTCTTGGGAAGTTTATCCACAAATTCGATTTTGCTTGGGACAGCAATAGGGCCAACCTCGTGGCGGATATGTTCTTTCAGCTTATCCACCAATTCGGCATTGGCTTCCCAACCCTGCCGCAGAATACAATAGGCATAAATGACGCTGCCTTTGATTTCATCTGGCACCCCAATTACAGCGGCTTCGGAGACAGCGGCGTGACTAACCAAACCGGATTCAATTTCGGCAGTGCCCAGACGATAGCCGCTGACTTTGATCACGTCGTCAATACGCCCGATGATCCAGACATAGCCATCTTCGTCAAAACGGGCCGAGTCACCTGCGAGATACCAACCCTGTTTGGCATAGGCTTTCCAATATTGATCCACGTAACGCTGGTCGTCCCCATAGACGGTACGCAACATACTGGGCCATGGTTTCTTAATAACCAGTTTACCATCCACACCGGGCGGGCAGGGATCGCCGTTATCGTCCACAATATCAATTTCGATACCGGGGAAGGGACGGGTAGCGCTGCCGGGTTTGAGGCCCACCGATGGTAAGGGAGTAATCATAAAACCGCCTGTTTCGGTTTGCCACCATGTATCCATAATCGGGCAGCGTTCCTTGCCGATGACGCGATGATACCATTTCCACGCTTCGGGGTTGATGGGTTCGCCCACTGACCCGAGCAAGCGCAAACTGCTGAGGTTATGACGATTGGGCCATGCTTCACCAAAACGCATCAAGCCGCGAATGGCGGTGGGAGCGGTGTAGAGGATGCTGATGCCGTAATATTCAATCATCTTCCACCAACGGTTGGGGTAGGGATGATTGGGGGCGCCTTCGTACAGGAAGCCTGTCGCGCCTAAAATCAGTGGCGCATAGACGATATAGCTGTGTCCGGTAATCCAACCGGGGTCGGCGGCGCACCAATAGCGGTCATCATCGTTCACGTCAAAGACCCATTTGAGGGTGGTGCTGGTGTAGACCTGATAGCCACCGTGCGTATGCAGAACGCCTTTGGGTTTGCCGGTTGTACCGCTGGTGTAAAGGATAAACAGGGGGTCTTCGGCGTCCATGACTTCGGTTTCATATTGGGTGCTGGCAATGGGCAGACCCATCAAATCATGCCACCAATAATCGCGGCCTTGTTCCATTTTGACGCCGTGCCCGGTGCGCTTAAAGACAATCACCGTTTCGACAATGGGCTGACGATGAACCGCTTCATCTACCACTTTTTTCAGTTCGACAATTTGACCACGCAACCACGAGCCGTCTTGGGTAACTACAACCCGACTTTGGGCGTCTTCGATACGATCCGCAAGAGCATGTTCACTGAATCCGCCATAGACGACGGAGTGAATCGCGCCGATTTTGGCACAGGCGAGCATGGCTATGACCAATTCGGGCACACGCCCCATGTAAATGGTGACCCGATCCCCTTTACGAACCCCCATGCTGCGGAGGACATTGGCAAACTTATTGGTTTCTTGCCACAAGCGCCAATAACTGTAGGTATGCTGATCGCCGGGTTCACCTTCCCAAATCAGCGCCAGTTTGTTTTTGCGCCATGTTTTGACATGCCGATCTAGGGCGTTGTAGGCGATGTTGGTTTTGCCACCCACGAACCATTTAAAAAAGGGCGGGTTGCTGGCGTCGAGGACTTTTTCCCACGGGGCGAACCAATGGAGTTCGCTGGCACGTTCGGCCCAAAATGCTTCGGGGTCGGCGGCGGCACGTTTATAGGCTTCTTCGTAATCACGGATATGGGCGTTTTCGACGATGGAAGGGGCGGGATGATACCACTCATGGGTGTTGATGTTAAAGTCGCTCATGGCGCGTCAAAAGCTCCTAAAAATCCTAGCGGGTAATTTTTTGAAAGTAATGCTCTACGGCAGGGGATATAGTGCATCAGATTGACGCGGAATGCAAATTCTGGGGATAGGGTGATCGTGTTAGTGCATATCGAAAAAGTGGATTAATATGGGGAATGAAACGGTATGCACTTGTCAAGTGGTGTCATTGATTATGGGGGATAGCCATAATTGACCGTTAGGAATTTGAAAATGTGATAGGAGATCGTATGATCGGTAAATGGCCTTTTATCCTGTTATTTCTTGGAACGATTCTCGTGATAGGTGGGGCATTCACCTCAGTCACATGTGTTGACTATCTGGAGTCCGATGGAATTGATACTTGCAAAGACAGTATAAATGACGGCGCTCTATTTGATTTTGAATCATTCAAGCAGAGCAAAAGTATCTATGGAGACGATCCTACCTTTGCCGAAAGCCTAGCGGAGAATTTTTTGGGTATCAATATATTAATTGGGGCAGCAGTCGCTCTAATTGTTCTTATCGTACATCCCAAAGAGGCCATAAGTATTTGGATTGCGGCGTTCATCAATATTGGACTCGTAGCCAATACCTATTTGGAGATGTATCAGAGTTTCTACAATAATGACGTTAGTAGTTTTGCAAAACTATCTAAGGGGTCAGGCTGGTATTTGATGGCGGCGGGGGCGGGATTGATGTTATTGGCGGCGTTGTTCGCTACCTACAATTTACAAAAATCCCCGCTTGAGGAATTTGATGAAGAGATAGGCGAATATGATGATGAGGACGACGATGGGAATGAATCAGAATAGGGGTATATCGTTGGTGCAAATTTCCAATTAAATGCGGATATAAAGTAGAAGCTCGTTTTTCGTAGGGACAGGTCATGACTGTCCAGTTTTGGAGGGGTCACAGACCCCTCCCTACGGAATGTTGAGATGTGGGAAGCTATTGGCTTGCGGCAGTGGGGAAGATAAAGGGTGTTACGGTGGGTGGGAAGCGCATCTCGATGGTAGGTGTTGGAATCAGGGTGGGGGCTTCGGGGGATGCACCGAGCCATGTGCGCCAACGCCGTTCGATTTCGGCAATGGACAGACCCGTTACCTGTTCCAAGATTACATTAAATTCGTCGGATTCATTGCGATAGACGCCTTCTTCGAGCAACTGCACGATTTGTAGATGGGCTTCCGGGCCATAGTTGTCAATTAGCCATTCGTTGAACGTATAGCCCATATCATAGCCCAAGCGTCCACGTTCATCGGGGCCGAGGTCGTTGGGGACGGGGCCAAGTCCTTGCAGCAGTGGGGGGATGTCGTAGAAGAAGGCAAGATCACGCACCCGCTGTTCATAATCGTAGCCTTTGGAGATTTCAAAGTAGGTCGCGTTGCCTTCGATCCACCACCCCGGCGCACGGAAATCGTAGAGATCGGCCTGATAGAGATGGGCGATTTCGTGGGGGACAGTGCCAAAGGTCATTTCTTCCAAATCCCCAAACAGGAAGGCTTGCACCGTCGCACCCCAATAATCAGTGGTCTGACCTGCGAGGATGGTGTTGTTGGTGTTGACGGTAACGCCGCGCCATTCTAGGAAGGTGTCATAATCGAAAAACAGGATGGCACGTGGTTTGTAAGCGAGTTGGCGACCAAAGAGGGCGATAAAGTCGGGACGGCGTTCCTCCATCGCGTCGAAGGTCATGTCAATCACTTCTTGGGTAAGGCCGTCTTCGATAAACACGATAATGTCTTCGGATTCGGCGCGTGTCCATTGGCGGGTGTTGTCTTCATATTCCGCGCCCACAATCCACTCGGTTTGATAACTGTTGCCAGCGCTATCGGTAAATGACCAGCGATAATTGACGGCGACCCATGGGGGTACGCGGTTGCTGGTGGCGTCCCAGATGGCAGTAGCGAGGCCATTGGCGTCTACCTCACCGATGGTGCGTGCCCGATCTGCATGGGGGTTATGTGACCACTGGACAGAGGCGGATACGACCGGGCCTTTGCTGCTGGTGGGTTTGGCGTGGAATTCAAAGCCATTGGGATAATTGCTTTGGAAGGTCAGATCGGTAAGTGTCCATTCCGCGTCACCAGAATATTCGGCGGGTTCATCATACGGATTGGTATCATCCGCGATGAGGGCGGTTGTTCCAGCACCACTGGGAGTGGCAGTGGAAGTTGGGCCAGATTGAGCCGTCGCTTGTAGGCCGACGGTACTGAGCATGATTGTCACCAATACCACACTCAGGGTAATGGCGATTAGGCCGAAACGTGTAGGGAGTTGATTTGAGGGCATAATGATCCTTGTTTGAAAACTCTATCCATTGCATTTCTCACTATAAAGGACGTAGAGAGTAACCAAATAGTTTCATATGGGAAACCCATTGGTTAGAATGTTGTTGGGTGACTTGCAATCCGATGCTTCTTGGGGCATTCTTTAAGGTAAGCACAATTGTTCTGTGGGGCGATTTATGGGGCGAAAAAATAAATCAATCGTGGTCGCGCGTGATTTTGAGAATGAAACGACCACGCCCATTATTCCTTTTCGCGCCAAGCCGATCCAGCCCTCTTCCGATTATGTGAGTTTACGCACCCGTTTGCTCGTCCCCCTGTTTGCCGTGATGCTGGTCATTGTGACCACCGGAGCCTATCTGGTATCACAAAATCTCATGCGCACACAGGAGGACGACGAGGTGCGGGATGTGCTGGTGCGAAGCCAGACCCTCTCCGCCCAAACCGCCCAAATTGGGGTGAAGATGCGGGAAGAAATCCGCCGTATCACGTTTACCAGCGGGGTACGGGAAAATGTTGCCGCACAGAACGGCCCAGCATTACAAACGTTGATTGAACCCCTTGCCGAACTAGCAGCTTTAGACCTCGTGATCGTGACGGGAGCAGATTCACAAGAAATCCTCAGCCTACAGCGCGTCGAGATAGACGGGCTGGTGGATTATACGGTTGCGGAAAAGAGCGATGTTTCCGCCCTTGAACCCATTTTTCAAGCCTTGAGCCAGCAGCCGCGCAGTGGTTTTGTGCAGACCGGGGAAGGCGTGATACTGGTGACAAGTGGGCCGATTTTTAGCCCCACTGACCAGATGATGGGCATTGTGACGGTGGGTCGGCGGCTTGACCATGTGTTGACTTCGCTGGACAGCCCCTCAACCGAAAACTTGACGGTGTTCGCCGGGGATGGTCGTTTGTTGCGTACTACCCTGCCAGATAATGAGGCGGTTTTGAATGCGCTACATTTGCCACTGGAAACCGTAAACCAGACGTTGAATCTGGTGGGGCAGGTGCCAACAGAAAATATCACGCTCGATGGCGAACGCTATCAGGTGGCGTATATCCCCTTTACCGTAGATACACAACCGATTGGGGTACTGGGGATTTATCAACCGACCTATGCCGCGTATAGCGGTGATATGGCCCGCCAATTGACCAGCCTCACCTTTGCAACCTTGACGGCAGCGATTCTGATTGTGTTCTATCTATTTACCGTGCGTCTGTTGAGTCGGGTTAATCGTGTTCGACGGACGGCGGAGGCGCTGGCAGCAGGTCAATTGGATGCTCGAAGCCGTTTGCGTGCCAATGATGAAATCGGGGTGTTGGGTGGGGCGCTGGACCATTTTGCGGATGTGATGGGGCAGCAGAACGATTTGATGGTTAAAAGTCTGCGGCGCGAACGACGTGAAAATGCACGACTGGCTGCGATTTTGGAAAGCCTGCCGGATGGCCTGATTGTCTTAGATAGTGATGGTCGGGTGTTGATGATGAATACGCAGGCGCGGAATCTGATTGGCGGCATCCGAACGTTACGCTCGGCATCGTTTCAGCAATTGACGGCGGCGACCACCGAGACGCTTGGGCCTGCCCTTGCCCCGGGGTTGTATGCGATGGGTCAGCCCGTGCCGGTACTGCATCAAGACCGCATTTTGGAGGCTCAGGTTGCCGCAATTGTGACCGTAACAGGGGGGCGGCTTGGAAAATTGGTCACGCTGCGGGACATTACTGAGACAGTGCAGCGAGAACAGCGGCATGAAGCATTGGTCGAGAAATTGTCGGATGAGGTGCATCTACCCGTATCGCATGTGGCCCAAGACGCGGCTTTGCGGGCAGTGGATTTGCGCGGAACCCCGACGAGTGATTCGCTGATGCTGTTTGCGCGGGAAATTGCACGGAACGCACGGGCGATGCAGCGGATTATTGGCGAACTGCGGGAATTGAATACGATTAATCGGCAGGATTTGGAGCGGGGCCAAAGGGCGATTTTGTTGAGCGATTTGATCTGGCGGGTAGCGGCCCAATGGAAGAAGTCTGCAGCGGCAGCCGAGGTATTGCTAGAGGTTAAACTCCCTACGGAGACATGTTATGTCTTGGGGGATGAACGCCGACTGCGTTGGGCCATCGGGAATGTAGTAGATAACGCGATTAAGTATTCCCCACCCAACAGCACCATTCAGATTACGGCGATTGAACAGGCTGAAAAAAGCACGGCGCTGATTCGGGTGGAAGATCAAGGGGTCGGTATTTTGGCTCAAGACCTGCCGAATATCTTTCAACGGTTTTATCGGGGAACCCCGACCCTGCCGGATGGCAAAGTTATTGAAACACCGGGGACGGGTCAGGGACTTTACCTGTCGCGCAAAATTGTGCGGACACATGGCGGTGAAATGACGCTCGAAAGCATTGCTGGGCAGGGCACGACTGTGGAAATGTCGCTGCCACTGACTTCGCCTGTGACACTTGAGATGCCGGATGCCCATGAGATGACCGAGAAGCTCAAATTAGAGACCCGCGAGGTGGAACTGCTAAAAAAATGGAGCGCGGCGGAAAAGCGGGATGAAATAGAAAAAGTCGAACGGAACAAATAAGACTCTTATGACGTTGACTTATAATGATAGAATGATTCCATAACGGTAGACTAGCAATAATAACGTGAAACACTCCTATGAATAACCTACTGCTTCAGGAAGAATTACGCCCGACTCGTGCCGACGCGGTTAAGAACCGAGAACTGCTGCTTAAAACCGCCCGTCAGTTGTTTGCGGAACAAGGTGTCGAACATGTTTCGATGTCGGCTATTGCGGATGCGGCGGGGGTGGGCAAAGGGACACTGTATCGGCATTTCACGGATAAGGCAGATTTGTGCCATGCCCTGCTGGATCATGAACAACGTGAATTGCAGGAACGGACGCTCATTCGATTGAGTGAGGGTGGCGACCCGGTAGAGGCGTTGTGCTGGTTTCTGGTCGAGGTGGCACAATTTGTCGAAGACAACGGGTCGCTGTTGTGCGAGGGAATGGGGCAAATGGAAGCGATGGGCTTGGGCCATCCGGCGCATCTGTGGTGGCGACAGACTATCCGCGCACTGCTCGTTCAAACAGGCCGCCCGATGGACGTAGACTACACAGCGGACATGCTGTATGTTATGTTAGATGTGCATGTGGCGTATTTTCAGCGTAAGGTCATGGGGTACGGCTCGACCCAGATTATCAATGGCCTCCTCAATACCGTGATGCGGCTTTTGGCGTAAACGGACTCCCGTCCTTTTCTAATGCGATTCTAATTTACAATCCCCCAGTCGTATGGTATTCTTTATTTATTCGGACTACAGTCCGTTTGATGATAAGAATAACGAGAGAACGACTGGGGAGAGCTTTCCAATGGCTAAGTGGAACATTGATCCTGCACATACCGGCATTAATTTTTCTGTCCGCCACATGATGGTGACTACTGTGCGCGGCTCCTTCCAAAATTTCAACGGCACGATTGAATTTGACCCAGCTAATCCGACGGCGGGGTCGGTAGAAGTTACGATTGATGCCAATAGCATCAACACTGGGGCAAGTGACCGCGATAACCACTTGCGGAGTGCCGATTTCTTTGATGTGGCTAATCATCCCAACATCACCTTCAAGAGTACCAAAGTCGAAGTCAAGGGCGACAATACGGGCAAAATCTATGGCGATCTGACCATTCATGGTGTGACCCGTCCTGTTGTTTTGGACACGGAATTTTTGGGCGAAAACACGAATCCTTGGGGGGCGAAGGTCATTGGATTTAATGCCACCACTAAGATCAACCGTGAAGATTTCGGCCTGACATGGAACGTCGCACTGGAAACAGGTGGCGTGCTAGTTGGCAAGGAAATCAAGATTGAATTGGATGTCGAAGCGGCCTTAGTGGTTGAATCCGTAGCGGCGAATGCGTAGTGTTATCCTCGGTTGAGATGTATTGGTAAAAATGGGTAGATCAAAAGGAGGGTTTGATGGCCCTCCTTTTTGATTCTTATTCGCTGTCAGCCCAGTGGATGAGGCCGGTCAGAATGGGGTCGGCCAGATAGGTGTGTTTGGGCAGGACACGGACGGAAATACCCTGCTCACCCGTTTGGGTGTAATTGAGGGTAGCCTCGAAATGATAGAGCGAGCCTTGCGGTTTGCCATTGGCTTCCATATCAACGGCGCTGCCACTTTGCAGCATACCTTTGCTGTCGAGGGAGCCAGAATAAAGCTGTACTACCACGTCATTGGGTTTGAGCGCCCCTAGATTGACCCATGCTTCCACCTTGAGGGCTTCACCAACGGTTACATGCTCGGCTGAGGCCTGCACTTTTTGAATGCGGATGTTGGGCCAAGCACGACGGACATCAATTAGCCAGTCAGCGTACTGCTTGCCATCTTTGAGATTGTCTTTGGTCAGGGCTTGGATGCGGTCACGAGAAGGGAGATAGAATTTGGTCGTGTATTCTTCGACCATACGATCCGTGTTAAAGAAGGGGGAGAGGGTTTTCATGCTGGCTTTGACCTTACGCATCCACTCACGCGGGAGATTGTCGCGCCCACGATCATAGAACAGTGGAATCAGGTCTTTCTCCAACATGTTATAGAGGGCTTGGCTTTCGATGTAGTCTTGAAGCTCTTCTTGTTCGGTGTTGTATTCCTCACCATTGCCGATGGCCCAGCCGACTTCGGGGCTGTAGGCTTCGGCCCACCACCCGTCCAAAATGCTACAATTCAGCCCTGCATTATAAATCACCTTCATACCGCTGGTGCCGCTGGCTTCTTGAGGGCGACGGGGGTTGTTCAACCACACGTCCACGCCTTGAACCAGATAGTGCGCGACATTCATGTCGTAATTTTCAAGGAAAATGACAGAATGGCGAAATTCGGGTGCGCTGGCGAATTTGACCACCTGACGGATGAATTCTTTGCCGGGTTGGTCATGCGGGTGGGCTTTGCCAGCGAAGATGAACTGTACTGGCTGGTCAAAATTGTTCAGCATCCGTTCCAAGCGCACCGGGTCACGGAACAAGAGAGTAGCGCGTTTGTAGGTGGCAAAACGACGCGCAAAGCCGATGGTCAAGGCTTCCGGGTTCAGCACTTCTTCGGCGGATTCGACCTCGGCTTGTGACATACCACGCCGCACTAATTGTTCTTTTAGGCGGGTACGGGCAAAGGCCACTAGGCGGGCACGGCGCCGTTCATGAACGCGCCAAATTTCAGTGTCGGGGATACGGTCAACCTCATTCCAGACATCTTCTTCGGCGGCGTTGGTGCGCCATGAGGGGTCAAGGTAGCGGTCAAAGAGACTTGCCATGTCGCGGCTGACCCATGTCTTGACGTGTACGCCATTGGTGACGTGTTGAATCGGGACTTCGGTCTGAGGCACTTCGGGGAAGAGCCACTGCCACATTTGTTGGGAGACATCACCATGTAGTTTGCTGACCGCGTTGGTGGCGGCGGACATCTTCAGGGCCATGACGGGCATCGAGAACAGCGTATAAGTCCCCATGCGTTCGCGGCCTAGATCGTGGAACTGGTCACGGGTGAGGCCCAATTCCTGCCACAGCCATGTCAGATATTCGTCAATCAGATCGTAACCGAAGCGTTCCAGACCCGCCGACACGGGGGTATGGATAGTGTAGACGCTGGCGGTTGCCAAGATATTGCGGGCTTCATCAAACGTGATGCCGGGATTTTCTTTCATGAAAATGCGGATACGTTCGAGGGCGCTAAAGGCACTATGGCCTTCGTTCATGTGGATGACTTGGGGCCGCAGATTGAGGGCTTCTAACATACGGATGCCGCCGATGCCAAACAAGATTTCCTGCTGGATACGAGTGCGGCGATCCCCTCCATAGAGGCGGTCAGTCAGGTTATACAGGTCGCCTGAATTCAAAGGATGGTTGGCGTCGAGTAGGTAGAGATTGACCCGGCCCACCGCCACTTTCCAAACGTAGGCATAGACGTTGACTTTGCCCAACGGTACGGAAATTTCAAGGCGTTTGCCATCGGCCCCCATCACGGGTCGAATGGGCAAATTGGCGTAGTCATTGATGGGATAGGATTCTTGCTGATAACCATCTTGATTGAGATACTGTTGGAAATAGCCCTCTTGATAAAGCATTCCAACACCGACCAATGGCAGCCCTAAGTCCGAGGCGCTCTTGAGATGGTCGCCTGCTAAGACACCGAGACCCCCGGAATAGGTTTGGAGGGCGGTGGTCAAGCCAAATTCCATACTGAAATAGGCGATATGGGGTTTTTCGGGTTTGCCATGCGTGCGCTCGTACCATGTATCGGCGCTTGTCATGTACTCATTAAAACTCTCAACGACCCGCTTGAGTTGATTCAGAAATGAGGTGTCGCGGGCAACCGCATCAAGAGTTTGTTGGGGAATCAGGCCCAACATCCAGACCGGGTTATAGTTAGAACGAATCCATAACTCACCATCAAGGCGACGGAAAAGTTCTACAGATTCATGATCCCAAGACCAACGTAAATTGTATGCTAAATCAAGGAGGGGTTTGAGTTCGGGCGGGAGTTTAGGAGAGACTTCTACTGTTGTAACAGGGCGAATCATCGTCGTGAGGAACTCCTGTGTTTTATTTGCATAATAGAACCTGTTCAATAAAGCTACAAAGCTACCAAGATGCTAGAGACACAAAAGACGCAGAGAAAATAGGCGTCACTCACCAGCATAAGCCGCGCCTAAAAAAAAGGCAACCTTGCAATATGGGCAATTTGGTTAAACCTGCCTGCGGTATACTTTAGATTATGGAGGCATTCCGGCCATGCGCAAGTATTTTCGAGCGACCTATGCGATGCAATTTGTGGCGGCACTGAGTTTATTGGTTGCGCTATTTTTGCCATGGCATGTGCGGGGTGGAACGGCTATTGATTTAATTGAGCGGATATTTGACAATTTTTACTTCCCCTACAGTTTGGTTTCGCCTTGGGCTTTGTTGGCAATACTGCCGATTACCGCAATGGTCAGCATGGTACGCGGGGTAATGGGGATTATGTTTTATGATGAGGTGTTGTGGTACAAATTGGCATGGCGCTTGGGGTTATTTGCCGTTATTTCGATGGCGTGGTTTTATGCGGCGTTTGGTGTGGACGATGACTTGGCATGGACGCAGGTCAGTAATTTGCGAGTGGGGTATTGGCTTACGGGATCATCGCTGTTGCTGTTGGTGGTGGTGCTGATTTTGGAGCGGATCATCCCCAAAGAAGACCCGGTACTTCAGCGATTGTCACGGTTGCCTCTGAATGACCCGGAGCGAATCTTGAGCGGCTACTATCGGGCCTGCCCTAATTGCTTGTCGCCGAATGACCCTAAAGCGCGGCGCTGTGTCAACTGTGGGGTTCTTTTATTTCCAGATATTCCGGATGAGGAGAAGTCAGGGTGAGTGAAATTGAGAAAGACCCAACTCAAGAGCAAGTGGCTGAGGGCAATCCGCCAGCATCCAACCCACCACAGGTCATTGTGCAGCAGGCTGTTATCAAAGGCAGCATGTTGGGTGGGGTGCTGCTGGTGTTGTTTGTGATCGGGGCCATCTTGGTCTATTTGCTGACAGGGGTAGTGGGCTGGGATAATGATTCCATCCAGATTATCTCGGCCATGTGTGTGGGGCCACTGTTGGGTTTAGTGGTATTTGGGGCGTGGGTATTGATCCAGCGAGGCAAGTCAGCGCATGGGTGATTCATATTCATATGGGAATGGCAATGGGTCAACCCCACCCCAGTTGACCCAAGAACGACTCAAAAAACGTGGGGGCAATCATCTCTCTTTTTTGCGTTGCCCGGTGGATGGAAGTGCATTAATCCAGACGGGTAGTGGATTGGTATGCCAACAAGATACGGGGCATGTCTATCCACTCCAAGACGGGGTGTATCGGCTGGTGACACCCGAACAGGCCGTTGTTTTTAGTCAGCAGTCGGCGGCGATGACCCAGCAGTTGCAATCACAGGGATGGCTGCCGCCAAATGTAGATACGTTTCGGCAGTTACCCCAAACAGGATTGGCGGGGTGGCCCGCACCCTATTGGCAGCGACGAGCAAATGTCACGGCGGAATTTTGGCGTATTTTGGAAGCGGCGCGGCGGGATGCTGAAATGCTGCCGATTGGTTCGATGGGGTATGCGTTGGATATTTCGGACAGCACAGGTTGGTTCGCCTACTGCCTCGATGTATCGGGTTTTAATACCATTGGGATGAGTCAGCATATTGGGGTATATGGGTTGACCGCGTATCCCTATGCACGGTATTTGCGAGTGCAGACGGCGTGGGAAAGCCTCTCATTTAAAACCGGGGTGTTTGATCTGGTGGTGTTTAGTTTTAGCCTAGAGAAGTATGCTCAACCTGAACGGGCATTACGGCAGGCGGCTGAACTGCTGCAACTGGGCGGTCATCTGGTTGTTATGGTGGATTTGCTAGATGATGGGTCGAATGGCAAGCCAGATTTGGTTAGCCTAGCGGAGAAGGTGATGCGCGAGGTGGGTCTT
This sequence comes from Chloroflexota bacterium, assembly GCA_013112715.1. Lineage (GTDB taxonomy): Bacteria > Chloroflexota > Anaerolineae > Aggregatilineales > J027 > CFX10. Next base: position 41,644 of record JABFGB010000002.1, read on the forward strand.
GAGGTGGAGCGCCGACGGGTGATGCCGATGGGGAACCCCGTCAACAAAATTGCCCAAACATTGCGTCGTGCCGATACGCCTGCGCTGGTGGTGGGACGTTTGATCACATGACCAGTCCCAAATTATTTCTCCTTTATGCGCCGATTGACGCAGAATGGGCGCAAACGTTTTATCAACAACTGCGTGAGGTCGGGTATACGCTGTATATGGAACCGCCAGAGAGTGACCCTGAGGATGCCACATTGCAGCGCAAAACCACCGCCGCGTTACAAAAAGCCACGCATTTGTTGGCAGTGGTCTCCAAAGAAAGCGCGTTGGGGGATTCCGCCGCTGCATTTGAGGCGTGGTGGCGGCCTTTTTTGCGAACAGGGCGTCCGGTCATTGCGTGCATAGTCCCTGATGCACCCCCCGGGGCGGAACATTGGATGCCGTTTGATTTACTGCGTCAACGACGGGCCGATTTTCGAGAGCCGGACGGCATAGCACAGTTACAAAAATGGATTGGGCCTGCGCCGAGTGCTGCTAATGAGGGGTTGCCGATTTCAGAGTCATTATCCTCGCGGGCGGATGCGGCAAGTCGGGCGGCACGGCCTGAACCGACACCGCGTCCAATCGCTACCACCCCTCGACGGCCTCCAGCGCCCGCCAAGTCGAAAGTGGTGGAAGAGCCTCTACCCCCTCGACCGAAGCCCTCATTTTTGCGGATGATCCTGAATACGATTGGAATATTGATTGGGTTGGTACTGGTGGTATTGCTGCTTTTTGCCGCCTCGCAATCGGGCGACTCTGCTACCAGTCGGATTTCTGCTGAAGCATGGTTAGTCAGTTTGTTGATTGTGGTGGTGGCAGTTGCATTGATTGGGCGAATTGTGACCCGGCGACAGCGCCGACAATGGCGACTTGAACAGCGGCGCCAGATGGCCCAGACCCGTGCCAAAATTGAGGCTGAAGAGCCTGCTAAAACACCGGAAGTTTATTTGGAGGTCATTCAGAGCAAGGCTAAACGTGATGTGGGGCAGATTTGGCCGATGGATGATTTTGCACTGACGGTTGGACGGGGGGTAAAGGTGGATGTACCGCTGCGAGACAGGGCAATTGCTAGGCGTCAATGTATGGTGTTTTTTGATGACGAGACAGGCCGCTATTATCTGGAGAATTTGGATGTCCGTGAACGCACAGTGTTTTACGATAAGCCTTTGCTGCCGGGTGAGGTTGTGCCGATTGAAAATGGGGACATAATCCGGTTGGGGAAGTCGGTGGTGCTTCAATTCCGAGCATAAACGAAAAGGCCTGAGAAAACACATATCTCAGGCAGCAAAATTCGACACGAGAATGGGTTGGGTTAGTCGGCGGCAGCCTCAGCGGGCTTGGCTTTGGTCTCAGCGGCGGTGCTGGTTTCGGTTGTCGTTGAAGCAGTACTATTGGACTTCGTGTTGCCCAACACGCTGTCTTTTTTGCCTTTGCTATCTGTAATATACCAACCAGAACCTTTGAAGACCACTCCGGCGGCTTGAATGACGCGGAAGACGGCGTTTTCGGTCTGGCAGTTGGGGCAATCCGTCAACGGGGCATCATGAAAACTTTGGCGGGTTTCAAATTCATGGCCGCAAGTGCGACACTGATAGGTATATAAGGGCATAGGCGTTTCACCATCACTCTAACTAACCTGACGAGACATCACATGCACATGATACACCATAAAATTCTACAATTCTATTGAGATGTAATCAAGCAGGTGGTGGAAATTTTTGTGCAAATTTTATGTTTGCATAAAAAAGGACGCGGTTGGAAGCCTCGCCCTTACCAAAATCAACCCCCACCGGGACGGAAAACAGGTCGTTCAGGACAGATATACCAGCCTGCGCCACTGCGCTGCATTTCAAGCGGTGCAACGGTGTTAATCGTTTCGACTTGTTCATTGCCAGAGCCGACGCCACGCACAATGTAGCCGCTCCACCGGATGATGACTTTGCCATCCACGATTTCAGGCACTGAAACGGTTTGATCTACATTTACGCCTAAATAATTCTTGGCGATGGTGTTGAGGAAAGTGTCTCGATTCGGGATATAACTGAGCACTTCCGGGCAGAAGAGGGTCTTATAACCTTCGTAATCGCCCGTGCTGAGGATACGCCAATAGGATAGGCCAAACGCATCCAAAAATTCCATGTCGGCGGTGGTCAGGAAGGTTTCACCCTGCGTGGTTTCACTGCCTGTAGATGTGTTCTCGCCCGTGCCATAACTGGGGTCTTGAATGGGGGCAAGGTTGCCCGTGACACCCGTCGGGGGGAAGACGACAATCCGCGATGTGCCTGCGTCGGCAACATAAAGCTGCCCATTTTGACCAAAGGCCAAACCACCCACAATCAAAACGCCTGCAATATTGCCATTCTGATCAAGATTATTTGCGTCTATGGCGAGGCCACCATTGAAGGCGATCATCGCTTGACCACTGAGATCATAACCAACGATGCGCGGGCCACTGTTGCCGCCGCTGCTGTCCATATCGCCGACAAAAATGAGTGTGCCATCCGGTGAAATGGTTAGATAGGGACGGTTGGGGGAGAACTGGGTTCCCTCCCACATGTTGACATCCCAACTGCGGACATAGATGCCGTCGCGCTTAAAGACCGAGACACGCTGATTCCATGTTTCGGCGATGTAGAGTTCGCCGGAAATCGGGTGGATGGCGATGCCAACGGGTTCTTGAAGCTGCCCCGCGCCCGTACCCCGTGACCCGATGTCGCGGATGAAGTTCCAATTTTGGTCATAGACGCGGATACGGTGATTGCCCGTGTCAGCTACATAGATGAAACCGTTCTTATCAACGGCGACATCACGCGGACCATAGAAGCCTTCGATTGAATCTGTGCCATCGGCGATGACCCCGTTGCGTCCATAGGTATCAATCAATTCGCCTGCGGGGTTAAAGACGACAATGCGGTGATTCCAAGTGTCAGCGGCATAAATGTTGCCATTCACCGGACTGACCGCGACCCCCCACAGTTCATTGAGTTGGCCGACTCCCATTTCACGTAGGAATGTGCCGTCGGGGGAGTAGATGGCGATACGGCGATTCTTGTTATCCGCCACGACTAGATTACCATCGGCGTCTACTTCAATGTCGCGTGGCTCGGTTATTTCGCCTTGACCAAACGCGGCACTGGGAACAACTTCGCGCTGCACTACATTTTCGGGATCGGGGACCAACCGTTCAGTGACACTTTGTCCATCAAGGCCGCTGTCCCAAATGGTGGCAACAAAGTCTTTGCGGACGTAGACATACAGTGCATCGGAGACGGGCCAGTTTTCAACGTTATAGCGGCTGTCGGCAGTACATTCGCCAGTAATACGCTGAATACAGGTTGGGTCATATTCGTCTTCGCTGCCTTCAATCAGGCATTGGCGCATATCTCGCTCAATACATTCAGCCTGTCCGTAGCCCTTGTAGTCGCGTGCCCACCAGATGTCCCAAATGGCCCGCCGATAATGGCTGGCGGCAGGATTGGTGGTGTCGGATTCAAAAAGATTGGCGATACGGTTGTAGTCCAAATTGAAATAGGCCTGCATGGGCCACCACAACCGGATGTAGTCGAAGCGATAATAATCTTTGCCGAGGATGCGCTCGACTTCGGCGTTTTTCTTGTTGCCAACGATGACCACTTCTGCGCCGTCTAATTGAGCAGGGTTGCTACTGACAGTGGTGGCCTCGCCAACCATAAAGCCGTAATTGCGGAAATCGCGCAGATACCATGTGAAGGGCCATGAAGACTCGTCATCATAGACAATGCGCATGTTCATGCCGTCAGGGTGGCGTTCGGCTAGGTAATAGACATCTTCCATGACTGTCTTGACCGCTGGGCCGGAGTGGGCATAGACCATAAATTCAGTGGGGTAGTCGTAATTGATGTAGGCTGCAAGCCACGCCACCCGCGCCGTCAAAACCGCCAGTAGGATCGTCGCAGAAATGAAGATGAGTTTGCGGGCCTGTTCAAACCCGGTCTGGATGGTCAACTGTACAATGAAGTAGCCTGTAATGATGACGCCGATGAGCGCGGCCAACCACTGTCCGGTGGCTTCCAATTCCATTTGAGAACGGCCCTGAAATGGCAAATCAGTTCCACCAGTGAAGGCTGGCATCAATAGCTGTTCAAGGGCAATGAGGAATACGGGTACGACGAGGGCCAACAATACCCAACCACTGGCTTTGACACTCGACCAGCGGATTTTATCAACAACGGTGCCCAAATAAGCGCCACCAACAAAGATCAGTGGCACGCTGATATGGGTGGTCAGCCAAGGCATCTTTTCGCCCGCCATTGTGAGGGCAACAATAATCATCACGCTCCAATAGCCCATAAATTGGAGGAAGGGGAAGCTGCCTAAATAGGTCGGGTCGCCATTGGTGCGTTTCGCCATTTCTTCGTCATGGTCATAGGGGCGTGCCCAATTTGGTAAACTGTAGTCGCCGTTTTCGCCATGCTCGGCCAACCAATCGCTTAAATCGGGCAGAGGGGAATTGTCTCCGTTTTCTGCTTCGGGAGGGGAGGCGGTGGTTGCTACATTGGTTGCGATGGTGGGAGACGCTAGCTGTGTCTCGCCAGCAGAATAGCTACGTTCGGCCATCTCAATCATTTCGGTTGAGATGCTAGTGAGTGTTTCGCCTTCGCTGCCGACCATTTCATAAAGGGAACGGGATTGTTCGGGAGTGAGGGCGGCTTCACTTTGCGCGACAGATTGGTCGTTTTGGTGATAGACGGCCTCCCGGATATAGCGGTTGGCTTTTTGGCGGAATTCAAAGAGACTTGATAGACCTGCAAACCCCGCGATACTGGCAATGATGGTCGGCAAAAATTCATAGACCGGGATTTCAAGGAAGGTGTAATAATATTGCGGTTGACTGCCGCGCCGCACCCCTTGTTGTTCTAGCCAGTAGCCAAGTGAGCCAATCAAGCCGGTGCCGACGCCATTGCCGTTGGTGAAAAAGGTCGTGAAGAAGACGACAAACAACAAGGCAAATACCGCCAGCGGAATAGGCCAGAGCCGATAATTCCATGCCAAGCCGACGGAAGCACTCACCAAGAAAAATGGAATGACGACCAAGATAGCGGCTTTAAAGGTGTCATCCGGGAGTGGGGCGGCGTCTAATGTGTAGCCTGCCCAAAACAGCGGGAAGGCTGCCAACCATGGAAAGGCCAATGTGCCGATCACGATCAAGACATCAAAGACAGGTTGGCGATTTAGGAAATCCCACCAGTTGGTGAACATGCGAGTCAGCAACACCCCTGCGGTAATAATTGTCCCAGCCAGCCATGAGAGCCATATATATTTGTTGGTGTGTTGAACATCCTGCTGAATCTCAGCGGCGTTGGGGTCGGCGGCAAATTGCGATTGCTGTTCGCCCTCTTCGGTTTTCAAACTGCGGCGTTCGGCTACCAACAACACCCCAAAAAAGATCGTGGCGACAAGGAAGATAATCAAGACATCTTGCCATGGGGGGCGCAGCAGGAAGGCCACCACCATGAGGTCAATTGGTAGTAAAATCCATAGGGCAGCTTTGGGGAGACCAAAATCTGGCCCGACGACATTCAAGAATAGGACGATGACGTTGAGGGCCACCCCGCCGATCACGACAGCCGCATCCCCCGGCGTAAATCGCAGGGAGGTGGGGGTTTTGAGGGCGGCAATTAGAATGGTTAGGAAACAGATCACACCAATGGGGACGAGCAACCACGTCGCCGCATGGCCGAGTTCGGTTTCATTGACACGAATATCAATGGCCTCCATTTTTTGACCGGGGCCGGGTAACTCATTGATAATATTCGGGTTGGTGGCGGCTTGTTCTTGGATGCGTTGGGCAAAGGTAAATTCTTCAAAGACGGTTTCGGGTTTGATGATGTCCAAAATGCTAAAGGCCCACAACGCCGAAACCCCACCGATGACGAGACCTGCTGTAATCAAAATGATGGTGCTGCGAGCGTCGGCCAGCAAATTGACGACCATTTGACCAACATCCGAGGTGGATTGGGTTTTACCATCCAAGATGTTACGGATGGGCGGGAATAGCTCTGCCAAGAGGAAAAAGACCCCTGCGAATACCAGTGTGAAAAATCGGCCTTGTGTGAGGCTTAGAGGGCCAAGCAACATATTCCCCGGTTGTAGGGCTTCTGTAAAGACGCCAAACAAATGACCCGTGAGATACCCCAAAATGCCTGCAAAGGCGAGTGTGACCAGATGCCCAAACAATAATTGCCAGAGGGGGGTAGGGGTTTCAACAGGGGTAGCTTTGACTACCTCCTGTTCATCATCAATGATTGGGTTGGGCACATAAACATCATCAACCGGAATTTGGCGTTTGAAGTTCAGGTCTTGGATGATCCGCAAAATCCAATAGAGGGTAAAGAAGCTGCCAATAATGGCAATATACATAAAGGCGACTTCTTTGCTGGCAAGGGAGAGCAGCATCCCGCCACCAATCACCGCCAGCCAGACCGGACGACGGGGTTTTTCGCCATCTATGTACTGCATAATGCCATAGAACATCACCAACGTGAAGAAAACGGATGGGATGTCCTCACGAATATAACGGCTGTGAAACAAGATCATTGGTGAGATAATCAGGCCGATGCTGGTGATGATCGCCCCGGTTTTGCCGATCCAACGCTTAAACAACAGCGGGAACATGACCAACAGGACCCCCAGCACCGCCGGGTAGACACGGGCGCTGAAATCGCTGGGGCCAAACAGCCAATAGAAAAACGCGACCATATGGAAAATCACTGGTCCGTGCATCAGGGGGGTATGTTGAAAATCGCCTGCATCGTAGAGCTTCCACGAATAGTAGGTGTGGAGACTTTCGTCGTGGCTCATGACACGGGCGCCGACATCCCAAAACCGACTGATGACCGCCACCGCAAAGATGATGAGGTAGGCAATGGTTTCGAAGTTGAGCGTATAGAGTCGCTGAAGGGCTTTTTCTAAGACTGGTGGCCCGTCGTTTTGGGCCGTTGGGTTTAATGTTGCCATAAGTCGAAAATTGTTCTTCTCTGGTCTGGTATAAGATGGTCGTCCAAGTATAGCAGATTTAAAACGAATTACTGACGAGTTTCAAGGGCGGCCTCGCGGCTTGGTTCAAGTGTCGAACCGGGTACAGGAGCAGGGGTCAACCCAACCACCCGGACATCCGAGCGGGTGCGGGATGAAATGGGCAAAAAGAGGCCGGTGCGTATGTCACAATATTGAAAATCCGCTTGGATGCGATAGGCCACTGCTTCGACCACATTCGCCCCGCTGGACGAAGCGACCACTGCACGCGGCACCTCCAGCGTACTGACCCGAATGGCGACGGGGGTATTGGTGGTCGCTGGAATATTTTTGAGGTTGGTCGAAGCCAAAACCGCTGTTTGGGCTTTAATCAAGATGGGTACCATCATCAACATGACAGCGATCATACACAACAGCATTCCGCCTTGTGTCCAATCCACCTTTTCACGGAGGCGGGAAGGCTGTTTGGATTTTTCCAATATATCCGGTAACAGCGCGGTTAATTGCTTGTGCGTGGGACAGCCAAACGCTGGCATTTCGCGCTTGAGTTGGGATTGGGAATATTGGATGGCCTCTAGCTCGGCCTGCCATTGACGCGAGGTAGCCAAACGCCGCACGACCTCGCGCCGTTGGGCCGGGGTGAGAGTCCCTTCCAGATAGGCTAAGAGTTGCTCCTTGATGTCCACTGCTATCCTAAAAATTCCTCTAGTAATGCAATATCATTCGGTTGCATCGCACTGCGGAGGGCTTCATGGGCCAAACGAATACGCGACTCGGCGGTTTTGGGCGGGATGTTCAAAATCTCACCCATTTCACGATAGGTCAACCCCTGCCCATAACGCAAAGCAACAGCCTCACGCAGACGGGATGAAAGCGTTTTGAGGGCTTGGCCTAAGACGCGATTGGCGTCCTCCCGCAGACTGGCGGTCTCTGGATTTTCGCTTTCTGGCCCGTGTGGTTCAAGGCCGAGTAATAACAAATCGCTGAGGGCAACGGTGGGCAGCATTTTGCGGCGGCGGGCATTGCGGCAGCGACTGATGGTAATTGTATAAAGCCATGTGCGGAATTGACCCCGATTGGGATCATACAGTTTGAGATTGCGAAAGACATAGACGAACACTTCTTGTACTACATCTTCGGCATCCTGACGATGCAGCAAGACGCTATAGGCCAAGCGATAAACACCCGGCGCGTATAGGTCATACAGGTCGGTGCAGGCCGTTTGATCGCCGCGTTGAATGCGGGTCATCAACGGATTGAGAATTGGGTCGTCGTGTTTTGTGTCCATAAATCCTATACTACACAGTGGAGCGCTGAATCCCTCACTGGCTGATCGGGACTTCATCCACTCCATACACATCTTTACGTACCCATAACATCATCTTTTGATCTGGCACGGTCGGATAACGGGTTTCGCGTAGGGTTAGCCAACCGAGGGCATCCACCCAACTCAGCCAACTGAGTTCGTAATGGCGGGTTAGAATGACATCTTGACCCACGTAATCCGCGCCGATATCCAACGGTTGCCCGGTTGGAGTGGGGGGCGCGATGACAACGGCGGAGTTGATTTCGATACCTATCCCTTCGACGAACTGGGTGCGCTCAAAATTACGCAGTGCCCATGCCAATGCACCATCATCCGGCGCTTGGGCGGTGATGTCAATACGATATTCTTCGCCGTTATCCTGACGCGACATAAATTTCAAGGTGTTCACCATTGCGTCATAATTCTCGGCAGTGTCGCGGCTTTGCCAAAGTTCGCGTGGGTCATCGGCAAAGGTCACGCTTGCTTGCCAGCCCAACCCAATACCGTACAAACTAAAATAGGCCAACATGCCGAAACCTAAGCCACGCCACGCGGCCCGGCTACCCCACAAGCTGCCCACCAAGAAAAATAGAATAATCAGCAGGAGGAGCGAGAACAACAACACCAGCGGCGCGGTGACGGGCAGGGGGGGATTGGCCTGTAAAATGCGGAATGTGGCAAGGATATAGGGAATATCCAAGTAGAAGCTGTCCCGTTCTTTGTAATCGGCGGGATACGTCATGACCAGATATTGCCCACGTTCGTTTAAGGTCTCAGCGGAAGGCGTGACATTTAAGAAATAATTGCCTGTCGGTAAATCTAAACGTTCCACAATGCCCTTGCCGCTGTCGGCGGGATAGGCGAATGGGCCATAGATGACCTGCTGGTTTTCGTCGAGAACGGTTAGTTGGGGGGCGATGTTGCCATCGAGACGCCAAATCTGCACTACCAGCGCGGTTGGCTGAACGGTGACATACAGCGGGAAAGTGCTGAGAGAGTTTTGCGGATCGTAAAATGATCCAATGCGTGCGCCAGAAGTCAGTGTCCCCTGTGATTTTTCGGTGGCAGTAAAATTGATGGGCTTGTAATTGCCGGGGAAGGCTTCGCGCTGCAAGGCCCGACCTACGACCAAGCCATTCACCGAGAGGGCCGTTAGTAAGAGAGCGACTCCGACAGCATGGGCCGGGATGCCCCAATTCGGCACGATCCAATAGCCTGTTTGGGCACTATGGCACATGCGGGTGATGATAAATGCACCCAAGCCAGCGGCGGGCATGGTAATCCACAGGGCGGCATCAGGTGTCGCGCCGGGGTAGAGGATGGCGGCGAGGATGGCCCACATAAACCAGCCCGCAAAAAAGCGGGTTAGGAAATTGCCCTCACTCAAGGCGAAATAGAGGCCGACCAAGCCAAACAGCACGAGGCCGAGATCATAACGGAGGCTGACGACAAAAGCATAAGGGTAGGGGACTCCCGCCGTGCGCTGGTTGATGCCGTCAATAAATTGGCTAATGGTGTTACCCGCCGCGGTCAAGCCGGATGGAGCGAAAAATAGGGCCGTACCGACCACCAACACTAAGGCTAATGCGCCCATCAGCCCTTCGACCAAAGGCCATGATTTGGAAATTTCGCGCAGGGTCTCGGCGGGGGTTTTGGCGTCGGTTTCGGAAATTAGGTTGCGGGATGACCACAGGGCCAGCGCCAAACCACAGGCAAGGCCGATAGCCGTGATGATGCCTGTCGTCTCGGTCAGCAGCAGAATTGCGCTGGCGGCCATCGTGGCGCTGATGGCATAGGCTTTATTGCGAGTTTGGATATATTGCCAGAGACACCAGCCGCCGACAAACACTACTGCCATCGTCCATGTCGCTGCGCCCATGGTGCGGGAAGCCGCCATTGCAACAGGCGAGAAGGTCAATAACAGGGCGAAACTTAAGGCCGTAACGCGCCCCAAGAAACCACGCCACAACAGTGGGCCTAAGACTAATAATGTGCCGACGATGGCTGTACCCAAGCGTGCCACGCTGTCGGCATTGCCCAAAAAGATAAACAGGAGCATGTTGACAAAGGCCATCATGGGGCTGTCGGCGACGACGGCATCCCCCGGTACATGGGTATTGACCAAGCGCAGTGCAGCAAGGGCTTCGTGGGCCTCACGGTTGGTCAATGGGGCGTGATCGAGCGAGATCAGGCGTAACGCACCCGCCAAGATCAGCAGGGCGAGATAAGCTAGCACTTCGCCGGAAATATTGAGCCGCAGCCTGCCGATTTCATCAGCAGGACGACGTGCAGTTTGTATATCCAATGGTAAATCCATAAATATCCTATTCTGTATTTTCTTTAAAAATACCATCTCATATGCTACCGCAACAGGGTTTTCTTATATACAGCACAAGCTACTGAAAGCCTCACCTATTGACCTTATTTAGTGGAAAAGCTTTTGCCTGACAAAATCCTCCGTTTTCTATACGATTTGAATGTAATAGTGTGCTTACTTATCTAAATTGTGTTATTAATGTTGCTTGAGATTTTAAAAGCATCAATTATTGAATAGGAGCAGATAAGGTGGAAAAGGATAACACGTCTTCTACGAACGGTGGGGGCCGCGTTCACATAATTTTGGGGTTTGTGGTCTTCTTATTATTGTTGCAAGTAATTCTATCTACCTTTCTGATCAATCGAGTAAACAGTATTGATAGCACAGTTTCTCAATTGAAGGATGAGAACCGTTCTTTACAAGCCGCTCTAAATCCAAATAATGAATTGGATTTACCCAGTTATGTTGAAAATGTCTCAATAGACGATGATCCTTCGATTGGTACTCAGGGTGCCCCTATCACGATCGTTGAGTTTGCAGACTACCAATGCCCCTATTGTTCTCAAATGGTTTCTCAAGTTGAGGATTTGCTCTCAGATTATGAGGGACAAATCCTTTTTGTCTATCGAGATTTTCCACTTGAGGATATCCACGCTGATGCTTTTAAGGCGGCAGAGGCGGCAAATTGTGCTAACGACCAAGATAAATATTGGGAAATGCACAATCTTTTATTTGCCAATCAAGCCAAATTAGACATTGAGAGCGTGAGAGACTATGCTGCTTCACTCGGATTGAATTTAGAAGATTTTGACGCATGTTTATCTTCAGATAAGTATGTTGAGGAAATTCGTAACGATATATCGGATGGTCTTTCGTATCAAGTTAGAGGTACACCGACATATTTCGTCAATGGATACCGTGTTCCGGGTGCGTCCATTGAACTTTTGACGAATGCAATTGAAAACGCATTAGATCGGGAGGGATGAGGGGAATTAGTATCTATAAACACCATCTTTTAATCTGATTTACGCGCTAAGGAGAAAATCACATGTTTTTTAGAAAAGTTGCAATACCAACCATGCTGGCTGTTGCAATTGCTTTTTCTATCGTATCTCTGGCAAGTGTTATATTGCCTCAACCTTCCGCCTCAGCCTCCATTGGTCCTTTGTGTACTAGTGGCCCCTGCGGTTGTTATCACTCAATCACCTGTGTGCAAAATTGTGTCGTGTATGCAACTGGCGATTGTAATAATGATGGGGTCTTCAACGAGCGTTTTTACTATTGCGATAAGTATGTATTCTGGCAATATTTCCAACAACCGGGTAGGGGGGATACACGGGCTTTGATCCAAAATGGCGCTAGTTACAATGATTGTGGTTATATACCACCATCGTGCATAGACAACTGCTAGAAATTGAAGAACGGATTATAAATTGTTTTATATAATCCGTTCTTTTTTAATTGGGACTAACTCTATAAACTGCCGCATTTCCTACAGCGCATATAGGATCTAAAAGGGCAGAAAATTTTGCCAAGCCTCTACTATTACTGTAGGAATTTAACTCCGAATTTCCTACAACTATATAGTTTATTTTATATTTATTTATGATATCTTGAGCTATCTGCCAGTCAGTAGTATTGTAGAATAAATCTATATCCTGCAATCGATTCCCTACAATTTCTTCATAGGTATTTCCTCTCCATTGTCGTTCATGATTATCCCAACCAAGAAGTGTAGGAATTCCGGTAAGCATACTAAAGCGCCCAAAATTGGCGTGGTAAGCGCTATATGATCCTCCGCCATACTCTATAAGAATAGAGTCGTTCTTGGGGGGGTCAAGTTTCCAAAAGCACTCGTTAATTAGTTTCCATTCGTCATCGCCAATTGTCTGCGCCATAGTGGGGCCAGCATCTAGCGAGATTTCAGGAATGCTGGGGCAATCGGTTGCACCTGTGGATTGGCAGGCCTCAATCATCGCCAATTGATTGTCCAGATTGGTTTCGTATAGTGCCCGTGAACGCACTGCATAATACGGATACAGCGTTCCAGCCCACAAAAGATAGAGCAGTCCTACCACATAGACCCCACGCAACACGAAAACAGATACCGGGGCGATGCGATTTTCCTCATCGGCTCGATTGGGAGCGCCGTTCAAAACGGCAAAGATCGCGTAGGCCGCGCCGATGCTGAACAAAGCCCAACTTTGATAATAGAGCTTAAAGATGGTGTTCATGCGGTTGCCGAAGTTGTCAATTAGGTAGATGACATCCGGCACAAACGTCACGACTACCCCCATCGCAATCAGCAAGAGGGCTACCCCAGTGCCGGGGCTGTAGTTGATGACAGATACTGGTTTATCTTCGTCCCGTGCATTCGGATTGCGGGCAAACAGGCGCATGACGATAATGGCGGCGATGGTCAACAGCACTATTTGACCAATCAACGCTCCGAGGCGGCGTTGATAGACGGTGTAGAGCGTCAAGCGTGTTTTGGAAAGTTCGCCTAAATCCTGCCCCAAAAGTTTGACTTGGCGGACTTCAGTATCGTCGCGTAGCTCGCCGAACAGCCGGAAACGTGCTTGGCAGTTGGAACGGGCGGGTTCGGCAAGTCCTACAATAAGACCTTCTTGGCCTTTTTGCAGAGGGCAGGTGCGACTATCCACAATATAAGCAGAGAACAACGGGACGCCGATGGCAAAGATCAAACCGAGCAAGATTAACCCGATCACCGCGCCGTACCGAATACGCCGTCCGGCCCGTCCCATTTGCTGGAGAACGAAGGGCAAAATCATCAGGCCAAAAATGCCGAATTGCAGAAATAGCTGCTGCGAACGGGTGGGATATATCAAATTAACGGACATGCCCTGTGATTGACTGGTGAAACTGACCAGCCACGGCAGATAGAACAGGACAAACAAAATCATCAGTGAGCCACCGAGCCGAACCACTGATCCCCAATCGTTATCATCTAAGGCCCAATTGACAATCAGGGTAACGGGGGCGACCAATATCAGGCCGATGAGAATTTCACCGATGGATAAGCCATCGCCTAAGGTATCAGAGGGGGCGAAAAACAACAGCAGGACGATGAACACTGGCCCAAGCAGATAGAGATTTTGTTTGCGGCGGGTCTCAAGGGTAATGACACGGCCTAATTCGCCGAAGCCATTTAATCTGCCATTGTGCATCAGACGACGCAGTGCCTCGGCCCCAACTAGCAGACCTAGATAGAGGGCATCCCACGCATTCATGAAGATAATGCCGCCGAAAAATACACCATACACGACGATTTCCCAGTTGGCGAGTTTAGTGGGCCGCATGGCAAGGCTGGCGGCTAGGCCAATGATTAGGAGGGTGAAGGGCAGGGCCAAGACATGCGGGTGATTATCGCCCAAGATAAAGCTGAACTGCGGAAATTCGGTAATGGCTTCTTCATAACCGCCATTGAATTTTTTGTCGTGGACGAGGCGGCTTTGTTTAAACCACCACCAGTATTCCCAGTGATTGCCTGCTTCTTCCAATTCGGCATCATCGGTATCATCCCAATTGGGAATACCATCACGGTCTTCATCCGGGGCAAAAACGTAATTCTGTGTTATGGGGTCTTCAGGGCTGACATAGGTATCGGTATCCAATAGATGCACGGCAGGCAGTCCTGTTTGGGGATCGGTGACGTTTTGCACCATAAATGGCCCGGTGCGATCTCGCACATCCCAAAAATCGAAATAATCGGCGTTTACAATGTCTTTGATAATCGGGGTTTCGGCGGTGTATCCGCGATAGGGCATTTCAACCAACAGTGTGCCTAGATTGCCCATGATGGTAATGAAAAACGCGGCTAATAGGCCCGTCGCAAGGGCGGCATGACGATTACCCACCCGCCAATTACGCAAATGCCCCCCCGCCCGAACGAGATTATAGGTGATGCCTAAAATGCCCGTGAGGGTCATGGCAAATAGTAGCGGATTGACCAGTTTAAAGGCGATTCCCGTAGTCACGCCACTTAAATCGGCAAGCGAGGCAGTGATGACATAACCAAAATAGTAGTAGCTGATGGCATACCCCGCCATCCAAGGGTCTTTGGGTGGGAAGGTGGCAGAGTTGCGGACGCCGTTGATAAAAGCCATCTCCATCGGTTTTTCGGTGGAGGTAATTTCGGGGTTATGGGCTTGGACAAAAGCCCAGATAATCATCGCGCCGAGGAACAAGACTTCCGTGAAAATAATCAGCGGCAGATGTTCGCGTAGCCAAGCGCCTAATTCCGCACCGGAAGGCCGATCTGACCCGCGAAACCATGCAACTAAACTTAAGATAATGACCACAATCCATGCAAAGGCCATCCCGCCGACCTCGTTACGGAGGACGCCGATACTGGCAAGAAACCAGAAAATATAACCAATCAGCATCAAACCAGCGGCCCGCGCCAACGTATAGCCCCTATCGGAGAGGCCCGACATGAGGCGGAACATTAAGGGGAACACCGCCGCGCCAGCTAATGTCACCAGCAGCCACCAGACCAGCACATCATCGAGTTCACGTCCGGCCCAATTGGTGAATAATTCCCAGCGCAGGCTGTCAAATTTAGGAATGACGCCATCGAAATAGAACCAGCCAAAATAGTTGGCGATAGACACGATTACTGCCGCTGCCGGAATGAGCCATAACAGCCAAAGTGGGTTGAATAGGTTGGAATTGCGGCGCGGTGAAGTTGATTGCTGAATTTGTGCCATTTTTAGGGTGTGACCTTGCCAAAAATTTGTTGATTGGCGGGTAAATCCAAAACAGTGCGAACGTCGGATATGACGCGATAGATTTTGTCGGTGCTGATGCGTTCCGGCGGACATTTTTCAACGTCTCGAATATCGGGCATGACACACACCGGATTTTCATAAACGACTTCGAGTAGGCCCATTTCTACCATTGTGTCAAACTTGGCAATCCCCGGCGCTTGATGTTGCTGGAAGGTGCCATCAGGGTCGGTGCGGAAGTCGCGGTATTGAATGCGCTCCAATGTACCGACCACAATATACTCGGCTTTATAGAAGCGAATTAAATCCCACGCGGTTTGAATGTCGGTAGTGGTATAAAACGCCTGCACATTGTTGGCACGATTCCAGACCATGTTGTTGAGCAGGTTGATGTTGCGCTGTTGCCGTTGGTGGAAATTCCAGCCCAAGATGGTGGGGAGGCCTGTATAGATGCTGACACGACTGCCCCAACGATATTCGCTGAGTTGCGCTTCGATAACGGTGGGCGTGCCCTGTACGTTATCCTGCATCCAGCGAATCAATTTGTAATCGCCGCTGAGATTAAACCAAACGCTGGTGGTTTGGTCATTTGGATCAGCGTATTCGCCATGTGGGGCGACTTCCATATAGGCCATGCCATCAAGGGTGAACGGGGTTTCCTGCGCGTTCATGCGGTCAAGGAAACGGGCTTGGGTCGCCATAATGGGATAGAGCAGGGCGATACTTAACAAGGTAGCCGTCGCCGTTTGCCAGACCCCCCGTGTCGGAATACTCCATTGTTCGGCGGCCCGGACGAGCCATGCCAATCCAACCCCGCAGGCAATGCTGAATAACAGCCATGCTTGAATGTAGAATTTAAAGACGGTGTTCTGACGGCCAATATCGCCTTCAAGCACCACGAGTTCGACGGCCATTGTTAAGGCGAGGGCGAGGGCAGCAATGGTGTAAATGGCCCGTTCGACAGCACTTTGTCCCGGCAGCAGGAATAGGAAAATGCACCATGCAAAGAGGGGCAGGGCGGCGATCAAGACACGATATTCCCCAAAGACGCCCATGACCAATGTTACCAGTAGAACGGCAGGTAGGAAGAACAAACCTCCGAGTGCGGCGACTCCATATTGGCGCAGTTCACCGACTTTATGAGATTTAAGCCAGCGAATGGTCTGCCACGTCAGCAAGGAGAATACGATAAATAGGAAGACGCCGTGAATATCCATGTAGGCCCACAGTGGGGTCTTATCACTTTCCCACGGCAGGATTTTGCCATAAGCGGTGGCGAAGAAACGTTCATAGGGGTAGATGGCAATCAGGCTGAATGAGCCAAAAGCCACCAATGACCCGATCCAACTGAGGATGCCACGCCGATCAAAGCGGTTGCCCATCAAGACCATCGCGGCGATATAGAGCACGATGACAAGACCTACCGCGCCAACTCCCCACATGGCAATGCTGTTGATGGTAATCTCTGGTTTCAAGAGACCATCACAAGTAGGGGGGATTTGGGATTGCAGAATATCTTCGGGCAGGTTCTGGCAATAGGTCGGGATGAGGTTCTGGTGTAGTTTATTGTCGTAACTACGGTTTTGATAAAGATATAGGCCGCTACGGAGCATCATGCCCATTGGGATGACCAAGATCAAAGGCCACAGCGACAACATATTGCGTAAGTCAAGCAGGCGGCGTAGGCGATAATAGAATGCGACAGGCTCACCCTCACCGCGCAAACGACCCTGACCCAGCCATGCCGCAAAGGTCAGACCCGCGACGGTAATCCCCATATAGGTGGGCCAATCCCATGTATTGGTGGGCTTTAGTAGGCCGACGACAAGGCCAAGTAACAACATGGCAAAAATTGAGGTGATCGGCCCGCGCAAACCCCGCCCCGCACCAAAAATCTCACCTAAGACCAGCAACAGCACTAACAGCGTCATGGGCATGGCAACCATATGGGCGTGCAGGTCAGCGTAAAGGAAGGTGAAATAGGGCATTTCGTTGATAGCGTTATGACCACGCTGTTCAGGGATATCCCCAATCACACGGGTCGGTCCCCAATACCAGCGATTGGACGCCATTGGCAGCGGCTTGCCATCGAGTATGTCAGGTAGGCCCTCTTGGAAACCGTCTAACCATGACGAAGCCTTGTCGAATTCAAATTTGATCTCATCCAGCAAATTGTAATTGTTGGCGGCTTCGCGCAGGTCTTTGTCTTCTTCAGGATCGGGGAGGCGGCCATTTTCTTCCTCAAATTCGCTGACAGCCTTATTATAACGCACGGTACTGAGAATTTGCGGGCCTTTCCAACCGCCTTGCTGCGCCACAGCGTTGCCAAATACACGCACGGTATCCAGATTGCCCAGAAGGACGGTTAACATTAAGGCAGTAACCCCGGCGATGTAGGCGTTCCCTAATGGGCCATGTGCCTCACGTGATTTGGGTTCTTGACGGTGGCGTTCGTTGTTCCACTGCACAAGGTTGTAGGCAACACTGAACGCGCCGATACCCGTCATAGCAAAGATGGTGGGGACGGCAAAATTATAGCCAATGCTGGGAACGATGCCGAGGGCTTTGATTGGCGCACCAACCAGCACCCACCCCCAATAATAGTAGTTGATGTAGCCACCCGTAAACCAAGGATCGATCGGGGGGAAGGTGGTACTGCGGAGGATGCCATTAAGGTAGGCAAAGTCCATCGGCTTTTCACCACCGAGATTTTGATGCCACAGGTCAGGGTTGCCGAGGCGTACCCCAACCAGCAGTAGGAATAGGGCCAGCGAAATGCCTTCGACAATCAGCAGGTGGCGGCGGCGTTCGCGGATGAATTCAAGCAGATCACGCCGTTTCCAGACAGCAATCCCCGCATTGATAAGCGCCAAAATGAGCAGCAAGGCCAGCAAGCCGCTTTGATTCCACATTCTGATGCCAAGCGAACTGGTGAACCATGAGGCCCATGCCACCAATATCCAGCCGAGCAGTTTGCCCGCGCCAAAGCCGCGATCTGGTAGACCGGGGAACAGCAACGCCAACATGGGCAGAACCATCCACCCAACCGCGACCATCAACAGCCACCAAGCGATCAACCCGACCACCTGATATCTGTTCAGAATGGAGTCACGGTTAAACATCTCCGACCATGTGCCGCCCTCACGCTGGGTTTCCTGTTGGAACTGCGGAATTTGGAGGGCCGTTGGGCTTTGGGTGGCGTCGAAGGCGTCCCATTTGATGATATTGATGGGTTCGGCATCGGTCAGCAATGCACCATAGGCTTGGTCGGCGCGACGTAGCTCAACATCCAAGATTTCCGCGGCTTTTTCCGGTGAATACTCGGACGTTTTGCGGAAAATAAAAACGGCGGGGTGGTCATAAACATGGAAGGCTTCTTCGGCCTCAAATTCGTTGTGCCAATTGGGGGGCCAAGTGTTCTCGGTGGGCAGCACCTCGTCGGGCCATTCAAACGGGCCAACTTGGGCATAGGACGTAAACGACTCGACCAATTCCAAGCCCAGTTCGCCGGAGAACAATGCTTCATAGTAGCGGTTGGTCATGGGCCAGCGCGAGGGGATGCGGGATAGGGTGTCATAGAAACGGTTGCTGGAAATGGTGAAATAGTCGCCGATGTTGAGGTAGTGCAGCAGCAAGTCCCGTTTTTGTTCCACATCATCCCATTCGCCGATGTGGGTTTCGACGCCGAGATAATGGGAGCCATAGGGGTCAATGCCCGCGTCGGTAATGTCACACAACCCGGAAGCGTTGTCTTTTGAGAACTCTATGTCGGAAGCCAGAGGGCAGACTTTGGTGGGTACAGGGTCGTCCCATGGGAGTTCGGTCACGACCACCTGACCGAATATACCTAAGAAATCATCGGGCATGACTACCAGTTTGTAGACATTGCCTTTCACCACCGGGAAGGGTTCAGCGAATTCGATGGTAGCAGGGGCGCCAAAGGTGCGGAGGCCGTCTTGTACCATGTTGAAATCGCCTGTGACCTGTCCACCCGTTTGTAGGCCGGTCAAATCATCCACCAGCAACACTCGCATGGTTTCGGGGTCAGGGTCAGCAATCGGGTCTCCGACATGCGGCATCTCAATGCGGTCAATCACACCAGTCGAATTGGAGATAAAACTATATTCCTGACGCGACCCGGCAGTGAAATAGGCCACATTTGAAAGCTCATCCAACACGGGCAAATCCAGTTCTTGCACCGTCAGGCTGTCGGCAATGGGGTCACGCAGGTACATCGAAATATGCGATGGATTGATCGGCAGAAGGGGATCGGAAATGTTGGCCGAAAGCATGATCGGGCCACCCTGTTCCGCCGTAATCACCACCTCATAGGTAATGGGGGTGACAGAATCCAACGTGGCGGCTAAGATGAGGGGCGGGTTAAATTCCAAGCTGTATTCTGTCCCGAAATCACCTCCTGCCGCATTCAGGTCGGCATTGATGGTCTTTTCGCCCAACAAGACACGACCTTGCACTGTATCCTTTGACCAAATCTGTACCGAGATCAACTCGGGGTCTGGGTCACGATTTGGGTCGCCCAAACGATGCAGCACCACACTTACCAATTCCGAATTGGTTTCGGGAGCAACTTCAACTGTCATGGATTCCCCATCGGCGATATGGGCGATCTGGGGAAAGAGGGCGGTTGGATAAATCCCGACGTTAATCATGCGCTCCGAGCCGTCACTGCGCTTGACCCACAGACCAAAATCGCCGGGGACAAATTCTTGGAAATACTGCGAGGCGGCAACGCGGGTGAGTTGATGGCGATAGATACTGGTGAACGCATAACCATAGACTGCGGTGTAGCCCGTGACAACGGCAAGGGTGAGCGTCGCAAGGCCAAAAACAAGACGACGTTGCGTCGTTGGTTTGATTTTAAGGCGGCGATAGGAAATGGTGATGGCTTCCCACAGCGCCCAACTTGCCATCAGGGTCAATACCGCGTAAATGGGTAAGAAATAGCGCATGGTTGTGACCCAATTTTTGCCAAAGTAGGCAAAATAGACGACGGCCCATGCAACCGGAATGGCAACTCGTGTCCAATCGGGTTGGCGGCGCAATATATTGACCACCGCCCATATCACGCCCACGACGGCAGATAACCCAAGCAATACCCCTAGACCATAGAGGACAATGTTTTGCAGGGGGAATAGGTAGGGCACACGATTGGCCCATTGGTGATTGGGGGGCGAGTCACTTTTACCTGATACCTGACCTCTGACTTCGGACAGGTCATCCTGCCAATAGCTGTTGATGCTCAGGTTGTAAATATGCGGGCCGCTGAAGGCATGGGGTTGCAAGACGCGGAAGGCCGCAATCGTCAATACGGCGGCGATAATCAGGCCGACCATCAAACGGGCGATTTGCTGTTGGCGTTCAAAATGGAGGGCACGACGGTCAATGGTAAACAAGCCCCGAATGATGACGGCCAGTAATACCAACCCAAGCAGGGGTGCGACATTGACACGTCCGGCTAGGGATGCCCCAAACGCCAAGCCGAACCCAGCATAATCTTGCAAGCCTGCCACATTCGCCCCGGCGATAATCGTACCCAACACCAGAGAGGCGAAAAAGCCCTCGACGGAAATCGTGCCATCAATCAACGCAGCGGCACTCCACACCGCCAGCAGAATCAGCAGGAATATGATGATGACAAGGTGGGTGGGGTATTGGGTTGAGGTTGGTTTTAGCTGGCGGATAATTGAGCTAATAAATGCTAGAATCACGAAAAAGACCAGATAGACGGCGAGTGGGGTGAGCGTGGGTTGGTCATAATGGGCCAAGCCATCAAATACCCACAGGCCATAGGCCGCCGCTATCCAAGTCCAAAAGCCTGTGTAGCCGCCCAAAGTGTGTAATCCGCTAATCCAGAGTAGCATGAGGACAAGCGCGACAAAGGCCGTCGCAATCGCCCCGAACCAGCCGATTATCCCAGAAGCAGCCAAGATGAACAGCAGAATCACGCTAATGGCAAAGGTGGCTGCCTCAAGTCCGGTGCGGCGCTGTTCGGCGGCAAGACTGCTGACAAATCCCATCACAAGCAGAACGGCCACATAGACCAACAAGGGGACGTAAAACTCGGTGTCGTAGCGGACGAGCGCATCTATACCTTTAATATTCGCTTGTTGATTGACAATCTCCCAAATCCAGATCGTAATCCCGCCAACGACCCAAGGAAGGGCCACAAACCGCTGGCGATAGGCGCTGCTGTTGTCCATGACCAATACGGCGAAATAGATGGTCAGCACCACCCAGAAGGACGTGAAAACATCGGCTGTCCAGAAGTGGCTTTGCTGAATAGGGAAGGCAGCGAAGGCATAAAAACCCGCCGCGAACAGACCCACCCAGCGATTAAATAACCGTGCCCCGATCAAGAAGATGAGCAAGATCGTTAGCGTGTCGGCAACGGAACTGGCGGCCCGTCCAACCAACTGGATGGCGTTATAACTTGTCCACCAGCTTTCTCCCGTGAGGTCATTATAAATTTCGGCCCAAATGCGCGTGTTGAAGGTCGGGAATTCGCCATAGACATAAAAACCATAACCCACGTTATGCGGGTTGAGGTTGGAACAGGCGGTATCGAAGTAACCCCCTTTGCCTGCGTCGGCATAGGCCTCGGCTTGATCGGCGGGGGACATGGCATTCAAGACATCCGCTGGGGGCAGGGGGTATTTTTTGTCACAGGTGGCTTTGGCGGCAATCGTATCGCCTTGACTGAGACGCAGGGGAGAATCGGAATGGATTTCGCTGGCGACCTGTGTTAGAAAGCGTTCATCGGGGTGGAGGTGGGTATAGTCGTCCCAGTTACGCCCAACCGAACGCATCCAATAGCCACCTGCCATTAATGCGACCAAGACCAACGCACAGAACACATCTACCCAAGGGATTTTGGCGATTCCCCATTCATAGCGACGGGCAAGGGCCGCTTTTTCAGCAGCAGGGGCTTCGCGGTAATCAAACTGGGGAGTCGCCATAGACGCGCCATCACCGTCGTCAGATAAAGATTCTGGCGATGGGGTGTCAGGTTCTAAATCCGGTTCGAGGCCGGGGGATGTCTCAATCGGGTCTGGGAATCGGTTCTCGGCGTCAGTCATGGGTCTTTCACTTGGGGCCGGGGAGACAGTTGGTGATACATGACCATCGGGCGGTTTGTTCTGTAACCCGAATAATCAGCCATTGCCATCCTGCCGGCACTTCATAGACATAATAATTGTTGTTGAATTTGACTCGAATTTCCCGTACTTCACCACCGGGGAAATAGGTTTGCAGCCATTCTAGGCCTGCGACGTTTACTTTATTCACCATAAAAAACAGTGGCTTGGTGGGGTCATATTGATGCACCGTGCCCTGATTCATGGCGATTTGTTGGTAAACATCCTCGGCCTTGAGCAGCCCGTTGGGCCAAGCAAAATCGCCCGCTACAGTACCCAAAATTCGGTGATCTAGCCAGTGTTCAGTATGTACATAAAACGCATTACCATAGCTGCCGCGTGTTTCGGCAAAGTCACGTAGTGGGGCAGCAATCTGCGTATAGGGCTTCCATGAAATCTCATAACCTTCTCGATAGACATTAAAGTAGGTATCGTAATTGGATGGGATGGCTAGGCCGACTAAAAGGGTCACGAGCAGGGCAGAACTGGCAAAAAAGGGCTTGCGCGAATAGCCCGCTTTGGTCGCTTCATGGGCCATCAAACCTAGCGGATAGGCCGCCATCACAAAAATGAACGGAATGGTGCCACTGGTGCGGGTGAAGGATGGGTTTTCGGTAACTTGGGTGAGGGCCAGTGTGCTTGGCAATAACATCACGATTACGCCCAATGGAATGGCAAGCAGGGCAATGTCGCGGCGTTTGATGATGAGCACCCCCCACATGCCTAAACCCATGAGTAATAAGGCGTTGGTGATGGCATCCAACGCGGGATAGCCACTGCCGTTCAAAATCCACATGCCGTCACCCTGCCAAGAGTACATCTTGAGGGCGTTGATATAGTTATCCCATAAGACGTCGCGGTGCTTGACGATGTGTTCTAGAACGACAGCCGTTGAGGGCGTGCAATAGCTGGGGGTCTCGCCCTCCACATTGCGGCAGTCAAAAGTGTAATTACCAAAAAGTCGGCCATAGGTGCGCTTCCAAAACGCATCGGGGTTTTCCACCGAGTAGCGATACATGGGGAGATAAATCACCCACGCAATCAAGCCAGCCATCGCCAGATTGACCATGTAATGGGCGCTAATTTTCCAGTTGATTTTGGCTTTGGCGATAGCCGCCAGTAGCACAATCGGCACGACCAAAAGCGGCAGCATCCGGTTGGCCTGATAGAAATAGGTGCCGATGCCTAAAGATACACCCATCAAGACAAAATCTATGCGGCGGTTATAACGCACGGCCCGCACCAGAAAAATCACGACGATTAGGGTGGTTAGTGGGGTAAGGGCAATCCGCAGGCCGAGACGTGATAACATGGTGTGCCACGAGCTAATGGCAAGGAGGGCTGCCATTGTTAGGCCAACCCAATTTCCCAAATCTTGACGTTCACGGGTTTCGCGTCCAATCATGTCTTTGCCAAACCAATAGGCCAGCAAAATGGTCAATAGACCTTCGACGATGGTGGCATATTTAAGGGTGCGGAAATTAAAACCAACACCGAACCAATCCCCAATGATCGCCGCAAAGTACATTTGAAACCCTTCACGGCCTTCGTTGTTTTCAAAAAAGATGCCACGATACCCTTGATCCACGCGATAGGCATCCCGCAATTTCTCAATGTGGTCACTGGTCATTTCCGGGGGGACGCCATCAAGATTATGCAGGCGGAAATAGCAGGCCACTAGGAAAATCAGTGTTAAGGCGACATAGGCCCAACGGAATTGAAACCGGCGGCGGCGCGGCGCGGGCGGCGGGGTAGACGGGGCGATATTATCGGGACGTACCAACAGCTTGAGGGCGATTTTGTTGAGGTCTACGGCAAAAATAAGAAACCATAAGAAAGTCGCCATGAACCAAGCAATGACACCAGTGGTGGTAAAGATGGCCTCAATTTCCCCTGTTTGCGTAAGGGCGGCATTTTTGTCATAGGCGAACCATGCAAATAGGCTGGCTACGGGTACTAAGGCGAGTCGCAGTGAATGGCGATTGAAGAAACGGATACCAGCTTGTATGGGATCAATATCATTGGTTTCGTCGAGTTCGTCCTCAACGATGATGGTTTTGGTGGGCTTGGATTTTTCACGCCAGCCCAACCCCGCCGCGACTAGCGCGATGATGCTGCCGAAAAACAACCAGAAAAATGCGCCGTTGGTATCCCCCGCTGCACGCTTGAGGGGGTCAACAGCCGATGAACGCAGCAGGCCCATGCCAATCAACGAGAAGAAAAATCCAACGAGCAAAATGCCTGCTTGTAGGGCGCTGTTTTTCTCAATGACCAGATATTGACCAAAACGCAGATTTTTGGCCCATTCCGGCGGTTCGGGCAAGGTAAGGTCGCTGGTACGATAGCGGGCGTCGGCACGGGCGACGGCGGCTTGTAAGGCGGCCTGCTCCTCTGGCAAAAGTGTTCCAGCCTCGTCAATGACAGGCGTATAGGGCATGTCGGAGGAGACAAATTCACTACCTAGCGGGGTATCATGCAAAATGCGCGAATCGGGCCGACGGTATTTCAGGTCGGGTTCCGTAATAACGCGCCAAAATTCGTTGGCAACTCGTCCGGGCCGATAGAGGAACAGCCAGAGGGCTTGCCACAGCGTCAGTGACTCGAAATCAAAAGCGGGCCGCGCTGGTGCAGAGATTGGGGCACTTGGCGGTGTGGTTTCGGGGGTTGGATTCGGAATAAATTCAGTCATGCGTCCGGTTAAAAGACATAGGATAAATTAGACTTTTTTACGCGCTTTGATGCACAAGTTTACCGTACTCCGATGCAGCGGTTCATCCAATTTGTTGGGACGGTCAAAAAAATTCAAGACCGCCAACCCTAGATTGACTGGATTGCGCCAACTGCCATTATTTTGATCGAAAGTTGTCCGGTCAGCCGCCGCCGCCAGATTATCGGGCATAAGGCCACTTTCGAGCAAGGGTTTGCCTAGACCATACACTAAATTGTGAATAAAAGGAAAGCTGTAGTGTGTAAAGGCGCGTTCCTGCTCTATCATGAATCCAGCAGAGGTGACGGCTTTTCGCAACCGTTCTATTGTATAGAGTCGGACGTGATTGGCCCAAATGCCTGCCAATGGCCCACGCCGGATTTTGGTATGAAAGACATTTTCCAGTGTGCGGTTAATGGGATCCCACATAAAGGGATAATTGGCGTTGGGCACGGTAATGGCAGCGACGCCACCCGGCTTTAGCACTCGATAGACCTCTTTGAGGCCCGCCACATCATCCTCTACATGCTCCAAAATTTCGCTGAGGATGACGCCATCAAAACGACTGTCGGCAAAGGGCAGGTGGTAAATATTGGCTTGGGTTAACAAAATATCGGGCAGGTGACCGACATTAGCTTGGGCCTTGCGGATAATGTCGCTTTCGAGCTCTAAGCCGATGAGCTTCACGCCGCTGACGTGCCGATAGTAATTCAAATAGAAGCCACGCCCACAGGCACAATCCAGAATTACCTTGTCATCGCTGGGGGGAAGCCACTCAAAAATGGTCTCGACCCGCTTTTTAAAGGCCATATCCGCTTCGTTACGGGTGAGGCGATTAATGGTTTGTGCATCTACCGCCATTTAGCGTGCCTCATTTTTGTGGTAGATCGAGGTACGGGCAGCGTTTCGCAGGTGTTTTTCATAACGACTGATGGTTTCATCGTAGTTAAAAAAAGTCTCGATTTCTTCGCGGGTGTGCCGATAACGCTCAGGATTTTGCAGAATTTTAACCACCGCCTCGCCGATGGCTTGATGATCGCCACGCGGCACAATTTGGCCCATGCCTGTTTCTTGCAATGGCACTCGCGCGCCGGGAATATCGGTGGCGACGATGGGGGTGCCACACATCATGCCCTCGACTTGTACCAATGCAAAACACTCGGTATCGCTGGGTAGGACAATGACATCGCAGGCGGCATAAAAATTGGCAAGGGCTTGGGCACTGGTAATCAGGCCGAGGAAAATCAACTGCTCCTCGAAACGGCGTACCAACGGCTGGTTTTCTTCCCATGTATTCTCATATTTAATGTCATATTCTCCCGCAAACACGACCCGCGCATTGGGATAATGTTCGTTGATAATTTCTAGTGAACGAATCAGCAGGTCGGGGCGTTTTTCTTTAACAAAACGGCCTGCGTAGCCGATGATAGGGCCACCATTATGCTGCCAGCGTTCACGCAGTTCGGCGGCCCGCTGCGGTTCGGGGTGGGGGATTTGAATGGGTGGGAATATGACCGAGACCTTATCCCGATAATCTTCCAGATAATAGCTGTGGTCGGCGTAATCGTGGCTGTAGGCGATGAGGCGACTGGCCCGATTTGCCATATAACGATAATTTTGGAAGGTGAACCATTGGATAAATTGGTTTTTTAATCCCGGCCCCAGCAATAAATCGCCATGATGGGTGGCGATTAGGCCGCGCCGTGCCCGTTTCGCCAAAAAAGCGGTTAGGGCGGTTTCCAGCATCGGCAAATTGAGCCAGACGACATCATTTTGGCGTAGGAAACCCCACATTGACCAAGGATAGGCAGGCATCACCATGCCCCGACTGACCTTGATGGGTGCCCAAAGGCGTACAATACGCACGCCGTTAATGGTCTCATCGCGGGGTAAGTCAATGTGATGGCGCGCAGTTAATACCGTGACTTGATGACCGCGTGCCGCTAATCCTTCGGCGACGCGCTGAACGTGCAGAGAATAGCCCGTGCGATGAGGCAGATAAAATTGCAGGGCCGCCAAAATTCGCAAAGGGCGGTCTGTCTCTCGATAATTGTCTAATAAAGTCACAATTTCTTCAGCGGGTGTAGTGTGGTTCACGATACCCCCTCCGCCAATATTTTAATGTCATGCTCGGTCAGAGTAGATGCGCCGCGCCGCACCTGTCGTACCGAGGTGTGTTCGACATACAGTCCGATCAGCCCAAAAATAATATACAGGGCAATCAACAGGGCGTGCAAAATCGCGGCAAAAGCAATCGCCGGAGCGTTTTCGGGGGCGGTGGCTTTATCAATTAGCCCTGCAATCCATAATCCACCCACGACAGCACCTTCAAATGGGCCAAGATTGCCGGGGACGGCGGGCAGGGCGACGGAGAACGATCCCAAGACGACAAAGAGGGCGGCGGCTTCGATACTGGGTTTGTCAAATAGCATAAACAGAAGGGCGTAACCCGCGAGAATGGAAAAAAACCACGAAAAGGCCGTCCAGAAGAAAACAGTTAGGGCGGTTTTGGGGCGACCAATCGGTGCAAAGCCTATCAAGATATGGTCAAGCCGTTCGTCTAACTTTAGGCGGCGCAAAATCGGCAGCCAGCTTTCGACCCAATTTAAGATGGATTTGGCTAATGCGGGTCGGGCGGAGAAAATGCTGAGGGTAATCAGGGCGACCAGCGCGGCAGTTCCAATTAACACACCAACCGATGTGACTTCGCTTGGCACATCCAAAACGGCGAGGCAGACGCCCAAGACCAACACGACAAACAGCAGGTCAACGAGACGTTCGACCACTATAGTGCTGAGCGAGGTAAAGCCAGACACGGGTGGCTTTAGGCGGCTGGTTAGCCATGCCCGTGCGAAATCGCCAATACGGAAAGGCAGAATGGAACTGACAAAGTAGCCGACATTCATGATATGAAAACTGTGCCACACACTGACTTTTTTATCCAACAGGATATGCCAGCGCATGGCCCGCGTCAGTAGCCCAGCAAACAGCAGCAAAGCACACGGCAGCAGATAAATGTAACGCGCCCGTGCCAATTCATTTTGTACTGCATCCAGTTCCGAGCCAACCAACGCGACAAAAATCCCCATACTGACTACCGCGCCGAGGCCAAAGGTCAGCCACTTTTTCAACGCACTCAACTCGTTCCAGAAAGTTTAACGCCGCGCCATTATAGCAGAGGGGTGGACAAATCTACACGGCAGGCCCACGTGATGTAATTACACGGTTGAGGAAACGTAGGCTCACTACTCGGCAGCAGCAGGGCTAATGCGCTTATAGACCAGCATCGCGCCGCCATAATAATCCGTTTTGATTTCGTAGAGGAGTTCATATTGCTCGGCAAAACGCGGGTCTTGTTGTAAACCAAGTTTGACAAAATCTAACATTGTAATGATGTAATCGGGCTGGCGATCAAAAATCATCTGGGGCGGGATAGCATAATTGCCATCTTCAGGAATAAGGTCGTCATAGCCTTCTATTTCGTAGTAGCGATTTAAGTCGCTGGTGACAAGGCCGATAGTATCCAGAATATGGGCATGGCTGAAAAACCCTACCGCACCAATATCTCCGGCAGCGATGAGCGTGTCTGGCCCGATATTTTCTTCACGGACAAGGCGTTCGGCGACGGTTTGATAATTCAACTCAATTTCGTGGAAGGCCATTTTGGGGGCCGGGCGATTGGGGCGATGGTCGGGCTTTAGCTGCCAACCTGCTAGCACACACAATATGGCAAAGGCGCTCAGGGTATAGGCGACGATTTTGAGTCGCTGTGCTCCGATTGACGGAGTGAGCGACTGGCCTAATGAATAAGCACCGCAGACGATAGCCAATAAATAGGCGGGCATGGGCGGGGTCAGATACCAGCGGAAAATTAAGGGATTGGTGGTACTAAAGACGATGAGATATAGCCACGCATGGAGAAAAATCGGCAGGGTACGGAGATGCGGTTTTAACATCGCCCGCATCCCGACCAATGCCAGAAAGGGAAATAAAATCAAGCCGATACCTGTGCCGACGACTGGCCCCAAAATTTCAAATTGGTCAATCGGGTTGGCGAATTGTTGCAACATTTTAATCAGGGCCTGCGTGCCATCTACCTGATAGACCACCGATTTTGTGCCAATAGTATGGGGGAGCGGACTGCCAAAATAGAGGGTGGCAAAGATAACCCAAGGGAGGCCAATGATTAAGCCAATAACGTAGTCCGGCAAGGGCAACCATGTCCATAGTTTTTGATGGGGAGTACGCTCACGCCACGCTGTCCATAATTGATGGAGCATCAGCGGGGCGGCCCATAGTAAGGCATCAGGGCGGGTCAGGAGACCTAACGCTACCAACGCCCCAACCCAACCGCGCCGTTTATCCAGATAGGCGACCCATGCGGCAATCATGAACAGGTTGTGGACACTAGTTTCCATGCCGCCAATCGCAAAGGTGACGCTGTACGAGATAAGCGCCCAAAGCAGGCCCAGAAGCCCACCCGCCAGACGGCTGCCTGTTAAATATCGGGCCAGCAGATAAAGCAGCACAACGGAAAGGGTATCGGCAAGGGCATTGATGAATAGGGCGTACCACTGATAATGATCGCCCATAATGCCACCAAAACCCGCCATCAGCAGGGCATAAAGCGGGGTAGTAGTCCCCAATACCTTGCTGCCGGAGTTATAAACGAAGCCTTCCCCCTCGACGAGATTGCGACTGTAGCGAAAAGTAATAAAGGCATCGTCAACGGTTCGGGGTTCGGGTATCACCCGCGCCGAAAAAGCCACCAGCCCAATCAATAGGATGAGCAGGAGGTCGGAGCGGGTTAATTGAGAGGCAAGCTGTAAAATGGGATGACGACTTGGTGAAGGATTTTCAGCGGACACCCGTCATCATCCTGAAGGCGACTAGGCCCGAAACTGGTTAATAACGGCGATGAGGTCATTCACCGCAATGGGTTTGACAATATGATATTCCGTGCCTGCTTCTTCGCTACGGCGTTCATATTCTTCAAAATCGTAGGCGGTGATTGAAATAATGGGAGTTTGCAGACCAGCACTTCGTAGATATTCGGCAAATTCAATGCCATCCATCACACCTGTGCCCAAGTACACATCGGCGACGATCAGATCGAATGCGTCAGATTGTAATTCAGCAATGGCATCTTCAGGGTGGGCGACGGTGATAATTTCATCCCCATAGAGTTGAGCAATACGATCAAAGAGTGCGAGGTTGGCGGGGTCATCTTCGAGATACAGAATACGCATTTGGTGTCCTACTTGTTGTTGATTTCTTCATTTCCGATACTAAAGGCCGCATCAAGGTCCGACTTGGAATAGGCTTTGAAAGCAATCAGGGTTTCAGTGGCAAGGATGCCCTTAATGCCCCGAATCGTTACCGTGACAATTTCTGCAACGTGTTCATTAGATTCAGTTCGCAAAATGGCGGCGAGATCGTAACGACCCGCGATGGAAAAAACATCCGTAACCCCATCAATGTCAATAATTTGCTGGGCAACGGGGTTGACCTGCCCACGTTCCACATTGATGAGTACAATTGCATTGACCATTTTGCACCCCTCTAAGATATTTTTGTAAATTTCATTTAACTCAATAGTGTAAAACTATGATACCCTCTAGGCGAAGTGGATGCTAGACCAGACGTACCTGATTTGTAGTGAATTTACCGAATTTTTCCTGAAGAAAGTTACTAGCTGACATGAAACTGAAACGCCGAATTGTGTTTATCCTCTGTAGTCTGTTGGTGATGACCGCTTCTGCTCATCCTCATGCGATACAGTCAGATCACAAGCGGCAATCAGAAAATATACTTAAGCCGTTTCAGCCCGTGACAGGGCAATTGGGCGAAGGGTTAGTGTTGGAAGAATGGAAATTTGAGGGGCAGGCAGGGCAGATTATCTCACTGGTGGCCGAAAAAATCAGCGGTGATTTGGATGTAGTGCTGACGTTGCTAAACCCCAATGCTGAGGTTATCGGCAGCAACGACAACGCCGCCTTTGAAACAACCGATGCGCGTTTGGAAGCCATATCTTTGGAATTAAACGGTCTATACACCGTTCGGGTGTATCGGGAAGGGGGTGGTTTTGGGCCAACTTCAGGTGGGTACCGTCTCACCCTCCTTAATGGCTATAGTAATCGAGATGTTGACCGCCGTACCAGTGCTGTTGTAAATTTGCCGGAAGGCGAATCGCTGGCCCGCGAATCTATTAAAGCCTTGCCTGCTGAGGACTTTTATCTCGAATTGGCAGCGGACTTGCCAGAGGATGTCTATACACTTGAATTTCGGTTACGTGAGATACCCCAAAACAGCCGTTACTGGCTATTTCAACTGACTTCGAGTGGTGATTGGGAGTTGAGACTGCTTGATGGGAATAATCGAGAACTGGCGGGAATCGAAAGCAGTGACCCGCTAGATTTGCCGTTGGGAGAACGGGTGGAGTTCAGTTTTTGGCAAAAGGCCAGCACTATTTTTGTGGCGATGAATCAGGTATTGGTGGCTCAATTGGATGCACCAACGGATATGCTGCCTGTGGAAGCAGGGGAAGCGGCGATTTTGCTGCGGGCCGATGCTGACCATGCTGATAATATTGTGGTGACACTGCGGGAGGTTAATCTCACCAGCCGATTTTATGCTGATGACCCAGCCAAAATGGGCGCGATTGGGCCAAATCAACCGGGTGAGCGGATTTATGCGTATCAAGGTACACCCCAAGAGATTGTAGATGAACTGCGAGCCGCTGATTTTATCCCAACAGTTGAGGGTGGCGTACAGGCGAAGGCGGTTGAGGCCTTCATTTTTACGTCGGATGTGGGGTTTAGCGCTTATCCGATGTTAGGTGAAAATCGCTATCAAAACTATGTGTTGGGGTTCAGCGCGGCCTTACTGGAAGGGCCAAAAGATACAGCGTGCGGCGTCATTTTCCGCCAACAGGATGGTGCAAATTTCGCCACCATGCTATTTACGCCATTGGGCCAAGTCTACTTCATTCATTATCGGGATGGTGAGGCCGCCCCGGATGGATTGGCGATTGAATCTCCCGCGATTCTGCCCGGCCTCAATCAAAGTAATTGGTTCACGATTGTGGCAAATGGTGAACAGGGCAGTTTGTTTGTCAATGGACGGTTGGTAGGACAGATTCAATTAAGAGCTACAGCGGGGACGTTCGCGGTGCATATTGTGATTTCAACCCCGCAACAAGCCTACTGTCGTCTGCAAAATGTTTGGATGTGGACGCTGGGCCGATAGATAAAAAGTGGAATAGTCGCTTGGCCTACGTTCCATAGCCATTGATTGGCTGGTAGCCGCGCACATAATCATAAATCCGCGTCAGAACAATCTCAGTTTTGGATAGCTCCAGACTATTCAAAACTGAGGTCAACCATGCACTGTCTAATCTTCTTCGTTTTGACGGACATTGCCCGTCACCATAAACAGCACCCGTTCACAAATATTGGTGATGCGATCAGCAATACGCTCCATATTGTGCGAGACCCATAATAAATAGGTGGCGCGATTGATGTTGCGAGCGTCTTGGAGCATATAGGTGAGCAGTTCCCGATAGACCTGCTTGTCCAATTCATCTACTTCATTGTCGCGTTCCACCACTATGGCAGCTAGTTCGGTGTTGGCATCCATATAGGCCGTGATACCATCCCTCAGCATCTCGCGGGAGATTTCGGCCATGCGTGGAATGTCTACTAAAGGCTTCAAGGGCGATTCTTTGGCGAGTTCCACGCATAATTTGGCAATACCCGCCGCGTGATCGGCCATACGCTCTAATTCCACCGCAATATGAATGGCAACGACCACCTTGCGCATATCGCGGGCAGCCGGAGCTTGCAGCGCCAGAACTTTATAGGCCTCTTCCTCGACTATATACCGTAAATCATTGATTTTTTGATCATCCGCAATCACTTGCCGGGCCAGTTCAATATTCTGCGTGCGCAGCGATTGGATGCAACGATCAATGGCTTTATCAGTGAGATCGCTCATCCGTAAAATATTGTCGCGTAGTTCGTTTTCTTCTTGATCTAAGATCGTTCGATTTGGCAAGACCATAGTCCCTTCGTCCCCCTCCATTTTACTATGGATTAAAGTTTTTTAACCACTGCAAAACTTGTGCTTGAAGCTCGTCCCGCACCCGACGGAAAACGGCTAGGGTGTCTTCCGGTGAACCCACAAAAGCAGCCGGGTCATCGAAGCCAATATGCTGCCTATGGCCCTTGCCAAGCCAGATAGGACAGTTCTCGGCGGCGTTATCACAAACGGTGATGACCACATCAAAGGTGTGGCCTTTGAAAGCATCGGTATGTTTTGGGATGTTATGCGAAATATCGAGGCCGATTTCTCCCATCACCTGAATTGCCAATGGGTGAACCTGTGAGGCCGGGTTGGTTCCGGCAGAAAAGGCTTGCCAAGACCCGCGCAGATGTCCGTTGACAAGCCCCTCGGCCATTTGGCTGCGACATGAATTCCCCGTGCAAAGGAACAAGACTGTTTTGGGGGAAGTTGCCATCAGCCAAATCGCCCTGTAATGTAATCTTCGGTGCGTGAATCGGCGGGTTGGGTGAAAATTCGGTCAGTCTGATTGAATTCAATCAATTCCCCCGCACGTTCTTGACCCATCAGCATAAAGGCAGTGTAGTCAGAAACACGCGCTGCCTGCTGCATGTTGTGGGTTACGATGATGATGGTGTAATTCTCTTTCAGTTCGCGCATCAGTTCTTCAATACGCAACGTGGCGATGGGGTCAAGGGCCGAACAGGGTTCGTCCATGAGGATAATCTCTGGCTCAACGGCGAGAGTGCGGGCAATACACAAGCGCTGTTGCTGTCCACCGGACAAGGCTAGACCTGATTTTTTGAGGTTATCTTTGACATCATCCCAGAGGGCGGCTTGACGCAGGCTTTTTTCTACGATTTCCGCCAATATCTTCTTGTTACGCTGGCCCAGAATGCGCGGCCCATAGGCAATGTTGTCAAAGATGGACTTGGGGAAGGGATTGGGTTTCTGAAATACCATCCCGATGCGGCGGCGCACTTCAACTGGGTCAACATCTTTACCATAAAGGTTCTTGCCCCGATACAAAACTTCACCATCGGCGCGACTGCCTAGTACAAGATCGTTCATACGATTGAACGAACGCAGCAGGGTGCTTTTTCCACAACCAGATGGCCCGATTAATGCCGTAATCTTGTTTGATTCGATTTGCATCGAGACATTCCGTACCGCCCGAAAATTTCCATAGAAGATATTGAGATTACGAGCTTCAAGAGCGTATTTGCCATTAGAAGTCATGATTTTACACTGCTCTCTTACTAAAACGATTACGCAAAATGACGGCGGCGGCATTCAAACTCAGTAGAATTGCCAGCAACAGCAATATCCCGGCGGCTGCCACGTTACGGAATTGGGCTTGGGGCTGGGTAATCAGCGCAAAAATCTGGAGCGGCAGTACCGTAAAGCGAGAGAACGGCCCACTGGGGTCTACTGTGATACGGGTGATGGAACCGACCACCACCAAAACGGCGGTTTCGCCAAAGGCACGGGAAATTGCCAAAATTGTGCCTGTCAGAATACCGGGCATCGCGTTTGGCAGCACATGATTCCAAACGGTCTGCCATTTGGTTGCCCCAAGGCCATAGCTGGCTTGGCGCAGCGAATCGGGCACGGCGCGAATCGCTTCTTGAGCATTGATGATAATCACAGGCAAAATCAGCAGGGCCATTGTTAGCGAGGCTGACAGAATGGTACGCCCGTTGGCGGTATCCCCCCCCGCACCCAATCCAAAGGCGGAACCACTGGTAATTTTTTCTAGGGCACGCACAAATAGGGCTAACCCCAAAATCCCGTAGATGATGGAGGGAACGCCTGCTAGGTTGTCAATGTTGGTTTGAATGACACGGGCGATTGGGCCGCCTCTGGAATATTCTTGGAGGTAGATGGCAGCACCTACCCCCAGTGGTAAAGCAATGAGAATGGTTAGGGCGATCATCCAGATTGAGCCGATAATCGCGGTTCGCAGACCAGCATCTTCGGGGCGGCTGAGATCAATGGTTTCGGTCAACAGATGCCATTGAATCCATGAGCGAAATTCAGGTTCGGAGACTTCCAGTGTGGGGTCGTCTTTCTCCACCCGCAGACGTGCTTCGGCTTCGGCGATTTCCGCGTCAATGGTGTCCCGATCCAATAGGTATTGGTCAATCGGCCAACTATCCACAATCAGCGGTTGAACCACTTTTTCGATGACGAAATCATAGAGACCACTTTGATCGAGGTTTTCCTCAATGATGGCGGCGTAATCGGCGACTTGCAGGCGAATAATGGATTGTTCGGCGAGGGCGCTTGGATATGCCTTGCCCTTGTCTTCAAAGATTTCGCGCACCGTGACAGTTTCTTTGGCGCGTTCACGGTCGGCGATTGAATCCTGTTCGTTGATACTAAGGCCCAAAACATCTTGGAAGACAATTGTGCGAAGGTCATTGCGACCCGTGCGAATTCCTGTGTAATAGGTCTCGATGATGTTCCCTAATTCCTCTTTAGAGAGGTCTTCGAGGGGTTTGTCGGAAAGGGTAGCGGGGTTTACTTGGTCATAAATTGCGACATAGGTAAAGGCTTGGCGCACGATGCTGAAGAACAGCATCAATAGGCTGAACATTGCCAAGATAATTGAGAAAAGGAAAACATATTGCCAGAACTTGGCTTGACGGTTGCGACGGCGGATGTTCTTCTTCATCTGCTGTTCGTTGGGCAGAAATTGCGTGGTTTGGGTTGTGTTTTCGGGAAGGCTCATGATTAATCGTATTCCTCTCTCAACCATGACGCGACCTGACGACTAATGATGTTAAGTACCAAAGTCACCACAAAGAGAGTCAAGCCAATGGCAAAGAGACTGTTGTAGTCAATAGTGGCGCGGGATAGGTCACCAGTGCTGATGCGGACGATATGCCCAGTCATGGTTTCGGCGGCCTCAAGGGGGTTGAAGGTGAAATAGGGGCGGGCACCAGCGGCGATTGCCACAATCATGGTTTCACCAACCGCGCGAGAAATCCCCAAAATGAAAGCTGCGACGATCCCGGAAATGCCTGCTGGCAAAACGACCTTCGTCGAAGTTTCGAGTTTGGTTGATCCTAATCCATAGGCAGCTTCACGTAAGGAACGTGGTACAGCGCGGAGGGCATCTTCACTCATGGAGGCGATGGTGGGTAGAATCATAATACCCATTACCAGTCCTGCCGAAAGCATGTTGTAGACCCCTAAGTTTGTTTTGCCGATAATCCCCTGCAAGATAGGGGTGATAAAGGTGAGGGCAAAGTAACCATAGACTACGGTTGGGACACCTGCCAAAACTTCAAGGATGGGTTTGAGACGATTGCGAACGCTCTCCGAGGCATATTCGCTGAGGTATATAGCGGCTCCTACCCCAAGCGGAAGGGCGACAGCCATCGCAAGCAAAGATATAGTGAGAGTTGCACTGACCAATGCCAGCACCCCAAATTGACCAATATGCGGCTGCCACTTTGTCCCCGTTAGGAATTCAATCGGCGAGATGGTATCGCCCTCTTCTTGAATATGCGTGCCAATGGGGTGGAGAAGCCGATTTGTTTCTTCAAGCCCGCGTTCGACGGTGACTATATCGCCTTCGACGGAGATTACACGCATAACCTCATTATCTAGACGAATTTTGGCATCCACTGGAACTTTGGCACCTGTTCCGGTTGGGAGTGTTAGGGTGGTTGCTTCAATACTGGTTTCGGTAGCTAGGGCGATAATCTTCTCGTTATCATCCCGAATTTCATGCCAAGTGGGGGTGCGGAAAAAGAGTAGCGCCTCATTCCCCAAGACCACCACAATCGCAATTGACGTTAGGATAGAAATTGCCCCTGAGAAGAATAGGAAGGCTTGAATAACGGTTTCGCCAAGTCGTGTCTTTTTTCTCAGGTCAAGCTGTTCTTCAGCAGTTCGGGTCACAACAGGGGTGGGTTGTTCTGTTGCCACCGCTTGCTGATTTGCCATTTAACCCTCCTTGAGCTTTGAGTAATTCATAAAAACAAAAGATTAAGGTCTGCTAAAAGATAAATATTCACTTTGCGGCGACAAAGGGAAGAGGCGATCTTACCCCTTCCCTCTGTATTTCAAAACTTGCTTATCGTTCGGATTACATCATCGCGGCATACAGCGCCACATACAGGTTCAGTTTGGCAACGCTGAGGGTAGCATTGGAGGCCGGGAAGTAACCCACGACACCGATGATGTCATCAACATTGGTCAGGTAGAAGCTGATGAAATCAGCAACCTGAGCCTTTTCAGCCAGAATTTCGGCAGCGGAATAGATGTAGAGCGGACGAGCCAGCGGATAGGCGCCGTCTTCGGCGGTTATGGCGGTGGGTTCAACACCTTCGATATTCAAAATTTTCAGGGCGCCAGCGTTGGCAACATAGTAGGCATAACCGAAGTAGCCAATGCCACCGGGGTTGCCTTCGACACCCTGAACCAACACATTGTCGTCTTCGCTGAATTGTGGGTTAGCACCGATGATGGGGGCATCGTCAGCTTCGAAGACTTCTTCAACGAAGTAGTCAAAGGTACCGCTGTCGGTGCCGGGGCTGAAGAGGCTGATTGCAACATCACCGCAGGCGGGGTTGATTTCGCTCCAGTTGGTCACGGTAGCGGAGTAGATCAGATTGAGTTGTTCAATCGTCAGATCGGCCACACATTCCAGAGCAGGATTCACGACCACGGCCAGAGCATCGGTACCCACGCGGAATTCAATGGCGGTGCGGCCAATGTTGGTGCAGTTGTCAATTTCTTCTTGCTTGATTGCACGGCTGGCATTGGAGATGTCGGTTTCCCCATTCAGGCAGAAACGTTCAAAACCAGCACCGGTGCCGACACTGTCAACGGTCAATGTGCCGATGTAACCACTGGCTTCAAAGGCTTCGGCAACGGCAGTAGACAGGGGGAACACGGTGGAGCTACCAGCGGTCACGATGTCACCTTCGGTCAGCAGTGGGTCAACATCAGCTAGGGGAACGAGAATGCCATCAATTGCGTGAATGACACCATTTGAGGCCGTTAGGTCAGCAGTCACAACTTTGGCGTTGCCATCCAGCACCACCGCATCGTCTACGACGGCGACGTTGATACCTTCACCTTGTACGGTTGCCGCTTGTTGACCATCCAGCGCCACCACATCAGCGGCCAGCAGATTGCCGGGAACAACATGGTAGGTCAGGATAGAGGTCAGCAGTGCCGGATCAGCCAGCAGTGCCGCAACGGTTTCGGCGGGCAGGACGGCGAAAACTTCATCGCTGGGGGCAAAAATGGTGAATGGGCCTTCGCCATTGAGTGTTTCTGTTAAACCAGCGGCTTCGACGGCGGCCAACAGAGTGGTGAAATTACCAGCGTCGGCGGCAACTTCTAGCAAGGTGCCCGATTCTTGGGCTTGAACGGTCTTGGTGTCGCGGCTGGGGGCGGCGACGAGGGCCACGACAAGGGTCACGGCCAATAGAGCCAACAAAAGACTACGAGTACGCTGCATATTTAAAATGTCCTCCACATTTGAAAATTGCAAAAACAGCTTCATTCCTCACGGGGAGGCTATCTTAAAGGATGGAGATAAAAGACGCTCTAATGAGGGTTTAAATTAAGGTTGACCGGGAATTAATTTTCTTTAACGCATGAGTAGAAAAAAGGGGGCGGGAGAAGAAGTTACTTATTTGTGGAAAATCAGACCGCCTCAGTCGAACTAGAAGCCGCCTCCTCTACCAATGGCAGTGTAAAAGAAAAGGTAGCGCCTTGGCCCTCTTTGCTTTCGGCCCAGATTTTGCCGCCGTGCGCGATAATGATGTGACGGGCAATCGCTAACCCCAGACCTGTACCATCCCCGCGCGAACGGCTGGGGCTGGCCTGATAAAAGCGTTCAAAGATGCGCGGCAGGTCATCGGATGAAATCCCCGGCCCATTATCCGTTACTCTGATGGTCACTTCCTCGGCATTGGTGATTGCCGAGACGCGGATTTCCCCACCTTCGCGGGTAAATTTGTGGGCATTGTGGACGATATTTTTCAATACACGCTGGCTGTGAGTGAGATCAGCAAGGACACAGACATGCGGCACGGACTCGACGATAATGTGTTGATTTTTGCGTTCGGCGATGGGTTGAAGGGGTTCAATACTGCCCTGTATGATTTCTTCCAGTGGAGTTGGCAGCAGTTTAATCGGCATCTGACCAGATTCGATCCGCGAAAGATAGCGCATTTCTTCAACCAACTGTGTCAGGGTGTCCACCTCGCGCCGAATATCAACGAGCATCTTTTTGCTGCGGCGGGGTTTTTCAATCGCGCCATTAAGGAGAGTATCCACCAAAAGGCCGATGCTGGTAATGGGGGTGCGGAGTTCATGTGAAATATTCGCAACCATTTCACGGCGTGCCCGACCCAAACGTACCATCTCGGTCATGTCACGCATGGTCATTAGCTCAAGCGGAGTATGCTCATTCGGTTCAGTTTCGCTAATAAAAGCACGCACCCGCAGCATTTTCCCATCCAAATCAACCAATTGTTCAGGAATCTCGTCGGTTGCTTCGCGGGCTTCGTCGAGTATGGCTTCCATCTCATGATCTTGAGTGGCGCGGATCAGGGTTTTGCCGACTAGATTAGTGCCCAGTAGCTTTTCTGCCGCCGGGTTAACATGGAGAATCTGATGTTTTTGGTTCATCACCAAAACCGCATCATCCACAATTTTCAACATGGCATCCCGCAAAACGATAGCCTCTTGCAACTGATCGGATATGCCTTGTCGCACAAGTTCCGCTTGTTGAAGTCGCTTTTCCAAGAGTCGAAGCTGTTGGCGTGATTTCCAAAGCAGCGCTCCCAAACTGCCCGATATGAGCAGTAAGGGAATGATGATGAATAAGTTTTCCATCGTGGAGTATCACATTTCCACTATTTTTCGAAGCGATAACCGACGCCACGCACTGTGACCAATCGGGCTGGACGCGAGGGGTCTTCTTCGATTTTTTCACGCAGCCAGCGCACATGCACATCCACCGTTTTGGTCTGTCCGCTGTATTCGTAACCCCAAACGCGCTCCAACAATAAATCACGCGAGAGCACCGCGCCCTTATTGCGCATCAGGGCCGCCAAAAGGTCAAATTCTTTGTGGGTAAGGTGGAGTTCTTTGTCATTGCGAGTGGCACGACGGGCAATTAAATCCAACGTGAGGTCGCCGGATTCTAGTTTGTCGGTGACGGTATGACCGGAAGGGGCACGCCGCAGCACAGCCCGGATACGCGCTAAAAATTCACCGAGATTAAAGGGCTTTACGATGTAATCATCTGCCCCGATTTCAAGCCCGATAATACGATCAACATCACTGTCGCGGGCCGTTAACATCACAATCGGCACACTCGATTCATTGCGTAGGATGCGACAGATGGAGATGCCGTCTAGCGAGGGCAGCATTAAATCTAGCACAATTAAATCGGGCTGATGTTCGCGGGCCATATCCAAACCCTCAGCCCCGTCCCCCGTGTGTAATACCTTATACCCTTCTTTCGACAAGTTATACACGAGGGTTTCGCGCATCGTGGATTCGTCTTCGACCACCAAAATCTTTTTCATATGCAGTATCCTCCCAGATACATTTTGCTTGCATGTTTAAAGCCTAGCACACGTGCGATTAAGTTTCCATTAGATTGTCTAAATTTGCCTTTTGCTATATCCTAAAGGGCCATTATCAAAGGGTTTTCTTGTGCAGATGGCGGCCCCCAATGAGCACCGATTTGTCCGGACAGGTTTTAAATCAGTATGAATTATTAGATGTCCTCGGCAAAGGGGGCATGGCGGTGGTCTATCGCGCCCGCCAGACCAATATTAACCGTTATGTGGCGATAAAGGTCATGTCTAACGCTCTGCCGGGTGATGATAATTTTTTGAGCCGTTTTAAGCACGAAGCCGACTTGATTGCGACATTGGAACACCCCAACATTTTGCCGATTTATGATTATGGCAGTTCGGGGGAGTATTTCTATCTGGTGCTGCGCTTGATGGATGGGGGTAGTCTGGACGGCTACATGGGCGGGAATCCACTGACGCTACAAGATGTGGATCGTTTTCTGACCCAGATTGCCAGCGCGTTGGATTTTGCCCATCAGCATCGCGTGGTGCATCGTGATCTCAAGCCCAACAATGTGCTGCTAGACCGACATGGCAATGCCTATCTGATGGATTTTGGGATTGCCAAAGTTATTTCCGACTCCAACCTGACGACGACCAACACCATTATGGGGACGCCGGGGTACATGGCCCCAGAGCAATGGAAACTGACCCCGTTTGACCATCGCATTGATGTGTACAGCCTCGGCATTATGACATATGAGATGCTGACAGGCAGCACGCCCTTTATTGGTCAAACCCCGCTGCAATATATGTATGCTCATCTGCATGAACAGATTCCCCGCCCCAGCAATTTTGTCTATGGGCTGTCGGCGGAAGCGGATAAGGTATTGATGCGGGCGACGGCCAAAGACCCCAAACGCCGTTATGCCACTGCAGGTGAGTTCGCAGCGGCATTTTCGGCAGCGCTGCGGGGTGAAAAGGTGAGTGCCGAGGGTGTGCCTGTTTCGGCCAAACCATCACGGACAGGGAAGCCCGCCCAAAATGCGCTGCAAGATGTCTTGGTGGACTTAGAATTATCTTCGGATGAGCAGCGTGGCCCTGCACCCAAATTAAATCAAATATTGGAAAAACCTGATGCGCCTCAAGAGGTTGATGACCACGACTTGGCCCGGTTGTTAGAAGACGTGCTGGATATTCTGGGTGAATCTCCGGCAGAACCCTTGCCGGAAATTCAAGCTGACGAATCGCAGCGAGCAATGACCAAACCCCATACATCGGAGGAGGGGAGTAAACCGCGTATCCCAGCGATCCGATTGCATGATTTGTTGTCTGGCTTGGTAGATTTGCCATCACGTTCTACTCCCAAAATGGGCGATTTACTCCATGCCTCATCCGTACCAATCGAACCGCGCACACCACCAAAACGTTCTGAACGGATGGAAAATTTACTTTCGCAGTTGGTGGAACAGCCCGATGAGAAAAAAGTGCGGGTGCATCTCAATATGATGGATTTGTTGTCCTATGGAGGCAAAAACCATCGTTCGTTGGGGGTGAATGCGCAACAGGTGCGCCTACCCCCATCATTAGAAGCGTTGGTGGGCCAACCGACTGGCTTGATGTTGTTGGGGGTGGATATGGACGGGGCAGCGGAACGGGCCGGATTGTTTATGGGGGATATTTTGGTGTCGGCGGATGGTCAGCGGTTGCAGCATTTGGATGATTTGAATGTTGCTATGAATAAAGGTCAAGTGGAAACAAAATTGCAGCTAATAAGGGCTGGTCAGCTA
Source organism: Chloroflexota bacterium (assembly GCA_013112715.1). Taxonomy (GTDB): domain Bacteria; phylum Chloroflexota; class Anaerolineae; order Aggregatilineales; family J027; genus CFX10. The sequence goes on from JABFGB010000002.1 coordinate 84,330, forward strand.
CAAGATTTCATGGTTTCGATGAGTGAGTAATCTAGATGATTTCTCCTCAAGAATTTGCACGATTATGGACGCTTGGCTGCGAAATAGATTGTAGATTAATGACTTGGACAGCCAAATCCCTTGAAGATATTCACCTCCCTAGTATGTCAAAGCAATTTTTGATTGACGCAGGGCTGCCAGCTAGTACAGCGCCGTTCATAGGTTTTGACGGTTCGAAAGATGATTGTGTGGCAAATGTGGCTGATGTATGGGCACTCTCGGACGAATATCGTATTTATTGGGAGATAGGTTTCATGGGTTCTGGTGACCCTATTTGTATTCATGAACCATCAGGAAAGATTGTCTACATATTCCAAGATTTCAATTTCGGAATTGTTTTTATGAATTCGTCTGTCCCACAACTTGCCGAATGCTTACTTACCTATCAAAGCTTTGTGAGGAGAGTCAATCAACAGAATGGGCACAGAGCTTGGCTTAATGGTGATATCCCGTCAGAATTACTAGCGTGGCTAACCACCCAGTTTTCTCAGATAGACCCAAATGCACTTGATGAAGAATGTTTCTGGTGGAATGAAATCTATAGCCATTAAATATATAACTGGGGTATTTCAATAGTTCCGCAGAATCTCGCTTGCCCTGAGAGCCTTTCAACGGGTATGCTTAGTTCGGTTCAAAATTCCATCATGAGGAAAAAGCAAATAAGCTCATGAATCCAAATCTTGCTGGACAAGTTATTGATAACTATCAACTCATTGAAGTCATGGGTCGGGGTGGGATGGCAGTGGTCTATCGTGCCCGCCAACTCAATATCGAGCGTAACGTCGCCGTCAAGGTCATGTCCTCGGCATTGGCAGGCAGCCCTGATTTTATTGCCCGCTTCAAACGTGAGGCCGACCTGATTGCCAAATTGGAACATCCCCATATCCTGCCGATTTATGATTATGGGCAGGTGGGGGAATATGTCTATTTGGTGGTTCGTCTCATGGAGGGGGGCAGTCTGGATCGGCGGATTCGGGGCAAACCACTGCCACTGCCGGATATTGAAAAATTGATGGCCCAGATTGCGGGTGGGTTGGATTATGCCCATCAACATGGCATTGTGCATCGTGACCTCAAGCCGAATAATGTACTGCTCGATAATTTGGGCAATGCCTATTTGATGGACTTTGGCATCGCCAAGATTATGCAGGGTACGCAGATGACGGCGACGGGCACAATGATGGGCACACCTGCTTATATGGCTCCCGAACAGTGGAAAGCCGAAGCTATTGACCAGCGGGCCGATATTTACAGCTTGGGCATTATTCTATACGAGTTGCTGACGGGTGATGTGCCGTTCCATGCTGAAACACCCCATCAATTGATGTTTGCGCATTTGGAAAAAGAGATGCCACGTGCCAGCCTGAAAGTGCCGGGGCTGTCGTCGGCGATTGATGACGTGGTGTTGAAAGCCACCTCCAAGAAACCTGAAGATCGTTATCAAAAAGCGCTTGATCTGACCAAAGAGTTGCTTGAGGCCATTAAGGGCCAAAAAGAGGATTTGCGCGGCGACCTGATTCCATTGACGGTACGGTTGGAACGTCCGCCTACGACAGAACCAACTGCGCCACCTGCCCCTGCTAAACCAACGCCCGAACAGGCCATGCGAACGGTGTTGGATGCGATGCCGCCAACCCAAACGCAGATGCCAGCATATACTCCGTCTGCGCCACAACCCCCGGTTCAGACGCCAATGCCGCACTATACACCACCCCCACCCCAAACTGGAATGGGGCAGATGCCACCCCCGCAGACGGGCATGGCACAAGGGCCATATCCACCCTATCAGACATCCTATCCGCAGCAAGCGCCGACTTTCCCGCCGCCTGCCGGATATACGATGCAGCCTGTGTATACTGCCAAGAAGAAAGGGCCGAATGTTTTAGGCATCATTGGTAGCCTTCTCGTGCTGCTTATTCTATTGGGCGGTGCAGCGGGCATTGTCTTGTTCGCGCTGAGTCAGGAAGATGACAAAGGGGGCGGGGATGAGACGAAAGCCGCTGATGTCAATCAATCCCCAGAGTCATCCGCTGAGGTGACCGAAGTCGCAACCGACAGTGGTACCCCTGAAAGTACCGCCACCGCGACGCAAACCGCTACAGCAACCAACACCGCCACACCCGAACCACCTAAAGTTGCGGAAGTGCCTGTTTTAACAGCACAACCTTCTATGCTCTGCCCAGATACGATGGACAGTCAGATGACAGTAGGAATACATGGACGTACCACCCTGATTGGCACGGGAACGACCAATGTCCGGGCAAATCCTGATGGTGATGTTATCACCCGTATCAACAATGGTACAGAATTTAATATCATTGGTGGGCCGGATTGCGCAGGGGGTCGTTTTACATGGTGGCAGATTCAACTCGACAATGGAACGCAGGGCTGGGTTGCAGAGGGTGAAGGTAATTATTTTGTCGAGCCATGGCCTACCGTTACGCTGACCGAAAAAGTGTTGCAGGTCGTGGATGGCATTGAAAGCATTGATGTTCGCACTGCGGCTGATGAGTCCTCGGATACGGTTGCTACGCTGTTCCCCGGTGACCGCGTAGGCTGGGACGGCACGCTGGAAGAGGCAGGCGGTATTCAATGGGCCAAAGTGACCACCTATGATGGCTCAACAGGCTATCTACTCTTTGACGGCAATTTTGTCGCGCAAATTGATCCTCGCAAGGTCACAGCGGGTATATTCATCAATAAGACGCTTGAAGTCCTTTCGGCGGGCGATGGGGCCAACCTCCGCGAAAATTTTGATACTGCCTCGCCTCGTCTTCAAACGGTTGAGGAGGGGGCCAAACTTGAAGTGATTGGTGGGCCGGAGTTTGCCGACTATTTTGTGTGGTGGCAGGTTCGCCTTACTGACGGCACGGAAGGCTGGATTGCTGACCATCCTACATGGTTTAACGTAGAATAAGGGCGGTTGATAAAAAATCGCCCTTTTATCAAAGAATAATGCCCCAATGAGTATTTCAGAATCGCTTGATACGACCCATCCCATTGATATTCCTGAGCAGAGGCCACCCTCTTTATTAGAAGCACCACCAGAGGAGTCGCATAAGGAGCGCTTTCGCCAAATTGTCCAAGCCTATATGACGATTGAGGAAGATGATTTGGCAATTGCCCCTGCCGCCAAACGCACGGCATTGGTATTTCGGGGGAAACTGCTTCAATCGGCAGCGGAGACCTATCCATCGCTTAGTGAAAAAATTGAAGCGGAGGGGTGTACTCTCTTTTTGCAGCGTGGGCCAGAAAAAAAGGATGAAGTGCTGATTGTTGAGGGGCAGGTGGTTCAGCGTGCCGTCAAAACGCGCTGGTGGTTTCATTTGGGCTTGTTGATTGTGACAATCTTTACCACACTGGCCGCGGGTGCCACCTTTGTGGGGTATGACCTTGACTCCATACGTGCAGCGGTGGCGGAACAAAACACCGTAACCCTGCGCGAAATGTACAATGGTGGACGGCAGTTTGCCTTTCCGCTGCTGCTGATTTTGGGTGTACATGAAATGGGGCATTACGTGGCCGCCCGTCTGCACAAAGTCAAAGTTACGCTGCCGTTCTTTATCCCCCTGCCGCTGTCCAGCCTAATGCCTTTATCACTAGGTACGATGGGGGCGGTGATTTTTATCACCAGCCCATTTAAAAACCGCAAGATGCTGTTTGATATTGGCTTGGCGGGGCCATTAGCCGGGCTATTGATAGCAATTCCTTTCTTTATCACAGGTCTCAAATCCCAACCGACCATCGGGATTCCACTGGAATGGCTGCAACAACTTCGGGTTGATCGGGTGAGCGTGCCGCTTTTTCTAGAGTGGGTTGCCCGCTCCGTCTATACCGAGCAGCAGGTTGCCCGTATTGATAGCACCGTCTTTTTTCGCCACCCACAGGCACTTGCGGCGTGGTTTGGAACGCTGTTGACTTTCCTCAATTTGCTGCCGCTCGGTCAATTTGATGGCGGGCATGTTGCTTATGCGCTGTTTGGCCGTCGGGTCGCGTGGCCGTTGGCATTTTCTATTGCTGCCATCTGCCTCCTGCTTGGCCTCATGGGTTTTTGGGCCGCATGGTTGATTTGGCCTTTATTTGCAGTGCTAACGGGTTTGCGTCATCCCCCACCGCACGACGATATTACCCCCTTGGGATTGCCCCGCATGATTTTGGGCGGCATTACGGTAGTCCTATTCTTCAGCCTGATTGTGATTACGCCATTTTATAGTTCCATCACCCGCTAAAATATTTGTTGAATCTGGCAGGCAACACGGTTGCCGTTTTTTGCGTTTCATCGCATAATTGGCGGCAAAAAGCGTATCCCGGACGGCATTTAGGAGCATGTTTTATCATGATTAGTATTCCAATGACAATTGGTATTGAAGAAGAATATCAAATTATTGACCCCCAAACCCGCGAACTAACTTCCTACGTCCAGCAACTGATGAATAAAGGCCGGGTCACGCTTGGTAATCAATTAAAACCTGAATTCATGCAATCCCAAATTGAGGTTGGTAGCCGCGTTTGTGCCAATATTCAGGAGGCCCGCCAAGAGATTATCCATTTGCGACGGACGGTTTTTGAGGCGGCAGAGGAAAATGGTCGGGCGATTGCCGCTGCTGGAACGCATCCATTTTCGCGCTGGCAGGATCAGCGTTTTTCCGAAGGCGAGCGATACGACGACCTGCAATCCACTATGCAAGACGCCGCCCGTCGCTTGTTAATCTTCGGGATGCACGTTCATATCGGTTTTGGGCAAGACCGCCGCGCTTTTGAGTTGATTGTGGATGTCATGAATCAAATCCGCTATTTCCTGCCGCATATTTTGGCGCTTTCAACTTCCTCCCCGTTTTGGCATGGACGCGACACGGGTATGAAAAGTTACCGCTGTCTGGTTTTTGAAAACATGCCCCGCACGGGTATTCCCCCCATTTTTGGCGGATTTGCGGAGTATGATCGTTATGTGGATGTGATGGCGGCGGTGGGGTCATTGGGACCAAAAGGAACTGGCAAACCGTCGGGTGAAGCCTCGCCTAAAGATGCGACCAAGATTTGGTGGGATGCACGACCTCATCCGAATTGGGGTACGCTCGAAATCCGTATTTCCGACATGTGTACGACGGTGGATGAGTGCATGTGTGTGGCAGCGCTGATTCAGTCATTGGTTGCCAAATTTATCAAGCTCCGCAATCAAAATCTCAGTTGGCGCATTTATCCTTCGCATATGATTAGCGAAAACAAGTGGCGGGCGGTTCGTTGGGGCATTGATGGCAAGCTCATTGATTTTGGCATCGAAGACGAAGTGCCCATGCGCTTATTGGTACAGGAGATTTTGGAAATCATTGACGACGTGGTAGACGACCTCGGAACACGCCAAGATGTCGAATATGCCAAGACGATTTTGGAAAAGGGGACAAGTGCTGATCGTCAACTTGCCACCTTCCGCCGTGCTTTGAATGAAGGGGCGGATACCCGTGAAGCGTTGAATGCAGTGGTGGATCAGTTGATTCGGGAGACCCAACTGGGCTGGCGGGAACCCGCTATGCAACCGTAAAGTCATAACAGGCTATGCGACGAATTTTTATCTTAATGTCTTTGGTGGCGATGATGGGGCGGGCGCTCATTGTATGGTTGCGTGTCCGTCCAATTGTCCCTACAGTGCGTTGGTTGCTGCGGGTACGCCCAGAGGTTGTGGCCTATCTGCGCGAAATTAACCAAATTCGCTCTCTGACGAAGCCGCCGTCGTAGAGATTTGCTCTTCTAGCACGTACCATAACCGCGCTGTTCAAAACTGAGCGGGTCAACGGGGACATCGTTGATGCGCGTTTCATAATGGACATGTGGGCCAGTGCTGTTGCCCGTACTGCCACTCCACCCGATGACCGAAAATCGCCCCACTGACTGTCCAGATGACACATTAAACGAAGTCAAATGGGCATAGTAGGTGATGAATGCTCCACTTTGAATAATGACCAGATAGCCGTAGCCAATTTCGCTCCAACCCGCAAAGGTGACAGTCCCGCTGTGCGTGGCTTGGACAGGCGTGCCCAAAGGAATCCCCAAGTCTATGCCAATATGATATTGATGAAAGCGCTGCGTCAAAATGCCGGAGACGGGTAGCCCTGCTGGGCCACATCCCCCCTCCGGCACATCCGCATTGGCAACGATGGTTGGGCCTGCCTGACCCGATGGGTCAAAAAAATCAGGTGGTGTGGCGGTGATAATCCCTTGATCTTCAGATTGGATATAGGTCGGGACAATGGGGGCAGTGGTGGGGAAAATTGGAGGCAGTGCTGATAGTGGCGTGGGGGTGGTTAAGGAAAACTGCGAGTTGCCTGTCATTGGTAAATAAACGCCAACAGGGGGAATTCCCGGCACAGCGATGGGCAACCCGGCAGGATTATCAACAAAATTATCATGCCATAGGGCTTGTTCGACGCCGGGGAGCACCGCCGCGTAGTAGCTTGATGGGGGAAGTTCGGCAGATAAATCTGCGGTGGCAACTGTTGGGACAGTGCGCAATTGACGATTGGGCTGATTCCACGCTGCTGTCCATGCAAAGTAGGTGCTGCTGAGAATGAGCAGAACCAACACCAGCCCCCACAGCCAATGATTGAGGCATTGACGGGAGCGGGCAGGCAAGGAAACGGGCTGAGTTTGTTTTGGCATAGCTTCTATTGTACTCAATCAGCCATAAACAGAAACAATATGGCTTGACAGCAAAAAAGAGCGTACCGGGTGGCACGCTCTTGAACCAAGAGACACTACAGGGGTACAGAGTTAAGGCTGGACTTGAATGAGGATGTAACCAAAGGTTGTCGGGTCAGCGGCATCACCCACTACAATGAAGGTGTAGTAGTTGCCTTTGACAAGTTCAAAACTTTCAATGCGATAGTACACATTGCCTTGCCCATCGCTGAAATTGAAAGTCCGGGTATTGGCATTCAAATTGAGATTGTCGCTGCCTTGCCCGTAGGCCAAGATGCCAGCCAAAACGTCGCCGCTGGCTGAATTGATGACCGACATGCCCGGCACATTACGGACAGCATGAATGAAGCGGACACGCGCTTGGTCTAGTGGAATCAATTCGATATTGTCAGCAAAGGCATTGACGCGGAAGTTATCGGTGCCAAGTGCAACCAATGTAAGCGGGAAATTATTGGCGGTGATAGTCAATTGGTCACGCCAAATTGGTTCAACACCTTCGGCAGGGGTGACATCGCCGGGATAGACCGTCAGTTCATAGCTTCCGGCTGACAGGGTTAGATAGTCGGTGAAGTCGAGATAGTTCAGGTTATTGAGCACCAAATCGCCATTGAGGTAGAAATCTAGCGAGGGTGAATCTGGCGCGGCATGGGCAAAACGAACCGATGCAACCTGTTCAACGGGTTCATTAAACCAAGTCCAACGCTGGCGATCTGTACCATAGATAATCAAAGTGGCAATGGAGCCAGCCGGGGCGTTGACTTCGGCCCGACCAACAGTGGCGCTGGGATCGCTGGCGTCGACAAGTGTCAGGTCATACAGACCACCGGGAACGTTGGCAGAGGCGAGACTACCCTGTGACACTTCTTCGATCAAGGTAATGCCGTTTTGCGAGACAAGACCGAAATTCGGGATGATGCTGGTGAGGTTCATGACCTGCAAACGGGCAGTATTGACCGGAACAGGTGTCAGATCATCAGCGAACAAATCGAGACTTACCGCTTCAGGCGTCCCAGTGAGGAGCATGAACAGGCTTTGGTCTTCGGCGATGTCGAGGGTTGTGGTAACAACTGGTGTACCCCCATCGGGCGAAGTACCAGTCGCATAGACTTCAAAGGTGTAGTTGCCGGGCGTCACAACGACTTCATTGGTGGCTTCCCCATAGCGAATCCCAGCGTAAACGGCAATGGGATCGGCGTTGACATACACGTCATAGGTGACTTGTTCAGCACCTTCGGGGACATCTACCAAATTCATGAAGCGGAAACGATTGGTGCCGCTGACGCGATAGGGCCGACCTGTTAATTGGACAATACGTGGGGCAGGGCTGGCAGAATCGCCAACGAAAAATACTAGATAATACCGTCCGGGGGAAAGGACGATGTCCGAAGCAGGGCTGCTGCCGAGAGCTACGGAATAGCTGCCCGCGACGACTTCAGCGGCTTCACTGACTTCACCAAATCCGAGGCTGGCAACTGATTCACTGTTGACGCGGATGTCTTGGTCGCCACTGCCCTGCACCGCATTGACATAGGCCACGCGGGTCAGATTACGGACGGGTGGGGCAGCATTGTCTACCGTAACCACCACTTGGCTGTCTGCTCCCGCGCCAATCAATGTCGCTGTCATACGGGTTGCATTGGCGAGGCTCAGGGTAGCACTGGCAATTTCAGCACCTGCTGGCGTGGTAAAGACTACAGTATGGTCTCCACTGTAGAAAGTGAAATAACCCACGACATTGAACAATTTATTGGCGATGAGACGGTTATCGAGATAGACATCAACGTCCCCTCCTGTCACGGTGGCGTTGGCAAAGCGGATAAACCCAACACCTGTCTGGGTCTCTGGGGATGCTTCAACATGTGATTGCATCGCGCCAAACGCGGTTAGGGCGATGATCCCGATTAAGCAGAGACTGATAAAACGTTGGAGATGCTTTCGCATTATGCTGGCTCCTTGATTCATACAAAAAAGGAAAAGCTGAGTTATCAAAATTGTAAAGTGAATACCCTACCAGTATACGAGAATGTCGAAATTAGGAAATTAGCCCAATGGGGCTACCTGTGTTGTATTAATTGAAATATTACGACTAGTTCTCAAATTGGATGCTGCGAATCATGCGGCGAGCGGTTCTGGCTTGACCGCCGGGGGATTCTTCGAGTGCGAGCATGAAAAATGCGTAGGCTTGCCCGTTATGTTGGGTTGTCGCAAGGTAGTAGCTAATGTTGATTTCGTTTACGTCAACAGTGGAAGATTCGGCAAATTCTTCGGGAAATTGGAGCGACAGATTAAATGAAGTCATGGTGGCCTCTTCACCGTCAACTTCGACTTCTTTTGTTTCAGTATGGATGTCAAAATTAATCCCAAAAAATTCAAGGGACTCCATGTCTTCGGCATTGCTCTCGAATTGGGCTTGAATTTCGGCAAGCTGCTCTGGCGATACTGGTGCAAAAATAACTAGCCCAAACGATTGGAGCAACTCCTTCGATTCTTCATCAGATAAATTGCTGTCACTTTGATTTACGATGCTTGAATTGAGTCCGATGGGATCATCGCCCGTTAGCACACTGATGGCAGCATCGGCAGAAGGCTGACTTGCCAGAAGCGGAACGATGGAATCAATGCCATAACTAGCGGCGACTGTGACCTTATCCACGACCTGATTCTGGGTTTGGAAATTGATAATTTTCCCTTCCCAATCTTTGGGATAATGGATGGAATACTGAATAGTGGTAGCCTTGTTCGACAAATCAGGGCCGAATAAACCGAATAACCCACTATGCTGATAGGTATAAGCGTACCATCCGACCGCCAGCACAAACAACACTACGATGAGTAGTGCGCCTCCAACCAACAATAAATCAGCGGGGCGAATTTGGATTTTGGAACGGTTGAGATGACTGCTTGGTGGCGGCAGATCAGCAATACTGAATACCGCGTCAATCTCCAATTCTTCTAACATGGCGCGGGCTTTGGCATGGTAGGGTTTCAATTCTAAGACGTGTTTGAGAGCAGTCTGTTTGAGGGCGCGATCCTCAACGATGTTTGCCATAACCCACCATCCCCTTGCATCCAAAGGGTTCTGGCGGGTGTACGCTTCGACCAACTGACGTGCCTGTCCTTGCTGGCCTTCTTTTGCTAATTGGACACTTTTGAGCAAAAGCTCTTCGGTCATTCAGCCGTTCACACTTTCCCCAGCTATTAGGAATAGATTCGATAACCCATCAGCTTTTGATAGCGGCGTCCAACGTTGGATACACATGGAAGAATTTGTCAAACCCGATGATTTCCAATACTCGCATAATTTTGAGGTTGGGAGCAGCCAACTGCACATCTCCACCATTTTGGCGGCATTGCGTCAACACATCGGCTAAGATGCGTAACCCAGCGCTGTTCAAGTAATTAGTTTGTGAGAGATCGAGTACCAAATGATGATGCCCGGTGTTCACCGCATCACGCAATATATCTTCCATCTTGGTCGCCCCATCACCATCTACACGACCATCTACCTGAAAAACTATCTTGTCACCCTGCTGTGTTTGGGAGATGTTGAGCATCGGAAACCGCCCCTTTATGTTAATACCACTACTGCTGTTCAATGATACTAGGAATATTTTGAAAGTGAAAATTTTGCCATATGTGAAGGGGCAATATGGCTGAATTTATCGTCTGCCATGAGTTTGTGTCAAAATTTTGGCCCGCTGTTATAATGACCCCTTGTGCTTTATTCAGAGTATCAAGACTGTGTTTTTAAGCCGATAAATCAACCTATGAGTTTTACATTTTCATTGGAAGCTACTGCGGGACGTGCGCGTGCGGGTGTGTTTACAACTCCGCATGGAGACCTTTTGACACCCGTGTTTGCTCCGGTGGGAACACAGGCAACCGTCAAGGCGATTCTTCCCCGTGACCTGCATGATCTCAAAGCCACTCTCATCCTCGCCAATACCTATCATTTACATTTACGCCCCGGTGATGATTTGGTTGCTGCGATGGGTGGCTTGCATCACTTTATGGCGTGGGATGGCCCGATGTTAACGGATTCGGGCGGCTTCCAAGTCTTTAGCTTGGCAGAATTACGCCGCATTGATGATAACGGCGTGCGCTTTCGCAGCCATTTGGACGGTGCCTCCTATTATCTGACCCCCGAAAAGTCCATTGCGATTCAGCATAATCTGGGTGCAGACATTATTATGGCCTTTGATGAATGTGCCGTACCGAATGACAGAGCCTATTCCGAGGCTGCCATGCACCGCACCCATGCGTGGGCCAAACGTTGTGTGGAATATCATGTCACACATGGGGATGTCAACCGTCAGGTGCTTTTTGGAATTGTGCAGGGCGGCATTTTCCCGGATTTGCGTGCCCAATCGGTTGAGGCCATTACAGCGCTGAATCTTCCCGGCTATGCCATTGGCGGTTTAGCCGTTGGGGAAACCAAAAAAGAAATGCTGGCGACACTTGACGCCACCATGCCTTTGATGCCACCAGATCGCCCTCGGTATTTGATGGGGGTGGGTCGCGCTGAGGACTTGGTACAGGGCGTGGCGCGGGGCATTGATATTTTTGACTGTGTGCTGCCGACCCGCGAGGCCCGTCATGGAGCGGCGCTGACGCGGTTTGGGCGCTATAATATGCGAAACCAACAGTTTGCACATGACCCGGAACCCATTGAGGTGGGGTGTGAATGTTACGCCTGCCAACATTTTTCGCGGGCTTACATCCGACACCTGATTAAAGCGAAAGAATTGATTGCACACCAATTGTTGAGCATCCATAACCTGCACTTTTTGTTAAAGCTGGTGCGGGATATGCGGGCCGCAATTGTTAAGGGCGAGTCCGAATTTAGGATATTTGCTGAGGCATTTTTGACCGATTGGCATTCTGGGGCCGGCGAGGAAGTCGTCGAGGAGGCCAAACGGTCATTGGGAGCAATCAACCTGTCAGGATAATCACTGGATGAAGTGCGCTGCTGGTCGTAAAACCAAAAGAACCCTCGTCGTGGTGACATTAGCACTCGCTAGTTGTCGTGCGCCCATGCAAGCCCCGACCTCGACCCCCGAAGTAGTTCCTCTTTATTTTGTAACTTCAAGTAGTACCGATAGTCTCCTCCGAAGCCTAGCGGCGACCTATACCCGTGAAAATTCACTCGTAGCGATTGTTGACCAAGCCGCCAACGGAACCTCGATTGCTGTAGCACTTGACCCCACCCAATCTTCGGATCCTCCCCTCTATGCCCTGACCACTTATCTGCCAAATTTGGATCATTTGTGGGCCGCGCCGTTGGGCCAAGACGGTATCGCTATTGTGGTACATCCTCGTTTGAACATCCCTCAGTTAAGTGCGGACGATCTGCGGCAAATTTTTACTGGGGTCGTCGAAAATTGGCTCGAATTGGGTGGGCCGGATCTGGCAATTACTGTTGTCAGCCGTGATGCCGAGTCAGATACCCGTCGTGTCTTTGAACAGCTGGTTTTGGGGCAACGCCAAATCACCTATAATGCACTCTTAGCCCTAACCGACAGCGCAATGTTGGATGTAGTGGCACAAATACCGGGGGCGATTGGGTTTATGAGTATGGCCCTAGTGTCGGGGCAGGTACGAGTGCTGCCGTTGGTTGGGGAGGTCGGGGATACACCAGTGCTGCCGACACCGCTGACGGTTGCAGAGGGCACGTATCCACTGCGAACACCCCTCTTGATTGTTGGGTCTAAACCACCTGAACCGGGGGATGGGTACTATGAGTTTATTGTGTGGGCACAGCAGCGGCAGGCCCAACAGATTATTGGTGAACGATATGCGCCACTGCCCTAGCCCCCTTATCACACGCGGGGATATATCCATTGTTCATGGCGGCTGGATGGAAATTGTTATCCTATGAATCAACCTACTTCCGCAATTGAAACGGCTTGGTGGAGACTCGTGACGTTTGGTTTCCGCCTGTTATATAACGAAATGGCTTGGACGTATGACACGGTCTCATGGGTGGTCAGTTTGGGTCAGTGGCGCAATTGGCAGCGGGCCGCCCTAAAACATTTGGGGACCCAACCGGGGGAGTTGGTACTTGAATTGGCGCATGGTACGGGTAATCTGCAATTGGATTTGTATGCGGCTGGTTATCAACGAGTCGCCTATGATTTAAGCCCGCATATGGGGCGGATTGCACGACGCAAATTGCTTCGGCATCACGTGGTTGCGCCATTGGTGCGAGGCCGTGCCCAACAACTTCCCTTTCCCGACCAGCTATTCGATGGAGTGGTCAGCACTTTTCCGACCCCATTCATCATCGAAAAAGATACGCTACAAGAAGTCTATCGAGTGTTGAAACCGAGTCGGCGCTTGGTGATTGTTCCCAATGGTATTTTGACCGGGGGTGGGGTTGCGAAAGATGCGCTCGAAGCAGCCTATCGTGCGACGGGTCAACGGGGGCCATGGCCGGTGGATTTGGAACAGCGATTCCAAGAGGCCGGATTTGCGGTGCAGTCATTGATTGAGCAGTGCCCCTATAGCATTGCGCAGGTGGTCGTTGCTACCCGGCAGGATTAGACCCCGTGTCAGGTTTTTGTCAGATTGCCTTCATCCATCCGTAGTATAACCATCCATTGACCGTCCGGCGTGGGTTTGCCCACCTATCGTATACTTGTCTCTATCACAGCAGTCTTTTTCGGAGGTCTATTGCATGTTTTCGTTGAAACGCCTGACTGGTTTATTGCTGATTGCAGTCATCGTCATTACCCCGCGCGGTACGCAGGTCAATGCACAGGATGACGGCGCATTGCCGACCAGTTTTAAACTCGACATCACCCGCCTGCGTCACGAATATCAGGGTTGGAATAATTGTGGCCCGACTACTTTGACGATGGGCTTAACGTATTTTGGCTATACCGATAATCAACTCCCCGCTGCCCATTTCTTGAAACCCAATGGTGAGGATAAAAATGTCAGCCCATGGGAGATGGTGGATTATGTCAATGAAGTTGCTAGCCTGATGACCAATGTGCGGGCGCTGTATCGTCCCGGCGGGGATTTTGAACTTATCAAGCGGTTACTGGTGGCGGATTTTCCGGTCATCATTGAAAAAGGCTTTGATGTGGAAGACCTTGATTGGATGGGTCACTATTTGTTGCTGATTGGCTATGATGACAATGAGAGTATCTTCTATACCTATGACAGTTATCTAGGGCATGGCAATTTTCAAGGACTAAAAGAATCCTATGCGACAGTGGAAAGCTATTGGTGGAATTTCAGCAATACTTTCATTGTGCTCTATGCTCCTGAACGCGAAGCCGAAGTGATGCAAATTTTGGGGGAGCGGGCCGATTTGAACCAAGCCTATCAATTGATGTCACAGACGGCGCAAACTCGTGCTGCCGCCAATGGTCAGGACGCATGGGCATGGTTTAATATCGGTGATGCACTGACCCATCTTGGCTATTATGCGGAGGCAACAGGTTTCTTCCGCGTGGCCTTTGATCTTGGCTTGCCATGGCGGGCGTTGTGGTATCGCCATACGCCGTTGGAAGCCTTTTACCAAACAGGCGAGTTTAATACCGTGTTGGAATTGGTACAGCAAGCCAAATTGACCACGCCCTATGTTGAAGAATGGGACTACTATCATGGACTAGTGTTTGCCTCACAAGGTCGAACCGCCGATGCTAAAGCCCAATTGAATGAGGCCCTGCAATATAATGCCAATTTCCAAGCCGCCAAAGATGTCATTGCCCAATTAGACGCGGGTACATTTGTGGCGGTGGCCCAAACCGACGTGCAGTAATTTAGTTTCGTGTATAAGTAACCCCTGCTTGAACCAATCGGTTATGCAGATGCACCGGGCGGGGGTCAATATATTTGCCTCGTTCGATCAGATAGCGTAGGGTAAAATCAGTCGCCATCAGAGTCACCACCTCCAAACTCACTTGAGCCGCTGTTCGTAACGCATCTACGCCGGGAAAATCACGAGTCGGCTCAATTAAATCCGCCACGTAGACAATCATATCGAGTGCGTTCATGGTGGGGTCGCCTGTGGTGTGATAGGCACAGGCCGTCTGTAATTGTGGGTCATCCAAGCCAAATTCTTGCGCCGCCAGCATGTAGCCCACCGCACCATGCAGCAGCATGGGCACCATCTTTTCACCTTCACTGATGGGTAGATGATGGAGTTTCGCTAGTCGTATCAATTCTTCATCGGGCAGTTTCTTGGCAGCATCGTGAATCCATGCGGCCAACCGTGCCTGCATCCGTTGATGAGGGGCATAAAGCTGGGCCATCCAATCAGCGGTTTCGACCACGCCTCGTACATGGGGGATGCGTTTGGGTTTTAGCCGTGCTTCAACCCATGCCTGCACGCGGGCTTCAAATTCGGGAGTGTATTCAAGTGGCATAGATTTTTCCATGTGTAGGAAATTGTCAGACAATTGCCCAATTTTAATCGCTGACCAACCGTTGGCAAATGCGCTCACGATGCTAGAATAGCACCGTGCAAGGTAAGCACCCTTTTCATTTCGACATTTGGAGAGCAATCATGTTGACACCCGCGTTCACCCGCGCTGATTATGAAGCTGCCGCTGATGAAGTCCGTCGCCGAACCCATCAGACCCCTAAGATAGCCATTATTCTTGGTTCGGGCTTAGGGCCACTGGCTGATAGTGTGGCGAATGCGACCATCACCCCATACCGGGAAATCCCCAATTGGCCGCAAGCCCCACATGGCGGACACGTTCAGGGCCATAAGGGGCAGTTGGTCATCGGGGAGATCGAAGGCCAAAGCGTTTTGATGATGCAAGGGCGGCTGCATTTTTATGAGGGGTACTCGATGCACGAAGTAACCTTTCCGGTGCGGTTGATGCGGGTATTGGGCGTGGAGACCTTGATTGTCACCAACGCGGCGGGTGGACTCAACCGGGATTTCCGCGCGGGTGATTTGATGCTCATTACCGACCACATTAATTTGTTGGGTCAAATGGGTCAAAATGGCTTAATGGGGCCAAATGACGATAGTTTTGGAGATCGTTTCCCGATTTTCACACAGGCCTATGACAAAAAACTGCGGAACAAGGCACTCGAAATTGCCCAACGCGAGAACATTACCCTACGGCAAGGGGTATATATAGCACTCTCTGGCCCAGCCTTTGAGACCCCTGCTGAAATCCGCATGTTCCGCATGTGGGGGGCGGATGCCGTTGGGATGTCTACGGTGCCGGAAGTGGTCGTGGCGCGTCATGCCGGAATGCGGGTCATGGGGATATCGAGCATCACCAATGAAGCCATTGATGATCAGGATTCGGTGAAAGATGTCAGCCATGAAGAAGTGTTGGCGGTTGGCGCAAAGATTGTGCCGAATCTAATCACCATTCTTCGGGGAGTCTTACGCGAATTTCCTGAGTAGGACAGAGAAATGAGGATGAGGGATTATGGGCGACTTTTTCTTTTTTATTGAAAGCATCGCCGTTGGGCTATATGTGTTCACAGGCTTGGGATTGCTGTGGAGTTTTCGTAATTTTTTGCGGGCACGGCGTGAACTGCGAGAGTCCCAATTTCGGCTGGAACGTGAGCAGGCCCAACAGCACGGCGGCAAGGCGCTGACGCTGGTATTTTTGAGTGTCAATTTGCTGGTGACAGTGTGGGGCACGGCGAATATGGCGGCTCCGACTTGGAGAGAGGGGTTGCCCGCGACTTTAAATCCTAAGTTTAGAGATAATGCCGGATATCAAACGAGCACACCAGAAATTGGTGGCGGCTTTCAACCAACTTCTAATGACACTGGCGGGGGCGACATTATTCCCATTACTGCGCCACCGCCAAGCACACCCAAAGGGACGATTTTGCCAAGCAGCCCCCGTGAAGGCTGTATCCGCGATCAGGCGTGGATTGATTTTCCCGATAATGGGCAGGTTGTGTTTGATGTGATTCCAATTCGAGGGACGGCCAACATTCAAGATTTCGCTTTCTACCGTTTTGAAATCCGCCCTGATATGGGATCGTTGGATGCCACATTCAGCACTATCGGCGGCCCGCAGGGCGATTACGTGCAGCCTGTGGTTGATGGCGAATTGGGCCAACTCGTTCCGCTGAATTATCTGCCGGGTACGTACCGCTATCGTTTAGTTGTGTTCGATAGCACCAGCGCGATGAAGGCAAGCTGCGAAATCAGCATTATTATTAGTGACCCCATCCCGACGGCGACCCCGATTGGAGCAAACTAAATGCCCCCGCGTAAAAGAGCACCGTCGCCCTTGCAAGATTTGTTAACCAACGAGGCCCAAGATGCCGGATTGTTGGCGGCTTTGTTGGTCAGCCCAAAAGATGAACTGGTGGCGTCTTATGTTGCAGCAGGCTTGGACAAGGCGACTGCTGAGACTCCGTTGCTGACAACCCAGCGCATATTTGGTAACGCCGAAAGTCGGGCACAGTTGGCCCAATTGCAGGAAAGTGTTTTTTACGATTTGGACGGACGGCGCCTGATTTGTCGCCCCTTGATGCTGCCCACGTTGGATGATACTGCCCCGCATTTGTTGGTGGTGCTGACCACTGCCGAACAAACCTATCGGCGGGCGCTCAATAAACTAATTCGGGCCATTGAAAATGCAACTGGCGGTTTTTAAATCTCACTGGCTTCGACGATGCGTGTAATCTTGGCAGCAAGATGTCGCAGAACCTTACGCAGTTCCGGCGGGTGGCAAATTTGAAAATCAAAGTCGAGGCCTACTAGAAAATGGCCTACCCAATCCAATTTTTGCGTATAAATCGTTAGATACACGCCCTCTCCAAACGTCTCCATCAAACCGAGATAGGGTGGAATTTGTTGGACGGCCTGTTCAAAAGTCGCCTCCAAAATGACCTCCACGCGCCATGTCCCCGGCGTACTGGCAATGCCTTTCATGACCTGCCCGACGGTATCAAAATTCGCGGGTGGGGTAAACGATTCTGTCAACATTTCGGCATTTGTTACACGGTCTAAACGAAAGGTACGGAGATCATCGCGTAGACGACAATATCCCACTGTGTACCAAAATCCACCGTGCATGACCAAGCCATAGGGGTCAAATTGCCGGGTTGAAATTTCCCCATTCCATGTCGTGTATGTCAACTCTACACTGCGTTTTTGTTGAACGGCAGTGCTGAATAAGACTATCAAATCGCTGGAGGGAGCGGCATGGTGAATATTGAGATGGATTAGCAGGGATTCTTGAACTGCCTGCACTCGTTCACGCAGGACATCTGGCAATACGCGCTCAATTTTGGCGAGTGCCCCTTCGATGGCCGGGGTTTCAATGGATAAACCCAGCCGTCGGGTAATCAACAACCCCAGTGTTAGCCCCAACGCCTCCTCATCGGTAAACATCATCGGCGGCAGCTTAAAACCGGGTCGCAGCCGATAGGCCCCATGCCGCCCACGCTCACCTTCAATCGGGATCCCCAAATCTTGCAACATGACGATGTAACGCCGCACGGTTCGTACATCCACTTCTAAGCGTTGGGCAATTTCTGGCCCGCTGAGTTGGGGATGGGCTTGCAGTAATTCCAAAACGGTCAGCAGTCGGGTGGTGGGATGGTACAAAAAATTCCTCCAGCAAAATCAGGGCGGATAATGTCCTGTATAGATGATACGCTAAAAGTAGAAAGTTGAAACGATCCAAGCTGTGAGGAGAAGCCATGAACATCACCAAAGGGTTTGCTGAGGTCGAGAATTCTAAGCTCTATTACGAAGTGGCAGGCGAGGGACATCCGTTGCTTTTGGTTCACCCTATGCTGACCAGTCATAAGTATTGGGACGACCAATTCAGCGAATTTGCAAAACAGTATCGGGTCATTCGTTATGATGTGCGCGGCTTCGGGCAATCCAAAATGTCGAAAGAACCCTACACGGATACCCGCGATATAATCCAACTGCTCGATTTTTTCGGTATCGAAAAAACCTACCTCTTGGGACTTTCGTTCGGGGGCGAAATCGCCATGCACTTCACATTGGAACATCCCGAACGGGTGGACGGTTTGGTGATGTCGGGGGTTGGTTTGGAAGGTTATGAATATTCAGCAGAGGGGACAGCGGAATTTGAACCCAAGTGGATGGCGTTTATCGAGCGCATCCAAAACCACGATTTTGATGGGGCACGCGAACGGTTTATAGAATTTGCGGTGGATAGCCCGGTGGGGCGTGCGGATGAAAAAGTGCGTGAACGCGCACGAGCCTTAATGCAGGACTATACGTTCCCCCATTTTCTGCCTCCCGACGATGCTGCTCCTGCGATGGAGGAGATTGTGCCAGCAGAATCACAACAAGTGCATATGCCTGCCATTCAGCGTCTGCATCAAATTCAAGTGCCGACGCTTGTGATGGCAGGGGGATATGAAGCAAAGGATATTCAGGATATTGTGGATATATTGGCGCGGGATATTCCCCATGCCCAAAAAGCCGTAATTCCAAAGGCTGGGCATTTTGTCAGCCTTGAAAAACCTGCCGAGTTTAACCGGGTAGTATTGGATTTCTTGAGCCATCTAGGATAGGAGATACACAAGACTTGGAATCACTTGAATTTCATCCAATCACCCCTGAACGGTGGTCGGATTTTGAAACCTTATTTGGCGAAAAGGGTGGCTATGCAGGATGCTGGTGCATGTTTTGGCGTCTGGAGCGTGCCCAATTCAAAACCCAAAAGTACGAAGGCAACAAGGATACGGCCCGTCATCTGGTCTATTCTGGCGAAACACTCGGTTTGTTGGGGTATGCCGATGGACAGGCGGCGGCGTGGTGTTCGATTGGCCCGCGTGAGCACTATAAGGCATTGGAAAAATCACGCATCCTCAAACGGATAGATGAACAAGCGGTCTGGTCAATCGTCTGCTTCTATGTAGCAAAACCGTTCCGGCGTAAGGGCATGATGCGCCCCATGTTACAAGCGGCGATTGTCTATGCCAAGTCGAACGGGGCGTCTATCGTCGAGGGGTATCCGATTGATCTGCGGGTCGAATTTGAAACGCCGGGGGGCTATATGGGGGTTGCCTCGGCGTTTTATGATGTTGGATTTGTGGAAGTAGGACGCGCTTCCGATACCCAATTGATTATGCGCTATCACATTCCCGATTCGGGGGATTGAGTATTATTCCAATCCGGCAAGACGTTTTTCGGCAGCATATTGTTCGGGGGTGTCAATATCACGCAAGATGCTGTCGTTATCCACCCGAAAGGTATAGACCGGATTGCGATTGATAGCATCTCGTGGGGCACTGCCAAAAGGCAGGTCTAAAATATCGGGCCAGTGGCGGCGCTGAATCAAAATCGGGTGTCCGCGCTGGCCTTGATACATCGGGGCGATGATTGACCCCTTCCCCTCGGCATAGAGGTTCAAAATCTGGCGGATAAGTTTGGCACGGATTTGGGGTTGATCGCCCATCATCACCATACAAGCGTCAATATCACTGCTCATGGCTTTTAATCCCACTTGTAGCGACGAGAGCATCTCTCCCACTTTAAACTGTGGATTAAACGCGATTTTGACTGGGCTGTTTTGTAGAGCGCTGGCGACCTGACCGGATTTATAGCCGGTTACCACCACAATTTCGGGCAGGCGGAAGGGTACAAGGGTATTGACGATGGTTTCAATCACCGTATGCCGTCCCCATTTCAGCAGGGTTTTGGGATGCCCACCCATGCGCGAGGACAGCCCCGCCGCCAAAATGATGACCCCCACCCGCCGCTGAACTTCAAAAACGGGATTTTTGGCCTGCATCGCGCCAATCGCTACAGCATTGATTTTGGGGGAGGCAAGGATAATTTGGGCAATGCGCCGTGCCCGACCCCGGCCTAATCCCTCGCCCGCCTTATTGAGCAGCACCACGACTCGCGCGGTGGGGGGCAAATCTTTGAGGCCGATTTGTTCATCCCGAACGATTTGGGCCAGCCACGCAGGTTGAATCGGCTGTCCGAGTGGGAATCCATATCGTTCAAAAATCGGTTCAGGGTTATAGACCGTCGTTTCATCAAAGGGCATACCGAGCGCATCCAACCCCGCAACCGGCACCAGCAGGGTGGTGTCTTGCGGGATCACGGGTTCGTGGAGGCGTGGTGCTTTGAGGGGTAGGCGACGTGACCCATCGGCTTCAACCAGCAATAAATCGGCATTCATTTCATCCACCAAGCGTGAAATGGATTCGCTTGGCAGCCCGATGACCTTATCGCCTCGAATTTCTTGGTAGACGAAAACAAGGCGTTTTTTATCCAACAGGGTCGCCAGTTCGCGTTTACCTTGCAGCAGATCCGACTGCCAATGAACCGTATGGGGAAATTGTTCGAGTTCAGACGTGGCAATACGGGTGGTGGTGGTTGCCAATACTCGCCAGTCTTGTGTCGCTAATTCACGTCCCAAGCGCACCATTGCGGAGGTTTTGCCACCCGCCCCGATAAATGCCACCACATCCCCGCGCTGAACATTCAACGCCTCATGTAAACGCATCAGCCTCGTCCCTTACCCGGTTTTGTTTGTGCAATGGCAAAATGCCCCGGCTGAGGATGGCTTCCAACACACCGCCCCCAATCGCCAGTGCCTTATCGGAAATGGTGAAGCAATGTTCACGGACACCACGCGGGTCTAAATCTCCGACTTTCAAGCCTGCCCATACCTCGACACTTTCATGAATCAGGCCACGCAACATACCGGAAAATGGGGCGACAATCGGCTCACCGTCAACGGTGGCGATAATCGCGCCTTCTTCAATAGAATCGCCAATCGCGGCGTTTGGTTTGACATGGCCCGCACGCGGCGCACGCAGTACCCGTTGGCTATCTTTACCGCCAATCGTGCCGGGAATGCCTGTATTGGGAATGGCGCTGCCCTGCCAGATAACCCGCCCTAAGTTGTGTCCCCGCTGAGTCTCCACAATGGCATGACAATCGGTGCCCACCGTAAAGCCGGGGCCAAGTGCCAAGACAAATTCGGCATCATCCGGTGTGGTATCAATGTTCCGCTTCGCCACCCGTGCATCAATCACAACCTGCGTGTTGATATTGCGCCATGCCCCATCGGTATCCACGACAATGGGAATTTCGCCGCCGCGCATTGCCAACCAGACGGCTGAATCAGCTTTGATGACCCGCGATGTAATCCCCTCGACGTGATAAACACCCCCCGGCTCAAAAATCGCACTGCCAAACGAAACAGTGCGCCGAACGAGCAAGGGGGTCGGCAAATCCACCATAATCACGGGATAGCCTGCATGATATAAGCGAAAAGCGACCCCTGAACCGAGGTCGCCTGCGCCGCGAATGAGGACGATAGGCAGTGGGTCAGACGAGGGCACCGAGTCCATGCTCACGTAATCCTTCTACTATCCGGTCTGGGATGAAGGGCAGATGGTCGAACCAAATGCCTGTGGCGTCATGAATGGCAGCAGCAATGGCCGGGGCAAGGGGGATAAAAGGCATTTCAGCCATGCCCCGCGCACCCCAAGGGCCAATCGGCACGGGATTTTCGAGCAAAACGGATTTGACTTCTAGTGGAATGTCATAGACCGTTGGGATGAGGTAGGTAGATAGGAAGGGATTGAGAACACGCCCTTCTTTGCTAACCAAGTGCTCCATAATAGCGTAGCCTTGTGCTTGAACTACCGCGCCTTCGACCTGCCCTTCGACCAGTATCCGATTGAGTACCTTGCCAACATCATTGGCACAGGTGACACGCATCAGATTGACCATGCCCGTTTCCAAGTCCACCTCAACTTCAGCGACCTCGGCGACATACCCATAGGCAAAATTGGGCGTGCCATAGCCTGTTTCTTTGTCGAGGGTGGTGGTGGCGGGGGGACGATATTGATAGGTGGCGATAGCCGGACGTTCTTCATCTTGCCACTTCTTAAGGGCCAGTTCCGCCGCGCCCCGAATGGCATTGCCTGTCATAAAGGTCATGCGTGAGGCCGATGAACTGCCGGAAGTTTGGGTTTCGGCGGTGTCGTGCCCAATCAGCCGGACTTTTTCAACCGGAACACCGACTGCCTCGGCTGTCATTTGGACAAAAATCGTGTGGGCACCTTGCCCTACATC
Organism: Chloroflexota bacterium; assembly: GCA_013112715.1. Lineage (GTDB taxonomy): Bacteria > Chloroflexota > Anaerolineae > Aggregatilineales > J027 > CFX10. The sequence continues at coordinate 107,092 of JABFGB010000002.1, forward strand.
CGCTCCGGCTGCACGGACAATGACTTCTTCAATTACACCAGCCCCACGCAATTCAATGGTGGCCCAATTTTGTTCGGGGAAGCCAAAACTATAGCCGATATTTTTGAACCCACAGGCAAAGCCAATGCCGCGTCGTTTATATGATTCATGCGGCTGCGGAGTGATAGATTTTTGCCAGCCCTGCCCGTTGTGTGTCCAAGCGCCACTTTCGATAGCCCCAGCCTCGATGGTCTGTTGAATAGTGACACCGGGCGGTGGGGGAGTGCCCGTCGTCATGATACTGCCTTCATGGATGACATTCCGCAGCCGGAAATCCACTGGGTCGAGGCCGAGCGCTTCCGCTAATTTGTTCATCATGCCCTCAGCAGCAAACGCGCCTTGTGGCCCACCAAACCCACGAAACGCCCCGGTCATGATGTTGTTGGTATAGACGCCGTAGGTATCCACCTGCACAAAGGGGATTTCATAAGGGCCTGTCACCATGAGATGGGCATTACCCATGACCTTATTGGTGGTGTAATTGTAGGCACCAGCATCGCCAATCACGGTGGCTTCGGCGGCGACCAACTTGCCATCACGGGTTGCGCCCCATTTGGCCCGAATTTTGACGGGGTGGCGCTTGTGGTGATAGAGAATGGATTCTTCCCGACTCCAGATGATTTTGACGGGGCGACCCAACTTCCAAGCAGCCAGTGCAAGGACAATTTGTACACTCATGTCCTCACGTCCACCGAACGCGCCGCCAATCGCGGGATAAATGATCCGTACTTGCTCGGGAGGGAGGTTTAGGGCATGGTAAACTTGTTCCTGATCTTCATGCACCCATTGGCCCGCCACCACCACCGTGACCCGGCCCTGCTCATCTATATAACCGAGACCTGCTTCGGGTTGGAGGTAGGCGTGCTCTTGATACCCGGTGGAGAATTCACCTTCTAAGATGACATCCGATTTAACCCAGCCTTCCGACATCGCGCCCTTGCGGATTTTGTAATGCACAATGATGTTATTGGGTTTGTCGTGATGCAATTGGGGAGCGCCGTCTTGCATAGCGGCTTCTGGGTCAAAGACGGTGGGCAGGTCTTGATATTCAACCTCGATTAGTTGGACGGCAGCGGCGGCATTTTCTTCGGTATCGGCGACAACAACAGCAACCACATCGGCCAAACAGCGTACCACATCCGCGCCGACGATGGTGCTGCCGGGGCCACAAATTACAGGCTGGTCTTTCATCACCAAGCCATATTCATTAACGGGCACATCGCGGGCCGTAAATATCCTGACCACACCCGGATAGGCTTCGGCGCGGCGGGTATCAATCGAGACCACCCGCGCATGGACACGGTCTGAAAATCGCATTTTCATCCATAACTGACCGTCCATATTCAAATCACTTGGATAAGGCGTTTGACCTGTCACCTTACCAAAAGCATCAATGCGTTTCATGCTTACGCCAATTGCAGGCATTTGATTATTATCCGACACGGTTTTCTGCCTTCAAGATGCTTAACCTTGACCACGTTTCCGCATTTCGCGGTCTTGAATCTCTTTAAGCCGTTTGACCTCTTTGATTTTTTGCTGGCGGATTTTGTCGCGTTTTTTCTCATATTTGCGGATAGCCTTTGGGTCATTGGTGGTTGGGGGTAACACAGCCTCTTCTTTACGGCTGAAATCACCTCCGAGGGCGGCGGCAACAATCATAAAAGAGATAGCCAGCAAGACGATGGATAGAAAAACGGCGGCGGCAACATCCACTCGGCTGTAGCTATTGCCAGCAAACTTAAAGAGTTCATTTTGTTTTAATTCGGCTTCCAACACCCGTTGGTTAAAATCTTCATTCCGCTCTTTACCCTCGTTTACAATCAACGGCGCAGCGAGGAATGAAATCGCTATGATGGAGAGCACGAGTACGAAAGCCAAAACTGGGATAAGCTGGCTTCGCTTTTTTAGTTTTTCTTTTTCGGCTTCACGACGGGCGACACTCATGGGCTGACTTGCTCCTTCTGTTGTGCTATTTCGCTTGCAAGTTCAAAAGCATCAATGATTTTATAGTAGCCAGTACAACGACACAGATTACCCGAAATACTTTGGGCAATTTGTTCGCGGGTGGGGTGGGGATGCTCCTCCAACAATTTCGCACCGGACATTAGAAACCCGGGAGTGCAAAATCCACATTGCACACCACCCGTCTCTATAAAGGCTTGCTGAATCGGGTGCAGGGCAGTCTCTTTGGCTAATCCCTCCACGGTTGCGATGTCCGCTCCGTGTGCGCGGGGGGCAGGCACCATACACGCCATAACCGCGACCCCATCCAGATAAATGGTACATGCACCGCATTCCCCTTCGGCACAGCCTTCTTTCGTACCCGTTAAGTGAATATCATCACGCAAAAATCGCAACAGGGTCTTATTGGACGCGCCTGTTACCGTATGTTTTTCGCCGTTGACCGTCGTCACAATGGTGTCGCTGGCATCATCCTCGTGGCGAACGGAAGCGGGCAGGGGAGAATGCTGTGCGATGTGATTTGTGCCCCACAGCATCGTCGGATTTTCAGGCCAATGGGCACGTTCTTGATGATCTCGTAACATTCGTAGAGCACGTGCTGTCAGCACCTTGACCATCTCAGTGCGATAGGCAGCGGTGGCGCGAACATCGCTAATCGGCTGGGGGGTTGCCGCCGAAAGTTTAGCTGCTTCGGCAATCGTGGCATCTGTTAGAGAGCGTCCCTGCAAATACTGTTCGGCATCCGGTACGCGGATAATGGTTGGGGCAACACTGCCGAGGGTGATTCGCGCATGGGTAAGCTGATCCCCATCAAAGCCGAGAATCACCGCGATATTGACGACGGAGATGGCTTGGGCGCGGCGTAGACCTAATTTCAAGAACACGCCCCGTTCATTTTTTGCCATCGGCTTGAAGCGAATGGCGGTGAGCAGTTCATCTGGTTGCATGGCGGTTTTGCGCACGCCCTTATAAAAGTCGGCAAAACTCAGGGTGCGCATACCAGCAGTCGAAGCGAGTGTGACCGACCCATCTAAAGCCCAAAGTGGCGTAATCGTATCATTGGCAGGGCTGGCGGTAATGAGATTGCCCGCGACGGTGGCTCGATTACGAATTTGCGGCGCACCGACCTCCCAACAGGCTTGCGCCAATGGAAAGGCCTGCTGCACAATCAAATCACTGGCGACGACCTGATTATGCGTGACCAGTGGGCCAAGCTGAATAGATTGCCCGTCGAGCATAATGGTGTCGAGACCCTGCAAACGGGTAATATCTATCAACGTTTCAAGGTTAGGCCGCTGATTACGCTCAATCTCGATCAAAATATCGGTTGCGCCAGCGACAATCCGCGCACTTTCACGGTGCTGGGCCAACAACGTCAATGCTTCGTCCAAATGGGTTACACTAAAATAGTTTTTCCACATGAAATTTCCTGCCGTAGAAGGTCGCAAATGCGACAAGTACGCTAATGGTAGCACATCCGGCGACCTGTTGCGACAAAATTTATCCGTTTTTACGAGAGGCCGTATTCCATTATAATCAACGGATAAAACCCTATCTCGAAAGCGCAACATGGATTTTTCAACCCTGATCGCTCATGTAATTACGATTGCGATACCTACCCTAACTATCTACCTCTTTTATGCGTTTGACCTTTATGGAACGGGACGAATCAGCACGGTATTGGTGAGTTTTGGTTGGGGAGCAATTGGGGCATTTGGCATCGCCAACCTGACCTATGAACTGGTATTTGGGGGTGTCGAATTTGAAACGCTGACCACGTGGGCGGCCCCCACACTTGAAGAACTGCTTAAATCGGCGGTGTTGATTTACCTTGTCTATCAACCACGCTTCCGCTACATTGTAGATGGCACCGTCTATGGAATCGCCGTTGGGATAGGCTTTGCGATGTCGGAAACCATCTTGATTTATCTGCCCAATGCGGGTGATGCAGCGCTTTCGACTGCGATCAGCCGGGTGCTTTCGACCTCGTTAATGCACGCCACCGCCAGCGCAATGGTCGGGATTCTATTTGGACGTTATCGGCGGGCGACCTCGCAGAATAAACGCATCTTCCCCATTGTGGGCATCTTGCTTGCTATTGGGGTTCATACTATTTACAACGCGGGTCTCATCCAAATCGAAGATTACAGCGATGGGCGATTTTTGCTGCTGTTTGCCATTACGTTGGGTTTTTCGGGCAGTGCCTTCATTGCATTTGTGATGAATCAGGGTCTTCAAGAAGAAAAACGCCGCTTTGAACAGACTCTCGGCTTGGAGGTGGGGGTATCGGCGGGTGAACGCAAGGCCGTTCAACGTCTTGGTGGAAATGGTATCGAGCAGATTTTGGGCGAGATGAAGGAGTTTTTTGGGCAGGAAAACATCACCCTCATTCGCCGTCTACTGGTGGTGCAAGCCAATATCGGGATTTTGCAGAATAACCTGAAAAGCCAAGTCAGTGATCGCTTGAAACGGGCATGGCAGGAGGAAATCGCCGAATATCAGCGCGAAAATGACGAAATCCGTACCCAGTTGGGTGTGTATGTCACCAGTTTTATGCGTCGAGTGTTTCCTGCCGAAGATCAGACCCTTTGGGATACGGTCAACGCTGAATTGGCCGATTATGACCCGACGCTGGTACATACCTTTGATATGTTTATGCGTGTTTCCGAATTGGCGGAGACGTTTACGGTGGAGCAGCTATCGGCGATGGCCGAGCGTCTGAGCCATATGGAAATTTTCAGGAATGTGTCGCTGACTAATTTGGAAAATCTGTGTCGGGCGATTGTGGTTGAAAATTATCCTGATGGCGCAGTTATTTTCGATCAGGGCGCGACGGGCGATTCCATGTATATGATCGAAGACGGCAACATCAATGCCTATGTGACCTCTCACCGTGATGGTGAAGACAAGTTCTTGCGGACGTTCCGGGCAGGCGACGTGGTGGGCGAGTTTTCCTTGCTGGATGGGCAACCCCGTTCGGCGCGTGCCCTTGCGGTGGGAGAGGTCAAAGTCTTGGTGTTAAAGCGCCAGGCGTTTATGATGTTTATGCAAAGCCGTCCCCAAGTCGTCCTAGCCATGCTGCAATATCTCGCTGAAAAACTACGCTATACTACGGCTTCTGTTGAGGCCAGCACCAGTTGGGCTACCCGCATCGCACAGGGCAATTATGATGAACCTTATTTGTTTAACCCGCCTGCCACCACCATCACCATTCCCGATGAACTACCCCCTGCTTTAGAACCACATGAACTTTCGGCAGACACCCCTGAAATTATCGGCACTTTGTTAGTACGGGCGGCGGGTGCCCTCAAAGAACGGGAACGCCTCTTGCGGAAGCGCATTAGTGATACATGGAAGCGTGTCACCATCAGCGAAAAGTCGTGAAATTATCCTGATACGGCATCACACCTTCACAATAATCGGCTCGGTTTGCGGTTTGGCAAGCCATTCCATGCCCTTTTCAGTCACAATCACATCTTCTTCCAGTGCTACGAGACCATAGTGCGGCACTTGGACACCGAGTTCGAGGGTATAGGCATTGCCCACTTCGAGCAGGCCCATTGGACTCTGTCCATATTTTTCCCACATCGGCCCTAACAAAGTGGAACCGTCATGTACGGTGCGGCCAATTTGATGTCCGGTGGCGTGCAAAAATTCGGGATAGCCGCTCTGGATAATGTGCTGACGGGCGGCGGTGTCCACTGCGTTGCCTGTTACCCCCGGTTGCATGACAGCGGCGGCGGCTTGAATCGCGCCACTGACGACCTTAAACCCGTCCAAAATCGGTTGGGGCACATTGGTTTCGCTGGCAGGTTGCAAATACCACACCCGCTGCATATCGGAGACGTAATCTTCAAAATAGACCCCCAAATCTACATGAACCAACTGACCCGCCTGTGAAACATATTTTTCGGAGGGTGCGGCATGTCCAATAGGCGAATCCGGGCCACAGTTCACAATCGGGCAATATTGGGGTTCCCACGCCGGGGTAAGACCGCGTTTGTTCATTTCGGCATGGATAAACGCAGCAATTTCCCTTTCGTGCAGACCGGGGCGGAGATAGCCGGTGATTTGGTCAATGATTTCTTCGGTGAGTTTGACGGCTTGGCGAATGCGGGCGATTTCGGTGGCAGATTTGCGACCCCGCAGCGAATTCAAAATGCTCTCGGCGGAGATCAATTCATAGGGTGTGCCTTGTAGATAACGCTTCAAAATGAGATACATCCCGTGCGAAAGGCCATCGGCTGCCGAATCGTTTTCGGAATAATTAAGGGCGATCTGGCGGGGATTGAGCCGCTTCAAAATCCGCTGTAATTCGGGCTGGATACTCTGGTCGTAGCCGATAATTTCCGTAAAGCCGCCTATACGCTCAACATTTTCAGCATCATAGCGCCCCACGATGGCGATCTTTTCGCCGCTGCGGGTAATAACAAAGGCCGACTGCCACGTCAAATTCATGCCCACAATAAGGCCAAGCGCTGGGTCAGCATTGTGGGATGTTTCACGTACAAAGGTCATCCAAGCATCTATTTGTTTTTCTTGGAGAATCCCGACTGCCTGATTTAATTTTTCAAGCTGAATGCTAAAATGGGTCATTCTGCTATCATCCTTCGATGTTGATTTGGAACGGCGCAAGTATACCATTATTCACCGAGGTTAAGTGATATGACTGGGAAGCGAATGCTGCTCTCTTTTGCCCATCCTGATGATGAAACGTTTGGCATGGGGGGCGTGATTGCCAAGTATGCCCAAGCGGGTGTTGAAATTTCCTTGATTTGTTCCACTGACGGGGATCGCGGAACGATTCCATCTGAATTTTTGGAAAAGCACGGTTCGGTTGGAGCGGTGCGTGTTGCCGAGTTGGAGTGTGCCGCGCAGAAATTAGGGATTCAGCGTTTATTCCGCTTTGGCTACAGCGACAGTGGCATGATGGGAACCGATAACAATCATCACCCCGAATGTCTGTGGCAGGCAAAGGAAGAAGAGGTTGTTGAAAAGATTGTAGCGGTCATTCGAGAGGTCAAGCCGCAGGTCGTGGTCACGTTTGATGAATATGGCGGTTATGGACACCCTGATCATATTGTCATGTGCCGAACGACGACCAAAGCCTTTTTTGCAGCGGGCGACGCGGCTCAATATCCCGAAGCTGGCCCAGTCTATACACCCCAAAAACTTTATTACATGCCCGCCAAAAAACTGATGATTTCACTTGGAATTCTCCGCTCCTTTGCCCAACGCCAAAACCCACGCAAAATTGGTGCAAACCGGGACCTTGATTTGATCGCTATCTATCAAAATGTCCCAACCACTCATACGACAATAGAGGTGGGGGATTTTTTGGATATTTGGGATGAGGCCAACCGATGCCATGCCAGTCAATGGCAAGCCCCACCTATGCGGAAATGGCTGCGACGCCGCTTGTTTGCCACTCAGCATTTTGTGCGGGTGTCGCCCAAAGCCGCTCGATGGGGACGACGCGAGACCGACTTCTTCGCAGGAGTTCAGTAATAGCCTCACACGATTTATGAGAAATTTTGCGGTTCTGAAAAGGGATTGGTATAGTTGGAGTAAGGTGGACTAGTCCACCCTATACCACTCACACCTAAATTTTTTAGGAGAACCACAGCATGAAACGATATTTGCTTTTGTTCGTGGCCTTTATTTTAGTATTTAGCGTAGTGGGCACCTTTAGCACTGCAAAGCCCGTTGCGAAAGCGCAAGATGCTCCCTCTGGAACATTCCTCGGCACATGGCCCTATACCCTGCCACCCGATCATCACCTCAACGGGTTTGATGCGAGTGGTTTGGATACCAACCTCGGTGTGGTGTATCGCCAAATTGTTGAACTGACTCCGGCCTACTATATGTGGGCGACTAACGAATATCTCCCCATGCTGGCAACCGAATGGGGTTTTACGGAAGACAATTCTGCTTACTACATCAAACTGCGTGAAGACGCCCTGTGGAGTGATGGCACGCCTATCACCGCCGATGACGTCATTGCGACCTATGCGCTGGCCCGCATTACCAACTACTTCTCAGTGTTCAGCGGCGGCTATATCTCCGATGTCGTCAAAGTAGACGATTACACCGTCAATTTCGTATTCGCGGGTGAACCCTCTTTGGTGGCCGAGCGTGGCATTCTCAAGAGCAGCATCAGTGCCGCTGCCAGCTATGGTGATCTGCCCCAACGCGCCCTCGAGATGATTGCCAGTGGTGCCGCCTCGGATAGTGAAGAATGGGCAGCCCTCAAGACCGAAATCACCGAATTCCGTCCCACTCAACTGCTCGCCAGCGGCCCCTATACCTATACGCTGGATGATGTCAGTGACAGCTATATGACCCTGCATTGGCAGCCCAACAGCATTTTCTCCGGGAGCGTTAAATTCGGTGAAATCCGCCTATGGGCAGGTGAAACCGAAGCGACGACCCCGCTGGTACTGAGTGGTGATATTGCCCATTCAACCAATGTGTATCCGCCCTCCACCCAACAGGCGTTTGCTGATGCTGGTATCCGCTTGCTGATTATGCCGCGCATGTACGGCCCTGCTTTGTTGTTTAACCACGATGTACACCCCTTTGAAGTCAAGGAAGTCCGTCAGGCGATTGCTTACTTGATTGACCGCAGCGAAAATGCCTTCTTGACCAACGGCCTCGGCGCGACGGCTACCGTTTATATGGCGGGCCTACTGGATTCATCAGTGCCGGTTTTGATGAACCAAGAAGACATTGACAAGCTGAATCGGTATGAACTGAATCGGGACAAAGCCGCCGAATTGTTGGAGAGTGTTGGTTTCGCCAAGAACTCGGATGGCAAGTGGGCCGATGCGGATGGCAACGTGATTGCCGCCGAATACAAGTTCCCGGCTGAATTTGCCGACTTCTCCGCCGCTGCTCAGAACGCGATTGACCAGATGAACGAATTTGGTTTCGACATCACCCCAGTTGCGACCCCGTGGCAGCAAACCGCCCAAGACATCCGCGATGGTAATTTTGAACTGTCGGTGTGGAGTTGGGCTTCTGGTTCACCGTTCGCCAGTCGCCAATTCTTTGGCCCGATCCAACGCTTTAACTATGTTGGTCTGACCGATGGTCAAAAGGGTATGAATTTCCCGATGGAATTTGAATATAACGGCGAAACAATTAACCTTGACCAGATGATTAAGGACGCCAGCAACGGCCTCGATATCGAAGTACAAAAGCAGCGGGCTGGTGAAATTGCCCTCATCATCAATGACCTGATGCCATTCGTCCCCCTGAATGTCATTCTTAGTACCGAGCCGTGGAACGAGGACTTGCTCTCCGGTGGCCCTGCCGATGATGATCCCATTTTGCAGAACCCCAGTGCTGACCACTTTATTGTGCTCTACCTGTTGAACGGGACGATTTCGCCCGCCAACTAGGTCAATAAACTGAACAAAATTTGGGGGCGGTTGACCAAAAAAATCGCCCCCAACCCCAGTTTTCTTTCCATTTGAGGGGATTCCTATGGGTGCCATTCCATTCCGCCGCACTGACCAACCTGTGAGCCAGCCAAGTTTATGGTCATTGAGCAAAAAACTTTTGCGGTCGGTCTATAGAAGCTACATCTTTCGAGTCACGGTTCAGGGCATATTGACCCTGTGGGTAGTCACGACTTGCACCTTTTATATGATCCGCAAAATGCCCAATAACCCGATTGAGGTCAAGATTGATGAATTTCAGACCAAGCAGAACTTGACCTATGAAGAGGCTAGGTCGAAGGTGGCGGGCCTGTTCGATTATGACCCAGACGCACCTTTTATCGAGCAGTACACCGACTATATGGGGAATTTGGTGCAGGGCGATTTGGGCCGTTCGATCACCACCGGACGCACCCCCGTTTCGCAGCAAATTGCCAAATATCTGCCATGGACCCTATTCGCGGTGGGCTTGGGTCTGCTGATTAGTTTTGTGATCGGCATGATTGCTGGTGCGGCCATGGCCTATTGGCGGGGCACCGTTTTTGATAATGTGATGACGGCCTTTGCTTCGATTAGTTATGGCATCCCCGACTTCGTAATCGCTTTTATGATTCTGCTGATTGGGGGTATCCAACTCGAATTATTTCAAGTGGGCGATTATATTGGGTCGGTTGATCCTGAAATTAAGGCGGGCTTCAATCCTGAATATATCCGAAGCCTACTTCAACATGTGCTGCTGCCTGTGACAACGTATGTTTTAGCCAGTGTGGGTGGGTGGATGCTGACGATGAAAAGCAGCACTATCTCAACACTTGGCGAAGACTATATCACGGTGGCCCATGCACGCGGGTTAAGCCAGCGCCGCATCTTGTTTGGCTATGTGGGCCGCAATGCGATGCTGCCATTGATGACCCGTTTGGCGATCAGCGTGGGGTTTGTGCTGAGTGGCAGCATCATCATTGAGTATATTTTCATTTATCCCGGACTTGGCAAATATCTTTTTGAAATGACAGGCAAACGCGATTACACCACAATTCAAGGCATTTTTCTGGTGACATCCGCCGCAGTCGTTATTTCCAATATCCTAGCCGATTTGCTCTACGGGGTTTTAGACCCACGTGTACGGGTAGGGAGCAAATAGGTATGGGCTTTTTAATTGTGGTTGCCACAATTCCCGGCCTCGTTATTGGACTTCTATGTGGCCTCGTGCCATTGGGTGTTGGTTTGCGTCACCAGCAATTAAAATGGGGCATCGTCGGACTGGTGTTGTGTGCGCTGGCGGGTTTTTCGTTTAGCCTCATCGGTGGATTCATCATGCTGGTGTTCACAACGGCGGTGGTGATTTCGTATGCCTTCGTTGACCGTGAAGACCCCTTTACCTCGCGTGCATCTATTGAGGCCGTCAATTTTGAGGAATCGCAGCTTGAATTTTTGATGCGACAGATGGCAGCACTAGGTCGAACCATTCGGCAGAGCGTGCGTGCCCTTATCCGTAACAAAGCAGGCTTCTTAGGTTTTATCGGCATTCTGTTTTTTGTGGGTATCTCGGTATTCGGCCCATTATTTGTGGAGTATGATGGCGATACCCATGTTGAGCGCCTTCAACCGGGAGCGCGTACCCTATTCCAAAAGCCTTCAAGTGAATTTATTTTGGGGCTGGATTGGAAAGGGCGCGATATTTTCTCCCATATGGTACATGGGGGTCAAAATCTAATTATTACCTCGATTGAAGCAGGCCTGATTGCGACGCTCGTTGCGGTGGTGGTCGGGGCGATGGCGGCGATGATCGGTGGTGTGGTTGACCAAATATTATCTGCTATCGCCAATTTCATCTTGACCATTCCCCAGTTCCCGCTGCTGCTGGTGCTGGCTTCGATTTTGAGTTTCAGCAACCGCTTCTATCTCGCACTTCTGTTTGCGGCCTTAAGTTGGCCTGCTCTGATGCGTGCCGTGCGTGCCCAAGTGTTGAGTTTACGCGAACGCGACTATGTGCAAGCTGCCGTCGCATTGGATTTGGGACTGCCCCATATCATTATTCGGGAAGTGCTGCCCAATTTGATGAGCTACATCGTGGTCAATATGATTTTTTCCATCCGATCTGCCATGTATTACATTGTCGGCCTCGTTTTCTTGGGTCTTGTACCACTGGAAGAGCCGGATTGGGGGGTTATGATCTACGTAGGTCGTCAGCAAGGGGCCATCTTTAATTCCGATGGCGCCAGCATGATTTTATCGCCTGTCATTGCTATCGCCTTGTTTCAGTTGTCGTTGATTCTCTTCACCCGTTCACTCGAAGAGGTCTTTAATCCGCGTCTGCGCTCAGGCTTATAGGAGAAGATGATGGCAGGCAAAGAGATTGTCCTGAGTGTGCAAGACTTATCCATTACCTATCTGACACGGCGCGGACGATTACAAGCGGTCAGCCATGTTTCCTTTGATTTGCACCGGGGCGAGACCTTAGCCCTGATCGGTGAAAGTGGCTGCGGGAAATCCACCCTGAATTTTGGCTTGATGCGCTTGCTGCCCAAAAATGCTAACACGGAGACAGGCAAGATTGTGTATACAGATCGGGCCGGGCAAAAAATTGATGTGCTGGCCTTAAATACACGCTCCCTACGAAAATTCCGCTGGTCAGAATGTGCGATGGTGTTTCAAGGGGCGCAAAATTCCCTGAATCCGGTCATCCATGTGCGCGACATGATTTATGACACCGCCAAAGCGCATGGTCTGAATAATCGGAGTGAAGTGCGTGAAAGGGCTTTGGAACTCTTCCGCAAAGTGCGCCTTGACCCGGAGCGCGTGTTTAATTCCTATCCACATGAACTCAGCGGAGGGATGCGTCAGCGTGTGCTGATTGCATTGGGGTTGCTGTTGAATCCGCAGGTCGTCATTTTTGATGAGCCGACAACTGCCCTTGATATTTTGACACAACGCAGCATTTTAAATGTTCTGCGTGATCTCAAGGAGGAACTCGGCTTTAGTTCGATTTTTATCAGCCATGACCTTGCGGTGGCGGCGGAGATTGCCGATACCGTTGCGACCATGTATGCGGGTGAAATTGTCGAGATGGGGCCGGTCAATGATATTTTCTATGAGCCGCGCCATGCGTATACATTGGGATTGATGGAAGCCTCGCCACGCTTGAGTGTGGGGCGGGAAGAGTTGGACGGGATTCCCGGCAGTCCGCCTGATTTAGTGGAACTGCCAACAGGGTGCAAATTTCATATCCGCTGCCCATTTGCCATTGAAAGCTGCAAGACAACCCAGCCGCCCCTTGAGCAAGCCAGCATCGGGCATATCGTCGCCTGTTATAAGAGCAGCGAGGTATTGGAAAGAGGCAAGGAGTTGCGCTCAGTTTCCTCGACAGCACGGGTAGCGCGTTTATCCTAAAACGGAAACGATTATTTTTATGACGACTCAGCAACCTTTGATTGAATTACGGCATGTGCATCGGCATTTTAAAAAGGGGCGCACCGACATCCCAGTCTTGCAGGACATCAGCTTGGCCGTCCACCCCGGCGAGATTTTGTGCCTTGTGGGAGAAAGCGGCTGTGGCAAGACAACCACTGGCAAAATTATGGTGGGGTTGCTGGCGGAATCCTCCGGGGAGGTGTTATATGAGGGCCAGCCCATTCATGGACGCGGACGCAAAGATAAATCCGAGTATCGGCGTTCATTGCAGATCGTTCATCAAGACCCCTTTGCCTCGCTAAATCCTTCACATACCATCGGGCAAATTTTGAGTTATCCGCTGAAACGGCATCATCTAGTCAGCAATCGGGCCGAACTGCGCCGCCGTATCTGGGAACTGCTAACGTTGGTAGATTTGACACCCCCCGGTGATATTGTCAACAAATATCCGCACCAACTCAGTGGGGGGCAGCGTCAACGGGTGAGCATTGCTCGTGCCTTGTCGGTCAATCCGCGCTTGATCGTGGCGGATGAGGCCGTCAGCATGGTGGATGTCAGCATCCGCATCAGTTTGCTCAAAACCCTGCAAAGTCTACGCGATAGATTCGGGATTGCGGTGGTGTTTATCACCCACGACCTCGCCCTTGCCAAATACTTTGCATGGGAGGGCCGGGTGGCGGTGATGTATTTGGGGCGCGTGGTCGAAATTGGCAGCACACCGGAAATTATCGGCAGTCCATCTCACCCTTATACCAAAGCCTTAATTTCGGCCATTCCTGAGGCCGACCCGATTTTGACGCGACGCAAAGAAACCCTGCCCTTGCGGAGTGATGACATTCCCAGCTTAGTTAATATTCCGGCGGGGTGTGCCTTCCATCCGCGCTGTCCATTTTTTGTTCCGGGGGTGTGTGATCAGGAAGTGCCTGCATTAGAGCCACTCAATGGCTATGGACAGGAAGTGGCTTGTATACCGTTGACACAGGGAATGGGACTGAGCATCCGTGAATCCAACGCCGCGTCGTGAACCAGATGCTATTGAAGTTTTTTTGCGTACTTTTTTGGGGTTAGGGGCGTTTATTGCCCTGTGCAGTGTGGTGACGTGGTTAAGCGCCGAGCCGGATTCGCCGGAATATACCTTGAGTATCTGCAATATTCTTATTGGGCTGGCGCTGGTAGTGGGAGTTGCTGTTTTTGTCAAAGTGTTTCGGCGCTAAGGGAGACAAAGTGATGATAACCCGCGACTCAGCCGTGCCATTGTATATCCAAATTAAGGAATATATTCGCCAGAATATTTTGTCGGGGGCATATTCTGAAAACACGCGGATTCCCTCCGAACGTCAGCTTTCGGAGCAGTTTGAGGTGAGCCGACTGACCGTGACCAAAGCCATTACCGAGTTGGTGACGGAAGGGTTGCTACATACCCGTGTGGGCAAGGGGACGTTTGTTACCCCCGGCAAAATCAATCAAGAACTGCGCACCCTGACCAGCTTTACCGAAGAAATGCAGCGGCGTGGACAATCTGCCGCCAGCCGTGTCCTCTATGCCAGTGTTGACCCTGCTGAGGAAGAAGTCGCACGGGCATTGTCGCTGGTGCCGGGGGCGAAAGTCATGGTGCTCAAGCGATTGCGCCTTTCGGACGGTCAGGCCATTGCGCTCGAAATTTCCCATATTATTGATGCGCTGTGCCCGAATATTTTGGACAATCATGATTTTAGCTGTGAGTCGTTGTATCAAGTGCTGCGCGAAGAATATGGCCTAAATATGACCCATGCCCAACAAACTATTGAGGCCCGCCGCGCCACCGCCACCGAACTTGAACTGCTCAAAATTGACTCACATACACCCATTTTGAGCATGACCCGAATCACCTTTAATGAACAAGATGCCCCCTTTGAATATGCACGCTCCGCCTATCGGGGGGATCGTTATAAATTTAATGCCGTCTTGCACAGTGTAGGATGAACCATGCACCCAACGACGCTTGAAGAAAAAATCGGGCAGATGCTAGTCGTAGGTTTTCATGGCTATGAAGCCCCTGACTATTTGCTGCAATGGCTGGCGGAGGGCCGCATTGGTGGGGTCATCCTGTTTGGGCGTAACATCCAAAATCCGCAGCAGGTTGCCAAGCTCACCCAAGCCTTTCATCAAGCCTCCAAATACCCCCTGCTGATTTGTATTGACCAAGAAGGTGGCACGGTCGCCCGTTTGCGCGATGGCTTTACCGAAAGCCCCGGCGCGATGGCCTTGGGGGTGGCGGATTCAGAATCGCTGGCGGAAGATATATCCGAAATGCTGGCGACGGAGCTAAGGGCGCTAGGTATTAATTGGAATCTCGCCCCGGTGGTGGACATCACCCACGATATCTCCAATCCCAGTGTGGGCACACGCTCGTTGGGACGCGATAAAACACGGGTGGCGAAGTTAGCAGCGGCGGAAGTGCGTGGCTTTCAGAAGGCCCATGTTGCGGCGAGCGCCAAACATTTCCCCGGATTGGGCAATACCCCGGTGGATACTCATCTGGCATTGGCGGTTATTGATGGTTCCATGGATTACTTGTGGGAGCATGATCTGGTGCCGTTTCGGGCGGTGGTGAATGAAGGTACGGCGACGGTGATGGTTAGTCATGTCAAATTCACCGAACTTGATCCTGAGTACCCAGCGACTTTATCGCCGCGTGTTATTCAAGACCTGCTGCGCCGCGAAATCGGTTTTACGGGTGTGGCCTGTACTGATTGTATGGAGATGAAAGCGATTGCCGATCATTACGGGTCGGGCGAATCGGCAGTGTTGGCGGCATTGGCAGGGGTGGATTTGATTTTGTTCTCGCACAGTTTCACCGATCAGCACCCCCTCAGTGTCGAGGTCTATTATTCATTATTGGACGCGGCGCAGTCCGGGCGTCTGCCGATGGCTCGTATTAATGAAGCTGTTGAGCGGGTGATGGCCCTCAAAGAAAAATACGCGATTTCCGAAAAACCTCAGCTTGAGGTCATTTGCAAACCCGAACATTTGGCATTAGCCCATCAAGCGGCCCGTGCCGGGGTCGTGCTCGTTAAATCGGAACCAGATATTTTTCCGCTGCGTGATGGGGCAAAAATTGGGGTGGTCGAATTTGCCTCGATTATAGATTCGGAAATTATGGAGCAGGGTGGTTTAAGTGGATTTGTCCATCTCTTGCATCAACATGCGCCGCATATTCCAAAGGTCAGTCTGCACCCGATGGATTATCGCCCTGAAGATTTATCCCGTGCGAGGGATTTGGCGGCACAGTCGGACGTGTTGGTATTGGCGACACGGAATGCCCATTTGATTCCCAAGCAACTTGAAGTGGCCTGTGAATTGTTGGCTCTCTCCAAACGGGTGATTTTGATAGCCCTGCGTAATCCGTATGATGTTGAGGTTTTGTCAGAAAGTGGGACGATTCTGTGTACCTGTGGTGATAGCAAGCCATCCTTAGCCGCGGGGGTGGAGGCTTTGTTGGGGCTTTTTGTGGCGAAAGCAAAGCGGTGGAGGTAGCAGTGGAATGATAAAGAAGCACTTGATAAACCTCATGTGTGTAAGTGCAATTATCATCATGGGGTGGCACAAATCGGAAATTAGCAACGCACAAGACGATGGTACAGTCTTGAGTTCTTTTCGGCGGCACATTCACCCAATCCATGACTGCTTTCGCTATGATGATTGGTATGACTATCATCCTGTGTGGTCGCCTGATAGTAAAGAATTCATTTTTGGCGACTTATGTTCATCCAATTGGAAAGTTTATGATACCTCTCAAAAACAACTCTATGATGACACAGATTTTCCTCTGTTATCCTATCATGCTGTAGATGATACCTTACAAGCTAGATATGGTATGGCGGACGGATTTGAGGCCCATACCCGTTATTCGCCTGACGGTCATTATATGGTTTATGTGAGTAATGTAACCATAGATGTAGTGATTGAAGGTACGTTTTCTGCCCATTTAGTTGCCCTTGCCGATTTACAAACGGGTGAGTCGCAAACAATGGATTTTATTGTTGAACCTTTTACCGATGCTGCGGAGTTTGATGTCATTTGGAGTGATGACGGCACAGCTTTTTCGATGAATCAGTACGCATGGTCGTATTCACCTGGCTATGTTGTAGTTAACGGCTATGATAAGGAACTCGCCAATGTACAACTACAAGGTGTGTCGTATCTTCAACTCCCCGACCAAAACTATGCGGTGTGTCGCATTTTTGAAAGTTCTTCCGATGGGGAGCAGTGGCTTTTGGACGTCGGGCCTGATGTTGAAGGCATTTACGCGTGTGAAATAGAAAATCGCCAATTGATGATTTTTGACCCCAATGAACCTGCATCAAGCATCGTGATTGAATCCAAAGCCGCTGCTGCCCGTTTTTTCGAGGCAAATACCCTGCTGGCAGTTACATCTGACGGCTTAGTTACCATTGACATTGCTTCCGCCCAGTCACAGGTCATCAATTCTGCTCTAGATACAAGCTGGATTGATTGGGGGTGGTTTTCACATGATGGAGAATGGCTTGCATTTGCACAGTCGCGCCACGATGAATATGCGAGCAATTTATATATCGTAAATGGTCAAACGGGCCTGCCGACGATATTGGCAAATATGCCTCCGCCCGCCAATCTCATACCGATTGCACCTGAGAATGCAACCCGCCTTCAGCCAATTGCAATCTATAGTGATCCAAGCCGTGCAGAGTTCTCAAACATCAATGCCTGCTCCTTATATCATGTGACCTTAAGTCCAAATGGGGAGTGGTTGATAAATATTGGCTATGATGAAATCTGTGTACTAAATATCAGCCAAGCGGATAGCCAATGGCGTATCCTTCCTACACCTGAGACCATGCGCGAAATTGTCGGATGGGCCATCCGTCCAGATAGCCAAGAATTAGCGTATGTAGCAGCAAACAAGATTGATAACGAGACGCGCTATGCTGTCCACATTGTGAATTTCGAATCAGGAGCGCAGCGCACTCTCGTCGAGAATCAAGAACAAGAATTGCGAATCGTTCTTAGTCCGGATAATGCAACTGCCGCGATTTATACTTTTGATGACCGCGATACCCGAATTGATTTTGTGGCTATAGATACTGGACTTACCATCGGGACAGTGCCTATCGAGGTTGGATATAACTCTGGCATAAATATCGCATTTAACCGGACTGGCTCACAAGTTATTGTTATTGTTTTTGACTATTCCACTCAACTTCTACTGATTGACGTAAATGCGTTGACCATCTCGCAGGTCTCGCAATATGAGGGCTATGGATTGCTATTCAGTCTGGGATTGGATTTATATTTTGCCGGATTTTTTGGTGATAGTGGACAATGGGTGACTGATTTGCCATTTGTTCCTAATTTGCAGCCAACCAGAGATTTCCTGTCGGGAGACGCTAAAGGCAAATGGGATAATCTAATCATTAGTCTAGATGGAGGGTTGCTGGCCGTTCATTCATACTATGAAGGCGGAGGCGCATATTTGTGGGACACCCGCACTGGTTCACAACTTACGACGATTTTGACTAATGGGTGGCAATCTAATCTGTCTTTTAGCGCCGATAATCGTTATTTGCTAACAGACACATATGGCGGAGTCCAACTTTGGGGTATTCCCGGCGAGCCTATAGATGAGCCAGAGTAATCTCCCAATGGTTGAAGGGTGGTTGCGACTTTTTTGCCGAACGATTGGCCTACGTTTTTGCGGAACGATAAAAATGTGACATTTGAGGGGTGGCTTATGTTACCTGTTAACTGGCGATGAACTCAATTGAATTTATAATGGATGGAAATTCCAACGTTAACGCTTTGTATTGATGGAGTTATATTGCCATGCCCTCCAACAAAAGCATCCCCAAGACTGCCACCAAGACTATGCCGGCTGTCCCGCCTCCTAACTATCCGGATTTAATTGGACTTGTTACCAACAAGAAACCCATCAATATTGATATAGTCCAATGTGCCGTCGCTACCCGTCCGACCAAAGTCATTGCTGGGCAAAATTTCGAACTGATTGTGATGCTGCAAAACCCGTCTGATGCAACGGTGAATGTGGCGATTATGCCCAAACTGCCTGAAGAAGACGCTGCTAAACATCCGCATATGTTCGCTACGCCTTCCCAGCGGATTCGGGTCGCCCTGCAACCCGCTGAGGTTGGTTATGTGATTATTCCAGCCGTGTGTTTGCGTAAGGCCGCCCCCGGTCATTACCCACTGATCACAGAAATCCATGCTGAGGTGATAGACAAAACCCAAAAACCCGCTCGTGTGCGTTTGCCAGAGGGTGGAGGTGATCCCAATTTGGGCAGTTTATCGGAGGAGGTACGTTTAAGCCTGCTGAGTCTACGCAAACTCCGTTGGGACGCCCATGTGGACACATGGCGTAAACATAACCTCAATTCCAGTTTTGATGTCATCACAGCGGCGGAAGTTCCGGCTATTGCAGTCAAAGGTAGCTGGAATAGCCTGTGGACAATGCGTGATTACCTTGATGAAAATGTCCTAAAAGAACGAGTCAAACCCCAGATGGATGCTTTTTTGGCGAAGCTGATTGCGAACGACTTCATCAAGGGGATCAACGAGGCCACTTTGGAGTGGTTCAACAAGACCGGTTATGTGTTGCAGGCGGTGGAGGCACTTTACATTTCCAAAGTGCTGACCCACGTGCTGTGTGAGCTAAAAGTCGAACAGCCCACCAAAATCAATCCGAACCCGACATTCCCCGATTGGTATAACAAACTGACGTGGGTGTTTTTTGATGATGCCCGTCTGGTGGATTACCCAGATCGCGTCATTAAAACGCACGTATACCCCGAACTCATCAAAGACGCTGTGCGCCATGCCTTCAGGATGCTCACGACAGTCTTGAAAGAGGATTTTGGAACGGTTGACGAAATCAATGATTATGCCGAAAACATCAGTTCTGCGCTGCAAAACAATACGGAATTGACCTATGCACAGGTCTATTTGCCCCTGATCGCTGCCGGGATCATTATCGCTAATCGCTTGACCATGAGTGGCGAAAATGTCACCAATTCGCTGCATCAGATTTCGGAAGCACAGACCAAACGTAAAGGTGAATTTAATGAAGACAATGCCTTCATTGTTGAAATCATCAACAAACTGGTAGACCGTTCGCTGGAGTACAAATTCTAAGCATTAGCGACACTCTGGTGTTTCTAATGCTCTATAGTTTTGGACAACACCGGAGTGTTTTTTATGCCTATCTCAACTGGGCTAGAAGTCCTGCGTACCGATCATTATCACCCCCTACAAGGCAAGCGGGTTGGTCTGATGACCAATCCCAGTGCTACTGATACTCAATTCAACACCACCTATCAAATTTTCACCCAAAGCCCGGAGATTCAACTAACCGCCCTGTTTGGCCCGGAACATGGCTTTGTCGGGGCAGCGGCGGATGGAGCCGAGGTGAATTCTAGCATTGACCCACGCACTGGAATTCCAATCTACAGTCTCTATGGAGAGACATTCCGACCTACCGCCGAGATGCTCAAAAATGTGGAGGTGCTGGTCTGCGATATTCAGGACATCGGTGTGCGCTTCTATACCTATCTTTGGACGATTTCCTATATTTTGGAGGCGGCAGGGGAGTATGGGGTGGAGGTCATGATTTTAGACCGCCCCAATCCTCTTGGTGGGATAATGGTCGCTGGCCCACCCCTTGACCCCTCGGTAGCTTCGTTTGTGGGGCGATATTCTATCCCGGTGCAGCATGGTATGACGTTGGGGGAGATGGCCTTATTCTTAAATTTACATTACAACCCCTATCCCGCCCAACTGACTGTCATTCCGTGTGAGGGATGGCGGCGGTCAATGACATGGCAGGACACTGGACGGGCATGGGTACCGACTTCGCCCGCGATTGGGCATCTGAGCGCGGTGCAGCATTACCCCGGCGCGTGTTTTTTGGAGGGGACGACGCTATCGGAGGGGCGCGGCACAACCCTGCCCTTTGAGGTCGTTGGCGCACCCTATATTGATGGCATGGCATTGGCGGAATCACTCAATGCCCAAAATTGGCCGGGTGTGCGTTTTCGACCTCACACCTTTCAACCGACAGCCAGCAAATGGGCGGGGCAGGAATGTCAAGGCGTGCAGGCCCATATCACCGATTTGACCATCTGGCGACCCATCGAAACATGGCTCAATGTGATCTGCCATATTCGGGCGCTGTATCCTGAACAATTCGGCTGGTCGCCTATCCATCCCGAAACGGGCCACTGCCATTTCGATTTATTGACAGGTTCCCCGACCATGCGAGATGCGATTGAGGGAGGGGCTACGATAGAGCAATTGACGGCGGGGTGGTCGAGATTTTGTGCCGAATTTCAACGCCGTCGTCAGCCATTTTTATTGTACGAATAGGGGGAACGGGTGGTGCGTAAATTTTCACCTACTTTAGAAGCACGCCTTGATGAAATCATCACATCCCGTTTGGATACTGTTGCTCCTGCTGTTACCCTGATGGCAATTTTGCGTGGGGAGATTATCCTGCATCAAGCGTGGGGATGGATTGACCCCGATACCAAAAAAATCCCGGTAACAACAGATACACTGTTTGATCTGGCCTCTGTGACCAAGCTGTTTACCGTGACGGCCCTTTTGCAGCAGGTCAGCGCGGGGCGAGTGGTGCTTTATACCCCACTGGTGGAGGTCATTCCTGAATTTGGTGTGTTGAATCCGCGCCCGATGGATGGGGGGCAAGACCCCCATAGCAAAGAAGTGCTGCCAATTCCCGATGCGGTTAAGGGTAAATCGGTTGACCCCGCACAGGTGACATTTTTCCATTTATTGACCCATACCTCCGGCCTACCCGCTTGGCGCGATGTGTTTAACGCCGCTGGCCCTGCACCCATGTCCCCGACGCAGCGCGACTCAATTACATGGGAGAAACGATGGGCACGCGGCTTGAGTGCGATTTATGGCTATGCGTTTGTGGCGCAACCCGATGAAAAAGTCATTTACAGTGACATTGGGCTAATGCTGCTCGGAGAGGCTGTGACCCGATTAACGCAGCGCCCCTTAGATGCTGCTATTCGGGAGCATGTCACCGCGCCGTTGGGTTTATCATCGCCTACCTTTAATCCCCTACAAAATAATGTTGTGTGTGAACATATCGCCCCGACGGAAAATGACCCCAAATGGCGTAAACGACGCTGTTGGGGGGAGGTGCATGACGAAAATGCCTGTGGGGTCGGCGGGGTAGCGGGTCATGCCGGGTTATTCGCCAACGTTCGAGATGTGGCAGCCTTTGGGCAGGCATGGTTAAGCCATGACCCCCGTCTCAAAGTTGACCCTGACCTCATGGCGGAGGCGGTGCGTGAACAGGCCGTATCTGATGGCAACCGCAAAGGCTTAGGCTGGATGATTAAAGCCGCGGAAGGGTCATCCGCTGGGGAATACATGGATATTTCGACCTATGGGCATACCGGATTTACGGGGACATCGCTATTTATTGACCCAACCAAACAGCTTGTCGTGGCTCTATTGACCAATTCAGTTTATCCGGGTCGAGAAGCCCCCGGCAAATTCGAACTACGCCGCGATGTGCATAACCTAATTGGAAAGGCGGCAGGCTGATGCGAATCATTGGCTTGATGTCGGGCACGTCAGCGGATGGCATTGATGCGGCCTTGTGCGAAATTGAAGGCCAGCCTCCTCAGTTGCAGGCAAAAATTTTGGCGGCCCTCACGCTGGATTATCAGCCCGACCAGCGCCAGCGCATCCTTGACGCCTGTCATCCAAGCACCGGTCATGTAGATACATTATGTCGTCTCAATTTCGACTTGGGGGAGTGGCTTGCACAGGCTGTCCATCAATTGATGACACAGGCCGGATTCACCCCCGCCGACATTGACCTGATCGCTTCACACGGGCAGACGGTCTGGCATCAAGTCGAGGGTGATGGGCATGTCAGCGCGACACTGCAAATTGGGGAGGCGGCGGTGATTGCGGAACGGACGGGCATTACGACCCTCCACAATTTTCGTCCGCGTGATGTAACCGCCGGGGGGCAGGGAGCACCACTGACCGGATATGCTGATTGGTTGCTGTTGCGCCACCCCGAACATTGGCGGGCCGTGCAAAATATCGGCGGGATGGGCAATGTCACCTTTTTGCCACCGCTGTGTGATACAAACAGCCTACCCTTAGCCTTCGATACCGGCCCCGGCAATGCGTTGATTGATATTGCCACGACAATTTTGACCGATGGGGCGCAAACCTATGACCGCGATGGGGCATTGGCGGCAAAAGGTCAAATTGATGAGGGGTGGTTGGCGGAATTGATGACCCATCCCTATTTTGAACGCCGTCCCCCCAAAACAACGGGGCGGGAGTTATTCGGCTCGGCAATGGCGCAGCAATTGGTACAGACGGGTCAATCACGTGGCCTGAATCGAGAGGCGACTATTGCTACCCTTACCGCATTAACCGCCAGCAGTATCGCCGATGCCTATAGCCGATTCGCCCCGCACCCCCCTGCAGAAGTCATTTTAGGCGGCGGGGGTCAGCATAACCACACATTGGTGGCCTATCTGCAAAATTTTATGCCGAGTACAAAAATTCTTCGCCATGAGGATATTGGCCTCAGCAGCGATTTTAAAGAGGCGCTGGTTTTTGCGATTTTGGCTTATGAAACATGGCATAACCGCCCCGGTAATTTGCCTGCGCTAACGGGAGCCTCCCACCCAGCGGTTTTGGGCCAAATCACCCCCAGCAAAAATTATGCGACGTTGATTCAGCAAACATGGGGTGCCCAATGAACGGTTATGTCATGGGCATTGACGGCGGGGGCAGCAATCTCCGCGTGGTGGTGGCAACCCCTGATTTGCAGGTCGTGGGTGAAAGCCATGCCGGAACGGTCAATCCTAGTGTGATTGGACGTGAGACGGCGGCAGGATTGATTCGTCAGCATATGTGGGCCGCCATCACAAATGCCCATTTGCAGCCTGCCGACATTCGGGCCGTTTGTATCGGGGTGGCGGGGGCATCGGCTGACCATTCGGCGGATTGGTTGTGTGAGGTCGTTGGCCCAATCACCCCGAATGCCAAAATCCGCCCCAGTGCCGACCAAGAAATCGCGTTGGTAGGGGCACATGGTAAACGCGAAGGGATTTTGATTTTGGCGGGGACGGGTAGTGTGGCCTATGGGGTCAATCCGGCGGGGCAGGCGGCTGCTGTCGGCGGGTGGGGCTATTTGCTTGGCGATGAGGGCAGCGGCTATTGGTTGGGGATGTCCGCATTAAGGGCCATTTCGCAGGCCAGTGAGCGCCGTGCGGCAAAAACGACCCTCACGGAAAGCGTGCTGCATGAACTGAATTTGGAGAAGCCGCGTGACCTGATTCGCTGGCTCTATGCTCAACCCCGTAACGCCGAAATTGCTCAATTGGCCCCGTTGATAATTCAACAGGCTGATGCGGGGGATGCCGTTGCCAATTGCCTTGTTGGTGAGGCCATCCAGCATTTAGCGGGGCATGTCACCGCCCTGCGTGACATACTCAATTTCCCTGATGCCCCCATTGCTTTCGCGGGTGGATTGTTGACGCATCCCAACGCGCTGAGTTCAGGTTTAGGTCGCCACCTTCAACTACCCGCCATTCCTGTTCCCCTTTATCCTCCGGTGATAGGGGCGGTACTATTGGCGCTGGACACGCTTGTACAATCAGAAAAGGAATCGTAATGCAGCCATTGACGGAATCGCGTAATCTACGTACCCACCAAATAGACCGTCTTTCGACGCTGGAAATTTTGGAGGTCATTAATGACGAGGATGCCTCAATTGCCGGGGTGATTCGTGGCCTGCTGCCAGAAATTGCCCAAGCGGTGGATGTCATTACGGCCCAATTTCGGCTGGGGGGGCGCTTGATTTATGCTGGGGCAGGCACGAGTGGTCGCTTGGGGGTATTGGATGCGGTGGAATGTCAACCCACCTTTAGTACCCCGCCGGAAATGGTGCAGGCCCTTCTAGCTGGGGGTGATCCTGCCCTGACCCAAGCGGTGGAAGGCGCGGAAGATCGCTATGAGGGGGGCAAAACCGATTTCTTGGCTCTCCATCCAACCTCACATGATGTTGTGGTAGGGATTGCCGCCAGTGGCACCACGCCGTATGTATTGGGGGTGTTGGACGCAGCCAATGAAATTGGGACAAAGACCATTGCCATTGCCTGTAACACCCCGGCCCCAATTTTAGACCGCGCCAGTATCCAGATTGCCGCATTGGTCGGGCCAGAGGTCATTACGGGTTCGACGCGCATGAAAGCAGGCACGGCGCAAAAAATGATCCTCAACATGCTTTCGACGGCCAGTATGATTAAGCTCGGCAAGGTCTATGGCAATCTCATGGTGGATGTGCGCGTGACTAATCAAAAATTAGCCAATCGCGCACGCGGTATTGTGGCGGAGGTGGTCGGGTTGGGCCAAGATGAAGCGGCTCGCTTGCTCCAATTGAGCAATAACGAAGTCAAGACCGCCATCGTGGTCGGTCTGCTGAATATTTCTGTTGAGGAAGCCCGTCAGCGCCTAGCGGAAAATCGCGGGATGCTGCGTAACGTGATAGAATTGCCGCTTGAATAGGGAGGATTATCTATGCCGGATATGTTGGTCAGACTTTATGAACTTCCAGAACTCGATCCTATTCTCAAAGAACAGGCGACCAGCGGCATTACGATTCGACGGGCCATCACGCCTGAAAAGCATTTTGTTGTAGATTGGGTGGACAAAAAATTTAGTAAGTTTTGGCAAAGCGAGTGCGAGGTTGCCTTTTCGCGCCAACCCGTTTCCTGTTTTATCGCCACCGAAAATGATGTGTTGGTGGGTTTTGGGTGTTATGACACTACCCGCAAGGGCTTTTTTGGGCCGACAGGGGTCAGTGAGACGGTACGTGGACGCGGGATTGGCAAGGCCCTGCTGCTGGTGTGTTTACACAGCATGTGGTGGGAAGGCTATGGCTATGCCATTATTGGCGGGGTTGGGCCAGCCGATTTTTATACGAAGGCGGTGGGCGCGACCCTGATTGAAGGCTCTGTTCCCGGCGTTTACAAAGGCCTGCTGCGGAAATCTGATTGAAAAACGCGCATGACACTAGAGACCACTCCTGATGTAACCCCCCGTAAACCGACCTCGCGTCGGTCTTTAGTGTTGGCGATAGGTTTGGCGGCTTTGCTGTTGTTTTTGGCGCTACGGGGTGCGGATTGGGACAAGATGCTGGAAACGGTACGCCGAGGGGAACCCCTATCCCTTTTGGCGGCAGGTCTGCTGTTGGTAGGTACCTATTTTCTGCGTTCCTTGCGCTGGCGGGTACTCCTAACGGCGGAAAAACCGATTGCGGTGGTGACCGTCTTTTGGGCCATGGTGATTGGGTATCTGGGGAACAGCTTTTTGCCAGCCCGTCTGGGTGAATTGATGCGCTCAACGATGATTGGGCGCAAAACGGGGGTTAGCACCAGCTTTGCATTGGCGACGGCCTTGACCGAACGGATTTTGGATGCGCTGTCGCTGGTCTTGTTTAGTTTAATCGCCATCCCGTTTTTGGATGCCGATATTCCGGATTGGCTGAATACGGCGGCGGCAGTTATGGCGGTTTTGGGGATGGTGGGATTAACCGGATTTGCGGTAGCCCATCGGTTTGAAAAAGTTATTCATACCATTATCAAGCGCCTGCCGATACCCCATCGCTTCCAGGAACGCCTGATTCATCTGGTCGGTGAGTTTTTGTTGGGCACACGCGCTTTTCATCACCCGCAACGGGCGCTACTGTTTGCCATTATGACGCCAATTATCTGGTCGGTAGATATGCTGATGTCCATTATTGTGGCCGGAGCGTTTGATCTGACCCTGCATCCTGCCGAGGCGATACTATTGTTAGCGGCATTGGGGTTGGCGAGTGCTGCCCCATCAACCCCCGGCTATGTTGGCATTTTTCAATTTGTCGCGGTGACGGTACTCGTACCATTTGGCTTTTCCCGCGATGAAGCATTGGTCTACATTATCAGCTTTCAGGCCATCACCTATGTCATTGTCCTGACGTGGGGGTTGACGGGGTGGTGGTGGCTAAATCGCAGTACGCCTATGGTCATGCCATCCGAAAATCGGAGTTAGGCAATATCGTTGTTATTCCCCTCGGTTTCATCATGTCCCCATGCGTGGTAGCGATAAATCAACGGCTCAATCGGTTTACCATCGAACATAGCAAAAAGATAACCTGCAATGTCACGCTGATTGGCTTGAACCCAAAGCGCAAAATCTTTCCGCGTATCTTTGGGGGCGGCTTCAAACGCGGACTGCACTCTAGCTTTGGTGGAGTTTAGTACCCCGTCAATTTCAGCGATCCACGCCTTGACCTCGTTTAAGAATTCATCGGGAACAGCATCCAGAATCTCTTGAACCGTCCCGTTTTGCATGGCTTCAAGGGTGTTTTTGAAACTCAGCCCAAAAACCAACTTATGCAGTTCAAGATATCGCGCCCCTTTGAATTTGAAGCGATTGCCATCGGCAAACTCGATCACATAGCCCTCGTGGTTGGCATCCAATGTGGCGAGGTGCTTCAGTACATCTTCAACCGATTGGAATTCGGGATAGGTGACAGGTAGTGAAAACCCAAAACGACTGGCGAGGTTGATGACATCCGGCGCAAAGGGCAGATAGTCGCCTGTATGACGATTTCGTGCTGCTAACAACACAAGGTCTCGCCGTTCGCCATAATTTACAATGACGCGGTTTTCGGGATAGATAATCTCAAAAATGAGGGTCAGTTCATCAGGCAAGTCGGTCAAATCATAATGGCTGTTCAAAAACTGGCTAGCCCATGCCCCTTGTACGCTAGTGAGGTTGCCGCGTGTACTAATACGATAACCGTCACGTGTGCGATAGAGCAGGCCCAGTGAACCATCTACTTTCTCGGTGACGACCACCAGTGGGGCAGAGGTATAACGTCCGCCTTCTAGCCAACCGAAGAATTTATCAAAGCCACGTGCCACGACCTCGCCTGTTTGGGCATGAAGTATGAGTCCACGACTGACCCGCTCAAAAAAACTCCAACGACCTTCAAATTGGGCAAAGGAATTGTAGTTGAAAATAATGAGGTCGCCATGTCGCCGTGTGTTGACATTGCCATACCGTTGCCAATCGGTAAAGCCCTCAATTACCAATTGCTGAATGTCATTAATGGTGGTGATTTCGTCCATACCCGCATTGTAGCAGACTCAAGTTGACCTTATCTAGCGCCAAGAAGTTTTAGAGCCTACTGTTATCCGATAGGAACGGTAATGCTCACCCGTGTGCCACCGCTCACGACAGGCTCCAACGCCAATTCGCCACCTACAATTGCCAATAGCGTGCTGTGGAGGGCTAATCCGTTGCCACTTCCTTCTGTACTATTGCCGGAAAGATGCTGTGGCCCGACGCCATTATCCGTCACTTCGACACAGAGGCGACCAGCCGCGATGATATGAATATCCAAACAGACCTTCGCATCCCTTTGCCCATGAATGGCAGCATTCCGCACGACTTCACGCACCGCATGAATCAAAATTTCCTGCGTGTCCTCTTTTAGTTTGGAGGGTGTCCCATCTACCCGCCAGCGAATTTCGGCAAACACGCCCGTGAATTCGTGTTCGATAATGGAACGCAGACCCTCTACAAAATGGGCGGTAGGGGCAATGGGTGGTGGTTGGAGAGCACTGTGAATTAACTCGGCGATTTGTCCATGTATATCGGTAAGAGTTTGCAGGAGAGGCCTTAAATTGGGCGTGGTACGAGCAGCAGCACTGGTTTGCAACGCGGCGAGATGGATGGTGGGCAAAATTTCATCATGCAGCACCCGGCGGGTTCGTAAATCATTTAGGCGATTTTCAGATTGGCGTTGGCGCTGCAATTCGATTAAGCGCCGTCCCATCTCCTCACCTGCCAGCAAATCAATAATGCGTTCGGCACTGGCGCTGGCAGCATCAATTTCCTCTTGGGCATAGAGACCATCGTCCGCTTTTGGCCCTAGCAGCAGCACCCCGATTAATCCACGTTCGGCCCATAGCGGCACAGCCCAATCAAAGCCCTGAATGGTGTTGATGGGACGCAGGCCACTACCAGTCGTAATTGAAGAGGGGATGATGGTTGGGAGGGTGATGTTGGCCGAAGGGGGATAAAACAGAGGCTTACCAACCAGCGGAGCCAATCGGCCAAGCGGGATAAGGCAGGCAGTACGGGTGTTGAGCATGTCCCGGCACACGATTTCGAAAAGGGGACGAATACTGGCTTGAGCATCCGCAGCGGGTTCGGTAAGGTTTTGCAGCAATCGAGGAGTGGTCACAAAAGGCCGCAAATGTGAAATGAGATAATCCCGATGGACAAACGAGCGCCAGCTAATCAGTGCAT
The DNA here is from genome assembly GCA_013112715.1 of Chloroflexota bacterium. Classification (GTDB taxonomy): domain Bacteria; phylum Chloroflexota; class Anaerolineae; order Aggregatilineales; family J027; genus CFX10. The sequence continues at coordinate 136,344 of JABFGB010000002.1, forward strand.
AAAACGCCATGTTGATCGCGGCTAGAAACATGAGGCTGTAGATGGGTGGAGGTTGAATTACCAAAACGATACTGATAAAGGTGGCAATTCCCCACGCCAAAATCATGGCGTTGCGCCAGTGTCGCAGCAAACCGCGCCGAGGTAGCGTCTTGCCCGTAAATATCTCATAGGAAACGACGGCCCGCCCTAGAAAAATAATGGCAATCGAAATAAGGGTAGTCAATCCAAAATCCAGCACTACTACGCCGGGGGAGGTTAGGGGATCATCTATGATGGCGATGTTAGCTTCTACAACGTACAGCACTAAGACTAAAAATCCCGCCACCAAGACCGTCACTGCCAATAGCAAAATCGAAACCGCCAATAAAAAGGGGCGTGAACGTTCGCGGGCCAAATCACCTAACATGCGCTGCGAGGGCATCGGATGGAGTAGGGCATCAAACGGCAAAATGATGCACGCGAGGATGTAGGGGGGATAGAAGACAAACATGAGCGGGATACCGTCTAATAAGTCCGCGTGTTGCAGATTGAGAAGGATTACTTCGGTATAGGAGGGGAGAGGTTTTGCTATCATCAGCAGAATCAGCAGCGCCAAACTGAACAGCCCCAAAATAAGGGTTGGGATGCGATGACGTTTGGGCCAGCCTGTATACCATAGAATCACCAGATACCACAGTAGCGGAATACTCACAACGGGCAGCCAACCTGCATACCACCAAAAATTGAGATAGGGTTCAAGGCTAGGCGTGAATTGACTCGTTAGGATGATCGCATGACTGGTAAAAAACAATGCACCTAGCAACATTCCCGCCAAAATAAGATAGAGGCCTTCACTGCGCCGCTCCGCCGACAAAAATATGGTCAATCCCAGCCAAAGCAGCAGGGCAATATTAAAGACGGAGAGGGCAATGGAAAACGTGAGCAGGAGGGCAATGCCTGTCATCAAAATGGTTGCCATGTGACCTGCTCACCTCGTTCATTGAGGACAAACGCATTACCGTCTGAATCCCATTCAATCAATTGACCCATCTGGACAATCAAAGCGGCACGGGTGCGGGCCACTTTTTCATCGGTGGCGGTGCTGTCCAAGCCCCATGCCGTATAAATTTGCCCGTTAATGCGGCTAATGGTGCGTTTATCCCGAAACCCCAAACGACCAGCGATTTGTTCATTGGTCATGCCTGCCGCGATCATTTGGGCGACCACCTGTTCGTTTGGCTCTAACCAGTCCATCGGCGCGTGTTCGTCACGGTGGCGAACTTGCTGCACGCGGGTTTCGATTTCGGGGTCAACATAACTGCGTCCGGCGATGGCATCTTTGAGCAGTGGCAGCAACATTTCCGGCAGCAGGTAGTTGGATTTCCGCACATAGGCATAGTGGCTGAGGATGCGGGCGTGCAGGAAAGCCCGATAGTAGGCATCATCGTCTTGGATGGAATAAAACACAATCGGCAGGCGGGGAAACTCGCGGCGGATGGCGATGGCGGCCTCAATGCCATTCATCGGGCCAGCCAACGCTACATCCATCAAAATGACCTGAGGCGGCTCATGCGTAAAACAGAAATCAACAGCCGCCTCGCCAGTGGTACAGGCCGCGATGACTTGAATTTCGCCTGCGGCTTCAAAACCAAATTTTAAGCCGTCTTGCAGACGTAAGTTATCTTCAACTAGCAGCATATTCACCATATTCGTAGCCTAACACACCGCTCAGATCGTCAGCAAGCACTTGAGTGCGGCTATCTTTACACCTAAGCCGTCGAAGCCGACAGCCTATCTTCAGTATAGTGGCTTTTACGATAACCAGTGCGTAAAGGAGCCTCTCTGATGAAAGTCAAAATGATTTTGCCTGCCCTGACCGAGGCCAAAAGCCCCTTTTTTCGCCCGATTAAATATTCGCTTTTCCCACCACTCGGCCTTGCCACCCTTGCAGGCTATTTGGATGTAGATGATGAGATTGATTTGCAGGATGAGCATGTGGAAGTGCTTAATCTGAACGATGAACCGGAATTAGTTATTATTCAGGTCTACATTACCTCCGCCTACCGCGCTTATCAAATCGCCGACCACTACCGAGCGAAAGGGGCCTATGTTATCTTGGGTGGGCTGCACGTCACCTCATTGCCCGATGAAGCCGCCCAACACGCCGACAGCATTTTCCTCGGCCCCGGCGAGGATACCTTCCCTGCGTTTTTGCAGGATTTTCGACAGGGCCGTCCCGCTAAACGCTATGAATCCAAAATTCGCACCTTGATTGGACTGCCGCCCATTCGCCGCGATTTGATTAAGCGTCATCTGTATCTGGTTCCCAATTCGATTGTTGTCTCACGTGGCTGTCCACATAGCTGCGATTTTTGTTATAAAGATGCCTTTTTTCAGGGAGGCAAAGGCTTTTATACTCAGACGGTAGATGATGCCCTAGCCGAAATCGAGCGGCTACCGGGACGCCATCTCTACTTTTTAGATGACCATCTTTTGGGTAATGCCCATTTTGCCAGCGAACTTTTTGAAGGGATGCGCGGCATGGGGCGGCTGTGGCAGGCGGCGGGTACGGTGCAGTCCATTTTGAAACCACGCTTATTAGAAAAAGCTGTCGAGGCAGGCTTGCGAAGTCTGTTTGTTGGTTTCGAAACGCTTAATCCCGACAGCCTGTTGGAACAAAACAAAAAACAAAATCTCAATCGAGATTACACCGCTGCCATTCGTCGTTTGCATGATTTAGGGGTGATGGTGAATGGCAGTTTTGTGTTTGGCATGGACGCCGACGACGAAAGCGTGTTTGACCGTACCGTGGAGTGGGCTATTTCACAAGGTATTGAGACCGCGACCTTCCATATTCTGACCCCTTATCCCGGTACCGCCTTATATGAACGAATGGCGGCGCAAAATCGTCTGCTTCATAGCAATTGGGACTTGTATGACACGCGCCACGTCGTCTATCGGCCTGCCAAGATCAGCCCAGAGGCATTGGAAGCAGGTTACTGGCGAGCGTATCAGGAGTTTTATCGTTGGTCGGCAATTCTTAAAGGGGCGGCGACCAAAGATACTCTAACAGGCAAAATGCGCCATATCGCCTATGCCGGGGGATGGAAGAAGTTTGAGCCGATGTGGGACGCGATGATTCGCCTCAAGCGAGTGGCTCGGATGCGTCCAGCCTTGGAAGGCGTGTTAACGGGTTTTGGTCAACATCGTCCAACCCAAAAACGCCTTGGTCTCACGCATCAAGCGCCGGAAAAGGCGTAACGTAGGGAGAGGCAGGTGACGCCGCCATCCATCTTTTCAAATTCACTCAACGGGATTTCAATCACCCGCAGGTAATAGCGGTGTGCCAAATCGCGCACTCTGGGACTGCCTGCATGGAGGAGTACAGCGTCATTGATTGGTAGGACATGTCCGCCATGTTTCTCGGCATCCGGCACAACATAGACATCGGCAAAATCAAAAACGTAGTCCGTTTCAAAGGCTGGAGATTGGATAATCACTCCGGGTGCGAGTTCAGTGATCCCGGTTTTAAGGTGTAGCACTCCGCCAACATTGACAAAATCCACTCGCAGCGAGGCATCATAATCTTGCAGTACATTTTTCAGCAAGGTGGCTCCCTGCCAATTGGTGCGTTGTGAAAGGCCGATGAGAACACGATCCGCACAAAACAGGACATCCCCGCCATCCAAAAATTCATCGCCTTGCATTTGTACAACAGGTTGATAGCTGAAGGCTTGTTGAATGGCGACTGTTTCACCCCGCCGTGAACGCGCCCCCGGCTGGGTGATGACTACCAGATCACCATAGATGACGGCAGCATCTTCCACAAAACACCCGTCAGGATAGGCCTCATCGCCAGAGAGAAGCGTGACTTTGAGGCCGCACCAACGTAGCGCTTCACAATAGGCCGCATGTTGGGTTAGGGCCAATTCAAAATTGGGTGCGCCAAGCTGTTGGGTGGTGATGCCCTCACCCATATTCGGGGTTGGAACACGGACGAGGGCATGGGTAAACGTGTTATGCGGCATGTTACTTTCCTTTCATTCACCCAACAGCAGATTCAATTTGGGATTACATCATTCTGGGCAGCAGCGCGTAAAATTCAGTGGCTCGTACCACATCATCCAGCGACACTTGGTCAAGCACGGTATGGGCATGAATTTCATCACCCGGGCCAAAACCGATGCTTGGAATGCCTGCTTTGCCACACCAATACGTGCCATTAGTTGAGAAGTCCCATTTGCCTGTCTTGGGTTCACCACCCCAAAGCGCCTTTGCAGTTTTGACCCCAGCTTGTACAAAGGGGTTGGATTCTTCCAATAACCATGCCGGATAGATTTTTTCGAGCGGGAACACAAAACCAGTATAGCTGGGTTCTTCATAGATCAACAAATCAACCTTGATGTCGGGCCGATCTCCTACTACTTGTCGCACCTGTTCAATCACGGCTTCGGGGGTTTCACCCCACGTGATACGGCGGTCAATGTAGATAATGGCTTCATTCGGCACGGCGTTGATGCTGGGGGTGGTGACTTCCATATCGGTCACGGTGATGCGCCCATGCCCCAAAAACTCATGATCGCCCAACTGTGGTTCCATATCCCGGATGGCAGCGATTACGGGCAGCATCTTATAAATCGCATTGTCTCCAAGGAAGTTGCTGGCGGCGTGGGCGCTTTTGCCTTTAGCGGTGACTTTCATTTCGACACGGCCCTTATGTCCACGATAGACCATCATTTTGGTCGGCTCTCCCACCACCACAAAATCGGGCCTGATGCCTTCAGTCTCCACAAAGGCGTTGGGGGCGCTACCGTCGTTCCATTCTTCCATATTGCCGAAATAATAGGCAGTGAAGTCTTTCAGCAACCCTAATTTGTGGGCAATCGCCAAGCCATAAATCATGCCGGGGGTGCTGCCTTTTTCATCACAGGCCCCGCGTGCATATAAGATACCATTTTCAACCTTGCCCTCAAATGGATCCCATTTCCATTCCGCTGGATCGCCGACGCTTACCGTGTCAATGTGGCTGTCATAGAGCAGTTTTTTAGGGCCATTGCCAATCTGCCCGACGATGTTGCCCATTTTGTCGAACCAGATGCGCTCAAAACCAAGTTTACGCATCTCGGTGGCGCAGCGTTCCCCAACATCTTTTATTTGGCTCTCCATACTGGGGATGGCGCAAAGCTCACGCATGAATTGGATAATGACATCGCGGTTCTTTTCAACTTCCGCTTTAATCGCTGCAACCACAGCTTGTGTATCGGTCATAGTAGCTTTCCTTTTGATTTTCACGCATTTAATTCAGACCACAGGGCCACATCAAAATGGGCCAATGTGGGGATTACCTTATCTGCAATACTGAGACGTGGGTCGCCGGCCAATGAAGGGTCAGGCACACAGACACATTTCATTTCGGCGGCTTTGGCGGCCAACAGCCCACGAAACGAATCCTCGAATACAAGACATTTTAGACGTGAGACGCCTAATTTATCAGCAGCGCTTAAATAGACGGAGGGATTGGGCTTGCCATAGGGTTCATATTCCGCCGAACACAGCCCTGTGAGATATGGCCCGATGGCTAACCGTTCGACCACACATTCAATCAGTTCCATATAGGACGACGAGGCGATTGCCATTGGGATATTCTGGGTCTGTAAGAAACGCAGTATTTCCATAACCCCTGTTTTGGCCTCCCCGCGCTCTCGGACGAGTTCCAGATAGCGGGTTTTGATAGCGTCCTCAATCTCTTTTTTGGAATAATGATTCCATGACTGGTAGCGGTACCAAAATTCCACTACTTCGTCTAAGCGCAGGCCCATTGTTTTGGTGCAATCTTGCTCGGTGAGATGGAGGCCCACTTTGGCAAGAGTGGTGATTTCCGCCTCCTGCCAAAAAGGTTCGGAATCAATGAGCAGGCCGTCCATATCAAAGATGACTGCTTCGATCATGCTGTTCCTCAGTTTCTTCGGTGATTCCCTCTAGTCCCAGTTCTTCAATAGAGGGGATTTGATGATAGGTGTGTATTTCTTCGTAACTCTCTAAAATGTCGTCCAGTTGCAGCATGAGGCGGTCAATGCTTTCGCCCAATACATCCAATTTGCGGCGCGTTTTGCTGGTGTTAAAACTAACGACCTTTGCCGGGATGCTGGCTTGCAAGTTCAAGGCTTCTTCAATTCGGCTGACAAGCCATTGCCGCGATTCTGCCATTGTTTTGGCTTCTTCGGAATCTGGATTTTTGTACAAAGTAGCGATTTCGTCAATATCTTCCAGTTGCTCCACTAGGGCCACAATTTTGGCACTGAGTTGCTGCGTTTGGCTCAAAATATCGTAGCTGGTTGAGCCGCGAATATTGCGGGTAGCCCGTACCACCAGCCGTTCGGTAGACAGCATCCGGTCATAAAAATCATAATTCTTTTTATGCACATGCCCGCGCAGTATATCGCGCACCTGCCGATAGGTCGTGTTGATTTGGGGGTCACTGTAATAAATCCGACGTAAACGCCGCAGTCGGGTATCTGTAGTATTCGAGGCTATTGGCAAATCCAAAATCATCAGCAGTTGGTCGAATAATGCTTTGATGCCCTGCCACAGCAATTTGATAAAGCCGGGTTGATGTTCATGTTCCGCCATAGATTTCTCCCCACGATTGACGATTATCAGTATGCCGTCTGCGCCGGAAATTTACTAGGCGGACTCTACCCATTTCTGAATCGCCACTTGCGACAAAGCTATAACAATGGTATATATATTGGAGTAGGGAATGCCCCATTAGCTCAGTGGATAGAGCGTTGCCCTCCGGAGGCAGAGGCCCGCGTTCGAGTCGCGGATGGGGTACAGCTATGTACTTCGGACGAACAGCCAGCAGGAGTAATCTTGCTGGTTTTCGTTTCTATACTGCCGTTTTCGGTAAGCGTGGCCTGCCCGTCGCCTTTGCCAGCGGGTGTAAAGCTGGTTAAGTATCCAAACGGAGGCCGCAAAACCATTTTTACAATCAACCCCTCACGGTTAACAACAACACGTTCAATGAGATGGAGCAATAACTGTCGTTTCTGTTTTGGCCCCAATCTGTTATAGGGGATACCAATTTTTGCAAGTATTCGAACTGCGTCGTCTAATCTCTTAAAAAGTATTCCTTTTCCCGCCCCAAATGCTCCAATGTGGCGTGTGTTTTCTGACACTGGTCGTTAAAATCACGCCAGAGTTTGGTATAGAGTTCCTCACTGATTCTGCCTTTTAGACGATCCATGTAAATCACTTTTTCGTACTTTGCCAGCTTGTCCAATTCTTCCTGCAATGCCGCTTGATCATTTTGACGCCGCAGATTGACCCGCAATTCGATATATTCTCGATCGGCCTGTTTGAGCAGCTTGGTTATACCCCCCAATATTCATGGCGCGACCATGTTTAGCAAATCGTGGGAGGGCGATTTGGATGATAAGCACAATTGGCGATAGGGCATCCCTCCTATACACTCAATGCGATAAGTCAAACAACTCTAATCTCATAAACAGCATGGTTTATCAAATCTTCTGTATGTGTTCTTGTGAAAGTAACACCAGACGCACCCGACGGGTGGGATGAATATTGCTGATTGGACAATCATCGGTAAACAACGGGCCACTCAAAAATGGGTGGCTCGTTTTTATTTTCTATCATTTGGTAAATAGGGAGACCCTATGAAAATCGCAAATAATGTCACGGAGTTAATCGGCAATACCCCCTTAGTTAAGCTCAACAAAGTTACAGCGGGTTTGCCAGCCCAAATAGTCGCAAAATTGGAGTTTTTTAATCCAGCCCACAGCGTCAAAGATCGGATTGGCGTCGCCATGATTGAGGCCGGGGAGCGTGAAGGCAAGATCAAGCCAGATACCATCATCGTCGAACCCACCAGCGGCAACACCGGGATTGCCCTAGCAATGGTCTGTGCCCAACGCGGCTATCGGCTCATTTTGACCATGCCGGATACCATGAGCAAAGAACGCCGTAAACTACTGCGAGCCTATGGCGCAGAACTCATCTTGACACCGGGGGCAAACGGCATGGCTGGCGCGATTGCCAAAGCCAATGAACTCGCCGCTGCCGATCCGCGCGTATGGATTCCCCAGCAGTTTGAGAACCCCGCTAATCCCGCCATCCATCGCGCCACCACCGCCGAAGAAATTTGGCGCGACACCGACGGGCAGATTGATATTTTGGTCGCGGGCATCGGCACCGGCGGCACGATTACCGGGGTTGGGGAAGTCCTCAAGGCACGCAAGCCCTCGATTCAATTAATTGCCGTCGAGCCAGCCGCCTCACCCGTTTTGTCGGGTGGACAAAAAGGCCCACACCCCATTCAAGGCATCGGGGCGGGTTTTGTGCCGGGGATTTTGAACACCGATATTTACGATGAAGTGGTGACGGTAGCAGGCGATGATGCCTTCGATCTAGCTCGTCGCTTGGCAACCGAAGAAGGGCTTCTGGTTGGCATTTCTTCGGGGGCGGCGGTGTGGGCGGCTTCGCAGGTGGCGGCCCGTCCCGAAAATGCAGGCAAACTTATCGTGGTCATCATCCCCTCCTTTGGCGAACGTTATCTCTCCACTGCTCTATACGCTCATTTGGAGGACTAAGCCTTGTTTCGTGATGACGTCCGCTCAGTTTTGGAACGTGACCCGGCTGCTCGCCACTGGATTCAAATCGTATTGTTTTACCCCGGCATCCATGCGATTTGGGCACATCGGGTCGCCCATTGGCTGTGGATTCGCCATCGTCGGTTTTTGGCTGAAACGATTGCCGCTACGAGCCGCTTCTTAACAGGCATTGAAATCCACCCCGCCGCCAAAATCGGCCCGCGCTTGTTTATAGATCATGGCATGGGGGTGGTCATTGGGGAAACGGCTGAAATCGGTGCGGATGTCACTCTGTATCATGGGGTTACACTTGGTGGCGTCAGTTTGACGCATGGCAAGCGTCACCCCACCCTCGAATCACGGGTCGTCGTCGGGGCAGGGGCGAAAATTTTAGGTGCGATCACGATTGGCGAAGGCACACGGGTCGGGGCAAATTCGGTTGTCATTAAGGACACCCCGCCCCACTCGGTTGTGGTGGGTATCCCCGGCAAACCGATTGTGCGGGCTGAACCCACCATCGTACCTGAGCCGCTGGATTTTCAACATGGCAACCTGCCGGATGTGATCTCAGAGAAAATTGATTTGATATTCGCCCGCTTGGAGCGGTTGGAATCGCAAGCCTCGCTTGACATGCTGTTAACACAGGAAATGGCGGTGATGGACTACCACATCTAATTGTGCGAATGCGCCAAACCAGTTTTTTGACAAAACACGCTTGGCCTGCTAATTTTAATCGTGAAGCATCAAGAGTGGCTCCATATAGGGAGTCCGGCAACCTCGGCCTCATGGCTTAAGGTGCCTTTCCACCACCAGTGGAGATGTGGTCACGATTTGGCGTGGCAACTACAACTCAATGGTGGATTGTTCGCCCACTCACTAGATGCCTTTGTGAGTGGGTTTTCATTTATACCCAACAGGAGAACAATTCAGATGATATACCTCGACTATTCCGCAACCACCCCTACCGACCCGCGTGTGGTCGAAGCCATGCTGCCCTATTTCACCAATGTATTTGGCAACGCATCTTCGGCGCATCGCATTGGGCACCAAGCCCAATTTGCCATCGAACAAGCCCGCGAAACCATCGCCAGCGTGCTCAATTGCAAGCCCCATGAAGTTATTTTTACCAGCGGCGGGTCAGAAAGTGATAACCTAGCCGTGCGCGGCGTGGCATGGACACATCGCAAACGCGGCAAGCATCTTGTCACAAGCGCCATAGAACATGGTGCAGTGGGCAAAACGATTGTCCAATTGGCTGACGATCAGGGTTTTGAATGCAGCGTCTTGCCCGTTGACCCGTGTGGAAAAGTCCGCCTTGATGAGGTCTCCGACATTTTGCGACCCGATACCACACTCTTGAGTGTGATGTATGCCAATAATGAAATCGGCACGATTCAGCCCATTCCTGAACTCGCGCATCTGGCACATGACCGGGGTGTAATCTTTCATACGGACGCCGTGCAAGCCGCTGGGCAACTTTCATTAGATGTCCAAAAGTTAGGGGTGGACTTAATGAGCCTCTCCGCCCACAAATTTTATGGGCCAAAGGGCATCGGGGCACTCTACATCCGCGACGGGATAGATATTTCGCCTGCCCAAACAGGCGGCGGACATGAGCGCGGCTTACGGGCGGGCACTCATGCGACCCCGCTGATTGTTGGTTTTGCGAAGGCGCTTGAATTGGCCGATCAAGAATTCCAAACCCGCATCACACATCTGCAACATTTGCGTAATACCCTCATAGAAGGGATTCTTAAAACCATTCCGGGGGCCATCTTGACTGGACACCCCCATGATCGCCTGCCCTCCCACGCCAGTTTCGTCTTTGAAGGGATTCATGGCTCATTCCTGATTAGTTATCTCGACGATAAGGGCATCGCCGCAAGTGGGGCCTCTGCTTGCAAGGCAGGTAGCCATGCACCATCAAGCGTGTTATTGGCATTAGGCTATTCCCCGGAATTGGCCTCCGCCAGTTTGCGCCTGACCGTAGGGATTCACACGACCCAACAAGAGATTGCCGAAACGATCCGCGCGGTTGCCCTTGCCGTCAAGAATTTAAAACGAGTAGCGGTTGCCTAAGTTGAAGTTTTGGGTGGGGCAAAAATAGATACCTCACCCAATCCTCTAGTCAATCAAGTATCTAACCTCACCTTAAGCAATCACCCGGATAAATCAATCACTTCCTAATGCTTTCTCGCCTTCGATGGCAATCAAATTGGACAAGGTATCGAAACCCACCCGTGTGCAAAAATCGCCAAACGCCTCGCCTTGACGCCGATAATCCCGATAAAATGCCAAGATAGGGCGTAGCGTTGGGACAATTTCGCGGATAGGCACTAAATCCAAAAAGGGTTTCGCCAACCGCGTCCCTGCCGGACTGCCGCCCAAAAACACGGTGTATTTGTCCAACGAGCGCCCCACCAGTGCGATTTCGGCTACATAAGGCCGCGCACACCCATTTGGGCATCCCGTCATCCGCACCGTAATATCCGCATCGGCGATGTGCAAATCAGCAAGGGCATCTTCAAATTCATCAATCACCCCCGGCAGCACCCGTTCCGCTTCGGTAATGGCAAGGCTGCATGTCGGCAGGGCCACACACGCAATCCCGCGCCGCCGTACCGGAGAGATGTCTTGAACTAGGGTAATTTGATATTCGGCCAGTAGGCTTTCCACATCGGCACGCGCAGATTCGGCAATATCCGCCAGCAAAATATTTTGTTGGGCCGTCACCCGGACTGGTAAATTGAAATGTTCAATTACGGCCCGTAGACTACTGCGCAAGCGATAATTCCCACGATCTACAATTCGGCCATTTTCGACGGGGATACCCAGAAACCATTGCCCATCCCCCTGCTCATGCCAACCTAGATGGTCATCCACTGCGAATTCCGGCATGGGTTGGATTTGCTCGAACTGGAACCCGACACGATTTTCCAATTCCTGCCGAAACCACTCCACACCCCGATCTGCCAAGATATATTTCAGGCGGGCGTGTTTGCGGTCAACCCGATCTCCAAAATCACGATGGATGGTCACAATGCCTTTGACGGCTTCGACTACCTGCGACGGTGTGATAAACCCAATTTCATCAGCAAGGCGGGCATAGGTGGCATCATTGTTGTGCGTCATGCCCATGCCACCCCCTGCCAATAGATTAAAACCCGTCAACTGTTGCTGGTCATCAAAAATGGCGACCAAGCCGACATCGTTGGTATAGACATCCACGCAGTTATCCCCAGCATAAGCGATGGCGATTTTGAATTTGCGCGGCAGATAGGTCGGGCCATACAACGGTTCTTCTACCACATGGTCATCTATCAATTCTTCACCGTCTAGCCAAATTTGATGATAGGCGTTGGTGCGCGGATAGAGGGCACGGGTAAGTTCAAAAGCAAACTGCTGGACAGCTTGGCGCTGGGGGTCAGCGGTTGGTGCAGGGCAAGCCAACACATTCCGCACAATATCACCGCACGCACCTAACGTAGTAACAAGGGCATGATTGAGGCGGCGCAAGGTATCGCGGATGTCATCTTTTAAGACCCCATGCAATTGAATGGCCTCACGGGTGGTCAGGCGGAGTGTGCCACTGCCAAATTCGTCGGCGATGGCATCATGGGTCAGGTATTGGGCCGCTGTCAATTGTCCACCCGGCATCTTGGAGCGAATCATAAATTGGTGATGGTCGGCGGTACGATCTCGCTTACGAGCATCCCGATCTTCCTGCTGATACATCCCGTGAAATTTCAAGATTTTTTCGGCGTCATCAGAGAAATAGCGCTCACTGTTGGCAAGTTCTTCGGCGATGGTGCCATATAATCCACGACTTTCGGCCTTGATGATTTCATTGCTCTTTTTTGCCATGTTGTCCTCATCCCAAAAAATAAAAAACCTCGGTGGGTAGTCCGAGGTCTTGAAAAAATGAACATGCGGTAACGTTACGCGCGGGGACTACACCAACATCGAGGATGGCTTGTACAACAACAACGGATAGCGTGAGGGCAATAGGTGGTCATGGTAATCCCCCTTGAGTCAGAAACAAAAAAGCCCCGGGTGTTGACCGAGGCTTGTGATGTCATGCAAAAAAACAAACGTAACCGAATACACACCTGCGGTCAGGTTAGACGATTGGAACAACAACAGGCCAGACAGAACTCGGTGTGCATAGATTTGGTTGGTTTCACCAGATTTTTTGGTATTCGATAAAACTCATTATAACATCCTCCGCTACCGAGACAATAAATTGGGTAATTTGAACAAAGATTCAACTTATTCATTAAGGATTTGAACATCATGAATGGCTATCCGGTGCTGCTTAATGTCGAAAATCGGCGGTGTGTGGTCGTTGGCGGAGGTCAGGTTGCCACCCGTAAAGTTAGCGCCTTGCTGGATGCCGGAGCACAAATTTGCCTGATTAGCCCAGCGATTAGCCCAATCCTACAACAATTGTCGGACGAGGGTCGAATCGAAATCCGCCGTGTGGCCTATCACCCAGACCACCTGACCGAAATCAAGCCGTTTTTGGTGATCGCGGCGACGGACAATCCGATTGTCAATCAACAGGTGGCGGCGGATGCTACACAAATGAATATCTTGATTAATGTGGTGGATGCGCCACCATACGGCGATTTCACCAATATGGCGACCATTCAGCGTGGGCCGATTGTAGTAGGCATTGCCAGTGGAGGAGCTTCGGCGGCACTATCGGCCTATATCAAAGCACAAATCGAGGCAATTTTAGGGCCAGAAATTGAACGCTTGGCGGGATGGATGGGCGAAGCACGAAAGGAAATACAAGCCAGCGGCCTTAATCAACCCGAACGGGCGGCGCTGTGGCAAAAAGTTCTCGATTCGCCCATTTTGGATTTATTGCGACGGGGGGATTCCACGAGTGCCAGACTGTTATTTGATGAATTGTTGGCGGAGGGTATAAGATGACAACGGCCATAGTTTTGGCGGGGCATGGCTCACACATTACACCTGAAACAGCCGGGGTGGTCTGGTCGCAGGTGGATCGTTTGCGGGCCATGCGGGTCGCGGATGAAGTGACCGCCGCCTTTTGGAAAGAAGCCCCTTCCTTTCATCAGGTATTGGGGACAATAGAAGCCGATGATGTGACGATTGTGCCACTGTTTACTGCACAGGGCTATTTCACGCAGACGGTGATTCCGACTGAAATGGGACTACCCCACCCCAACCCCTCCCCAAACATAGGGAGGGGCTTCCAAAAAGCGGGTCGAATTATCCGATATACCCGCACCTTGAGCGAACACCCGTATTTAAGCCAAGTAGTGCGCCAGCGGATTGAGGACGCACTGCAATGGTTGGGTGTGGCAGGGCAGCAGGTCGCGGTGGCGGTGATCGGACACAGTACGCGGCGTAATCCCGAAAGTCGCAAGGCCACCGAAGCCCAAGCCGAACAGGTACGACAATGGGGTATCGTCGCCCAAGTCCAAGCTGTTTATTTGGATGACAAGCCCGCCATCGCCGAAATTTATAGTCTGACAGATGCTCCCATCTTAATCGCTGTACCGTTTTTTTTGGCGCTCGGTTCACATACCACCCTTGATGTGCCAGCGGCATTGGGCTTGGTGGAGGGGCAAACATCCGCACAAATTAAAGGGCGGATGGTCTACTATACCCGTCCAGTGGGGGTGGAGGCTGCGTTGGGAGGAGTCATTCGTGAACTAGTAAGCGAATCGGGCATGGCACTTTATCCTCCGTCTGATGGTTCAGCATGGGATAGCTTTCCAAAGGTTGGTCACACGGTATTTTTGGCTTGGGTGGCCCGCGAAAAACGGGTGAAATTGGGAGAGTTAGAAATTACACTGGATGGGGTACAGGTTTGGGATGATACCCCCTATCAACTCATCCCCGATTTGCCGACCCTGCGCCGCGTGGTGCGTGAAAATCCGTTTCGGGCATTGGCGACCTCAAGCGATTTACCGCGCGGCTGGCGAATTGAGCCGCCTCATTTTTCCAATTTACCTGCCATCATTGAGACGATTTGTCCGGGGGTGCTGGCGGATTGTGCTAATCATAAAAATGGCAACTTTGAGGCCATTCCATTAGCGGCAACACTTGAACGGCAGACAGGAAACTATCGCCAATTGACCCGTTTAGATGCAGCGACCCAAGCTGATTTGGTCAGGAGCATTTGTGGTCACTGTGTTTGTCAGCCAGTTTGGGCCGATGGTGCTCCCCCCACCCCAACCACAATCCCCTGTCGGGAAGCCTGTAATTTTTGGATGAGCCGCGCATTGGAGACACTGGAAAAGGCGTTGGAAAATGAGTAATCAGCCACCGGCAGGAGCAGGAAAAGTCTATTTGGTGGGGGCTGGACCCGGCGACCCAGATTTGATTACGGTCAAAGGGCTACGTTTGCTTCGTCAGGCGGATGTCGTGATTTATGATCGGCTTATCCCGATGGAATTGCTAAAGGAAACCCGACCTGACGCTGAACTCATTTACGCGGGTAAACAACCGCAAAAACATCGGCTCGACCAGTCCGAGATCAATCAAAATTTGATTGACCGGGCCAGCAAGGGACGCATGGTGGTGCGGCTCAAGGGCGGTGACCCGTTTGTGTTTGGGCGGGGCGGTGAGGAAGGCTTGGCGTGTTATGCGGCTAATATCCCGTTTGAAGTTGTGCCGGGGGTGTCCAGCGCGATTGCTGTGCCCGCCTATGCTGGAATTCCCGTTACCCATCGCAAAATCGCCAGCGCTTTTACCGTTTTTACCGGGCATGACGACCCAACGAAAGAAGGGAATAGCATTGATTATCCTGCCCTTGCTGCTGCGGTGCGCTTGGGGACGCTGGTGTTGATGATGGGGGTTAATCATCTGGATCAAATTTGCCAGCAATTGATACAGCAAGGTATTTCCGCCGAAACGCCTGCTGTGTGCATCCAATGGGGTACGACAACTAATCAGCGCACGGTGGAAGGTACGTTGGAATCTATAGCGGGTCGAGTCACGGAGGCGGGTTTATCCAGTCCGGCGATTACCGTCATGGGAGAGGTCACGCGCCTGCGCCGTATGGGATTGGATTGGTTTTGAGGTGGGATGGCAAATCCAATCTTAGAACATGCGGTCTATTACTATAGGTTATATAAGTATAATTTGAATTCGTAACCGTGGTTACGCTTTTATGGATAGGGATTATATGGTGAGTAGCGTGGATGGCCGTTAAAAAGCGGAAAATGTGGTAGTTGCGTCATCATGCTATAGTATAGTGGTTGGTTCATTAACCAGAGGAGATTCGAGGTTATGACGCTGTTAAAATTGCCGACTGTCTTAGTGGCAAACCCGCATTGGTATGATTATTTACATCATATTAAAGTCGAGACAGATGGCTCGCTAGAAATGGTGGATGGCGGAGGGCAGGTCATCAACGCAGTAGTAAAAGGTAGACTCACAATTTCTCCTATCACCGATATGCAAGCCGAATTTTCTATCACCAAACTCGCGGAATATCATCCTTATAAGAAAGGGGAAAAGATTCGCAATCTGCCTGATTTCAGTACCAAACTGACCAGAGAGGACGGGATTTTTGCCTTTTATGAACAGATGTTTGGGAGACCCAAAAATCCTGATGAGCGCCCCTGCCTGCTCTATCGAACGCGGTATGTATTTGAGGTAGACCCGCTGCTGTGTGTCGAAGAAAATCAACGGGGCAATTTGTATAACATGACTGAAAATAGGGATTTTAAGAACTCCGTTCGTGTTTATTATGCCCGCGACGATAGAGAGGAAATGACGGTCAAAGCCTTAAAGAAGCTAGGTTTCGAGAGCTATCTGAAAGAGTAGACAATTAACCGCCTAGTGATTTGATTGTCAAATTTCACCAAAGCAACTCTTGTGTTTTTTCCGTAGGCAGGGTAACTTAATTTTCATGAGCCGAACATTACTTGCCTCCACCGATTGCGCGATGTGTTGTTGTCCTAACAACAGTCTGTTGGCGTACCCGGATGTTGGAGGGCTAAATCTGCCTTGATCTAGTTGGCAGAGCACACGTGAGGAATCACCAAGCCGTTCCCAATCTGGGGCGGCTTTTTTGTTGTCTGGTTCGTTTTGTCACCTTTTTTTGAAAGGATAGGGAGTCATGGTGTCTTACCAGATGTGTCAACTTCGTAGCTGTATGTGTAGCAGCCAAACGATGGCTGGCTGTTGTTGCGATGGTTGCCGCTCTATAGACGATTTTGACCCCAGACGAAAAAAGAGGAAAAAACAACATGAAAACCCCTAAGACCCTGCTTATTCTGGCCCTGCTTCTCAGCTTAATTGCGTTTGGCGTGCCGACTCAAGCACAAGACCAACCAGAAACCGTTACGATTACCCTTGCGGCCTATGCAGTTCCCCGTGAAGCCTATGAGGATGTCATTCCCGCCTTCCAAGCCTACTGGCAAGAAAAAACCGGACAGGCCGTCATTGTGCAAGAATCCTACCAAGCCTCCGGCGCTCAATCGCGTGCCGTAGCGGGTGGGTTTGAAGCCGACATTGTCGCTCTATCTGTCGAAAGTGATGTGACCCGTCTGGTAGATGCAGGACTCATCACCCACGACTGGAAAGCGAACTATAACGGTTTTGTGACCAATTCAGTGGTGGTATTGGCGACGCGGGAAGGCAATCCATTGGAAATTGAAGATTGGGGCGACCTCGCGGGGGATGTGGAGGTCATTACCCCTGACCCAGCGACGAGCGGCGGCGCCCAATGGAACATCTTGGCGGTCTATGGTGCAGCCCGACGTGGATTTGTCGAAGGTTACGCGGCTGATGACGAAGGCGCAACAGAATTCCTAACTAAGCTGCTGAAGAATGTCGTTGTATTTGACCGTGATGGACGTGAGAGTATTTTGACCTTCGAATATGGGATTGGGGATGTCGCCATCACCTATGAAAACGAAATCTACGCGGGTGAGGCAGCAGGCAGCACATATAGTGTGGTCTACCCCACCTCGACCATCCTGATTGAGAACCCCATTGCCGTTGTGGATGCCTATGTGGATGAACATGGGACGCGGGAAGTTGCCGAAGCGTTTGTAGCCTTTGCCCAGAGCGCCGAAGCCCAACGTATTTTTGTCGAAAATGGCTTCCGTCCGGTGAATGAAGACGTGATCGCTGAAGTCGCTACCGATGAAGAACTGGCCGAAAAATTCCCCAAAATCGAAGACCTGTTCACAATTGAGGAATTTGGCGGGTGGAGCGTGGTGCGTAAGGAACTGTTTGGTGATGAAGGTCGTTTCACCGCGTTAATCGCTGAGGTTGCGGGTGAATGACGGTTAAGGCGTGGAGTAAGGGTGGGCCAATGGTCCGCCCCACTTTTTTCCCAACCATCGCATGGGGCAAATGGAGTTTGCGTTTTCTGGCGGTCAGCTATTTGTTCCTACTCATCGCCGTACCCATTATCGTCGTCAGCTATAAAGGCTTTGAGCAAGGGTTGACCGTTTTTTGGGAGAGCATCAACAATCGCATTGCCTACAGCGCCCTCAAATTATCGCTGCGGACGTCGGCTACGGCGGCAGTGATAAACACAATAATGGGAACGCTGACCGCTTACGTGCTGGTCAAGTATCGCTTCCCCGGCAAGGCTATTTTTAATGCCTTTATTGATTTACCCTTTGCGCTACCGACGCTGGTTACAGGGGTTATGCTGGTGCTGCTGTATGGCCCACAAACGATTGTTGGTAGTTTTATTGAAGAAAATACGGGACATCGCATCTTATTCGCGCCGCCCGGCATTATGTTGGCGCTGTTGTTTGTCGGCTACCCATTTGTCATCCGCACGGTGCAGCCCGTTTTAATGCAGCTTGATCTCAATCAGGAAGAAGCGGCTCAGACATTGGGAGCATCCAATTGGGAAACCTTCTGGCGCATCATTTTTCCGGCTATTCGGCCTGCCATCATCGCCGGAGCGCTGCTCAGTTTTGCACGCGGTTTGGGTGAATTTGGCTCAATTATCATCGTGGCAGGCAACATCCCCATGAAATCACAGACCGCTACTGTATATATCTACGCCAAAGTGGAATCCGGCAATATGCAAGCTGCCAGTGGAATTTCATTGGTGCTGCTGGCTGTGGCCTTTACCATCACTGTATCCATTGACTTTTTGCGAGGGCGGAAACATGCGTGAAGTTGCGCCGAAAAACCCTCTGCAAATCCTATTGATTTTGCTCGTGCTGGCATATGCGGCGGCCCTGATTATCGCCCCAATTTATGCGATTTCCGATGGGGCGATTGAGCGCGGGTGGCAGCCAATCAAAGACACCCTACAGGATGACGGCGTACAACATGCCCTGCGCATCACCTTTGAATTTTCGATTATTGCGACCCTGCTGAATACCTTTTTTGGGGTGATTATCGCGTGGGTGCTGGCCCGTCAGCGTTTTTATGGCCGAACATTGGTGAACGCGCTGGTGGATATTCCGTTTGTGTTTTCGCCCGTCATCGCGGGTTATACCATGATTGTGCTGTTTGGGCGCAACGGCTGGCTGGAGCCAACCACATTTGCGATTGTATTCGCCTACCCCGGTATCATCCTTGCCAAAACATTTGTCGCCCTGCCGTTTGTATCACGTGAAGTTGGACCCGTTTTGGAAAGCCTGCCGATTGAACCCGAAGAAGCCGCCTATACATTGGGCGCAAGCCGTTGGGGTACGTTCTGGCGGATTGTCATGCCGGGAATTTGGGTCGGGGTGATTTATGGTGTGGTACTGACATTGGCACGTTCATTGGGTGAATTCGGCGCGGTGGCAGTCGTCAGCGGTGGGATTGAGGGTAAAACCGAAACCGCCACGATGTATGTCTATCGCGCTTTGCATGACCGCAACCGCATCGGGGCCTATAGTGTTTCATTGGTTTTGGGGGCCGTCTCTGTCTTGATTTTGCTCGTCATGAGTCTACTAAAATGGCGTCTTGATCGTCAACGAGGGTGAATCGAAAATGACCATTCGACTGGATCATCTGGTAAAAAAATATGGACGGCAGACCGTCGTCAATGATGTGAGTCTGGAAATTGAGCAGGGCGAGTTGTTTGTGCTGTTGGGGGCAAGTGGCAGCGGCAAAAGCACCATTTTGCGAATCATTGCGGGGCTAACTTCGCTAGACAGTGGCAGTGTTCAACTCAATGGGCGGGATGTCACTCGGCTATCGCCACAGCAACGGGATACGGGCTTTGTCTTCCAAAATTATTCGCTGTTCCGCCACCTGAATGCCGCCGCCAATATCGAATTTGGCCTTAAGGTTCGCAAGGCCCCCCGCAAAGAACGTCAAGAACGGGTTGCCGAGTTGTTGAGATTGATTGGGCTGGATGGCTTGGGCGGACGAATGCCAGCACAGCTTTCCGGGGGTCAGCAGCAGCGAGTGGCCCTTGCACGCGCACTTGCTCCAAATCCGAGTGTGTTGCTACTGGATGAACCGTTTGGCGCCTTGGATGTCAAAATTCGTGGTCAACTGCGCCACAGTCTACGCGAGATTCAGCAACAACTCCAAATCACCACCATTTTGGTGACACACGACCAAGAGGAAGCCTTTGAATTGGCTGACCGAATTGGCATTATTGAACGCGGAGTATTGCTCGAAGTTGGGACACCAGCCCAATTGTATCGCCGCCCCAAACACCTCTATACCGCCAATTTCTTGGGGACAGCGAATGTCCTCAATGCACGGCGCAATGGAAAAACGGTCTATGTGGACCAGGTATCCCTGCCTGCCCCGTCGGAAACGGAGCATCTGCAAAATCAGGCCGTACATTTGGTATGCCGCCCTGAAGAAATTGATTTGGCCCTTGAGCGGGAGCAGGTCAGCGGATCGTTGATTGGGCGGGGGCGTATCTCGAATATCACGTTTGCCGGGTCGTTGGAGCGGGCTACGGTTCAACTGATAGATGTTTCTGCTGCCAAGCCGCTGCATGTCCTGTTAAGCCCCGAAAAAGTTCGTTCATTGGGCGCAATACCCGGTCAAGAAGTATTCGTCGGCATCCAAGATTTTCATTTGTTGCCATTTCAGGAGAATTAATCATGCTCGATTTTGAACGCCTAAATCAAGATTTTGAGACCGCCGCGCCCCAGCATATCCTCAAATGGGCCGTCGAACATTTTGGCGCAGGCCTGTCGGTGGTCACGAGTTTTCAACCGACGGGGATCGCCACGCTGCATATGCTGAGTGAAATCGCCCCACAAACGCCAGTCCTCACGCTGGACACAGGGCTATTATTTCCAGAAACTTACGCTTTGATGGATGAGGTTGAACAACGTTTTAATCTCAACTTGACCCGGATTCGCCCCGCCCTAACCGTTGAGCAGCAGGCGTCTGAATATGGGGCGGCTTTGTGGGAACGCGACCCCGATCAATGCTGTCATATTCGCAAAGTTGCCCCACTCGATGCTGTTTTGGGCAATTACGCAGCATGGATTACAGGCTTACGGCGTGACCAAACCGGACGTGGTGCTACTCCAATTATTTCACGGGATACCAAACACCAAAATGTCAAATTGTCGCCTTTTGCCACATGGACGGAGGAGATGATTTGGCTGTATATCCATGCCTACGACCTGCCGTATAACGCTTTACATGACCAGAGCTATCCCAGCATTGGCTGCAACACCCCGACCTGTACCCAACCCGTCACGGCTGGCGCGGATGGTCGGTCTGGGCGTTGGGTGAACAGCGCCAAAACTGAATGTGGTATTCATACATCAACAGGAGCAGAACAAGTATCATGAGTGAGCAAGGTTTTACATTGTGGCTGACCGGGTTATCCGGCGCGGGTAAAACGACCATCGCCGTCGCTTTGGAACAGGAATTACGGGCGCGGGGTCTACGGGTTGAACGGTTAGATGGCGATACGGTGCGCGAAGGCCTGACCCGCGATCTAGGCTTTAGCAAAGAAGACCGGGACAAAAATATCGAACGGGTGACGTTTGTCGCCAAGCTGCTATCGCGGAATGGGGTTGGGGTGTTGGCCTCGTTTATCTCGCCCTATCAAGCCACCCGTGACAAAGTGCGCCAAGAGACGACCAACTTTATTGAGGTGTATGTCAATGCCCCGCTGCAAACGTGTATTGACCGTGATGTAAAGGGTATGTACGCCAAAGCGATGGCCGGACAAATCAAAAATTTCACCGGGATTGATGACCCTTATGAAGCCCCCGTTAACCCCGAAATCGAGGTGAATACGGATCGCCAAAGCCTGCAAGAAAGCCTTGGGGAGATTTTGGCCTATCTGGAAACTCGCCAGTTGATTCCGGTCAAGGAGGCCGCTTATCATGTCTAAACTTATCGCACCGCATGGGGGGACACTCATCAACCGTCTTTTGGATGGGGCTGAACGTGAAGTCGCCCTTGAACGCGCCGCCACCCTGCCCCAGATTCCGCTCAATGATTTGAATTTGGCTGACCTTGAAATGATCGCGGTGGGGGCACTGAGTCCGCTGACTGGATATATGAATCAGGCCGATTATCAATCGGTGGTTCATACTATGCACCTTGCGAACGGGCTGGCGTGGTCAATCCCGGTGACGCTGGCAGTGGATGAAAACCTTGCCGAACATCTGAAGATTGGGCAATCCGCCGTACTAACCGAGGAGGTTCGTGGCGAAACCCGGCTGCTGGCAATTTTGGACATCAGTGATAAATACACCTATGATCCACAAGTCGAGGCGCAGCAGGTCTATCGGACTACGGAGGTGGCCCATCCCGGCGTAGCACGTCTGTATAAACAAGGATCGGTGCTGTTGGGAGGTGATGTGCATGTCATCAATTTACCCCAGCGCGTTAACGACGAATTTCCTGATATTCGGTTCACGCCTTCGGAAACACGGGCCATTTTCAGCGAGCGCGGTTGGCGGCGGGTGGTGGGTTTCCAGACCCGTAATCCGATTCATCGTGCCCACGAATATATTCAAAAGACCGCGCTGGAAATTGTGGACGGTCTATTGATTCATCCACTGGTAGGGGAAACCAAATCGGATGATATTCCGGCAGCGGTGCGGGTGGCAAGTTATCAGGCGATTGTCAATCACTATTATCCGCTGAATCGGGTGGTCTTGAGCGCGTTTCCGGCTGCGATGCGGTATGCTGGCCCACGTGAAGCCATTTTCCACGCCATTGCCCGTAAGAATTATGGTTGCTCGCATTTTATTGTGGGGCGCGATCATGCGGGGGTCGGCAATTATTATGGCAGTTATGATGCCCATCACATCTTTGACCAGTTCACACCAGAGGAAATCGGCATTACCCCGCTGTTTTTTGAACATACCTTTTACTGCAAAAAGTGTGGTGGTGTGGTCAGTCTCAAATCTTGCCCACATGGTAAAGAAGACCATATCGCCTTGAGTGGCACGCAAGTACGGGAAATGTTGTCGCGTGGTGAGATGCTGCCCACTGAGTTTACACGCCCGGAGGTCAGCCGGATTTTGATGGCAAGTTACCAAGTAGGGGCATAAATTAGCGTGAAAACAGAGGAGATAGGGATTATTGGGGGAGACAACCTCCCCCATAAAAATCCTATTCCATGACCCGCAGTGTAGAAGGAATATCCATTCGGAGCATCTTACGAATGCTCAACAGAGGTGTTAGCCCAACCACAAAAATACCTAACACACCCGCCGTCAATAACGTCCCGGAGGCGATGTAGACATTGAACTGGATGTCTGGGACCATCTCTTTGACCTGACTTTCCATCATCCAGACAATCACCATGTAGCCGAACATAATGCCCAAAATCGTACCGAATAGACCGGTGACAATATTTTCGACTACCTGCATCCGGGTAACTGTGCGGATACGCAGCCCAAAGGCAAACATAGTGGCAATCTCGCGCATCCGTTCATCCACATTGATCGTGGTTGAGTTGAAGGCGATGAGAAACGCCAGTATCACGACGACGCCCTGAATCATGATGAGTACCGTATTAAAGATTTCGATAGACTCCTCAAAACTTTGGGCAATATCCTTAACGGCCTGAACGGATACAACACCCGGTTGGGCAAACATCACGCGCCGCATTTGGGCGGTGGTGACGCCCTCGGCTGGATAGAGGGTCAGGGTGTTTGCCAGACCAGTCATATTCATCAGTTCGGCTTGATTCAGGCTCATATAGGCCTGCATCCGCAACGGATTGTCGTGAATACCGATCACTGGAATATCCATTTCTTCCATGCGATAGGACAGCAGACCCTCTCGTACAGGGAGCGAAAGCCGAACCGTTTCACCCACCTCTACACCGAGGTCTTTGGCAGCTTTTTCAGAAATGACGATACCTCGTTCACCATCCGGCAAATTACCCTCCTTCAGTGTCGGTTGCCACAAGGCTGTGGCGGGATCATCTAACTCAATCACCGCCAACATTTCCTCGTCATCTGAATTAATGTATTCACCCGCTATGACGAGACCCACATCCACCTTACTGAACAAGGGTCGCCCATCTTGTTCAAGTTGCTGCAAGTCGGTGATATGGTCGCTAGTAATCGGATAGAAATTATCCAGCACCACGTCCAGCCGATCAGGATATGACTCCGTGTAAAAGCTGCTGCCCCGGTGAATCGTGCGGTTGAAGGTATCTAGCAGGCCCGCCATCGCCACCAAGAGCATAATGGCAATCGAGACGCCGAGTGTCGTCATCAGACTGCGCCAAGGGGAACGCAAAATATTGCGGAATGGCATCTGCATATAACTCTTGCCGGGCAGGGGAATATATTCCATGAGATAGGACAGGCCGCCCCCTTTTGCTACCAGATAACCTGTCTGAATGGCGTCCACTGGCTGGACACGCACAGCCCGCCAAACCGGAAACAGCGTGGCAATGATAGGCACCATCACCCCCAGAACAGACGCTCTAAGATAGCTCTCAAAATAAAAGAGCCGGCCCCAGTAGGGAAGTGGATAGAATTCCTTGAAGATTCCCGACAGTGCTTGCCCGAACAGATAGCTGACGCCGATCCCGAAGAGGGTTCCCACCACCGCGATTTGTAGACCCAACAAGATTGGACGCAAAGCCAGCCAATGCCGCTTAACCCCCAACGCCATGCCGATTCCAATTTGGCGGCGCTGTGACTCGACAATCCGCCCTGCCAGATTAAAGGTTGCCATCGCTGCCCCGATGAGAAACAACCCGGCGACGATGTTCCAAAAGCGCTGATCGCCTCGCGCGTCGGCATACATCGCGTTGTAAACCTGATCATCTTCCTTTTTGGTCAGGTTGAAGCCTGTATCGGCAAATTGGGTAGCCATTACCTGCTTAATGTCGTGGATCACGGCCTCAGGGTTGGCACCCTCATCCAATAGAAGGACGGCATTGTTGATTAGCCCCTCTCGCCCACTGATCTGTTGAACCGTGTCACGCGACATATACATCACGGCAAATGTGTTTTCGTTTTCCATGAAGCCGCCCGTACCCGGTATGATCATCATGTTTTCGGGGATTTGACCACGCCCAACGAAATCCAGTTCGATGTCCCCGGTGATTTTGATGCTATCCCCCGGCGACAACTTGCGGTAGTTGGTAAATAGATAGTCCATAATGACTTTGTTTGTGCCCGCATCGGCTTCGGTTAGCCCTGACCCTTCCCTGATATTCAATCTGCTGATATGCGGCCCACCGTCTGACAAGTCCACGCCAATGAGCCGACCCGGATAGAGGATCGTTTCGCCCTCTTTGGAAGCGTCTACAAGGGTTGGAACCATTAAGCGAGTTTCAACCACGTTGACCCCTTCAATATCGGCCAAAGCGGATTCGAGCGCGGCGCTTTCGAGATAGCTGCCCTCCGTCAGTTCCAATTGGAGGTCGTACATGGCAAGCATCGCCATACTTTTATCCAGTGATTCGATGCGCCATTCTTTTTGCTTGCCAAAAGCACTGTAGACGCCTGTGCCCAAAGCGAGAATTACGGCAATCGCCAGCACTTGTAACCAGCGTTCTTTGGCATCACGATAAGACCACTTAAGCCAAAATTTGAGGTTCATCATTTCACCTTCTTTACCAATGCAACTCAGCAATTGGCGCTTTACCCGCTTCTGGCGCACCATCTCGCACAATTTCGCCACTGCTCAATTCAATCACACGATCCGCAATCCGTGAAATTTCGCGGTTATGGGTCACAACCAGCACCGTTCGCCTGTTGCCTGCTTGGGATCGTAAGAGCTGCAAAATTTGGACACCCGTCTTGAAATCCAATTCACCCGTTGGCTCATCGGCTAACAAAACAGGATTGCCAGTCGCCAGCGCCCGTGCGATTGCCACACGCTGCTGCTCGCCACCCGACAATTCATGTGGAAAATGGTGATAGCGGAGGCCGAGACCCACACTATCAAGTACCGCTTTTGCAGTGGACTGGATACCTCGTTTGTAGTGCATGTCGAGTACAAATTGGACATTTTCCTCGGCGGTTAGGCTGGGGAAGAGGTTGAAACTTTGGAAGATGAAACTGACGGTATTGCGTCGGAAGTCAAATTGCTTTAGGCGGCTCATGGCGGTGATGTCTTGATCAGCGACGGTAATAATACCCTCGGTGGGGGTGTCTAGGGCGCTAATCATATTAAGAAGGGTTGTCTTGCCACTTCCTGATGGCCCCAAGACAACCACAAATTCCCCTTCTTCGATATTCAATGACACATCATTTAGGGCCGTAACGGTCACCGCGCCCATCTGATATCTCTTGGACACATGCTTTAGCACTATCATTGCGCTACCTCCATCTGGATACTCCCCGGTGGCAGTTGAGATAGCGGCGATGGGGGATTTTTTTCTCTAAATAAAAACTGCTTTACTCAAAACGCTGCACAATCTTGCTTAGGAGTGTTGTCAGGGTCGTTACTTCCTCATCCCCTTCCAAAGCCTGAATCACCTTAGTGGCAATCATTTGATCCACCCGATCATGTTCGGCCTTAATCTCCCAACCTTTGGTCGTCAGTGCTAACCCGTAGGAACGGCGGTCCCGGCGACTAATCACTCGGTTCAGCAATCCTCGCTCCTCCAAACGATTGATTGCGCTGGTTAGGGTACTATTGGGAATATGAAGTTCACTGCATATCTCCTTCAAAATAATATCGGGCCGTTCGGCGATGAGTTTGAGGATATGTAAATCAAGTTGCGCCATACCACGCAGCGCTTTTGACCATGTACCAAGTTGATCCAACCGAATACCCCAAGTGATTTGGTGCAATAAATCACTGATTACTTCTACTTGGGTAGACGAAGGTGATGTCTCATCTCCGGTGGGCATTTTTCACCTCACTCTTTCTTAGGTACGAAATACGAATTATGCGATCTTCAAATACTACGATAGTCGTACTAATATTGTACCACGCCGCCTATTTTTTTGTCAATAAGAGGCAAATTTTGTAGATCGCATGGGAGAAAAATGGAGTTCGATCAGGAACAAATTGAGCAGGCTACCAATTGCCCTTATGATCGAGGAGGATGGCTTCCGAGTGGTGAGCGATGAAAATGCGTTGGCAGGCTACTTTTTAACCGGGTGTGCCCTGATGCAAAGCCTCCACAAGCGCTTCAATCAGCGCATCTGCCGCAATCTGAACAGGCAGCGAGATACCTTCCCCCGATGAGACATCAAGGGGTTGGATAGCCAGTAAACCGATGTGGCAGTGGAGGCTCGTTTCGAGATAATTTGCCAGCAGGGACAGGGGCAAAGTATGGGTAGATGCACTGATGCCCTCAATATCTTCAGGCACTATCCACCGCACCGTTCCGGGCAGTGCATCAAAATTCGCACTATCTATGAGAATGACCCAATCGGGTTCAAACCGCCGTAGCAGCCCCGTACAGTTTTCAGGGGCTACCCCGGCAGCGATGACCTGAACAGTGTCGCATCCTGCCAACCGCGCTGACAGGCGTGTGGCAATCCGTTCGCCCACCCCGTCATCCCGGTACATCCCATTCCCAATGCCCACAATCGCGGTTTTCAGCGGATGGTCAGGTGGAGGGGTTGGATGCAGAATCTTGTGAAACAAATCCTTCCAAGACTCGTTCGACATGGGGTGCATCTCCATAATAGACCGTGAAAGCCTGTTTATGGAGCGCGGCATTCTCCCATTCCTCAGGCGACATCGTTAGGCAGCTAAAACGACAATTGACCACACACTGCCCACAATAGATGCAGCGATCGGCGTGATAACGTGCTACAAACTGCTTGGTGGTCTTGTCAATCGTGATAATCTCAATCGCATTGGCTGGACATTCTTTGCTACACAGACAGCATCCGGTACAACCATCTGGGGTCCAATGAAGCGTGCCACGTAAACGTTCCGGCGTGGGGGTCCGTTCGGCAGGATAACGCTGGGTGGCCGCCCGCCGAAAAAGCGAACGAGCGGCATATTGCAACAGGGTATGACGTTTCATGCCTGTACTCCTTCCCAGATGACTAACGCCAGCCATTGAGCCAGCACCAACAGTGTACCCCAACGCCACCATAAACCGACGGTTTGATCAATCCGTAAACGGGCTACCAACGATTGAATCCCCACAAGAATCAGGAGCAGCAGGAGCGTTTTTAGAACAAACAACGGTAGCCCACTGACCCCGCCCATATAAAACGCCGCCACCATCGTTAACCCTACGACAAGTTCAACATGCCGCCCCAATCGAAACAACGCCAAGCCCCGTCCGCTGTATTCGGTCAGTGCCCCCGCGACGATTTCGGTTTCGGCTTCCGGCGCATTAAATGGTGCGATTTCCAGCTTGCCTAATAATCCAATCAATGCCACCACAAAGCCAACGGGCTGGACAATTAGTAGCCATTGACCATCAGCATCCGCAATAATTTCGTTGATTTGCCAGCTACGGGCCGCCACCGCCGGGCCAAGCATCGCCAACAGGAAGGGCGCTTCATACGAAAACAATTGGGTCAACGTGCGGGTCGCCCCCACCAATGAAAAGCGATCCGTCGTGTTTGCTCCCGCCAGCCCGGTGCAAACGGTAAGCAGGCTCAACAGGTAGAGCGTCACAATCAAATCACCTTTAAAGCTGTACAATGGGTCGAACCCCGCCAACGGCACATAGAGTGCGGCGGTCAACGCCCCTGCCAGTGCCAAGATGGGCAAGGCAATGAATAGCAGGCGGTTGCTGTCTGCCGGAATCACTTCCTCTTTGACGAGGAGTTTGGCAATATCGGCATAGGGCTGAAACCAACGCGGGCCGACACGATTTTGTACCCGTGCCATTAGTTTGCGGTCTATCCACTCATAACTCATACCCAGCGCCAACACAAACAAGCCGCCGGGGAAAAACATTAGGGTGAGCAAATCTTGAATGGCGTTCATCTTCACCTTCGATAGTAATCAATGCCATATTGTCGCAACTGCTTCCATGTCCACTGGGTATGATCCGTATCGCCGGAATACACCGTCACCATGCGATCATTACACGAGAAACATGGATCAACCCCCGCTAGGATCATCGGTACGTCTGCCAGTTGGCTGCCTACTGCCAGCACACAGACCGATGCCAGATTACACAGGGTCGGGGTTCGCACCTTGATGCGTTCTGGCTGATCGGTGCCGTTGCTCTTGATGAAATAAAATAGTTCCCCACGTGGCGCTTCTACCCGACTAACGGTCTCGGCAGGCTTGATTTTACGGGGCATCCGGGCCTGCAACTCGCCGGGTGGTAATTTTTCTAGGACGGCACGAATGAGGCGATAGGCTTCAAACAATTCTTGCAGCCGCACCACAAAACGTGCTTCCAAATCACCAGCGGTTGCCGTCACGACCTTCACCGGAAAATCAGGATAGGCGGCATACGGCGCTTCGACACGAATATCCCGTTCGACCCCCGATGCCCGCGCGGTTGGCCCTACCAAACCCAATTGCTCGGCCTGCTCACGGGTAGTCACGCCCACGCCACGAGTCCGTTGCAGCAGGGTTGCGTCCGACGTAACCACATCCACATATTGATAGGTACGCTCCTCTAAAAGCTCAAGTCCCTTGTAAATCTTATCGGTCAATTCAGAGGTGAGATCAAATTTGACGCCGCCCAGTAGATTGGCCGAATAATTCACCCGATTGCCTGTCAGGGCCTCCAAAATATCCATCACGGTTTCGCGGTCACGCCATGAATACATAAAGAGGGTATCAAAACCCGCTTCATGGGCCGCCACCCCCAACCATAGCAGATGACTGTGTATGCGCTCCAATTCGGCCACCAACACGCGAATGGCTTGGGCACGGGGCGGTGGTGTCACGCCAGCCAATTTTTCCACGCCCAAACAGTAGGCGGTGGCGTGGACATGTGAACAAATCCCGCAGATACGCTCCAAGAGGTAGAGATTTTGGACCCAGTTGCGCCCCTCGGTGGCTTTTTCGATACCGCGATGGGCATATCCCAACCGGACTGATGCCCCTGTGACTTGTTCACCATCCACCGTAAATTCAAAATGACCGGGTTCTTTGAGAGCGGGATGCTGCGGTCCAATTGGTACGACAAAACGCTGCGGTACAGTAGTATCCATATCCATTTCACTCCTCGTTTAGGACGGCGTCTTTACGGAGCGGATAAACAGCGCTGCGCCAGTCATCTGGCAAAAACAACCGATCTGTATTAGGGCTATTCCTGAATTCCACCCCAAACATTTCGCCCAATTCGCGCTCATAGACATTGGCATAGGGGATGATGGGACAAATGCTGTCTACGCTTGGAATTGGAATACGCGGCAGTGGGATTCGCAGCGTTAGGATTGCCGCTCCCGCGCCAAAATGATAGAGTATTTCAAGCTGACCCAGCGTGACCTGATCTAACCCGGTGATCGCCATTAGATAGCCCCAGCGTGCGGCGACTAGATTGCTGACCACCGCGCACAGATTTTCTGGCGCAAGCGTCCCATCCAGACGGTTCTCTTCAGAGCGCGTGCTGGCATAACCTGTCAGCAATGCTTCGGCGCTTTTTAACGCCTCTTGCGTATCCATCAACCTGCCTCCTGTATGGTTTCTTCAAGCACCGGGTTTTTGAGATGGCCCAACAACTTCACCACGCCGTCGAGAATGGCTTCGGGGCGAGGGGGGCAGCCGGGAATATAAACATCTACCGGGATCACTTCGTCAATATGCCCGATGACGTTATAGCACCCCTGAAACACCCCACCGGAAATCGCACATGACCCGACTGCAATCACAAATTTTGGCTCTGGCATCTGCTCATACACGCGCAGCAGGCGATCCCGTGCTTGCCGTGTCACAGGCCCAGTGCAGATTAAAACATCGGCGTGGCGTGGGCTGCCTTCGAGCTTGACCCCAAAACGCTCGGCGTCATAACGCGGGGTCAAGATTGCCAAGATTTCAATATCACAGCCATTGCATGACCCCGTGTTAAAATGCACCACCCAAGGCGAATTGACCCTTGCCCATGTTCTAATGTCATCTACCACGTGTTGCCATGTCATCTCAAGCGGCCTCCCTTGACTCCAAAATCAGCGCCAGTAACGACACCATCACCCCGGCCAGAAAAATACCCGCCATCGGGGTCAGCGTGCTTGTACCTGCTACCAATACCCCTAAATGCACGACGGCGAAAAACAGGGCCACCACAAAAAAGGGGCGATAACCGGGAACCGCCGGACGGGTGGCGGGTGCTTCACCGCTGGCATAACTGCTCGATTTATTGACGGACGCTTTTTCTGGAGCCAGCCAGCGCCCAAGCATTGATAGACCCCAAACTAGGCCANGATAAATCAAAAAAGCAATCGGCGGTTGCAACAACAATTCGTTCATCTCACCCTCCAAACGCGGTTAACAGGACGCGGGCGGCTGGTTCAAGCGCACCATGCAGCAGTCCCGGATACACACCGATGACCACAATCGCGCCCGACAACACCAACAAAGACAGCCCCATCAGTGGTGGGACAGCGCGACCCTGTTCAATTTCAACTTGGGTCTGCCGGGAATAGAGGACATTGATAATGGGAGCATAATAGGCCAGCGACAAAACGCTATTCAGCGCGGCAAAAATGACCAGCAGGGTAATCAATGGCTCATGAACCGCGATGCCCGCCGCAAAAATCTGCCATTTTGACATAAACCCGGCCAGTGGCGGCAGTCCACCTAAACCCAACAAGGCTAAACTGAGCGCTAATGCAATATATGGATAGCGCCGTGATGCACCACGCAAATCACTGATTTGCAGAGGCTGATGCGTTTCGAGGCTGTAGATAAAAGCGCCAACCGCCAAAAATGCGAGGCCTTTCATCAGGGCATGGTTGAAGAAATGGAACAGCCCGCCCTCAAACCCATCCAATGTTTGTGCATAGATGCCGACGCCAATCCCGAACACCATATACCCCATCTGGCTTAGGCTAGAATAGGCGAGCAGGCGTTTTATCTGGGTCTGGCGCAGGGCCAACAAATTCCCGACCAGCATGTTGACCACGCCAAAGGCAATCAGGAGTGTGCCCCACGAAAACGCGACGCAAGTGAGGGCGCGGAGCAGGGCGATGAGGGCTACCTCGATGACCAAGCCGGACAACAGGGCACTGATGCCACTGGGGGCTTGGGCATGGGCATCTGGTAGCCAAGTATGAAATGGCACGAGCGCCATCTTGACCCCAAATCCGGCGATAAACAGTCCGCCCACCGCCCACAACATTACCGAATCTTGGTTCAATTGGGCGATTTCCTGCAAATCCAACGTGCCCGTTTCGGCCAGTACGAGCGCAATGCCCAATAGGATAAACGCCGACCCAAGCGCACTTTGTACAATATACTTGACCCCGGCTTCCAGCGAGGCTGGCTGTTCACGGTAAAACGCCACCAAGAATGAGCCTGAAATCGCCATTGCCTCGAACCAGACCCACAGATTAAACAGATCACGTGTGCAAACCAACCCCATCATGGTGCCAAGCAGCAGCAGCACGAGGGCATAATATTTGTCCGCCGCACCTTCCTCGGCCATATAATCCAGCGAATAGATGACCGTCAGTGTACCCAGTGTCAGAATTGCGCCGCAGGCAAACAGGCTGAGTCCGTCGAGTTGTAGCTGCATCATGCCTACGCGATAGGTCAGCGTACCCTCCCGGTCAAATTCATAGGCCGCTACACCCAAAACGCCCCACGCCAGCGCCAAAATCAGCAGCGCCAGCCAACCCGGATGAATTTTGCGATTTAGGCGCTCAACTATGTACGCTGCCGGAGAAAGGGCCAGCGGCAGGGCAATCAAAGTTGCTACCGAGTTCGTCTCCATATCAGACCTCCACCGCCACATAAATTAAGATCACCACCAGCCCCGCTACAATCCCCCAGATATTCCAGTTGAGTTCTCCGGTCTGGGTCGAGCGCAGACGTTCAGCGAGGGTGCTGGTGCTGCGCATAACCACACGATTGAGCGCCTCAAAGCCAAAATCTTGACCGGCGATCTGGCTAAGAAGCTGTAATCGGGCAATGAGCCAGCCCAGCCGGTGGTGAAATCCCCACAGCAGGAAGCCAAGCGCCACCCACCCAAGCGCCAGCACCGTAATTGGGGCAGTCATGACATCTGAAATAACATCACGGGTCGTTTCGGAGTGGAGATGGTGATAGGGCAGCGTTTCAGCCAACATCTTGCTTAAAGGCGAGACTAGTAACCAAGTCACCAGTGAGCCAACTGCCAAAATGCCCAATGAAATTCGCATGGCGGAGGGTGCTTCATGAACCTGACCAGAAAATCGGGGCGTGCCTCCAAAGACTAACCAGATCAATCGGAGCGTGTATAACGCAGTGAGGCCCACCCCAATCAGCAGCCCAACCACAAAAACGGGCGATGAATCCTCTACACCGCGTTCCAGAATCAGTTCTTTGCTCCAAAAGCCGTTCGTGCCGGGGATGCCGACCAGCGCCATCGCGCCGATGATAAAGGCGATTGTGACCTGTGGCATGGAGCGCCACAGTCCTCCCATCTGTCGTATATCGCGTGTGCCGACGCTATGAATTACGGCACCAGCGCCCAAAAACAGGAGTGCTTTAAACATGGCATGACTGAGTAAATGAAATTGGCTGGCAAAGATTCCACCGGCCCCCACCGCAAAAACCATATACCCTAGCTGGCTGATGGTGGAATAGGCGAGGACACGCTTGAGATCATTGGCAACCAACGCCATGAGCGCCGCCAGTAGTGCCGATACGATCCCCACCGTCATGACCGCAGTTGTCCAGCCCGTCACATCTTCAAAGGCCGGATAAAAACGCGCCAGCAGATACACGCCCGCGTTCACCATCGTGGCCGCGTGAATTAAGGCGCTAATGGGGGTAGGAGCTTCCATTGCGCCGGGTAACCAACTATGAAAAGGCACTTGGGCGGATTTTGCCATTGCCGCGATCAAGAAACTAAACGCGATCAAGCTTAATTCGGTTTTGGACAGGGTTTCCGCCCGTGCCAGCAACACCGCGATTTCATCTGTGCCGAAGCGTCCATAGGCCGTCAGCGCCCCAATCAGTAAGCCAATACCGCCTAACTGGGTGATGACCAGCGCCTTTAGACCACCCGCCACCGCTGCTGGATTATCATGGTCGAAGGCGATCAGGGCATAGGAGCATAGGGCGGTGATTTCCCAGAAGAAGAACATCAGCAACAAATTACCTGCCAGCACCAAACCCGCCATTGTGCCAATAAAAATGAGTACCAGCGCATAGTAGCGACTTAGGCAGGCTTCATGCTCCATATACGCGACCGAGAAGATCACGGTCAGGCTGCCAATGATAGCCGCAATAGCCGCCAGTAGGACACCCAGACCGTCCGGCACCAGAATAAAATCACCAAAGATGCCACCGATGTGCAGACGCAACGCGACCTCGGTTGAATAAGTAGTTAGCAGCCCAATCGAAACTGCTGCCGTGAGGAGGGATGCTATCACCGCGATCCCATGCTGCCGTTGTGGAGAATGGTCTGGTACCCGCCAGACGATCAATGCTCCTAGCCACGGTAGCCCAATGGTGAGACCAACCAACCATGCTGTCATCGCTCACCTCCGCAGATTCGACAGTTCCCTAGCATCTAATGTGCCGAGGCGCTGTTTCACTTGAATGACCAATGCGAGGCTGATGACGGCGACCATCGTATCGGCGACGATGATGGTTACAATGAGGCTTTGTGCCAATTGAACCCGTTCGCTCATCGTCCCGGCAACCGCAAACGCAATAATCACGGCCTTACCGATAATCTGAAGCGCGATCACAATTTTGATCAGGTGATGGGTTAGCAGCAGTCCATATACGCCCACCCCAAACAAGATCACTACCCCTAGTAGGGTCAGTTCTTCGTCGTTCATACCAGTTCCCTTTCCGCCTCCAAAATCGGCTCCTCGTCCTCCACGATTGCCACATGCTCCGTTAGTGATGTCGCTTCATCCAGTGGACGCGGCGTGGCATGATGTTGCACCGCAGCGGGCAATTTTTGATCTGCCAGCAGTCCTAACAGACTTAGCACCGCGCTGAAAATGATGACGATCTGTAACAGGACATCGAGGGCACGGTCTTCCCACAGAATTGTGCTGAATGTGGCAGTAT
The DNA here is from genome assembly GCA_013112715.1 of Chloroflexota bacterium. Taxonomy (GTDB): domain Bacteria; phylum Chloroflexota; class Anaerolineae; order Aggregatilineales; family J027; genus CFX10. The sequence goes on from JABFGB010000002.1 coordinate 171,410, forward strand.
CCTTAACACCGGGCTGTGTTTCTGGCAGCGGCAGGATAATCCAGAACAGTAACAAAAGGGCTGTGATAAGAGGGAAACGGCGTAGAATCTTCTTCCAGAGGGTATCGTGATCTTGAAGTGTTTCTTCACCCGCGATACTTATGGCGAATACGAGTAATACGGCAACCAAGCCCGCCCCAACGCTGATTTCGATGACTGCTGCCTGTGGTGCATCCAGCGTAAAGAGAACGATGCTTGTTAATGCGCTTACGCTGGCTAACCAGAGGACAGAGAGTAGCAAGTTCGTGGTTCGGATTGCTTGGATTGCACAGAATGCTGCAATCAGCAGTAGGCCCAACTTATCCAACTCACACTCCTATCTCAAACGTTATTTGAGAATTTTTTCACAATTAAATTTTACCCCTGCTGTTCTGAAGGCGCTAGCGTTATATGTCATCAGATTTGCGTTGTCATTGATACAGAGGACTATTCAGAGTGTAAAAAGCCTACAAAATGAGTTGAGGTGATCTATCCAAACCTTAGATTACTGATACCAAGTTTTTATAATCATTTTCTCATGCACGAGTATAATAATCAGCACGGCCCCAATTTCAGAACGTCGAGCAGAAACTCATACGAAATTCGGCTGAATGATGGGTGTTTTGTTCCAAAAACCCATGAATTACCCGAATTTGGTATCAAGGATTTGATTGACATCGTTCATCAACATGAGTTTATCCATCCTGATGTGCCGACCTCTTGGATCATTCACGTGTATTATGGGATTATGTTGGCTTCGCGGCGGTCATTAAGGGAGGGAGGCTTTACACCCAAGCAAATTCCTGATCTAGCATGGCAGACTTTTACCTCTATTGTAACGACCTATTGTGTATTGCTGATGTGTTGAAGGCCTGTGGGTATGAATGGGCTTTAGTGGTATTAGTGGGGTTAGGAGATATACCTCCCTTGAGTGTCTCACGCTTCAATCGGCGCTTACATGAGGTTGGGGAGTGGTTGCCGTATTTGGCGTGAGGAGATGTTCATGGTGGACAGTATGCCCTTGTCGGTATGTAAATGAAGAGCCAGTCGGGGCAAGAAAGTGCGGGGCAAAGCCTATTGTGCCGCCAAACGCGAGTAGTCTTTTGAGGTGGCGCCTGCATCTGATTTGTGATGCACACGGGGGCCCCCATTACTTTGCCTTATCAGTGGACATGATCTTATATTAAGCTAATGGATAGGTGAAAAGCCGGAGAAGTCACAGACCCACCTTCTTCAAAAACTTATCTTTCGCTCGAATTTGGTATCGTCTCCATCCCCGAACTCACCGCCGAGTTACCACCTAGTGTCCGGTTGGTCTCCATCCGGCGTCAGAATATGTCTCCTAACTCGAAAAAATGGGCATTCAGTAGTTTCATGCGCAGACCAATGCTGGCTTCCTTACTTCTCCAACATTATCTTCTAGCAGGCAAGGCATTTTTGTGAAGGGGTACTGGTGATGTTGACTCGAAAGGCGACTTCCGGTGTGGATAAGCCGGGGGGAGGGATGGCGGCGAGTTGCACCACTGCTTCAGCACCATGTAGGGCCTCAATGGTTTGTCCTAAGTCGGTGAGATCAGCCCGCAAAAAGGGTGCGACGGGATCGACTGAGGGCAGCACATCCACAGTCAATACCTCATAGCCATGCTCAAGCAAATCACGCACGAGGGACCGACCCGCTTTACCACTCCTACCTGTCACCATGACTTTTTTCATACGCTGGCTCCGTATGCAATCTTTTATTTGAGTTCGCTGCACTTTATAAAGCACTCAAATCAAAGAGGGTCGGTCAAAATAAAAATCGCTATAATTGGGTTGTTGAGTTAAATTAATTTCACTTTTCTCTTAAACGCTCTATAATCTATTATCAGCAAGAGCTTTTTTGTCAACCCATTTGCAAGGAGCAAAAAATGCGTCATCTCAGAAAAATTGTAATTCTTCTTGTTTTTGTAGTCATTGTAGTTGCAGCGGTTTTACCTAAAGCCTCTGCTCAAGGGGATCTGGGATCACCTGATAACCCCATTCAAGTATATTTTGTGCCTTCTGTCGAATCTTCAACAATTGTGACGGGGGGCGAGGTCATGGCAGCCGCCCTTGAAGAAGCCACTGGTCTCAAGTTTGAGGTTTCAGTGCCAACCTCATATGCAGCTACGATTGAGGCGATGTGTGCGGCCCCTGATAGCTCGATGGGTTTCATTCCAGCGGCGGGATATGTCATTGCCAATAATCGCTGCGGCGTAGAGGTCATGGGTGCAGCAGTGCGGCGTGGCTGGCCTGTCTATTGGGCAGCCTATATCGTTCGCCGTGACAGTGGCATCCATACCTTCAAAGACCTCGAAGGTAAATCATGGGCTTACCCGGATGCAGGGTCAACCTCCGGTTTTGTGTTCCCCTCCGTCGAATTTGCCAAAGCGGGTATTACCCCTGGTGAACAGGTCGAGGCAGGCGGTCACAATCAGGTCGTTCTAGCGGTCTATAACGGTGAAGTGGATTTTGGCACGACCTTCTATAGCCCCCCCGCGATGCCCAACGGTGCGTGGTCAATTGGTGATCTGCCCGAACCCTATGATCTGACAGTTGATGAATCCTATATTGGCGAGGACGGCAACCTCTATGTAGGCGACATCCAGATTTTGGATGCCCGTAACAATGTCCGTGAGACCGCACCCGATGTGGTTGACCAAGTAAAAATCCTGCGTCTCAGCGCCCCGATTCCGAATGATACCCTTAGCTTTGGGCCAGACTTCCCCGAAGAACTTCGTCAGCAAATCTTTGATGCGTTAGTCGCGTTCTCTCAAACCGAAGCATGGGCCACTTCCATTGGTAGTGAAGACTTCTATGGTTGGAGCGGTATCGCCCCCATTGATGACGCAACGTATAACGTGATTCGTGACCAATTTGAGGTGCTTGGCCTGACTGAAGAAGATATTTTCAATTAGGTGTCTTTCGCTCATGATTTCGTTTTGATATATGGGCAGAGGTATCCCCTCTGCCTTGTTTTTAAGGACACTATGTTAATTATTGAGAACCTCACCAAAATATATGACAACGGGTTTAAGGCCCTTGATAGAATCAATCTCGAAATTCCTGATGGACAGTTTGTCGCTATTATCGGCCTAAGTGGGTCGGGTAAATCTACCCTACTGCGCTGTATCAATCGTCTGATTGAACCCACCGAGGGGCGTATTATCTGGAATGGGATAGACATCACCGCTGCCAGTGATGATGAAGTCCGTCAAATTCGGCGGCACATTGGCATGATTTTTCAGCAGTTTAATTTGGTCAAGCGCTCCAAAGTCATCACCAATGTACTGTCGGGACGGCTGGGTTATACCAATTCCCTCTACAGCTTCTTAAATTATTTCCCCAAGCAAGATCGCCACGACGCGCTTGCCAATTTGGATCGAGTTGGGATTCGAGACCAAGCCAACAAACGGGCCAGCGAACTTAGCGGCGGCCAACAGCAGCGTGTCGGGATCGCACGGGCCTTGATGCAAGAACCGGAATTGATGTTGGCGGACGAACCTGTTGCCAGCCTTGACCCGGCAACCTCGCACAGCGTCATGAAATATCTGGAACTGCTCAACAAAGAAGATGGCATTACCGTTTTATGCAGTCTCCATTTCTTGAGCCTTGCCCGCACTTATGCCCATCGGGTGATTGCCCTTAAAGGGGGTATCCTCCAATTTGATGGACTACCCACCGAGATTGATGAAAATCGCTTTAAAGAGATTTATGGCGAAGAAGCCATTGAAGTTGCCATTTCCTGATTTGGAGGTTTATTGTGAATCGAACCCCTCCTTCCACACGGGTCGCACTACGAAATTTGTTGATTGTGCTGGCTATCACTTTAGCGGTGGGAATTTATGCTTATGGCTGGACAGTCACCGATATTGATCTGGAAAAACCCCAAGATGAACAACGCCAAGCCAATGTCCAAAATGCCCTGCGTGAACTGCTTTCCCCACGTATCTTTGAACAAGACCGCAAGATCATCACCACGACCACATCGTTTTTGATGGACTGCGAAGGTGAAAGCCCGGCTGCACCTGAATCTTCTGATGGCCCCTATGTTCGCGTGACGCCAAGCTGTGGTAAGGCGGGGGATGAGGTGACGGTGGAAGCCTTTAATTTTGAGAGTGGGGTACAAGCCGCGATTCGATGGGCACCCGTCGAAGGTCAACGCCGTCCACGTGAGGTCTTGGAAACAGGCCGCGAAGAGATCATTATTGATAGTACGGGCGATTTTAAAGGCCAAATTGAAGTACCGCGTATCAGTGGCAGCAGTGGACAAATTCATCAAATCGAATTTTTAGCCGCTATCCCCAGTGGCCCGGTGCGATTCAGCAAAATCACCGATGAAGTGATTCGGCGCATGGCGGAGACGATTTTTATGGCCCTCGTCGCCACCTCGCTTTCCATTCCGATCTCAGCCGCCCTTAGCTTTTTTGCCGCCCATAATTTGATGCGCCCTGTCCGCGTGCCTGTGGGTAATTTAATGATGGCAATTATCGCACTGCCGATTGGTTGGTTAATCGGCGTAAACGTTCTGGCTGTGATAGGCCGTGAAGCCATCAACTTCTTTCAGGGGGATTTGGAGGTCTCGGTTTTATCATCGCTGCCTGTTATCGGTTTGGGTACGGTGGTAGCGGCACGTTCGGTAGCCCTTCTTGAAACCCCAAGCCTCACGCATCGCCTTCGGTCAATTGGACAGCAACTTGCCTTTGCGTTGATCTTGGCCCTGCTAGTAGGTGTCATAGGAGGGTTGTCGCTGGTATTGGGTGAGCAATTGGTGGATTTTGCAGATTCCATTCGGCCTGATAGCAATGTCGGCTTAGGGAATTGGCTGGCAACGGCTGTGGTGGATGGTATCAACGGCACTGGAAATTTACTCAACATCATTGGTGGTTTGATCGAACTGTCTATGAATTCTATTGGCGGCTTGATCGGGGCGTTTATTTTATCGTCCAGTGTAACCAATTTGACGAGCGGGATGCTGCGTTCTATTGCAGGCGTACCTGCCCATCTGCTCGGTGGGGTGATGGGGGCCATAAACGGCGTACTGGTTTTTGCAATTGTGTCCGAGATTGCAAAATCGGCTGCTTTGCTAAGTTTGCTTACGCCATTGGCAGCGGCGTTGTTTGCCCAACAAATTGTTGTCCTCGGTCATGCGGCGTGGCGGGCACGGCAAAAGAAAGTTGTACTCTCCCATGTTGAACGGATGGTACGCTGGTTGATTGCCCTAGCCGCCGCCGTCACCGCCTTTGTGATTACGTTTATTCAACTGCGGGTGGGGCGCACGGTCATTGACGGAACGCTGCCCTCGGTGGAAACGGTTGATGTGATGGGTGTTGAGGTCACGCGCTATCTACTGAATGCTATGATTATCGGTGGGGTTTTGGGCAGTATTTTTGGTTTATTGGCAGGTACACGTCAGCCCTTTAGTATCGGCAGTGTTTTGTACAATGTTACTCGCAATATTTTGAATGGCCTACGTTCGATTGAACCGCTGATTATGGGAATTGTGTTTGTGATTTGGGTCGGGATTGGCCCATTTGCTGGGGTGCTGGCTCTAATGCTGCATTCGATTGCCTCGCTCGGCAAGCTCTATTCAGAGCAAATTGAGACAATTGATGAAGGCCCGATTGAGGCACTGAAGGCAACCGGAGCAGGGCATTTGCAGACGATTATTTATGCCGTCGTCCCACAGATTGTCCCGCCGTATGTGGCCTTTACGATGTACCGTTGGGACATCAATGTGCGTATGTCCACTATTATCGGCTTTGTTGGCGGCGGTGGGATCGGTTTGCTGCTCAATCAACAAATTAACCTGCTGCGCTATCGGGATGCCGGGGTAGCGGTCTTGGCAATTGCCATTGTGGTCTCGGTTTTGGACTATGCCAGTGCGACGATCCGCGAACGGATTACTTAGCGGAAAGTACGTTAGGCTCATCAACTCGGAAGCTGGATGTGGATAGCACCATATCCAGCTTTTCTGGTTGTTGGTGTCAGGGTAGACATTTCAAAAAATAGCTCGATGGTCAATACCTATCATGAGGTTATTTCCATTTTGGGGATTTGGCTCGCATCTCCCCTTGTCAATCCTTTTTTACATAAGACGTTATATGGATTTCAGATGGCGCTTTCTTACCGATGTTATTCTTCGACGATCCGGTGCTCGACTGCAAGGGCCACTGCTTGGGTGCGGCTGGCTGTTCCCAATTTACTTAAAATGCTGCTCACATGGTTTTTTACCGTTGAACTGCTAATAATAAGTTGTTCGGCAATTTCCCGATTGTTCATGCCCTTGATCATCAGCCGAAGTACCTCGACTTCCCGTTCGGTTAGATCATAGCCGAGGGCGGGTGGGCGAGTGGTTGCACGGATCAGGACTTGGGCTGCTTCTGAGGCCAAGGTCGATTGCCCTGTGTGTGCTTTGCGAATAGCACTCGCCAGTTCGTTGCCTGTAATGTTCTTCATCAAATAACCAATGGCGCCAGCTTTCAACGCGAGTTCTACATTCTCATCCGTGCTATAGCTGGTCAGAATAAGTACCTGCGTTTGCGGGCGAGTCTCACGAAGGCGTTCTGTCGCTTCTACACCATCCATATGAGGCATGAGGATGTCCATCAAGACCACATCCACTGGTAGCTGATGACAAAGGTCAATTGCCATTTGTCCATCACTGGCCTCACCTACAACCTTCAGGTCGTCGAAACTTTCCAAAAGGACTCGCAGACCTTTTCTCACCATGTCATGATCATCCACAATTACTACTTTGATTGGTTCTAGGTCGCTCATTTGTTGACTTCCCCGTTGTTGCTTTTTGCCAGATGCTTTCATGTGGGTACCCTCGCTACTTGAATTTCAAACTTGCAGCGAAGTGTTCATTTCTTTTGCTCCCTCATGGATGATACTCAATCCCAAACAAGTTGGCGAAATTTTATCAAATACCTTTTTCGATATTTAGGATTTCTTCAGCGGTGCAATCATAGAGCAATTTGTGCATTGGGCTGACCAAATCGAATCAGCGTGTGAGGAGTGTGTATTTGAAAGTGCTGGATGATAATCTGATTACGATCTAGGTCAAGTCCAAAATAACATCCAACAGCGGGTTTTAGCATGTCAGAATCTCACGCTATCCCATAGACTTTCAAATTGACTGCATAATTACTTGCCCACAAGGTATTATGGCTTGGGTAAATTAGAATTACATAAAATCTTTTGTCCCCGCTTCGATACCAAGATATTTCTAATGTTGACCTGCTAAGATGATGGCAGTCGAGATAAACGGGTGCTGCCCATTAAATTTATCCATTTCCAAACCTGCCCCTTTCCTACTCAATAAGGCACTCTGAGCAGATTTGCAGTAAATGAACCAGCCGTGTATCTTGAGGGTGATACTTAAAAACTTGGCACTTTTTTCATCGAGAACACGTCCATTTCTTAGCTAATATTGTCATGTAGTAAGGGAATATAGCCCCATGATGCGATTTGACCGATTCACTGAACGCGCTCAGGATGCGGCGGCTCGTGCCTATGAAATCCTGCAACGCTATGGGCATAATCAGGTGGATACTGAACATATCCTACTGGCCCTCCTAGAGCAGCCCGAAGGCGTCATTCCCGCCATGCTCGAAAAAATGTCTATTGAGGTCGAACCTCTCCGCTATAAGTTGGATGAAGTCCTGAAACAAACACCCCGCTCTGGTATTTATGGGGGGGGCACAGGGCAGGTATTTATCACGCCCCGGGTGAAGCGGATTATTGACCTCGCCAATGAAGAAGCCAATCGTCTGCGCGACGAATACATCTCGACGGAGCATATTTTTCTTGCCATCCTTACCGAACGTCGGACGCCGGTTGCTCGAATTTTGGGTGATGCAGGCGTCACCAAAGAAAAAGTGATAGATGTCATCAAGGATATGCGGGGTGGTCAACGTGTCACCGATCCACAGGCCGAAAATCGTTACGGCACGCTTGAAAAATTCTCACGTGACCTGACCCAATTAGCCCGTGAAGGCAAACTGGACCCGGTGATTGGACGTGATGATGAAATTTTGCGCATGATTCAAATCCTCTGCCGTCGCACTAAAAACAATCCCGTCCTGATTGGAGAAGCCGGGGTTGGTAAAACCGCGATTGTAGAAGGATTGGCACAGAAGATTGTGCATAGCGATGTGCCAGAACTGCTCCTCAATCGCCGCGTTATTTCGCTCGATTTGGGCGCGATGGTCGCAGGCAGTCGTTTTCGTGGTGAATTTGAAGAACGCCTTAAGGCCGCGATGGATGAAGTTCAGCGCAGTGAAGGCGAGATTATTCTATTCATTGATGAACTACATCAGGTCGTGGGGGCAGGAGCGGCAACAGGATCACTGGATGCCAGCAACATGATGAAACCAGCCCTCGCTCGCGGTGAACTGAACTGCATTGGCGCGACTACCTTGGACGAATATCGCCAGCACATCGAACGTGATTCGGCGCTGGATCGTCGTTTCGCTCCCGTGTTTGTGGATGAACCAAGCGCTGAAGAGACTGTTCAAATGCTACACGGCTTACGGGATCGGTATGAGGCCCATCATAAGGTCACATTTACCGATGCTGCGCTGACCGCCGCTGTCAAGTTGAGCCATCGTTATGTTACAGATCGGCGTCTGCCTGATAAGGCGATTGACCTGATGGACGAGGCTGCGTCTCGCCTACGGGTGGCACTCTATTCGATGCCAACTGAACTCAAAGAAGCCAAAAAAGAGATTGATCGTCTGAATATTCAGATGGAACAATCGGCCCTTGCCCAAGATTATGAGCAGGCCGCCAATCTGAAAATGCAGGTGGCGCGGATGCAGGAAGAGTATGACACCGCCCTTGAGGTTTGGCAGCAGGATAATACGCTTGACGAAGTGGTGGATGAAAAAGATATTGCCGCCGTCCTTTCGCAGTGGACGGGCATCCCGGTCTACGAGATGCTCCAAACCGAGGCCGATAAGCTCCTGCGAATGGAAGAAGTCTTGCACAATCGCATTGTGGGTCAAGACGCCGCTGTTGCTGCTGTATCCGATGCGATTCGGCGTGCGCGTTCTGGCCTCAAAGACCCCCGCCGCCCGATTGGTTCCTTTATCTTTTTGGGGAGCAGCGGGGTTGGCAAGACGGAATTGGCAAAGGCACTAGCAGAATTCATGTTTGATGACGAGGAAGCCCTCGTTCGGATTGACATGAGTGAGTATCGAGAACAGCACACGGTCAGCCGTCTATTTGGTGCGCCACCCGGTTATGTGGGGTATGAGGAAGGTGGTCAATTGACCGAGGCCGTCCGCCGCCGTCCGTATAGTGTGGTGTTGTTTGATGAAATCGAAAAAGGCCACCCCGATGTGTGGAATGCCCTTCTGCAAATTTTGGATGATGGTCGCCTCACCGATGGGCAAGGCCGTACAGTGGATTTCCGCAACACCGTTATCATCATGACCAGTAATCTGGGTACAGAGTTTGCTAAACGGGGCGGGGCGCTTGGTTTTGTACCCAGTCGTGACGAAGAAGCGATTGCTGATCACAAGCGCATTGAAAAGGCTATCCGTGATACGTTCCGACCTGAGTTCATTAACCGGATTGATGAAATCATCATCTTCAATCCGTTGTCACAGGAACAGGTCGCCCAAATTGTGGATTTGCAAATGCAACAAATCGCCGAGCGGCTAGGTGAGCAAGGTGTGGTCGTCGAGTTGACCCAAGCAGCCCGTCTATGGCTGGCAGCCGAGGGGTTCGATCCGCAGTACGGGGCACGTCCGCTGCGTCGCGCTTTGCAGCACTACGTCGAAAGCCCCTTGAGTGTCAAACTGCTGAAGGGTGCGTTCAAGCGTGGCGATATTGTGGAGGTGGATTCTGACGGGGAGCAAATCATCTTTGTCAAACGAGATGAAGGCAACTATTTGATCCCGACTGATGCGGATAATCCTGCTGATGCGGATGTAGATTCTACCAACTAAACAAGATGTCGAAATTCAGACAATGAGACCGGATCGCCCGGTCTTTTGTTTCTTTGTCAGGTTTCCCGAATACTGAAATTTACAGGAATGGAATAAAATATGAGGGTAAGATTAAAATTTGCGGTATCGTCATGAACCATGAAATGACCGCGCATATTTGCGGATTGCAAGGAATAGATTCTTCATGCCATCATCCAATCCTTCTCAACCTAAGCAAAAAATCCAGTCGCTGGTAGACTGTCTTCGCCATACCGCTGATCAAGAAGCTGACTGTGCTGAATTTGACCGTAAAGTGGAGTGCCTTGCGGAGTTATTGGCATCGCTCAATACCGCTGAAGTGCCACCGGATGCCATTCCACCCGAAATTCAAGCCCATCTGGTGCAAAGCTCGGACTGCCGCGAAGAATTCGAAGCCCTCATCTCCATCTTAAAAGCTGAACAACGCGGCGAATTGACGGATGAGTAAGAAAACCACGCTAGGCCGTGTCGAAATTTAAGATCATCCAAACCTTGAGGTAAAAACATGCAACACGAAAAAGTGATTATTATCGGCTCTGGCCCTGCCGGGTTAACAGCCGCACTCTATACCGCACGGGCGAATCTGAACCCGCTAGTGTTTATTGGGCATCAATTTGGGGGGCAGGCCGCGCTTACCCATGAAATCGAAAATTATCCCGGCTTTGTCGAAGCGATTTCTGGCGCGGAACTGACGGAACGGATGCGTGAACAGGCCGAACGGTTTGGCGCCCGCTACGAGTATGCCTCTATCACCGAAGCAGATTTCAAAAATGGCCGTCCCTTCCGAATCAAGGACGATAATGGCAACGAATATCTGGCTGAAACCGTAATTATCACATCGGGGGCCGACCCGCGTAAATTGGGTGTGCCCGGTGAAAAAGAATATACCGGCAAGGGTGTCAGCTACTGCGGCACGTGTGATGGTTTCTTCTTCCGAGGGAAACACATCGTCGTGGTTGGCGGTGGGGATAGTGCGATTGAGGAAGGCATTTTCTTGACCCGCTTCGCTTCCAAAGTGGATGTGGTTCATCGTCGGGACAGCCTACGCGCAGGGAAGCTACTCCAAGATCGTGCGTTCCGCAATGAGAAGATGAATTTCATCTGGAATACAGTGGTAGAGGAAGTGGTCGGTAACGGCAAGGTAGATCATGTTCGGCTGCGGAATGTTGAGACGAATGAGGCCTATGACTACCCGACAGAAGGCGTGTTTATCTTCATCGGGCATGACCCCAACAGCAGCATTTATGCGGGGCAGGTGGAGATGGAAGATGGCTATATTGTCACGGATAAGCATATGATGACCAGCGTGCCGGGCGTGTTTGCGGCGGGAGAGATCCAAGACCCGATATATCGCCAAGTGGCAACGTCGGTGGGGCAGGGCACGGCGGCGGCGATGTCGCTGGAACGGTGGCTGTCGCATCAGGAGGCGCTTGAGGAAGCCGAAAAAGCTGAAGCATCGGCGTAAGAGCTTAAAAATTCACATAAGTTCGTGTAAAAAGCAGACAGAGAAGAAACTGTCTGTTTTTTATTTATATCAGGGGTGGGAGTTGAAATTATTAAACGGGGTGCATTTGTCAAGTGGTGTCATGGATTATGGTGGAGGATTATAAATGTCCGATAGTGACGTGGAATTTTGATAAAATAGGGTGATGGCGGGAGTCTTTGCGCGACGATGCAACGTGACGTGGAAGAATAAGGAATAAAAGGTATCCTAACTCCCCACTCTGTCTCAACGCTTACCCTCTTGCCGATTGCCGAGAGGAACTTTGGCAACAAAAAGGCCGTCATTGGGGGTATCAATTCGTTTTAGGGGAGAGGAAATCCTCATGAAATTTCGCCACTATATCGCGCTCATTTTGTGTCTCATTTTCCTTGCTTCGGCGTTTCCGTATGCTGTTTCAGCCCAAGACGACATCGCAACCCAAGCCTTTGAGGTGCGTTGGACGGGACGATGGATAAGCGTTACCAGCAATGACGGCCTATGGTTGTTTGACGCTGAAAACTTGGAGGCTGACCCCCTGCATTATTTCGAGTCTACGCGCATTGTTGTTGCGGCGGCAGACCCTGTGCGAAACCGCATGGCTGTTTATGATGAAGCGGCCCACAACCTACTCATTATCGAACCTACCACTGGGGATATTATTACCGAGATACCCACCGATTTTGCGGCGCTTGGCCTTGAGGAGCCAGAGCCAGCCCGTGATTTGCGTTATAGCGACGATGGCAAATTGCTGGCACTCGTTTTTCCATCGCGCATCATCGTTTATGATGCCGCAACGAGCCGCGAACGCATTTCCTACCAAAACGATTTGTTTATGGCGATAGATAGCGACGTTGAACCCGGCACGTTTGTTGCCAGCACCGGATATGGGATGTTTCTTATCTATACGCCAGAAGTGGACTACGCCAGTGGTTTTTTCGCAACAGCGGCGATCTCGGACAATGAGGCCATTTACCGCTTAGAAATTCTCCCGGCCACTAGGGAAGTTCTCTATCAACAGGGAAACTCGCTTATGCGGACTGATCTGGAAACCGACGAAGCAGGTTTCAGCCCTATGATTCCCCTATTCGATGATGGTGTTTTTAGCTTTGATCTCAATAACGCAGGGGATACAGTCGCTGTTACTTCGTGGGAAAAAATCATCCTCTATGACTTAACCTCGAATGCTACCCGTTATGAAATCTCTACCGGGGAGGATAATGCTGTATTTAGCCTGTCCTTCAGCGATGATGGCAGTCAACTGGCGACGCTGGATTGGGCAGGTAATCTGCAAATTTGGGATGTGGCGACAGGCGAACTTCTCACCGATGTGTATAAGTTCGACTACGCCTCTAGTGTTTGGGCGGGGTGATTTTTTGGTAGCCGAGCAGGGAATCAAATTCTCCGGCTATCAAAACGATCTCTAGGAGTAGGCAGGATTGGCTTTGGTGTTTTTGGGGCGGGCACGGGGACCCGCCCCTACGGGATTGGTGAAGGGTCATTAGGACACGGGACTGAAGCCACCGTGCTGAATTTAGGTCAGAGAGACACAGATCAGTGCAGATGAAAGATGCTGAAAAATTAGAGGATGTTTATGAAGCCCAGTAAAACATTCTTGAAGTTCTATGCCATTTTTCTGATATTTTTAGCGATATTGATTGGAATGACTGTTGGAGTCGTCTGGTTAGACCATCAAGAAGGTCAATCAGAAGAAAAAGTAATCCCCATTCGTGTCGGTACTAATGACCCAGATCACATTGCGCCGGGAATAGAGAAAACACAAACCCGCCTCGCTGAAATAGATGCGACCTTAACTGCAACGTCAATTACCGCTACTGCTTTGACACCAGTTCCCTAAAAAGTGGCTTGTTAGTCCTCGATTTCTAGGCCGGGTTCTTCATCCTCTTCTAAGATTTCTAGGCCGTCCAGTTCTAAATCGCGGAATTCGTTATAGATGAATTGCAGGGCGGTGCGGACCCGCTGCTGTACCATTTCGAGTTCGCTTTCGAGAGGGGCGGGGAAAAGGGCCAATAACTCGTGGACAACCAGCGCGGTTTCGGAAAGAGACCGCTGTGATTTATAGAGACTGCGTACCCGGCGGCGGGCCAAACGCAAAAATTCGGAAATCGGCTCGGTGGCTTCTTTATCGGTGACATCGCCATGACCGGGAATGATAACGTCGGCGGGAAAACGGGGGCGGCGCAAAATGCTTAGGCTTTCGAGCCATTCTTTGCTGTGGTCGCTGTTGACAAAGGGGGGTGTTCCTACGACGACGCTATCGCCAGTAAAAATCACGCCGCGTTCAGGCCAATGCACCCAAAGGGAGCCTTTGGTAGGGCCGGGGTGGGCATAGAGATAAAGGGCCGGTTTGCCAAAATGCAGGACGGCCTGATGGGTGAAGGTGATATTCGGCAAGAGGAGTTGGGCCGAGCCAAAACCGGACATCTCACCGGGGTCACGGGTCAAGGCATTGACGACACTCCCGGCATAGGATCCCGGTAGGCTGCTCATGGCGGTGTGGGTGGCGGCATGGGCGATTAACAAAGGAGGCTGAAACCAGAATGGCCCTAACAGCCGATCTCGATAGGAATCGGTCATGATGACGGCCCGAATTGGCAGATGGGTTTGTTCACGCAGGAAGTTTTTCCAGCGGCGGGCATCTTCCGGGAAGGGGGGAGCGTCAATCAGTACCAACCCCTCGTCGGTCAGAATTGCGCCTACATTTCCCCCTCGAAAACCAGTCTCAACAAATACGCCGGGTACGATCTCCTGCACTACTATTCTCTCCAAACATTAGGGCAGCGGGATTTTGAAATAGCGCCGTCGCTGAATGACCCCGCTGGCAACAGTGAACATACGGAACACATCAATGAAGGTATCCGTCGTGCCTAATTGTGGCAGAAAAACATTACGTTCCGCAACCGCTGCTAGATCAAAAAACCAATAAATGGGCATGAGGGGCGAAATCCAGAGCTTGCTGCCGCTGTCTTCGGTACGCTTGGTGAGATGATAATTGCCATATTCACCGCGCACGGCAGAGATGACTGAGGAGCTAATTACACTGGGGTCTTGGTGAGGTTTACCCTGTACATATAAAGTTGCATCCTCGTAGAGTTGGTAACTTTCCATCGCCTTGACGAGCGAACATGAGCCGTAAAAGGCATTCGCTTGGGTCAATTCGGCAATGTTTTCAAGGATGTGGGCGTAGGTGATGGCTAATTCTGCGCCAAACCCGACACAGACTTGGATTTTGAGCGGAATTTCTTTTAGGGCGTTGACGGCATAGAGCGAGGTTGAATCTTCCAACGGCGTGCCGAGTTCGGATTCATCGCCAAAGATGAGGCTGTCCACGCCGCCGTCTATCAATAAAATGCCATCTATATTGAGGTGTTTGATGAGGGCGCGGTAATTTTCTAGCAGGGGGCGCACACCCGTTTTGGCAAATAACCAGATGGGTACATCCTCACCACGTTTGAGTTTGAACCACTCGGAAAGGTAGCCTTCGGGGTAGTAGATATGAAAACCTTCGACCTCGCCCTGTACGCCGATGCAGGTGTCGGTTAACCATTCGCCGTGTTTGAGGGCCATCACATCGGTAAAGCTGTAGCTGGCAAGGTGGACATTTTGCCCAAATTTCTTGAGTTCAAAATAGATGGGCAGGCCGCTGAAAATATCAAATCCGCCACCCATACCAGCGATTAGGAGGTTTTTGCACTTCAAGAGTTGCTCGTAGATGGGGAGGTTGAGTTGCATATGCGGTGGACCTATTGTGTGTCTAGTGAAATGCCAAGTCGTTGCGCGAGTTGGCGGGCATATTCTTTTTGGGCCGGATTCCAGTGCTTCGAAAGGATGTTGTATTCTTCTTGCATATACCGTTTGGCAGTCTCTAAGTCGCCTTGTTTTGCCAGTATGATGACGGCGACGCGATGTAACCAGAACACATGCCAATCATTTTCAAGATCAGGCGAGTTATTTTCAATTTTTGTCCAGTGACCTAAGATGGCCGCACGGGAATTGTACTCATCCAGATAAGGTTGCCCATATCTTTGTAGTAAAGTCGTGATTTCGGCGCCTATTGCTTGTGTATCCTCTCCAATGCGCCACCAACGAGATTTGGCGTCATAATACTGTAAAGGGTCATATCCCCTGACAATTAGCTCATCAAGGCGCATACGGAAGTCCCCATCATACTCTTTGACATGCCGATCTCTTGGGGGCGGCGATTCAAAGCGCACTTCCTCCACTTCTCGGATGTAGACACTCAAATTGACCGTAAATAGGCCGTGTATGGAGGAAAAATAGGGCGCGGCTTGGAGGTTGATGACTTGAATGAGACCCGGTTCGGTTTCTCGATTGTAGGTATGCCCGAATTTTCGATAGCCGATTGTTTTGAGGTACTTATGCACCTCCGCCGCGATTTCATCCATATAAATTGCCAATGCCGTTTTTTTCGCCATAGTGCCCGATCAGTTTATTTGGATTTCGGACAGTACGGCCTCGATTTTTTCATGGGTAGCAGGGACACCGCCGCCTTGTGCCAGATTGGGACGACCCCCGCCGCGCTCTGAACCTAATTGGGAGAGGGCTTGTTTCAAGAGAGGCACGACATCCAAATTGACATCTTCGGAACGGGCAAAGACCAGATGGGATTTTTCGCCTGCCAAGCCCAACAATACGACCACGCCGCGATGATTGCTGGTCAGTTGGCTGGCAAGCTGCTGCAATTCATTGGAGGGGCGGTCTTCAAAAACCTGTTGGATGATCGTTGGGGTGCGGCCTTCGCTGTAGGCGTGATTCCAGAGGGCCTCCACTTCATAACCAATCAATTGTTCGCGGGCAGCTTTGAGGGCACGGCTGAGGTCTTTATTTTCATCACGCAGCTTGCCCAAGACATCCGGCAAATTGGCATAACCAGTGGTGAATTGGGCCGCGAGGTCGTTGAGGAGATTATTTTTATCACGGTAGTCGGCAAGGGCGCGGTCTCCACAGCGGAACTCAATGCGGGTGGTATCGGCTTTTTTATCGGCACGGAGGACTTTAATCAGGCCAATTTCGGCGGTATGGGCGACGTGTGTGCCACCGCAGGCTGTTAAATCAAAGCCGCCAATATCTACGACACGCACCGCCCCGGTCACTTTTTCGGAGATTTTTCGCAAAGGCAGGTTGGCTAATTCATCAGGTTCGGGAAACCACGACCAGACAGGCCGATTTTCGCTCACGATTTGATTGGCTAGGCTCTCGGCGGCATCAATTTTGGCAGGGGTCAGGTCGCCGCGATTGAGGTCAATGGTCACGCTGTTTTCGCTAAGGTGAAAGCCGATGGTTTCCGCGCCCGCCACTTCGATAAAAGCACGGGTCAAAATGTGCTGACCGCTATGATGACGCATGTGGTCGAAGCGGCGTACCCAATTGACACGCCCCTGCACGGTTTCGGCATCGAGGGGGCTTTCGGTGACGTGCAGCACGACATCGCCTTCGACGGCAACATCTAATACGGGGACGGCGTTGAGGGTGCCGACATCGAAGGGCTGGCCGCCACTGGTGGGATAGAAGGCGCTGCGGGTGAGAGCGACGGCGGGTTGACCGTTCAACTCGGTACGATCAACCACCTCAGCGTCGAAATTGAGCAAATAGGAGTCGTGATAATAAAGGCGTTCGGTTTTAGCGGGTTTAGGGGACATTGGTTCCTCGATAGTGTTGGATAATTTCAGCCATGATGCTGACGGCGATTTCCTGCGGCGTCTCGGCGGCAATGTCGAGGCCGATGGGGGAGTGGACACGCTTCACGGCCTCCTCGGATACCCCTTGCTCCAACAAGGCTTTTTCGGTGAGCGCCCAACGCCGCTTTGAGCCGATTAAGCCGATGTAGGCGGCTTGGCTTTGCAACAGCGGGGGGAATAATTGGATGTCCACTGGCAGGCCACGTGTGACGGCGGCAATGAAGGTGCGCTGGCCGATTTCGATTTGTTGCAAGAGGGCGGCGGGAGCGATGGGATAATAGCCGTCCATGCCGGGAATAGCTTCGGGGGTGCAGAGTTCGGCGCGATCATCACTGACCACTACGCGGAAACCCGACCATTTGGCTAATTGGGCCAACGCCTTGCCGACATGTCCACAGCCAATGACGACGATGGTGGGGGAAAAGCCGATGGGTTCTACGAATATTTCAACAGTGCCGCCGCAGATGCCGGGGTCGCCTTGTGCCAGATCGGTCAGGCGATAGGTTAGCATTTTGGTGTCACCGGAGCGCATGACGGCTTGGGCTTCTTCGACGACTTGCGATTCCATCAGGCCGCCACCAATCGTGCCGACGATGGTTTTGTCGGGCCAGATGAGCATCTTGCTACCCGCTTGACGAGGGACAGAACCCTGTGTGCGGATGACGGTGGCAAGGGCGGCGATTTTGCCCTCCTGCTCGGCTTGGAGGAGGGCTTCATAGACGGCGGGTGCTTCACTCATAGTTTACGATTTTTTCCATTTACGTATCTCTTTGTTCGCCCAATTATAATGGCTCGAGGTGCATGAGCCGATATACGAAACGAAGGGCAGTTTCTTTGTCCACTTATAATACCCCGGCGTGAACATTTCTTCCGCTGACATTTCACCAATGGTCTCTAACATACGACGATGGGAGGCATGAAAATCACCTAATACCTCCTCTAAGGTGCGCTCGTGGTGCTGCTCGTAGATGCGCTGGTTGAGTTGGGGGAGTTGCTGCCAATTAAATTCTGCGGAGGGAGTTTTGGGGATATCGCCGCGTTTGCCAGTCGTGTACCAATCCAAGACCATTTGCTGCCATGCAAAAAGATGGGCCAAGATGTCTTTGACCGACCATTCACCACACACCCCGGCGTCTTCCATTTCGCTTCTATCCACACGGGCAAGGGTTTTTTGTAGGGCGTCCCATTCCTTTTGAATGAGGACAAACAATTCCTCTTTGGTGGTGAGATTTTTGACCGACATGCCGCGCCTCCATTATTTGTGAAATATGGAACAATAGAAGAATTATAACATATGTTCTATAAGGTCGGCAAAGGGCTACTCACAATAGAATGCACCTTTTTTGTCGAATAGGCGGGCAAAACCGGAGTAGGGAGCAAGGGGGATGAGGTCGAAGGTGATAAGGCCTTCGCGTACCAGTGGCAAGGTATCCAAAGATGCTTGGGCTTCGTCTAGGGTAGCGCATTCCAAGATTAGCACGGCGGTGTGTTCGTCGGGGCGGAAATATAATTCGCGGATGATTCCGGCTTGCTGCAATTCCCATGCGCGGGCGGCTTCGGCTTTTAGGAATGGCTTAAATTGGTCGGGGGTGAGGCCGGGGGTTTCTTTTTCAAGGGCTAGGATTTTCATACAGCATTTCTAAGATAGTGGTCGCCTAAAATAAGCTGTAATTAGACTCGTTTCACCAATATTTTTTACAACTATCATCTCCCAACCTTCTGTACCCAGTTGAGCAACTGTCTGCCAAAAAACAATTCTGCTTTTGTCCTTCAGCTTATCATAGCGATGTACTTGATGGTTTCCATCTGATCTATAAATTACAACGGAAACGCTACCGTTAAAATCACCAACTTCGCAATACTCCCATTTTTGAACCATATGCTATCCGCTTTATGGGGTCAAAATTCCCCTACTATTATCCTTGATCAAATTATTATATCAGAAACCCTTGATATCCCATTTGGGATGTAATGCCTCAATAAGATTGAGGAGGTTCGGTGAGTGAGGTCTCAATCAGTTTATCGGCGGCAAGGAGGGCGTCTTTGATTTGGGTGTTGCGGATGAGGCCGCGAAACAAAATGGCGGTGGGGGTGCTGCCAAAAGCCATAAATGCGGATTTTATGTCGTCAGAGAATTGTGACCAATCACCTTCCACTACTTGGTTGATGGCGTTATCTACTGAGGCTGCACCTGCAAAGGGGTCGTAATTGACAAAGGGGATATGCACCGGAAGCAAATATAAAACGGCCTGCCCATTGACCAGACTAATCCGGATGACGGGGAAATCAATCGCCATTTGGGACATGGGATCGAGGAAGATGCCGCCATACAGCATTTCGTTGTTGACCATGACGACAAATGAATGGATGTAGAGGGCGTTTTCTAGCGGGTTGCCCCAACCCAAACTTTCTTTGAGGTCAATCAGGCTACGCACGCCTTCTTTATCACTGATGGGTAGGACTTCGATCAGGCGGGTGGTGGCGTCGGGGGTTAGGGTAATGGCCTGCCATGTCCAATCGTAGGATTCGATTTCCTCTAGGCCGATGACAAAGAGGGGGTTCGATTTATCGGCGGCGTTGAGGTTGGGTTGGGCGGTGATGTATTTGTAGCCGAGTTGGAGGTCATGCCAATCTTGATTGAGGATGAGGAGTTGGAATTGGGGCATGGTGTCGGCTTGCGCTTGGGTTTTGGATGGCAGGACCAGTAGAGTCGCGCAAATTAATAGGGCAATGGTGAAAGCATAAGAACGAGAGCCATTTTGAGAAAATCGCATGTTCCCCTCCGAAGTTTTTCTTTCACCTTAAGACGCCGCTCAACCTGTGTAGGTTTCCATTTACATCAATCAACACGGGGCTAAAGCCGCCGTGCTGAATCTAGCCTGAAATACTCCACTGTACGGCCCTATAAGTTTCACCGATTTAGCACCCGTGCGCTGGCGATTTCACCGGATGCTATGGGTCGAATCTGGTCGGGGGCAAGGGGTATGATGGCGACGGTTTTGCCTTCTAGGGTGAAAAACTCTACTGTGTATTCGCGCCCACTGGGGTGGACATCTACGACTGTCCCCAGATCACCCGCTTGCAGGCGGTATTCAGGGATATCGCTGGTTAGTACGATCTCATCTAGCTCTTTAATCATACCTTTACTCCTCTTCGTCTAACGGATAGGCGCTAATTAAACGTGGTATATCCGCCTCATAATCAATCGCCCATACCACCCGAACTCGTGGTCTCCGTCCTAATGGGGTTTCTAATTCCCCCTCCACTACATAATGTACGCCAAAACGGGTGTCTTGTGTGGTCGTTACTTCATGGATTTGGGCATGTTGACTTAATGCTTGGGCTAAAACTTCCCATTCGTCCTGTGAAAACCCGAAATGCTTGAAGAACACTGCTTTATGTTTTCCGGTCTTATGAGTATCTGAAAGAAGATACTCCGTAATTTTTGCCTTTGGTACAAGCAGGTTCTCCAAGTGGGGAAGTTTCATGGCTATCTCACGCCTTATTTGCCGAGAGCGCTGACCAGACTTTTTCGGGTAGGATGGGGGCGTCGGTGATCCAGACACCTGCCGCATCATAGACGGCGTTGGCGAGGGCTGGTCCCACCCCATCCATCGGGATTTCAGCGACGGCCTTTGCCCCAAATGGGCCGCTTTCTTCATAGGTCTCGATGAAAATGACGCCTAATTCCGGTGTCTCGTCGGCGCGATAAATCTTATATGGCCCAAATTGGCGGTTGAGCATTGAACCGTTTTCGTCAAAGACCATTTCTTCACAATGCCCATACCCAAGCGCTTGCACCATGCCGCCTTCGATTTGGCCGCTGGCGGTCACGGGGTTGATAATCACGCCGCTGTCCACCGCCATGATAAGTTCGTCCACCGTGAACTGTCCGGTTTCGATATCGAGGGTGACAGTGGCGAATTGGGCCGCAAAGGGGGGTGGACTTTCGGGGCTGACATAGCTGCCGATGCCCATAATTTGATGCTGATTTTCATGGTGCAGGCTATTAAGGGCGATTTCGCGGTGGGTGATGCGCCGTCCGTCCATCGTCCAGACACCCTGATCGCGCAGTTCAAGGTCGTCAGGCGTGACCGGATCATAGCCCTCGTCTTTGTTAAACATACGAGCGGCGACTTGTTTTATCTGACCTGCGACCTGCTCGGCGGCGATTTGGGTGGCACGTCCGCTGATGTAGGTGGTGGAGGAGGCATAGGCGCCTTTGTCGAAGGGGGTGAAGTCGGTGTCGGAGGAATAGGTGATGAAATCCATCACTTCACAGCCCAGCACCTCCGCCGCGATTTGGGCCAAGACGGTATCCGACCCTGTGCCGAGATCAGTTGCGCCGACGAGCAAGTTAAATGATCCGTCGTCATTCATTTTGATACTGGCCGCCCCCATGTCCAAACGGGGGATGGATGTGCCCTGCATCACCGCTGATAGGCCGATACCGCGCCGCAAATGGGGTTGGCCGGGGACCCGATGCCAATCTTCGTTGCCGAATCTATCGTACCAGCGAATGGCCTCCGCGCCCTGTCGCACGCAGTCTTCGAGGCCACAGGTCTTGATATATTCGGGGGAGGCTTCGCGGCCTTCGTTCCATGCTTTGCTGATGGGGTGCAGATCACCGGCCTTGACCGCGTTGTTCAAGCGAAATTCGATGGGGTCGAAGCCCATTTCGCGGCAAATCCATTCGATATGGGGGTCAAGTGCCCAAAAACCCTGCGGCACTCCATAACCACGATAGGCCCCACTTGGCGGGGTGTTGGTGTAGACGATCTCGGTTCTAAAATGGATGTTGGGGGCGTTGTAGAGGGCCATCGCTTTGTGGCCGGTGTTGCCCGCGACGGTCAAGGCATGAGCGCCATACGCACCCGTATTGGATAGGGCATACATATCATTGGCGACGATGCGACCATCGTTGGTGACACCCGTCCGCATGGTGATGTACATGGGGTGACGGCTACGGCTGGTATAAAATTCTTCCTCGCGGGTGTATTCAAAACGCACAGGCCGTCCGGTCACGATGGTGAGGTGGGCTGCCACATCCTCGATCATCACTTCTTGTTTGACACCGAAACCACCACCAATACGGGGCTTGATAACACGGATCCGTTTTTCGGGCAGGCCCAAAACCGGGGCGAGAATACGGCGGACGTGGAAGGGGACTTGGGTGCTGGTGCGGATGACCAAACGATCATCTTCGTCCCACCACGTGGTACAGACATGGGGTTCGATGGGGGTTTGTTGGACTTTGGGGCTGTAATAGGTGCGCTCAAAAATCCGATCCGCCTGCTCGAATCCGGCTTTAATATCGCCAACTTCCCATTCAATCGTGGCAGCAAGGTTGCGGTTTTTGTCCTCGATATGCCAGCTTTCCGGTTCATCATGCAAAAGCGGCGCACCGGGTTTCATGCTGTCACGGGGGTCAAAAACGGCAGGCAGTTCCTCATATTCAACTTCGATCAGTTCCAATGCCTGACGCGCAATGGCTTCGGTTTCGGCAGCGACCATTGCCACACGATCCCCAACATAACGCACTTTGTAATCAAGACTGAAATTGTCATGGGGGCCGGGTTCGGGATCGGATTGACCGGAGGTGGTATAGACGATGCGCGGCAAATCCTGATAGGTCAAGACGGCATGGACACCCTCTAGGGCACGGGCCTTGCTGACATCAATGTGTTTAATCAAAGCGTGGGCTACCGGACTCCACAACACTTTGGCGACCAACATCCCACGATGTTCGATGTCGTCGGTATAGGCGGGTTTGCCTTGAATCAGCTTGCGGGCATCCACTTTGATTCGCGGCTTGCCGACCTGTCGCAGATTTTCGGTTTCAGGGGCGAGGGTCATTATAGGCATGGGGGTGGTGCGGACGCGGGTTTCAGTACCGCCGCGACCCTCATTCCCGCTGCCGCCTAGTGGTAAATCGTCCTCTGGGGCGGGAGGGGTAAATAGGCCGATGGGGAGCGGGATGCCACCCGCTGATTCGATGGGGGGGACATCTTCGCCACGCATGACCGCCGCTGCCCGTAAAATCGCTTGGACGGGTTTGACGTAGCCTGTATCACGGCTGAGAACGCCCGCAATGGCTTCACGCACCTCGGCTTCGGTCGGGGAGGGATTTTTTTGTAGGAGGGCCAACGCACACAAAATGAAGGCCGGGGATTCGTAGCCGCATTGGATCGCGCCCGTTTCGATAAAGGCGGTTTGCAGGGGGTGGAGGGGCTGTGTGCCCCGCCAACCACGCTCCTGTGCGCCGCCGACGCCTTCAATGGTTAGGACATCACGGCCTGCCACCTGTGCCGCCAAAATCATGCCTGCCAGCACGGGGTCGCCATCCAGCAGAACGGTATCCGAACCGGACATGCCTGCTTCGTCGCCAAATTTTACGCCCCAGATGCCATTGTTTCGCAACGCCCGCAGTAGGGTGTCGTGGGGGGCGATTTCAAAGGTGGTCGGTTGTCCGTTGAGGGTGAAGTCAATTTTCATAGGAACATCCTCAGAGTTTGGTTCTTATTTGTGACACGGGGCTAAAGCCGCCGTGCTCAATTTAGATTAAAAGGCAGGTCAGCCAAAATGAGATTTGCTATTTTCAGTTAGCCCATGCCTCACGCCGCATTTCATCAATATCTTCAGATGATGGGGCAGACCCTAGATGAGCTAATGCCCCATATAGCGTGTCTTTCGCAGTTGGGGCGCCGCTACTTTCGCCCTGAATTTTTAGCATGGCGATGATGTTTTCTAGCAGTCTAAGTTTTTCCGTATAGGTGAGTTGTTCTGCCAGTGTGGTGAGTTGTTCAATTGTTGGGTTACTTACATCAGTCATTGCCAATTACGACCTCTCCCAAAAACAGCCGATCTGATGACTCGCCTGTGCGTTGATCTACTACAGTATACCTCTCATTGGTATTGGGGTCGTAGATGCCAATTGCCAGCGAATAGGTTCCCGGCGGCACATCCTCAAGGGGCAGGGTTACGGTATCCGAACGATAGCCCGGTAGCCAATTGGCAGGGGGCAATGACCCGCCGGGCCAGACATCTATTTGTTTAATCGGCGGTTGGTTGGGGTCGTCGTAGAGGTGGACGAAGATTTTGCCGTCACGGGTAATACGACCATCCGTATACCATTGAAGGTCAACCGCCACTGAAGATTCGTTTTGCGCCACATCTGCGGCAATAAGGGGGAATCGCCCGTCGCTTCTAATGTCAATGCCATAAGATGTGTGGAATATCGGCGGCACTTCAAAAATTGCCAGTGAGTTATCTGGAGCGGTTAGAGTGACATTATCTTGGGTTAAATCTCGACTAAAAATCCAATAGGTATAAGGGTAGTATGTTGTTCCATATAAAGCACGGAAAGGCCATGAGAATGAGCCTCGAATCATAAATGGAATATCTACCCAATAGCCCGGAATATAAGGGACAACCCGCACAATGCCACATGAACCCGAATCACAACCAGTGCCTATAAACGCTGGTTCGGCAGCAAGTACCCGTAATACAACCAGATATTCTTTATTAGGGTCAGTATCAAACTCGAAAGCCTCTAGGTCATCTATTTTACGTCCGCTATCAATGACCTCACATGAGTCTTGGCAATCAAAATAAGATAAGCGGTGTAGTTCGGTCATGAAGCCACCGTACTGCTTATTATTCTCCGATCTATAGTTGACAGCTTCTTCACTTGCGTGATCTCCGATATTAATCAGAGCCTCCAATTCATAGCCCTCTAAATAGGGCAGAATGGAGGGCTGATGCACTATAGCTTTGGCATCGGTTAGCGACCAGTCGGCTTGGGTGACGATTTGCGTGTCGGTGGCGGAGGCGACGGTGTGCTGGGGGAGGTCAATTTCAAAACGGGCGAGTTCTTCGCCAAAGACACCTGCTTCCTGCAACATGGGGAGGCCACGCACGTCGGGATAAATGGCAAAATAATCGGGGCGATCGGGGTGATGGGCCATTGTTTCGTAAATCGCACCCGGCCCCTGCCACCATGCAGCGGCGGCATCGGGGGTGGTGAGGCCCACGACATCATAGACCTTACGATTGCCGATATAGGCCATCATGCCAACATCATGCACGCCGACCCGTGCATCTTTGGGCAGGTTTTTATCTACCCATCGCGCCATTGCTAACTGCTGGTCATGCACAACGCCGATATTGTCATGATAGCGTCCGGCGTAGTTGAGGGTGGTGTTGGCTTGGAAAAACAAAATCAGCGCGGTGATGGCAATCATCCAGCGGCGATTGACCATGCCAATCGAGAGGAAGCCAAACAACATTGACCCCGCCATTGGAAACAGGAGGGCCATCATGGGGAGTTGATAACGTTTAAAATGCCAGAAGGCGGTATCGAGCGTGGCGATGGCAGCCGACAGCAGCAAAATCCAAATAAAGGCTAGGACGGTGGGGCGCAGTTCTTTTTTGCTCAGGCTGGTACGCAGGGAGACAAAAATGGCTAACATCGCCAGAAATGCCACAATGATGGTGACATAAACCCCATCTACCTCACTCGCGCCGAAGACCAACTCCCCTAACATCCGCACCCATTGACCGATGATTTTGCCAATACGCTCATCCATTGGAATGGTGACATCATAGAGGATAGATTTGGCTTGGTTGCCGCTGGCAGAAACCGAACCCGTCATCACAAAATTGACCAGCGGTTGGACATAGATGGCGAAAAAGGGCAGGAAATCCCACAGGCTAAATTGCTTGGCGCGGCGGCTGCGAAATAACAAAATCAGAGTGAGCGAGAGGGCAATAATCATGCCTTCGGGACGGGTGAGGGCGGCAAATGCTCCCGCCCATGCCATATATTTAGGGTTGCCACGCTGATAGGTGTATAGACTCAGCAGCACGGCCAGCACAAATAACATCGTTTCCATGCCACTGACGGCTGCCCACACCATCGCGCCAGTCAGGATATAGGCCAATGTGATGAGGAGGGCAATCCACCACATGGCTTGATGTTCGCCGCCCTGCTCAAAGAGGGGGTCAAGAGGACGCTTGGCGACAGGGGATTCCATCATCAGGCAGAAAATCAGCCATGCGCTCAGTAAAAAGCTGAGTGACCCAATGGCGACGGCCCAATATGCCAATGAGAGGCCATGAAAGCCGATTAAATAGCCAACTGCCAAGAGGGGGGTATATAAAAAGCTGGTCGCACCGGAAGTTGGATCATCACCGGGGCTGTAGACATAGGGTTCAACCGAGGCCATCTGACGCGCATATTGGAAATGGATATAGGTGTCATCGAGGGGCATCAACAGCGGGCCGTTACTCGCCGACAAGCCCAATGAGAGGTAAATCAAACAAACGATTCCGACGGCAAGGCAAATTACACTCCATGCCGTCAGATCGCGTGACCATGACCATGACGATGAAAATTTGAAACTATTCGATTTCATGATCCTCGTAGATTCGCCAGCCGACTTCAGGGGTATTCATTTCCGAGAGTTTATCGGGCGGGATTTGCATGAGCGTACCAGTCGCTTCGACGGCAATGCTGCCATCGGGCAAAATCGCGTACCCCTCGGCTTGGGCGACGCGGCCTTTGTCTTTGATGACCACGCCGCGAAATAAAATCTCGGTGTTCAGGGGGACGGACAGGCGATATTTGATTTCCATCTTGGCGGTCATCATGAGGCGTTCTTGGTTGGAAGCCAAAAGCGCCCGGCCCATCGTTTCGTCCAAAATGGTGGCGATGATGCCGCCGTGTGTGATGCCGGGGTAGCCTTGATAGGGGTCAGTGAAGATTAAACGTAGCTCGACTTGATTATCCCCCACCGAATAAAAGCGGCTTTTGAGGCCAATTGGATTGGAGACCCCACAGACAAAACACATCTGCGAATTGGGTTGTAAGGCGTGTTGATGCTCAGACATTTAAGTAGCCACCCGCGAAGGTATCAATCATCAATTCGACATCGGGGCTTAACGGATACAGCACGGGGCAGGTGCAACCATATTGACAATATTCGCGCACCTTTGCCTTAACTTCATCAGGTGTGCCGCTGGCGGTAACGGCCTGTACCACATCGTCGGGGACAAGGGTCATGGCGTTTTCGATTTCTTCTTCGGTGGCGGGCCATTTCAGTACCTGATGAATTTCATCCAATAATTCTTGGCGCACGCCGCTGGCTTTCATCAGATGGGGCTGCTGGCCGAGATACTGGGTCACCAATTTACGGGCAGAATTCAAGGCACGTTTGCGATCACGGTCTACCGAACAAATCACGAGTTGGGGACGGTCAATCGCATCCAGCTTGCGGCCTGCCAGCTTCGCGCCCTGTTCGATCATTTCCAGCGCCTTGATGTTATACTGCGGCGAGACCATATAATTCAACAGCACCCCGTCGGCGATTTCCCCACTGAGGGCCAACATTTTGTCGCCTGTCGCGCCGATGTAGATGGGGACGTGGCGGGGTTCGCGGCGACCATGCACTACGTCGAGTTCGATGCCTTCGACATTAACAAATTCGCCGTGAAAGGTGACACGCTTCATATTGAGCAGGTCGCGGGTGACGGTCACGTATTCACGCATCGCCAAGAGGGGCTTGCGGCGTTCGATTCCGACATTGGCGGCTAATGGATCCCACCACGCGCCGATGCCACAGATGATACGATTGGGGGCGAGGTCGTCCAGCGTCAAAAAGGTGGCGGCATGGAGGGCGACGTTGCGCGTCCAGTTGTTGACCACCCCCGACCCAATGTGGATGCGGTCGGTATGCGCGGCAAAGGCGGCCATTGGGACAATTGCATCCCGCACGAGGCGGCTTTCGGCTTGCCAAACGGCTTCAAAGCCTTTTTTCTCGGCATATTTTACCAGTTGAATCCCCTGCTGAATGCTGTGGGCATCTTGCAAATAAAGGGCTGCACGATCAGTCATAATTTAGTTCTCCATTTCGGCAAAAAAGGACGGCCTTTGGATGCGCCGCCCTTTGATTATATCCGGTTGGGCTATTTGGAACACGGGTGTAGTCAATCATACACACGGGGCTGAAGCCGCCGTGCTGAATTTAGCGAAAATCGGGATTCTCAAAAATAGCCAAGTGTTCTTTCGGGCAAATCATTTGCTGGATTTCTGCTTCGCTGACATCCTCGGTTCGTTCAAACGCCACTTCCTCGCCATGTTCCAACGGGTCGTGTACGACGTATACCATACGGATGCCCCAAAATCGAGTCGTATCTGTATGAAGGCTTTTGCCGAATTCCATCGCCTGTTCAAATGCTTCATCGGGTAAGGCGGCCTCTATCAATATCATGCAGGGGTGGACAATGAACAATCCATCTTCATTTTGCCCCACCGATTTTATGATTTCGGCAATATACCACTCAGCATCTTCGGGTATCCAAGCCTTAAAAACAGTTTGCTCGTTTTTGGGAGTCACTAGCTTCCAAATTTCGTTTTCTGCCAACTGGCGAGGTTTTTCATGGTAAATTTCAGTGCCATGTTTCAAATCAGGGCCGATGAGACTGAGATTTCTTAGGCCGCGAAAAACAATTGTGGCAAGTTGCTTTTCCGCCTCATCCCACTTACGTGGGTCATCCCCGCTTGCGACTAAAAATGAAGTTTCATGGTCGTGTCCAACTTCATGTGCAAGATTATAGGCGTTGTCCGCAGAAGTAGCAGAAATCAACACGAAGTTGACATCTAGTAGATTGCCGCCATGCTCATATTTTTCTTCTTCAATCAATTGGGCGAGATACCATTGAGGACTTGCTGTCGCCATGTTAATCTCCCAAACAAAAAAGGGCGGGTTTGGATATACCGCCCTTTGATTATATCTGGTTTTGCTGGTTAGCCTTCGACCACCTGTTGTAATTGAAAATCAATCACGGGGACGTTGTATTTGGCGGCCAAACGGACGTACTCATCCAAATCGGGAGGGGTGTCCACATCTAAGGCGAGGCGTTCGGATTCATAGACCTCAACGGTTGCGCCTGCCAGTTCCGCCGCCGCGATATGCCGCTGGAAGCTGCCAGAACCATAACTATAGGCAATCAAGCCGGGAGGATGAACGAATAAGGCATTGGTGCCATCTCTGACGGTATCGGGGGCAATGACCATCGTCGCAGGGAAACGCCCCAAATGAACAATCTGTTCAATGTCTTCGGCAGAGACCAGCGGGATGTCGCTGGGTAAGATCAACATGGCCTCGCCGCCCCACGTGTGAATTAATTTGGAGGCACGCATGAGGGCCGGGTTGAGTTCCGGTTGACCGCTTTCTTGCACGGTATACACCCCAAGATCGCGGGCAATCGAAAGCACTTTGGTATCGCGGCTAATCACCAAAATATTGCTGATACAGTCTAAACTTCTAAGCAATTGGATATTGTGTAGTAACATGCCGAGCGAGAGTTTTTCGCGCTGGGCAGGAGATAAAACGGGCGCAAGACGGCTTTTGCCCCGCACCAACGGTTTGACTGGGAGTACGGCCCACGTTTTCACAAACTAATTCCCTCCAATATCCATTTCAGGATTTCGCCTGCCAGACGTTCTCGATCTTCAATGGTCTCCATCAGCGTCTGTGTCACAATTAGAGACAGGGCGGGAGCC
Source organism: Chloroflexota bacterium (assembly GCA_013112715.1). Lineage (GTDB taxonomy): Bacteria > Chloroflexota > Anaerolineae > Aggregatilineales > J027 > CFX10. Next base: position 201,188 of record JABFGB010000002.1, read on the forward strand.
ACTTTTCTTAGCTCCTCTACGGCATCGGTATCGGCAGTATCCATGACCAATCCATCTATCAGGCCCGTATAATAGGCCGCGATACCTTTGACTGAGGCATCCAAATGCAGTTCCTCCATCAATTTCGCGGCTGGCCCCTTGACAGCCTTTCCCCCGATTAAGGGACTGACCGCGATGCAGGGAACGTGGCGAGATTGAATCGCCTCACGCATACCACCTAGCCTTAAAATAGGCTCAATTGAGAGCAGGGGGTTAGAAGGACAGATCACAATCAAATCAGCATGATGGATCGCGTCCAGTGCCATGTTGGTTGCTTGTGCTTCCCCCTCTCCTTTATAGGATAACCCAACTACGGTCGGTTGCCACCGAAATTTCACGAAATATTCCTGAAATTCCAACCTTCCATATTCTTGAGTGTCTACCAGCGTGGCAAAAGGGTCGTCGGTGGCGGGTAAAATGGTCTGTTGAATGCCGAGTGCTTGGGATAGTTGGTGGGTGACTTGGGTGAGGGTTTGCCCATTTTTGAGGGCTTCCGTCCGTAGAAAATGTGTGGCGAGGTCACGATCTCCCAAGCGAAACCAAGGGGCTGCTCCATAGCGTTCCAGCATTTCATAATTTTGGAATGTATCGCCGTCAATGCCCCAGCCAGTTTTTGGGTTGGCAATTTCGCCGAGGGTATACATCACGGTGTCAAGATCGGGGGAGATATTGAGGCCACGATGCACAAAATCGTCGCCTGTGTTGACAATGACGGTTAAGTGGTTGGGAGGCAAAATCCGCGCCAAGCCATGTGCCAATTTCGCGCCGCCAACACCTCCCGCCAAAGCCACGATCTTCGGGTGTAAATTTTCGTTTTTTAACGCCATACGACTCGCGTTTCTAATGGTTCGCGGGTTCGTGTCCGCGCTTGGGCAGGATAGCCCAAAGTAATTAATGCCTGTGGCTCCCAATCGAGAGGGAGTTCAAGGGTATCGCGTACCACATCCGGGCAAAACAGCGGGGCACACATCCAACAGGCGCCTAAACCAGCCGCATGAGCCGCCAGCAGTAAATTTTGCCCAGCCATCGCAGCACTTTGCATCGCCATGATGCGTTCGGCCTCGCTGCGTTTGGCGTCAGGATAGCGATCCATATCTACCATAGTAAAACACAAAACTACAAGGGCCGATGCGCTTATCATACGGGTGGTGGAGCGTCCGGTATCGGCAGCGATCATTTCTTCCGCCACACCGTCGGCCTCTAAATCTTTACGCAATTGGTGGGCCATTCGGTTCGCAAGCAGTTCTTTACGAGCCGGGTCACGCACGACGGCAAAACGCCACGGCTGACGATTGTGGGCCGAAGGTGACCAAATCGCGGTTTCTAATAATTCCCGCAGCACGTCATCGGATATAGGGCGGTCTTCGTAAACACGCACCGAACGACGACTTTTGGCGAGCACGGCAAAATCTCGAAACTGCGTCATCATTAACGATACAAATCCTGTTCCGGTGGACGGGTCATGTCGGAAGCACGTCCGGATGTGGCACCAGTGGGCCATGTCAAACCACGTACCAAGATGACAGGTTGGCCCTCATCAGCCTCGCCTGTTAACAAACCTGCCGCGGCTGCTAATTGATCGGCAAAGGCGGTGACAGTGGCCTTGAGTTCGCGCCCAAATAAATCGTGATAGCCGCGCTGATCTAAGAGAGATGGGATGCCGCTGATGCCAATGGCGACATTCACATTGCCCAAACGAAAGGGCCGACCATGTGTGTCGCTGATGACAATGCCGGGGCGTACCCCTGTTTGTTTTTCGAGCGCTTGGGCTAACTCATCGGCAAATTCATCGGGATTTTCGGGTAGGAGCAAAATGAGATCATGACCCAAACTGCCCGTGTTGGATTGGTCAATGCCTGCGTTGGCGGAGGTAAAGCCGAGTTTGTGGCGCACGATTAGAACATTGGGGGCAGCGCGGGACACGCCGATGGATTCACGCAAGGCTACCTCGACCATACGGGGGTCTTTGAGCGTTTTTTCACCCAACAAGACAGCCTCTGGTGAAGGCGTGATTTCGCGCAAATCCACGAAACGATTTTGCGATTTGGAGACAATTTTGGATGACACGACTAAAATATCCCCATTACTCAGGGTTAGGCCTGCTCGTGTGAACGCGGCTAGGATGACGGCGGCTAGATTGTCTCCCGGTTGAATCAGCGGGATGCCGGGTAGGGCGATTAAATTCAGTTCCGTTGTCGGCATGGAGTTTATTCCGCAGCGATACCTGTAATATGAATGCCCGCGCCCTTGACACTGTATTTCTTATTTATATACATCAGCACGGGGGTCAATGCCTCAGCCGCCACCGCATTGACAAGTGGGCCAGCATCAATGCCGCGCATTCCGGCGGCCTCGACCAGATGAATGACCTCGGTCTTGGCTTGGTCGTCATCGCCTGTTACCAGCACATCGCAGGCGACCTCATGCTCCAGTTTTTTGAGATGGGCAGCGCTGACATTTTGGAAAGCCGAAACCACCTTGACACCATCGCCGACAATGGCCTGAGTTTCAAGCGCAGCGGCTTTGCCTGCGGGGACAAATACCCGGCGAATATCGGGTGGTTGCATGGGGACGGTTACATCTACCAAAATTTTGCCCTGCACTTCGTTTCGTACACTTTCGAGGGTGGCTTGGTGGGCATCATAGGGGACGGTCAACACCACAATATCAGCACGGGCGGCGGCTTCTTGGTTATGAGCACCTTCGATGAGGGATTCACCCAAAATCTCATTAAACTCGGTTGCTTTGCTCTTGGCACGTTCGGCATCGCGTGAGCCGACAATGACACGATAGCCGCTCTGTGCCCATCGCATCGCCAAGCCGGAACCTTCTTTTCCCGTTCCACCCAATACGGCAACTGTTACCATCATTTTATCGTCGTTCACGTCAATGGTTCCTTACAAAGAGTCTTATTAGAGAGAGTGATCTAAGAGTAACCTAATTTTTGATGTTGGTACAGCCTGTCGTCAAGACCTAGTTATTCGAGTCAAAATATCAAATTGCACCCGGATAAAGGTCAAAAAATCCTCTGGCCGATTTGGGCTTTTTAGGACTAAAATCAAGCACACTAATTTTCGTTATCGGAGATAGACCCCCATGCAAACCCATCTTAAAGGGCGCGATATGATTACCGATCAGGAATGGACACGCGCCGAACTAGATACCGTTTTTGAATTAGCCTTTGATTTGAAGCGCAAACGGGCAGTGGGCGAACCCCATGCGTATCTGCGTGATAGGACACTGGCGATGCTCTTTTTCTTCACCAGCACCCGTACTCGTGGCAGCTTTGAGGCGGGTATGGCCCAGTTAGGCGGACATGCAGCCTTTATTGACAGCGACACCACCCAGATTTCGCACGGCGACACCGCCAAAGAAATCGGCGAGATTTTTGGACGCTATTTCGACGGCATCGCTATCCGCCAATGTGACTGGAATTTTGGCAATAAATACATCCGTGAGGTTGCTGCCGCCAGCCGCGTGCCTGTTTTGAACATGCAGTGCGATGTGTATCACCCGTTCCAAGCACTGGCCGACCTGATGACGATTCAGGAATATTTTGGGCGCGAAAGCCTCAAGGGTAAAACGATCAATGTCAGTTGGGCGTATGCTGCCAGCTATCAAAAACCGATCAGTGTGCCGCAAAGCCTGATTTTGTTGATGACTCGCTATGGTATGAATGTGCGCCTGACTCACCCACCAGAATACAAATTGATGCCGGATATTTTGGAACAGGCCAAAGAAAATGCCCGCCGAAGTCATGGCAGTTTTGAAATAGGCCATGATTTTGATGCGGGCTTCAAGGGCGCGGATATTCTGTATCCCAAGAGTTGGGGGGCACTGTTGACCACCACCGACAACGCCGAAAGCGCCCGTATCGGCAAGAAATATACGGACTGGATCACCGACGAACGCCGTATGGCTCTGGCGAACGAAGATGCCATTTATATGCACTGCCTCCCCGCTGACCGCAATATCGAAGTCACCGATGGCGTGATTGATGGCCCACAGAGCGTGGTCTATGATGAAGCCGAAAATCGCCTGCACGCTCAAAAAGCGGTGATGGCATTGACGATGGGTTAAGCATAAAATTAAATTTAGCATCATTTTCAAAGTAGAGGCACGCCTTTGGTTTTTGATTAAAAGGCCGCCTCTCTTTGTGTCTTTAAATTTAAAAAAAGGATTAATGACCTATGGCAAGCAAGACCGCAGTAGTGGCGATTGGCGGCAATTCGCTGATATTAGACAAAAATCGTCCTGACGTGGGGCATCAATGGGAAGCGGTACACGAGACCTGCCAGCATATCGCGGCGATGATAGAAGAGGGTTGGAGTGTTGTCGTTACACATGGCAATGGCCCACAGGTCGGGTTTATTCTGCGACGCAACGAATTGGCGGCCCATGAAGTCCATACGACCCCGCTGGATTTGATTGGAGCGGATACACAGGGCGCAATTGGCTATATGCTGCAACAGAGCCTCAGCAACGCGCTTCATGCTCGCAACATTCAGCGCGGTGTGGTCACGGTGATTACACAAGTGCTGGTCAATAAAGATGACTCCGGTTTTCAGAACCCCACCAAACCCATTGGTGGCTTTTTGGAAGAAGCAACGGCCCGTAAGTTTGAGGCGGATGGATGGCAGGTGGTGGAAGATGCAGGTCGTGGATGGCGGCGGGTGATTGCTTCGCCTCAGCCATTGGAAATTGTTGAACTGGATGCGATTCAACGCATGATTCAAGATGGGTTTATCGTCATCGCTTGTGGTGGGGGTGGGATTCCAGTCATTCGCACGGATGAAGGCGAAATCAAAGGTGCGCCGCCGTCGGTGATTGATAAAGATCGCGCGTCGAGTTTGCTGGCCTCGCATATGAAGGCTGACTTGTTTCTGATTTCGACAGGGGTAGAGCAGGTAGCGATTAAATTCAACACGCCCCAGCAGCAAAATCTTGACCGCATTACCGTTGCCCAAGCGAAAGAATATATGGCGGCGGGTGAATTTGCGGAAGGCAGCATGAAACCGAAGATTCAAGCCGCGATTCGATTTTTGGAGCGGGGCGGTCAACAAGGGCAACAAGCCTTGATTACTGACCCGCCGAATATTTTGCGGGCACTGCGGGGAGAGACGGGGACATGGATTCTGCCAGATTAACCGAACGCCTACCGCATATCACGGGGTTGCAGTGTGTCATTTGTGGGGTGATGTACAGCCTTGATGATGTGATGTATACCTGCCCCACATGCGGCCCGGTTGGAACGTTGGACGTGCTATATCGGGGTGGGGCACATCGTTATGAAGCCGAAACGGGGTTGTTGACGATGTGGCAGCAGCCCGATCTTTTGCCCGCACTGCCACCCGCCGGATTGCAGAGATTTGGGGGGACGACGCTGCTTGGCCCGGAATCCTTAGCAAAACTGGCTGCGGAAATCGGCGTGGCTGAACTGTATATAAAACATGACGGCCTGAATATGACGGGTTCGCTCAAAGACCGAGCGAGCGCGATGGTAGTGGCCCATGCGGTGCAAAATTTGGGTCGGCAGGTGATTGCAACGGCCAGTACCGGAAATGCCGCCGCCGCCCTCGCCGGGGTGTGTGCCAGTGTGCCGGGGGCACAAGCGGTGATTTTTGCGCCTGCTACTGCACCGGAAGGCAAGATCGCCCAGATGGTGGTGTTTGGGGCGAATGTTATTCTGGTCAATGCTGACTATGACACGGCGTTTGACCTATGCGGCGCGGCCTGTGAGGAGTTTGGTTGGTACAATCGCAGTACGGGGATCAATCCGTTTACCTCCGAAGGCAAAAAGACCGTCGTGCTAGAAATCGCTATGCAGCTTCGTTATCAACTGCCGGATGTGATAGTGGTCGCGGTGGGGGATGGGAGCATCATCGGCGGGGTGCATAAGGGTCTGGTGGATATGCAGCGACAGGGGTGGATTGAAAAGTTGCCTCGTTTGGTCGGTGTTCAAGCCGCTGGTAGTGACGCGCTGGTGTATGCGTGGGAACAGGGCCTTTCCGCCGCCGAGATGCAAGATCGCCCCGCCAATACGATCGCGGACAGCATTAGCAGTCGGTTGCCGCGTGACCGAGCCAAAGCATTACGGGCTGTTCGTCAAAGCAATGGCGCGTTTATCCGTGTGACGGATGAAGAAATTTTGGCGGCGATTCCAGCATTGGCACGGGGGAGTGGGGTGTTTGCAGAACCCGCAGCGGCAGCCACATTCGCAGCATTGCGACCCGCACTGGCAGCCGGGTTTATTGATAAACGTGAGCGTGTATTGCTGTTGGTGACGGGGACAGGTTTGAAAGATGTGCGCTCGGCGATGCAAAGTGTTAACGCCGAGAAACCGCCTGTGGTAGAGCCATCGCTAGACGCGGTACGGCATCAGGTCAAAAACTGGCAAATCGCTTAGGTTGGAAGCATAATTAACGGATAATTTGATCACTAGGAAGTGGTTTTTGGAATGAATACAGCACCACCCGTTCTGTCCATTGTTGCGCCTGTATATAACGAGGAAGGCAACATTCCGCGTTTGTATGCTGAGATTAAGCGTGTCATGGAACAGTTTGATGGTACGTGGGAATTGGTACTGGTCAACGACGGTAGCCGCGATAAATCCTTGCAGGAAATGATGGAAGTTCATCAGGCCGATGACCGGGTACGCATCGTCAACTTTGCGCGTAATTTTGGACACCAAACAGCGGTCACGGCGGGCATGGATTTTGCAGCCGGGGAAGCGGTGGTGCTGATTGATGCTGATTTGCAAGACCCACCCGAAGTCATTTTGAAATTGGTTGAAAAATGGCGTGAGGGCTATCAGGTGGTGTATGCGGTGCGGGCTGAACGGCGCGGCGAAAGTCGCTTTAAAATCTGGACGGCGAAGATGTTTTACCGCATGATTTATCGCATCACAGATGTAGATATTCCGCTGGATACAGGTGATTTTCGCTTGATGGATCGGCGGGTGGTGAATGCGGTCAGTCAGATGCGGGAACATAATCGATTTATCCGAGGGCTGACGAGTTGGGTTGGGTTTAAGCAGACGGGTGTGGAATATGTCCGGCAGGCCCGTGAAATCGGCGAGACCAAATATCCACTGCGCAAAATGCTGCGTTTGGCGATTGACGCCATCACGGGATTTAGCTTTTTCCCACTACAGGTTGCCATCTATTTCAGTTTTGTGCTGGGTGTGCTGGCAGTCTTAGCGTTGCCACTGGTGGTTTTCTTGCGATTGGCGACGAGTGATGCGTTTTTGGAAGGGCAGGCGACTACTCTATCGGTGGTGTTGATCCTCAGCGCCTTCCAATTTTTCTTCTTTTTCGTCATGGGCCAGTACATCGCTCGGATTTATGATGAAACACGCGGACGCCCCCTCTATGTGGTGGCAGATACCTTTGGGATTGAACTGGAACAGCGCACCATTCCAGCGCGGGTAGTGGCGGAAGTGCCTTCTAATCGTAGTCATAAGGATATTGAGGAGGGAAGCCATGCCGTTGTCTGATCCGACTCCCACCGACGATAAAACACGGATTGAACTCTATCAGCATCTCGTGATTGAGTATGAAAAATTAGACGAGCAGATTGATGCCCTGTTGATGCGGAATAATGGACATACTGAGGGTATGCCAGACGCGGATTATCGCGCCTATCGAGAGTTGGCCGAGCGGCGTGATGAGGTTCATAATCAGATTCAGGCCCTAGAAAACAAATTATTGGATGATGAGAAGTAGTAAGTTAAGTAACATTTAGTATCCCCACAGAAAAGCAGGCGAAATTCTATGATTACTGGCCCTACGTTTGAAGAAATGCTGCATCCCCAAAAAATTGACCCGCAGGTTCGGGCCAAAGCCTTACGGATGCGGACGGAAGACCCCCTTGACCCAATTAACCTTTTTAACATCACATGGCGTGATGGCAATAATCAGGTTTACCATGTGGTGCTGCCCCCCGAATTGACGGGTGTCGAGTCACCGATTGTGGTGCTGTATGGCAAAGAATTCCCAAGTGGCAGCCACAAGGTCGGCGCGGCGTATTCGGTTCTGATTGAAAAGCAGTTGTTTGGCGAAGTTGACCCAAATGTGCATACGCTGGTGTGGCCCTCGACAGGCAATTATGGCATCGGCGGGGCATGGGTTGGCTGCCGGATGGGATGCCGCAGCATTGTTGTGCTGCCCGCCGGGATGAGCGAAGAACGCTTTAAGCTGATTGAAAGCTATGGGGCGGATATCATTCGCACCGTTGGTTCGGAAAGCAACGTCAAAGAAATCTATGATAAAACGTGGGAACTGCGCCAAGACCCGAATGTGCGGATTTTGAATCAGTTCGAGGTCATGGGCAACTATCGTTTCCATTATCATGTAACGGGCAATACGATTGTCGAGTTGGCGCAGGAATTGGCCCCTAAAGGTATTGGCGATGGCACGGCGGCGGCATATGTCAGTTCGATGGGTAGCGCGGGCACGATTGCGGCGGGGGATCGGCTTAAGCAAGCATTTCCGCAACACAAGATTGTTGGTCTTGAACCCATTCAATGCCCGACGCTGTTTAATAATGGCTATGGGACGCATGAAATTCAGGGGATTGGCGACAAACATGTGACATGGATTCACAATGTTTGGAATATGGATGCCATGATTTGCATTGACGATATGGAATGTTTACGCGGCCTGCAATTATTCGCCGATGAAGCAGGCTTGGATGTCTTGGTCAAGCGCTTTGGCGTTCCATCTAGTACGGTTGAAAAACTTGCGCCGATGTTTGGGATCAGCGGTATCTGCAATATTTTGGGCGCGATCAAAGCCGCTAAACACTATGGTTTCGGCCCGAAACAAGCCGTCTATACGATTGCAACCGATTCGATGTCGCGCTATTACAGCACGATGGATTGGATGCGGAGCAAGTACGGCGTTTTGGATGAAGCGGAAGCGGTAGGGATTGTGCGCTCGATATATCATGGACAAAAAACTGACTGGATTCAGGATGGTACCCATGAGGCCCGCACGCGCTGGCACAATCTGAAATATTACACATGGGTTGAGCAGCAGGGCCGAACGGTTGAAGAATTGGATGCCCAAAAAGACCCGGCATGGTGGGAAGGCCATCAACAACGTATCCAAGAAATTGACGCGGCGCTGGTGGAATTTCGTCGGCAGCACGGGACAAACTAGCGTGATGGCATGAATCCTGAAGATGCGGTGCTGGTTGGGGTGATCTCACGAAAACGCGACTATGAGATTGCGCGTGACCAGCACTGGTATCGCATCCCCAGTAAACAAGCCCCCAATGGCATCACCGCCCGATATATTGCCCTTTTTTTTAGCAGTGCCAAAACATTCGGCGAACAGGCCAGCACCATTTCCTACTATGCCGAAATTGCAGGTTACGAATTGGCCCGTCGGCGGGACTTGCTGCCGGATGAATCACCCCATGAACGGGATGATGAGGAATATTATAAAATCCAGTTCCGGGAATTGATTGAACGCACCCCACCGATTGTCAATAAACCCAAGCCGCACCGTTTTGCGTTTATCTATACGACATGGGATCGGTTTGAGCAGGCCCAGCATATCCGCGATTTGTACAGCACCAGCGATTATTTTGTGGATCGTGTATTTCATGCCCTCAAACAAGGGGGAATTAATCCACTGCGGAGTTGGGAGGCGGCACGTCCTAGTAAAAAATCAGATAAACCAGAACTTGAATATCCGATTGGGGCGCGGATACGGGTGCTGTGTGAAAATGGCAGTGTGACTGCTTCCACTAATCCGGCGGACAAACGCGAGGGCGAGGATTTTGTGTATTTGCAGCCGCATGATTATTTATCAGAGGATGATGTCAAAGGGAGCACCCATCAGATTATGGAGCATGTGCAGCGGTTGGGTGGGGCGAAGATGATTGATATTCCGGTAGAATTGTATTAAAGGAGGAAATGCCGTGATGATTGTATGTGATTTCTGTGGGAATGAGTTTGAGGCTGAAAAAAAGAGGCGTTATTGTTCCAAAGAATGTAGGGGAAATGCTCGTGCCAATTTTTATTGGGCACATCCAAGCGGAAGTGTTGTAGTGATACCCGCACCTCCTAAAGGTTGGAACCATAGCACAGGATACAATATCAAATTATCGGACGGTAGCACACTTATTATAGAGTACGATAGGCGAGGCAAATCTACTGCACGCCGTGATGTGAGATAAAAAGTTTGAATCTCGAGTGAATGGCCCGATTCAAGTCATTCGAAAAATAGAGAATCTCATAAATCAAGGTTTTGAGGTGAGAAGATGACAACATTACGGTTAAATGGACGGATTACAGAGCAAGGCCAATTGGTGGTTGATGAATTCCCAGCAAATTTGCCGCCGCAAGAAGTCGAGGTCATTGTCAATCTGCCTGAAGCTATTCCTGACCAAGATGACCCTGAAAATCAACCCCTGACAGATGAGGAAATCGCCTACTATCTCACGCAAGAGCCGAAAACTGGGGCAGAAATTGCGGCAAGCCTAACAGGTGGTTGGGAGCATAAAGGAATTACAGATAGTGTTGAATGGGTCAAGGAACAACGCCGCAAACGTAAGGAAAAACGCAGATGGTGAGTTGTTTATTAGACACTTCCATTCTGGTTGACCTGCTGCGTTTATATCAACCTGCCCGCCAATGGGTTGCGACCCAAGCAAAACCGGGAATAGTCACTGTTGTAGCATTAGAACTGATCGAAGGTGCTGAAAACAACGGGGCGTTGCGACCAGTTCTCAAATTACTCAAAGATTTTGAAACTGTTCCGATGGATAATCTGGATTTGGAGTGGGCTAAGGATAACCTGACGAAATTCCACTTAAGCCATAATGTGGACGCAATGGATTGCCTTATCGCTGCCACCAGCCATCGGTTACAGATTCCACTTTATACACGCAACATGAAACATTTTGTTCCACTTCTTGGTGTTTTAGCCCGAAAACCTTATTGAGAGAAGAACGATGCTTATTACGAATGCGACGCTTGTAACACTAACCGACAGTGGTTTACTTGAAAACCACGCGGTTTATATCGAAGGCGACAAGATTAAGGCGATTGGGCCATCGGCAAAATTGCAGGCTCAATACTCCAATGTAGAAACGATTGATGCGGATGGCAGTTTGTTGATGCCGGGGAGCATCTGCGCTCATACCCATTTTTACGGGGCCTATGCACGTGGGATGGCGATTCCCGGCCCGGCACCCAAAGATTTCCCCGAAATTTTGCAGCGGTTGTGGTGGCCTCTCGATAAAGCGCTGGATGCTGATGCGGTACGAATGAGCGCGTTGGTGTGCTTGGTGGATGCGGTCAAACATGGCACCACGACGCTGATTGACCACCATGCCAGCCCCAATTGTATTGACGGATCATTGGACATCATTGCCGATGCGGTGGAGCAGGCCGGGGTGCGGGCAGTGCTATGTTATGAGGTGACGGATCGGGATGGTGAAGCAAAAACACAGGCGGGGATTGCCGAAAACGTTCGATTTCTGAAAGGCGCAAAAAGTCGCCCGATGGTCGCGGCGACGTTTGGACTCCATGCCAGCTTGACGCTATCAGAAAAAACACTGGCAGATTGCGTAAGTGCTGCACAGGGCTTGGATACAGGATTCCATATTCATGTGGCGGAGCATGAGGCGGATGAATGGGACAGCCTGCAAAAATATGGTAAGCCCGTGGTACGTCGGCTGCATGATGCTGGAATTTTGGGGCCGAAGACAATCGTGGCTCATGCGGTGCATTGCGACCCGTGGGAACTTGAAATTTTGCGGGATACAGGGACATGGGTGAGCCATCAGCCGCGCAGCAATATGAATAACGCGGTGGGGGCGGCGCAGATTGATGCGATGTTAGCCGCCGATATGAATCTATGTTTGGGGAATGATGGCTTCTCGAATAATATGTGGGCTGATTGGAAAACCGCCTATCTGCTGCAAAAGGTGACTTATGGCGACCCGCGCCGTGCCCCAGGTGATGGAATTGCAAAGATGGCGCTGGTCAATAATGCGCGTCTGGCTTCGCTGTTTTTCCCCGGCCAGCAAATCGGCAAAATTGAGGTTGGGGCGACTGCCGATTTGATGATTGTGGATTATCGGCCCTACACCCCGCTGACAGCAGGCAACCTCCCGTGGCATATCCTGTTTGGTTTTGAGGCTTCGATGGTACGGACAACGATTGCCGCAGGACGGGTGTTGATGCGAGATCGGCAGTTGCTGACGTTGGATGAACGGGCGATTATGGAGGAGGCGAAAGCACTTGCTCCGACGGTGTGGGCACGCTATGAGGAGTTTGCAAGGGCGACCCTGTAAAGGGGTTAGTTTTTAGAGCGCGAGGTTAAAGCCGCCGTGCTGGGTCTAGCTTGAAACAAAAACCGCCCCTTTGAGCGTTTCATTGGGGCAGTTGATTTATGTTAGTTGTGGAGGGTGATTACTCGACCAAGACCGTCAAGTCGAAGGCGTCAATGGCTACGCTGCCGTCAATCGCTACTATCTTGAGGGTATGCGGGCCGGGTTCAAGGTAGGAAATCACCGAACGCTGATTGAAAAGCGGTTGCGTGATACCCCCGGGAATGATAACCGTCCGCACAGCGACATCATCCACTATAATCGTGAACGCCCCGGGTTCCGGTGTCTCCAGATAGACCACTTCCAACGCCGTGCCCGAAAATTCGATGGTCAATGAGTTTTGACCAGATTTTTCGCCGAGGGCGGTTAGATAACGTTCACCACTGGCGCTTGAGCTATCTACCGCTGCCCACTGGCCTACGGGTGTGACGAGTGGATCATCTGATTCAACCAAACGGTGTTCGGTTTGAATTGATGGCGTTGCTTCTGAGATGGGTGGTTCTGCCACGACTTCTGTGCCACTGGTGCCCGCCTCACCACCACCGCTGCGCCATGTAGCAGCCGTAATGGAACTGCCAATCGGTTGCCCAACGCGCTGAAGGAAGTATTGACCTGAGTTCCATGCAAGGTCGTTGCGGCGATAGAAATAGCCGTTGTTATAGACTAGGCCAAATGTATCAAACAGGTCAGAATTCCAGTCCCCGACGACAAACGTACCATAATCATTGGTGCTAGGGGTGCCGATATATTGGGCAAAGTTAAAGGCTGAGTTCACTGTTGTGGGTGGCACATTGGTAAAGGAGATGTATGGGCCACGACGAACCGCAACAGAATCTATGCCATCCCCGTCAAAATCGCCTGCGCCAAATTGATGCACACCCGTAAAGCCTTGAGAATCTGGCAGCAGCACACTGAGCCATTGATAGCTCAGGGGAGGTGTCGGCCCGCTAGTAAGATTACAGGTGAAATACAGGGCGAAGGCCGTACCATAGGGCGGGAAATTGGCGCTGTCTACCACACCGATACAGTCATTGTTGGCGGTAGTGCTAAAACGGCCCGATACTGGAATGCCATTCGGCCCAATCCAAATGCCTGTCCAATTTCCACTCTGCCCATAATTATTGGTGTAGTAGAAAGCCCCTGCGTTAAATACGCCTAGCGTGCGTAACCCGTCCCCATTCCAGTCACCCATAACCCATCGGCCAGTGGTAACACTCGATCCCGTATCGAACACGGTGTAGGCCGAATTTGGTGGCAAATCTTGCAGTGTATTTAGGAGGGCGGCACGCGGGATGGCGGGATTAAATAACACAACGGTGTCGGGTTGGCTAAATTCATAGGCACCAATATCTGGCCCTGATCCAAAATATTGGAGATTCACGTAGGCGTTAGCCGTCCACGTCAATGTCCGGTCAAGGGTGATGTTATGGTTATTGATGTCTATTGAGACGATACGCGCAACCGAATTGCCAACCCGAATGATGTCCGGCTGAATCATGCCCCCATAGCTGTCGGCAAAATAATAGGCATCCCAGACCGGAAGCACATTGCCCGTACCGGCAGATCGGGTAGCTGTGAGAGGCGATCCTGCGTCTATGGCGAGCGAACCAGCGGTGAGGGTCAAATCGAATACACCGTTGGCGGGGTCATAACTGGCAAAGCCGGGATTGCCTTCACGATTGCCGTAGAAATAGGTGGGGTAGCGGGCCTGCCAAAACGCGACATTCCCCGACCCGACACCATCCATGTAGATGGGGCAATCTCCGCCGCCTTGTCCATTGCGGTTGATGTTATTTTGGCAGGTCGTGGGGCGAGGATTTTCGATCAGATTACCTGCAAAAACCGTCCGGCCATGTGGTGGATTATTGGCAGAACCCGTCACCTCGATATTGATATGATTGACGTTGCCATCCGCATGGGTCAAATTGCCATAGATGATGTTGTTTTTGACCACCGTATCATGCAGTTCTAGGCCGAGGCCGTGATTGCTAATGGTGAGACCATGCCCACGATATTGGAAGCGGTCTAGCCCATTATAGACGATGGTGTTGTTATAGATATGGGTTTGCCAATCACGCAGCGCATAGCCGTTGCCGAATACGGTCACGATTAGGCCAAAGTGGTCGTTATTGCGCATGACGTTACGGCGAATGATGGAGCCAGCGGCAGTGGATTCGATGCCTAAGCCCCCGTGATCGTACTCTGAATTATTGGAGCGGATGAACTGGTTGTTCTCGATGAGGTTACGGTAGGCAACCCAATCTGTGCCAGCGGGTTCGCCGCCGGGATTGGTAAACCAGCCGACATAAATGCCCTTTTGCCAATCGTTGTAGAACGTATTGTTGCGAATGACGTTATAGGACGCATTTAGGATAATGCAGCCCTGTGCGCCATAGGTGAAGGTGTTATATTCGATGACATTGTAGATACCGCGCGTCATGTTGTTGTTGCCATGAATCCCGATATGATTGCCTTCGCTGTCGCCTTCATCGTAGCGCCCCCAACGATCCAACACCGAACTTGTGATGCGGTTGTTGTTGCTGTTGCGAATATCAATACCCCAGAAATTCCGCTGCATACTGGTGGGGTAGGTGGGGTTCATAAACTGCATATTTTGCATGGTGATGTAGTCGCTATCTTGGATTAGTACCCAAGAGACCCAAGGCTCTTCGACCCGGATGCCGTCGAAGGTGATAAAACGGCGATTGACCAGCAAAATATTGTAAAGGCGGGCACTGTTGTTTTGCCCGTCAATGATTGGTTGTTCACCCGGATAGGCTTTATAGGTGATCGGGCGGCCTGCCTGACCGGAATTGGCTGGCGTCACTTGTTCAACATAGGTGCCGCCGCGAATCCAGACGACATCGCCCGCGACCACGCGACCCGCCGCATATTGAATGGTGCGCCATGGCTGGGACACCGTACCGGGCCAGCTATTATTGCCATTGGTGGCGACATAATATTGATTGCCAGTGGTTTGGGCTGGGGCAGGCGTACCGATTGGATCATCCACAAATTGAGCGGGGCTTCCGCCCGTATTGTCCTGAGTAATGGATAACGATGCCTCGGATCGGTGTGTTGGCGAAGAGACGACGGCGATGCCCATAAAGGCGACTACAAAAGCAATTCCTACAAATCGCTTGAACGAAATCAAAGCATACCTCCGATAAAGGCTACCTACAGTGTGGAACAATAGTGTCGTAAAGATAGAATTAATACGGTAGGTCTCTTTACATTATTCACAATTCTTTTACGGATTACCATAGGGTTAGGGTTAGAATGTGAAAGTTCTAACTTTTGTCAAGTAATTGTTAAAAAAGACACAAGGCCGTCAATGGGCCATTTTATGATAAATGAGGAGAGGGCTTAAAAGGTAGGTTGTCTACATTTTTGTACAAGCCGAGGAAGTGGATTTGAATTCCCCGGCTGTGAGAACAGTGTCTATTGAGGGGCGAGAGATAATAACATGACAGGAGAATTACAACTCCATGTCGTATAAAGTGCGGCGATCCCAACCGGATTCTTGGGCAACGGCTTTGACGGCGGCGCTGCGTTTTTCGCCCTGCGCCAGACGACCTGCTAAAACTGCCCGCACCCGGGCTTCATCCCATAATTCCGGGACCCCTTCTTCGACATAACCCGCGACCAGTAAGGTGATTTCGCCGCGTGGGGGTGTTTCCAAAAAGTGCTGGATCAGTTCGGTCAGGCTGCCGCGCAAAATTTCCTCATAGAGCTTGGTCAGTTCACGGGCGACGACGGCAGGGCGATCTTCCAAAATCTCCAACATGACGGCTAAGGTTTTGGTCAGGCGGTTGGGGCTTTCATAAAAAATCATCGTGCGGCGCTCAATCGAGAGGTCTTCGATAAATTGGCGCAGTTGGGTGGTTTTGCGCGGGGGGAAGCCGAGATAGAGATAGCTGTCGGTGGGGAGGCCGGACGCGACAAGGGCGGTGGTGGCGGCGTTCGCACCGGGCAGGGGAATAACGTTAATCCCCATTGAGATAGCGGCCTGCACCAATTCATAGCCGGGGTCGGAGATGCCGGGGGTGCCAGCATCGGAAATGAGCGCGACATCGCCTTGCTGAAGGGTCTCGATAATATCCTTGAGGCGGATCAGCTTGTTGTGTTCGTGATAGCTGATGAGGGGGGTTTTGATGTCGTAATGATCCAGCAAAATGCGGGAGGTACGGGTATCCTCGGCGGCGATGAGGGCGACTTCGCGCAAAATCCGCAGCGCACGCAGGGTCAAATCTTCTAGGTTGCCGATGGGGGTAGGGACGATATAGAGATTGTGCATGGGTAGGTTTTCGTAGGACATGGCTTGGCTAAAATGTGTGTTGGTGCGGAAAAACATCCTCACCCCCCAACCCCCTCTCCACCCAGTAGAGAGGGGGAGACAAGAAGTTATTGGGGCGAGGGTTGAATTTCGATTATTGTGTGGAGCGAACGTTACTAATAATTCGGCGTTCTGTCAAGCCTGCAAGCAGTCCGGCTTTGCCTTGGAGGGGTGGGCCAATGTGAATACGTGAGGCATAGGGGGCATCGTTGGCCTCGATGGTGAAGCGGTGAATTTGTTTGTCATGGTCCGAGGAGCGCATTTTGAGGACGGTGATGGCCCGCTCGATGGCGCTGTCAATTTCCAGATAACGCAGCAGCACAATGCAATCCACAATAAACGACAGGCGGCCTTTTTCATCGGCGGTGAAATCTGAGCGCATCTCTTCGGCAAGATAGAGACCCGTCAATTGTTCGCGGCGTATCCCGTTGATGACGCGATTATAGATGTCGCGCAGTTCATGGGTGTTGGTGGTTATACGGGTGAAGTGGGTCAGACTGTCCAGCGCGATGCGTTGAATATTGTGTTCATGGAGGCGGCGCGTCAAGGCACTTTCTGGGGTGGATAGGCTGTGCAAAAATACTTCAGGGGAAGTGAACATGATATGCAGCAAACCGGATGCTTCAAAAGATTTTAAGTCCCATCCCAATGAAGCGGCATCTCGATAGAGTGATTCAGGGAATTCCTCAAAGGCGACCAGCAAGCCGGGTTGATTTTGGCGCAGGCCCTCGATCAAAAATTGAAAGGCGAAGGTCGTCTTGCCAGTGCCGGGTGCGCCGCGTAGCAAGGTGGACGATTCGGAAATGAAGCCACCACTGAGCATATTATCTAGGGCGGGAATGCCGCTGCTGATACGGGGGATGTTCATGGGGTACCTCTATTGATAGGAGCGGGTTTGGACAAATTCGACGATGGCTACATTGTCCGAACAGGTTTCGCCCGTTGTCACAAAAATAAAATCGGAAATCGGCACACCCGTTGAGTTGAGGAGTTGGACTGAAAATTGAAGGCGGCGGGGGGTCGTGCCAACCGGAAATTCAAAACCGGAGAGGCCAAACTGTTGGGCGCTTCCGCTGAATAAAATCTTTTGATAGCCGTCCCCAATGACCTCAATGGCTAGGTCGGTCAGGGGTTCGCCACTGATGCCTGTCACATTCCCGGCGATGCTGACCCATTGGCAGCCCTGCGAATTGAGATTGGCTTCATAACGCACATCGCGTGTAATAAACGGGAAAGCGGAGGTGATCTCCTCGGTAGGGGTGACTAAATTGAGGCCGGGTTGGGCATCGGCGGGAAGGCTGGGGTCGGTAGTCGCGGCGGCCCCCGGAATGACAAGCGTCGGGGTAATGGTGGGGGAGGCTGTTGGAGTAAAGGTGCTGGTGGGCGTAAAGGTCGGGAAAGGCGTCGGCGGCAGCGGGGTGACGGTCATGGTGGGGGTATTGGACGGTGTGCTGGTTGGGCCAGCCGTCGGAAATTCGACTAATTTGGGCAGGGTCGCTTTGGGAAATGGGTTAAAGGGCGCTTCGGGGTCATTAATAATTAGCACGGTAGCGCTGATGATGACTACGGAGGCCAACAAAAACAAAACGGTGATGACATCTAGGCAGTTCATCCCCCCGCCTTTATGTGGGCTGGCAGGGGGAGGGGGAGTATGACGATCAAGCGCTGAGTTGCTCATGACACCCTTTATTGTGGCAGGGGCGCGACTTGGACAAAGTTCAGCAGGGTCAGGTTTTGCTGGCAATTCGCGCTAAAGGAAATAGTGATTTCGGGTGAAACGGCGGTTGCTCCATTGGCGGTAAAGACCTGCACCCGATAGCGGCCTGTGGCTTGCCCATTGGAACTGACCTGAATTTCCCAACCCGACGGGCCATAATTGGTATTGGTGCCGCTGACCTGTGTGAGTTTGGTGCCTGCTTCGGTGGTGACTTGGATGATATAGCCAATCAGCGGGCTGGTGTCTAGTCCACGAATTTGGCCCGCAAAGCCCTGCCATTGACAGCCGGGGTGTAGGTAGGCATCGCGGAAGAGGGGTGTTCCTTCCCCAACTGTTAAGGCGAATGGCGCAGTTGTAAAGGATGGCGTGGCGGTTGGGCCAGTTGGCGATGGCGTCACGGTAAAGGTCGCGGTAAATGATGGCGTCAGGGTCAGGGTTTCGGTTGGTGTACTGGTGGGTGTACTGGTCTCGGTTGGCTGCGGTGTCCCCGTAAAAGTAGCAGACGGGGTAAATGTGCGTGTGCGGGTCGGAGTATGGGTAGTGGTCGGCACAAAAGTGTTGCTCGGTGTAGCAGTTGGAAATGGTGTCCATGTGGCGGTATCAACTGGTGTATTGGTCGCCACTGGGGTCTCGGTGGGTGGCGGAGTCAAGCTGGGGGTGAAACTGGGAACTGACGTTTGGACGGTTGGAATTGGGACATCGGTTGCAGGTTCAAACGGGCCAGCATCCACCGCGCCGCCGACAATCAAAAGGGAGACCACACATGCAATAATGCTTAATCCCATAAAAAATAAAGTAATGAGGTTATAAAGGGTATTATCGCGTTGGGCCATTTTTTGGCTCCTTATGAGCGCGTAGACGACGAATAGTTAACCGGATATTGACGAGTGCGTTGAACAGTATAGCATTTATCCATTGATATTCGCTATTGAGCATTCATGCCGACCAAGTGGGTGATATTTGCCGTTGATCGCTGTTCGGCAAGCCAGTCAGTAAACATCTGGTCTTGGAGCTCGGTGCGATGAACTGGGTCAATGGGACGCCCTTCGGCTACTTCCAAAACTTCCACGACATGATAACCGAGGCTGCTCGGGATAGGATCGGGCCAACGCGAATTGGCAGGCATTTGGAACAAGACCTTTTCCACCTCCGGTTGCAATAGATCACCGGGCGAAATCCAACCTAAATCGCCACCTGCGCTGGCGGTTGAACCATCTTTGGAAAATTCCAGCGCGAGTTGGGCAAAATCGCCACCATTGGCAAGTTGCTCTAATAGAGAGCGCCCCATCTGTTCGTCTTTGACCAAAATATGGCGGGCATGAATTTGGGTGGTGGTGGTCGGTACATCGGCGGTGATGGCTTGGCTCACGGCCTGCCAGATTAAATTTTCGCGCACTTTTTGGGCATACATTTCGGGTGGATAGCCGATAAACGCCACTTCTAGCGATGATCCGCTCTGCGCCGCTGTTTCCTCTAGGGTTTGCAGTTCGGTTTGCACCATTTCGTCGGTGATGATGATGTTATGGGCGGCGGCGTATTGCTCCACCAATTTTTGGTCAATCATGCGATCTAAAATCTCGGTTTCAAAGGCCAAGAGGTCGGCGGGCTGCTGATCGCCAAGGGCTGTTAAACTGGCGGCGACTTCCATTTCAAACTGCTCTTGGGTGATGGGATCGTCATTGACCAAACCCGCAAGCGCAGGGCCAGTGGTAGTAGCAGACTGTGGCGTTTGGGCGTTAGCTTCAATTTGGGGGGCGGGTTTGTTGGCCTCGTCGGAGTTTCCACCATTGCAAGCTGCCAGAGCAAGGGTTAGGCTCAGGTACATTCCGACGGAAATTATGAATTTTTGCCAACCTAACAGACGTTTCAAATCTATTCCTCGACTTCGCTGCGTTATTCTATTCAAACGCCGCTAGTATAGCTGTCATATTGATTTCTGCAACCTGACAATCGTGCAAAAGGGTGTGTGTTATACTACAACCATTGGCACGAATGAATTGGAAACAGTCGGAATGGTAGATCAGAGAAGTACCCTAGAGAACGATACCCATGAGGGCGACGCTGAAAATCTCATCTATAGGATTGTCGTGGTGGGGGACCCGCAGGTGGGCAAAACAAGCCTAATTCGCCGCGCCTGCCAAAATCGTTTTGAGGCTGAGGCGATTGGGACTTCTTTGCGCAAGGAAAACGTATTGGTTGAGGAAGTCCCTGTTACACTGGATATTTTTGAAAGCACTGATTATCGGCGTACTCCTCCTCAAGTCCTTTTTGCCGATACCTTAGCCGTCGTCATGGTGTACGATGTGACCTCACCGGTGTCTTTTTTTGGGCTATATCGTTGGAAACAAGAAGTTCAGCGTATACGCTCCAATATGCCCCTCGTCGTGGTCGGAAATAAAAATGACCTGCCTTCGATTGTGCCGATGAGCGAGGCGCAGGGTTGGGCCACCTTTGAGGGAATTCGTTTTATGAGTGTCAGTGCGGCAACAGGGGAGGGGGTGGCTGAAATTTTTCGGCAAGCAGGCCAACTAGCCCATGAGCATCATGATCTGCTCAACAACCAGTGGTCGCTGTCGCGTTAGAAGTTGGTTTGGTCAGGCTCTACCGATTTTCGCGCCAATCGCTTTTCTGATAGTATTAAAAATGATCGCAAGGTAGGTTTTGAAGGTAAAGCGCGTGGACCCCAATACTCCGCTCGAAAACTCTGACGAACAATCTCTCATTCAACGGGCTATTAAGGCCGGACAAAGCCAGCCGCCCAATGAACCGCCGATTGAGCCGATGAGTCCTATTCAGACCAGTTCGCGGGTTTCACCTGTGCCGGGTTATAACACGTCGCCTGTACGCCCCGAAGACCCGGAACCCCAGCGCCAACCTGTCAAACCGACCATGCCGCGCCGTCCATCCCGCCCTGCGATGCCACTCAAAGCTGACCCGACGCCAACCGAGGAAATTGACCAATCGGCTTCGGTTGAAGAACAGGCTGCCCAAGCATTGGAACGGCTGCGTCAAAAAATGGCGGTGGTGGCGGAGGAATTTGCACAGGGCAAAATCAACCGGGCACAATTCCATGCCATCTATCAACGCTATCAGGAACAACGTCAGATTACTGAAATGCTGCTGAAGCGTGACCCCCAAACCGGGGCTTGGCAATCGGTGATGCGCCCCGGCCATACCGGATTTTTGCGCGATTATTATCAGGCCAAGATTGAATCGTATGCGATTTACCATCTGGCTCTACAGAAACCGATCATTGTGACCGGCACGGTGCAACTCCCCTTGCAACAGGTCGCGCCGCTGCTGACCAAGCTACGTGCGATTGTGAATGAACGCGGGTTTGCCAATCTTGCCCGCCGCAAGTTGCAGGATGAACGGTGGGTGGTGTTTGTCCCCGGCCTCTATACAGTTTCGGTGATTGTGTTTTCATTAGAGCCTTCCCCGGCTCAGTTGCAGCGCATTGAAGATATGCAGCGTGACTTTGAACGAGCCAATTCGCAGGCGTTGGAAGGAAATCACATCCGCCCACGTGAATTGGTCTATCCGCATCGTGCCCTCTTCGAGAAATAAATTACGCCTCCATCTTCGTAAATCGAGAAATAAAGCCTAAACATTTGTAGAAATCTACCAATGTCAGGCTATTGTCTCTAAGTTTATCCCCTGATAAACTTTCAATTTATAAACAAGAGATAGTTTGAGAAACGAACTATGTCCTCTGCAACTAGAGGTTGATTAAGGCTTAGATGGTTATGGACAAAAAAGATCGTCAGATACTTGAAGTATTGCAACAAGATGGGCGTATTGCTCATACACGGCTGGCAGAAATTGTGGATTTATCTGCGCCAGCGGTGTTGGCACGGGTACGCAAATTGGAAGAACAGGGTATTATTCAGGGGTATCAGGCCATTGTTGACCCGGCCAGTGTTGGCAATCCACTCATTTGTTATGTTGGGGTGACACTGGTACATCATCAGCGCGAACCTTTGCAGCAGGTTTCGGCGCGTATTCGGGAATTCCCCCAAGTGCTGGAAGCCTATCACCTCACTGGCTCTACCGATTATCTCCTCAAAGTCGCTGTTCCTAGCATTCAGGCCCTTGAAAATTTCTTGATGGAAGAGTTGACCATTATCCCCGGTGTGGATAAGGTACATACCAGCATGGTGCTGTCGGCGATTAAGACTAACGGCGTTGTGCCTGTCGAGGTCGGCGAAGAATCATCCAATGGTTATCATGTGATGGGTAATGGACGCTAGGTTCTAGCGATTCCGCCAGCTTATTGAGCATAGATTGAAGCTCCTGTCATTGGCGGGAGCTTTTTTCTTTTGGATTTACATTTCAAACTCAAATGGGGGATATTTTTGTGGCGAAAAAACTAGATGGACAAAAAGCAGGATTTGGCACAGTGGCGACACACGCGGGCAAAGAAGTGAATGAGACGCACGCCCATGTCCAGCCGATTTATCAATCCTCGACGTATTGGTTTGACAGTGTGGAAAGTGGGCAAGCCATCTGGAAAGAGGAGCGCGACGGCTATATCTACGGGCGACTGAGTAACCCCAACACCGATGCGACGGCGGCGGCAATCGCGGCGTTAGAAGGGAAAAATCTGACCCAACAGCCGTATGGACTGATGTGTGGGTCGGGGATGGCGGCGATTAGCACGGTGATTTTGCCGATGGTCAACGCCGGAGACACCATTGTTTCGCAACAGGCGATTTATGGCTATTCGTATAATTTATTCGCCTATCACCTCAAAGAAAAAGGCGTGCGGCACGTCGTGTTTGATGGCCCGAATCTGGATGATTTGGAACGGGTGTTATCCGAAGCCGAAAATGTGAAGGTGGTCTATATCGAGACCCCGGTTAACCCGACGATGGCGCTCACCGATATTTGCGGGGTGGTTGAGCGGGCACAGGCGGTGGGAGCGCGGGTGGTCATTGATAACACCTTTGCGACACCGTATCTGCAACGACCTCTGGAAATGGGGGTGGATGTCGGTATCCACAGCACGACTAAATATCTGAGTGGGCATGGGCAGGTGGTTGGCGGAGCCATTATCACGCCGCATGAAGATTTATATCGGCTATTTCGGACGGCCTTATTTCATTATGGTGGGGTGGCGGGGCCGATGGATGCGTGGCTGACGCTGTTGGGCTTGCGGACGCTGCATGTGCGGATGGAACGGCACTGCGAAAACGCGATGGCGGTGGCGCAATTTCTAGAAGCCCATCCAGCCGTCAAGCGGGTTTATTATCCGGGGTTGAAGTCGTTTGGGCAGCATGAATTGGCGAAACGGCAGATGGACGATTTTGGGGCGATGCTGTCGTTTGAATTGCAGGGTGGATATGCAGCCGGGGCGCGATTGATGAATCGGGTGCAGTTGTGCGAATTGGCGGTCAGCTTGGGCACGGTGGATACGCTGATTCAGCACCCCGCAAGTATGACCCATTTTCGATTGTCGCCAGAGGATCGGGCCGCGATGGGGATTGGGGAAGGCCTGGTGCGGCTGTCGGTGGGGATTGAGGATGTGCAGGATATTATCGCGGATTTGGAGCAGGGCTTGATGGAATAACATAATTAGCGACCACCATGTTTAGAAATATTTGCTATATTCCATACTAAAGGTATCCTAGACAGATATTTTAGGTCGAATGAAAGGTCGTATCGAATTGGTATCTTATCAACAGGCAAAATTAGATGTTGAGCGGCTTGTCAATGAGTTTTCGGCATTAAGCCTGAAAGACCGAAAATCCTATAATGAGGCAGCAACGCGCCAACAGTTTATTTTGCCTTTGTTTGAGGCTCTCGGTTGGAATACCCGCAACGCACGCGAAGTAGCGCCAGAGGAAAATGTTTCACGGGGGCGGGTAGATTTTGCTTTTCGGTTGAATGGTGTACCCCGTTTCTTCCTAGAAACTAAGAGAGTCCACGAAGACCTAGATGATCCTCGTTGGGCTAACCAAGCCATTACCTATTCATGGCTTAAAGGTGTCACTTGGGCGGTGCTGTCTAATTTTGAAGAACTCAAAATATTTAATGCGGAGTGGCAGGAGACTATTCCCGCTAGGGCAATTTTTAAACACTTGCATTGGGAAGAATATCTCGAAAATTTTGATGAACTGATGCTTCTGTCGAAAGAAGCTGTACTAGCTGGTGTTATTGACCGTGAGGCCGAAAAAGTTGGCAAAAAAATCAAGAAAACCGCCGTTGATAAGAAACTTTTTCAAGACCTAGCCACTTGGCGGCATGAACTTTTCCGTCATCTGAGGCCATACAATCCGTTATGGAGTGTTAAGCAGGTTGATGAGGCTGTGCAGCGAATTCTCAACCGTCTAATCTTTATTCGCACAGTTGAAGATCGTCTCATCGAGGAACAACGCTTAATTCCACTTTTACGAGAATGGGAGTCAAAAGGCCATAAGGGTAATTTGGTCACTAATTTATCAGAATTATTTCGTGAATTGAATGATTCTTATAATTCTGGGCTATTTGCTCCCCATTTCTCAGAAAACGCCGAAAGTGAACCTGCTCCTTATATCAAGATTATTGAGGGTTTGCATGAGTTACCGGGTGGGTACGGTTTTTACGATTTCAGTGCAATCGGGGCCGATGTTTTGGGAACAATCTATGAGCAATACTTGGGTTACATTGCCCAAAATCCAGACGCGACGGAAGTTGTTAGTAAGCGGGGAAAGCGCAAACAACAAGGAATCTTTTATACGCCGCGCTTCGTGGTGAAATATATTGTCCAAAATACTTTAGGCCGGATGCTAGAAAAGGGTGGTTTAGATTTTGCTCTGAATATCAAAGTTCTTGATCCGGCTTGTGGTTCGGGGTCATTTTTACTTGAAGCCTTTGATGTACTTGACAATTTTGTGGCGCATGAACGAGGGGAAATAATCGGCGAAAATCCAAAAGCCGATGCAGACCGTCGCAAACATATTCTTGCAAATAACCTCTATGGAGTAGATTTAGATACCCAAGCAGTTGAAATCACCAAATTGAATTTATGGTTGCGATCAGTTGCTAACCGGGAACACTTGCCACATTTACCCAATATTCGACAAGGCAATAGCTTGGTTGATGATAAAGACCTAGCAGGGGATACGGCCTTTAGTTGGAAGCGGGAATTTCCTGAAATATTTGAAAAAGGTGGTTTCGACATCGTAATTGGCAATCCACCATATGGGATGCTACAACCTCACAATGCTGATCGGAGACTACTTGAATACTTAAATGCGAATTTTAAGGTTGCCAGCTTTAAGATAGATATTTTTCACCTTTTTATGGAGAAATGTTTAGATATTGCCCGTAACAACAGTTATATTGGCCTCATTGTACCGAATACCTTTATCACCAATGTTTATACCGATAAACTCAGAAACATGATAACAGATGAATGTAAAATTCTTGAGATTGCGGTTTCATCTGAGCAATTGTTTCCTGATGCTGAAGTAAATAATGCAATTATAGTTTTGCAAAAAGAAAATGAAGCAGGGGGTCGCCAAGCCAACTCTATAGCAGTGGCGTTGAATGTTGATGAGCTATTTCTGACCAACGACCAGAGTTCTGCTTCGTATCGCCACACCATTCGACAAGAAGATTTAATACTATTGAGCAGTGGTTCATGGAATATAAAGTTGTCCGATCAATCCGTCAGCTTGTTTCGACGCATTCAGGATAATAGTGATCCACTGGCAAGTATCGCTAAAGTCAATCGGGGATTAATTACAGGGGATCGAGATAAATATATTTCAAAGTCACCAAAAAGCGAGAAATGGCTACCTATTATTACTGGAACAGACGTGAACAGATATTTCATAGAGCCAGCGAAAGAATATGTTTATTTTGAGAAGCCCCCAAATGCAGGTGGTACATGGAATCCGAAAGTTCATCTATCCAGCAAAATAGTGGTACGCCAAATAGGTTATTATCCGATTGCATCTTATGACGAAAATCCATATTGTGTGACCGGGAATATTTTTACTATAAAGCCAGTTGAATTATATGCCCCTCACTATATTTTAGGTATTCTAAACTCTAAGTTCACCCAATGGTTATGGCAGCTACTATATGGCGACTTTAAAGCTATTTTCCCTGAACTTAAAGGGATATACCTTGAACAATTCCCCATCAGACACATTGACTTTGACTCTCAGACCAATAAAGCCCATCACGATAACATGGTAAAAATGGTTCAACAGATGCTTGTACTCCAAAAAGACTTGATGATAGCTGAAACTATGCTAGAGGATCGTCGGCATAAACTTAAACAGGAAGTTGAACTATTAGATGCACAAATCGATCTGTTGGTTTATGAATTGTACGGGTTATCGGACGACGAAATAGCTCTTATTGAAGCAAACGGCTAATACCTCATTCATTGCCCACATGTCACATTGGCGAGGTGTTCTTCGTAGGTGACGGAATAGGCGATACCTGTGCCGTCGCAGCGGGACGTGAAATACATATAACCTGTCTGGGCGGGGTTGGCGGCGGCTTGTAGGGCGGTCAGACCGGGGTTGCTGATGGGGGTGGGGGTCAGACCCGCATGAAGGTTGGTGTTGTAGGGGATGTCGATGTCGGTCATGCCACAGCAAATGTGCGGCCACCAATTGCCGGAAGTGCCGAGGCCATACATAAGGGTGACGGTTGCACCGAGACCTTTGCCTGACGCCAGCCGATTATGAAAGACGCTGCTGACGGTGGGTTGCTCGCTTGGCATATTGACCTCGCGCTGGATGATGGAGGCCAAAATCACGGTTTGATAAAGGGTGTAGCCGGGGGCGGCCAATCCGCTGGCATTTGCGCCAAAGGCATCTAACATCATATTGCGGAAGGCTTCGGCGGTGGTGTCGTTTTGCAGGGTATAGGTGCCGGGGAACATGAACCCCTCTAAGCCCGACCCTGCTGGCACGGACGACAGAAAATCACGCGGGGGGATGGCGGCGCTACGACCTGTGACCGCCATAAAATCGGCCCCTGTGAAGGCGACGGGGGTGCTGTTAAGGGCATCGGCGATTTGCTCCAGACGCCAACCGGATTTGACTTCGATAGTGCAGGGGCAGTTGGGGGTACGTTTTGTGCCTGCTGGTAATCCCGCCACGATGGGTTGGGAAGGTGGGGCTTGATCTGCCGCGCCGGGGGGCAGCCACAAGGTTTGCCCAATGGTCAAAAAGGAAGAGGTTAGGCAATTGGCGGCCAAAATTTCATCCACCGTCGTCGGACTGCCTGCCCGACCCGCGCCTAACTGGAAAGCAAACAGGGTATCGCCTTCTTGTACCATGTGGCTGACCCAGCCATCTGGATGTGGACAGGTCACGGTAGCGGAGGTGACAGGTAATAAGGTGGCGGTTGGTACAGGTGTCGAGACGGTTGAGATTTGGGCAATCACAGTTGGAGGCGCTTGTGTCAGTGTTTGTGTAATGGTGGGGGAGGCCGTTTGGGTAGGGGTATGGCTTGGCAACGACGTGAAAGTTGGGAGGCGGGTGACATCCATCACGACAGGCAGAGGGTTTTCCTCGACCTCAATATCGGATGGGTCGTTTTTATCGTTTGAAACGACGACCCCGGCAATGATGCCCATTGTAATGGCGCTCGTGAGGGCGACTACAAGGCCAAACCATGCCCACCCCGGCAGTAGTGACGCAAAGCGTGTAAGGAGATTGTTTTTCATGGCGTGACATTTTAACGTGTAGCTGAATGGGGTCAAGAGCGAGAGCCACTAATGATAAAGTTAAAATTGAGATAGCGAACAAACTTTACAAAAAATTCATAAATGGTGCTTGATTCTCCCCCTGCTTCATTGTACACTGTAGTCATCATCTGCAATTTTCCATCTATTTGAGGAGATTTAACATGCTGTATCTGCCACGTGAAAAAGGCCAAGGCCTCGTTGAATATGCTCTGATTCTCGTTCTGGTTGCCGTCGTCGTGATTATCATTTTGATTGTCCTCGGCCCAGCCATTGGTAACATTTTCAGCAGCATCATTCGTTCGCTGTAATCGCAGAACGCTCGACTCAAAGTCTAAACCCTCGGCTTGTGCCGGGGGTTTTTTCATACCGAAGCAAAGGAGAAGTTTGACAAAGGAGTAGGCCCATGTCCGCTTGGTTGAAGAAAAATCAAGATGGGCAGGGATTGGTGGAGTATGCCTTAATTATTATGCTGGTTGCGCTTATCGTAATCATCGTGCTGGTTGTACTCGGCCCCGGCGTTGGGAATTTATACTCCTCTGCCGTGAATGCCCTGCCATAACACGAAATTATCCTGAACTCATTAACCCTCGGCGTTATCTCCGGGGGTTTTTTTATGGTTCACATCGGACGGGCAAGGTCTGAACGCTGTAATTTTGGAAAATCTCGTCGGCGAGTTGTTCATATAGGCCGAAGCGCACATTTATCGCATCTGAGTGACGGGGTAGAGGATACACATCCGTCACGATTTCGTTGGGCAGCCAATCGGTCATGGGTCGCCAACCGTAAATGGGAGCGGACTGGTCGGCTTGGTCAATGACTTCCCCATTTGCATCTAACAAATGCACCATGATGTGTAAATTGCGAGATGGGGTCTCCGCTGCGGCCCAATCTACCGTGAGGACAATAGTTTGACGGGTACAGGTAATTTGGGCATCTAGGGCGATGACGGGAACGGGGGCATCAAAATCAGCAGGTAGGGTAACTGGCGTTTCAGCGAAGCGGGGCTTGGTATCAATCTGTACCAGATATGGGGCGACGGCTCGCAGATAAATTTTTGTACCGAGACGGTTTTCCCACCATGCAATGGGTTGATTAAAAAATGTATATTCGGGGGTAATCAGTGGCCCTTGCTGCAATAGGGCATCAAAATCGGCTTTGTGATCGGCACGGCGGATATAGGTTAATTGATGTTCGACATCCTGTGCAAAACCAATGGCATAAAAACGCGGCCCCCATGCCAGCATTAAGGTGGAGTTAGGGGGAGCATTTTCGGCAAGGGCAATCGTCTCCAGACCTGTGCGGTCATGGGTGATGTTCTGTATAAAGTTGTGGTTCTGGTCGTACAGCCATAGACTGAAGTAGATTAGGGCAGCGGCAAGGGCGGCATAGACGGCGAATTGTAATTTGGTGTGCCAACGATGCACCTGTTCTTGACGATTGCGTGAGGCTATTTGCAAGACCTCATCCACTAAAAACAGCCAACCGAACGCGAATGCCAGTTGCACGGCGAAGATGTTTGGGGCAAGAACATCGCTAAAAAGACCTACGGCAAAGACGTAGTTGGGTATCAATGCCAAAATTAGTGTTAGACTGGGCCGCCGATACTGAGGATTTCGCAAGGCGATGACTAATCCTAGCAACCCCAACAGAATCCCCGGAATACTCACCCCTTGCACCATAATATCGTTGATTTTGTCGAAATTTTGCTGAAAGGCTACTTGAGAATCTGGCAAGCCAAAAAAATGATTGGCTTCTTTTCCCATAAACTGCTCCCAAAACCCCGATAGTGTATTGGGTTCGCCATAGACCCATGTCGCGTCGGGGTTGGCACGGAGCGGGAGATACAGGTAAGGCAGAAAACCGATCAAACCAAGCAGAAGCGCCAATATCAACATGGATGGTTTGCGAAGCAAGGGTTTGACATCGGGCCATGCAGCATAGAGGAGGGCTGGGATCAACAGCGTAATGGTGCGGTGATGAAAGACGCCAATGCCTCCGATGAACGCTAACCAAAGGATACGGTGTCGAATGGGTTTCCGCCAGAGGGCCACCAGTAACAGGAGGATTTGCAGCAGGAAGGTGAATGAATAGACCTCGGCAATAACATTATGTACCCATACAAACCGCGTGAGGCCAAGCACAAAGGTCATAACAGCGGCGAGAATGGGTTTTTGAGTAAGGTGGGTCGCCAATGCGTAGACCAGTATCAGGGCCACCCCTCCCCATAACCATGAGACGAGGGCAGGGGCGGTGGTGGCAGAGACCCCGATCAGTTTTAGCGCCGCAACCAGTCCGCTACTGAGCATCACGTACAGGGGGTAGCCAGTTGGATGCAGTGTACCCCACGTGTTGAGAACGGCTTGGGTCTCGCCTACATCAATCATCATGATGTGTGATGAGCCGTTGATGATGGTCTGGAAAGTGGGACGGTAGATCAGCGATAAGGTAATCAACACAATGATAACCAGCAGCACCAATGCCGTACTTCGGTTCAACACTTTGGCTTGCAAGGTTGCTGGTTTCATGAAATCTATTGAGATGACCGCCGTCGCAGCCGCTGATCCGCTTTATAGGCGAAAGTTTGTTTAATCGTCTGTAATTCGGTCTGCTGCTGATCAATAGTGGTCTTGGCCGCCGTTAATTGCTCCAAAGCAGCTGCAAGTTCGGCTTCACGGGCTTTCAAAATTTCCATGATGCTGTCCCGTTGCGATTCAGCAGCGCTCCGGGTGGCGTTTAATACCTCATGCACTGTAGCAAGTTCGGTATCTTTCGTTTTGACCATCTCTTCAAGAGCAGTGATAGCTTTTTTGCTTTCGGCTAATTCTTGTTCACGGTCACCGACCAGTGTCTTGAGCGCAGTGGCATATTCCTCGGCCCGTTTGATGTTGTCATGTAGACTTTGGCGCTCTTCTTCCCACTGACGACTCTGCAAATCGAGTGCTGCGGAAACCGCCGCCGAAGACTCGGAGATTTTCCAAAAGCTGCCACTTAGATCAGGCCCAGATTGTGCCGCTTGTTGAAGTGGGACGGCTTCTTTTTTGCCCGCATCGGAGGTCTTTTCAATCCCTTGATCTACCCGACGGGAAATCTCGAGCGCCTCATTATAGACGGCAATGCCCGTTAAATAACCCCGGTTGGAGTAGATGGCGGTTTGCTCAACCTCGAACTGCCCCTCGTAAAACAAAGCCTTCAGCGCTGCCATATTGGGGCCGACTTTATTGGTGTGGTCGCCAAGCAGTGAGTCACCGGGATAGAATTGGATGAGGGCGACATTTTCTAACAGTGGGGCAACGTCAGCTAATTTGACGGATGTGCCGTTGGGTAGACTCACGAAATTATCAATCAGGTGACTTTCGACAAAGACTTTGCCCCCCAGTTTAGTGACTGACCGCACGTGGTCAATCGCCAGCATGGGGTTGCGGAGGTGATAGAGCAGACCCAAGAATAGTACAATGTCGAAGGTGCCATGTATGTCTGGCGAGAGATTGTAGATATTTTCGACCAGATAAGTGGCCTTGCTGCCGAGGATTTTGCTGGCAATGGGGAAACCCGTATTTTCAGCTTGAACGTAATCAATCCCCACCACCTCGGCCCCGCGCCGCTCGAGTTCAAAGGTGAAAAAACCATCACGGCAACTGATGTCCAGTACACGCAGACCTGTGCAATCTTGCGGCAGACCAAGTGCATCCAATTCAGCAAGGGTGTGTTCTGAGTGATTGGTGCCGGGGGTAACGATGCCACCGGGGAGGGTGATGCGGTGATACCAGCCCGTAAACGAATCTACAAGACGGCGAATTTCGGCTGGGTCGGTGATGGCAGGGTTGGTCATGGTTTATTCCTTCTGCAAAACCACAATGTCTTGATAGCTTAACATGCCGCGTAACAGGTAGTTGCGAACGGTAAAGAATTGACCCCAATGCTTCATAATATAGCTTTTTTGATGGAACATGGAATGGTAAAAATCAGGGAAAACGCCCGTCCATTCATCATCCGAGGCAAAACAGAAACCGTTTTCTTCATAGGCCATGACATGGTGGATCATGGCGGGAAGATCAGGGGCGCTGTTATAGAATCCTTGCCACGCAAAATCACCGTGTATGGTTAATAGCAGCACTGCGCCGGGTTTCGTAACCCTTTTTAGCTCACCTAACCACGCATCTTGGTACTTTTCGTCCAAATGGCTAAAAACACTGTGGGCATAGACCAGATCGAACTGCTCATCGGCATAGTTGAGCGGAGGCAGTCCTTGATTTACCTCATATTGAGCATAGCGGATATACTTTTTGCTCCAATTGATGGCTAACTCATCAATATCTGTGCCATAGAGTTGGGCCGTCCGGCTGAGGTCTTTCATCCAGCGCATGATACGTCCGCAGCCAACCCCAAAATCCAAAATACTGTGGAAGTCGTCAAAAGTCATGCCGATGGACTGAAGGGCCGCCTCAAAGTCACGGCGCGATTCTTTTCCTGTGCGATTAAAGCGCTTGACGTCGTAGCCCCCCGCGACACGATAACGCAAGTGAGGTGGTGGCATGGGTGGGGTGCCGCCTTGTGGCAACTGGGAAAGCCAAAAGAATATATCTTTTGGATATTGGCGGAATGATTTACGAGTGGTATCCCACCAATAACGCTCCTCTGGCGTCATGTCATCGGTGAGGTCATTAAACAGATATTTGAGCTGCATGTGTGGCTTTCTGAGTGCTCAGAATAGTTTATGGACTCTAGCGATTTAATTCTGTTGACCCATCCATTCGACGGAAGCGGCTGATACTATAATCCTCAATCGCACGCGCTTTGACATATCCGCGTGAGCCGACCACATAGTCTGCCAAGACCTCAAATTCGGCGTCATGAGTCATGGCACGTAGGGCGGCCATGTTGGGAGCGAATTTATTGGTGGCATCCCCCGCCAAGCTGTCCTGTGGATAATATTGCATCAAGGGTGTATCAATCAGGCTCATCGAGATTTTGCCCATCGGGAGGAAGGAGCCATCCTTGAGTTGGAAATAGTTATCAATCAAGTGGGTTTCGGTAAATAATAATGCACCCGGACGGGAAACAGACCGAATTTTATCGAGGGCCAGCATAGGATGACGCAGGTGATAGAGTACCCCTAGAAACAGAATCAGATCGAACCGTCCATGTTTTTCAGGTGAGAGATCATAGACGTTTTCGACCATAAAGGTCGTTTTGCTGCCGAGGATTTTGCTGATAATCGAGAAACCAGTGGTGGTAGGGAGGGCATAGTCAATGCCAATGACCTCAGCACCGCGTCGTTCCATCTCGAACATAAAATAGCCGTCTCGACACCCAATATCCAAAACGCGCATCCCCTTGGCATTGCGGGGTAGGCCCAACATATCCAAATGGGAGAGCATTTCATCCGAATTGTTTAGGCCGGGCGTGACAATATTGCCGGGTAACTTAATGCGATGATACCAAGGGCTAAACCCCTCGATCATAGATTTGATTTGGTTTTTATCAGTGATAGGCGCAGAAATTGGCGCTTTGGTCATTTTGAAAGCCTCTTCAGAATATAACGGATGCGATTAGCGGTAGCCTCACCGACCACCTGTGGGTTGTGATACCGCCGCATGTATTCAGCCGCCGCACGGCCTTTTTCCGCTGCGATTTCAGGATGTTCATAGGTTTCGCGCAGGGCTTTGGCAGCGGCATGAATATCGGGTTCGGCCCACACATTCCCGGCGCGATAGGGATGATAATTTTCGGTAATCGTCACAAGGTCGTATGGGATCAGGTAGCTGGTGTTGATGTTCATAAAATCCACATTGCCAGAATAGGCCGTGCCGATGACGGGACGCCCCATTGTCATGGCCTCGGCTAATGTCATACCATATCCTTCGGAACGATGGAGGGAAATATAGACATCGCAGGTTTTAATAAGGGCATAGGTGTCTTCACGCGAGAGATAATCTTCTAGCAAAATTCCATTGACCTGACTTAGCTCTTCCCGTAGGCGGGCGGCCTCTGCCGGGAAGTTACCAATGCGATTGACCTTGATGACCAGACGGGCTTTTTCTTTGCGTTCTTCGGGGGTGAAGGCCTCAGCAAAAGCGCGAATCGTAGCCCAAGGATTTTTGCGCTCGATGATGCTGTCGGCATTAAAAACGAACAGCGCGAGAAAGGCATCTTCGGGTAGGCCGAATTTGGCACGACTGATCACCTTCGGCAGTTCGATTGGAAATGAGACTGGCATGAGTACAACGGGCACAGGCGCACTTTTGGCAATGGCTCGCTGCACAAAGCTGCTGAATACCCAAATTTCGTTATACACATCAAAACAATGCTGCCAATCGTCCGGGAAGTGATCAAGCTCCCACGCCCAATAGCCAATGTTGTAGTGCCTTTCATAGACATGCTGGGGAAGAACATCGCGGACAGGGAAAGTCATGTCGGCATTGACTTGGAACACATTGACGGTGTAGGGGGTGCCTTGGTGATACTGATCAGCCGTAAAATCTTCTTTGCGGGCAGGATCATAGGCTTCGACGGGCAAAGCCGCAATCGGGAAATTCACAGCTTCAAGGGATTTCATCAGATTGCGGGCGATTTGACCAATGCCTGTTTCGGAGCGAATAAAACCGACAATATTGGTGCCCTCTTTGATCTCAAGGTCGTCCGGCGGCTTACTGCTTGGGGCTAGAAGGTGTGGAGAGGCAGGTTGGAGCGGTGGTTTATTCGGATATTGGAAACCACTGGCAATCGTGTTCATGCGCGGGAATTGGGCATAAAAACGAGCCGTCATGATGAGACGTAGACCGACCATGCGGCGTACCTGATTGAGCACCCCCATCTGTAAAAGCTGGCGGCGAATCGTTCCATAGAACCCGCCCGGCCCGGTATAGATAGCAGGCGGGGCATCTAAAAGGTTGGGCGGTAAGAATGGTTTTACACTGGTGGGGAAACGGCGATAGTACCGCACAGTTTGTGTCCACCGCCCTCCCATACCAGACGGGGCAAGGTGAGGCGAAAGGATACCCCCTGATAGCGTATGGTGTCCGTTGTTGGCTTCGATGACGGTCTCGGAAATGTTGATTTGCTCGGCCCGCCTCACTTTTTTGAGAGATGCTTTAATCGGTGCGCGGTAGAAGGGGTGGAAAATCGCCTCGGTACTTTCATTCAGTACAAACCAATTGGCATAGGCGATCTCGTTGATTTCCGAGAGGCTAGGAAAGGCTTCTTTAAGATAGGTCGCAACCTCACGTAATGTCAAAAGATAGGGCGACACGTAGCCGTTGGGTGTTGGCGAGGTAGCCCATTCACGGAAATTTTGGGGTGATTCAATATCATAGGGATCGGGCCAACGCTGACCATCAATGTCCTGCATCCGCAAACAGATTCGCAAAATATCCGGGATTGGAACGCCATCGCTAAATTTGCCGTAAAAATAGGGCAGTTTGCGCGTATTGTGATAGTCATTATCAATCAGGCGCTGACGATAATCAGCAAAAATCTGGTGATAGGCTCCGTTGAGTTGTGACATCACAAAGCGGTCTTGATGTTTGGAGACCGCCTCGAGGTTGTCTACCGAAAAGCCGCTGAAATGGAAAAAGATGAGTGGATTTTCGGGACTATCTACGTAATATCCATCAGGGCCATGCTGCAAATCGCGGGTTTTGAAGTTCCAATAGGCAAGGTTGTAGCCGGGGTTGCGTAAAATATAGACCCCATCATACAGACTTGGCATCAGATCGGCCCAATGCTGATCTACAAACATGCCTTTATCAATTTCGCGGGTGCAGTTGTTATAGAGCCGTTTTTGCCACCATTGGAGCAGTTCGCGCCATTGATATTTTCGGGCAAGGGCGATGAAACCAAGATTGAACGTTCCGGCCTGCAAAATGTTGAGTTCGGATGGGGAAAAGTCATCATCGAGGGGGTCTAGCAAATGAGGTGTCAAGACGACCCCATGCTCATCCAACAGATTGAGAAGTTCATCCAGCTGATGATAAATCACGATGTCAGGATCGAAATAGATAACTTTTTGAGCTTCAAAACGGTCAAAAAGGGCTTCCAATAGATAGGGTTTGACTGCCGTATTGAGTTCCATGATGTCATACTTCATGGCGAAATGAGGCCAGCGTGGGATGCCCAAATCTTGCGCCAACATCGTCTGGAAATTCTCGGCAGCAGGGTCAAAGGCACCCTCAATGATATCTACCAACAACACCACAGGATATATGTTGTCGTGGAACTGCCGCAGCGAATTCACCAATGTACGGGCCGCCGCGAGATAATTTTTTGAGATGATGGTGCAGGCGATGGTCGCGTTGGGTGGAATTGTATTGGTCATAAGTATATTTAAAATGACTACTCCAAGAAGTATGGCCCCAATCGAATTCAGCCGTTCATCTTAACCTAATTTTAGAGGTTGCTCAATCCCTTTCTGCGCTATTGGCAAAAGTTACTAGACACAAAAAAGGGCAGGTTGAAGCACCTGCCCAGAGTTGTTACAGCGGAGTGGACAATTAGCGCCACGAGCCTGCGGCAATCAAGGTTGTGCCCAGTGGGCTACCTGCTTGTTGGGTTGTCCATAGCCCAGAATTCCAGTCGAGGTCTTGGCGGTACCAGAAGTTACCCGTTCCGGTATAGTAGAGGCCGAAACTATCTTGTAGATTGTGGTTCCAGTCGCCACAGGTAAACAAACCTTCGGGGGCTTCGGGTGTGCCGAGATATTGGGCGCGATCGAAGGCCGAATAACTGATCGAGAGACCGGGTTCAGGTGGATAGGGGGCACGGTCGGTGAATGCGACAAACGCGCCACGCCGAATGGCTACCGAATCAATGCGGTCATTGTTAAAGTTGCCCGCGCAGAATTGATGGGTGCCAGTGAAGCCTTGTGAGTCGGGCAGCATCGTGCTTAACCACTGTACGCCCAGTGGCGGCGCAGTCCCGTTGGTGAGGTCGCAGGAATAGTAGAGTGCGAAGGCCGTGCCCCAGGGCGGGAAGGGACCGCTGTCTACAACCCCGATACAATCATTCATGGTGCGGAAGTCGAAGCGGCCCGCGACAACAGGTCGTCCGCCGCCTTGGAAACCAATCCATATCCCAAACCATTGGGAGGTTGGCCCAAGAGAGTTGGTGTAGTAGAAGATACCATTGGTAGCCATGACCCCGGGAGTCTTGATCGAGTCTGTGTTCCAGTCCCCCATGATCCATGCGCCGCCCACTGTTGCGGCCGGAGCGCCCATCGTGTAGGTATCACGGTCAAAGGTTGTCGAGGGGCTGCTGAAGTTTTTCCATAAACTAGCTTGACCCGCTTGGTATTGGAAAACAGCTAATTTATCGTCTGCACAGGAGAAGGTACTGGCATTAGCCGGATTGGTATAGGCCGAGACCGTATCATATGGAGGGATACCATCTCCATCTACAAAACCACGCACGCGGTAGTAGAAGCGGGCACTGCATATCAAACCAGTGCTGGCATAGGTCGAGACATTCGGTGCGGTCGCATGAATGATTTGCCAACCGTCAATCCCATTTTCGGAACGTTCAATGCTAAAACCTGTTTCATTGGTGGCATTGTCAACCCATACGAGGTTGATTTGGCTGCGCGAAACGGGAGTCACCACTAGGTTCGCAGGGGCAAAGAACGCACCAGACCCCGGTGAACGGTCGAAAATGAAAACGTCAGTACGGGAGTTCAGGTCGCCACCTGTTCCAAGTAGATTATCGGCATCCGAAGTGAACGCAATATAACGCCCATCGGTTGAAATGCTTGCTCGGAATGAGGGGAGGGTGCCGCCTGCGCCGGTGGTGTTTTGTGAAATGCGCGAAGTTGCGTCTGTCGTGCGATTGCGCAGGAAAATATCCAGTTGATTTTCGGTATCGTTGTTGGTCAGGTTTGTGGCGTGCGACTCAAAAGTAACGAGGTTACCATCGGTTGAAATTGAAGGATTTGATGATTCCCCGTCAGACGCGCTAGTACCGTTAAAAGCCAACGAAACCAGTTCAGTGATGCTTGTCACACGGTCACGCACATATATATCGTTGATGTCATTATCGTCTATTGCATCAAATGAGGCGGTTGAAACAAAAACCACAAAACGCCCATCGGCTGAAACTTCTGGCCCCGCTTCGGCAAAATTGTCAGGAGCTTGGGCGCCGTTTGACGCCACCGAAGCAAGGGTCGTCGTATTGTTGATGAGATCACGGACGAAAATATCCGGGTCGGCGGTGTCGCCAGCGACAAGATTGGAGGAGAAGGACATATACGCTACGACGCTTCCATCTCCAGAAATAGAGGGTTCGCGCGACTCACTATTCCCTTGCTGCCCGGCGGTGCTGATTGAGAGCAGGGTAGTGGTGTTGGCAGTGAGGTCACGTAGATAGATGTCGGACAGCCCACCATTTGCATCTGTGCCGCCGACAAAATTCGCGCCCGATTCAAAGGCTACAAAACGTCCGTCACCCGAAATGACTGGGTTAAATGAATGGAGGCCGAGTCCTCCTTGTACACCTCCGCTGGTGACCGAAACACGGGTAGTGGTGTTGGTCGCACGGTCACGCAAGAAAATGTCTTCCGCGCTATTAGTATCTCCAGAAACAAGGTTGTTGGCTAATGATTGGTAGACAACATAGCGTCCGTCATTCGAGATTTGCGGATTGGTTGACGGGCCTCCAGTGGCTTGTACTCCTGCGCTCGATAATGAAATGCGTCTGGTCGTGCAATTCAACTGGTCGTGTACAAAAATATCGGTGACACCATTGGTATCGTTTGCGACCAAGTTGTCTGAGTCTGAGGCAAATACGATAAAACGCCCGTCGCTTGAAATACGGGCTGGGTCAGAATTACCATTGCCGACATTCGTGCCGTTGTCGCTGATAGAGACACGATACATGGCACCCGTTGCACACCCTTGAGCTAGCGCAACGGGGGGGGCGTGTTCTGGCAAGATGCCAATCACCACCATCCAGCCAAGGATGAGGAGGGTAAACCATCTTTTCCTGAGGAGAGCGTTATTTCTCATGCTTATCTTTCCGATCACCCAACAACTAGGTTCTCAATGTTATGTTAATTTTATTGAGAGATTGTCATAAATCCAGTTTATGCCTTAAATTGGCCCAATACACATATTTTCTAAGTGGTAAAATAGATTCCAGCAATTCTTCTTAATTGTAAATCAAAAATCACTGGAATCTGTAGAAAGTTAGCGAATTGAAATTGTTAGAGTCTGT
The DNA here is from genome assembly GCA_013112715.1 of Chloroflexota bacterium. GTDB lineage: Bacteria > Chloroflexota > Anaerolineae > Aggregatilineales > J027 > CFX10. Next base: position 240,518 of record JABFGB010000002.1, read on the forward strand.
CAGGGAGTTGTTTGTCTCTCATTAGCATTTTCGTCTGTGCCGATGCTGAAAGCGTCAACCGCCACCGGGCCATTCAGCGATACAATACGGAGGGTGTGTTCACCGAGATTCAAATAATTGATGAGGCTGCTTTGGCGATAAGCGGTGGTGGAATCTGGGAGAATGATGGTACGGACAGCGACATCATCAACCAAAATGGTGAACGAAGCGGGTGCTCCCAATTGGGCGTAGATGATCTCCACTGAACTGCCATTGAAACTATATTCAAGGCTCTGTTCCGCTGAAGTAGTCACTAAATATCCCCCACCGCTTGATTCAGGCGAGTTCACCAACTGCCATAACCCGTCTTGGCGGACAGTTGGATCATTCGATTCGATAGTGCTTGGCGCCGATGTTTGGGATGGGGGGATGTCACTTTGGGCACTGCTATCGCCGCTACCACTTCCCGCGCCACCGGATCGCCAAGAGGTAACGCTTAAGGATGATGTGCCGATGGTGGTTGAAACCCGTTGCAGGCTGTATTGGCCCGTATTCCACTGGACATCATTACGACGGTAAAAATATCCATTGCCGTAATAAACGCCGAAACTGTCAATCGTATCATTGTTCCAGTCGCCGGATAGGAAAATGCCATAGTCATTGGTACTGGGTGTACCAAAATACTGCGCGAGGTTGAACGCCGCTTCAAGGGTGGTGGGGGCGACATTGGTAAAAGCAACATAGGGGCCACGCCGCACCGCAATGGTGTCTATTCCATCGCCGTTGAAATCCCCCGCCGCAAATTGATGTGCTCCCAATCCACCAAAACCCGCAGCATCACCAAGCACCACACTCAGCCATTGGAAGGTCAGGGGCGGGGTAGGGCCGCCGGTGAAATTGCAGGTGAAATAGAGCGCGAAGGCTGTCCCGTAGCCTGCATAATAGCCACTGTCCACAACGCCGAGGCAATCATTGGTTGCGCCGGTAAAACGACCTGCAACCGCAGGCCGACCAAATAAGCCGACCCAGATGGCACCCCAAGTGCTGGTGGTGGCGTTGCTGTTGGTAAAATAAAACACCCCATTTGACCCATAGAGGCCGGGGGTTTTGAGGCCGTCGCCATTCCAGTCACCCATGACCCACTGACCCGTGACAGGCGCGCCCCCCGGAAAATTGGTATAGGAACCTGCGACAGGGTTGTCGAGCAAGGAGTTGACGAGACTGACGTTGCCATTGGTGTTGTTAAAGCGGGCCAATGTATCGCCATAGACATTACTAACCTGCACAGTATAACCTGTGTTGGTTTGTGAGAGGACACGCATGGTGATGCCATTGGCGTTGTCGGTGAAAACTTCGCCGGGTATCCATTGGGCTGCCGCGTCGTTGGGGTTGCTGTTGTTGTCAATATCCACCACTTGGGCGGGTTGGCTGCGGCTGCCATTATTGAGTACATCATGCAGGATCACGGCGTTACTGGGCAGGATGGCATCGTAATATTGAGAGGGAGGCGGCGTGCTGGTGGTGCGACGGGCTTCGACCACATAAAAACGATTGGATACACCATAGAAAGGTACTTGCACCATACGATACCCGGTTGTGTAGGGTTGATTGAGCCGTTCGAGCGTAACGGTTTGGGTCTGGCCGGGGTTGACCGTCACTTTGGAGGCACCGGGAATCCAACCCAGCAAGGTATCAAGGTGGAATGAGTTCGTCCCTTGTGGTAAACAACCATAAGTCGGGTCATCCGCGCCGGGTCGTCCACAACTGCCCCAAGTGTCGCTCATGACATCCCACTGCGAATCATAGGCCGCGCCATACGCACCGGATGAATGTGGCATCCCAATCGCATGGCCCATTTCATGCACAAACGGCGATTCGTTTTGCCATGCCCAACTGGGCAGCCATGTATAACGATACCACGACACGCCGTCTCGATTGAGTGGATAGCCCCCGTAGCCGCCATAGGCCACATTTTGCATGGAGTGGTTGATAATCAGGTTGACGCCGGAATAGCTGGCAAAATTGACTTGAGCATCGGCAAGGCCCGTACATTCATTGTAGAGGGCTTGGCGTCCGGCGCTGGTCCTGAGATCATATGATGACGAAGTGCCCGACAGGTTAAACCAACCAAATGTCGCTGATCCGGTGACGTTAAACAGGCCGCCCGACATTTGCTGCCAATAGTGGTTGATGCCGGGGTAGGAAGCACTGAAGAGGCCCGTAAAATAGGAAGTTGGCTGTTCAGTTGCACCGTTGGAAACGCGACACAGAATATTGACAAACGGATAACTGCCCCCGATACGGGCTGCTTGAGCTTGGGTGTCCCCCTCTTCAACAATGCTAATGGCTCCAACCTTGATCGCTGGGTCATCCCCATCTGCCCCTGCCGCGCCGCCTTCGACCTCATACCCGCTGATTTTCACAGTTTTGTCTTGCAAGCGGGAGGCAGTAGAAATATCGAGGAGAAGAGGTGTGACATTGCCTGCCTGATCCACTAAAGTGACATCATAATGATAGGCAAGGTTGGAACCCGGGCCGGGATCGTGATGCAAAACGCCGAGTTTACCGACAAGGGTAATCATTCCTTGACGATGGGGAGCGGCGGATGAAGGGTTGGTGAGCAGGAAGGTGACGCTTAGGCCTTCGACGAGGCTAAATAGGACTAGGACGGCGATTATCAACCATCGTTTGGGTAACATAGACGGCTGTTGTTCTCCCTATACTTGGTTTAATTGAGTTCTTGACCTGATAAGTCAAAAATAAAATCAGAATTAAGAACTGATTATAAGTATAGTAAATACTCAAGGCTTTTGCAACGCTTTGGTCAAATCCCCCTCTCCGCTCGATTCATCTATGAACCTTGACGAAAAGGGGGATAAGGTTTATTAGAGGGGATTTAACTTACCGTTGACGCCAAGACGCAGCACTGTGAATGATACCAGTGGGTAGGCCGATATACTGGTAGATATAGGCTCCAGAATTCCAATCTAGGTCGTTGCGACGGTAGAAATCGCCGTTGTTATAGACAAGGCCAAAGCTATCTATGTTGTTGCTATCCCAGTCACCCGCCACGAACAGGCCGTAATTGACGGCGCTAGGTGCCCCGATGTATTGGGCCAGATTGAATTCGGCATGACCCGTACCGGGGACAATGTTGGTAAAGGCGATGTATGGCCCACGCCGGATAGCAACGGAATCTAAGCCGTCGTTGTTCCAATCGCCCGATACAAACTGGTGATCGCCTAGCCCCGCAAAGCCCGCACTATCACTCAGCACGACGCTTAACCATTGGAAGGTCAAAGGCGGATTGGGGTTGCCCGCGTAGTTACAGGTGAAATAGAGCGCAAACGCCGTGCCATAGGGTGGGAAATTGGCACTGTCTACCGCACCCACACAATCATTGGTGGCTCCACTGAATTTGCCAACCACAAGAGGTCGGTTGAATAGGCCAATCCAGAAGCCGGCCCAAGGATTAGCGGCCTCGTAACCGATGTTGTTGGTGTAATAGAACACACCATTGGGTGCATACAGCCCCGGCGTTTTTTGCCCATCCCCGTTCCAGTCGCCCATGACCCATTGACCACCTGTTTGTGGCCCACCAGTTGGGTAAGTGGCATAGTTAACCGGGGGAGGTGATGTTTGGAGGGTATCCACAAGGCCTGCATAGTTGGCGCTGTTATTGAACACCGCAATGGTGTCGCCGACTGGAATATTGCTGACACTCAGACGCAGGACACTGGTGCCCGTTGCGGCTGTCCCATATTTTGCAATCATGATGCGATAGGTTACGCCGCCTGTCGCACTGAAATTTAGGGCAGAGGTGCGAATGCCATGAATTCCATCCACATCATCATTGCACCCCTCAAATATCAATGAACCTTCCGTCCCAGTATAGACCCCAATCACCGTGTCGTAGGTGCTGCCTTCTGTACTGACTGAGACTAGTCCAGCGGATAGAGGCGTATACTGATACCAAACAGTGTCGGAGCGAGTTGGGACATTACACAACGTCGCACCAACCGGGTCATTTAGAGTTGTAGTGGCTTGAAAGACCTCTTGGTTACGCCGATAGGGTAGCGAAGAAACGATGGTCGCGTTGGCAAACAAGTCATTGGAAGGTGCTCCGGCAGCTTCATCTGGTAAGACGGCTTGGACGGCGGAGAGCGCATTGATCCGCCGGAAGGTAAAGCCATTCTTGGAATCCGTCACATTGACCCCGGTGCTGTACAGCGTGCTTTGGATTTGGGCCGGAGTCAGGGTGGGGTTGGCTTCTAACATCAAGGCCGCGACTGCCGCGACTGTCGGTGAGGCTTGGGAGGTGCCACGATACGTACTCGTTCCGCCCCCCATGCCTGCGGAAGTAATGCGTGCGCCGGGGGCCAGCAAATCGAGTTCGGCATTGCTGTTGGTAAAGCATGTGATGACCGTTGCGCTAGTTGCGGCATCTGCACAAGCAGGCCATGAACCACCAAAAAGCGAGTTGTACGTCCCGCTATCGGGTTCTGCGCCCAAATTGCTGTCGTAGGTCGCGCCAACCGAGACTACACCCGTATTGCAGGCAGGCGAGGACAGACTGGTTGCGCTGCCTTGATTGCCACTGGAAGCAAAAATGGCAACCCCATGTGTATTGACTAGGGTATTGGCCGCCGTTGCGACGGTAGGTTGAGCGGCATCGCAAGTGGCGGTGCTGGTGTAGAGTGCGAATGTCCCGAGGCTCATGTTAATGATGTCTACATTAAGAGTGGCTTGATTCGCAATAACCCAGTTCAGTCCCTCAACCCAGTCCGAGACGAAACCTGAGCCAGTATTGGAAAGCACCCGCACCGCAACAATCTTGACATCTGGCGCAAACCCGATGGGTGCAACCACACCATTGGCGGTAATGACGCCGCTGACATTCGTGCCATGCCCATTGGCATCTTCGGCACTGATCCCACTGGCTGTATTACTAGGCGGGCAATTGTTCTGAGTTTCGCAGTGTTGGGCAATGATGTCGTCGCTTAGGTCGGGATGGTTTGTGTCAATGCCGGAGTCCAACACGGCAATCGTGACCCCCCGCCCACGTAAGCCATAGGTCAAACGAGCGACATCGGCTTGGATGGCAGGTACGCTCACATCCGTGTGCATGGTGCTCGGTTCGTCAATGACGATGGATTCCACTAGGGGGTCGGCTTGCAATTGGATAAGAGTGGCAAAGTCGGCATACCCCGCAAAGGCTGGCAGGTGGGAATATTTATGGCGTATTTCAAATTTGCCTGCACTTGCCAAGACCTCATTTTGCATATCGGCATTGAGGCGGGTGTTAAATGGCACACGACCAAAACCAATCGAGGGGGCACGCAGTTGGACGATGACCCGGATTTGACCTTCACTTTGCGCGGCGGCCATGACGGTTTCATCGAGTTTGTCGGTATTCACACCACGCGGAATGGGCGTTGAAGCGACAGGCGCAGTTTCGGTTGGGGTGGGTTCAACAGGCGGGGGTGCTGGAATATAGAAAGCATCTACCCCGATGATTGTGCCTTCCTGCGGATAGACCTTGAGCGTATGCGGGCCATTTTCCAAATAATCCACAATGGCGCGGTTGCCAAATTGGGGTGTCGTGCCGTCGGTCATGACGGTACGCAGGACTGTGCCGTCTACTTCAATGGCGAGCGCCCCCAATGCTGGATTTTGCACATAGACGATTTCAATACGTGGGCCGACAAATTCGAGTGTCAGGGTGTCGTCCACGCTTTTGCCGCTGTAGAGGTAACTTCCCCCACTGGCTCCGGCAGCGGCTTGTTTTGTCCAACTGCCCGATTGCTGGACGAGGGGATCATCAGATTCGATTAATCGTCCAACGGGGCCATCATCCGAACGAGCCGGTGTTGGCTGGGCGGACAGTATAATACCTGCTATCAGAAAGATAAAGATCAAGACACCTGAAAAAGTGCGCCGATTGGCTAATCTTGACACAGGGGAACTCCATATTCTCTAGGGTATGGCAAAGATTCATTTTCATTATATGTCAAGATTCCGTCAGGTTGCTGTCAGCATTTGTGAAAAGCGGGGTAGAGTAGTGCTTTAGTGGGAATTAGAAAATGGAGTGTGTCGGTGACGATAAAAATTTCGGTGCATCTCGTGACCTATAATAGCGCCGATCCTATTGAAATGTGCCTCGATTCACTGCTGGGCCAGCAGGGGGTAGATTTTGGGGTGCTAGTAGTGGATAACGCCTCCACTGATGATACAGTGGCGCGGGTGCAAAAAAAGGGTGTTGAAGTCGTCGTCAATTCGGAAAATTGGGGGTATTCGGCGGCGCATAATTTGGCAATCAGCCGTACCCAGAGCGACTATGTACTGACTCTCAACCCGGATGTGTGGTTGGCACCGGGATACTTGGCGACGATGGTGGGGACCCTCGATGAAAATCCAAAACTTGGTTCGGCAGCAGGGTTGTTGCTGCGTGTGGAGAAACTGGGTGAGACGCCGCAATGGATTGACAGCACGGGCTTGTTGATGAGCCGCTCGCGCCGTCAACTTTTGCGGAACAGTGGCGATCCGGTTGCCAAAACGCCCTTGCAGTCGGACGCGGTGTTTGGGCCGGATGGTGCAGCAGCGATTTATCGGCGGGCCATGTTGGAAGATATTGCCATCAATGGCGAGATTTTTGATGAAGATTTTTTTATGCATAAAGAAGATGTGGATGTCTGTTGGCGAGCACAACTGCGCGGTTGGCAGTCGCTCTATGTACCGGAGGCGGTGGGGCATCACATTCGCGGGTTTCGGCCCGGTCAGCGGGAACGGGTCTCGGCAGATATGCGCTTTTTGGGGGTGCGAAATCGTTATTTGCTGATGCTGAAAAATGAAATCATGCCGCATTTTTGGCGCGATGCCCCGGCGATTCTGTGGTATGACCTTAAAATTTGGGGATTCATTTTGTTAAAGGAACGATCTTCACTGCGGGCGTTTAGGTCGGTGTGGCAGCTACGCAAACGCATGATGGCAAAACGGCGTGTGATTCAGGCCGGGCGCAAAGTTGAATGGCGCGATTTACGAAAGTTTTTCTAGTCACCCATAGCGCATTTCTTCGGTAGGGGCGGTGGTGTCATCCGGGTCGTTGATTCGGAGGTGGGTGGCTTGGAGAAATAACAACCACAGATACAGAGGATTCAGCAATAGGTAACGTTTCCAGAGGCGGCTGGGTTCGCGGGTCAGGCGATAGAACCATTCGAGGCCGCGTTTTTGCATCCATGCCGGGGCTTGAGCAAGGGTTCCGGCGTGAAAGTCGAAGGCGGCCCCTACTGCCAGTAAGGGCATCGAAAGCAGGTCACGGTATTCATAGACCCATGTTTCTTGACGAGGGCAACCCAACCCGACAAAGACCATTTTTGCACCGCTGGCTTGGATTTTCGCCGCGATTTGCAGCTTTTCATCGGCAGTGACCCGACGAAAAAATGAGGGCTGCATCCCGGCAATCTTCAAACCGGGGAACTGGCAGGTCAAATTTTGGGCTAATTGATCGAGTGTTTTGGGTTGACTGCCATAGAGATAAATCGGCAGGTTTTCGGCGGCGGCGCGTTCGCATAATTTGAGGGTTAGTGTTGGGCCATAGACACGATCCGTCAGGCGCGTTTTGTGTAACCAATTGAGTGCCCAGCGAACTGGCTGACCATCAGGGGTGATGATGTCCAAGTGATTGAGGCGATAGCGTTGAGTTTTGTCAAGGACGCCTGTCATGACGCCATGCACAGCGAGAGCAGTGACAGCTAGTGGCTGTTGCATTCGAGCCGCCGAAATAATGCACTCAACAGCAGCGGCGTAGTCTATGGCGTTAATTTCTACACCCAGTACATTGTACTTGCCGCGGTCAATCATCCGAGTTCTCCTGCACCGTAATGGGGAGAAGCGTGGCGATACGATTGCTGGGAACCACGCCGAGGTCGGGGTTACGCACCGCCAAATTTTCACCAGTGACGTAGTTGTAGACCGTGACTTCCAGATAATACTCGCCCGGCGGTAGATCGGCAGGTAGTTCGAGGCCATGATTATCGCGGATGGTGCGACCAATTTCCCAGCGGGATGTATGCCCAAAAGTGGCAATAGGCAACCCGTCTTGCTGGACAATGGGGCGGTGGGTGGCGTCGGAGATGCGAACGCTGACATTGTAATCCGTAACCATCGGTTGCAGTGCCGACCAAACAATCGAAACAGGGACAACATCGCCCGGTTGGTAAGTGGTGCCGCGTGGCAGGTCATAGCCCAACAGCCCTAAAAGCTCACCAAAAATGTAATTTGTCCGGTAGACTGATGGGACACTTGGGACATCCACTGTGTCGTACAAAATGGCGCGTGCTGTTTGGCTGACGGTGTATTCACGGACAGGAAAGTAACGAATCGTCAGTAAGCGTTCGGCAGGGCGAATCGCATCCGTTATAAATGGCCCTGATGCGGCTACAAACCATAGGCGGCGATAATGATCCGGCGCCCAATCGAGCGCATAACTCGCATAGGGGCCGAGGGCGGGGTAGAGTTCGTCATCGCGGATTTCGGGTTCACCCGGCGCATAACCGCCACGCATCGGCAGAGGAAGGGTCATTAATACCGCGTCGGCTTTAAAATAATTCATGAACAGGCGTGAATACTCACCGCGTTCAATCAGAACAATATCATCGGGTTGAACTTCTTGATTGAGAATTTCGATGAGTTCAAATACATCAGATTGGCCGCTTATATAACGTTCATCGTCGCGCAGTTGATAGATGCCTTCGCCGAGGGGGAGGATAGGCGACAAAACTACAACGGTTGTGATGGTAGCCTTTAGAGCGGTATTTAACTGGGAATGGGCCTTCTTGGCCCATACACAGAGGCCAATGCCGACAAGTAGCATCATAAGCGTCAATAGGTGCATCAACCATTCTTGCTCTACGATTGTCCATGCAGGTTGTAATTGGTCGCCGCTAAAATGATGCCAATGGTAGGGGATTTGTGACTCGCTCCAGACCCAATTGTAATCGGCCCATTTTTGCCATTCATCAAAACGGGTTGGATCATCAAAGAGGCTAAATTGAAGTTCAGTGTAGTAGTTGGTATAAGGGACACCGAGACCAAGCCACTGCATTCCAATGCTGACGATCAACAGTGGAATAAAGGCCAACCATCCGGCATATTGTTTGAAGGTAGTTGGCTTGCGAAAAAGCCACTCAAGCACAGGCAGCACCCATAACATTAGGATAGGCAAAAATGGCACCATATAACGTGGCCCCCATCCCCATCCGCCATTCCAAACTGTACTTTGACGGGTGACACCATAACTGGCGCTGACCGCAATCAAGGCGAGGGCTGGCCCAAGCACCAAGCGCCATTCACCATACCGCCACAACATCACCGCTCCGATCCAGCCTGCCGCCAGAATTGGCGAAAACAGCCAGATACTACGAGAGGGACTAACATGATAACCGAGAAGACTCTCTGGGACTGAATTCCATGTGAGTGTATCAACATCTGTCCAGCGGGTGAATGAGTAACGACCTTCTTCCACGTCGGGTTGGAGGAAAAGTACCACCGTGATAAGCGTGCCAAAAATCAGCACTAGTATTACTACAGCGGGCAAAGCGTGTCGCCAGACGACCCGTGAAGGGAAAAGGGATATTAAAACGGCGGGTAGGATTAACCAGCCGATTTGTTTGGTCAAAATTGCCGCGACAATCGCTAGGGCTGCGAGTAGAGCCTGTCGCCAAACCGACTGGTGTTGTTCCATGCGTTGGTGAATTTGGGTAGCAAAGTGAAACGCCCATAACACAAAAAGGCTCATCACGGGTTCACGAAAGATCCATCGGCTATAGGGCCATGCGGCGGTGGCAACCCCAAAAATGAGCGCCCCCCACCATGCTACCCCAAGACGATGCCCGCGTTGTAGAGCAATGATATATATGCTGATTGCTGCAAGAGCCATCACAAAAATATTCAAGGTAAAAACAGTATGTAGTCGTCCAATGTCCGGCAGTTGATGACCTAGCCAAAAGAGCGGTGCCGCAATAATTACTTGGAGGGGTTCATACTTTTGTTGGGGCCATGGAGTGCCGTCTTCTTGGATACTAGGGACGACATTATAACCAATTGTCCGAGCCATTGTGCCATTTAATACAAGGCTTTGGGTGCTGTCAAAAATGATATACTCGTCGGAACTTAGCGGTAATCCACTATAGCTAAAGATGTAAGTCCCGGTTAATATCAACCAGAGGGCCAAGCCAAGCAATAGTTTTTTATTGTGGTGTTGGTTCATGTGTTTTGTAACTACTGACTTGGATAAGAAATTCTTGATTAAAAGCCAAATTCGAGTTTATACACTCTTGTCGTTTCTCAAAATGCTGTCGGTATTGGTGGGAGCGATGTTGGTTGCTGTGCAGACCCGCCTTAAATATACCTATGGCAAACCATTGGGTGAAGACTATCAGGCCCACCCGATTGGCCTCTATCTAGTGATGGCGCTTTCGGTTGTGGTGGCTAACTTTATCATCTTGATACTCGTTCGTGTAGGGCTAAAATTGACGGTTGCCCTACGTCAGTTGTTGATCTTATGGCTGGCAACCGCCACCACTACAGGACTGGCATGGTTGTTCATACCTGCATTGTCTCAACTTCAGTTGGCCTACTTTGCGGGGGCTGCCGTGCTTTTTGCGCCATGTGTCACAGTGATTCCGGCGTTGTGGAAGGGTTCTGATGGACAACCTATTTCATTCCACCTTGCCAAACTTTGGAGCTATCGGGTTCTGCTGCTCATTTGGCTGCGCTATAACATTTTGGCCCGTTATAGCCAAGCCACTTTAGGGATTTTGTGGATTATCCTGCTGCCCCTTGCGACCTCTGGGGTACTGGCATTTGTTTTTTCGGAGTTTTTGCGAATTGGTGTAACCACGTCCGATGTTCCCTTTGTGACGTTCTTTTTGGCGGCGTTGGTTCCATGGACGCTTTTTCAACAGAGCATTACCAAAGGCTCGACCAGCATCTTTAACCAAATTGGGTTGATTATTCAGGTCTATTTCCCGCGTGAGATTTTGGTCTTGATTACCTTGGGCGAGGCACTGGTCGATGTGTTTTTTATGTTCCTCGCCATGCTACTGATTAACGCCATAAGTGGGGTTTGGCCGAATTGGTTCTATCTCTATCTGCCCCTGTTGATTTTGATTCAAGCCGTTTTTATGTTGGGCCTGATGCTATTTTTGGGATCATTGAGTGTGCTGGTGCGTGACATCCCACAGTTGGTCGGGGTGGTGATGCAGCTTTTGTTTTATATGTCCCCCATTTTGTATCCGGCCTCATTTATCCCGGAGCGCTATCGGTTTATTTTGGCAATCAACCCATTGGTGCCCTTATTCCAAGCCTATCGGGATGTGATTGTATATGCCAAGACACCCGATTTTTCGACCCTGTATTTTCCGTTGGTCGTTTCGATCATCGTGTTATTTATGGGTTATGTCTATTTTAAATCCAAAGAAGATGGTTTTGCGGATCGGCTATGACATCACCAATTGAACCCATTATCGTGGCTGAACACGTTTCTAAACGGTATGCCCAAAATGAAAGTCGTACCAGCTTACGGCATGAATTTAACGACATTGCCAAGCGGTTTTTGAAGCAGTCCATTGCCCGCAAACCCGTTGAGCCATTTTGGGCGCTACGGGATGTGTCCTTTACTGTTCCGGCGGGGCAAACCGTTGGCATTGTAGGGCGTAATGGGTCTGGCAAAAGCACCCTGTTCCGAACCTTATGCGGGATTACCCACCCGACGGAAGGGTATGTGTCTGTGCGCGGGCGTTTCTCGACGTTGATCGCGTTGGGGGCAGGGTTTAATCAGGAGCGCAGCGGACGCGAGAATATCTACCTGAGTGCAGCTATTCAAGGTGTTCCCCCGCGTGAGATTGAACATGCGATCCATGACATTATTGAGTTTGCGGAATTGGGCCAGTTTATTGACCTGCCTGTGAAGCGATATTCCAGCGGGATGTATGCCCGGCTTGGATTTAGCATCGCGGTGCATTTGAAACCCGATATTTTGTTTGTAGACGAAATTTTGGCGGTTGGGGATGCGGCCTTTCAGGATAAGTGCATCGAGCGGATTTTGGAGATGAAAGCCAGTGGACTGACCATGCTCATTGTGACCCACCAAACCGCTCAAGTGATGAGACTGTGTGATCGGGCGATTTGGCTGCATAAGGGTCGTATGATGATGGATGGGGATACCAAAACGGTGATGGAGAAATATCACCAGATGATTTATGAAACCGAAATCCTGCCGACCCTCAATACACCATCAGAGGCGACACCAGCAACGACACCTGAGTCAACAGCCGAGGCAGGGCCGGAGATTCAATCAGCACCCGTTAGGTTAAGTACCCCCGATGCGCCGTAAGGCAATCGCGGCCAGTTCATAGTTGGGATTGCGCTGGAGGGCCTCTTGATACTCGGTTTGAGCAAGAGCATAATTGCCCTGAATTTCGTAGACTCGCCCCAAGTAGTAATACATCTCTTCGACGTAAGAAGTCGTCTTGAGGGTGCTGTTGACCAGTGTTAACACATCTTCAAGGCGGCTGGTTTGCAGCAGGGCTTCGAATACCCCATATTGATACCAGAAAAACCGATAAGGCAGGCCGAGATCAAGGGCTTGTTGATAGGCGGTCACGGCTTCGGGGTAGCGCCCAATGGAGGTTAGGGATGTCCCCAAATTTGACCACGCATAGGGGTTTTCGGGGTCGCTGGCGGCTTCTTGTTGGGCGACTTGGGCTGCTTTTTGACGGTTGAGACTCTCAACCCAATCTGACCCCAAAAAGGCTGCCAACTCGCTCTCCCTCTCTGGCCCATAGATGACGATAAAGTTGCGATTAAAAGACTGCCACTGACTGTCAAATTTGGCGCTTGGATAGGTGACGGTTGGTCGGTTATCACGACCTAAATAGGAATCATAGACGGTGACCGTGTCAGCAGTAGTGTCATAGGCGATGACGGTTTCATAATGCCCAAACCAACCTTCCCCCGCAGGCTCATAGCCTGATTCCACAATCACCACAAAACGATTGGCGATCAACCAGCGGATTTGGTCGAGTGAACCCGCCATACGCCAAATGGCTTTTAGGTTGGTGAAGCGGTTGACGTAATCCACCATTTGCTGCGGCGTAACATTTTTGTCTTCCCGGTCAGGTTTCAGATAATTAGCGGTATCATCCTGCGTGCCCTGCCAATTGAAATAGGACAAACCCATCGCTAAATTTGCAGGCCCACAATTGTTCCAGCCCTGTCGAAAAAACTTGACCCCTTCCAGTGTATAGGCTTGTGGTGGAGGCAGTGGGGTTGGGGTAGGCGGAATCGGTGTTGGGCTTGGCGGGACGGTTGGCGGCAGAGTGGGTGCAGCAGCGGTCAAAACAAAGGCGGTTTGCGTTTGGGCCACAAAAATGGATTCCAGCGTCGCCCCATTATCAATCGTAGGCGTTAGGGATGGAGTGGGGGTTAGGCTGGGTGGCAGGGTATTGGTCGGCGTGAGGGTCGGGGCAGGCGTATGGGTGATGACTTGATAGGCCACCACCCGCTTGGGGGATGTGGACTCGGCCCGTCGAAAGTGAAATTCTGGCAAGACAACGGGCAGCACGATAAAAATTAACAAAATTGGCACGACAAAGCCAACGTTAAAGCCGAAAATGAGCCACGCCAAACGGCCTGACCAATTGCTGCCTTCTTCATATTCCCATTGATCTACGGTTTGTAGACGGGGGATAGGGCGGCCTTGATCCATCCCACTACTCCAAAATTTTTAGTTCATGCGTTTCCACGTTGATCCCACCCAGCGGAAGATGATTTGTTCACGCTGACTGGTGTCATTCGGGTTAGAAAGGGCGTCCACATAGGCAAACAAATTCCCATCCGGGTCGCTGGTGATGACGGTTCCGTTTACTTCTGGGGTGATTTGATTGGGATCATAGCTGACGCAGCGAATGTTGGCCGCCGCCGTCGCGTTGGGGGTTTCATCATATAACTGATAACAAGCGGGTTGATTCTGTTCACTGAGAGTCTTTTCGATTTCCAAACGCCATTGGAAAAAATCGTTCCAATAGAAACCATTAAGACGCTCAAGCCCCAAATCTTGAAGGGCGACGCTGCCTGTTACGGCTTGTAAATCGCTGAAAGTTGAATCAGGGCGTAGAGTATTCAAAATTTGACCGGGGGCACTTGCTCCAAACGCGGCGGTAAAGGTCGTAAAAAAGCGGGACCCATCTGCCGGGTTGGAGGTAAATTCACCTGCCAGCCAAGCGGCAACTTCGCGCTGCAACCATGCGGCGTCGCTGTAGGGGTTGGGTTGGAAGTTAAGGCCGCGACTGTAAGTCACGAGTTTTTCGGCTAATAGTTGGGCAAGCATGGCCTCAGTTTCGGGTGTGAAAGGCACATCGTTACGGGCACGTCCCACCAATAGGGGTGAGGGTAGACGGACTTTCCATTCCTCGTATAAATCCCATTCCGGACCGGGTAGCGTTTCGGGGGTGATTTCGATGGTCAATTGTACTTGACCCGCCGAGCAAATCAGCAGGGTGCAGGCTTCGTCCCACCAACCATCTACTTGATTTGCCAATGCCTCCGCCATGCGACGGTCAAGTTCATGATAGGTGACTTTAAGACTGCCCTTATCAATCGTTTTTTCATCGCCCCAAAATTCGACATCTGGGGGGACACGCCGCCAGCCGGCTTGACCATTGACGTTGTCTTCATAGAGCCAATAAAACCACACAACGCGATAGGGCACACCTGCGATTTTTTCTTCTAGGACGACTCGTCCGCGCGGCTCATCTATGGTGATGGAGACCACCTTGCCAGTTAATTCCAATAGCCCCGCCTGTTTGAGTTCCTGATATTCATTGAAGAGATCACGTTGATTTTGCAGCCAATCTTCGCTGGCACTGCGCTTAACTTGCATGTAGTTGGATAGGTTGCCGACCTTAATGGCAGTAATTTCAACGTCTACCGTATCTAGTAGATTCTGACGCACCTGATTATCTACGGCACGTAGCCGCCAAATGATGCCACCCAAGATACCGCCAAGAAGACAAGCCAAAACTGCCATGCCCAATAGTAAGTTGCGCCGCTGCCGACGCCGATAGCGCTTGGCGTTGGGGTCTTCGGTAGCCCGTTGTTTGGCCCGCTCCGATTCAATTTGCCAGTCGAGTTGGATACCCATTCAATTTGTTCCAGTAAACCTAGTCCAAGAGGGCCTTAGACTAGGAAATTCGAGGAAGTCTGTCAAGAATGCTTTGCCAGTGATTCGCCTACGCCTGTCTTAAAGCTGGGCTGGAGTCACATCTCCCACCAAAATCCGTTGTACTCCATCGTGACTGTCTCTGACCAACAGCGCACCCATCGCATCTACGTTTTCGGCGATGCCCGAAATAATTCCACCAGTGGTGTGGATATGGACGGTTTGACCAATAGTAGAAAGCCATGTTCGCCATGTATCCAATAAAACTGGCTCGGAAATTTTGTCCACCCAGTTTTCAAGATGAGCGATTATCTCCGCCGCAAGGGTGGCGCGACTGACCGCCTCTTGGGTAAAAGCCTCAAGGCTGACCGCTCCGTCTGCTAAGGGTGTGCCCATAAAATTCACCCGCACATTGATGCCAACCCCCACAATGACGGCCTGCAATTGGTCGCCCAACCAAAGGGCCTCGGTCAAAATGCCTGCCACTTTGCGTCCGGCCAGTTGAACATCGTTGGGCCACTTGAGTTTAATCACACCCGGAATCAGTAGGGGATTGAGGGTTTCGGCAACAGCGACACCTGCGGCCATCGTAACTCGCTGCAAGTGTTCGGGAACCAAGCGGGGACGCAGAATGATGCTCATGGCAAGGGCTTGTCCGGCAGGGGTGTGCCACTGGCGATTGAGGCGACCTCGACCCGCCACCTGTTCATCCGCGATGACTACGGCGTATGAGGGCAGGCCCGGTTCAGTATGCAGCCATTCGCGGGCCATATCCATCGTACTGTTGACACGGGAATAAAATCGAAACGGGTGGTGTTTTAGGGCCTCTTTTAGGGACGCCTCGTTCAAAACGTCGGACGGGTTGGATACTACCATAAATTTAGGTTGTTCCTCTAATCACTAAAATGCCCCACGCCGACTGATGACCGCCGGGATGGTGCGCAATAAAATGACGAAATCTAACCAAATCGAATAATTTTGAATATAGTATAAATCATCTTCGGTACTGAGGTGCATCATCGTTCCAGCACGCCCATTGATCTGCCACCAGCCGGTCATCCCCGCCGGAATTTCAAAACGTTTTTTCTGCCATGGCTCATAAAGACTGACAATCCAAGGCATCTCAGGCCGCGGGCCGACCAAACTCATGTCACCCTTGAGCACGTTGACCAATTGGGGTAGTTCATCAATGCTCATGCGGCGCAAAAATTTACCAAAGCGCGTGACACGGGGGTCATCGGGGTCTTTGTGAATGACATTGCCGTTTTGGTCAATCTTTGTAACTTCATTTTGGCGACCTTCGGCATCTTTCACCATCGTGCGGAACTTATACATCTTGAAAGGGCGCATTCCTTCGCCGATACGATCTTGGGCAAAGATGACCGGGCCACGCGAGGTGAGCATAACCCCTAATCCCACGATTAGCAGGAGGGGTAATGCAAGAATCAGCAGAATGGAACTGAGCGTGACATCTACCACCCGTTTGACAAGGCGCTGCGACGAACTGAGGCGAGGTTCGCGCAGACCAATCAACGGCATTTTTTCCAGTTCTTCGACGGTGCTAAAGAGGTACTGCATTTCGCGCAGGTCGGGCGCAAAACGAATGGCGACTCCACATTCGTGTAACTGCTGCACCAACTGGCGTAAATGAATGTAGTCCGGTTCTTCAAGGGCCAAAATGACCTCATCAATGGCGTTTTCATCGAGCAACTCCACCACCTGTGACACTTTGCCCAAAATCGGCGCATCTGTGACCACTGTGGTTTCGGGCAGCCCATCGTCTTGGGCATAGCCAGCTAAAAAGACCCCTGTCCAAGCATAGGCTCGCACTTGGCGGCTTATTTGCTGGGCCAATTCGCCCGTGCCCACGACCAAAACACGGCGGCTGTCATAGGTTCGTCCGCCCGTAAGTCGAAAATAGACACGCATGGCGGTGCGATAACTTATGGTCAATCCACCCGCAAAGAACACCAGCAAAACGGCCTGTAGATGGGAATAGGTGCGGGAAGCCATGTAAAGCATCCCAAAAAAGATAAAAATGGCGATAAACGTTCCCTTTAACAACACGCCGATTTCAAGCAGTAGGCGGTAGGTTTGACGTGGGGAGTAGGCTCCGACGGCATTCAAAATGATTAACCACGCAATCGGAAACACGATATAAAACCACCAAGGCGTTGGAGAGGCATTGTCGGTGCGGATGGGTTTGCCAATTCCCGCGTCAAAAAGGGTGGCCCGCATTACTGCGGCAAGCCGAACAGCCAGCATTGCACAGATACAATCTAGAGTTAGTAGAAATGTCATGAATGAAACGCTAAAACCGCGTGTCATGGACTTAAAAATAGCTCCCTTTTTGTTCGAGCCTCGCGCCAGACCATTCTAGAGGCAGATGGTTTCTTGCACAAGGTATCATGGAATGGCCTTGCGTGCCTTTATGGGATGGATACTAATAATATACCGCCTCTTGACGATTGCCGAATCTTGGTACAATGAGTCGTGTCTATTTTGCCACTATGAGGGTTATATTTTCACACATGACTGATCAACCGTTACCGCGTGTTTGTGTGGGCTTGATTACCTATAACTCCATGACTGACCTGCCTGCCGTGATTTTGGGACTTGAGTTGCAGGACTACCCATCGCTGCAAGTGATTATTTTGGATAATGTTTCGCAAGATGACAGTGTGAAATTTGTCCAAGACCATGCGGCTTTTGCCAAACTCATTATAAATCCTGCTAATGTGGGCTTTGCGCGGGGGCATAATCAAATTTTGGCGGAGGCCCAACTTGGCCCTAATGATTATTATTTAGCACTAAATGCTGATCTTGTGCTTTCGTCGAATTATGTTACACAATTAGTGGCATCCCTGCGCAAAAATGGCTCGGATTGGGGAACCGGCAAGTTGTATCAGATGGATGAGCAAGGCCGCCCGACCCGCCAACTCTACAGTACAGGCCATGCCATGCTGCGTGGGGGCTATGCGCTGAATATCGGTAAGGGGCTAGAGGATATAGGGCAGTTTGATGAAGGGCGTGAGGTGTTTGGCGCACCGGGAGCGGCTGTCCTTATCAGCCAAAAATTGATTGCTGCCGTCGCTCCAGATGGGGAATTATTCGATGCAGATATGTTTTTCTATTCAGAAGATACAGATTTGGATTGGCGAGCACGCTTGCAGGGGTTTAAATGCTGGTATGAACCAACGGCGGTAGCCTATCATCGGGGCAGCCCGCGTGAATCGCTGAATGCACAGGGGCTTGGGAACCGTTATCTGAGTGTCATCAAAAATGCCTTCCTGTTGGATTTATTCACCTACAATGTACCCCTCATCGTTTTTCATTGTGTGCTGCGGCTTCTTATCACGCCCAAACGCGGTTGGGTGATGACACGGAAAGTGATTACCCATGCTCGGCGTATGTGGCGCAAACGAAGCAAACCTGCCGTTACGCGGGGGTATATGTTGAACTGGTTTCAATGGGGGACATGGCAACTCTCCGATCAGCCGATCACCACCCGTGATAGGTTGATGAGTTTTTGGAGAAAACTGAAGGGGCGGTAAAACAAACCCCATCCCCAACCCTTCCCTGTGTTCGGGGAAGGGTTTTCTGTAGCTAGATTAACCACCGCTAGGGACGGGTTTTATGAGCTTCGATTAGCCGCCTTTTTAGGAGTTTATCAGCCGGGAACGAAGGTAAACATCCGCTCGGCATTGGCTTCGACGCCTTCACGGGTAAACCACGAATTGCGATACTGTCCGGTTGCCCATAGCTCCATTTGGTCATCATAATGCGGGCTAAAGGGGTTGCCACTTTGACCAATTGGCAAAATACGCTGGCTGTTGTCGAAGTTGCTAAAATCAATCAACTGGCGCTGGCTGGGGATGTAAGTCGTATCAAACGAATCATCGGAGTAGCCAATCGCGTTGACGATGGACGCGCCACCGGGGGTCTCGATTTCACGGTTAAAAATGGCTTCGACCTCGGGATCGCCGCTGTAGCCAAGCGGTTCAGCCACATTGCGCGTGACGTGTAGGGCACCCCAACGCCATTGGCTGCGATCTTCACCATATTGCTCGACCATTTTCGCATAGCCAGAAGCAAAAGCTGCCTTCAAAATGTCATCCGGTGTCTCAATGACATCTTCGGTATCCCCGTTGTCCCATAACTGCCCATAAATCGGATTCGCCTTGTTTGCCAACAGGACGCGGAATACTTCCCAGAAACGCGGACTGCCGGGGCCGACATCGCTATAAAAATCGCCAAAGTCATCATTAAAGGTCAGGCGGTTAATTTCCATCCAGACTGTTTCGAACAACGCGGCGTAGGGGCTGTCTACTGAATTGTAGTGATCCCATTCACCCAGCCACGTCACAGCTTCGGTGAGGGCAGGGTCGTCAAAGGTTAGAGCTTGTAGGGCGGGAACAATCGTATCGGCGTTGCCATTATAATTATCGGTTTGGATGGCCTTAAGTTCGTCCATCGTGAAAATACCATCGGCATCACTTTGCAATAATGTTTCAATGCGTTTGGCACGATAGCCGTAGTCATTCACTTCAAGCAGATAGTAGGGGAATTCATCACCTACGACGCGGTTGTTGGCGGTGGCGATATACCCTTGTTCAGGATTAAACACTTCGGGCATTTCTTCAAATGGAATATACCCCTGCCACGCAAATTGGTCGGTGCTGCCGTCCACAGGCATACGCGGGTCGTGGCCCTCGGCGCGAATCGGCACTTTGGAGGAGAGCTTATAGCCGATATTGCCTTCAATATCTGCGTAGACGATATTTTGGCAGGCCGTATCAAACAGTGAAACCGCCATCAAAAACTCTTCCCAGTTGGTGGCACGGTCAAAATGGAGAATGCTTTCAATAATCGTACTGGGGTCAAGGGTTGTCCAGCGTAATGCCCATACAGGCTCAAAGCCGAGCGCTTCCGAAATAACAGGCCCCCAGACTGAATTCCGCACTTGCACTTCAATCGGATCGCCGCCGACCACATGGACGGTTTCAGTACGCACATCGAAATCTACCCATGCGCCATTATATTGATATTGCAAGGGGTTATCGGGGTTGAGGGTAAGCGTGTAGAGGTCTTGGGTATCGGCCCCGCCAACGGTCAACCCCCATGCGATATGGTCATTATTGCCGATTAACACGCCCGGAGCACCGGGGAAGATCACCCCCACCACGTTATAGGGGCAGTCGGCGTTTTGCTCGACGCAGTGCAGCCCTTGTTCATACCACACTCCCGGCATAGCAATCCCGATATGGGGGTCGTTGGCGAGATAGGGGGCACCTGTGTCGGTGCGACTGCCGCTAATCGTCCATGAATTGGAAATCGCAGTTGTGCCATAACCAATCACGGTGCGGATTTCATCTAAATCCACATTCCCGACGAGTTGGGTATGCACATTGCTGAAATCAAAGGTGAGGGGGGTATCGCCTTCGGGCACAGTCATGGAGGTTGTGGCGGCGGTGTAATCAATCCCACCGGGTTGGGTAATTAGGGGATGGTCGGCGGGATATTTGGGGAAGAACAATTGCAACGCAATCGTTGCTAATGCTCCTGCACCTTCAGCAATCACTGAACGTTGAATTTCCGCTTGGAAGTCATCGGCAAAGGTAAAGGTTAGGGCTTTGCCAAAGGTGACGGTATCCAGCGGGGTCCAAGGATCAATGGTGGGTTCAATGCCTTTTTCGGCTAGATAGCTGTATTCGGCGGCCACTTGCTCCGGAGTCTTAGCTGCTAGATAAGCATTTACACCATCCGAATAGGCTTGTAGAGCGCTGAGGGCGTCGGCGTCAAAGATGGCAAGGTCTTGTTCGGCGGCGACACGCAGGCCGAGTGTGCGAAAAAAAGCATCCTGCCCGGCATAGGATGGCTCAATTTCGGCAAGGCGACCCGAAGCCAGACGCCTTGACCATTCCATCTGCCAAAAGCGCTCGCTGGCATGGATATAACCTTGTGCCATGAAAAGATCATGCGAAGTTTGAGCATAGATGTGGGGAATTCCATAGCTATCTAAATAAACCAACACCTCAGCATCTAGGCCGGGAAGGGTGAGCGTTTCGCCTTCTTGGGCTTTGGTGGGATGGTTGACACGGGCCGAAATGGGGACGAGGGTTAGCACAAGTATTAAAAGCAACCCTATTTTGGTGCGCATTTTTTTAAAATCTCCAAATTGTTGATAAATGTAACCACGTTCATGGGGGCCAAAACTAACGGTATTCCCTAGCTCTATTATCTCCTTTCCATAAAATCGAACCTCCTTTTATCAAATGTACTCCCACTGTGGATGAAGAGCAAAATTTGGGTATTTTGTAGGCCGAAAAAGTGCCAAAATAGACCCACAAGAGCCATCCAAGACTGCTACAATACACGCAGTGAAACTTCAACAGGAGAATCTATGGCAGTTCATGAACACCCATTGAATGAGCGTACCCAAGCCGTGAGTCGGGTATTGTGGCAAATTTTGGTACTCAATGTGCTGGTGGCGGCTGGCAAGATTGCGGTTGGTCTTTTGACTGGCACGGTATCCATTATCGCGGATGGCCTGCATAGCACGATTGATTCGGCTTCCAATATCATTGCCCTCTTTGCACAACGGATTGCGGCCCGCCCACCGGATGAAACACATCCCTATGGGCATCAGCGTTTTGAAACACTGGCGAGTCTAGGAATTGGTGGAATGCTCCTTTTGGCGGGATGGGAGGTGCTCAAAGTCGCCATAGAACGCCTGCGTTCGGGCGAAGTGCCAGAAGTCGGCGAGGTGCAATTTGTGGTACTGCTGATGACACTGGTAGTTAATCTTTGGGTAGTGTTGTATGAACGTAATAAAAGCCAAAAACTGAATTCGGAATTGTTAAAAGCCGATGCTGCCCATACGACCTCGGATGTCTGGGTGACAATTTCGGTCATCGCAGGTTTGATTGGTGTCAAACTGGGGCTGGGGTGGATGGATGCGGCGGTGTCATTGTTGATCGTGGGGGTGATTGGCTATACAGCGTGGGGTATCTTGCGGCGTACCGGAGGAATATTGGTGGATGAGGCCCCTCTGTCGCCTGAAAAACTGGCGGAAATTGCCGAATTGACACCGGGGGTGAATAAAGTGATTCGCGCCCGTAGCCGGGGTACGGAGGATGCGGTGCTGGTAGATTTGGATGTGCAGATGGATTCGAGTATCAGCACCGAATATGCCAGCAATATCACCGAGCGCATTCGGGAACGATTGGCAGGGCGTTTTCCCCATATCACGGAAGTGCAGGTGCATGTCATTCCTGACCACAGCCACCAATTGGACTATATCACGGCAGCCCGCGCCGCTGCCGACGCATTGGGCTTGGGGGTACATGAAATCAGCGGAGTGGTGACGCCGCAGGGTAAGGTTTTGGAGATGCACGTCGAAGTACCCCCAGCTGTCACCTTACGGGAGGCCCATCGCCAAATTGACCTATTGGAGTCACGACTGCGTGGTCGGCCTGAAATCGTAGACGTGGTGACGCACATCGAACCTGCTGAATTTGCCAGCGCCATGCCAGCGGTATCACCGGATGCCACCAAACTGCATGTGGATGCCTTAACCAACTTACGCCATCAATTTCCGCAGGGCGATTGGCATGATTCTAATATTCGGCGTGACCGCGCAGGCTACGCACTGACATTGCACTGCCATTTGCCGGGAGACATCAGCATTGAAATGGCCCATCAAATCGCGGAAGAAGCGGAGTTATTTTTGCGGATGCAATTTCCGCAGCTTCATCGGGTGACGATTCACACGGAGCCAGAGGATGATAATAGCAAGGGTGATGGAGGTCTCTAGATGAAAATTGGGATTGTGGGAACAGGCTTTGTGGGGGCGACGGCAGCCTATGCGTTGGTGATGCAGGGCATTGGACGTGAGATTGTTTTGGTGGACAAAAATACCGCCCGTGCTGAAGCCGAGGCCAACGATATTTTTCACGCTGTACCCTTCGCAAATCCGCTGAATATACGGGCAGGCGGTTATCCCGACCTTGCCAATTCACGGGTGATTATTTTGGCGGCAGGGGTCAATCAACAGCCGGGGGAGACACGCCTGCAATTATTGACTCGCAATGCCAAGATTTTTGGAGAGGTGGTGCCCGAAATTTTGCGTTATGCCCCCGACGCGGTACTAGTAGTGGCGACCAATCCGGTGGATATTATGACTCACCTAACAGCCCGATTTGCTGCTCAACAGGATGTGCCATCTAGTCGGGTGATCGGCTCCGGCACGACACTCGACAGCGCCCGTTTTCGTGTTCTGTTGGGGCGCTTTTTGGGCGTGGATTCCCAGCATGTACATGGTTATGTGGTCGGCGAACATGGTGATTCGGAAGTGCTCACATGGTCACTGGTGACGGTGGGGGGAATTCCACTGCAAGAATTTTGTGAGCGGCGGGGCATTACACTGGATTCAACCATCAAACAGCAAATTGATGAACAGGTGCGGCGGGCAGCCTATCATATTATCAGTGGTAAACAGGCGACCTATTATGGCATTGGTAGCGCATTGGCCCGGATTGTAGATGTGATTTTAAGCGATCAGCGCTCGATTCTAAGTGTTTGCACTCCGGTTAATGAGGTGGTGGGTGTGCGAGATGTCACGTTGGCTTTGCCCCATTTATTAGGTGGAAGTGGGGTCATTGAAACTCTTTCATTGCCACTCAGCCTGAGCGATGAGGAGGAAGAACAGTTACGCAAGAGTGCGATGGTGATACGGACGGCGATTGAGAGTTTGAGTCAACAAAGCTGACAAGTAAGGAAAGAGGAGGCCAGAAAGAATCCGACTTCCTCTTTAAATATAAAAAAGGGGTGCTGGTTCCGAATTTTGGAACCTAGTCGGTCAGGCTCTCCCATGCGTTGCGAACGGCCTCTTTGATCTGATCCCATGTATTAGGGCGCTCTTCTTCCCAACGACGGCGGGCTTCAGGTTCAATCTGTTCCCATTGATAGCCCCGATAGTAGCTATTCGACCCCAGATTAAACCCATACAGATAGGCAGGCAGGTAAAAATCATAGGGATTGCCCGTGTGTCCGTAATACATGTTGTAGTGATTGCGATACTCCGGCGCATAGTTCTCGAAGGTACGGGGTCGGCTGTAGGTGCGGATGCCCGTGCGCTCGGACGTGTAAGTGCCGCCCCGTGTGGAAGCGCTTTGGGCCATTCTGCCAGCATTCTGTTGACGCTGTTCCGTTGAAAAATTAGCGGTATCATCATTGATATCTGCGCTATTTTGGATATCCAAATCAATCGGATTGTGGCGATTCATTACTTCGCGCACACGGTCTGCCCATGTTTCGTGAACACTGACCCCCACCAACGCACCACCTCTGCGGATGCCTTCGGTGTAGTACGCCGCATCTTCTTCGGGCACGCCAAAGTTCATCAGGCTGGCCGCGATACCACCAGTCACTGCACCAGTGGCCGCACCAACCCCCGCCGATAATGCAGCGGCTCCCAAAGCTCCACCGGCGATAATCGGCCCAACACCGGGGATCAAGGCTACACCCAACCCAACCAGCGTGCCCACAACGGCGCCAAAACCAGCCCCTTCGGCAGCTTCGACATCACCATCTGCGCCACCCACTTGATTGTCAGGGGCGGTTATCTGCCATTTTTCGCCGTAACGGGTCACGCTGTCGCTGGCAACTAGACTAATGGTGTGGCGGTCTAGTCCTGCGTTCACCAAATCTTCAACGACTTTACGTGCCGTATTGAAATCTTTATAGAGGCCAACAAATGTCTCAGACATTGTATTCTCCTTAGCTTAATCATCCATAATTCAATCATAAAAGATCGTACTTTATGGATGAGGCACAGGTGGCCTATTTGTGTTAGGGTCACTTGGTTGGTCAGTGAGAGGGTAGGGAGAAAGAGATTGGCTTGGCAAACAAAAGAGATCTCTTCTCCCAAACGGGATAGCCTAGTGAGTGGAATTTTGTAGCCTGTCCTGAAATAGGCAGTTAGCCTTTCAGGGTAGCGCCGACGGGTCGGGGGGTGTGACCGGGAAAAACGATGCTAAGGTCAGTGTTGGCGGTGCGATTGGTCAACAGTTCGCTCAATACATCCCGATAATCGGTAGTGATTTGCAAATCGCCATTGTCCAAAAAGTCGGAATTGAGGCCGGGCCATTGGGCGATGACGGGCATTCTAGCGACGTGTGGACTCATAATATACATCGCGCCACCGTGCCCGTGATCGGTGCCGCCCCCGCCATTTTCTTGCACTCGCCGTCCAAATTCAGACATGACCACCACTGTAATTTTGTCCATGTAATCGAGCAGGTCATCATGGAAAGCGCGGAGATTTTGACTCAATGAGATGAGCAGGCCGGACAACAGACCATCGCTGCGACCCTGTGCGACGTGGGTATCGTAATTGCCATGATCCACACAGGCAACCTCTAAGCCAGCACCTGCTTTAATAAGAGCCGCTGTTTGTTTCAGTCCACGTCCCAGATCGGAATCGTCATAACGCGCACCGTTGGCGGGGCGATATTTGTCCACCTCAATCTGCTTGACCAGTTCGAGGGCTTGGAAGGTGGCATCGGCGCTCAGATTGAGGGGTGCGTCGCTTTCTTGGTACATGGCCGAAAGCGTGGCGGCCATCTGGTCGGTCTGACGGGTGTCGCCGTGTAGATGAAAATCGGCAATCGAGCGCAGGGCATTGGCGGATACATAACCCCGCAGGCTGGTGGGCAGCTTGTCACTCCAACCGATGGCCCGTAAGGGTGAATCTCCCTCCGCTGAAGTCGCCATGAGATGACGCCCCAGCCAACCCGAACCGATGCCTGCTTCCGCGCCATTTGTGCCGCGTTCCATCAGATCCATCGCTTCGAAATGACTGCGCGAGACATTCGGCGTACCAGCGGCGTGAATGACCGTCATATGCCCATTCATCAGAAGTTCGTGGATGGGGCGCATGTCGGGATTGAGGCCGAAAAAGTCGTCTAGCGCCAACGCTTTGACACTATCACTGCTGTCCGGTTGACCAATGGCGAGCAGGGGGCGGGCTTTGTAGTAGTTGTCATCACCAAACGGCACAATCATATTAAGGGCATCCGCGCCACCACGTAGAAAAATGCAGACAAGGGTATCACCCTTAACTCCCTCACTGGCAAAAGCAAGTCGGGGCAACCATGCGGGCCACAGAACGCGGGTAGCTCCAATGGCGCTGAGGGCAGTCGCGGCCTGCAACCATTGGCGGCGGGAGAGCAGATGGGTACGGTTCTCAGACATGATGAATCTCCTGTGTAATTAACCTCACCCCCTCCCCAAAATGGCGAGGGGAGGAGGGATTTATCTCCATTGAAAAGCAGGACTCGCCAACAGCAGACCAAGCGTTTGCAGCATTTGGCCTCGACCCTTGTCACCACTCAAATTCGGTTTTTTGCCTGTGCCGTTTGTCGCAAAATTCCACAATGCAGCACTCTCATTGAGCGTCAAATCGCGTGCCAATACCAAACGTCCAAAATTGTGCAGCAGCTTTTCGGCATTGCGTTCAGAGTCCATACGTTCAGCGATGTCCCATAGGTCTATTTTGACACCAGATAGCTCGTCGTTCACTAAATCGAGGGCGAGATTGATGCGCGGGAGCATGTTGTTGGCCCAACCGACAGCGTTATCAGGATAGCCGTCTGGGGTAGCCCATGCAAATGGACGATGCCCCATGCGGTCTAATAAATCAATCAGATCGCGGTTGCCGTCATAATTGGCATTGGTAGCCCGCAGCAGCGATGCCATCAATTCAAAGGGACGCTTGAGTTTGGGCGGAGCGCTGTCAAAATCGGGATGGTTCAAGAGGGTACGCAGCACGGCCCGAATATCGCCATCGGTGGACTGCCATGTGGTGACACAATCATCAATGATGTTTTGGGGTGGGTCGTCGGCGATAAAGCGCTGTACCAGCTTCGTGCAGACGAATTTGGAGGTGCTGGGGTGATTGACCAAAATTTCCAAGACCTTATCGCCATCATCCTTCCCACCACCCGCCGGGATGACATGCCCCAAGACCGTTTTTTCGCCGTCGTCGTGCCAAGCACTGTGATATTCAAATTCGCCGTCGTCGTTTTTGCCCCAACCGGTCAGGCAGCGAGCGACCTCTTGAATGTCTTGTTCGGTGTAACCCCCATGTACGCCGAGGGTATGCAGTTCCATAATCTCACGGGCGTAATTTTCATTGGGGTGGCTTTTTTCATTCTCGGTATTATCCAAATAGTGCAGCATGGCCGGACTGTGGGCAGACGCTTTCAACAAGTCGCGGAATTTGCCGAGGGCGTGGGGACGAATCACCTCACGGTCATCTACGGTTTTGAAATACAATACATCGTTTTTGAACTGGTAGATGCTGAAATGGTCTGTCCAGAAGCCAACCATGACCTCATATAGCTGGCGTTCGGAGAATACCGCCCGGACGAGGGTCATTTGGGCCAATTCATAGGCGACCAAATCTTTATCCCCGCCGCCAAAATCGTCACTGCCATTCAGCGACATCAAATCTTGGGCTTGCCAATTGAGTGTATCGTAGCGCCGTAGTCGCCAATCGAGCGCGTCATCCTCTATATCCTTATAGTCCAACTGCTGCTTGATCCATTTTTCGCGGCCCAGCTGCTGCACTTTTTCAAGTTGACCGGGGCGGGGGCCATAGGCGGCGCGATTGAGTAAATGGGCGATAGGGTGACGATTCGCTCCCGATGGCAACCAGAGTTCTTTGGGCAGATCGGGCTGGGCGAGACGATCAATGACGTTGCTACAACCGGAGGCCGCCAATATCGTTCCCCCGGCAAGGGTTGTCAGAAAAGCACGGCGCGAAAGTTGGGTTTTCATGGAAGCACCCTCCATAACTAGGCTTCGGCGGGTTGGGGTTCAAGGGTAGTCTGATATTGGGGCTGAACGACGGGCTTGGGGCGGGGATTGCCCGTAAAAATTTGCCCAAAGCGGCCTGCCATCACCATCACAATCGCGCCCATGCCGATAATCAGACCAAAGGGCAGCACGATAAACCAACCGATGACCGGGAAGGCAATCGCAAACGAGAGGGCCACCGCGCCGCTGATGGATTCGACCAGCGCGTTTTCATCCCGCCGATTCATCCATGCAATCCGCATTCCGATCAGCCGAGCGACGACGGCTAACCCCCAGAAGGCCCACAGCGACACCAGCAGCATAAAGATGGTGCCGCACGCCTGTATAAAGCTCCCAATCGAAATGAACAACACAGCAGGGCCGCCCACAAATAGTACCGGAATCAGCCCCACAAAAAACGGCGTAATCGCACCTTTGGCAAGGCGGGTCGCGGCGCGGGTGCTGGTGTCATAAAACCCGAGATTTAGAAAAATCAACAGGGCGGGCAGTGCCAACATCAACCCGGCGAGACAGCTTATGGCTAAGATCGAATCCCCAATACCCATGATGTTACCTCCAGAAGAATTCCAAAGAAGTTGTCTTCACAATAGCAGGGATGGGAAATGGGATGTAGTCAATGGGGTCATGACTTGGCGGGAGATGGCTCATACTGTCATATGACACCCGTCACGCGGGATATGATTCTATGCAGTGTCGGGTCGGGTTGACGTGTGTTACGATGGATATTATGAAACATATGGAACCCGGTTTACTTCAAGTATTTAGGCTCTACGTCGGCACATGGTTGGCGGTGATGCTGCTGGCTTTATGTGGGGCACTCTCGGATGACAAAGAGGCAGTCAACTTCTTGTTGATGGTGATCGCCTCCACCCTGTTGATGGGGTATCTAGCATGGCCTTTGCTGCGTCGGAAACTGGGGCGCTATTTTTTGCCCATCGCACTATTTGGGGCTACCGCCAGTCCTATTTTGATTGAAGCCTTCAGTGTTTTCGTGAGGATGCTCGAAGGCACAAGAGGCGATGCGGCATGGCCTGACCCGGGATTGACCACAGTATGGCTGTTTGTGCCGATGATTTTTGTGAGTGTGCAATATGGCTTCCGGCGGACAACCATCTATATTGTGGGGGCGACCTTAGCCGAACTCGGCCTCTATTTTGTCCTCGCTATTTTACGTGGCCCTGCGTTGGGGACCATGATTGAGCAGGGGCTTTTTCGCGTCATTATTTTTATTCCTTTCGCCTATCTGGTCAGCAAATTAATGAATGGGCAGCGCGAAGAACGCCGCGCCTTAGCCCTCTCAAATGCACGCTTGGCTCATTACGCGACGACATTAGAGCAATTAGCGGTCAGCCGCGAACGCAACCGGATGGCACGGGAACTCCATGACACCTTAGCCCATACCCTAAGTGCGGTGGCGGTACAGTTGGAGGCGGTAGACGTTTTGTGGGATACTGACCCAGTCAAAGCCCGCGAAACGCTGACCCTTTCCAAAGACTTGACGCGCAATGGCCTGACCGAAGCCCGCCGCGCCCTCAAAGCCCTACGTGCCAGCCCCTTGGAGGATTTGGGCTTAGTATTGGCGGTGCGCGATTTGGCGCAAATGAATGCAGAACGGGCCGGGTTACAGCTAAATTTACAAACCGCTGATACTTTGGGGGAACTGCACCCGACCGTTCAGCAGACCATTTATCGTATTGCCGAAGAAGCGATGAATAACGTGGTGCGCCATGCCAATGCATCGGCGCTGGCGGTGCTGCTGGGCTATGATGGCGGTCAATTAAAACTGCTGGTGATGGACAACGGTGAGGGGTTTGATCTAAACAAGGCCACGCAGAATGGGCATTATGGCTTAGTGGGGATGCAAGAACGCGCGGCCTTGTGTGGGGGTCAATTGAATGTGCAAAGCCAACCGGGGCAGGGGACACGAGTCGAGTTTAGTGTGGAGATGGTGAAATCGGCATGACACGCATCTTAATTGTGGATGACCAAATTGTTGTTTCCGAAGGCTTGAAGGCCATTTTGAGTGCCACTCCCGGCATTGAGGTGGTGGGAATCGCACAGGACGGGGCGCAGGCACTAGAACTTATCCCGACTACCAAGCCGGACTTGGTGCTGATGGATCTAAAAATGCCGGGAATGAATGGCATCCATGCTACACGCAAGATCCGCGAACAATACCCCGATGTACGAATTCTGGTGCTGACCACCTATGTCGAAGATGAATGGGTGTTTGATGCGATTCAGGCAGGCGCGGCGGGCTATTTGCTGAAAGATTCGCGGCGCGAGGATATTGTCAACGCGATTCAGCGCACGATGGCGGGGCAGACCCCGGTTGACCCAGCGGTGGCAGATAAATTATTCGCGCTGGTACGGGGCAATGCACGACCCACTCCCCAAACCTCCACGATTGCCCATGAACTCAATGAGCGCGAACGGGAAATTTTGCAGTTGCTGGCACGCGGGATGAGCAACGCGGCGATTGCAGAACGGCTTGTGTTGGCGGAGGGCACAGTGCGGAATTATGTCAGTTCGATTTTTGCCAAATTAAACGTCACAGATCGTACCCAAGCGGCGGCGTTGGCATGGCAGCATGGCTTGGTATCGGCAAAAGATGAATGAATGCCTACAGAATTAATGACTTTTATTAGGTGAGTTTCCCTCGCATTTCTGCTATGCTAGTTTGATAAACATATTGTATTAAAGTAGCGCTCCTGCTTCGCAGCCCCACCGCCTCATTTTAACCTCCCAAATAAATAAGGAAAAGAAAATGGCTCAATTTATAGCGTATGATCCAAATGTTGAAGTCTCTGGAGCAGTCATTTTAGCGGCCATCGCGCACTTGAAGGCTGAAATTGTTCCGCTGCTTGAAAAACACGAAATTTTTGATGTGCAGCCTGATAAGTGGTATCCCTTGCAAGCCTTCCTCAATGTGCTGAAATCCATCAACGACGGGTGGAGTTTTGGCAGTTCAGCCGTTGACCTCATGAGCATCGGGATGCAGATTCCTGAGAACGCGATGTGGCCGCCGAACGTGGATTCAGTGGAAACCGCGTTAGGCAGTATTGATACGGCCTATCATATCAATCACCGAGGGGGCGAGATTGGTCATTATCGCATCGAATTTGCGGAACCCCATCATATCCGCATGGTATGTGAGAATCCCTATCCCAGCGACTTTGACTATGGCATTATTTATCGCACCGTCAAGAAGTTTTCTCACAAAGGTCAGACGTTTCAAGTGCAGCGTGCTGATTCCCCATCACGGCTTAAAGGGGATGAGCTGTGCATCTACGACATCTTCTTTGCTGATTAAACCCCATGAAGTGATTCTCGCCTTTGGAGCCATATATCCTTTTCAGAGGCGAGAATTTTTACTAAATCGCATCCAACCAGCGGCATGGGTAGCGTGGGTTGGTGTCAGCAAAGGATGAGTAAAAAACATACTCCTTGAGCAGTTTAAAACTAAATTTGAGGCTTAAAGTAACTGATTCCGATTTTCCAATTGCCTTCAGCATAGGTAAATCCAGACTCATTCGTCCAGTTTTCCACAAAATTCACTTTTATTCTTTCGTAGTACGTTTGGGATACGGTAATACTAAACTGGAAATGATTAGGGTTTATCCCATATTCCTCGAACAGGGAGGTTATTTTTTCCATTATATTTACTAGGTCTGCCCTGTCTAGAAGTTGATCTTGTTTTGACATTGAGATACTCACAGATGATTTTTCAGGATTTATCATGAGGATTTTGTTTTTGGCATTATAACAGGCTCACCAACTAGAATGTCCCAATTGTCTTGTCTCACTCTAAACAAAATATCAGCAATGGGATTTCGCGGAAAATTGACCTTGACAGCTTCGTAGTATTCACTTGGAACTTCCACGTGTAAGAAAAGATTTTCTAGATCCACTCCATTCTCTGTGAAAACAGCCATAATTTTCTCCATCATCTCTTTGATGAGGGTTCGATCCAAAAATGGTGATTCATTGTTCAATTGATAGTCTCCTAAGTTGCTCTCATATAAGCGTAGTAGCTGCTTTCAATTTAACCTGCGATTATATGATTCAAGGGCGAACTCAATGGCCCGCCCTCATTCGATAGTCGTTTTTATGAGGGACACTGCCTCACAATTTGGGCGGGGTCGGGGGCGGTGTAATCAGGCTGATTACCTAACGCCGTCACGTTGAAAATGAAGGTATTCCCTTCGTGGCGTTCGAGGTCGGAATAGGTTGCCTCAAATCGAATCAAGGCTTTGGTGGCGTTATCAATGTAAATCGCGCCGTCAATGTAGAAGGGTGGCACATCGGCAATTTCTTTCTTCAAATCCTCCGAATCCACATCCTTCAAAATATCGAGGGCATCCTGCAATTTGGAGACAAGATGATATTGGGTGGTGGTAAAGCCATTCATGCTGACATTGGTGTTTTCCTGCTCGGCAACCGAAATCGCCTGCACCCCGATGGCAGTGGCGCTGTATTGCACAAACAAATCGCCGACGTTACCCGCGAAAATTTCATCTTCATTGGTGTTATCGTCGCAGGAATATGTGCCATCGGCGTTGATGAGGTAGCGCTTCTTATCTACCGTCAAATATTCATGCACCGTGTCGCCCTGTGCAATTCGCAAAATGGAATCGCCCTGCGCGTCGGCACTAATTGACCAGAACACCTGCCGATTGATCTGGGTGATGCTTTCGCCCGTCGCGGTGGTATCCCCGGAGGTCATGGTGGCTTCGGCTGCGAACCCGTTGGTCTTATCCAAGGCTTCCAAACCTTCGGTGGTGTATTTCCATGTCCCGCTTTCGCTGATTTCTTCGAGCAGGGTGACGGCCTTGCTCACTGCATTGACGGTATCTTCAACCTCGCTGAGATCGCAGGCGAGGGTTGCTCCCATCAAGAGCATGATAGGCAGCAATACACGATAAATTTTCATAAGCGCAGTTCCTTGAAACTTGTTTTCCCCTATGAAAAATTATACGCGACATGTGGGAGGGGGTAGCGCAATCCCCTAATTATTGAGGGCCGCCTGTGCCAATTTGTCTAGGCCATTCACTGCCGATGCCAGCGGGTTGCCTGCTTCAAGTGCCCATTCCACCGGACGACCCTGTGCGGTGTATTTTTGTAGTTCGCGCCAAATCTCCGCATATTTGACCGGTGTGCCGCTGGCCGTTATCCAATTACGCTTTTGCCAGCCCTTGATCCACTCAGTCACGCCCTTAAAGACATATTCACTGGTACAGTAAATTCGCAGCGGGGCATCCTTGGGCACGGTTTTGAAAATCTGTGAGGCGATCATCAATTCGAGTTTATTGGCGGATTCAACGGCGGGAACACGGCCTGTAAAATCCTGTGATTGGTCGCCATCCCACACCCGAATCGCCCAACCACCCGGCCCACCATTTTTTGGCACGACCACGCGAAAATAGACACTTAATGTGCCGGATGCTGCTTCAGCCATGACAATCGGAGCTTTTTCCGCAGTAGGTTTCGCGCCGGGGATGGCTGCTGCCGCCAATCGGTCTACTCGTTCGTTGTAAACATTGCCTGCGTGACCACGTACCCAATTCCAATGGATGTCGTGTTTTGTAACCAGCGCATTGAGCCGTTCCCATAAATCTTGATTTTTGACAGGCTGGCCTGTGCTGCTGCGCCAATCTTTGCGAATCCACCCCGGCATCCATTCGGTCAGGCCCTTTTTAACATACTCGCTGTCTACAAAAAGGTAAATTTCATGGGGCTGGTCAAAGGCTTGGAGGGCATTCATTACGGCTGTAAGTTCCATGCGGTTATTGGTGGTATCCTTTTCGCCGCCCGACAGTTCACGTTCCTGTCCGTTTTCATCAATAATCAAAACAGCCCAACCGCCGGGACCGGGATTGGGTTGGCAGCCACCATCGGTGTAAATCGTTGCTTTTGGTTTCATTCGGTAAGCGTGTCCTTTTTCTGCAATGACGCCTCAAAAGTATGGCTGTCGCACCTCATCGACGCAACCCCAATTATGTTATAATGTGCGTTCCAAACTTTGGTAATGGGCAGATTTGTACTGGAACACCATGAAATTTAAATTTCATCTTTACGTTCAAAAACATCGGAACCGCACGTATACCGTGACGGTGCTGCCATTTTATGACATCAGCAGTTACGGCATCAATATGACGGAGATCAAAAAAGAGCTATCGGATGTCGTGATTGAACGCATTGCTGAAATGCCACCCAACCAACTGCATCGTTTGGAGTTTGATTCGCACATTTATCTGCAAAAAGTGCAGGTTGAACTCCGCCCAGTTGACCGCAAGAAACGTAACAAACGCCGCGAAAAGGTCAAACTCCTGTTTAGTGTACTGGTTGAACCGCAAGAAGACGGTCAGTTATATGTCACCGTACCAAAACTTGGCCCACACGGGCCTGCTTTCTATGTGTACCAACCCGACGAATTGCAGACGCAGGCCAATATCGAATTGGCTGGCTGGCTCGATAATCTATCGCTCGATCAGTTGATGGAATATCGGTATGCGCGGACCGAGACGCTGGAAACCTTGGAAGTTGAAGTCTCACTGAAAAAACCCAAAGAACGCGAGTCCAATAACCATGAACGCGGTGGGATGTTTGGGCGCGGCGGTGGGGACGGTCATTGGGCCTTGAAAGAAATGGGCATCAATTTGACCGCACAGACGACTGAAAAACGCTTCCGCAAGGCTTATCACCGTGAAGAAGTGGTAGATAAGGCCATGCAGGTGCTGCTGCAATCGCGTAATAACAGCGTTTTGTTAACTGGCCCTAGCGAAAGTGGCAAAACTTCGATTGTGCATGAAATTGTGCGGCGGGTCGCCTCCCAAGACGCGCCAGAAGGATTGGTGGAACGCGAAATCTGGATGCTGGCCCCGGATCGGATTATCGCAGGGGCACAGTACATTGGCACATGGGAAGAACGCATCAACGATTTGGTCAATGAGTGCCGCAAAAAGCAGCATATTTTGTATGTCAGCGATCTGCCCGGTTTGTTGGAAATTGGCCGTTGGTCAAAAAGTGATGCCAACGTCGCCCAAGCCCTGAAACCCCACATCGCCTCAGGTGAAGTCGTGATTATCGGGGAGGGGTCGCCGGATCGCGTAACGATGGGCGAACGGCTCGGCTCGGATTTCATGAATTTGTTCCGGCGGGTAGATGTGCCAGCTATGTCGGAGGAAGAAACACTCGCGGTTTTGAGCAACGTGGCCCGCGATTTGGAACGGGAATTTGACCTACGCATTGAACCTAGTGCCAATGAAGCCGCCACCCAGCTTTCGCGCCGATTTTCACCTTATCGTGCTTTTCCGGGCAAGGCCATTCGTTTGTTGGAAGAAGCAGTGGCCGATGTCTCCCGTAAAAAGGATTCGGCGGAGTCGGATAACGGACGGGATGCTCCTACGTCGGCCAGTCTGCTGCGGCGATTACCCAAACGGGCAGTGGTCAAACGGCAGCATGTCATTGACACTTTTGCCCGCCATTCGGGGATGCCGGAATTTATTGTCAATGACCGTTCGCGCCTTGATCTGGCAGAAGTTGAGAAATACTTCATGGAGCGGGTGCGCGGTCAAGAGCAGGCGGTTGGTTCAATCGTCAGTTTGGTAGCGACGGTCAAAGCGGGTTTAAATGACCCCGGCAAACCGCTCGGCACATTTTTGTTTATTGGGCCGACCGGGGTCGGCAAAACTTTTCTCGCCAAGACGCTGGCCTCCTATCTGTTTGGCGACGAAAAACGCCTAATCCGCTTCGATATGAGCGAATATGCTGATTTGGATGGGGTGTCGCGTCTCATCGGGTCGTTTGGCAGTGAAGGCGAATTGACCAAGCAGGTGCGTGCCCAACCGTTTTCGGTGGTGCTGCTGGACGAATTTGAAAAAGCCTCCCCACGCATCTATGACATCTTTTTGCAGGTGTTGGGCGAAGGGCGCTTGACCGATGCGGGTGGCCGCACGACCTTTTTCCACAACAGCATCATTATCTTAACCAGTAATCTGGGGACATCAGCAGGCGGTTTTCGCGGCTTAGGTTTTGGCAGCGAAAACGTCAACTATGCCGAACTAAACGCCCAATTGATGGTGCATTTCAAGGAGCAGGTCGAGAAATATTTCCGGCCTGAATTTGTCAACCGCATTGACCATGTGGTGGTGTTTAAACAGCTTGAACCGCTGGCCCTGCGCAGTATTGCCTCACGCGAATTGGGCGAAATTCTCATGCGTGATGGCATCACCCGCCGTAATTTGTTGGTCGAAATTGACGATGCGGTGATTGATCTAGTCTTGGAAAAAGGCTACAGCCCGCAATATGGCGCACGTCCGCTCAAGCGTGAAATTGAACGGTTGGTGGTCGCCCCGATGGCCCACCAATTGGCCCAAAAATCGGTGGATGATACTGAGTTAATGCGGATTGAGGTGGATCGGGAAAGCAAGCAGATCAACCTCAAGCTCGTGCCGATTGACGAAGCACGTACCACGACACAAGTAGCCCTTTCGACGGCGCTGGATGGAACGGATATTCAAAAGCTGCAAATGGATACCGGGCAGTTGTTGGAAGGGTTCGCTATGCTGCGCCGCCGATTAGCGGATTGGGCCGACAGCGATACGGTCAAAGAGATGAATACCGAAAAAGCAGCCCTTTTGACGGCGACCCAGCAACCGGATTTTTGGGATAAAGGGGATGAGGCCCGCCGCCGATTGGCCCGTTTCTACTTCCTTGATCGTCTGACCCGCCGCCTGCGCCAACTGCTGGAACGCTGCGAATATCTGGAAGATTTTGCTATGCTGGTCAATCGGGAGCGCGATTTGCGTTATCAGCCGGATTTGGCGCGAGATTATGCCGAGCTATATAGCAATGTGCTGTATCTTGAAATCGAGATGCGAACGGGACATCTACCGCACCGCCACCAAGCGATGATGTTAATTAATCGCTTGGGTCAATCGCCGATGAAAGATCAACAGGCTGCGACGGAATGGCCCCGCAAAATCGCCCGTATGTATCTGGAATGGGCAGAGCGTAAGGGTTATGACCGTGAGGTGTATTTGCTGCAACCGGATGAAAAAAGCCCCGGTAAGATGGCTTTCCATCACATCACCGCTGGGAACTATGATGAACTCATCAAACGTTTTGAGGCTTATGCTCCCTCCGAAGAATTTGCGATCTTTTTTGAGGGTAGTAATGTGTTTGGTTTCCTCAAAGGGGAGCGTGGCACTCATAAATTGGTTGGGATAGATGGCGCATCGGATGAGTTGTGTCGGGTGCAGGTCTTTGCGATTCCTGATGGTACCAATATCAGCCGTTGGCTCTCAGATTATCAGTACATCAAAAACGAGATTGCGGAGGGCAAACGTCCACCACCCCCTACCGAAAAACTCACTGTCATCCGCACCTATTCATTAGAAAAACAGGGCGAACGCTTTGTGCGGGATATGCGCACGACGGTACGTACTACGCGCATCAAAGACGTGATGGAAAAAGGCCGCTTGGATGATTTTATTTTGGCCTATTTGCAGCAGGAAGATGAAAATGTGGCATGGGAAGACCGTTTCCCGCCGACCTTCCCGTTCGAGCGCCGCGTCTATCGTGACCGCAATCCTTCAACTTCCTAAAGGATTTGTCAGTTTTTGTTGAGGTGGGTTAGCAAACCCTCCACGTTTTTCAACACTATGTAATACTTCAATTAGGAATATTACGGATGGCCGAGATTACGCCGGGTCAGGTTTACGATATTATTGGTAGTGCAGGCTTTGAAAAACTGGTTGCGGGGTTCTATCGGCGGGTTGCTACGGATGATGTTTTGCGCCCGATGTATCCCGAAGACGATTTAGAACCGGCCCGCCGCCGTCTGCAATTGTTCTTGGAACAGTTTTTTGGTGGCCCCACCACTTATTCGCAAGAACGGGGGCATCCCCGCCTGCGGATGCGTCATGCGCCTTTCAAAATTGACCAAGCGGCGCGAAATCGTTGGGTTGAACTGATGATCGCTGCGTTGGACGAGGTTGGATTGGACCCGGAAGTTGCAGCAGTGATGCGGGATTATTTTGAAAATGGGGCGTCATTTTTGATCAATTCTCAGTGAGGGGAGAAAACGGTATGGCAAAAGCACCTACCCGGCCAAGCGCCCGGATTGATAGGATCACCCGTCGCGTGGCCCAGATGTCGCGGCCCACGCGGATTGTGGTGAACATGCTGATTTCTTTGACAGTAGTTGGTTTGATCGGTCTGCCCATTATGTTTCTATTGGCGGGTAGCGATACGGTTGAAGGCGGAGGGGTAGCAGCCGTTCCAGTCACCATTTTGGCCCTGATTTGGTTAGTGACCTATGGCATTGGATGGTGGGCCATGGTCGGTTTTGACACAGATGTAGAGTGGGTGGCAGGACGACCTGCTGGTTGGATGCTGGTTTTTGGCGTGATGGTCTTTCTCATTTTTGCGCTAGAAATTATATTGAGTTTATTATTTGGTTTTGTCCTATAGATGGCTTGGAGGGAAAGCTAATGCGCCGATTATCGCTGTGGGGGTTACTGATCTTAGTTCTAATTTTAGCGGCGTGTGGTGGGGATAAAGACAAAGACAATGGGGGAGCGAGTAGGGGCAGCGAGAATACCCCGTTGCCGACCACTACTGCTACGGATGTGCCAACCGCGACCACCATCCCGATTATCACCAATCCAACGCTGCCTCCCCCGGCGACGATTGATGTGCGAAACCCAAATTCTAACGCCACGTCGGGTAATGTTGGACAGCCAACCAGTCAAACAGCGCCTATCCCAACACGCGGCGGTGGGCCGACCCTGCCTCCCACATGGACGCCCAGTTCGGGCAGCAGCGCTGCTACAACGCCCTCAGTGGCTCCTCCAACGTTGGTCATACCTACCTTTGAACGCCCTGCAATCTGTGACAGTTTTGCGCCCGACTATGAGCGAAATATTGACCAACATTTTGTGAACACCGACTTGACCATTTATTGGTTTCCAGTAGCTGCCGAGGGAGTAATCTACGCGGTGGAATTGTATGACGTGGCCGGGGTCGTGGTATTTTCAACCGAGATTCCCGAAACGCAAATCACATTCACTGGAGACTATTTCCCTACACGCGGCACCTATTATTGGACGGTGCGGGCCAAACAAAATGGTGCGGTCATTGATTGCGGGGCTATTGATAACGAGGTGTTCGTCAATGGTTAATTCCCGAAACGAAATCGGAAAAAAGGGCCGATTTTGTGGGTCGGCTTTTTTGTTGACTATTGGGTATCTGTGAGAGGCAACCAGCAGCCAAAAGTGCTGCCAACGCCGGGGGTGCTGGAAAAATAAACCTCCCCCCCATGTCGTTCAATCACTGCCTTAACCAGACTTAACCCTAAGCCAGTGCCGGGAATATCCTCAGTACCGGGGGCTTGGGCACGATAGAATCGCTGAAATAAACCGTTTTGGCGATCCTGTGGAATCCCAAAACCGCTATCCTCCACTTCGAACCGAAATCGCCCATTTTCTACCCAACTGCGTACCTCGACCCGACCCTCATCCGGAGTGTATTTGATGGCATTCCCAACCAAATTGCTGAAGGCTTGGGTCAATTGAATTTCGCTGCCCGATACCAAGACGGATTGCGGTGGCAGATTCACGATGTAGTTTTGATGTTTTAGGTCGGCTTGTGAGCGCCCACTTTCGCTGACCTCACTGACTACCATCCACATATTGACAGGTTGGCGTTTGATGTCTTGCTGACTCTCAATTTTTTCCAGATTTAAGATGTCTTCCATCAAGCTCTGCATTCGATTGAGGCCGTTTTTCATGCGGGTCACAAATTCAGTTTGTTGGGCATCAAGGCGTGAAGCTAAATCCATCAGCAGCAATTCAAGATAACCTTTGACGCTGTGCAGCGGATTACGTAGGTCGTGCGAGGCCATCCGAATCATTTCCGATTTGACCTGTTCCAACTCGCGCACATTAGCAAAGAGGGTGGCTTGCTGTAATGCGACGGTTGCTTGGAGGGCCATACTGCGCACAAGGCTGATTTCGTCAGGCTGAAATTGGCGATTATGGCGGCTTTCGCATAAGATCAACATCCCCAATAAATCTTCTTCATAGATCAGCGGCACAACCAAAATGGACTGCGCTTTCATGGCGGTAATGATGCTGTGGATGCGGGGATTAACGGACGAATCGCTCAGGCGGAATTGACGCGGGCCTTCTCTAACCGTTCGCATGAAATCGGGATAATCTTGTTCACTATATAGCGTGCCTTCGTCCGGTAGGGCGTCCGGCATTTTGTCTTGCACAAAGCCGTTTTTGACCCGCAGCACCTTAATGCGTGGGTCGTATTCAAGGAAACAGGCGCTTGAACCCTCGAGCAGTGTGACGATGCCACGTGCCGATAGCTCGATGACATCTTGGCGTTCCAATCGGCTCGAAATAGTGGTGCTGACCTGATAGAGCTTTTCAAGCTGGCTGGCATAGGTCTGCGTTTTTTGATAGATGCGAGTTTTGTCGAGGGCTGCGGCGGTGCGCCCAGCGAGATGCACCAAAAATTCCCAGTCGCTGCTGTTGGTGAATTCACTCACGGGGACATTTTCAAGCGCGATAAAACCAGCGGGTTTGCCACGCATCATCATTGGGATGAATAGATTTCCGGTTTGGTCATGGGGGCGGGCATCCACTACCGGGGTATTGTCCTGAAACATCTTGATGGTGTAGGGATAGTTTTTATAGAGCGAGTCTAGGGTCATAGGCCCCGTGAGAATTTGCGATTTCCCCACACTCGCCAACTTCTCTAATAACAACGTTTCTTCGTTCAGCCATGCCACTCCACAGACGGTCGCCCCACTACGGCGTAGCGCACTATCAATTGCCAGATTTAGTACCCGTTCAATATTGAGGGTATAGCCCAACTCACGGTCAATGCGATGCAAAATATCTAACTGCTGGATTTTCTCTTGAAGATTGTCTTCTAGTTCGCGGGATTTGAGCAGACGGCGTACCCGATTGCGTAAAACGGCCCAATTGATGGGCTTAGTCAAATAATCGGTGCTGCCAGCTTTAAATGCCTGTTCGACTGCATCAAATTCGTCATAGGCCGTCATGATGACTACTGGGGTTTGTGGGCCACCGGGCAGTGTCTGGATTCTGGCACAGGCCTCTAGTCCATCCATCACGGGCATCATCAAATCCATGAGGATAATGTCAGGCTGATACTCCTCAAATAACGAGACTCCCTCAGCACCATCGGCGGCAAGGATGACGGAATACCCTTCCGCTTCCATCACGGTTTTGACCATTGTTTGCATCCCTGTGTCATCATCTACACAAAGGACAAGGGGATTGCGGTTAGCAGTCGGCAGCATGAACCAATCTTTCATTTATAAATAATGTAAATTGCTAGGCCCTAGTTTAACTTTAGAACCCTGTTTGATGCAAAAGGCAGACTAGGTAAAATATTGGAGCGCCAACCGAACTCGTTCTTCAATCTCATTGGGGGCGTCACGCGGAATAGATTGCAGGGCGCTTTGGGCTTCGACGATGCTATACCCGAGAGCGGTGAGCGCTGCCAATACATCAGCATCCACATCGCTGATAACCACCGGACGGTCTGATAGAGAAGCAGCGATTTTGTCTTTCAATTCAAATACGATCTTTTGCGCGGTCTTTTTCCCAATGCCGGGCACCCGAGTCAGCACATCGGCTTCTTCATGGACGACTGCATGTTGCAATTGTTCACGGGTGATGGTGCTTAAAATGGTCAGCGCGATTCTGGGGCCAACGCCACTCACGGTTAGCAGGGTTTGGAACAACAATCGCTCTTCTTCATCCGCAAACCCATAGAGACTGAGGGCGTCTTCGCGCACAATCAAGTGGGTATACAGAGTGACCGAAGCGCCATCAAGCCGCTCTAATACGGTTCGGGTGACGGCAATATGCAGCCCAATGCCCCCGACCATGACGACCAGATGATCTTTTCCTTGTGAGGCGACAGTGCCAGAAACAATATCAATCATAGGTTATTCCGATAGACGCTCGAAGCGGGTAGATTGGAGGTGAGTAATGGCGATTGCCAAGCCATCGGCGGCATCATCCGGTTTCGGGATATTTTCAAGGCCGAGTAGCTGGCGAATCATTTCTTGCATTTGATATTTATCGGCATCCCCAAAACCTGTAATGGTCATCTTGGCGGTTTTGGGTTTGTATTCATAAATCGGCAGTCCGGCTTGGGCCAGCGCCAACAATAATACGCCTCGGGCCTGCGCCACTTTAATCCCGGTGGTCACGTTTTTGCCAAAAAACAGTTCTTCGATAGCGACCTGTTGTGGACGATGGCTGGTGAGGGTTTGGTTGAGTTGATGGTATAGCGAGAGTAGACGATGGGCGGTTGGGGTGTCGGGCGCGGTGGTATAAACCCCATAGGCGATGGCTTCCAATGTGCCGTCGGGGTGTTCACGCACAAGGCCATACCCTGTTCGTGCGGTACCGGGGTCGAGACCGAGAACAAGCATGTTTCACCTCACCCCAAACCCCTCGCCAAAAACGGAGAGGGGCTTTAAGATCGTGTGGGCAGTCATATGCTAACTTTGTTCGAAGGCGGCGATGGCTTCGTCGCTGACCTTCAGATTGCTGGAAACGGTCTGGACATCATCCAGTTCTTCCAATTTTTCAATCAATTTAAAGACCTGGACAGCCTGATCGGGTTCGAGTTCGACTTCATTGGTGGGCGACCAGATCAATTTACTGTCCGTAACCTTGTAACCGGCCTCGGCGAGTGCCCGTTCAACAGGGCTGAGATGTTCACGAGTGGTATATACCGAAATCGTTTCTTCGCCCTCCTCAACATCCTCCGCGCCTGCTTCGGCAGCCGTCATAAATAGGGTATCAAAATCTACCCCTTCGGCGGAAATCTCAATGTAGCCTTTTTGATTGAACTGCCATTGCACCGCGCCGCTGCTGCCCATGGTGCCATTGTTGCGGCTAAAGGCGTGTTTGACTTCAGCAAGGGTACGATTGCGGTTATCGGTTAGGGTATCCACCATCAAGGCAATCCCGTGAGGGGCATAGCCTTCATAGGTGATTTCCTCAAACTCTACCGCGTCTTCGCCAATGCCTGCGCCTTTATTGATGGCCCGTTCAATATTGTCTTTGGGCATGTTGGAAGCACGCGCCTTATCAATCGCAATCCGGAGACGGGGATTGCCGTTGGGGTCAGGGCCTCCTTCACGGGCAGCCGTTGTCAATTCACGCCCAATACGGGTAAAAATCTTGCCGCGTTTGGCGTCTTCTGCGCCTTTGCGACGTTTAATGGTTGACCATTTACTATGACCGGACATCGTATAATCTCCAATTCCACTTCAAGCCACTGTCTGGTGGTTCATAATTGTCTAGTCAGAAACCGCTCTATATCAACGCAATTATACCAGCGGCCCAAAATACATGGCAATATTGGCCTAGACCATCCTCCTATTGCGCGTCGCGTCCCCAGTTGTCAAAGGGAATACAAGAGGGCCAAAAATAACACGCTGATGGCAAGGGATTGCCGTCTTCATCAAAGCGATTTTGGTTAATATCGTCGAGATTGATTTCTGCCCCGCTGTAAGGCATGACACAGGCCGCTCCTCGATCTGAAATATCCGGTTGGCGTGTTTGGAGCATGGGCTCATTCGGATTGAAATAGTTATAGACAAGACGTGAAACATCTTCAATCAATGTCCAGTCTTGAAGGACTTGTTGCAGCGAGTTCGTAATGTTGACCCCATCCCAGACATACATGACAAAGATATAGGGCGCACCTTCCGAAAACACAATGCCGACATCCCCCACCACGCCTGCTTCCGGCACATATCCCACTTTATGCGCGATGGTAACGCCCTCTGGTACGCCCAATTCCAACAGACGACGGAAGTGTGTGCCTTTCAGAATTTCGATGATTTGACGGCATTCGGTCTGGGTAATTTCATCGGGGAAGACACTCAATAGGCCGCTGCCATTATAGGCGCAGTCATAAATCATCATGAGCATCGTACCCATATCAGCGGCAGTGGTAAGGTTTTGTGTGCCGGGGTTGGTGTTGACAGATGTATCTAGTTGAGCACTCGCCACACTTGCACCGGGGCAGGGGGTTGGATAGACGGCGGTGTAGTAGTTGGGAATGGGTAAGGTTTCTTGTGGCCCAATGTCAATCATACTGAGAAGATTGGTGTTGACTGCGCCAGCCTTACAAAACGTGTCATTCAATTTTTGTAGACCCGGTACAATGGCTTGTTCGCCAGTATAGATGGTTAGGGTATTCGCAGCGCCATTATCCGAGCAAATCACCGCCGCAGCCAGCAAAAATTTCAAGTCGTCGGTGGGAGAGGTGATTTGATAGCGG
Organism: Chloroflexota bacterium; assembly: GCA_013112715.1. GTDB lineage: Bacteria > Chloroflexota > Anaerolineae > Aggregatilineales > J027 > CFX10. Next base: position 284,952 of record JABFGB010000002.1, read on the forward strand.
AAGAAATTAATCAGTGTACCAATTTTGATAGTGCTGCTTGCCAAAACATGAGCGTTCGGCAAAATACCCATTTCCTCGCCCGTGTTTAGGTTCATCACATACATTGAAACGACGGTATTTTGGCCGTTATAGAACATGCCGCGTGAAGTTTCGATGTATTCGATAATCGCTTGGCGCAGAGTATCCATCGTGGCGGCCTGACCGGGGGTAGTGGTGATGGGTAGTTCAATCACCCGTTTGGCCGGATCGGATTCGTATAAGGCTGACCGAATGAGTGTGGCGGTCTGCTGCTGATCAAGACGGGTATAGGAACTGCTATTTTGGAAAGTACCTGTTGTCAGATCATAACTAGCCGTTGCCGCGTCTCGGTCATAACGGTTGGAGAGGTCTTGGATGTATTGGCTTAATTCAACTTCGGACAGGTTGGCAATTAAGGGCACATCAATCGCGGGTTGAGGGCGATTCCACAAATAATTCCAAAAGCCTGTCCAAAAATCATCGTCGGTTCCACTTTGGCGTTCGGCGGCGGCTTGCATGGCTTCGGTATCGAGTTGGAAACCAACCTCACTCGGATTCAACAGAATCGGGCTGCCTTCATAACGCATCACAATGGGTTGGTCAATATAGACGGCTTCAAGGCGGGCGAGACGTGTACCCGCGTCCAACCCGCCAACTTGGACACCCCCAATGGTGACATCCGTGCCGAGGTCGTTGGAACTGTCACTATAGGACACCAGATTGGTGCCAAAAGTAATTGCAGCGATAATCAATAAGATGCCGGAAAAAACCTCAATAATGGGCAGACGGCGGCGTTTTTGTTGCGAACGTAATTCCGTTAAGGTCATCGGTCAAACCTCCTGTGATCTTGGTTACTTTAATGGCGGGAGGCCGTTTCGACTATGACGATATGCCAACGCTAAGTCAATTACGTGAACATGTTCCCTAAAAAGATGGGGGAGTTCGGCACGGCTTAACCATTGATAGGCCAATAGTTCGCGGGATAGGGTTAAAGGGGGATGACTCATGGTGTTGTCTACCAGTTCTACCGCGAAGGCCACATCAATATGGTTTTTCCAATAGGGACTCGACCATGTATTGAGGGGGTACAGCGTTTTGACCTTTAACCCCGTTTCCTCAAAAAATTCGCGCTCCACCGCCGCTGTCAAAAGCTCATTACGATTTACCCAGCCCCCCGGTAGACCCCAAGGAATTTTGCTATGAAATACATGCTCCACCAACAGCACTTCCTCGATATTGTTCAGCAGCACGCCTACGACCCCTGCCGTAAAACGTGGCTGGAGCCAGCGCATGATCGAAATAGCGGTGAGGGTTAATTGGGGATGGCGTCGAACATTTTGGGCAATGCGCCGCCCTAAGCGATTATCAGATGAATGATTAGAAATGTTAGACTCCTCGTCCCAAAAAAGTTGCATGGGAGGGAGTCTAACAAAGGCAAGAGCGGCTTGCTAGAGTGGATTACTGAGGTAGGGTGAAATCGGGGATAATCCCTTGCCCTAGCGATGGGGTGATTCCAACAAATTCTGTGCAGCACATGCCGTTCTCATCCAAGATGCTGAGACTTGTGCTGGTAATCGCACCATTGGTTACTTGATAATACAAAACCTCGTTGGTTTGATAGTTGTGAGTGAGCCATCCATCGGGCGTGCCTGTCATGAAGCCTTCTGTTTCCGTCATGGATGCAGTCAGCTGCGTCCCATCTCGGAAAATAACTTCCGCGCCGGCGAGGGTGGTTGGCAAGGGTAATTCAAATCCTTCCTGTACCCCAAAATTGTAGAAAGTGACAAGGACGGCTTCACCATTCACGACCCATTCCGTCAACCCGAGGGGGAGGGCATCCGGATGTTGGTACAGCAATTGGCCTTCCGCCTGCGTGGGGTCAGCAAAATAGAATACTACATTTGGTGGTACGCCTTCGGGATAAACCGCGCCGCTGGCAGCATAGGATTCATCATAAATCCCCGCCACACTTTCGCCCGTGCCCGCCAGTTCATGCCGCCGAAAAATCATGTTAAAGGGTTCAATAGGGTCGCTGAGTGTGCCCGCTGCCGGATCCCAAACTTGATAGAGGCCCTCAATTACGCCGATATAACAATTGAGGCAACTCGCTGCGACTCGAAGCCCATCTGTTTTCCATGCCCCAAAAACCGCGCTTTCGACTGGGACACTCATACCCGTAACGTAATCGGGATACAGGTCATTGACGGATTTATTGCCAGTGACAATTCCTGTGTTGACATCAAAGGTGGTCAGCAGGGCGGGAATATCAGCGGTTCCCATTAGATCTTGGGTGCTAAACAATGTGGTGGCGATTTGGCTGTTGTCTGGGCTAAATGGGCCAATGATTGCCCCATCCATCACCGAATTCAGTGGGTCAATGAGTTCAAGACAGCATGTTTGGCTCACCAAATCTGCGACAAACACGGAATTCTGATAGGTGATACCATCGGCACGGGTGTAATTTCCCAGAAAAGCAAGTTTGGTGTGGTCAGGTGAAAGGACAGGGCTGTAGAAGGAAGCCTGCGCCACGTTTGGTTTAGGTAGGGTGAATTGTGAGGTGATGCCTTGCGGGGTCAGTGTCGAAACCACAAAGGTATTGCTGTTAAATAAAATGACTTCCCATGGTTCTTGGGCATGACTTTTGGGTATGGGTGTAATCATGACAGCGATTAGAAAGGCGAAAATCGCTAAGGTTCGTCTCGTTCGCATGGCGATGGCTCCTATCATGTTGGTGAAATAGGGGGAATTGCATATCCTTATCACGATATGCCACCTCGTGAGGTTTGTCAATCTGCCAAAAACTTACTGCCTTATTCTGTTTTGGTTGCCTCTGCTGGGACATTCGTTTTGGTATAGGGATGGGTGCTGGGCAGGATGAATTTGAAAGTGTTACCAACCCCCTGTGTGCTCTCAATCCAGATTTTGCCGCCATGCGCTTCAATCAAGGCCCGTGCAATAGACATGCCCGCACCTGTCTCACCGAGACCAGCAATCAATGGGCTGTCGGCACGATAGAGGCCGCTAAACACCCGCTTGAGTTCCTCGGGGGGCACGCCGCCGCCTTCATCACTAATGGCGACATACACCACATCTCGAATGATTTCAGAATGACCATTGTTGCTGGGAATCGGCACACTGGCTTCGTGCCGGGCCACCACCCGCACACTACCATCATTCGGCGATACCAGATAGGCATTTTGAATCAACTGATTAATGACCTGCTGAATGGCTTCGGGGTCAGCTTCGATGGGCAAATTATCTTCGGCGATGTCCATGTCCAAGACAATGCCTTTTTCGCCAAATTTATAGCGGCTGTTGGTGATGGCATCGTCAATTAAATCCACTAGGTTGAGCTTTTGCGGATGCAGACGTAAATTACCACTGTCGAGGGTTGAGATGCGGATTAAATCTTCGACCAGACGGGCCAGACGATCCACATTGGCTTTGACGCGGGTCAAAAATTGGCGCTGCAACGCCCCCAAAATCCCCACCGATTCACCTAACAGCACATCGGTATAACCCATAATGACCGATAGGGGGGTGCGGAGTTCTTGGGCGACGGAAATCACCGCGTCGCTTTCCACCTGTGTACTGGAGGGGTTCACTGTGACGGGTACGGCGGGCGGAATGCTGAGTTTTTCAATTTGGCGCTTGTAGCTTTCGATGTCCTCAGTGGCTTTTATCAATGACTGCTCAAGGTCGGTGCGTTCGCGGGTGAGTTCTTCAATCATGCCTGTCAAGGTGCCGACTCCCTCTGTATTGAGTTCTTCTAATCGCTCGCGGTCATCTTCCAACCGAGCCAAGAGGGTGTCGTATTCGGTTTGCAGGCGGGTCAATTCGGCGCGGAGATTATCGCGTTCAGCATTTAATTGGACACGCTCACTCGATAATTCTTGGCGCTCCTCGTTGGCCTTGTTCAACAGAGCCAGCGTCTCGTCCAATTCCATTTTCAGCGAATCGTTGTGGGCGATCATGCGGGCACGGTCTACTTGCCACTGCTCGCGCTCTAGCACCAGCGTCTGATATTCATTTTTCAGGCTACCGCGACTTTTGGCGATGGCTTCACGGTCTTGCATCAAACGGGCGATTTCGGCTTCTAGTGCCGCGATTTTGCTGTCGCGTTCGTTTTCCTGCGAAATGGCGGTTTCGAGATTTTGCCGTTCTTTGAGTAGGGCATCCCGTTCGCTTATGGCCTTTTCAGCGAGTGTTTTGTATTGGGCACGCTCTTCGCTTAGTTGGGCCAACTGCTTGGTAAGTTCCAGCGCCCCGCCTTCAATGCCCCGTGCATTCAGTTCGCTACGGGTCTGTTCCAACTCTTTAGCAATGCTGTCTCGTTCGAAGGCTATCCGGACTTTTTCTTCAGTTAGAGTGTTGAGCATTTGCAGCAGTTGTTGATTGGGTGGGGCGGCTTTACCCGCGCGGACTTCAGCGATTTGCTGCTCCAATTGGGTCTTTTGTGTCTGTAGATCACCCAATTCGCGGCGCATGGCTTCAATGAGGCGTTCGTACATTTCAACATCGCCCTCGGAGGTCACACCAACCAATGTGGCGCGGGCTTCTTGTAGGGCGATGGCGAGTTTATGGCGTTCGCTTTGCAGTTGCAGGCGTTCTTTGGAAATGGCCTCAATGCGCTGCGTGATGCTCTGCGCGTCGGGGTCATCACCCAAAAATTCACGGATGCGACTGCGCTCGTAATCCAATTCAATTTGCAGTTCGCGGATGAGTTCGGTCAGGTGATTAATTTGATTTTCGGCAAGGGTCAGGCTGGCCTGCATCTCCTGTCGGGCCGCCATCATGCTGCCTTCATCCAGTGAATCGGCAGTATCCCCTTCGATAATCGAGAGGATGGCGCGTTCTTCGGCCTGTACCCGATTTAAAAAAGCGGTGCGGCTGATAACCAGCAGGCGGGCTGCGAGTGGGCCAATAGATTCCAGCAGGCGCAGGTCATTCACCCGTAGTTCCCGGCGGGTATAAGGTGTGCCGACAATCAACACCCCCACCACCTTTTGATTGCGAATCAGAGGCTGCAAATAGGTTGGGCCGATGTGGGGTACATCCAACCGTGTGTACAAATCGAGCAGTTCTTCGCCATGATCTTCAATTTTGAGTTCACGCTGGCGGCGGGTTTCAATCGCGTTGACGAGGGTCGGTTGCTCCTCCAAATTCAGCGATGACATACCCGTAATCGGTTCGCGCTCACTTTGATTGTAGGCCGCAATGACATCTGCCCAATTTGCATCTTCATAAACGACCAACGCCACCACATCAGCCTTGACTGCATCTGCGACAGCCATCACAGTTTGGCGGGGTAGGGCGTCGGTTTCGGCCTTATCCAACATCGTGCCAAGTGATTTGATAATTTCAAGCGCTTCGTTGCGACCCCCCAATGACGCGACGCCGGGGGTATCGGCGGTGACAGCACGGCTCATATCCTCAATTTCACGACCCGAAGAGCCATCCCCGCTGGGTGAAATGGTGGCGAATGGACGTGAAATGCTTTCGGCATAATGGGCCACTTGGTCAATGGCATTGGTCAGGCGGTCAATCACCATGCGATAGACCACGACCATCACCAACAAACTGCCCGCCAGAAATGTCCAGCGCAGACCACCCGCCGCGTCCCCCTCCAATTTTTCATTGGCAAGTTGGTAGAGGGTGTAAATGTGTCCGACGAGGATGGTCACGAAAAATAACAGCTTCAGCGGGATGTCAGCGACAAATTTATAGCGCGTAATCAGCAGCAGGAAGCCAAAAATTGCCAAAACTGTTGGGACAAACGTCCACGATAGGCTAAAAGACTGGGTATTAAAATCTTGGTCGGGATTCCATTCGGAATAATTGTAGGCCAGCCCCGCGATTAACAGGGCACATAAGGCAAATGCCACCAGCCCAGCAAAACGATCTTTTTTCTCTTTTTCTGCGGTGATGAGTGCCCACCCGATCAAGACCAACGCAAGGGCATTCGCAGCGCGTTCGAGCGGGGGCAAGATGTTCATGGAGTCATCCTCGGTGACGATCCCGACCAGTGACCCCAACATGAGCGAGACCCAGACGAGTTGGACAAGAAACAACCCAACCGTATAACGTCCGGCAGCCCATTCTTCTTTGGAGCGCATCCGCTGGCCCAACGCCATAAACAGCGCCGCCATGTAGATCACGAAGATGCCGATAAAATAGAGCAGTTCGCCTGTTGAATCCACAAACAAGTTGACAAAATCTTGGGCGGTGTCCAAATCGTGCTCCAACGGATACTAGACAAAATCTTTATCGTCAGTATAGCACAGGTGTTTGCGGCACGAGAGCGGGAAATAGCTTCGACGGTACGAGTCAGGTATCAATAACGTTGGAGACTGGTTATGCGCGTCTGCCCTACGCATGGTCGCCTAGTCTTGGCAGGCGGTTGGGGAAGGCGCTATAGTTGCTTGCCGATTTTGGATACACGAGGCTTATTGTTTTGGGAGATGGCGCATGGCTAGGCAGCAACGATTTTGGCTTGGAATCAGTGGGTTGGTGATGGTGGTCAGTTTATTGTTGGCAGTCACGGCCACCCGCCAAAATGCAAATGCGTCCGGGCATCGGCAGGGCGATTTTACGCCATTCCCGACCAACACCTCCGATGTGCTTCCACCAGTTCCATCCTTGACACCGACCCCCACCGTTGAAACCATTCTGCCAACGTCTACCCCTCAGCCAATCTCAAGCGCACCCCTCGCCACGCCGACGGTACTCTATCCACTGAATCCTGAACCCGGCCTTGTCTCAAATGGGACGTTGGTGCCCACGCGGATGCCGCTGTTGGTGGCGCGTGATCGGGAAGGCACCGAATATGAACTTTACAATTTTCTGCTGCTCGGCAAAGACAGCGAATCCATTGACCAAGCCGACGGGGTGTATCGTACCGACACCATGATTATCGTCAGCGTCAATCTGACTACCCAAACGGTTTCGATGCTTTCCCTGCCGCGTGACCTATTGGTGTATATCCCGGATTGGGGGATGCAGCGGCTCAATTTGGCATGGGGGCGTGGTGAGACAGTCGGTTGGACGGACGGCGGTTTTGGCCTCTTGCGCCAGACCATCCTCTACAATTTTGGCATCCGTATCCACTATTTCGCCATGATTGATTTCAGCGGCTTCAAACAGGTGATTGATACGCTCGGCGGGGTGACGGTGGCGGTAGACTGCTCTATTCAAGACTATAAATTTACGGGTGAATATGACGAAAACAACGAACCGATTTTTGAATTTTATACCTTGCCCGTTGGCGTACATCACATGGACAGCATCACGGCGCTGTTTTATGCCCGCAGTCGCCATTCCAGCAGTGATTTTGACCGGGGTCGCCGTCAGCAGCAGATTTTGCGGGCGATTTGGGCACAGGGAAAACAGGGCAGTTGGGTAACGGACATCCCCGCGTTGTATGACCAATTGACGGATGTGGTGGAGACCAATATCCCGCTGGATGTGATGATTCAGCTTGCCCCGATTGCGCTGGGCCTTGAGCCGAACCAGATTGAAAATCATTTCTTCCGACTGGGCTTTGAAACCGTATCATGGACATCGCCCGACGGGAGCAACGTACAAATTCCCCAACTCGGCATCATCAACACGATTCAGGCGTTTTTGACCCCCCCAACCGAAAACCGCCTAGCGAGTGAGGGCAGTCAGGTCGCCATTTATGACAACAGCGGCTTGGGCGTGCAGATGGATTACGTCGCGGCGGATCGTTTGTTGTGGGAGGGGGTCCTTTCACAGCCGATGGGTGAGGGCGCGCCGCCTGCCGAATATGCTGACCACCCCGATACGATTTTGATTGATTACACCGGGGAGGACAAGGGCAGTATCCTCGATACACTGGTGGAAATTCTAAATATTCCTCCCGACAACATCATTGTTCAGCCAGACCCCAACCGGACGAGCGATTTTGCGGTGTATCTGACCTCCAATTATTCGGCCTGTGTGGATCGGGATGTGCGTGCGCCTGTGGATGTAACCCCGACGCCGGAATCATAACACCTGACATCTCGGTGACATATTTGGGGGGTGATGCAGTCCCCTTTTTATTTCCCAAATTATGGTTAGGGCAGCATATCAAAAAGGTCATAGTCCCGTATTAAAATAGCTATATCATCTTGATTTAGAATAATAGTTCTATTAAATTTAGAATATACGTTCGAGATTGCTTATGACTCTTATTCTTATGAGGAGAATTTTGAATTATGGACAATGAATTTGCTGGCTCTGTGAGTCCAGAGATGACACAGGTTAAGGCTGCTGCAAAGGCGTTTTTCGATTCAATGGAATTATACATAGGGGCTATCCAACAGCTTGAAGATGAGATGAAAAGGCTTCAAGGTGAAATTGACGACCCACATCAAGAAGGGCCACAGCAGCAAGACGGGAATCTTGATGCTATTTGTGAAGACCTTGATCCAATTGAGTGCCTTCAGGGGCTAAATATCGAGCTAATTACCGAAGGGTCTGCTACTTGGACGGATGAACAAATCCAAGTTGTGTATGATAGTATTAAAGCCCAGTATAATGCGATTGCCCAAGCTGGCGGAAGTTTTGAAAGTTTTTTCCCACATATAATTTTAGTGATGTCAGATCAAGGGGCCGGAACAGGTTACGGTGCGCTCACCGAGGAAGAAGTCAATTCTCTTGGAGGAAACCTAATTGCAGGTCAAATTCAAATTACATTCTGGAATAATGGGATGAACACATTTCCAAGTAATCCTGATAATCCGCTCTTTAGCGTAGAATTAGTTACCCATGAATTCGGTCATGCTCTAAACTATGGGCGTGGGCAAAATCTTCTAAGTCGCTTGTTTGATACTGTTTACTCAGGGCATCCTGCTGCTATTAACAGTGGAACTAATCCTGTATGGGATGATTTTGAGCGGGGGTCTTTACGACTCAATGAGTTTGGTGAGAAAGATTACACAACTTATGGTCGTTTGTATGCATCCGGCAGTTCTCTTAACCCTGATGAAATTTTCGCGGAAGCCTATTCGGTTTGGGTACACGATTACTATGTAAAAGAAAACCTTGATACGGCTGACTTATCAACTGGTAGAAGTGTCTCAAATCTCATTGAACTCCAAAAGATTTTTTGGGAAGGAATTTTCTCCGGTGAGATTTTGCTTGATGAAATTGACTATAGTAGCATTTCGGAGACAAAACAACCGGATGAATATTATAGACGCCTCGAAAATTATAATAGGGCGGTAGAAATTGCTAGATCGTTGCTCATATCTGACGATAGTCAATGAAAACTTAGGTGAAGACCTTGAACGATAGTCAAAAACCCCATTATAAGTATCTCACAATAGTTTTGTGCTTTTCCCTATTGTGGGGATTATTTATTTCTATTTCGATAGAATCAAGAAAAGTAGTCACTGTCCATGCCCAAGACTTTGCCACACCGACTGAGGGTTATCCCGAAGAAGCGGCCACTGTACAGCAGCTTATTTCTGATGAAGACTGCCTCCTGCCCTGTTGGTGGGGTCTGAATTTAGGTGTGGACAACGGCAGAGCAGTCGAGGATATGCTCTACAATTCTTTTGGGCCATCTTCTTACCAGAAAAGCGATGGAAATGATTATTCCGGTGTGCGTGAGGGTGCGGAATACAGTGTTTTTTATCTTCACTTGAATACTCGTAATGAGATACGCGATGGAGACTTAGCCAGCGAGGGTATTTCTTTCTGGGTGCTAGAGCCGGAGGGCCGATTTGTTGCCAGCAGATTAAGCTCTGATTTGCCAGCCCTTAGCTATGTTGATTGGACGCCTTATATGCCGTCAAGCCTCCTTTCAAAATATGGAGCGCCCGACCTTGTGACGTTTGTCTATCCAACCGATATACTTTCGGGTTACAGCATGATTATGCGGTATTTCGATCTAGGCTTGTTTGTCGGATATGATTTTCCATATAAGTCATGGGTTGAGAGTAACAAAAGCATCTTGATATGCAATCAGCTAGACAACGATTTCATGTATTTGTTTCGCTTGGGTGTCACAGTTGTAGCCGATTATTTTGCTATTCCCGAAAACAATCCTTGGCCCGGTGGGGATAAGACAATGTGGTATGAGCGTCGCTTGGAAGACATCACCACCTTCGACCTTGAGACTTTTACGGAACTCTTTTCGCACGAAAACGTCTGTTTTACGACTTTGCCGATTGATGAGTGGCCCGATTTGCCACCTCCAACCGAGTAGGACTACTCTTCCTCGCTCAAGCGCATAAACCGCAGCATCGGGCTTTCCCCTGCCTCCAATAATCCGGCCTCCTGCAAGGCTTTGAGAGTGGCACGGGCGTCTTGAGGCGACTGCTCCAACACATCAATCAGCGGCCCGATGCTCAACCAACCCAAATAAGCCGCCAACGCTCCCGCCCGCCGATATTTTTTCTCCAATAACAAGAAATGGCGTGGCACGGGTGGCGTATTCTCGTCCACCACAGGCAGGTCGGGTTTGGTATCGCGTTCGGCTTTGATGATGGCAGGCACTTCCGCCAAAATCGCTGCGGATAGGCTGGCGTCGCTTTGTTCGGCTTCACGCTGCTGGCGGGCCGCCAATAATGCTCCGGTTTGGCCTGTACGCCGCAGATACCCGGTTAAGCCCGTCGGGGGAATGGGGGCTGCATCGGGGCTGTCGGTGTTGCGGAGGGTCGCCACACGTCGCCAATATTTGAGAATCTGCCCAATTTGTTTGTTGTCCACTTCTGGCAATTCGATGGCTTGCGGGGCCGAGCCATTGGCGCGGTACATGCTGTCAATCAACGCGACGGGGAATGCAGCAGGCGGTTGTGCCCAATTGACCGTATTAAAGGCCGAGCGCAAAATCATCTGCTCCGGCATCAATTCCAAAAGCTGAGAAGGGACAGTCGTGGATTGTAAATCGGGCACGGCCAACACGACATGCAAGCCGAGTGCAGGCCCTTCTTTGACCAAGCGATACAAATTAGAAAACCACGCTTGGCGATCTTCGCCCCAGCCTTTAACTGAAACGGCATCCAGCGTAATCAATAATCGCGGAAAGGGTTTTTGCGGTTGACCTTTGACCGACTCGTTATATTCATCAAGCGTCTTGGCGTTTTGCTGATTAAATTGATTTTTGCGCTGACCCAGATGTTTAATCAGGCCGTCCAACAGACGGCGGAATTCTTTGAGGGTGTGCAGCGTGCCGCCGAGAATATGGGGGCTCTGCGCAAGGGCGTCCATGACTTCGGTGCGTGCCCCGATCAAGGCAAAACGAAATTCGGCAGGGGTGTTAAATAGGCACAATTGCAAAATCAAGGCCGACATCAAATGTAATCGTTGGGGGGCATCGCCAACAATCAGCAGATGGGGCATGGATCGCAAATCGCGCACGATGGTCTGTTGGTTGAGACTCAATCCCAGTGATAGGATAGTTGGGGCAGTGGCATTCAAGAAGTTTTCTTGCCCCAACAAATAATCAAGGCTAAGTGGGATTGGGTTTTCTGGCCGCACCAACAGCACTGCGCCTTCACCGGATTTCTGGGCAGGGTAGAGTTCTACCAATTCGGCTTTTAGGCTTCGTTGTAGGCCGGGCAGGGCAGGGCGCAGATTTTCAGTAATGCCGCCTAATTGGGCCGTTTGTCCACTGATGGCCGGACGCAGCAAGAAACGTAAATGTGATGGTGAGGCTCGTACATCCACAATGCGTACCGGGGTGCTTAATTCAGCAAAGCGGCGCTGAATCAGATTGGCCTGTTGATAGAGATATTTGGCGTCATAGGGTTTTTCAGCAGGCGCAACCCCCACATCAGTGGCGGCAGGCGTCACCCAACCGTTTTCATCTGCTCTAGAGAAAAGCTGCGGCATAATTCAACCCCCAATGCGCGTAATCAGTGAACATGCCTATTGTAGAAAGGAGATAATAAATAATCAAGCGAGGTTGGTTTGTGTTTGCGGGTCAATACAAATTTGATGACAAATTCACGGTACAATGGTTGGCAGTTAATTCATGCACTCATGTTAGGTGATAAAACATGTTCAAGTTAGGTGATAAAACATGTTCAAGCGATGGATGTTGGCTGGCTTGATTGGGATGCTGTTAGTTGCGTGTGGGGAAGATGAGTCCGATGGGCAAAAATCTCAACCCCGCGATAATTCACAGCAGGCAACGGTGGTCTTAACCCTCATGCCTGTACCAGATATGACGATTGTCCCCGGATGCCCTCCCGGTGAATTAGAGGACTGGTTCGAGAATGTCTATTTTAATATGCAGTCGTTTGCGACAGAAGCCGATGAAAACCGAAGAACGGTGGAGGAGGATCGGCGTGAGGATGCACTGCAAACCCTGTCGCGCCTGCTCGATCTGCGTAATGTCATTGCCATGACCCCAACCCCCACTTGTGTGCAACTTAATTCGCAGCAAGTGCTGACGGCTATGCAAGGGGTGATTGATGGCTTTCAGCAATTTACGTCGGGCGAAATCAGTAAAGCCGATTTGGGAGAGCAGGTGTCACCCTATATTACCAACTTAAACGGGTTGTTGGCGGATCTGCAAAGTATTGTCAACCCGCTTTATGAATTAACGCCCTCTTCTTCATCGGACTCCACCAGCGCACCGGAATAGGGCAGTTCGCTGGTAGATTGTTCTGGTTGGCCGTTTGGTGAGACCGAGCTTTGCGTTAAGCGCTTGACGACAAATAAGGTTAGGTCATCGAAGGCAGGCTGATCACCCGTAAACCGATCAACGGCGGTGGTCAGCTTTTGCACAAAATCCGCCGCCGAGCGCTGGCGTAATTTCCGAGTGGTAATGTGGAGTTCTACCTCACCAAACTCAGAATTGTCGGCACGTTGCGCTTCGGTCAGCCCATCGGTATAGGCCAAGAGAGTGTCGCCCACCTCAATTTCGACAGTCGCCTCTTGAAGCTGGATAGGGTCAAATAATCCTAACGCGATGCCCTTGATCCGCAGTTCGACCAGTTCGCCATTTTCTTTTGCAATCAACGGGGGATTGTGACCTCCGCTGCTAAATTGCAGTGTCCCCGTTTTGACATCCAATATGCCGTACCAGCAGGTGAAAAAGAGTTCGCTGCGGTTGTCGTGCACGACCAATTTGTTGACCCGCAGAAGGGTCTCAGCAGCTGAACGACGGCGGGAGGCGACTGCACGAATAATGGTGCGGCAGACCGTCATAAACATCGCTGCGGCAATGCCTTTATCGGCCACATCGGCAATCACAAAGGCATATTTGTCATCACCCAACGGGATAAAGTCATAGAAATCGCCTCCCACCAAACGCGCCGGACGATAATAGGCGGCAACGTCCCATCCGTCAATTTGTGGTGGTTTGTCGGGCAGTAGGCTCAGTTGAATCCCCCGTGCCACTTCCATTTCACGCTCAAAGCTCTCGGCGATAATGGCTTCTTCTTGGAGGCGGGCGGTACGAATGGCGAGGGCACTTTGATAGGCAATCCCAATCAAAATATTGAGACGCCGCTGACCGCTGTGGCTTTCAAATTCAAAATGGTCTACCAGCATTGCCCCAACAATCGTACCCTGTGCCATTAATGGGAGAGCCAGCACTGCTGGAATCTCGACAGCTTCTCTCAAAGAATCCGGAATGAAATAGGGCAGATTTTCGCCAGCAGGGACAGCTTGCAGAGTCTCCCATAGGGTGGTAAATAGCTGGCTCTCGGCGGGCCGAATCATCAATTGGTTAAATAGGCGTTCACCTTGCGGGGATAGACCAAATGATTTGGAAGCATAGAACTGCTGCAAGCTATCGTTCCAGCGCAAAATAATGCAGCGCGTCACCCCGACCAACAAGGTAGTAAGGCGCACGATGCTTTCCAATGTGCTATCGAGGTCAAATTGACTGTTGACGGCCTCCGCGACTTGTAACAGTACCGTTGTGATCCACTGCTCTTCTTGTTGGGCGGTATACAGTTGAGCGCCTTCAATAGCAAGGGCCGCTTGGTTGGCGATCCCCGATACCAGTTCAATTTTGCGGCGGGTGAGTGGAGCATCCCCTTCACGCTGACCAATGAGCAGCGTGCCAATGACCGTGCCTTTGGCAAACAGCGGCAGCAGCACGGCTTGTACAACATCAATTTCGACGGGCAGACCTGCTGGCATTGGCGCAGTCGCATCTAGTATCACGGGACGGCCTGTCTCGATTAAATCACGCATCGGGGGCCATTGGGCTGGGTCAATTTTGAATCCCTGAAAGGCTTCGACAAAGCGCTGATTGACGCCAGAGACTTCAACCATCCGGAAAAACTTATCTTCCGACAAAAAGACGGCACACCATTCAACGCCGGCCAACAATGGCGTGATACGGGCGACGGTTTCTAAGACTTCATCGGGGCTGGTCGCTTGCCCGGTTGCTTCGGCGACTTGGAGGAGGGCGGTGGAAATCCATGCCTCTTCCTTTTGGGCCATATACAACTGGGCATTCATAATGGCGACGGCGGCTTGACTGGCAAAGGTACTGGTAATCGCTTTTTCTTCGGTGCTAAATGACTGCGCGGCGATACGTTTGATGGCGAGATGTCCGATGTGTTCCTCGCCCATACTGAGAGGGACGGACAGTGTATCCTCATGACGGGGCTTGGGTGGCTCTTCACCACTGCTTTCACTTGGTTTGGCGGCCAACATGGTCAGGATACGATCAATATGGTCTTCAGAATCTTGGTCGGCGGGCAATACCTCATCCCATACCGCATCATCTTCCGTTACGCCATGAATCGCGCTCACCAGATAATAGGCTTTTTCATCATCCAACAACAGAATAACCGCCGAGGTATATTCGACCACGCGCTCCAGCCCCAACAGGATTTCTTTGAGTACACTGTCGAGATCAAGCGATGAGGCCAGCACTGTGCTGACTTCTTGCAGTGTCTCCGACAAAATACGGCGGCGCATTTCGTTGGCAATTAGGCCCGCATTACGCAGGGCAATGGCAACTGTGTCGGCAAGGGCCTGTACCAGTGCCACATCTTCGGCTGAAAAAGCATCGGTCTTGGGGCTTTGAATATCCAAAACACCTAAGGTTCGTGACCCTATCTGAATGGGTACGGTCATTTCACTTTGAGTGTCTTCTAGCCCGCCGCCTTTAATATAGCGTTCATCTTCGGCAGTATTCCCGGAGACGATCAACTGACCATGATTGGCGACCCAAGGGATGAATCCTTTGTCCTCAATGTTATAGGCCAAGTTTTCAAACAACCAGCGCTTGGTATGGCTACCCTTGCCACCCCGAAAAATAACTCGATCCCCGTCACGCAGGAAGATATGCACACGGTCATAACCAAAGTGGTCGGTAATAAGGTCAATCACTTCGTCGAACAGGCTAGAAATATCCAAAATCGAGACGACGGCACGAGCCGCTTCAATCAGGGCATTAGTACGTTCGGCTTGGCGACGTTCGGCAGAATAGGTGATGGATTCTTGAAAAGCGAGAGCCAGTTGCTGCGCCAGCGCATTAAGCGTGAATGAGTCGTCTTTATCAAAGGCGTCCACTTCATTACTTTGCACGTCTAACACGCCCAATACGCGATTATCAAAGATCAACGGAGCGGCGAGTTCGCTCTTGGTGGCGGGCAGCGCAGCTGAGGCGACATAACGAGGGTCTTTGCTCACATCCCCCACCACTGCCATTTCAGCGTTTTCGGCGACCCACCCCACGATACCGAAACCCATTTTGAGGCGGATGTCTTTAAATCCCACATCCCACGCGGTACTTGCTCCTAAGACGATTTCGTTCGTTTCCGTGTCAATCGTGAACAGGTTGACTGCGTAGTAACTAAACGTGCCTTGTACGAGCCGTAAAATTTGTTGTTGCAGTTCTGGGAGTGGTTGAACCCCGCTCAATTGACGCGATACCTCACCGATCAGCCTCAATCGGGTGGCACGTTCTTTGGCGGCGGTATACAGCTGGGCATTACGAATCGCGCCAGCTGCTTGATTAGCCAACACGGTCAAGCGACCCAAATCTTCATCGGTAAAGGTGGAGGGGGTTTGGCTTTGGGCGGCGATTACCCCGATGACTTTGGCTCCGGCAATCAGCGGAGCAAAAATCGCGGAACGGGCCGGATTGTTTTCGTCATGGTAACGGGGGCGGGCGGGCAGGCTATCCCATTCTTTTTGGAAATCATTGATAAGTAGGCCGCGTGCATGATCACGTACCCAGCCAATTAACCCTTCAGATGCGCCATTCTTGAATATTTGGGTTGGCAGGCGTTCGGCTTCTTTCAGCCAGACCTTGATTTCATAGTCGTCACCATCAATCAGGCCCAGTTGAAAATCGCGGGTGTCTATAACACGGGTGGACTGCTGATAGACGATCTCGCACAGCGCATCCAGATTTAGCTGTGCCCCCAAAATCGCCTGACCGACATCGGCCAATGCGTCGAGGCTGTGGCTGGCTTCATAATTGTGGGTGGCTCGATTCCATCCTCGCCAGTAGCCAACAGCGATTCCCGCAATCAGCAGCAGTGCGCCACTGAGCATCACCAAAATGAGGCTTAGTGCATCCATTAGCAGAAGATTCCAAAGCGCCTATCGTTTATGAACAGGATTGCGGAAATGACACGTTCCTCAGTTTTTGCTAATTGGATCATCGGCAATCACGTCACCGGGACTGTCGTAGATGTGAAACATCATATCAAAGCCAATCATCTCAAAAACTTCACGAATACGTGGCTGCAAATCGGTCAATATGACATCCCCCGCGTGCTGTCGTGCCAACCGCCATGCGCTGACCAGCACCTTTAGACCACTGCTAGAGACATAATCCACCTCGGTTAAATTCACAATCAGTCGTTGATAGCCTTTGTCATTGATGATGGTTTTTAACTCATATTCAACTTTGGGACTGGTTTGGCTATCGAGCCGACCAACCAGATTGACTTGGAGGTAATTTTTGGGCAGGGGTTTGCTGGTAATGGTCAATTCAGACGTGGGTGGCCGGACGGGGGCGCGGTGAACCGCAATGGCTTTTCGCAGGGTGAGTTGATTTTTATCTTCCACAAAACGGTAATCTACTGAATCCATGAGTTTTTTGATGAAATAGATGCCCCAGCCGCCGGGTGCGCGGTTGGCTAAATCCTCGGAAGGGTTGGGGTCGTCATGGGTCAGGGGATTGAAGGCTGGGCTATTATCGCTAATAACAATGATGAAGGAGTCATCATCTACCCCGGTCACAATATCAATTGTGCCGAGATGCCCATGCTGACTTTTGGGAAAGCCGTGTTCGATGATATTGGTGCAGGTTTCGTCCACCGCCAATTGGCAGTGGTACGTTGCCCGCTCATCCAACCCGGCGGCCTCGGCTGCTTCGACCACAAATTCACAGGCCGGAGGAATATTTTCTAGCTGTGCTTTAAAGGATAAATAGCGCTCGTCGTGCATTGCAGTTCCCACAGACATCAATTTTACACCACCAGTATTAAAAGCTGCCGACGGCCTCTACCTGTGTCGGAAAAATCTTGAAGATCTCATCAAGACCCGCTAGTTCCAAGACTTCGCGGACACGTTCGGACGGATTGGCAATACGCACATCCCCACCGCTTCCGGGCATTCCCTGAACGCGCTTGAGGGCAGAGACCATTTCACGCAGACCCGCGCTACTCATATAATCTACTTTACTCAGATCGAGCACAACACGGCTTTTACCTGCATCAATGGTGCCGTTGAGCGCTTCGCCCAACTGTCCAGCGGTTGTGCTGTCTACACGCCCTGAAACTTCCAACAACTGCACACGTTTAAACTCGGTGCTCAGAATCTCGATACTCATCGAAAACCCCTCCGTAGAAAAAGGATTCTGCTGAAAATGCACTAATATTTGATGGGTCGCATTTTTCAAACTGGGCGACATTATACCATTAATGTTTTTCTCAGCGAAAAATTGCCTTGCGGGACTGCTATAATAAAACTTCGCCGCCGGGCGACAGGTTCATGTACATATATAGGGTGTTAGGTAAAGGATTGGTGCTGTGGGCTGGTTGTTGACAATTCCAATGGGGGCGTTTTTGCTGCTACTGGGCATTTATTGGCAGCCCAATCCTATTTCGCGTAAAGACCGAAAGTTGCAGACTCGGCTAGATGCCGCACAGGGCGAACTGCCCGCCCAGACGGGTGAAAAACCCAAACTGACCACCGAACAAGTGCGCCGCTATTTGCGCTTAACCGGTGAACGGATTGCTTTAATCGGCTTTGGTGCGTTTGGGATTATGGTCGGCATCATTGATGATCTCGGCAAGCTGGAGGATTCTACAGCGTTTCTTTCCCTGTTTGGCCTCTATGCAGCCATGATTTTGGTGGTGCAGCGGACGGAGCAGCGACGCAAGATGGTCACACTTTGGTTAATGAGCCTTGCCGCTTTGTTGACATGGGGACGAGCCGAATCCCTCCGTGTGACAACTGAAGGAAATTGGGCGGTGCTGGCGGCGCTGGGTGCCAATTTCCTCTTCTGGTTGGTGATTAATCGTCGTTATCCGCCCGGCACAAGCGACGCCATCGAGGTTTATGGGATGGAATGAACAAAAGGGCGACCTGTTAATCGCCCCATTACCTTCAGATTTACCCAATTATATTCAACGGAATCACATCGGCATTTGCCATCGCTACGACGCTGACACGGGCCGCGACGGTCTTGGCTAATTCCGCAAAGGCTTTTCCAGCAGGGCTTTCGGGATCATGGACAACCACAGGCCGTCCATCGTCGCCCCCTTCACGCACCCCAGCTTGGAGTGGTACGCGACCCAAAAATGGCAACCCTCGTTCCGCCGCCAGTTTTTCACCACCGCCCTGACCGAAAAATTCACCTGCCATGTTTTCCATCACACCTAGCATCGGCACTTTCAATTTGTCAAACATGGCGATGGCACGACGGGCATCTTCCACTGCGACGGCTTGCGGCTGAGTCACAATGACCGCACCTGTCAATGGGACGGATTGGGCGAGGCTGAGTTGGGCATCGCCTGTGCCGGGGGGCAGGTCAACAATCATATAATCCAGTGCGCCCCATGCCACATCAGTGAAAAATTGGCGGATCGCGCTGTGTAGCATCGGCCCGCGCCAGATCATGGGGGTGTTGGGGTCAGCCAAAAAACCCATACTCATGACTTTGACCCCATACGCCTCAAACGGGATCATTTTGGGTTGACCATCTTCGTCAATCACGCGGGGGCGGGCATAATTGAGACCGACCATCGTGGGGATGTTGGGGCCAAGAATATCGGCGTCCATCAAGCCGACCCGTGCGCCGTATTCCGCTAGGCTGACGGCCAAATTAGTCGAAACAGTGCTTTTGCCAACCCCACCCTTGCCGCTGGCGATGGCTATAATATTTTGGATGGGCATATCGAGATTGCCATGCAACCCTTTGGGGACATTGGCATCCCATTTGATGGCGACTTTGTTAATTCCCTCAATGGGCAGCAGCACCCGTTCGGTCTCACGCACAAACACATCTTTCAACGGGCAGGCCGGGGTAGTGAGGACGATGGTGAAGTTTGCTGTGCCGTTCTCCACGGTTAAATCTTTGACCATCCCAAGCGACACAATATCACGGTGCAATTCCGGCTCAATAACCGTACTCAGCGCCGCCATTGCCTGATTGACTAGCGAATTACTCATCAGCAGATACCCTCTCAAATGGCTAAAAATGGGCGACCCGGTGGCCCCCCTATTGAATTCGCAAATCATGATTGCTGCGATGTGGGTGTTTGCGAATAAAATCAATAATGATTTGCATAATTATAACGAGGTTAAGTTATCAGCGCGAGGGGGCAGCAAAAGATTGCCGTAAAATTTCTAAGACCGGACTGCTTGGATTGGCATTGATCCACGCCAAAATTTCTTCGCGGGCGGTTTTGAAATAGGCCACTAATTCGACATCACTGCCCTTGAATCGTCCAATAGTGTTTTGTGAACATGGAGTGCAGCCGCGCATGGCTCGATAGCTATCGGCGTGGCAGGCAAGGCAGCTATTGAGCTTAATCATCATCCACGCGAAGGCCAAAATATCAGCATCGGTATCATTTTTGTGCTGGCAAATGCCGTCAATAAATTCGCGCCATTCCGGGCCGCGCAGGTTGCGAAGGGAGGGGATGACACGCGGAGGGAAAATAATTTCGGTATCGGGTTGATGCAGCATGGGCCGTCACTCCTCAAACCATCACAAATGATTTTTAGGTATAAAAGGAATTTAACAAGATTCTAACCTTCACATGTGGGGATGTCTACTGACTTTGGTTAGAACTCAACTGAAATTTTTCGTTGCCGTGAAGGGGAGTCTAGGCTACACTAGACGCGCTCATTTAATTACTTTTGATAAACGGACATTCGCCATTTCGCAGCAGGAGACTGCTTTATCACATGAATAAACTATCCACGCAAGTTGTCGCGTTTCTCGTGTTAGCCGTTGTCACGCTGGTGGGTGTCCTCATCGTGACCAACAGTGATATTGATACGGATGTAAAAACTGCTGATGCCTCACTTTTGGAATTGACCACAAATGACAGCTCGATTGATTTTTCAATCAGTTATCCCAATGAATGGCAAGTTGCTCCTAATTCGGATGGGTCGGGTTATGTGTTTACCTTGAAAGACCCACTCAGTGGTATCGCCGATGAAGCACAGCCAAAGATTGAAATAATGCTTGTAAACTCGCCTTATGCCGATACGCTGACCTCAGCGCAATCTGGTCTGGGTACCGAAAGCCTAGAGGAATATAGTACCGTAGATAGCCACCGGAGTGGCATTCGTTATACTACGACAAGTACCCTAGATAATGGACAGCAGGTCGCAACAGACGTTGTGGTTTTGAACCCAAAAGATCAGACTACAATTAGCGAGATTGAAGAAAATCGCACCTTAATTGCGCGACTGACTGCGGATGCCAACAAGATTGGCGAGTATCGCCAGACATTCGATTTAATGTTAACTACCGTAAAGGTCGCTGCACCCTTCCGTGTACCTCAATTGGCTCAAACCATTACCAACCCCACCAGTGGTATCACAGTTAATTATCCGGAAGGGTGGACTGCTTCAGTGGATGCTGCACCGAACGATACCATTACCCGCATCGTCCCCCCGAATGAAGAGGATGGTTTACTGCGTTTGGCATATGTACCGCTACTTGATCAGTCAACAGGTACACCCATTACGTTAGCCGATTTGGAAAGCCAGATCTTAGGCGGTGTTGACCCCAATAGTTTCATCCAGCCGATGGCTCTCTACAGTGCGGGTGGATACACGGGCGATGCTGGCGCAGTTTTAGTCCCCGACAACGGGAGTGGTAGCGGTGACAGTGTGATCTATGTGGTGTTCCTCCAATTGAGTGACGCGGATGCGGTGGTAGCATTGGCACAGGCCGGCCCAAATGACATTGCAAATTTGCAGCAGGTGACAGATGCGGTTTTGCAGACCCTAGAATTTGTACCGCCCACCACGCAGGAAGCTACCGAAACTCCTGAAACCGAACCTACGGAATCGGCGACAGAAATTCCAACTGAGGAAGCAACACCCGCCGCTGAAGAAACCGCCACTGCCGAACCAACTGAAGTACCAACCGAAGCCGTAGACGCGCCAACCGAAGTCCCGACGGAGGCCCCCACTACCGAGGCGACTCCGGCAAATTAGCAGCGGAGTTTTTTACAGAGGCGGGTTGTCACAGACTCGCCTCTATTATCGTCTTTATTCAATAGAAGATTGGGTTATCCCCATACCCAATTTCAGAGCGTAGGAGCAAGCATGACAGAGTTAGTGCGTAATTTAATCAACGGCGAATGGGTTGAGGCGAAATCGGGTGAGACCTTTCGCAGCATCAACCCCGCTACCGAAGAAATCATCGGAGACGTTGCCAAGAGTGGCAAAGACGATGTAGACGCGGCGGTAAAGGCAGCTAAGGCAGCCTATCACGATTGGCGCCTAACCCCCGCACCACGCCGGGGTGAGATTTTGTTTCGGGTGGCGCAGATTTTGCAGGAACGCAAAGAAGATTTGGCCCGTTTATTGGTTCAGGAAATGGGCAAGGTCATTGCCGAGGCGCGTGGCGACGTGCAAGAAGCGATTGACATGGCCTATTTTATGGCAGGTGAGGGCCGTCGCCTGTTGGGGTATACGGCCCCAGTAGAAATGCCGAATAAATTTGGCATGGCGATTCGGGACAGTGTGGGGGTGGTGGGTTTGATTACCCCTTGGAATTTCCCCATTGCGATTCCCTCTTGGAAGAGCTTGCCTGCGTTGATTGCTGGCAATACGGTCGTCTTTAAACCCGCGTCGGATACCCCCAAACTCGGCGCGGAATATACCCGGTGTTTTTATGATGCGGGCCTGCCCCCCGGTGTGCTGAATGTCGTCTTAGGGCCGGGTGGTTCGGTGGGTGGGGCGATTGCATCCCATCCTGATGTCAAGGTGATTTCGTTCACGGGCAGCACCGAAATTGGCTATAGCATGTATGCCGAAGCCGCCAAGAAGGGTAAGAAGGTCAGCCTTGAACTGGGTGGCAAGAACGCCATCATCGTCATGGATGACGCCAATTTGCCGTTGGCAGTCGAGGCGATTTTGTTCAGTGCGTTTGGCACAACGGGTCAACGCTGCACCGCCACTAGCCGCGTCATCGTCCAAAAGGGCATCCATGCCAAATTGGTTGAAGCACTGGTTGAACGCACCAGAGCCTTAAAGCTGGGTTATGGATTGGACGAAACAGTGGATGTCGGCCCGGTGATTAATGAATCGGCGCGACGCAGCATCCATGAATATGTCGAGATTGGGAAGAAAGAGGGTGCGAAACTGCTCTGCGGTGGCAATTATGCCCGCGATGTAGATGGCGGACGCGGTTTCTTCTATCAACCGACGATCTTTGACCAAGTAGGCCATAACATGCGGATTTCGCAGGAAGAAATCTTTGGGCCAGTCTTGAGCATTGTGGAATGTGCCGATCTCGATCAGGCCATCCAGTTTAACAATGATGTGGCCTATGGCTTGAGCAGTAGCATCTTCACCGAAAATGTGAACGCTGCCTTCCGGGCCATTCGTGACCTCTCCACCGGGATTGTCTATATCAATCACGGCACGACGGGGGCGGAAATCCAATTCCCCTTCGGCGGGACACGTGGCACAGGCAATGGGATGCGTGAGGCAGGCCAAACCGCGCTGGATACGTTTACCGAATGGAAATCGGTCTATGTGGACTTCAGCGGTAGATTACAACGAGCACAGATTGATACGGACGCGATTTTGGGGAAGATAAACTAACCCCGCCGTTAATACAGGGTAGGTCTTTGGCCTACCCTACAAATTACGGAATGTTGGTGTGATGGCAAATCATCCGATTTGTTCCTATTGGCACAATCGTATGTCAGGTGTTAAACTTTGGAAAATTGAAACTTAATGTGAGTTATTTTAAGCGCTGGCAACCCATTATTTCAGTTAATAAAATCTGTGTATGATGCTGTTATGAGCCACTCGCGTGAACCCCTCTATTGGGAGGCGACATATGCTATTGCGATGCGCCTTATGGAAGATTACGCACGGGTTGACCCAACGGCACTTGGGACGCAGCAGTTGTTAGAAATGGTGTTGAATTTGCCAGATTTTGCAGACGAGCCAATTCTCGCTAATGAGGAATTACTGGTCGAAATCTTGCGAGTATGGTACGAGGAGAGTACGTTTCATGACCAATCATGACCATTTGGATTTACGCGAGTTGCATGACCCCGATATTCCGCTACCGATTGAATTGCAGGGGAATCTTGCCTCCACCAATCTGAGCCGAATTTATAACTGGTCGCGGGCAAAGGCAACATGGCCTTTGTTGTTTGGATTGGCGTGCTGTGCGATTGAAATGATTGCCACCGCTGCCAGTCGCTATGACATATCCCGGTTCGGGATGGAAGTCATGCGGGCCAGCCCACGTCAAGCCGATTTATTGATTGTTTCTGGGACGGTCACCAAGAAAATGGTAGTGCCGATTGTGCGTATTTTCAACCAGATGCCAGAACCGAAATACGTTTTGGCGATGGGAGCGTGTGCGTCGGGAGGTGGCCCATTCAAAGAGGGTTATAATGTCGTCAGCGGGATTGACCAATATATTCCGGTAGATGTTTATGTACCCGGCTGTCCTCCCACCCCGCAGGCCCTGATGCACGGGTTTATCGCCCTGCACAAAAAGATGGAAGGCCAGCGCATCCATAACCGCAACAGTGTGCCATGGTATAGCAAAGGCCCCAGCGATGAAATTCCGCTGCCTATACTTGGGCCGGATATTGTAGACCCACGCCAAGCCGCCATTTTGCGCCAGCAGGCCGAATCTGCCGTGTTGTTGGCAGAGGCTACTGGTGATTAATTTCGAGGAGACAACCGAACAATGGTAGAGAATGTATTGGTTCAAGACCCCATCCAAGAGGCGTTGGCGGGTTTAGCACGTTTTGGCGGGGCGGTACAGGCCGATGACCGCCAAAATTATGAAGGCATTGTAGTGGATCGGGCGGCCCTGCCGGATGTTGCACTGGTGCTTCGAGATGAACTCGGCTACGACTACCTCTCAAGCGTGACCGGCGTAGATTATCTTGGCTTTGGTGATTATTTTGAGGTGGTCTATCATGCCTACCGTACTAGCGGCGGCAAGGGGTTAACCCTCAAAACCCGTACCCCGCGTGATGTTGCCACCGTGCCAAGCGTGGTGAGTGTGTGGCCGGGTGCCGATTTCCAAGAGCGCGAGGCCTATGACCTGATGGGGATTCATTTCACCGGACACCCCAATCTGAAGCGCATTTTGATGTGGGAAGGTTTTGAAGGCCACCCACTACGCAAGGATTGGCAAGAGGCCTATTTTGAATCCGAGCATAAGCCGTTTGAATCGCGCTGGCCCGGTGGCAATGTGCGCCGCTCGGAAGAATATAACCCCTTCGGCAAAAATGTGAAGTATCCCGCCGGATTCACAATGGATAAGGTACGGGACATCTCAGAAGTTGACCATTATGAGGGCCTAAATCTGGGTGTTCAGATTGAGGGTAGCGGGATTCGCACCGATAAATTGGTGGTTAATCTTGGGCCGCATCACCCCAGTACACACGGCGTATTTCGTATGGTCTGCACCTTGAACGGCGAGACGGTGGAAACTCTCGAACCCGTCATGGGCTATTTGCATCGCAATCATGAAAAGATTGGCGAGCGTAATACATGGATTATGAACATGCCCTATACGGATCGTCTCGATTATATTTCCAGCATGAGCAACAATCACGGTTATGCGCTGGCGGTTGAAAATCTGATGTTGAAGAATCAGGTCAAGGGCTATAACCAACCGACGGAACGCACCGAAGTCATCCGCGTTTTGATGGTTGAGTTGACCCGCTATGTCAATCACCTATGGTCAATCGGCTTCTTGCTCAATGACCTCGGCGCATTCTTCACCCCGGCCCTGTATGCCATTTTTGAGCGTGAACTGATTCTCGACTTCTTCGAGGCGACGGCTGGCAGCCGGATGATGTGCAATTACATGCGCTTTGGTGGGGTCTTTAAAGATATTCCTGAACGCATGATGGCTCATGCTGTGCTCGAAAATGACATGATCCGCGACGTGGATACGATGGAATTTCTGCACAATTTGATTTTTGAGCGCCTGCCCAACTTCACGGATGAATTTGACCGTCTGTTGACCAAGAACGAAATCGTATTTAATCGTACACGCGGCGTCGGCATTTTGACGGCAGAACAAGCCATTGCGGTGAGCGCGGCGGGGCCAGTCTTGCGGGCCAGCGGCGTGCCGTATGACGTGCGGAAGGCCGACCCCTACAGCATCTATCCTGATTTGGAATTTGATATTCCAATCGGGACATATGGTGACGTGTATGACCGTTACTTGGTGCGTTTGGAAGAAATGCGCCAAAGCGTGCGGATTTTGCAGCAAATCTATCCACGCCTCAAGGAAACAGCTGGGCAGAGTATCCTCGGTATTGATGCCTACAGCCCCCGTATCCCCAATGGCGGCGAAAGTTATGGCCGTGTAGAGAATCCAAAAGGGGAACTTGGCTACTATGTGGTTGGCGTTCCGGGCAAGGAATTTGATCAGAACCCTTGGCGCTACCACATCCGCGCCCCCAGTTTCATCAATCTGACGGCGTTGGAGCAGATGTGTGTCGGCCACAAAGTCGCTGACCTTGTGGTGATTTTAGGCAGCATTGACATCGTTTTGGGTGAGACAGACAGATAATAACCCCATCCCCAACCTCCCTCTCCATTATCGGTGGGGAGGGGGATTTTGAGCGAGGAGAGAGATTTATATATGTACGGAATTGGAATTTGGAACGGCCTAAAGATCACCCTAAAACGCTTTGTAGATACGTTTGTGGTTGATCTTGGCATGTTTGGAACAAAACAAAGCACCGATACTTTTGCCGTGCGTCAAGGAGCACAAGCCAAAGGTCTCTATACGGTGGAGTACCCCGAAGAAAAATTGGCGATGCCAGAACGTTTCCGTTTTGTGCCATTTTTGGTGGTCAATAATCCCGATGACCCCCATTCCCCCGGTCATGATTGGTGTACTTCGTGCGGTATCTGCGCGAAAGTCTGCCCACCCCAGTGTATCTGGATTGTACGTGGCACGGATGCCAAGACGGGCCGCCCCAAGCCCGAACCGGAAGCCTTCTATATTGACATTGATATTTGTATGAATTGTGGGTACTGCGCAGAATACTGCCCATTCGACGCCATCAAGATGGATCACGATTATGAATTGGCGTCGTATGACCGCACCATGAACCACATCTACGATCATGCCAAACTTGCCAAACCCGTTAGCTACTGGCAGCAAATCGCACCAAACCGGGCACTAGAAGAGGCCGAAGTGCGTGGTCAATGGGAGCACAAGGACACTGCGAAGGTCGCCAAGAAAGCTGGCATCCCGATGACCGAGCCAGTTTGGGAAAAGCGTGACCGCGCGTTCCATGATCCTGATATTGAAAACGCTGCTGCCAAACCTACTGCGGCTGCTGCTCCCGGTGCGCCGCGTGTTGCCGCACCAGCCGCTGCGGGTGTAAGCATCAATGTAGACGGAGCATCGCCTGACCAATTGGCGCAATGGGCCGCGAATGAAGGCTTGCCACTGCCAGCCCGTTCTGCCGCCGCGCTAAAATTGGAACAGATGATTACCGAAAAGACCTTCAAGCCGTCCTCCGAACATCGCAAGGCGGTGTCGGCGGCGAAGAAGACCGCAAAAGAAGCCAATACGACGATTGAAGAATCAG
>JABFGB010000003.1 GCA_013112715.1 Chloroflexota bacterium
CGTCATGATTTCGCTCATCTTCAACTGCCCACTCCGTCGTCGCTGGCGCAGTCCACTTGCCACTTGCTGCCCGACCCAGACCGGATCAAAACTCTGCATGAAATCATCGACAGCACAGAATAGCTCGCGTAAACTCATCGTTGGGATACCTCCTTAGCTTTTGTCAGCTGGAAAGCTTACCTGCTTTCAAGGTATCCCGCCTTATCCAAAACTCAGGTTAACTAGGTTTCAGGTCGCGGGTCTGAAGATCGGTGTTTCAATTCCTCGTTCGGAATAGGGCCTCATTAAACATGGAGAACCAGAGATGACGTTACTCAATCTGAAAGTTTCAATTCCTCGTTCGGAATAGGGCCTCATTAAACAATTTGATGCGACTATCATCGGATATGATGTGATGGTTTCAATTCCTCGTTCGGAATAGGGCCTCATTAAACCAGAGCAGATAGCAAAACGTCCCCACCAAAGGCAGGGTTTCAATTCCTCGTTCGGAATAGGGCCTCATTAAACACGATGCCCCGCCAAACCAAGCGTAGGTCACGATAGTTTCAATTCCTCGTTCGGAATAGGGCCTCATTAAACGTTTTACGTCCACCGAACTCGCCGCGACGTTTTATGTTTCAATTCCTCGTTCGGAATAGGGCCTCATTAAACTTTACGCCGATTCCGCAAGGAACATATCATCCATAGTTTCAATTCCTCGTTCGGAATAGGGCCTCATTAAACGAGAACTTCGGTGGTTATTATGCCAATTATATTGGCGTTTCAATTCCTCGTTCGGAATAGGGCCTCATTAAACACAATTACCCCACGACAGCGGGCACGATTATTCGTGTTTCAATTCCTCGTTCGGAATAGGGCCTCATTAAACTCTGCCACTTGCACCCACAATCAGGGCAGGTGTGGTTTCAATTCCTCGTTCGGAATAGGGCCTCATTAAACCTGCCACGCCCCGTCAACCGTCCCTACACGTTTCTGTTTCAATTCCTCGTTCGGAATAGGGCCTCATTAAACGCGCAGCGTCGCTTCATTGCTTGGCACGGTATCCGTTTCAATTCCTCGTTCGGAATAGGGCCTCATTAAACACGTTCGGGCCGCTTGGTCAGCACTTGGAAGATATGTTTCAATTCCTCGTTCGGAATAGGGCCTCATTAAACATGGTCTGTCCTTCCAGATAGCCCCACATGAGTTGTTTCAATTCCTCGTTCGGAATAGGGCCTCATTAAACAGTAGTCCACCAGACCGGGGCAGGTCACGAGTACCAGTTTCAATTCCTCGTTCGGAATAGGGCCTCATTAAACGCTAATCGGCCAACTGATTGAAATTCAGTTAGCCGTTTCAATTCCTCGTTCGGAATAGGGCCTCATTAAACTCGTTTATCGGCGGCGTCTTCGATGGCCTCATTATGTTTCAATTCCTCGTTCGGAATAGGGCCTCATTAAACATAGGCGGCGGCGGCAAACGGTTTGACCCCACCCAAGTTTCAATTCCTCGTTCGGAATAGGGCCTCATTAAACCCATTTGTGCATTCGGGGTCAAGAGGGCCGAAATGTTTCAATTCCTCGTTCGGAATAGGGCCTCATTAAACACGTGGTCTTTAGCAGTGGTACGGCCAGTTTGAGCGTTTCAATTCCTCGTTCGGAATAGGGCCTCATTAAACTGGCTGCGGATTGGAACGTGATTAAAGCCAATTTTGTTTCAATTCCTCGTTCGGAATAGGGCCTCATTAAACCCGACCTTCACTACCCAACAGGTAGCCGAGACGGAGTTTCAATTCCTCGTTCGGAATAGGGCCTCATTAAACCAGCACGAACAATTCACATGAACAACCATGCGAGTGTTTCAATTCCTCGTTCGGAATAGGGCCTCATTAAACCGCCTCGAAACCTTCTGTTGTCCAAACATACATCGGTTTCAATTCCTCGTTCGGAATAGGGCCTCATTAAACAATAGCGGCGTGCCTGTTTGCCACGCTCCGGCGGTGTTTCAATTCCTCGTTCGGAATAGGGCCTCATTAAACGGGCCAGCATTAGCAGTCAAGCATGGGACTTACAGGTTTCAATTCCTCGTTCGGAATAGGGCCTCATTAAACACAGCGATTTTCGCACCGTCGGAGATTTCTTCAAAGTTTCAATTCCTCGTTCGGAATAGGGCCTCATTAAACGAATGAGCGCCGCGCCGCCAATAGACTGCGGCTTGTTTCAATTCCTCGTTCGGAATAGGGCCTCATTAAACGGTGGTCAATGCACTTTTGATGACTCAGGTGGATGTTTCAATTCCTCGTTCGGAATAGGGCCTCATTAAACGCGAATGAGCGCCGCGCCGCCAATAGACTGCGGCTTGTTTCAATTCCTCGTTCGGAATAGGGCCTCATTAAACTCTACCGCGAAATAGCGGCGGGGCTTGGCAGGGGTCGTTTCAATTCCTCGTTCGGAATAGGGCCTCATTAAACCTGAATGCTTTTGGTCATGTCTGTCGAGGCACGCACGTTTCAATTCCTCGTTCGGAATAGGGCCTCATTAAACCGTACTGGGGACGCGCAAATCATTTCTGACATTACGTTTCAATTCCTCGTTCGGAATAGGGCCTCATTAAACGGGTATACTTGAAACAATCGGGCAATTCGGGCGCGTTTCAATTCCTCGTTCGGAATAGGGCCTCATTAAACCGGCGACTCTCAAAGGACAACGGGCCGATGTGATTGTTTCAATTCCTCGTTCGGAATAGGGCCTCATTAAACGTGAAAAACTTATAGGAGTGAATGAAAATGTACGGGGTTTCAATTCCTCGTTCGGAATAGGGCCTCATTAAACCGTCGTTTACGATACCGCCACTGCCTCATACACCGTGTTTCAATTCCTCGTTCGGAATAGGGCCTCATTAAACACTTTAACCTAGATGGAGAACAATTCTAATGGACGTTTCAATTCCTCGTTCGGAATAGGGCCTCATTAAACTTTACTTGACAGCGAATTGCCCGAAGGAGGCGTGTTTCAATTCCTCGTTCGGAATAGGGCCTCATTAAACGTTATGGCGCGGCACGCTATCATGGCGTCAAAAATGTTTCAATTCCTCGTTCGGAATAGGGCCTCATTAAACACGTTCGGGCCGCTTGGTCAGCACTTGGAAGATATGTTTCAATTCCTCGTTCGGAATAGGGCCTCATTAAACAATCGGCAGAATCGCTTTGCCAATCTTGTTGAGCGTTTCAATTCCTCGTTCGGAATAGGGCCTCATTAAACGGGCAAGTCACCCAAGACCTGATTCATGCCTTTTTTGTTTCAATTCCTCGTTCGGAATAGGGCCTCATTAAACCATTTGGTTGGCAGGCACAGCCCAGATTACCCTTGTTTCAATTCCTCGTTCGGAATAGGGCCTCATTAAACGGCGTGTGGTATCGGCCCGTGAAACAGCAAGACGCGTTTCAATTCCTCGTTCGGAATAGGGCCTCATTAAACATTTACGACGCCGGAGAATTGGGGCGTTTAGGACTGTTTCAATTCCTCGTTCGGAATAGGGCCTCATTAAACCACCACCCCCCAAACCGTCAAGCTACCCGGTATAGTTTCAATTCCTCGTTCGGAATAGGGCCTCATTAAACCTGTGACCACTTGAGCAATAGCGCCGGGTCACTGGTTTCAATTCCTCGTTCGGAATAGGGCCTCATTAAACTCTGTGACCACTTGAGCAATAGCGCCGGGTCACTGGTTTCAATTCCTCGTTCGGAATAGGGCCTCATTAAACCCGGGCGGGGCACACTCGAACTGTATATCTTGACCGTTTCAATTCCTCGTTCGGAATAGGGCCTCATTAAACCGTCGCTGATGAATCGGTGTGCCGCTGGGTGGTGGTTTCAATTCCTCGTTCGGAATAGGGCCTCATTAAACTACGTCGTTGCCATTGACCCGTTCGGCCATGTCAGTTTCAATTCCTCGTTCGGAATAGGGCCTCATTAAACTTGGAACGCAGATAGCGCCGCCCTTTCATGGCCGTGTTTCAATTCCTCGTTCGGAATAGGGCCTCATTAAACTATCAAAATGGCGAAAAGGTACGGTATGCCGATATTGTTTCAATTCCTCGTTCGGAATAGGGCCTCATTAAACGGGTAATCACCCAATCCCGGTTGGGGACAAGTACCGTTTCAATTCCTCGTTCGGAATAGGGCCTCATTAAACGCGATTACCGCCTCCAAATAACGCCCTGAGTTGCATGTTTCAATTCCTCGTTCGGAATAGGGCCTCATTAAACACCAGTGTTGACCCGCTACCCGCAAAGGGGTCTAGGTTTCAATTCCTCGTTCGGAATAGGGCCTCATTAAACGATCGGCTTAATCCGCCTCGAATTGCCCGTGCAAGTTTCAATTCCTCGTTCGGAATAGGGCCTCATTAAACCTTGCAATTTGCAAGTAATCTCGGTATGCTAATAGTTTCAATTCCTCGTTCGGAATAGGGCCTCATTAAACCATGTGCCGATTCAGCATGGCGGCGAAGGGTGTAGTTTCAATTCCTCGTTCGGAATAGGGCCTCATTAAACCTTCATTTGTTCCATTGCCTCGGCTTCGGTGTCATGTTTCAATTCCTCGTTCGGAATAGGGCCTCATTAAACCTGGTGTCAGTTGTTTGATTAATTCATCCAACACAGTTTCAATTCCTCGTTCGGAATAGGGCCTCATTAAACTCTACTTCGATGATTGTGCCGTCGAGTTGCGCTTTGTTTCAATTCCTCGTTCGGAATAGGGCCTCATTAAACGAAATGCAAACCTTCTCGACCACAGGGCAGTTGATGTTTCAATTCCTCGTTCGGAATAGGGCCTCATTAAACATGTTTTGGCCGAGTAGGGTGGTGAGATCATGACTGTTTCAATTCCTCGTTCGGAATAGGGCCTCATTAAACCTCGATATTCTGCATCGGGGCATGAATGTTATTGAGGGTTTCAATTCCTCGTTCGGAATAGGGCCTCATTAAACAAAGAGCATCGGCGCGGCGTCAATATCCTTTTGATAGTTTCAATTCCTCGTTCGGAATAGGGCCTCATTAAACGCGGAAGTGTTGCAGCGGTTGGTAGCCTACGTTCAGGTTTCAATTCCTCGTTCGGAATAGGGCCTCATTAAACCGCATGACTTGATTCTTTACACGCCCAATGACCTTGTTTCAATTCCTCGTTCGGAATAGGGCCTCATTAAACAAGAGTAACCCAAAACATCGTTATGTTTTTATTTTAGTTTCAATTCCTCGTTCGGAATAGGGCCTCATTAAACGGAAGTGGTGGTAGATGACAATACGGAATGGAATGTTTCAATTCCTCGTTCGGAATAGGGCCTCATTAAACGCGCTCGCCAAAACGCGACATTGCCATGATGTGTTTGTTTCAATTCCTCGTTCGGAATAGGGTCTCATTAAACATTAGGTGGCGGCGGTGGTATTGCCCTTGCCAATGTTTCAATTCCTCGTTCGGAATAGGGCCTCATTAAACCCGGAGCGACCACCTTTGAGGCCTACACCCAATACGTTTCAATTCCTCGTTCGGAATAGGGCCTCATTAAACGGTGGAGGCTTGCCCCTTCTGAGGTCTATGTCATTGTTTCAATTCCTCGTTCGGAATAGGGCCTCATTAAACACGGGTTGCTGGCATAGTTGCGTTCGAGGTGATAGTTTCAATTCCTCGTTCGGAATAGGGCCTCATTAAACCAAGCTGCCCCATATCATCCGACAGATACGGAAAGTTTCAATTCCTCGTTCGGAATAGGGCCTCATTAAACCGGGCGGCGAAGATTGGGCTTGCACGATTGAAAACAAAGTTTCAATTCCTCGTTCGGAATAGGGCCTCATTAAACTTTTCATGCGTTCATTGGTCAAGTCTTCCATGACAGTTTCAATTCCTCGTTCGGAATAGGGCCTCATTAAACAAAGCGCAGTGGCGACATTGAAGGTGGTAGATAAGGTGTTTCAATTCCTCGTTCGGAATAGGGCCTCATTAAACTGTCGTTGCAACCGCCACCCGATTTTAGGTTTAATAGGTTTCAATTCCTCGTTCGGAATAGGGCCTCATTAAACGCCAAACATATTGGCGACTGGCCCTGCATTTTGAGTTTCAATTCCTCGTTCGGAATAGGGCCTCATTAAACCAACTCGCGGCTTGTTGTATGCCAGCGAATTAAAGTTTCAATTCCTCGTTCGGAATAGGGCCTCATTAAACCAGGACTACTTTTACTCGCTGCGGGGATTGTCCCTGAGTTTCAATTCCTCGTTCGGAATAGGGCCTCATTAAACTGCGATAAATCCGACTGCGGCGCTAGAAAACCAAAGTTTCAATTCCTCGTTCGGAATAGGGCCTCATTAAACCCGATGGGTTTGCGATGATGGATTTAGAACCAGTAGTTTCAATTCCTCGTTCGGAATAGGGCCTCATTAAACCTCCACTCCGTCATTTTCAGGACCTACTGGTGCAGTTTCAATTCCTCGTTCGGAATAGGGCCTCATTAAACAATCGGCTTGGGTGAACTTCGCTTCTGGAATGGCTGTTTCAATTCCTCGTTCGGAATAGGGCCTCATTAAACTGTTCAACGTTAATTGTCCCGTCAATATCACTGTAGTTTCAATTCCTCGTTCGGAATAGGGCCTCATTAAACTCTAGGGGGTTCGGAAATTGGTCTAGGTTGATGCTTGTTTCAATTCCTCGTTCGGAATAGGGCCTCATTAAACTAGGAGGCGGCATGTTATCGCAACGAGCGTTTGAGTTTCAATTCCTCGTTCGGAATAGGGCCTCATTAAACGCGGCGGGTTGATGACTGCTATTGAAGCCGTAGGGGTTTCAATTCCTCGTTCGGAATAGGGCCTCATTAAACTATGTATCTTTCCACCACCAAGCGCAATCGCGCTTGGTTTCAATTCCTCGTTCGGAATAGGGCCTCATTAAACTGGAAGTCACCATAACCACACGTTCAGGCAGCGCAGTTTCAATTCCTCGTTCGGAATAGGGCCTCATTAAACTCACCCATTTCGGCGCGGGCCTGTTCCAAAAAGGCGTTTCAATTCCTCGTTCGGAATAGGGCCTCATTAAACGGTGGTCAATGCACTGTTGGTGATTGAGGTGGATGTTTCAATTCCTCGTTCGGAATAGGGCCTCATTAAACCCGTTTGGCTTAAAGCAGATTGAGATATGCGAACTGTTTCAATTCCTCGTTCGGAATAGGGCCTCATTAAACCCCTCGCTCAACTCTGCCTCAGATAAAACTTTTGTAGAGCCTTTTGCGAGAGGATAGGTAGTGGAGTGGTTTTTAGATGATACTTCAAAGGAATAAATCATGTCAAATCCCCTTTATCGAAGCCTACGCGAGCGGTGCCTAGAAAACTAAGCAAAGCTTGGCTGCTCGCAAGCCTATAGGCTAAAAAATATATGTATTTGGCTCATGGGGCGGTGTTCCTCCAAGTGTTATGGTACGCTCCACATCATCCTTTGAAAGAACATAGATGCGGACATGCCCAGTTTCCTGCTTCAAAAGCGTTTTGATCTCGTCAATCAACTTTACCGATTGTTTTTTGGTCAAAAAGCACTCAAATAGGCTGAATTGAGTCCATGTTCCATAGCGACC
Source organism: Chloroflexota bacterium (assembly GCA_013112715.1). Lineage (GTDB taxonomy): Bacteria > Chloroflexota > Anaerolineae > Aggregatilineales > J027 > CFX10. Next base: position 7,590 of record JABFGB010000003.1, read on the forward strand.
CAAAAGTTTGTGCAATTTATTGCGGATACGCGGTAATTCTTGCGGAATATCGTAGGCGATAAGATGCAGCATGGTGTCGTTCATTAGCGAATCCTCACTGGCACATAGCCCTCAATATCCCCTAGCAAAAAAGCTCCAATTTGGCGAGCTTGTGAGACAATTAAGCGACTATAGGTCGTTTTTTCCTGTGTAATCGGGTGTTGAACCGATTGATCCATCCGTTGTTGGAAACGCTGCAAAAATGTCTTGCGCGTGTCTTCGGGCATCAAACAAACCCCTAGTTGGATTTGAAAATCGGCAGGCTTGAGCATTTGATTGCCAATCAACCCTAACACGGCGGAATCTACAATCACTGGGCGAAATTCCTCTAATAAATCTAAGGCTAATGACTTGCGCCCCGGAAAAAGACTGTGGACAAAACCCACATAAGGATCAAGACCCACTTGGTGAAGGGCCGAGGTGATGAATGCCTCCAAGACTGTATATCCATAGGAAAGCATCGCATTAATCGGGTCGCGGGGTGGACGTCGATTGCGTCCTGTAAATCCCCATGCTTCACCAAATATCTGACCGAGGGCCTCAAAATAGAGTTTCGCTACTTGCCCTTCGTAGCCCATCATCATTGGAATATCGGACACCGTTTCCAAACTCTTGATAAAGCTCGCCATCTGGGAGACATAGACATCAAGCGCCGCATTTTCACGAGCGTAGCGTTGGATAAGGGTACGTTGATTTTGCATCTTGCCACCCAAAAAATGATAGGCGAGGTAAAGCTGCATTTCAGGGTTTTCTGCCGCCTGATACTGTTGACGGCGTAGGAGTTGGTTGCCATTGATGGGAGTATGCAATGCCCCCACAAAGCGTTCATGGTAGTCTACAAACGAAATCGGGACTTGCAGGGATAAGAGTAGTTGGATTGCACCCGAGGTAATATGGCAGCCTGTGCCAATCACCACTGCACCTACTTTCTCAACCGGAATGCGCTGCTGATGGGATTGATCGTTTTCCCGATAGCGCACAATCAATGTACTGTCTTGGCGGGTTAGAGTACAGCCATCGTGCTGCACATAGAGGGTTGTCATGGTTGGGAAGTTCTCCGGTTAATTTTTTGGACAAGCGTGGGTTGGCACACGTCGCGCACACTACAATTTTTGCATTTGTGTTTTTCTTGGATGGGCGCGGGTCGCATACCAGTGGTGAGGAGGTCAACCATAGATTGAACAACAACTTCAACCTGTTCTCGCAACTCAGGGGTTATAACAAAGTCGTCACGGCGACGACTTCGCCATGAGAAAACACTGCCTTCTAGCACTTGGGCACTTGTCGTTTCTTCAAAGGCAATCGCCTGTGCTGTTATTTGCACTTGATCGTTTTCCCACGCTTGGACTGAACCCCGTTTGTGTTCAATGATGCGAAACCCGCCAAGAATAGGTTCAGCCACATCAATCAATCCGGTAATTTTTAGCCGATGAGAAACCACCGACAAGTTCGTGCAGCGATTACTGTCGGCTGAATTTGCATGTACAACTTTATGAGTTACAATTCCTTCCAACACCTGTGTGTCTATCTGCATACTATCTTCTATAAATACTAACCAGAAGCGGCGTGGACAGTAGACAAACTGATTGATGCGGGAAATCGGGAGATAATCTTCAGAAATCATGGGTCAACAAAACTCCGATTTGACATGGCGACGGCGGTTAGCTTTGCTGCAATTGGCTTTTCGCCGACAGATTTTTACGAAGTCGGACTTGTGTGAAGTGGTCTATAATACAGATTACCCTGATGCCATCTGGGATCAAGAACAAATGAAAACGATGTCCAGAGCGTTTCGGAAAGACAAGGATGCCCTGCGGGAAACATTGGGTGTCACGATTGAGCCAGTGCTGGGTCAACGCAATAGTTATTCGATTGTGCAGATCGAAGAGCGCGTCCGGGAGTTGTTTTTGCCAGAAGAATTGCTGCATTTGATCGTTCTCGCACATTTACCACGCCCTTACTTTCCACCAGAGACATTGAACGAAGTAACTCAAATCGCCCGCACTCGTTCGGGTGCTGAACATCGCCTCGACGAAGCCTTTGAAGCCTCTTGGCACATAGCAGCGACCCGCGACGATGATGTGATCCATGTGGCGACCCGCGCCGCGCTATTTGAAGCCAAGCAGAAACACCGGATACTTGAATTTGACTACCTGCCTGCCCGTGATGATGATGATGAACCACGTCGTCATTGTATTGAACCTTATGACCTATTCTTCCGGGACGGGCATTTTTATCTTTTGGGCTTTTGCCTACATACCACCAGTTATCTGGGGTGTTTTCCCCAAAATAAGCACCGTGAATATCGAGTTGGTCGAGTTGTCGCCGGGTCAGTCCAGACTACACCCAAGCGGTTTACGATACGCCGCCCAGAACCCCAATACCAAGTTCACTATATCCTCTCCGCCAAACTTGCCAAATATGGGGCGAGCGTTTCATTTAATGAACAAGAGCGCCGCTTACTACCAGATGGTCGTATCGAAATTTTGGCAACGACTCCCAATCATTTCCGTGCGGTAAGGCATCTGCTGGGTTATGGCCCCCAATGTGAAGTCCTCGGTGGGCCAGAAGTTTTGGCGCATTTCTGTACCGAGGTGCAGCAGATGTATTCATTGTATTTTGTTGCCAGCTAACAAATACCCCTAATTAGGGGCATTTGGGAAAGCTATCCCCTGTATGATAAAGAGCGTTGGCTTGATGCGGAGGAATGATGAATATACACCTGCTCCCCACTCATAGCGCCTATGCCACCACATCGCCATTTGTATTGCCGGAGGGATGGCGACTGTATCAACACCAGTTGGAAACGTATGAGACCGTTCAAAGTCGGCGTGCGGATGTCATTGTCCACACCGGGTTAACAGGGGACGGTAAATCGCTGGCAGGTGAGTTGGCGGCATTAGTCAACCCGCGACATCGAATTATCGGGATGTATCCCACTAATGAACTGGTACGCGATCAAAAACGCCACCTAAACGATACGTTGCTTCGTTGGAATGCCGATCTTGAATTGCGCGAACTCAATGCCCGGACACTGGATCAGCATAGTGAGCGTGAGGAAACAGACCGATCCACCTCGCTGCGTGCTTTCTTGGGAAGCGCGGATGTATTGTTAACTAACCCTGATATTGTGCATTACATCATGACCGGGCGCTATGCTCAAGGCAAACGACAGCCGTTCTTTAATATTGAGAGGCTGTCAGAGTTTCAACAGTTTACTTATGACGAGTTTCATCTTTTCGATCAACCCCAGACCACCAATATCCTCATTGAGATGATTTTTTTGCATCAATATGGCGGCAACCATGCTCCACTTTTTGTGCTTCAATCGGCTACCCCTGAAAACGAGGTGCTAGAGGCACTCAATCGGGGGGGGCTTTCGATTCATACTATCGAGGGCCATTATCTGCACCAAGCAGGTGATGCCCCAAGTGGTTATCGGACGATTTTGCAGGGCGTGGATTTAGAAATTGTGGCAGGCAGTGTTGAAAATTGGTTGCGTGAAAAGACCGATAGTGTACTATCTCCAACACTTCAACAAGGTCATCAGCGTATCGCGGTATTGTTCAACAGTGTGTTTGCAGCCCTACGCTCCCACGAATGGCTTTGTGCCACTCTGTCGGATTACCATATTGCCCATAACACGGGACTTACACCTCAATCACATCGAGCCGATAGCCACCATGCTGACGTTATCATGGGAACACAAACTGTAGATATCGGGGTAGACCTTAAAATTAACCAGTTGGTCTTTGAAGCCCATGATGCTGCTTCATTTAAACAACGACTGGGGCGTTTGGGTCGGCACAAGACCTATCGGGATCGTGCCAATATGGAACACCCCTTTGAGAACTTCCGAGCAGTGGCCTGTATACCACCTTGGATTTTGGCGAAATTAGAGGAACACTGCCAGCCGGAAATGACGCGGGAGGATTTTTTCGCAGCGATTGACGATGCCTATCGCTCACCGGGCCAAGTATATAACTACAATCGGTTGTGGGGGTGGTATTCCGCCTATGATCTATGCTACCGCTTGGGCGATCCTACCATCCGTGCCCAAAACCAAGATATTCAACAGACGGTGGCTACCCATTTGGGACAGGCGCTTCAGGTGGGGCTGGGTGGGAAACGAGACGAGTATCACCTAATCAAACAGGATAACCAACGCCTATCGGCAATTGAGGCGTTTCGCGGTAGCAGCGAACTAACGGCCGTTCTGGTCAATAATACCTACGAAGGTGTGGATCGTTATCAATTTTATGATGCCCTACGGGTTGTTCAAGATGTCGAATTTGAGGGGTGCGATCTCGAACAAACTAAAATCGAGGCCCTACATGCCGGAATGCCTCTTAAAGAATGGCAGCGCAGTCACCCAATCGTCGCCCTAAAGTGGCGTGGGGTCGTGGAGCAGCGCCGTAAATTGGAACTTTCTATTGAACGTACCGATTGGTTGAATGTGCAAGCACAGGTCGAAGCTGGGGAGGTCGTTGCTACCACCGGACTACGCCTCAACATCACCCCAACTCCACCACTCGGTGACCTTCCCGTCCACTTACGCCGTCACCGATTGGTGGCCCGGATAGTGCTGCATCAGCTTCCTGATGAGGTCCGCCAAAATTCGCGTTTAGGCATGTTTTTTCCGCTGTTCAAATTCACAACCTACGATGGCATAGAACAAGGCACTATCGCATTGGGGCGGGATGCCTTGTTGTTGGACGCAGCCATGACTTCCAGCCTTAAACCTAACGGGGGTTCACTAATCGTTTAATGAAAATACAAGGGCATGAAATCCATGACTACCGATTTTGAAGCCGATAATTACACATTTGACGACCCATATATTTCCGACGATTCCCCTGATGCTGACCTGCCAGAGCTAGAAATCCCGGAGGAGGAACCGTTACTCACCGCCCTGCTCAAAAGCGCGATTGCCCGTTATTGGGCGGGCGATGCTGTGATGAATGATTTTGCTGAACATGTGTTGCCCTTTTTGGTCAATGTTTTGCGTTTAATGTCGGCCAAAGGGGGCGAGTTCGCTGCTGCCAAAGCGGAGGCGGGGCGGGACATCAGCGGCTATCAGCGTGACCAATCGCTGCGGGCACATTTATTAAATGGACTGTTGGCGACGATGCGTATTCTGCAACTGGCGATTGAGGCTAAAAATCGTCAGGCGCTTTTGTTGGGGGATTATGAACGTCGTTTATTGGTAGCGGGCTATTTGCTGCACGATTATCTCAAAATGCTCGAAGATGAGGCCCTGCACGCCACGATTCAAAATCCATCTGCCGCGATGATGCCGACCATCTATCAAACACTTGAGGACTATAGTGACCAACTCAATCTCCATGCTTTTTTTGCCGCAGGCGGCGATAATCTCCGCCTTGATGATTTGCTCTACGTCGTGCATAACACACAGGTGCGCTGGGGCACAACACCATCCCGATTGTTAGCCCAAGACGTCAGTGATCCCCGCAAAATTGGCAAAGTCGCGCACTTTAGCCGAATTGCGGATTTATTAGCCTATGGCACCTTTTTAGAAACCAGCACACTCAAACGCATCAATGACATCTTGACTGAGGCACTCGACGAACGTCCCTTTGACCTAACCGCCCACCGTCTCACCCAAATGACAGGCATGTTGAGCGCCTATGTCAACAATGCTGTGATTGAGGCGATGGAGTATCATGGGCATATCCCCATTTTATTCGCACCCAATGGGGTGATTTATGCCAGCCCCCGTGCCGCGACTTTGCCTGATCTTGAAACGATTGCTAGTCAGTCAATGAAGGCAATACACCAAGCCACAATGAATGGAATTGAACGCCATGTAAGAACCCCTGAAGCAGTGGGTTTTGAATGGGGCACACAAGGATTGAAAGCGGCCCCCTATATCAACGATCTCTTTCAACCTGTTCAAATTCTCCACTTGGCATGGCAGTTGCTTAACCGACGCTTGCTGGACACACGCACGTTTCGTTTAGAGCAACTCAAAACATACAAACGCTTAGATAAAGGCACTGAATTGGGATGGTTCGACTCGGACTATCTTCCAGCAGTGCAAGACTATATTGACCGAAGGGCCGAGGCATTAGGCGATTGGTTAGCTTTTGCATATACGTTGAATTCCCCCATTGGCGAACAAGCAGTGGATACTATTCTGGTCGCGTTGGGCTTTGATGTCGAAGCGATCCACCCGCTCATGGATATGGCCCAGAAAGGCGGCGTGCAATATTGGTCAGCATGGGTCGCGGCTGAATATATCCGCCATCATCCTGCCCTATCGCCTGACGAAATAGATGCTCAAATCAGACAGGTGGTTTTTCCCGCATTGGAAGAAATTCTCGCTGGTCACACAGCCCCGCAAGAATTAATTGCCAGTGTCTACGATTTTGTGATGGAAACCGTTTATCTGCCCAATCAGCCCCCTAAAACTGCCACTCGTTTCTACGATCAGTTTGAAAAATACCGACTCAATAAAACTGACCTTCAAGCGGGTCTATATGACACCATCTACAATTGGCCCCGTCAGGTTCAAAAGCAGCAGGAAGCAACCCTCCCCTACATGCCGACGCCTTATAGCCAACGTATCCCGCTGGGCAAAGGGGATGCACTGTCGGCGTGGCGACGGGGCATCTCAGGGATAGGGGTCATCAATATGCTTCTGATGCAGCTTGCCTTACGCCAGCCATTCAAATTTGAAGAGCGCAAAGGCAAGATGTTGTTTATCTACCCGGCCTATTATTTCACCGTCGAAACGGGCGAGGTGGTTCTAAATATCATCAATCGTCTACGCAGTTTCAATATCTATGATTGGTTGTTTCATACCGAACATGGTCTTTCGGTAAATACTGACAGGGTTGCGAATTATCACGAGCTTCTGGAAAAGCCGAAAATGTGGTCAAGTGTACAAACGATGCGCTATCCAGTAGCCCACGCGCCGAGTTATGTTCAAGTAGCGGTTGACCCGGGGCTTGACAAAACCGAGGTGGAATCATGGCTCAACACGGTGCTAATCGCGCTTATTTTAACAAGCGTGCTGGATGTCAAGGTGGTTGCCAGTGAAAGCCCGGCCCCGCTCTTTCAATCGGGGGTTGGATTTGATGAAACCGTTTGGTTGGATGCCCCCCACAGCGCCTATGCTGATTTGATTGGGCGTACCATCAACATTGACGATGTGCTGCCAATGCTCCAACGCCTCACCATGATGTTAGCCGTGTGGCATGATTCGTATGGATATGATTTTAAGAAATTGAATGCTCTTGCTGACATTGGTCGCCGTCTGGCTGCCGATCCCGCCAACGTTTTTATGTATTATCAACGCGAAAGCGACCCTACCCCAGCCTTTGCCCGCCGTTATCTATATTACGCCGAACGCTTAGAACAAACTGCCCGTGCTTATCAAAGGAGTGAAACTGTGAACCATGCCCGTGAATTAGTGGCCCGCTATCGGCAGTTCTATCGTTCCAAAAACTACACCACGAACGCAATCCTACGCCCAATCCAAGCGGCTGCCGACGCGATTTTGAAGGCCGACAGCGCCCACAGCGACCTAACCATGCTGGCAGACATTGTATTAGGACGATTGATTCAGATTGAAACGGCGATGGATGCCGACAAGACGCAAGGTTATTTCCCTCGAGGCATTGCCCGCAATGAACGCCGGGCCGCGATGCGTGATTTTGCTGAATATTTTGTCTATCGTTACTACCATGAGGCGCTCAAAGATCGCAAATCCCTGCTGCGCGGCACCCAGTTCAATTTGTTGCGCCTTGCTTGTGACGCTGTATATCGTGATCTTCAGTCTATTGAAAAAGCCGATAATTCTGTGGAAGCCGAAGAAAGTGAAAGTGAGGAGTAATTAGTCATGACCGTCTTTAGTGATTTGCAGAGCTGTTTCCCGAAACAAATTGCCCTGCGCCCAAGCGGCCATTATGCCCATATCATTACGCTGCGAATAGCCGAATCCTATCCCATTTTTCAAACGGATGATGGCCTAAACGTGGCCCGTGTGCCGATTGGTCGCGTTAACCCACAGCCCATAGACCGTATCGCCATGTTTTTACGCAAGCAAACGACACCCGAACGACTGCGCGGACGTGAACTGCTCCGCAAATATTCTCCCGAAGCAATGGAAGCCTGTCGTTACAATGACAATCCCTGCGGTCAATGCCCGGATTGTATTGCTTATGGGTATGCCATTGGGGACGAAGGGGCGGAAAAATCCAAAGTTTTCGGCGACATGGCCTATTCCCTTTCGGGTCACGCCATCAGCCATATCGTGAATACCCTTAATGCTCCAAACGAGGGTGGCATTATGTACGATCCTGCCGAGGGTAAAACCAGCAACCGCATTAATTCACGCGAATATGTGATCCCCAGCGTGATTTTCCCAAGTGTGATGACTGCCCGTGACCTCACATTCCCAATGTTCTGTTATGTCCTCAATAACCTTGTGAGCAACAAACGCTATGGTGCAACCACCACCCGCACTGGACGCATGGACAATGAGGTAGTTGCCATCGTGGTTGCCGATGGTGAAATCATGTCCAATCTGGCACTTACGCAGGCTATTTATGACGCCCTTTCTGCTGAAAATCGCTGGCCTGACGACGATTTAGTGAGTACCGCCGCTACGCAGGAAGTGACCTCGGCAATTCTGCCTGATCTTATTAGAGGCAGCGATGTTCAGATACAAATTCGCTTGATGGGCCGCGATCTCGACGACTTTCTGAATGAATTCCGCGAGGCCATTAGCCAAAATTTTGAAGGTCTGGTAGAGGAGTTATACCGGGATGTGGCCGACTACAGAAATCGCCTCAAGACGAAACCGAAAAAAGGCAAGTAGGAGACGTTGAGGATGGCAACACTGCATATCCAAGATTGTCGACTGCGGACGGATAGTCCCATTTATTACGCCACCCGTGAAGTAGGTCGTCTGTATGAGACAGGCGACCACTTGCATAATTTTGCGCTGACGTATGCTCTCGGCTTGGTCTCAGAGCCACCCAGTTATCACGTCTATTGGTCTGAACCTACTTATGAGCGGGATTTTGCACCCCTGACAGAACAAGGAGTGTACGTTACACCTGCTTCACCACGCCGCGTCAATCACATGATCTCGTCCTTAAAGTTTGGCGGTGAAACATGGCAAGAAACCGTTTTTGATAAACGTGAAACTGGCAATCGCCCAAATTATGGACGTATCAAAGAAATTGCGCCGGATAGCTGGTTTGCCTTCCGGGTTATCTCGCCAGAGCCATTACGCCTACCTCGCTGGATTAGACTTGGTATTTGGCTCGGTAAATGCGAGGTAATGGTGCGAGGAATTGGCACACTCAGTGTGAAACACGAAATTCACACGTTCGAAGATGCCCTTAATCCATTGGATTTGAAGACGATGCCTGACAGCTATGATATTGTACCAATGCCGCCCAACAGTCTTATCAAAAATGCTACTTTGACAGGGGACTGGTTAACTGGCACCCTATATTTGACCTCCAATCAGGCAACCGAAACCATTCATTTGCCTGCTCACATGGCCTATTTCCAGAAAGTCAGTGCCAATGGATAAGAGTGTTTATGCTATCGTAGTCAAGCTGGTTGCTGGGGGGGCTATGCCTGCCAATCCTTCATCAGGACGATTGGTTCATGCCGCTTTTTTAGACATTATTCACCAGATTAATCCATCACTGGCAAAAGCCTTTCATGACTTGAATGAACGCAAGTTGTTCACGGTTTCACCCCTTTGGGCTGAACGTGGATTCGTGAGATTGGGCGATGTTGCATTTGTAAGATTTGCCTTCCTTGACCCCGCACTGGCACATCTCTTTGTTGAGCAGTTTTTGCTGGCCCCGCATCATCATACCTTACGTATTGGGCCAGCCCCTTTTGCCATCACTGAGGTCTATGCAACCTCTACCAGCCATGAGCGTGCTGGTAAAATGGTATTAGAGTTGCCTTCGGAAAATGAATGCTTTGAACAAGCGCGGTTTGAGTTTCTTACCCCCACTGCCTTCAGTCGCAAAAGAGGGGCTAAAGCTGAATATCTTACTGATTTCAGCCCAATCGATGTGTGGAAACACATTAGACGAGTTTGGGGACGGATCACGAGCGAAGATCCCGGCCCTGTCTTTGATGAATGGTGTGCAGATCATACCCAAGTGATCCACCAGAGTACCCGTAGAGTCCAGCTTGATTTCGGAGGGTACTTTGTACCGGGCGTAATGGGTAGCTTCACTTATCGGTTGTCTGATTATACGCCCGGAGAAATACTGCATCGGTGGTGGTGTGGATTGGCCCAGTTTGCTCCTTATGTGTCGGTAGGCTACAAGGCAACGATGGGTATGGGGCAGTGTGCTGTTCAAGTAAAATAACGACTTCGGGCCTTACCGAATGAGTGGCCTACGATCAATCATCCGGCTGCCTGCTCCAAACTATTGTGTGTGATTTCTGATATTGCTTGTGCTTCAGCCAGTAAGCTCGACGGCACATCCTTACCAGAGATATTCAGAATCAACTTGCTGCGGGTTGCCGCGACATAAAATGCGGCCCGACCCATCGTATCCGTATCCAGTAAATCCACCCCGACCAAGAACACAATCGGCGCATCATAGCCCTTGGCCCCATGAATGGTAGAGAGGGTCAGATATCCCTCACGGAAGATCAGGCGCTCCTTGTCAGCCTCATGTCGCCCATATGGCTGCAAAAAGCCCTCAATCGAGGCTTGTTTGAGTTGACGCTCGATGCGATCTGGCAGATCTTCAAACCCATATTCACTGGGGAAGAGAATCAGGATATCCTCTGGACGCACCGACTCCTGCTCGACCAAATAGGCGACCTGCTGGGCAACCCAGTGTTTTTCCTGTTCACGGCTCTGGAAGGGATGAATGGTGGGTGGCTCGTAGCTGCGTTTGGCAAACTTGATCTGGATGTACGCATCGGTCTCTTCAATGAGGTCATTTTGCAGCAGCGAGGCCATATCCGCATAACCACGTGTTTGTACTCGAACATCCGGTGGGGCAGCCGTACCCAGCAGCACATTAAAGGCGAGTTCCACTACCTCACGGGTGTTGCGGAAACACTCACGCATGACACGCGAGCGATTTTTCCCCTGTACATCAATCCCAATCTGACTCCAGTTGGGACGAGGGCGTCCGTAGAGGTTCTGGGCATCGTCATAGAACACGGCGAGGCTCTTTTGTCCAGTGGCGGGATGGGGTTTGATCAGATCGAGCAGCAGGGCGTAATCCTCGGGCAAAAAGTCTTGGCCTTCATCTACTAAGATGGCATCAAAGAGCAGGGAGGTATACCCCTCCGGGTCATGTTCTGCCCATGCTGCAATCTCCTGCTGGTAGTGGTCGGCGCGAGCCAGCGGGTCACGCTCATCTTGGATGCGTAGATACTGGATATCCGCTCCCCATTCTTTCAGCCGCCAGAACAGCTGGTTGTAGTGCATGACAAACAGCATCCCATCGGCTAGTTCTTCCCCGGTCTGCTGATGGTAAGCCCGGCGGATTTTGTCTTCCAACAGGCTCACCAGTGAACGGTTGAAACACAGCACCAAGACCTGCGGCTGGGTATCCGGGTCTTCAAACATGTTGCGGGTTTCTTTAAACAGGCGGTTGATGCACTTGGCAGCCATACTCGCCAGCACTACCGTCTTACCACTTCCCGCCACCCCACGCACCAACCGCTGGTAGCCGTTGAGGTTAAAATCGCTGATCTGTTTCTGTTCCTCGGACAGATATTTGTCGAGGGCCTCGACGTCATCAATGTAGCTGCCTAAGGTCACTTCATCCACATGAGGTCGGAAAACGCGGTGGGTGTTGTTGATGGTGGCCGAGTCGCCAAAGACCCGCCGGAGATGGGTGATCTGGGTCTCGGTCACTAGATGGTGCAGCCGCGAGTCGTCTAGCAGGTGCAGCATAAAGCGGCTGACCTGCTGTTTGAGTAACTTGGGATCGCGCAGATGTTCGGCGAAGAGCAATTGTTCGGAAGGCAGGCACTGATCCAAGCCACTGGCTTGCCAATCCGCCAGTGAGATGTTGGGAAAAGCCGCCATCTCACCAAAAATCGGCTGATTGGCAGAGCCGTTGGTCAGGTGTTCATAGGCATGTTTGATGGTAAACATCGCCCCCCGCGCTTGAGCAAGGGGTGACTTGGGTTTGAGATGTCCACGCATCCGCACGTAAAGTGTCCCAGCGACAGCACGCTCAATGGCATCAATGGAATAGGCTTTGACCTCGACCACCAGCACGCCGACTTCCGGATGGCATAAGACCAGATCGGGAGGACGTTTGGTCGAGTTGTAAATCGTGGGTTCAACAAACAGAAATCCAGTGGGTGAGTCGCCATAGGCTTGGAGCAAGGCGATCATCGCCGCGCCATGGGCACGGTTGCCGATATCATTGGTCCCAACCAGTTCAATGCGGGTATTTTGTAACACTTTTTGAAAAACAGACTTCATCGATTGGGACATAAAACCTCGACCTCAAGTGGCATGTCAAAAATATAAAAGAAGGACTTATTTTTAAGGATAAGTACGCAGTCGAAGATTGTAAACAAACCTTGTGGGCTTTTGGGGAAAAATTCAGAGGATCACCGCTGAATTCTTAAGCAAGTGGTTACGGAAGCGCACGAGGAAGTCTTATGCAAAACAAAAATTCAGCATGATCACTGGCCTTATGCCCGTCACACGCAAATCAACGTAGGGATTTTCATCCCCATGCTTCAATTGTATTTTATCATGAGAGGTGTCAGGTGGTGAATTTCTGAGGGTGGGTTCATGAATCGTTCTTCACCCGATGCCCGTCGGTGAGATTTGGACAAATGGCGCGATCCACAGCACGAGCACGTTTGAGAGTTTCATCGATACCATTGCCGACCAAAAGATCCCCTATCATGAAGCCGAGGTCGGTACAACGATTCGGGTAGGCGATCTTGAACTCAAGACGCTCTATAGTAATCCCAATGCCGCCGACCTGAATGATACCTCGCTGGTGCTGCACGTGACCGATGGCACGATCTCATTTTTATTCACCGGGGATGCGGAATATGCCGCCGAGATGGAAATGCTCCAAACCGTTGCCGACCAACTGCCTGCCCAAATCCTCAAGGTGGGGCATCATGGGTCGTATACCTCATCGTCACCTGCCTTTTTAACGGCGGTACAACCTGAGGTGGCGATCTATTCGGCAGGCCGCAACAACGACTATGGGCATCCCCATCAAGAAACCATCACCCACTTGCTGAATGCCGGAGTCACGATTTATGGGACGGATGTGCATGGCACGGTGATGGTGGAGACCGACGGCAGCCGTTATCTGGTGTATCCTTCCATCAACACCCCAGCGATGGCAGGTGGTAATCCCCAACCCGCCGTAACGATTCCAGCGACAGTATTACCACAGCCACCGGTCGTCGGCCTTCCGTCAGCAACCCTCCGCTATTATGATCCCAATGGGCCGGATCGAGACTGTGGGAACTTCGCCACCCACGCCGAGGCGCAGGCATTTTTCGTGGCGGCGGGTGGGCCAGCGCGTGACCCGCATCGCTTGGATGGGGACAATGACGGTATCGCTTGCGAGAGTTTGCCCTAAGGAGTGGAAAATCATGAAAGCCATTGGGGATCGTTTTGAAGGGGAGTGGGTTGTGCTGTTCATCGAGGGGCAGCCTGTTAATGTACGCCCTGAGTTATTGCCGGATGGGGTGGGGGAAGGACACCACCTTGAGGTGACCATAGAAAATGGTGAGATCGTCAACGTGGTCGCGGATGATGCCGAAACCCAAGCGGCATGGCGACGCATTCGGGAAAAGATGGCGCGGCTTCGACGGGGTGATCATCTAAAATAAATTAACAGAATGCGAGTGACACATAGCTATGTCCGTCAAATAGGGGCAGCCACCACCACCCGAACCCCACAGCCGCTGTCACCGAAGTCCGGGTGGCCGTAGCTGCTGACGGCGCAGGCGGCAACGCCCTGAGGGTGGCGGAACGACCCACCCCGCATCACGCGATACTTACCAGTATCATCTACTTTTGTAAACTCGGAAGGCTCGTGTTTGTTTAGACACCATTCCCACAAGTTGCCACTCATATCCAGTGCCCCGCAAATCGCGGCCCGCTTCAGTCGTATTGGCACGCGGGTATTGATCCCATGGCCCCCAAGGATGCTCATAGGCTTTTTCACCATTTTGAGCGGCCCACTGCCACTCCCATTGGGTCGGTAGGCGGATCACCGCAGACTTACCAATCACCCATGTGCCGTTGTCGGTTGGATGGGGTAATTCCAGACCATTCATTTGGGCCGTCAGCCAGCGGGTAAAGGCAACGCTCTGATACCATGACACCGTATCGCGTGGCGCATTGGCATTACCGTTGGTCACATTGCCAATGGCTTGGGGTTGATACTTTTTTGGAAAATCTTGCCACCACAGAGGGTCATCGTATACCCCGCTGTCCACAAAGGCTTGGAACTGCACGTAGGTCGTCAGATATTGGGCAATGTAGAAGGGTTTGACCTCAAATGCACCGAACTCGAACTCATATTTCCTATTGCTCCCGTTGACAGGCAGCCATTCAAAATTGGGTAACCCATTAGGTAATAATCCAATCCCTCGGCGCGTGTCGCCAATATCCGCCAACCGCACCCCGATGGCAAGTCGTCGCTGATGGGTCGTGTTGATATCACCTAATTCCCGATACAGGCGTTCCTGTTCGGGTTCGGTAAATTTCAACACCAGCGGGTCGTCGATCTTGACCGCTAGTCGCCCACAAGCCTCAGTAAATTGCTTGAGCGTTTCGGCGTTGGGGCGCAGGAAATCAGGCCGTCCGCGTTCATCCCAATACCGCGCATCGCGTTTCGTGCGGCTGATGGTGCGGTGGTCGTCTTGGGTGGCCTCGATCCAATTTGCCAAGCGTTCCCATTGGCGCAAAATGGCCTCATGGGCGACTTCAATGGTGGCGGTGCGGGTGGTTTCATCGGAATCCGTCGTGAGCAACCGGGCTTGGGTGAAGGCCTGTATCAGCTTTAGCACGTCGTCGCCAGCGTCATCAGGGCGGAACTCGGCGCGGCTGCGGGTGGTGATGCCCCGGTCATCCACTTCAACCAGTGCCTGAAAGACCTGCAATAACACACTTTCATCTACCCCCAAGGCGAGAAATTGGCTCTCGGCCCGGCTGCCAATCGCGCCCTGCACCCCGCCGAGTTTTTCATATTCGGCATGGGACAGGTGGTGGTCGTCGTCCAGTTTGTATAACTCATCCAGCGCATAGGCCATTAATGCCAGATTACCGGGTTCATCACCCGTATCATCCAGAATGCGATCCACGAGTTGCGGCTCAAGGGTGAGTTCGGCGCGTTCGGCGGGGGGCGTTCAATCATCTCGCGCAGGGCATCGCGTTTGGGGGCAGGCAGATTCAGGGAGGTATTGAGCAGATTGGCTAGTTCAGGGATTTCGATGGCTTTGGGGTAGAAGTCGTGACGCATGGTGACGACGGCCCGTACGCGCTGGCTCGGGGCGATGGCGGTCAGTAACTTGGCGAAGGGTAGACGCAAATCGTCGTGGGTGAGCGTCAGCAGTTCTTCAAATTGGTCAACAAACAGCAGCACCTCGGCCCATTCCGGTGACCCCTCAAGCACGGCATGGCAGACGTCGAGTAATGTTTCGGGTGCTTCCTTCATATCCGCGAGGAAGTTCTCTTTGATCCGGCGGGCTTCCAGCGGGTTGGGTTTGAGCGATGGGAAGCTGCCAATCAGGGCATCATACAAGCCCACAAACGGGTTGATATCTGGTTTCAGACGCAGGATATGCCACCCTTTGCTGCCTGTGGTGGCATCAGCGATGGCATTGTCGCGCAGGCGAGGAATGAGGCCTGCACCGACCAGCGAGGACTTGCCGCTACCGGATGCGCCGACCACCGCCACAAACCGATGTTGTTTGACTAGTTGGATGAGGGCATCGGTTTCGCGGCCCCGCCCAAAGAAGATTGGGGCATCGGCTTCGGTAAAGGCGCGTAAGCCGGGGAAGGGTGATTTGCTTTTATCCCACGCGATGGTTTCCGCCACCCGAATGTTGGGTGTTTGGGGCAGGTCGGCGGGGGTGATGGGTTGGAGTACTGGGCCAATGCCGTTGAGAATATCCAGCAGGATAGCTTCAAGATCGAGAGCAAAGCGTTTTTCGAAGCTGCTAGGGCTGTCATATTCAACCACACTGCGGAGGATTTGCCCGTTTTTGTAAAACAGGTCGCCGTTGAGAAATGCCTGCAACCGTTTGTACTGAGCGAGGTTTTCCTCAAATTTCGGATCACTGACCCTCCCCAATTCAGGGTCTTGATTGCGGCGATAGATGTACGTCCGCGATGGCGAGTTGAGGGCATTCAGCAATTCCCAATGGGTGCCGCTTTGGTAGGTCGTCCCATCTTTATCTGTAAAGGGCGTGCCCAAGCGTGACCAGAAAATGGTGATGGTGATGTCACATTGGCTCGGTTGTGGCAGCCCATTGTTGATAGCGGCCTGCGGTGATAGGGAGGCCTCCATTGGAGTGCTGCTATCCAAGTCATCCCATGCAATAGCCGCCAATTTAAGTTTGTCGCGGAAGGCATGGCGATTGGGCAGTTCTTGAATGACCTGTTGGGCAAGACGGCGTTCTTCAGCAACATCGCCGGGGGAGGAGAGAAAGATGCGAATCAAGGGTATGTTGAGTGGCATGGAGTATCCATATCCAGTATGTGCAGCAAATGGAATCCCCTATAATATTATCCACCCCTACAAGGAATGCAAAAATCCAAGTATTTTGGCTGTTCCATGCCAGTACCTAATCATTTGTTGCGAGTTTTGTTTAGACACCTGAGCATTTCTTGGAGAGAACTAAATCAGAACATGTCACCAGACGAGCTTGTGCAAATTGATGTTTGAAACTCTCTTTCTGTGTTAAAGCGCCTATCTTGCTATAATCAAAATCAAATCAGCTAATCGCTATCGGAAACTTCATGGCACAGATATTTATAAGCTACTCACGCCACGATCAAGACATCGTGTATGCCGTCGCTGACGCATTACGTGCAAAGGGTTATGATGTATGGACGGATGTTACGGGAATCCGAGGGGGCGCTACGTGGCTCTTTGAAATCCAAAAAGCTATCGTTCAAAGCCAAACGGTCTTGGTTGTCTGGTCAAAGGCTGCACATGAGTCGCAATGGGTTGAGCGCGAAGTCATTTATGCTCTCGACCACCAAAAAACGATCATTCCCATTTTAATAGATGACGCGAAGTTAAACCTTGCCCTGATTAACTTGCAGCCCATTCGCGGTCAAGGGTCAATGGATGATATTTTGGCACAGCTAGTTGACATACTGCCGTCTAGTCTACCTGTTTCATTGCCTTCGCTGGAACATCCGTTACCATTACCAACTCAGGCCAAAGGGAAAAGCCTTGTCGCCTTGCGCCAGCATCTTATTACACAAATTGATGGAGAATAACTACATGCCAACATGGATGGTTATTGAAGATGAACCCGATATGTACGAAGTGCTTCTAGCGATGTTCGAGATGTGGGGCATTGAAGGGGTTGCTTTTGTAGATGGTGAGGAGGCCATTGCGTGGATTGAAGCTGTAGATGCTGGGCACATTCATGGGGAGCTGCCAGATCTGGTCCTTTCGGACATTCGTTTACCGGGCCTGAGCGGTCCGGAGGTGATAAAGCGGCTTCATACGTCTCCCCGTCTCAAAGGCATTGCTAAAATCATGATAACGGCATATCGTTTATCCCCGTGGGAAGAAGAACCCATAAAGGCAATTTGCGATAAGCTAATGTACAAACCATTGCCCAAATTCGAGGAACTTAGGCGCATTCTTGAGGAAATATTGGCGGAACACCAGTGGCGCAAAGAGGAAGACTAGCGATGGCAAATTGGCTTATTGCAGAAGGTAATCCTGTTTCGAGATTAGAACTTGAGGCTATCTGCAAGGAACTCGGTCATACGCCTATAATCATTAGTGATGGAGATGCTCTAGACAGTTATATTCTTAATGAACTAAAACCTTTTGATAATGAGAATCCGTTCGAAACGGATATGCCAACAATTGCTTTTCTAAGTACCAATCTTCCCCCCAATCACAACGCAACAGTATCGTGCGATTTAATGCGGCACAGACTTCATTTACGGCATATACCAATCGTACTCTTACAACATGAGCCAATTCCGTCTATTGGCGATTTTGATTACGTTTTGGAATCCCCTTTCAGTAGGGAACAGAATTTTCGATCTCTACTAGAAGAGATTATGACTCGGCGTCAGGCTCGTAACGCCGAGTTACTATGGCTGAAACGTTTTTTGTTGGTTGAAGACGAGATGGATATTCGGAATGTAGTTCAGGTTATTTTTCGTAATTGGGGTTACGATGCGGCAGTATTCTCCAATGGAATTACTGCCTGTGCATATCTAGAGAATGTTGATTCTGGTTATGTAAGCGACCAAGAGCTTCCTTCATTTGCTCTAATGGATATCCGAATGCCGGGCCCGAATGGCAATGAAATTGCCTACAAAATTCGACAAAGCAAGAAACTCAAAAATATCCCGATAATCCTTATGACAGCATTCCAGTTAGACGATTTTCATCAAAGTGAAATGCGGAGTCGTGACGGCGTTGATCATATCGTCTTCAAACCCCTTCCGGATTGGGTGAACTTTTATCGAAAAATCGAAGCGACCATAGCCGAACGTCAATGGTTAAACGAACGATAAATAGTCACATCCGACTGATTTCTCTCAATGGACAGTCATCCATCGCTGGAAAATAAAACTCTGGAGTCGGTCTATGAATCTTGAGTCTCAAAAACGTATCTTAGAAAAAACAGGGTGGAATCGAGGCAAGTCTTTAGCCAATATTCCCCCGATTGTATTAAACAAGGCGCTAAAGGAAATAACAGCAGATTATTACGTACGCCATGCAGCTCTATCTTTTATCGTGCGCATTCGCAAGGAGGCCCCATTCCTTGCCGCCATGATGCATGAGGTAACGTTGATGAACAGCGGGGCGATTCATGATTTACGTAATGCCCTTGCCGCCATGCTGACACTGACCAATACACTCCAAGAATCTAGCGGAAATGATCTGAGCACCCCTATCGCTGCGATTGAATACGCCACCTTTCTATTTGAGACGATGGCTGAATTGCGCCTCAAGGATGGCTGGAATTCGTTTTTATACCCTGTGTGGGGCGAAGGCGATGGTCACATCTTTGCCATGATCGAAAAAGCCCTTTATTTGGGTCAATTCGGTTCTCCCAAGAATAGTTTTTCGATAGAGCCTTTCGACCAGCAGACTCGTAATCACATGCGAGATTATGGTGTTATAGCAGATAAACGTCAGCTGATTCACGCTATCGCCGCTCTCCTGTGGTCGAGTACTCAGATTGGTACAGGGTCGCCTGTCGCGGTTCAATGCATTCATGAGAGCACAAGCCTGCAGGTAATCATTCAATCGCCGGATTGGTCGTCGCGTGCTCTCAAACGGCTCTTCTATCTTAAGCAAGCTGAAGAAGGGGTTCCAGCGAATCTGTTTTTGCTGGTGGCTCAGCGCATGATCAATCGACATGGCGGTTCAATACATGTGGACGAGAATGCTTTAGTGGTTGATTTGCCCTATTTTGAACCGGATCAAGTGGAATCCATTGTAGAAGAATTGATTGCCCAAAATGCCATTTTACAAACCGAGCAAGAGACTTTAGAACCCATTCAGACAGGCGTCTCCGTGACACCCCTCATTAGTCTACTGCTGTTGGAGTTAACACGGGCCTTAGAACAGATTGAAAGACTCGTAAGGAGTGATGACCTAGAGCGCGTATGGATTAAAACACGCTACTCACAACTGATTGCTCGTAACATGCTGATGGCGAGTGCAGGTATTCAACCCCAAAAAGGGGCTTTTGCACTTGCTCCACTGGTCGACGATCTCACGAATGTCCTATCGGACTTTTTGGAAGAGTGTGAGGTTAGGGTTAATGTACCCCTGCACTTGCCAGAACTTTATGGTGACAAGACAGCAGTGATGCAGATTTTGGTCAATCTTGTGACCAATGCAGTCGAGGCGATGGACGGTGAGGGTCACCTTAGCATTGCTGCGGAATCGCATCCAGAAGGTGTTGTCATACAAGTTGCGGACACAGGCCGTGGGATTCCATCAGCCGATTTGGATCGTGTCTTTGACTTGTTCCATACGACCAAACAGGGCCAAGAGCGAGGAGTTGGCTTGCATGTGGTCAAGAGTTTGGTGAAACAATTAAATGGGCAGGTGCAAGTTGAATCGCAAGTGGGGCGGGGGACTGTTTTTACAATCGTGCTGCCGTCGGTCCCGCAGTCCGCGATTGAAAAACCAAATGTATTGATTGTCGAGGATGAGGTGATCTTCTTAGAAGAATATGAGCGCCATTTAGCAGAAGATCAGCATCTCTACACGCTTCATACAGCAAAGTCAGTGAAAACGGCGCGGGAAAAATATGAACAACAGCGATTCGATTTGGTGATCGCAGATCTCAAGCTCCGCACACGGGAACGTGGAGGACTCGAAATCTTGGAAGAGGTCAAGCGATTGTATCCCGACACGCAAGTTTTTATCTTAACGGGACAAGGTGAGACCGAAGATGCCCGCGAGGCTGAACGCTTAGGGGTAGAGCGTTATTTGACCAAGCCGTTAGAAGTCTCTTTACTACGGCAAATAATACAGTCCGCATTACGAACCCAAGTCGATCCGGAAGTTCCTTATTTAGAGAGTTTGCCGCGTTCACCACTCCCTACACCGATTGTAATGCGCTACAACTGCCAAATGATGGTCGAACTGGTCAATCAGGCTGCTATTGTCGCGCAAGAGGCGCACCATATTTTGATACTCGGCGAAACGGGAACAGGCAAGGGCCTGCTGGCCGAAGGCATCCATACCGCCAGTGGTCGCGCCACATTGGAGCTCATCAACTGCGCGAGCCTTTCGGAAATCACGCTAGAGAATATTCTGTTTGGTGTCGAGACTGAAAGAACCGGATTACTGGATCGCTTGGCAGGGGGGACTCTTGCGCTAGATCGAATTAGTGGCCTCAGCATCCGTTTACAGCAGCGGCTTCTTGAAACCTTGACCTCGCAGAATGAACACCAAGTTGATAGTCATGGCGTTCGAATCATTGCGATGGATCAGCATGATTTGGAGGTCGCGGTACGTCAAGGGCTATTTTTGTCGTCCCTCTATCAGCTGCTGCAACAGGCAGTTCTCTATGTTCCCCCTCTACGAGAACGAGTGGATACTAAATATAAGGATGTTTTGATCCTCGCTGATCATTTTCTTGAAAAGTATACGAGGCCCGAAGATTCCCGCCCTCGGCTCTCTCCTCAAGTCGAAAACATCTTTACGATCTATCCGTTTCCCGGTAATGTTGCCGAATTAGAGCAGGTTATCCGATTGGCTTTGGCGAATTTGGATGAAGATATTATCAAGGTAGCGCATTTGCCGCCTAGACTCCGGCGGTATGGTACTCGTGCCACCTTAGGAGTTGGTGAATCTGAAAATCCCGTTTTATGTCCGCATAAGCCTGTATTGTGTAACCAAACAGACGTAATCACCAATGCTTTTCATCAGGGAATCGGACTCTATCTCCATTTAGCCGAGCGTATTGGCCCCAAGACGGCGTTCACAATTGAAGAAAAAATTAAACGTCTAGGGCTAAATCCTTTTCCGCCCGAAATGATCCCAGACGCCTTAACCCCAATCTGTAGTATTTGTGTGCCAATTCAGTCGAGCCGTTATGCGATTTTGGACATCAGCGAACCATCTCCGCAGCATTTCTATGAGATTGGCTTGCTACATGCACTTGGAATCCCAACCATGCTCATTTGTCATACTACTTCCCCGAAGGTCTTTGAAAGTGATACGACGACATACCGAGATGATGCTGACTTGCCTGACTTGATTCATTCATGGCTTGTTCAACAGGTTGAACTATAAATTCAGTATAAGGCTATAACTGCGCCCGAAGGAGATGACAAAACCATCCAGCTTGTTGAAAAAGTCGGAGCTAGATTTTTAACCACTGGCAAAAAGTTTCGGTCAGGCCAAGGTCAGTCGAGAAAAACGGACAGAAAAGAGGGCATTTGCAAGATTACACCCCCGGCAGGGCTGGTTTGCTTGGAGCCTCGTCTTGCTTTCAGTAATCGCTTGATGTTCTGTCCACTCGCTTTGAGTAACCCTTCAATGTTGACTTTCTCAAGTCCCCTCAGTCGGAAACGCCTACCTTGATGCCATCGTTTAGCCTCTCCAAAGAGTGGCTCTACCCAAACTTGACGCTTGCGGAGGGCCTTTTTGTAGGCTTCGGTTTCGCGGTAGCTGGCAGCGCGGTCAAGATATTCCTGAAAAAAGGAACGGAAAATATGGCGACCACTCTGGCTATCGGTGCATTCGCTTTTGACCGGGCAAGCATTACAGGTGGTTGCTTCCGCTCGATAGACCAACATCCATTCGCTCTGGCGGCGTGAACAGAGGGGGAGTTCAACGTCTTTCGGACAAAGGTAGCGGTCATATACAGCATCGTAACGAAACGCGGTGGTAGGATAAACCCCTCGGCGCTGGCTGAAATCCGGGGTAGGCATATAGCCATGAAGCCCGTCCTGCTCTAAACCTGCGATGTTGGGGGTTGTGCCATATTTGGCATCACCCACCGCTATGGTAGGCAATAAATGCCAACGAAAACGTACCCAACAAGTGAGATCAAGCATGGGCGTATTGTCCATAATAGAAGCTGGTGTGACCAATGCTGCTAGAATAACCCGTGCCTTGCCGCCATCGACCGCATAATGGGTGTGGTAGCCCAATTTGGCAATATTGTCGCTGCCTTGTTTCATGGGGCTGGCATCCGGGTCAGTCGGACTGACCAGTTTATCGGACTTGCGTTTGTACCAGTGCGTCCGGCGTGTGGTCATCCGAGCCCCATAGTATTTGTCCATCAAGCGGCGGGGCAGACTGGCAGGGGATGCAGGTTGCATAGGTTCAGGCTGTAGTTCTGTCATTGGTTGCTGAGGAAAAAGCGCCTCAAGGTGCTGGGTGACGAGTTCCAAACGAGGCTGTAGGCTGTCAACATCAGCATTGGCTTGAATCCGTGTGCCATCAAAGTAAAGTTCTTGCCCCCAAACAAGACCAGCTTGAATACAATATTCCACAATGGTCTCGAAAAATTGCTGAAAGACCTCAACCCCATACCGATCACGAATTTTACTCAAGCTGCTATGGTCAGGCACAGGCTCATCCAAATCGTAGCCGATGTACCAGCGGTGGGCTAAGTTGAGGTGAACGGTCTCCATCAACTGACGTTCTGAGCGGATGCCCTCGAAAAACATAATCAGGTGGAGCTTAAAAAATACTACTGGATCAATCGAAGGGCGTCCCATAGTGCCGGAATAGTGCGTCCGTACAAGGTCACGCACGAAACTCAAATCAAGGGTGGCTTCGACGTTGCGATAGAAGTTGTCCAGCGGCACAAGGTTTTCCACTGAAATGATTGGGTGTTCTTTGAAATCACGCTTTTTCTCACACAGCATTGGGTAAGCAGCTCACTCCGTCTGGCTAGAGGTCGTTTTAGTCACTTGAGAGAGTTCATCATCACTGCTCACATACAACCAGTAGGTGTTGTAGGCCAGTGGTTTCGAAAGTCGTGGATTGATGATCTTGCGGATAGTGGCAAGTGGGATGCCTAATCGTAGATACTTTAGAATTTCCTCACGGAATGGGTCGAGTGTTCTGCCATCGCGGTTACGGCTGCCTTTCGGTCGCCCCAACTGCGCTCCGTTAGCTTTGGCAGCGGCCAGTCCTTGCTTGGTTCTTAAGGAAATGTAGTCCCGTTCCGCTTCGGCAAAATAGCTGTAAATTGCCAACAGTAACTTGGCATGAGAACCACTCGTGGAAAGTTCGGGCTGGCGAACGAACGTGAGTCGAATGTCGCGTTCGCTCAAGGTATTGATGATATTGAGCGTTTCCAACATATTCCGCCCTAAACGCGAGAGTTCAGCCACTAACAAGTAGTCACCGGAACTGAGACGCTCAAGCAGTTTATCAATGCGGCGCTCATGGGGTGTCTTACGGGATGACATCTAGATTTCGATGAACTCATCAATCAACAGTCGGTTTTGCTGAGCGTGTTGAAGTAACAGATGGCGTTGCTTGTCCAAGTCTTGGGTGTCCATGCTGACATTGATATAGCCGATGGTTTTCATTAGTTTTTATGTGTTACCAGCAAAAAGGTGACTTATGCCGTATTTATAAAGGATTTCATCAGCATAAGTCAACCCAATCAGTTGGTTAAATCTTGGGGAAAATAACAACCCTTTTCGCTGGTGCCTCGATCTACTCTACCAGAGGCCAAACGCCCGTCTGAATTATTTATGAATATCCATTGATCAGCAGTGTTTTTAATGTATTTTTAATTCGGCTTTGTCTAAACTCATAATAAGGCAAAAACAGTTCTACAGGAGTTATGATATGTCGAATCCAAAGCAGAATTGTTGGGAAGTCTTGGGGTGTGGTCGGGAACCGGGTGGTATCAACACTGATTCATTAGGAGTCTGTCCAGTACCCACAACCTACAATTGTGATGGCGTGAATGGTGGCACGAATGCTGGCCGCTTCTGTTGGGCCATTGCTGGGACGTTGTGTGGTGGGGTGGTTCAAGGCATATACGCACAGAAAGCCACTAATTGTATGCGGTGCCCTTTCTACTTGCAAGTCGTTCAAGAAACATACGAAAGTCGAGAGACTCTAATACTATCGCCTAAGCAACTGAAGTAACTCGGTAGCCAGTGGAGTGGCAATGCCTCGTCAAAACGAACCAACCCAGCTGGGAGTGTAATCCTTCAACTGCCCCTCTTTTTGTCCGTTTTTCTCGGCTGACCGTGACTTGACCAACGCTGAGAAAAATACTCGCTTTGCCGAGCTGTAGCTTTTTGAACAAAGTGGGTCGTTTTTCCTAAGGCCTCAATCCACTCTAGCGAATCAGGCCGCTCATCTGAATCATTCATGAATATCTATCACTCAGCCTTGATTTTAATGCTTTTTTAATTCGATTTTATCTAAACTCATAGTAAGGCAAAGACAGTTCTACAGGAGGTTACCCCATGGCAGAATATATAGCCTTTGATGATCAAGTTGAGGTGGTGGGTCGTTCAGCCCTGTTTTTTTTTAGTGCCATAGGCAATGGCATTCAACCCTTCATCGAAAAACATCATCTGACCAATATTGACCCGCAAGGCTGGTATCCGCTCCAGGCTTTCCTAGATATTTACCGCGAAATTGCCCAGATCCCGGGTGGCATGTTTGATCTGGTCTCCATTGGGATGCGTATTCCCGAAGAGGCGATTTTTCCTCCTGATATTGATTCAATTGAATCCGCGCTGATGTCGATTGATACGGCCTACCATATGAATCACCGCGGGGGGGATATTGGGTATTATCAGGCCACCCTCGTCCAGCCACGTCATTTCGTGATCGAGTGCCGCAATCCCTATCCCAGCGATCTTGATTATGGACTCATTTATGGCTTAGTCCGTCGCTTCCGCCCCCCTAAAACAAATTTCACGGTCTGGCGTGATGAAAACCTGCCTTCCCGCAAAAATGGCGCGGAATCCTGTACCTTTCATGTCACTTGGGAATGAACCCCACTGGGGCCGCTTTGAAAAATACGGCATTCGGTAATTGATCAGCAACAAGACGGAAAGACCCGAGTCTCGCCTTTTAGCCGATTTAAGGTTCCAGACAATTACCCAAGCTTCTCATCAATCCAGTTGCCAACCCCGCGATAGACTCTCAGAAACAAGTCTATCGCTTTTGGCCTGAACCAAGGGCTTTTTCAACAGGCTGCATCGCTTTGCGACTTCAAAACTTGTGTTTTCTCCACAAGAGGCCTAAAAATGATTAGAAATCGATAGGGACCGATATGCAGATGTTTGTCCCGTGCTGTATAGGTAAGTTAGGTCTCATAGAGTCTCCAACTGAAAACCGATTTCATGTCGGTAGTAGTCAGGCAATGGGAATTGGCTTTCACGATGATAGGTATAAGCCTTTTCGACCGGGCGAAGCCATCTCCCGTCTCGAATAATGCGTGATTCCTTAAAGTTCTGCGGCATGAGCGCTTCTCTTGATCCATCGGGACTATAGAGTAGCGGTAGTTCGATTGATAGAATTCAGTTCCAAACTTGGCCCACCATATCTTGGCACCCATAGAAACTTTCGCTACCCGCGATATCATAGTCCCTTGTCGTGGATCTTGGCCTGCTCGGAGCGAGGTTCAACCAATGCCTTAATCATGGGTTAACGACATGATTTGAAAATCAACACTTGACCTTTCGGCGCCTCCGGGTTATTCCGCTTGGATCAACCTCGCTGCCATTTCCTTCAACAAGTCTAACGTCGCCCGTGCATCCCCGAGCGCCGAGTGGTCACCACCCGGTAGCGGCTGCCAGCGATAGGATCCCCAATAATCACTCCAATCCCCACAAAACTGGGCATACATCTCCATCACGCACGACGACTCTTTAGATTTAAAAGGCGCACAACCCCATTCCTTGCGGGTGACCCGGAGGAGGGGAAGATCAAAAGCCTTGTGGTAGATCACCACATGTTTGCCATGCAGCGCCTCATAGAGGGCCGGGTAAATCTCACCGAAGGTCGGCGCATTTTCCAAATCCTCAGGCCGGATACCGTGAATATCGACTGCCGCGACGCCTGTGTCAGGGTCAGGCTCGACCATGCGCCCCAGTCGCAGCGGCTTCACCCGTGAGTTGAATAGCACCGCCCCGGTGTAGTCTAGGACGGCAATCTCGACTGGCTCGGCGTCGTACAACCCAGTGGTTTCCATGTCCAAGATGACACAGCCTTCCGCCAGCACTTGCTTGGCCCACTCTGCTGCCTCATGGCGGTCATCCGCTGTCTTGACCTCCAACCAGCAACATTCACACAATCCACCTCTCAGGTCGCGCTTGAAATACTGGACGGCTCCGCAGCGGGTACAGGTACGCGCATTAAGTTCGCCTGCCTTGCGTTTGGCCTGTGCCGCGAGTTGTTTCTCGGTGGGTGGCTTCCGACGAATCCCCTCATCCGGGGAGAACAGGTGTAGGAAGCCGTCACCCGTTGAACTTTTCGAGTACCGGACAACGGCACGCAGTGGGCCGGGTTGGTATCCGGCTTTCGAGAGTTGACTCTTGGTCACCAAAGGTTCGGGCCAAGGATCCCACTGGTAGATCGGCACGCCGTTGAATTCAACCATCACGCCTTCTCCCGCCTAAACGGCAACTCCACTCAACGCTCGCGCCTTGACCAGATACCAATCCGTCCCGATGGCAGTGTAAGCCGCCTGACGAAAGGTAATACGCTCCGGCACTTGCTCCAAGTCGTGTAACGCCCAGCCCATCACCCGGCCCGGCGTGTTTGGCTCTTTCTGCTTGGCCCACAGCGCCGTCGCCACCACGTCCACAATTTCCTCGGCTGTCAGGAGGGCTTGGCGGAAAAGGGCGAAGTCAGCCCATCGCTTGGTATTGAACCCGGTTTCTTTGGCGAGGTAATCCAGCAGCCACTTCACGGCTTCGCTTGGGGCCGTGCCTTCGCCATACGTACTTACAGTGGAAACAGGAGGATTGTTTGGAGTAGTACGTAGTAAGTATATAGGGGGGCGATTTGTCCCAAATTTCGGGACATTTTGAGCCACTTCATCAGAATTTGTCACGAAATTCGGGACGGCATTTTCCATTTGTCCCAAATTCTGTGACATAGCTGTCACCATCGAGGGAGTGACGGAGGGTGGATTTGTCCCAATTTCTGTGACATTTTGGATTTTCGGCAGATCGTCTGTCACCAAAACCGGGACAAAAATATGTTTTAGGGTGACCCGTCGGGTATGTCCGATCTGCTCCCCAACCGCGATCTTGCCGTTATCCAAGTCCTTCATAAAATCCGACCACTGACGACGTTTCTCCCCATAGCCCAACAGCCGCCCCATGTCGCCCGCTGTCATTTCAAACTGCCCGGTGTGTTGGTCGGCCAGTGCCAGTGTCGCCAAGAGTGCCAACGCCTGATTGTTTTCTCGAAGCATCGGCAAGGCAGCCTGCAATTCATCTTGGTCAATCAACAACTGGCGACGGGTTGCGTGGACGGCTTGCACGGGTGTGGGCCAGCGGCGGGCATGGTCAGCCTCGGTTTCGATCTGCTGCTCCAATTGCGCTACCCGCTGCTCGGCTTCCAACGCCCGCTGCCGCCAATAGTCGACGCTATCCATCGCAGGTGGGGTTTCCTCGCCAACGACTTCCCCAACATCTACTTGATGGCAGACAAAACAGATCTTGACTGCCTCATCGTGCGCCGTCTTGGACAAACCCTCCCGGACAGCCCGGTAGAGTTTTTGCTCCAGCCAGTCCTTGGCATAGGTGTTGCGCACCCGGATGGTGTAGGTGTGAGCCGCCTCATCATAGGTCACAAACTTGCTATCACGCAGCCACGTATCATAGGTACTGTGGTGTAACTGCAACTGAAGCTGGCTGAGTGTCGCCAGCCAAATGTCTTGCGGGGTCATCACGCGCCGTCCTTTAACATCGGCAATACCTGAGATTGTAAAAAAGCCTCATTCACGGTCTGCCCACCAGCCCCAATCAGATACGGCAGCAGGGGGATCACCCCCGGCTCATAAGCAGCGGCATAGTATTGCGCCTCTAAGCGATTGCGCAGCAGATACAGGGCTTGGGCTAAGGCGCGGTCTTTGTTGGTGTCGCTGCGAATCGGCAGCGCGGCGACGTCAATCCGGGCTGGGATGGTTTGCACGGTGAAGTTGACCGTGAAGCCGTACCGTCGTGGTTCCCCTTCAAAAGTACCGTCCAAAAAATAGATCCCCACCGCACCGAGTTTGCCCAAGACCTCAACGATCTCGCCTTGCAGCGTGGCGAGTTTTTTCTCGGTATACCGACCCGGTACATCCGACGCCTTAATATCTTCAAAAAACGGCGGTTTTTCAAAAAGCGGTTTGGGGGCATTCGGTATGAATTTGCCCATGTTGTTATAATCCTCCTTGACGGCCCACAAGCCGTCTGTCTGAAGCCCCGACTGTATCCGCAGTGGGGCTTTTCCATGCCCGTCTGTCTGAGGCACATCCTACCTCAGAAGCCCTTGATTGCAAGGCGTTCATTCAAGGCCAACCGAGTGGGCTGGCCCACCCGATCAAAGGCGCTGCATACCTTTTTTCACGACTTCATCCGCCACCACTGGGTCATAGGGCAGCCCGGTGGACACCATGTAGGTCAAGCGCTGATACAACTTGTCCGCCACAACATTGGCATTGGCATTCATCGCTGCGACGCTGTCCCACAGACCCTGCAACGTATCCCGTTCTTGCAGGTATTGGAGATTGCAGTCATATTCCTCCAGTTCCATGAGCGCGGCATTGACGTTCTGCACAAGGCGCAGCAGCCCCATGTAGTTCTCGACCATCCGGACCTGCGTATCGCCATTCGGTTTGTACTCGCCACTGGGCTTGGCCTGTGGTGGCGTGGCGCGGGTGTCGTATTTCTCAAAGTGGGTCACCGAGCCGTCGTATTGATATGGTTGGTCAAGCTCGTCGTCGCCCTCGACGGTGATGCTGCCGTCCGAGGCGAATCCCACGACCTCCACGAGCTGCCCCGTTTGGAGGTCACGCACCATATCGCCCATGCGGAAAGGATGGATGGTTTGGTTTTTGGGAGTCGTCGGGGCGACCGCGAATTGGGCAGCATATTCCTTAAAATCATGCTGGCTTTCGTCCATGACCTGTAGCCACCAGAATTGGCCGTCCCACTTGATAGATAACACTTGGCAGTGTTTCCCAGACGGCTTATAGACCACCCTGTCATCCCTTTTGAACGGACAGGGTGCGGGATTGGTGTCTACCTCTGGCTCGTCGTCCACAGTCGGGGCTGTGGATTCGGATGCTTCACTCTCCGGGGTTGTCACTTCCGTCAAGCGATGACGGCCTGTTGCGGCAGGGAGTTGATACTCGGCGTCGGGATGTTTGGGTTGGGCCATGCCCGTTTGCTGGAAAGTTGAAACATTGGGTTGACGCGGTGGGCGGCGACCCATCTCCCGCACCCAGTCTTCTAACTGGATGTCCGTCCAGCCGTCCATGTCAGCGCGGGTAAACACCTCCCGATCAGCCAACCGCAAAAACTCTCGATAGACATGGATGGGTTTCGCGCCGTACTCATGCAGGAATTGACGTTCCCAGTCAATATCCACCACAAACGAGGCGGGGTTGCTGACTTGGTAGCACCATTCAAAGCCACACTTGGGGTCATCCATGAGCGGGTTCTTTTTCTTGGCGTAATCGTCCCGGTATTTCGCAATCAGGTATTGCGTGACAATCCGGATTTTTTCGACGGCAGGCAGGTTACGTTTGCGTTCGGTCTCTTCGGCGGCCCGGCGTTCGGCAAGCTCGGCGGCACGTTGTTGATTGGCTTCACGGATCGCCTCCACATTGATGGGGTTGCCGTCCCGCCCATACACCACCGAGCGATCACATTCGACTTTAATTAAGATTTCTTGGTTAGAGGGAGTGACAAATGTCACACCCTCTAAATAAAGCTCATTAAACCACCGGGAAATCGTTTTGTCGCTAACTCCCAACTCGGCGGCAATGGCTTTATCACTGAGTTTTCGCCATGAAATGCCATTGGTCTGATACCCGCGCTGCACCCGACGAGCAAAGATGTACTTTTTGCTCTCGTCACCGAGGGCCTTCTTAAATTGAAGATTGGCGTTCTCAGCCGCTTCTTCGGCATCCTGATAGGTGCCGTCGCGCACAATCGCCGGGATGGTCGAGCGTCCACTACGGCGATAGGCTTCATGGCGATGAAACCCGTCCACCATCAGGATCAAAGCATCCACCCGGTACACAATCACCGGTTCGGTATCTGCACCGTCGGCGATGACATGCATCAAATCCAAGACATGCTTTTCATCAATGCCGCCGGTCCCTTTGACATCCAAGCGGAATTGCAGACCTAAATCCAACGTAATGTCCTTGAGTAGAACATCACGCGGACGCTCATTCATCTTGGATAAGGACCCGGTGGCCGTCATGGGGGTATGGGAACTCGCCCCAGCTTTGGCGCGGCGTGCTGCTAAACTGCTGCCCATTATGCTTTCACTCCTACTGATTCGATCACCTTTTGAACAATGCGCCACGCTTGATAGGCGGCTTTGTGGCCCGGTGCATATTGCATCACCGACATGCCAACGGCGGAGGCCTCGCCCCAAATGATGGAGAGGCTGGTAAATGCTTCATTCCAAACGGTCTCACCAAAGGCCTCGGTGAGTTCGTCGAGACTTTCTTCATGCAGCAAGACCCCATCCCGCACCATCGTCGGGAGGATGCCGAGCAGCCGCATGTCGCCATACTTCGACAGGTTGGCGATGCTTTCCAATGTGTCACTGGTTTGGCGCACACTGAGTGCTTCCGGCAGGGTCGGGATCAGGGCATAGTCGCTGGCCGCGATAATCGCTGGGGTCATTTCCGATTTGGTGGGTGGGGTGTCAATGATGATGAAGTCATGCGTTTGGTGCAGGGGCGCGATCACCTCACGCAGTGCTTCCCAATGATTGTTATGTGCCCGAATCCAACCGGGAATCAGGGTGGTATCCAGATAACCCGACAGGATGTCCAGCCGTCCGGGTGGGCCAGCCGGGGTCAGGTCACTAGGGATCTCCAGTGCGATCTTTGCCTGCGGGATGTGGGTCAGGGCTTCATGTACCGGACGGCGACGACTGACCACATCAAACAGCAGATCAGGTGGATACCCGGCACTGGTGAATACCTGAAAATTCGTGATGAAATGCCCCTGCATATCGGTATCAATGCCCGCCACGTCATAACCCAGTGCGGCGAGACCTGCGGATACGGTCGCGGCAGTGGTGGTTTTGCCCACTCCACCTTTTTCCTGCACGACGGCAATCGTGACGGCTTTATTCTGTTTGGGTGATGCCAAGTTTTGCATGTGTTTCATATAACCCACCTATTCTCCCAACCCCCACCACTTATTTTTCGATTGATTTTGTGTTACTCTTGCGGGTGTCTGGCTCCCTGCTAGATGCGGATGAACACGGGGTTTCCCGTGTTTTCCGTTTATAGACACTGTGTTAAACGGCCAGACCCAATTCAATGGCCCAGTCCTCACGCAGCCGCACCCGCACTTCACTCTGGCGATTGAGATAACCCAGTACCAACTCCTCAACGGCCTCCATATCCCAACACTCGCCATTCACGGGCATGGCAAACAACGCAGCGAGTTCCGGGTACTCCGCCAGATGCAGCACTTCGTGATTGACCCGCCGCTTGACGATGGGGTCTGAAGTCGGCACGATTTCAGCCAATACCAACTGATCTTTGAGGGCGTCATACCGCAGTTCCACCACGGCCACCTCACCATTGCCCACACACCGCACAACTAAACGTTTCATTTCATGACTCCTGTATTTGGCGTTCTTTTTGGACTTTCAATAGGTACTTTTCGGCCCGGCTGTACCCGGCCTGCTGCATGACCAGCAGCACTTTGTTCATCAACACCAGTCGTGGACGCGGCTGCTGAATGCGCCCGGCCACCTGCTCGGCTTCCAGTAACGTCTCATGCAGCCGCCGAATCACCGGGCTGTAGAGGCGCACGACATCCAAGAGGGCTGTCACCCGCTCCTCATCCGGCAGCTCCCACGCCGCCGCGACCAACCGGTCGAGGTGTTCAACTGGCTTCGGCATCGTCCACCACACTCTTTTCCAGATGGGCCACGACCTGCTGGAGCAGTTCCAGCGTCCGAGTATTCACTGGGCCTTCGAATTCATCGTTGATGAGTGCGGCGACCTGCATCGCTTCGATGCCAGAACAGCCAGTGATGGTTCGCACGGCATTGGTGAGGTTGTCACTGGTGACTTCAAAGGCGTACTCCAGCGCGTAGACTTCGGCCTCTTCGGTGGTCTGTTCGCTGATTTCTTCGACCAGATCCCGCACGCGCTCATCAGTGGTGAGATACCAGTGTTCCAGTGCTTCGGTGAGGGTGGTGAGGTTAACACTGACGTCGGATAACTCGTCTTCAAGTTCGGCTTGACGATCCAGCGCGGCGGTGGCGGTGGCGACGGCTTCATTGCGCTGCTCAACCACCGCAAGAATGATGTCCTTGGCATCGTCCAGTGCTTGGAAGATGCGGGTTTGTAGTTCCTCCAGCGCCGCGATGCCTGTGTTATAGGCCGCGTCGTCAGGCGTGGTCTGCAGGGCAGTGACGAGTTGACCAAACACGTCGTCCACCGTGATAGCTAACTGATGGTCATCTAACGTTTTCATTGGGAGGCAGCTCTCCTTGCTTGGCGGCGGGCTTGCACCCGCTCAAAAAGGTCTTGATCGAGTGGGTCAACAAACTGCTCGGTAAATAGGGTGGCGATACGCCGTTCCTGCACCTTTTCAAACGACTCCGGACTGCCGGGCCGAATCAAGGTGACGTTCGACGGCAGGGGCTTCGGTGATGGGAATTCCCGGACTGTCGTGTGATAAACAAATGGCTTCGACGGATGGACGAGGCGATTTAAGACGGCCTTCGTCTGCTCCAACATGGCGGCTTCTTGCTGGGCGGCATACCACTGGTGGCTGGCGTGCAGCATCGCCGGGGTCATGGGCACGAGCGCATTAGCAAGAGTCATCTGTCTCTCCTTCCTTTGGACACGGCCCAGTCCCCGGCACTGGATTGGGTGGGGAGCTAGGACATTTGGGTTCGCACATCATGACCTGCCTTTCTTTATCGAAAATTAAACGGTAGACCTTTTTTTAAAGCGCCAATGGCTAATCCCTCGGAACAAAATGAAGTGCAGGCTTATAATTTCAAGAACTGATTTTTTTGATTCAACCTTGTGAATCGTTGGTGTTGCCGACCTAACGAACAATGCGATTTAGGGCATTCACTCCTCATCTAAAGCGCGGCGAACAAAAGTGATCTTGTCGAGATAAGGCGCAATGCGACTGTAGCCACACTGCTGCATGACCACTTCCAGCTGACGCATGTACTCAAGTCGTGTCTGGAGTGGGTGGAGTTGATCAATGGCACGTTCCAACTCATACAGGGTTTCATGCATCAGCATCAGGATCGGACGATAGGCCCGCACCACTTCCAGTAGGACATTGATGCGTGTTTCCAGCGGCAAGTCTTGGGCTGCCGCGAGCCGTTGATTGAAATCCTCCATCGGTTTCATCAGGATTCATGCCTCGCTCGATGGGGTGGGGCGGTCTCGGCTACCGCACCCATTAATAGAAGATTGAACTTGGCTTCGCCAGCGTTGAGTAGTCGTAGTGGAATTAGTTTTTTGTTCGTGTTATTCATAGAGCCTTCTTTAATGTTTAAACTCTGTACCTATCAACATTGCAGGGAGCCAAAACTGTGAATGTCTGTATCGGTTCGCTCGCGCTTAGGCGCGTTTATTTCGCTTGCCTGTGGCAAGTGCATCTCAGAAAGGAAGTGCTGACTCAACATCTCTTTCGAACTTGCTCGGTTTTCTTGTATAATCCGCCGCATAGCACCCAACTGCTTTTGACCAATTTAGACGGGAGTTTCCTATGGAACGCATCAAACTGATTGATGCTTATTTGCGTTTCATGCGGACTGATCGTTCGCCTAATAGTCAGAAATCGTATGAGTCCTTTTTGGGGCGTAAATTTGTGCCTGCCATCGGCCCAGAGAATTTCGTTGACACCATCACGCAAGCTCAAATTGAGGATTTCATCTATGTCATGCGTACCACCCAAGTGAAATACCAAGGGCACCCCAATCATCCGGAGGTTGAAGAGCCTCTTTCACCTGCTACCATCACGCGGAACTTCAAGATGATTCGGGCCTTATTCAATTACTGTGTACGACAGGGGTGGATCGTGAAGTCGCCAGTCGACAATGTTTATGTTCGGCACTATCGCCGCCCTCCGGCCTCATCCAAAGCTATTTCGGCAGAAGATCTACAAAAGCTGATAGATATAGCCCTCTTAAACACCTCTGAATTCTTGCGCTATCGAGACAAAGCCTTGATGCTGTTTTTGGCGGATACGGGATGTCGGGCGGGTGGTGCGGCTTCGTTGCGAATGGATACCGTTAACCTTGAGAAACGTGAGGCCCTGATTCATGAAAAAGGGGATCATTATATGAAGGTTATGTTCGGCAGCGAAACCGCTGAGGCCATACAAGACTATCTTGAAGTGCGCCCGGAGACCTCCCATCCCTACCTATTTGTGGTGCGTGGCGAACACGGGCCGTTCAATGCGGAAACAGTGGGCGAGGTGATCAAACGCCTATGTGAGCGGGCCGGGATTCGTCGTTGGGGGCCTCACGCCATTCGCCATCGGGTGGGTCAGGCTTGGGCTGATGCTGGCATGTCGCCTACGTTAGTGCAAAGTAAGTTGGGCCATTCGAGTGTTCTCATCACCTTGGAAAACTACTTTAATCAAGATGAGACCCGCTTGCGTGAAGCAACCGATCGGTTGGCACTAGCCTCGGCTCGATCCGACGCGGGTACAACAACCCCTAGTGATCCACCTGCTGAGGAGAAAATTGTTTCCTTCGCCGAAGAGCGCAAGCGCTTCAAGAAGTAGAAAACAAAAATCCAGAGCGGCGAAACTTCCTAAGGAGGTTTCAAAGCTCTGGATTTCTTAATTTTGCCAATTCGAAGAGAATAGCTATACTAAAACTAATCTCTCATTTGAAATAAGTTTATGAAGCCTTCGCCGGATGTTTGACCGTGACGTAGAGGGCTTCAAGTGGGGTAAACGGACGGAAGTAACAAGAGGCCCTGGGTTCAAATCCCAGCACCCCGACTGGTTTTCCAGCCATCTGCCCAAAAAATAACTACCTAAAATTCTTTTTTGTTAAGGTGTTCCACTGTTCATTGACTACACATCAAGAACAGTTTTTAGGTTTGTAACCCGCTCTACCTGCTAATGCTATGCTGCGTTGGGAGTGGAGCGGGTTTTACTTTCAGGGTCGCCAGAACGCTCTTCTGTAAAGGCTCAAAGCGTTCTTCTATCCCTTTGGTACAGCTTGGCCGACTCTCGTTGGTACAATCCGGCTGCTTATCCTTGGTATATTGTCACTCGTTTAATGACATCTTTATGCCATAACAGGTTTCATGGTTGCCAGAGGAACTTGGATGTAGATTTTTGTGCCCTGTTCCTTCTGGCTTTGGATTTGAAGATTCGCTCCGATTAACTGTGTTCTTTCCCGTATCCCTACTAAGCCATAGTGCCCCGAAATCGGGAGGGTGTGAAGTGATGGTAGGTCAAACCCACAGCCATTATCTTGAATACTTAATCTAACTTCTTCTGGCAAAAACGTGAGTTCAATCATTGCTTGGGTGGCTTGGCTATGTTTTCGGATATTGCTGAGAGCCTCTTGGGTGATGCGATAGAGGGCAAGTTCAATTTTGTCCGAAAGCCGTTGTTCATTTCCCTGCATTTGGAAAGTAACAACAACTGAGTTTTCTTGTTCTGCCAGCATTTCCAAAGCTGAGGCAAGGCCCAATTCCGCTAGATAGGAAGGGCGTAGGCCATGAATCATCCAGCGAATGTCTTCAATTGCCTGCTGCGAGATATGCCGTACCTCTGTGAGACGGGCCGATGCTGCCGAAGGGTCACGCTCTAAATTACGTTGGGCCATCTGGACTTGCTGATTGAGGGAAATGAGTGTCTGAACAGTGTCGTCATGTAGGTCACGCGCCAGCCGAGTACGCTCATCTTCTTGGGCGGTTGTGATTGCACCGATATAGCCATGCAAACGCGATTGGGCTTGTTGAACCGCGCGTGCCATTTCAATCAAGGCTGCTTGCAAGTCCTCTATTTCTTGGATACCCCCGACTGGCCCTGCGATTGCCGAAAAATCGCCTTTGACCAATTGCCCTGCTTTGACCTTGAGTCGCTGTAATGGGCGAATAACCCCAAACATACTAAACACAAAAACCAATAATCCCAGCAAGGTAATCAGTACCAATACCAAAACCACCGAATGGGTTACTTGTAACTGCGAACTTGTGACGGCGTGCCACGGCTCCTCCACTACCAAACTCCACTGCAGACGTGGAATGGGACTGTAGCCTATCACCATATCGTCTCCCTCGTGATTTTGAATGATGCTCGGCCCTTGTTGATAGCCAGCTTGCGTATTTCTGACAATCTTTAAAGTAGACGTTGAAGCCAAATTACCGGTTATCATGTGGTCGGAATCAAAGAGGATATGCCCATCTTCATCCAACAGATAGGCCCGCGCATCTTCGTGCAATACAAGACTATTCAAAATTTCATGGATACCCAGTGATTCAAGGGAGGCGATGCCATAAAGATATTGGTCATTGGAGACTGGGGCTGAGAAAACCACCAAGACCTGATGTTCAAAATGACCAATATAGGTTGGCATATCTCCCCCAACACTGCGCCAATCCCACTCCCCAGCAGGGAGTCTTGCTGCTAAATTGTCTGCATAATCCACAAACAATCCGTAATCAAAGAGTTCGGTGATTGTTTGCTCCTGAGACAAGGGCTGATTTTCGGTGGCAATAATGGTTAATAAGACCTCGCGTTGATGCAACCGTTCGGCAAGATTATCCGCCGCTGCTTGGGTCGCACGGGCGTCGCGTTGACCGACCAGTTCCTGCATAGCTTCTTGATGAAGGATAGCGCTGCCCACCGTTACCACCATGAGGATAATGGCTGTTGGCACGACGAATACCAATATCAGCTGAATATGTAGCCCCTTGACCAAGCGATAATAAACGCGCCGCAAAATGTTCTGACGTTTCATGACCCACCTATGTACCCATCACCAAATCAATCGTTTTGTACCATACAACGGGTTTAGTAACCATAGGCTAAATTGCGGGATTTATATCGCATACTCCCCAAAAATGGGCCGATTGGCGCATAGGAAATTGCAATCATGTTGAGGAATAAGCGTATGGCACTGAGGGTAGGGTTCTGAAGATGGCCTACCCTTTTGATTTACCCCTCTGGGTTAGGGATTTTTATCATATTGAGACTGATAGCTTTTAGCGTCGCTTCTGTCCTCCCTGTCACATCTAATTTGTTATAGATGCTGGCGAGATGGCCTTGCACAGTACGGTCACTAATGGAAAGCTCGAAACCGATGGCCTTATTGGTTAGCCCGCGTGCTGCTAGTTGAAGAATTTCTAGTTCACGTTCCGTTAATCCCGTGGAGGAGTCTGAAATCGGTTGCGCGGTGGCCCTAGTGAGCAAACTGGCTGTTACTATATACCGTCCCTCATAGGTGTCATGCACGGCTGCAATCAAATCATCCGCGTCAGCAGATTTCATAATATAACCATTTGCTCCTGCCGAGAGGGCCGCCCGGATATAGGGCGGATCGTTATAGGCGGTGAGAATCAGGATGCCAATAGTTTCGCCATAGCGTTTTCGCAGTTGCCGCGCAACATCTAGGCCGTTGGGGTTGGGCATTTGAATATCCAAGATTGCCACATCGGGGTGATAAAGTTCCACACATTCAAGTGCCTGTGTCCCGTTTTCGGCTTCCGCAATCACATTGATTGAACCCGACTCGTGCAAGAATTCGCGTATACCTCGCCTAACGAAGCCATGATCGTCCGCCAGCATCACTTGAATGATGTCCGCCATGATGGTCTGCCTTATCTGAATATTACTATCCACTACTTGAGATTTTAGCACCCTGCGGGAACTGCCTCTATAGGCTGTTTGGCGTGGATTTTGGAGAAATCAGGCTAAATGGCGTATTGGAAAGGGGCGAGTGACGTTTTATGCTACGTTCTAAAAACACCCATCACAAGGATAAACCACATTGAACAAGCTATACGATAGACGGTGCGGTTATGTTTTTTTCGCGTTTGGCCTAATGCTATTGGTCACTACTTTATCGGCTTGTAAAAACAAGACAGCAGATACTTTGGAAGCCGATCAACTCGAGAGGCCCAATTTGTTGACCATACCGACACTTAATCCTGTGAGTATGCCGACACCACAGATTTCTGCCAAAGATGCCCGTTTTCCTGTTTTACCCGCTAAGGGAAGAGATTTTGACAACGGGAAGCTCTTATATGAAGCCCACTGCGCTACCTGTCACGGCATCAATGGTGAGGGGCAGTTGCCAGACCCGCTTGGCCCCAATATGGCCCCACCACACAACAATGACGGACATACATGGCATCATCCCGACCAAATTAATTTTGAGACTGTCTGGTATGGACGGAATATTGCAGGCACGATGCCAGCCTTTTATGACCGATTGACCGAAGCTGAAATCTTACAAGTCCTCGCTTATATCAAGACTTGGTGGAACGACGAAAGCCTTGCCGTCCAATTGGAACGCACACAGGCAGCCATGAATGAATAAAGTAAAGGTACAGCCGATGGCGAATATAAAGTTCTATTCTGTTCCCAAACATGAGCGTGTGGCAAGATCGGCCTTGAAACATTGGTTGCTCATTTTTCTAGTGGTTTTCGGCATTTTTAATGCCCTCCCATTCCTTGCACCTGTGTTGATGCACGTCGGCTGGCGAACAGGCGGGACAGCGATTTATACCTTGTATTCATTTCTGTGTCATCAGATGGCCCAGCGTTCCTTTTTCCTCTTTGGCCCTCACACGATGCTCAATACTGATCAACTCCCGATTCAACTGACAGGGGATCAAGGCGTGGACACCCGACTGTTGCGGCAATTTCGGGGCAATGACCAACTGGGCTGGAAAGTCGCATGGTCAGACCGGATGGTGTATATGTACGGCGGCGTGTGGTTAGCGGCCCTGCTCTATGGCATCCGCGCTCGTTTTCAGAAAGTTCGACCCATCTCTATTCCTTTGTTCCTTCTCCTGCTGCTCCCGATGGTGATTGACGGCGCGACCCACTTTATCAGCGACCTTGATGGACTTACCAGCGGCTTTCGTTATACCAACGACTGGCTGGCAACCCTGACCGGGCATTTGTTGCCAGATGGTTTTTATCATGGGGATATGCTGGGATCGTTTAATTCGTGGATGCGACTGCTGTCGGGAATCACTTTCGGGATAGCGATTATCTGGCTGACTTTTCCATATCTGGCGCAGACTTGGACTTATCGCGCTGGAAACGAACCATCATAAATTAGAGATTTCATCCACTTTGGCGGGGTTAGTTCCGTGTGACAAAAGTCATGAAAAACGGGTTATACGCCAAATGGCGGTGATGGCAGATGCAGGCTTTCATTACACTCAGGGCTATGAATTGAATTTTGAAGAAATAATGGAAACCATGCCATGAACATACATCGCTTAATCATTAGATTGCTCGCCCTCAGTGTCGTACTGGCCTTTGGATTATTTATATCGGGCTGTAGTAGCGACAAGGGCAAAACCCAAATGAGCGATGGGTCGGATATGCCCGATTTTGTGAAAGATGCCCCTGTCCGAGTTAAAGAAGCCTACCAATATGCAATGGATCACCCGGACGAACTTGCCAAATATCCGTGCTACTGTGGCTGCGGCAATATGGGACACCAGAGTAATCTCAGTTGTTTTATCAAGCCGGAAAATTTTGGTTATGAAAGTCACGCGGCGGGATGTGGCATCTGTGTGGATATTGCCCAAGATGTCATGCGCCTCAAGGGTGAAGGCCAATCCTCCCCGCAAATCCGACACTATATTGACGCCAAATATAGCGCCTTTGGCCCTTCCACCGATACGCCCTTCCCAACGGAATAGGTAGCCATGAATCGTTTCCAGCAGCTAGTCAGGTGGACATATCCGCGTTGGGTGATCCTCATGGGGATCATCCTCGCCATCGGGGTGATGACCTTTCCAATTCCACAAATAACCGATCCACAAACCCGATATATCACACTCGATGCACGACAATTTGAATTCGCCCCCCATCGTATTCACATCAATAAAGGGGATCGTGTCATCATCAATTTTACTGCTTCGGATGTGGTACACGGCTTTTATTTGGATGGTTATGGCATTCAGGCGCGTGTCGAACCGGGTGTGACCAAACAAATCGAATTTTCGGCGGAGCGTACCGGCAAATTCCGCTATCGTTGTTCGGTGAGTTGTGGCTCGCTCCATCCCTTCATGATTGGGGAACTGGTCGTCGGCCCAAACGAACCCTTTTGGCGAGCCATTGCCCTTGTCATTATCGGCCTTTTCACGTTATTGACCTATCGATTTTTGACCAAAGGAACTTCCTATGAGTACCCAACACTCGGAGCATCACCAGCGTAGCCGCGCTGCCCGTCGGCGGAAAAACGCTTGGACACAGAATAGCCTTGTCTGGATCGTCGGGACGGTGGTCGCCCTACTGGGCGTCATCATTCTGTTCTCGTCTGGAAATTCCAAGACAGGGAATCGAAAACTACCTGCTAATCAACCGGCTGCGGATTTCAGCAATCGTCCCATCCCGGATTTTACACCCGTCGCTGGCGAGGGGCCGCGTATTCAAGTGAGTCCAGATACACTGGATTATGGGGATGTGGAATATAACGTCCCCGTCAACGCCGTTTTCTATGTGCGGAACGTGGGCAATGAAACCCTGATTATCCAAGAAACCCCACAGATTGAAGTGGTCAAAGGCTGCTGTCCGCCCCAAGTCTTGGTTTCTTCCAAGACCATTCCATCGGGAACAGAATCCACCATTAGCATGACCTTCTCGATGCACGAGGGTATGGATGGTTTCCACGAATTCAGGCTGTACGTGCGGACGAATGACCCGGTTCAGCCTGTTAAAGAACTCAAGGTGCTCTCTAACTGGATACCACCAGCATGATCAAGTCACAACGCATCAACGTTTTTCAGTATGTGCCCTTTTTGCGGGGGGTACTAAGGTCGCGCCTGTTTCAACCCGTGCTGACCATCTCGACCCTGTTTTTCTTCACCCTAGCCATCGTAACGGGGTTGTTCGGGACACCCGTAGGCAATCGCAACTTTGGCATCGTGTTTGTTTGGATTGTCTGGTGGGGACTGCTGATTATTCTGCTCGTACCATTTTTGGGGCGGCTGTGGTGTGCCGCTTGCCCGATTCCGGTGCCGGGGGAGTGGCTGCAACGACGGGGCATTATCAATCGCCGCAAAGGACGCCTATCTACCCTGCGCTGGAAGTTTCCCAAACGTCTGCGGAATATGTGGCTGCAAAACTTCGGCTTTTTGGGCGTTGCCATCTTTAGCGCGATTATTTTGACCCGTCCCGAAGTCAGCGCATGGCTATTGCTAGGATTTTCGCTGATTGGGATTATCTTGAGCATCCTCTACGAAA
The DNA here is from genome assembly GCA_013112715.1 of Chloroflexota bacterium. GTDB lineage: Bacteria > Chloroflexota > Anaerolineae > Aggregatilineales > J027 > CFX10. The sequence goes on from JABFGB010000003.1 coordinate 49,951, forward strand.
ATCGTGTGTTTTGTCGCTATGTCTGTCCGGTGGGTGGGTTCATTGGCCTCTATTCCTTGATGTCACCTGTCGAAGTGCGTGTGCAAGATCCCCAAGTGTGTGCCACTCACACCCCCAAAGATTGCATCATCGGCAATGAATATGCCTATGGCTGCCCTTGGATGGTCTTTCCGGGTACGCTAGAACGCAATACCTATTGTGGCATGTGTATGGAATGTATCAAAGCCTGCCCCAAGAACAATGTCGTCATTAATCTTCGTCCGGTGGGTAGCGATCTGATGGTTGCCAAAGAACGACGGCTGGATGAAGCCTATAAAGCGTTTATCATGCTGGCCTGTGCCCTGCTCTATTCGGTGGTGCTGCTTGGCCCGTGGGGCTGGCTCAAGCAGTGGGCCAATATGGACACCCTGCCGCATTGGTTGGCCTATGCTGGGGTCTTTTTGCTGGCGAATCTCTTGCTCTTGCCCGGTCTGTTCACCCTCACGGCTTTACTCAGCCAACGATTAGGCCGTATCCAATTGCCACTGCGCCAACTCGTAACGGATTATGCGTATACCCTTGTCCCATTGGGGCTGACGGCATGGATTGCATTCAGTTTCAGCCTCGTGTTCACCAATGGAAGTTATGCGCTTGGCGTACTCTCCGACCCGTTTGGGTGGGGTTGGAATCTTTTTGGGACTACCGAAAGCACATGGATGCCTTTCGGGTCAGCTCTCATTCCATTTTTGCAAACGGGCATTTTGACCACCGGGATGTTGTTTGCCGTGAATACCGCCTATAAGATTGCGGGTCAGCACACCCCCAATCCTCGACAAGCCCTGCGTGGAATGCTGCCTGTCACAGGGTTCATCATGTCTATCACTTTTGCTTTCTTGTGGCTCTATTTGGGATAATCATGAAACGTGAATTGGTGACAATTTTCATCGTTGTTTTCATTCTCGTTGGCCTTCCAGTGGGAGTGTTTCTCTATCAACGCCAACAATCCAATCCCGACTCCGCCGAGCGTGCCATTCATATCCAAGCGGCGGTGCCGGAATCGGGCGGTTTTCAACCCGCTGCCATTCAAGTGAACGCTGGCGAAACCGTCACCTTGCGTTTTAGTTCCGTAGATGTGACACATGGCATCGCCATCGGGCCGAGTTTGGGGATAGATTTGGGCCATGTTGACCCCGGTCATGTCAAAGAAGTCACCGTGACGTTTGATAAAGCGGGCACCTATACCTTTTATTGCAATACATGGTGCAGCCCTGACCATTGGCGGATGCGTGGTATAGTGGAAGTAACCGACCCCAACAATCCCGATGCCATCCCGACGGCGTATCGTGACCCGATTATCGAGCGATTGGTAGCAGAGGGGGTCAATATTGACGCGAACGTCAATATGGGTATGGCAGATCACCCTCAAGGCGATACGCTGACCTTTGAGCAACCGCCTTCCATTGAGAAGGGACAAATCTTGGCGGCGACCTTGAGTATTCCGGTTGAACTAGAGGATGCGGAGTGGCGACTTTCCCACACCCCGATGGAAGGCTTGGAGTTATTGACAGACCAGAATCCGTCTACTCCAATGAACGACCTTATCCATGTCATTGCCTATCTGTGGGTCTTAGATACCCCGTCCGAAGATATTCAGTGGGCTGAGAATTATTACAATAAAAACTGTGCCGCCTGTCATGGGCAGACTGGCGATGGAAACGGCCCAGCGGCGGACCAAACAGCCGAATCTCCGGTGGCCTTTGGTGATGCTGCCTATATGTTTGGAATGCGGAGTGATGTCTTATATGCCAAGATTCGGCGCGGTGGCATGGGCACGGATATGCCTAATTTCGGGACGCTGCTAACTCCTGAAGAAACGTTGAAACTTGTAGGGTATCTATGGCAGTTGGCTTGGCAAAGTAGAGCTGGCTAGATGTCGTAATTCTCTGGCACCGTCTGGCGTTTGGAGTGGCGATAATTGGCAATATCATGGCGGATAGCATAGGTAGCGGCTTCAACCCGATTGGTCACATTCAGCTTATCTAAAATCCCGCCCATGTGATTCCGCACCGTCTTATCACTCAACACCAATGCGGCGGCAATTTCGGCGTTGTTGTGCCCAAATGCAGCACGTCCAATTCGCGCTCGGTCAAGGCCGCAAAGGGATCAGGTGTATTCTCACCCTTCGGCGCATCATGGCGAGTACCCGGCGGGTGATGCTAGGATCAAGCAAAGCCGCCCCCTGTCGAACCTCGTCAAATACCTGTACCAATTCACCCGTTCCTGCCTGTTTCAATACATAGCCCACTGCCCCAGCACAGATGGCATCGGCAAATGAGGTCAGCATCACGACTTGGATATGATTCCAGCGTTCGGTGATGGTTCGACAGGCGTCAATCCCACTACTGCCGGGGGGCATCCGAATATCCATAATCACCACATGCGGCTGATGGGTTTCGCATAACCGGATGGCCTCATCTGCCGACCCGACCTCAGCCACAATCTGGGTATCGGGCACTTGTTCCAACACCATCCGCAGTCCCATCCGCACCACTTCATGATCGTCTGCCAGCATCACTTTTAGTATGCTCATGAGGATTTCTCTTCTCGCAGCGTTAGGATGATATTAGTGCCACGTCCCGGCGCACTATCCACCACCAAATCCCCCCCTAACAGCCGCGCCCGATCCCGCCTAAATCGCAGGCCATACCCCACACTTGATGTTTGGGGAACGAACCCACGCCGCTAACTGGGGTTGGGTGTAGCGCTTGGGACTATTGCGATGGCCTAGCGTGGCAATTGCTGACTCGCTAGGTTGAGCGTTAAACGCGCCATGCTCACCTAATGACTTTCGCGTGCCCACTTTCCCTCCCATTCGCTCACCTCTCATTTCCGCCTTGTGCTACTCTTTTTTACGCCATTTTCGAGCTTTGCAACTGAGCAGCAGTACCCGGCTTTATCGGAGTGACCTTTGTTACTTCATCCCTTTTGCTCCTAGTATCTGGTTTTGGATTGGGGTTCTTTTTGGTCAGCACCAGCTCTAGCGGAATGCAGTACGCCGCCGAAATTACCCACCCTACACCTGAAGGCGCATCCAACGGCCTGATTCAGCTTTTTGGACAGGGGTCGGCGATTTTTGTCTATATTATGGACGCCCTAAAAACCGAGGGCTGTTCATTTACGCCAAGTCTTCTGCTGGCGACGGGCTTATTGATTGCAGGCGGCGTTATCATCACTCAACTCAAAGACCGACCCGCAGCATGAAATTAACCGACTTGTTCATGCTGGCCTCTTAATCATGGGTAGGCGAGGACGCGGCTGGCAGTGGAAAGAACATCACCTCCCACTGTAGACTGTTGGGATGCCGTAGCCAGACAGTTGCCCCAAAAGATTGCAGGTTGATTGTGACTTGATACCCCTGTCGCTGTATCTGTGCTGCCCACTCTAATACCGCCTCACTACTCAGATGGGCCGAATCCGGCACGACTATCAGCGGTGTTGAAGGTTGATTAGTGTCGTCTAACCGTGCAGCCATCGCTTGTTGAATCAAGGCCCAAGCCAGCACCGCGACGCCCAAAAATAGGACTGGTGTAAAGCGCTCAAATAATTGGCTTTTAGATCGGTTCATGGGGTACGACCCTCCCTTCCAAAAAACTACCCCCAACTACTGATCAATCAAGTCATGCAGTTGGGGGTGGTGTTCCTAATTTGAACCATACATATAGTTGAATGGCTCTTTACTCATGATGTCTGGGTCAGCCCCTACCGCACAATCGAGCATGGCGTCAAAGTAGGCTTGCCAATCGCCCTCGGCACTGCTCTCGGTCAATTCCGGGATACCCGCGATACATGCCATATAGCTGTTAATGCGGTCTTGGGCTTGGGTCATGACCGTCACTAGATCAGCATTCTCATTGAGATAGGCGGTAAACGCCTCATTGATCCAGACTCCCGCCGCCGTTTCAACTTGGGCATTGCTGGCCCAATAGATAGGGATGATGAGGGTATTTGGTGATTCGAGGCGGGTATAAAAATCACGCCACGTTTGGGCAACCGTAGCCCCATAAAACGCTTCGGTACTAGGACTATCGAGTACCGACTTTTGGGCAGGCACACCGATGACCAGACCCGGCTGTTGCGCTACAAAACGCAGCCAACGATAACAGGCTTCAGCGTTTTGCGTAGTGGTCGAAACGTAGCCCGATGTAACGCGATAAGCTATCGGGGTGAAGTCCTGACCTGTGGGGTAAAGCATAGGGCGATACGGCACGCCTGTCGCGTCAGTGACGGGTTCAAGGAGTAGATAGTCTAGGCCATAGGGATTTTGCACTCGGATGGGGGCATCCCCAGAGGATGGGACTCCGTCCGTGTCGTCCTCAATGTAGCCTTGTTTGACCAAATCCAACACATGCTGCATAGCGTCGAGGTTCTGTTGATTGGTCAGGTCAATCGTGGCAGGGGTCTTGCGATAGTCAATCGGTAGGCCTCCATGTGCGGCGATTAACATCATCAAATAGAGTCGCTCGTTGAAGCTCGTCGTCATACCAGAATCAGCTAGCCCTTGATCTTTGACAGCCCGAATGGCCTCTTCAAAAGTGGTAATGTCCCAATCCCCTGTGGGCAAATTGACCCCGGCCTGCTGCATGAAGAAGGTATCCACCCACATCAGTTCGGGCTGAATGGCTAAGGGATAGGCGGCGGTTTGGTCGTTAAAACGTGTAGCATCCCATATCCCCGGTGCAAAGTTATCGGCATCAAAAGCTGGGTCAGCCGCCATCAAAGGCGCAAGATCAAGTGGCGGAAGATCAAAAAGTGCTGCATCGGAGACATAACAATCCACTTGCTGTCCCTCTTGGACGTTATAACCCGTTAACAGGTCAACGCTAAATACATCCGGCTCGGCCTCGGCAAATTCTACGGCGGCCCGTTCCCATTGCTCCATATTTCGGACGCTGTCGGCGTTATTGAGTAGATGAAATTGCAGGGCAACTTGGCCGGGCGGGACTTCAACGGGCGGCGCTTCTGGCGGAATGGAGAGGACAAGGTTGGGCCGCAGATTTTCAGCCAAGACGAGGGCTTCTGTCGCTCGACTGCTCATCTCGCCGAGTGCAGTGACGAGATCGCCCCCATTTTGGGTACTGGTGAATAGTGCCTGCACCAAGAAACCACTCATGGTGCGGTTTGCCAGCGGCATTGCATTCTCCGCAGCCATCAAATCCGCAGCTTTTTGTGCTTCAGGCTTGCCAAAATAAAAGGATGGATTGCCCCCTTTGTCCAAGACTGCCGACATCGCTGCGATGGGGGTGTTGTCGAGATAGGTGTTAATTAAGCTGAGATGCTTGGCTAATTCATAGGCCAATTCGGGTGCAGTCGTGCCAGCACTGACCGCGAAGCCGGGAACATTGACCAGACCTCCTACTCCATTAGGCAGCAAGGCCGCCGACCAATCTCCATCATCATTGGCATTTCGGTAATCCCCCTGTAGCGCCCATGATCCGCCAATTTGCAGGGGGCTGACCATCTCGTAGCTTGGGACAATGCTCGCTGCGCCTTCCATTGCTAATGCCACCCATGCTTCGGCGAGTGCCAAAAGGTCAGTGTCCCACGCAAAACTGGTGGAATCGCCGAGGGTCAGCATATTGTCCAAAGGTCGGCCCAACAGTGCCTGAAACAAAAATGTCGGATCGCCGGACAAACCCGGTGTGGTAACGCCATTGTCACTTGTAGTAGTCAAGGTATGGGCCGCTGTTACATATTGGTCCATCGTCCAATTTTCGTCAGGATACGTGAGTCCCGCTGCGTCAAAGGCAGGCCGATTGTAGCTGACAAACACAGGATCAAGCATTGTCGGTAGTGCCCATGTGCCACCATCCCACTGATAGGATGCCCACGCTGCCGGGAAATAGCGATCACTGTAATCATCGGGATCAGCGGCGATAGCTGGGGCAAGATCAAGAAACATACCAGCCCGTGTCGCAATTGGGTTTAGATATTCATTTGTCCAGATGAACACCACATCGGCAGTATCCGCAAAATCGGTCATGTCGTTTAGATATGCTTCAGGGTCGGAAGGGACTGCATTTTCGAGCCAACCCGAATCGTCACGACGCAGTACGACCTTCACGCCCGGATGCGCCGCTTCGAATTCGTCGAGACTTAATCCAGTGCGGTTGAAGGAATTCAGAAAGTCTTCCGGCAGGCCGACGGTTAAAGTAATGGCATCATCCGCATAGGCTCGGTTGGGTTGGGTCATCGGTGTATTTTGCCCCCCGGCAATCGTAGCGACGGGGGTAATTAGACTTAATACCAATAGGAGCCCCAACGCTTTTTGCCAGCGCGAAGCACTTCGTCGTCGCTGCTTGTCCAAAATGGCATGGACGCGGCTAGGTAGATTACCAATTTGTGTCATTTGTGCTAGACCGGGAGTAACCAGTGATTTGTGACGCAGACTACCCAGAAAGTTTTGGGCAATTGCCACCAGATGCGCGGCATAATCTGGCCCTGTCGTCCCCAATTGCAGTACGCGGTCATCACAGGCGTTTTCACTTTCGATTGCCAGACGGCGGGTAGCGATCCATGCCAATGGATTAAACCAATGCAGGGCCACTACAAACAGTGATAGCCAGCCCAACAGCGCATCCCACCGCGCTATATGGATGCTTTCATGCAACAGTACGACTCTACGGCGCTTGGCATCCCAAGTAACGGCGTCCGCAGGCAGCAAAATAATCGGGCGTACCACTCCAATGGTCATAGGAATACTGATTGCTGGTGTCATCATCAACCGGACAGGCCGACGAATAGCGAGAGTTTGACGAATTTCAGCGGCGAGTTCGGTAATGTCATGTGGCACTTCTAGGGCATAGGTATGGGTCGTTACCCGTCGAAATTTTCCATAGTGGCGAATCCCCATCCACAGAATACCGAAAGCCCCGATTGCCCATACTGTCAGCAGCAGCGTTGCAAAGTTCGGCCACACGATTCGAGTATCCGGCTGCTTATCGGTATTTGATTGGGCTGCAAGCGTCGGCGTTATGGTTGCACCAGACGAATGGCTGATCGTCGTCACCTGTGGATCGGCATCAGTTTGATTGTTGGTAGCCAGAAGTAAAGGATTGACCGTTGGACGCATAAAAGGATTAACCGAAGTACCCTTACTGGTACCCCGATAAGGGGCGTCTGTTGTTGATGGTTTAGTTGGCAGTTCCACGTTCCAGCGTGGCGCGATCATCACAAAAGCAGGCATCAACAACGCTGCACACATCGCCAATACCCATACCCAATGACGCAGCGCCGCCGAAGAACGACGCAGCAGCAGCGAGACAACCCCAGCGAGCATTAAGACCAACGTGACGCGCAGGGCGATCATACCCGTAAATTCCAAGAGTTCGGTGTTGGTATTCATGGTTATGCCTCATCATTTTCTTGATTTTCTTGGTTTTCTTGACGGGCTGCCTCAATCAATTGGGCCAGTGCATCCAATTCATCTTTGGAGAGGTCTTCGGTAGAAAGCAGTGCTGACACCGCATTTGGAACCGAGCCACCGAAAAACGTTTTGATAAGATGACGCAGCGCAAAACGGCGCACCTTTTCCGGCTCGACAGTGGGTGCATAGAGATAGCGACCCCCTTCCTCACGGTGCGTCAAATGTCCCTTTTCTTCCAAGATTCGCAGCATCACCCGGATACTGGAATTACCCGGGGGATCAGGTAGTCGCTGTTGAATATCAGCAGCAGTGGCCTCTCCGATCTCAAGGATGATGTCCATAATTTGGCGTTCGCGCCGAGAAAGCTGGTCATACATATTGTCAGCCATGCGATTTTCCTCACAATGGGAGCGGGCAGGGTGATTTATGTACAGTCATCCTGCCCACCCGATTTGGAAACGTTCTGCGAAATTCTTCGCGCGAATTTTTTCGCATCAACAGCGTAACCTATAATTATACTGCCTGTCAAGAGGTGTGTGCGAAATTTTTCGCATATGTCAGGAAATCGTATACTAAAGCCTTTTTGCCCGAGGAGGTGATGTCTCGTTCAAATATTACGTTGTGAAAATTGTCACAATATACAACGCCGACACTTTGTTTCAGACCTGAGTCCTCCTATACTTAAGAAGTATCTATGGCTATCCAAAGGGGGATATTGTCATGAGTATGCAGATGCAGCATCGCGTTGTCATTATTGGTGGAGGATTTGGAGGACTCAGTGCCGCCAAAAAGCTGAAAAAAACACCCACCCATATTACCCTGATTGACCGCCGCAATTTCCACCTCTTCCAGCCGCTCCTCTATCAAGTCGCTACTGGGGCACTCTCACCCGCCGATATTTCCTCACCTCTGCGTGGGATTTTGAAGAAGGCCGAAAACGTCCAAGTCCTCATGGCCGAGGTTACGGATATTGACCCACAGACTCGTGAAGTCGTGATGGGTGAAAAACGGGTCACTTACGATTCCCTGATTATCGCTGCCGGGGTGCGCCATCATTATTTTGGCAACGACGAGTGGGAAGCCCATGCGCCGGGACTAAAAACGATTGAAGATGCCACCCACATTCGCAGCCGCATTCTTTCTGCCTTCGAGCGTGCCGAACTGGAATCCGATGCGCGGAAACGCCAAGCATTGCTAACCTTTGTTGTTGTGGGGGCTGGCCCCACTGGGGTGGAAATGGCCGGGGCGATTAGCGAAATTGCCCATCTAACCCTCAAAGACAATTTCCGCAACATCAACCCCGCCGACACACGTATCTTGTTGGTCGAAGGGGTCGAAAATGTTCTGCCGAGCTTTCCCATGCCTTTATCCAATAAGGCGCTTAATACTCTGCAAAACCATCATATTGAAGTGCGAACCCAGACCTTTGTCACTGATATTCAGCCGGGGCGCGTCACACTGAAGCATGAAGATCAGGTCGAAACCCTAGAAGCTGAGACGGTACTATGGGCGGCGGGGGTATTGGCCTCGCCATTGGGCAAGCTCATAGCCGAAAAAACCGGAGCGCCCCTTGACCGATTTGGACGAGTGATGGTGCAGCCAGACCTAACTATACTGGGGCATCCCGAAATTTTTGTGATTGGCGACCTTGCCCATTTGGAAATGGATGGCAAACTGCTACCGGGGGTAGCGCAAGTCGCCATTCAGGGTGGGGCGTATGCCGCAAAGGTCATCCAAAAACGCCTGCAGGGTGCGCCGATGGATAAGCCATTTCGCTACACCAATTTCGGTAACTTGGCGACCATCGGGTGGTCATCGGCGGTAGCGGATTTACCTTTTAGAATACGCCTATGGGGGTTTATAGGGTGGCTGTTCTGGGTGTTTGTCCATCTCATGAAAATGGTCGAATTCGAAAACCGGGTGGTCATTTTTGTGCAGTGGGTCTTTAACTACTTCACGCGCAACCGCTCGGCTCGCCTGATTACGAATGAATGGGCTGTTGACTTAGCAGCTACGGAAGGGCAAAGTCCTGCCGAATGGGTTGCCGAGCCAGACTAACCAGTGATACTACCAATAGGATTGGAATTGACGGCATCCGTAGAATTCTCAAAGAGATAAATTAGAGTTCTATTGGATGTGGGAATCAGGCTTGATTCCAATAATAACCCATGCTAAAATCCTAAATGAGCTAGGCTCAATTCTCATATCGAACGTTTCCTAGAAGTGGGCAGCCCCCACTTCTAGTTGTTTAAGGTCAGAATATTAAGTGTCCGCAGGAAGAATCTATCGCCGGAAAGTTGCCAGAAAATCACCCATTATCAGTGCTAGTCAATTTGTTGGAGTAAAGAAAGTGCCATGAAGAGCGATTTTACGCTGGCATTCAATGAAATTTTAGAAACCCGTGCCCTGTCCAAAGAAGTTGTCCTAGAGGCATTGGAACAGGCACTTGTTTCGGCTTATCGGCGAGATGCCAACATCGGGTCGAACCAGCAGCGGATTCAAGCACATATTGACCCGACTGGTCGCCCTCAGATTTTTGTCGAAAAAGAAGTCGTGACCAGTATTGTAGACAGCCGTACCGAAGTGCTGCTCGATGAAGCCCAAAAACAAGACCCCGATTGTAAGGTTGGGGATATGGTGATGGCTCCGGTCACCCCCACCAGCGCCAGTTTTGGTCGTATCGCCGCCCAAACCGCCAAGCAGGTCATTTTGCAGCGCATTCGAGAAGCGGAACGCGATTCCCTCTATGACGAATTTATTGACCGTCAGGGTGATTTGGTAACGGGCACAGTCCAAAGTACGGCGCATGGCGTGGTGACACTCAGCTTGGGTCGTGCTGAGGCGATTATGCCCAAACAGCACCAAATGCCCAATGAACGCTATAAGGCTCATGACAAGATTCGGGCCTATGTCGCCGAAGTGAACAAGAGCACACGCGGCCCACAGATCATCGTTTCCCGTGCCCACAAGGATATGCTGCGTCGCTTATTAGAATATGAAGTGCCAGAAATCTATAACGGGCAGGTCGAAATCAAAAACATTGCTCGTGAAGCGGGTTATCGCAGCAAAGTGGCGGTGGCGGCGTTGCAGGAAGGCATTGACCCGGTTGGGGCGTGTGTTGGAATGCGTGGGATGCGTATCCAAAACATCATCAAAGAACTGCATGACGAAAAGATTGACGTCATTGAGTGGGACCCCGATCCCGCCCGATTTATCTCGAAGGCCCTCTCGCCTGCCCGTGTGAGTGGGGTGTATCTGCACGAAGATATTGACCAAGTGCGGACGGCTCTCGTTGTAGTGCCGGAAGATAATTTGTCACTCGCCATTGGGCGTGAAGGTCAAAATGCACGTTTGGCCGCCAAACTGACGGGTTGGCGTATTGACATCAAGAGTGTGACCGAGGCCGCGATTGAAAATGTGGCTGCCATCGGTACCGCGCCTTTAAGCATTATGAAGATCAAGAACCGCGAATTGGTGACCGAAGTCGAGCGTATCCTTGAAAAGAAACGCACCAACCGCCCGGTGAACCCCGAAGAATATACCACCCTGACCAATTTTGTGAATGTCGCGCAACGCTTGATTTTGGATCAGCGGGATGCCGTCAAGCGTGAACGACAATCGCTGTTGGACTCGGTGCGACCACTCGTGCCCGTCGAAGCCTTCAACATGCCGATTGCGGTTTTGGAACTGGCCGAAGATATCGTGAAGGCCCTCGGCAAAATCGAGACGGTTGGCGAATTGATGGTGCGCGTCTTAGCCGATGAAGAAGGTTTGGCGCGGATGTTGGCGGCGAATAAAGCTGGCGACGATGCGATGGAAGCGATTCAGTATGCACTCGACGACTTGGTGATTCCTGAGATTTTGCAGGCCCAAGAAGCCCCAGCCGAAGAACCTGTTGCTGCTGCACCAGAAGTTGCTAAGTCTACCCCAGTGGTCGAGACCGTAGCCGATGGGGTACTACCAGTAGTTGAAGAAGAGGAAGATGTGGTTCGTCCCGCCTTCCCCGATATACCTGCGCTGGTGGCCGAAGAAAGGCCGCCGCGTGAAAAACGCCGTACCGATAAGATTCTTGTGCCAGAAGTCGCAGAAATTCCCGTTGTTCCTGTTGTCGAGTGGGAAGAATTTGACGAAGAAGGCGATGAACGCCTAAGTGATAAGCGGTCTGGCCGCAAAAAGAAGTCAAAGGCCAAGAAGCCCAAGCAAAGCCGTGTCCAATTGGTTTTTGATGAAGATATGGGCGAAGTCGTTGCCAAGCGCCGCCGCAAGGGTAACCGCGACCGGGGCGAATTTGATGAATTCGATACAGATGACGATTTTTAGTAGTCAGTGTATTAAGTAGGGAAGGATGAGCAAGCAGCAGCAGCCTCCACGCAAAAAAACTCCCCAGCGCACGTGTGTCGTTTGCCGCAAGGTAGATAACAAACGAGCGTTGGTGCGCCTTGTTCGCACGCCGGAAGATGGCGTACAAATTGACCCTACGGGCAAGAAAAATGGGCGCGGGGCCTATATGTGCAGTGATGTGGCTTGTTGGCAAGAACATCTGCACACCGACGACTCTGAGAAAGCCTTTCAATTGGCCTTGAATGCGTTGGAGAAAGCACTCAAAACGACCTTGACACCTGAAGACCGGAACCGGATAAGAGCAGCAATGTTCCCGATGCACGACGACCAGAGTTAAGGGCGACCCCATTGACCATCTCCTTCAGAAAGAGGGGGGTGCAAAATTCTGAGGAAGTACCCAGCACACGTCGCAGGGTCTCCGGGGAGTCGCCATCGCAAGTCTCGCGCAGCGAAATTTCTTTCCGGAGCAGCTATTGACCTGCGGCGTGTGTTGTTGTTTAGGATCAGGAGGATATATGACGCAACAAGAGCGACAAATTTTAAATGTACCGGATTTTGTGACGGTGCGTGAATTGGCTGAATTAATGCAAGTCAGCCCGATTGAAGTCATGAAGAAGTTGATTGCCAACGGTATCATGGCTTCGATCAATCAGCAGTTGGATTATGACACGGCTGCCATCATCATTGAAGAAATGAACTTCCAGCCGCGCCCCCTGCGTGAAGTGCAGGAAGAGGAAAAACGCGCCGAGATGGAAGCGCAAAAACCCCAGTGGCGTCGTGAGTTGTATGGGACTGAAGAAGTTGCCCAGTTACAACGCCGCCCCCCGGTGGTTACGATTCTAGGCCATGTAGATCATGGTAAGACCTCACTGCTCGATGCCATCCGCAAGACCAACGTCGCCGATGGTGAGGCGGGTGGGATTACGCAGGCCATTGGTGCCTATCAGACCGAATATAAAGGTCAGAAAATCACCTTTATTGATACCCCCGGCCATGAGGCCTTTACCGCGATGCGGGCACGTGGCGCACAAGGTGCGGACGTAGCGGTTTTGGTGGTAGCTGCTGACGACGGTGTGATGCCAACCACCCGCGAAGCCCTCAACCATGCCAAAGCTGCCGGGGTGCCGATTGTGGTGGCCCTCAATAAAGTGGATAAACCCAACGCCAATCCGGATTTAGTCAAACAAGAACTATCCGACGTCGGTCTGACTCCCGATGAGTGGGGTGGCGACACACTCGTCGTTCCGGTGTCAGCACGCAACAAAATGGGCCTAGAAAACCTGCTCGAAGCGATTTTACTAGTCGCGGAAGAAGCCGAGATTGTGGCGAACCCCAAGAGCAAGGGCGGTGGAGTTGTTTTGGAAAGCCGCACTGAAAAAGGGCGTGGCCCATTGGCAACCCTGCTGGTGCAAAATGGTACCTTGCATACAGGCGATGTCGTAGTTGCTGGACTCTCCTATGGTCGTGTGAAATCCTTATTTGATGAACGTGGCCGCAAAGTAGATGAAGCCCCGCCATCCTTCCCTGTATCCGTCATGGGCTTAGATATTGCGCCACAGGTGGGGGATCGTTTTGAGGTCGTACCAAATATCAAAGTCGCTGCCAGCATTGCGGATGAGCGCCGTCAGGTGGCCCAACAGGAGGCCAATGCACAGTCAGCCCCTGCGATGACATTGGAAGATTTCTTCAATCGGTTTAGTCATGGTGAGAACAAAGAACTGCTGCTCATTGTAAAAACCGATGTCCATGGAAGTCTTGAACCCGTCGTCAACTCGCTGGAAGATTTGGCGTCGGATGAGGTCAAAGTACGGATTTTACATGCCGATGTGGGTGACATCACCGAAAACGATGTGAACCTCGCCAGCGCTTCTCATGCCGTCATCATCGGCTTCAATACGACTGCCGATACCGCCGCTGAACGTGTGGCTTCCTCTACCGGAGTAGATATTCGCACCTATGACATCATCTATAAGATGGTGGAAGATGTTGAAAAAGCGCTCAAAGGGATGCTCGACCCGGTGTACGAAGACAAAGTTGTCGGCATGGCCGAAGTCCGCCAGATTTTCAACATCTCGCGGGTGGGTCAGATTGCCGGATGTTATGTGCGTAGCGGCACCATTCGACGCAAGGCCAAAGCGCGGGTGGTGCGGCGTGGCAAGATTGTCGCCGATGGCCTAACCATTGGTAGTCTCAAACATCTCAAAGACGATGTGCCAGAAGTACGTCAGGGCTTCGAATGTGGCGTGTCCCTTGATAAATTCAATGATTTCCAAGAAGGTGATCAGATTGAATTTTTGGTCAAGGAGCGCGTGAACTAAGCGTATTCAAGGAAGGAGAAACGCCATGACCATCAAATCGGAACGGGTAGCGGATTTGATTTTGTCCCATCTGAGCCAACTGATGCTCACCGAAGTGCGTGATCCCCGTTTGCATGGGGTGACGATTATGGAGGTGCGATTAGATCGAGAGATCGAACATGCCGAGATTTTCGTCAACGCGCTTGGGGATGAAAGCCGCCGCGATGAAGTGATGGAAGGCTTACGGCAGGCACAGGGCTTTTTGCGGAAAGAACTGGCATCCCGTTTGCGGTTGCGCCGGATGCCCCAACTCCACTTCAAATGGGATGTGGTGCTGCAACAAGCCAATCATATTGAAGAAGTCTTGGATGCGCTGGCGGAACGGGAACAGCCCGCCTCTACACTGGATGGAGTGAATGACGACGAGCACGAATAATCCCGCACCACTCGTGCAGTTGGAATGGGATAAAGCAGCAGAATTGGTGGTGGCGGCGCAAAAAATCGCTGTCGTCACCCATCTACAACCCGATGGAGATGCGATTGGTTCGATGATGGGTCTCACAATGGCCCTTCGTAGTCGGGGCAAGCATGTCACTCCCTATGTCGAAGGCGGTCTGCCTGAGCGGTTTGCCTTTGTGCCAAATAGTGCCGACATTCAATCCGCTTTGCAAAACCCTCTGCCTGATTTAGTCATCAGCACTGATTCCAGCGATACCGAACGCTTAGGCCAAATCGGTGCGGCCTTACTGGGGTTGGGGCGACCTCTCATCCAACTGGATCATCATCAGACGAATCTGATGTTTGGTGATGTCAACTTGGTGGATGCACGCACAGCCGCTGCTTCCGAAGGGGTCTTGGATTGGCTCGATCAGTTGGCGATTCCCTTGACCGCCGATATTGCCCAAGCCCTGATGACGGGTTTGGTGACGGATACGCTGTGTTTCCGCACCTCCAATGTCTCCGCCCATACCCTGCAAACCGGACAGCGTTTGATTGCCGCTGGAGCGAACTTGACCCAAGTCGTGCAGTTGACATTAGCGCGGATTCCAACGGGCCTGATGCGTTTGCAGGCGTTGGCGGTCTCGCGGATGCAGTTGGATGATGGCCTTGTGTGGGCTGCCATTGATGAGTCGGACATCGTAGCCTGTGGAATGCAGGTCGGTGATTATACCGGCCTCTCCGGTTATCTGATTCAAGCCGATGATGCCAAAGTCTCTGCCGCCTTTACCGTAATTGGGCCGGATGTTGAATGCAGTTTCCGTTCCATTCCCGGCTATAGTGTCGCCGAAATTTCATTGGCACTCGGCGGGGGTGGGCACGTGGCGGCAGGCGGCGCAACCCTGCGTGGGGTAACGCTAGACCAAGCCCTAGCACGGGTGCTGCCGATGTTAAAAGCCGAACTAGCACGCGGCGAACCCATCTACAGCCGATAGAACCATCACCCCTCCCGAGGCTATCCAGCATGGAGAGGATTGAGAGGGGTCTGAATCTGAAACCACATGAACTACTCCCCTGAATTCGCCCTATTGAATATAGACAAGCCGCTTGGCTGGACAAGTCATGACGTGGTGGCAATAGTACGCCGCGAAACCCGCATCAAAAAAATCGGGCACGCTGGAACGCTTGACCCACTGGCGACAGGTGTTTTGATGTTGTGCCTCGGCCAAGCCACCCGCCTAAGTGAATATGTCATGGGCCATCCCAAAATTTATGAGGCACAGGTGTGTTTGGGTATCGAAACCACCACCTATGACACCGAGGGGGAGATCGTCGCCACCAACGACACCCCGATTTCACGCGAGCAGGTTGAAGCGCTATTGCCCCAATTTCGCGGCGATATTCAACAAGTCCCGCCGATTTACAGCGCCATCAAACAGGGTGGCAAAAAACTCTATGAGATTGCGCGGAAGGGGCAGGGCGATACAGTGGAATTGACCCCGCGCCCTGTGACCATTTACGACCTCGAAATCATGATGTGGGATTTCCCAACCTTCCGGCTACGGGTGCATTGTTCACCGGGTACGTATATCCGCAGTTTGGCCTTTGATTTAGGGCGGATATTAGGTGTTGGAGCACATCTGGCCGGGCTACGGCGCGTGGCGAGTGGGCCGTTTACGACTGATAATGCCATTGATTTGGAAGTTTTTCGTGAGGCTATCCGGCAGGGCACATGGCAGCAGTATTTGTTGCCCCCCGAAATGGCCCTCCAAGAGTTCCCCCGCATTGACCTCGATGAATCACAAAGCCGCGCTGTGCAAAATGGTGTGTGGTTGAATGAGGTTTCGCTAAATGCCGCCGACTTGTTGCGGGCCTACGACGACAGGGGTAAATTTCTGGCGATTCTGGAACCGATTGCCGAGCAGCCGGGCCGTTGGAAACCGCTGAAGGTTTTTAATCACTGATCTTGCACTGGATTCAATATTTCATGCAACACATTCAATCGCTGGAAAATGCCCAACTTGACCACCCCAGTATTGTCACAGTCGGGGTGTTTGATGGCGTCCATCGTGGACATCAGCACTTAATCTCTCATTTGGTGCAGGCCGCTCACGCCTCCAATCGCCTTGCCGTTGTTCTAACCTTTTTCCCGCATCCCGATGTGGTCATTCGTGGCATTCAAGGGCCATATTATTTGACCACCCCCGACGAACGGGCCGCGCTGTTAGGTGAATTAGGGGTAGATGTGGTCATTACCCATCCCTTTAACGACCAGACCCGCCAGATTCGCGCCGCCGATTTTGTAGATTTACTGACCCGTCACCTGAAAATGGCGTCGCTGTGGGCCACCCCTGATTTTGCATTGGGCTATAAGCGCGAAGGCAATGTGGCCTATCTCACCGAACAGGGTCATCAAAAAGGCTTCACCGTCGAGACGATTGATTTGCTCTTTACCGATGGCAACGGTGAACGCATTTCCAGCGGACGCATTCGGGCAGCGCTGGTGGAGGGCGATGTGCAAAAGGTCGCCTCGGATTTAGGCCGTTATTATCGTGTCAGTGGCATTGTTATAGATGGGGAAAAACGGGGTCGTCAGATCGGCTTTCCTACTGCTAATATGGCCTATTGGGAACAACAAGTCCTCCCAAAAAACGGCATCTATGCGTGTTTGGCTCATCTTGACGGCGAGACCTTTATGGCGATGACTAATGTTGGGGTGCGACCTACTTTCAACGGGCACAATATCACGGTTGAACCCTATCTGTTGGATTTTGACCGTGATATTTATGGACAGCGCCTTGACCTCGATTTTGTGGCATGGCTGCGTGGTGAGGCCAAATTCACCAGTATTGACGACCTGATTGCTCGCATTCGACAGGATGTGGAAGAAGGCCGGGTAATTTTGGAAAAAATTATCGAACCACGTGCCCGCTAAACCGCATCGTCCCATCTTCGATACTGAGCGAGGTCAATTCATAACGTTGATTGACTTGGGTCAGTTCTTCGCTCAATCCATCCGCGATGCTGTCCGCCATTTCGGTACGGAAGCTGTCCGGCATATTCAGACTGCCGACCTGAAATTTGGATACTTCCACATTCAGTGGTCGGGTGGGGCGCGTAACCGGATCAGTGTTGATGCTGACTTCCGAAATGATCAGCATATTAAAGGTAATGCCTGAAAATTCGGTGGTTCCGAAAAGCGTCACCTCATTATTATCAAATTTTGTTTGGAACTTCATGTCCTTGACCCAATCAGGCAGGTCTTCCGTGTTCCCCTCATTGTTCTCAGTTAAATTGTTCCGATATTCCACATTCAGCCACGACTCAAAATCACGATCTTCAATACCGACATTAAACTGACCATCACTCCGCGCTTGGGCTATCGCGTTATCAAACAATACGTCATATTCGGCGGCGGCGGTGGGGTCAGCCCGATAATCTGAATACAGCGGGTCGGGATTGCCTCGCAAAACAATGCCAATACATGCAATCATTGCGACAAGAGGGCATAAGACCAATAAACCTAGCCCGAGGCAGCAGCCGCACGTGGGGGTAAAGCAACTGCGCTTTTTGGGGGCAGGCTGCATCGTATATTGCTGATAGGGTTGAAAGGATGGCTGCATGGGTTTCTATGGCCTTTGATAAAGTTTAGCGTTGAATGCGATAACCGAGCCGACGGAGAGCATTTTCATCCTTCCGCCAATTTTTAAGCACTTTGACATGCGGTTCGAGATAAACCCGTGTCTCCAAAAACCGTTCAATTTCACGGCGGGCGTGCATCGAAATTTTCTTAAGCATCTGCCCCTTTTGCCCAATGATAATCCCTTTTTGGCTGTCGCGCTCAACGTAAATGGTCACATTGATATAGACCACCCCGTTTTCTCGCTCCGAAAACTCTTCCACCTCGACTGCGACGGCATGGGGCACTTCTTGTTCAGTATGCAGCAAAACCGCCTCACGCACCATTTCCCCTACAATATCACGGGTACGCAGGTCAGAGATTTGATCTTCAGGGTAGAAACGCGGCCCTTGCGGTAATCGTTCGATAATCAGCTTGACCAATGCCTCAATGCCCGTGTTGTCGGTGGCAATTGTCGTTGTCCAAACGGCATCCGGCACAAGAGCACGTTGACCCTCAAAATGCTGCTGATATTTTGCGGGGTCACGAGCGCGGTCTACCTTATTGACGACATGAATGACCTTGAGGTGATTGCCTTCGTTGGCCTGATTTAGAATCTCGACCACATTTTTGTCTTCCTCGGTAACAGGTTCGCTCGCATCCGTCACCAATAAGACCACATCGGCTTCTTGCAAGGCTGCTACCGCCACCTCGACCATGAATTCGCCGAGGGCGTTACGTGGCTGATGGATGCCGGGCGTGTCAATAAACACGATTTGCACATCGGGTCGGGTCAAAATTCCCAATTGGCGCAGACGGGTGGTTTGGGGTTTCGGGCTGACGATGGCGATTTTTTCCCCAAGGACGGCGTTCATCAAGGTGCTTTTGCCAACATTGGGCCGCCCAATAACCGCGACATAGCCGCTGCGATGATCTTCCGGTAGGGGGGCTTCATCATCTGTCAGATGGTCGGGATTGAGCATGTTTTCGTCATCAGTCATTCGAAAATCCTTCTTTATATACCCAGTTTGAATGGGTTGAAATTCGTATCCCGGTCATAATAATCTTCGTTTTCGACGCGCTTGAGGGTATTGACCACCTTGTACGTGATGGGCGTCATAGCGGCTTCAATGCTGACCTTCAAAATGTAATTGGTGGCAATCAACGAGAGCATGATTTCCGCCACAAAACCGGGCGTGCCAAGCAGTGTGGCAATCCCGACAAAGATAATTGAGTCTGCGCCTTCCCCAATGAGTGTGCTGCCAATCGTCCGCATCCACAAATAGCGGCCCTCGGTGGCAACCTTCAATTTTGCCAGCACAAAGCTGTTTAGAAATTCGCCTGCAAAATAGGCGCTGAGGCTGGCGACAATTAAATTGGGAATGCCGCTGAGAATGGCGTCATAGGCGCTTTGACCCGTGCTTTCTGTCCAATAGGCTTCACCGGGCAGCAGGCCGACAATCCACACGCAAAAGGCCATCAATATAGACGCCCCAAAGCCCATCCAAATGACGCGGCGCGAACGTTTGTAGCCATACACTTCGGTTAGAATGTCCCCGAAAATGTACGAAATCGGAAAGACAATCGTGCCCGCATCAAAAATGAAGCTCAGTGAGCCAACACTGCCGAGGCCGATGTCAATGATTTTGGCGCTGCTGAGGAGGTTGCTCAAGAGTAGCACCGTCACAAACGTTGCCATGACAAGATCATAATAGCGATATTGAATGCGAGATGATGGTTGCATGATGTCGTTTTTCTAATGGTCTGATTAAATGGGATGAAGTTGATTATAGCGGAATTGCATGGGAGCGTGAAGGCAACAAAAAAGGGCAGGGGTCATCACACCTGCCATCTATAGCAATTTTATGTGAGCGGCCTGTACTTTAAACTAGCTTCAGCACGGTCGCTTTAGCCCCGTGTTCAAGAGTTTCGACCCTTCTATCGGCGGCGGACGCTGGTTCCGTGTAGATCCGCGACCCCAAACTGCACTTCGCGGCGTCGAATAATCGGCAGTAGATGACGACGGGTCAGCCACACCGCAAACCATGTCAATACGAACCCCGCCACCACATCCGCGAAATAATGCTGATGGGTAAACAGCGTGCTGGCGGCATTAGCGACGGTAAAGGTGGCCCACAAAATCCACTGCTTGGGCCATTTTCGCCAGAAGTAGACCATCGCTACCGTGACATAATAAACATGGCTGCTGGGGAAGGAATTATGCGTGCCATACGATGAATCGCCGTCATGCAGTTGATATAGCAGTTGATCAAAAAAGCCATTGGGTTCGAATGAGTGCTTGACGATATAGGCAGGCATCGCTAACCAGATCATGAAGCCGATTACCATGACGCTAAAAAATGCGATGGCATACTCTTGGAACATCTGTCGAGGAAATTTCCATGCTGCCAATAGTGGGAAAATCGGCATCAGCATGAAGCCCATCGCATAAGGAATCACAAAAATAGACAGGCGTGGAATATTGCCATCAATTTGTGGGATATAGAGATGCACACCGCCGCTCACGACTTGATTAATCGGGAAATAGAGCGATTGGAAGGCGAGCAAGAAGAGCAGTAGCGGCCACCGTTCGCGCAGTGAGTTGCCAAACCAGTCTCGATACCAAATCCGTTCAAGGAATAAATTACGAAACTGCTCATAACTGGGACTGGCACTCATCGCCTCGGTTTGAAATTGTAGGTTATTGGTACCCGTCAATAACTCCCTGAGTTTTAGCCAGAGGGTGTAGAGCATGTGGCCCCCCATACAACAATAATTTTTGATTGGCAGATTTATAAAATCTTGGCTTCTTGAAAGGCTATAATTCAATACGTGTCAATAAGTTACGGCGTTGCGCAAAACTCGTCTCAAATTTCTTGGAAATTGAAAACTGCCAGCACTAACTTAACGAGCGTTAAGTATATTCTAGCAGAGGTTAATAGATTTTGATAGGGGATATGAAAAAAATCCGCCTTTCGGACGAGATTAGGTGATTCTGAAGGCATCCTTCAATGCACACCGCCGCAGCCTTGAGAAACTCCGACAAGTGGTAAGGCCCTCACCGGTGGGGCTGGCGATGGTATATGAACAGTAGCCTTCGCCTTCGACTCCCAACCCCGCAAAATTCGGCCCGTTCTTCACAAAAATTGAGCAGTCCATCAATCGCGCCATGTGTGTCATATGATCCACATTTTTGCTGTGAATCACCGCTGTGTGCCGATACCCATGTTCACTGCGCCACGCCAAATCAATCGCGCTGTACACATCCGGCATTCGCACGACTGGCATAAACGGCATCATTTGTTCTGTCCATACCAGCGGGTGGTCGGGTTCGACCTCAGCTACAATCTGACGTACTTCCGGGCCAACTTTGATGCCAAGTTCGCGCAGCAGCACACTTGCATTTTGCCCAATAAATTCCTTGTGCATGTAGGCGGCCTGTCCCGGGCCATGATCTTCCCGACACACAATGCCCCACAAGCGCCGTATTTGCCATGACGTCAGCACATACCCGCCATGCGCCGCCATCGCCTCGACCAAATCATTCGCCACCCGATCCACCACAAAGGTGCCTTTTTCGGTGGTGCAGATGATGTTGTTGTCAAATGAACCGCCCCGCACAATATCCCGTCCGGCCTGTTCCAAATCCGCAGTTTCATCCACGACAGCAGGCGGATTCCCCGGCCCTGCACAAATGGCCCGTTTGCCGGATTTCATGGCCGCACTAACCACACCTGCCCCACCTGTGACCACCAGCACCCGTACACGCGGATGGTGCATCAATTGAGTAGCGGTTTCGATGGTCGGGTCAATGCACGCGGACAATAAATTGGGTGGCCCGCCCGCGCTCAAAATGGCTTGATTCAACAGCTGGATGGTGTAATTGCTGGCGCGTTTAGCCGAGGGGTGAGCGTTAAATACCACCGCATTTCCCGCGCTGACCATGCTAATCGTGTTATTAATCACCGTGCTGGTTGGATTGGTGCTGGGAATAATGCTGCCAATCACGCCAAACGGGGCATACTCCGTTATGGTCAACCCGCCATCTCCGCTGAAGGCCTCTGTCGTCAAATATTCCGGGCCGGGGGTCAAATTGGCGTTCATCCAATTTTTGGTAATTTTATCTTCGGCGCGACCCATGCCTGTTTCGCTATGGGCCAATTGCGCCAGCAGCACCGCGTTTTCAGTGGCGGTTTGGCGGATGGCGGTCACCATCTTATTGCGAATACTGAGCGGGAGGTCATGCAAATCGTGGAAAGCCTGATTGGCGGCGGCAATGGCATCTTCTAGAGTCGGGTGAATCCCATAGCCCAGTTCAACTCCTAATTCGCGCAAATGTGCTGGGGGAATTGCATCCGCCATCGTCGGCAGGGCTTCGAGCGGTGTTCGACCCATCGGCTGATAGGTGGTGCCAATATCGCGCATCACCCGGCTGATAATGGCATTAATTTCGTTCTCGCTTAAAGGCAATAAAGCATTCGACACGGCGGCGACCCTTTCAGATGTAGCTACACGTGTTTAATTATAGCGAAAACTTTATCAATTGCCCGAATCGTAAAATCGTTGGTAGCGATACATTAGATCGTCGGTGATAGCCGTCTGGAGTGGGCTGCGCATAATCGTCCGGGTGGCGCGATCAATCATCATGGTGGTCAGGCGATGAAAAGCGGCGGTGTAGTTGCGCGAAAAATCCACCGGACTGCGACGGCGCAGCAATTCCGGCATATTGGGGCAGTGGGCGGCCATTGCCACCATCACCGGACGGCTCGCCATGACAAACCGTCGAAAATCACTGGCGATATAACTTTCGCGTAGAGCCGCAGGGCTGGCAATGACCAGTAGCATATCCGAATTGTTGAGGGCCTGCTCAATTCCCGATGCCCAAGTCGCTGGACTGTCATTGGAGGCGCTGTCCCAATCCAACCAGACAGTGGCCCCAAGCCGTCGCAAATCACGCGCCAAATAGACTGCGAGATTTTCATCTTCAGGAGCATAGGTAATAAAGATCTGCATACGTCACTTTTCGTTTGTTGTTTTTATGATATGAATGTCAAATTAGGCCAGAAAATCACAGGCCCTACTCTTTATGTCGCTAAATTGTGGTTAAGATTGTCGCTTCGTTGCCTATTTAGCCTTTAATGTGTCGCAAACGGGATTCCCAAGTATATTGAAGTCCATTTGCACCGTCTGATTGTCCGTAAACCGACTCCAGATGCTCATGTCTTCAAATTCGCACTTGGCTTCATCCCCATCCTCCCGCTCAAACAGCAGGATATAGATTTCTTCGCGGCTGTCCACGCGCTCTTGCCCCAAACCGCGTGATCCTGAGCCTGCCGCAAGGCTGTATTCCGGCCAGAAAGGTTCGGGGCTGGTCTTTTGATCGGCTCTAATATCGCGCCCGTCTCGCCAGCGGTCTATCGTGTAATTACATACATCAACCGTGTAACGCTCGTCTCGATATTTGGTCGTACAGACATCGCGGCAAACCCGCTCATTACGATACGACCCATCCCCTTGATCCACCCGGCGAGTATCACATTCTTCGCGGCACGTCTGTCCATCTGCCACTTTTCGGGTGCGAGTCTCCGTATGGCGGCTGACATCGTAGGCATCGTTGGGCATATTCACGCAGTCCGCCGATTCGTCTACCTGCCTAAATTCATCAAGGTGGATGATGCGCTCCCACTGATGCCCAGCGACGACCAATTCCTCCGTTTTCTTATAGGTGAACGCAAATACACCCGCCACAATGCTCGTCACTAAAAATGTGACCAGCCCGATGATGCTCAATTCTCTGCGACGCAGGCCCAAAAGGATGGGGCGATTACGCGCCGCCAGTTTTTCCTCGCGGGCAATGCGCTGAATATCCCCGTCGAATCGCTCTTGGGCCAGATCACGTGCTTGGAAGCCATCTGCTACCCCACTTGCACCAACCATGCCTGTGGTGACCTTGCCGGGGTCTTCCCGCAAGCTGGCATTCTTGGCCCCGGTCTTATCCGAGCCGCACGACCCGCAGAAATTGGCATTGGCACTGTTGGCTTGATCACAGGCAGGGCATATCCAGTCCACGCCATGATACACATGATTTTCCAGTGCAATTTCTTCACCGGGTTTGGGGAAGTAGCGTTTTTCGGCATTTTGGGGCGCACCGCAGTTAGGGCAAAACCGATGGGTCACGCCCAGCAGTTTTTTCGTGTTACAAAATTCGCAGTCCCACAGCATTTCATAAACACCCGTCGTTTCGACCCGTGTACCGCCCTCTCCCCGCCGTGTACGTTCCATGCCTGTCGCCGCTTGGAATTTTTTATTTACATCTTGAATAGGCGAGTTTTGGCCCAGATTTTGCATCGCGCCAGCAAGACTACTGGCCGACGGAGCCGCATTTGAACTGACAGGGGTGGTGGACTGGACGGATGGGGCGGATTTCCCCGCTTGGCGCAAAATCTCGGCGGCTTGCGCGGAGACACTGTCGGCCAAATCACTGACATCTAAAGTCATGAAGATGCCCGTGCCTTCGACAAATTTGAGGAACTGCTGTGTCCAAACCACATCCAGTTCGGCATCTTGAACACGATCTGCCGCTTTCGTTTCTTGGATATGTTGCGCGGCTGCCCGTGCCACGTTTTTGAGTTGCGGCACAGGGTCATTGTTATGAACTTGCTCTAATGCGGGAATCGCCGCTGGGTCGCCCAAAATGCCCAGTTGAAACATAGCCCGCAGCCGAATTCGT
This sequence comes from Chloroflexota bacterium, assembly GCA_013112715.1. GTDB lineage: Bacteria > Chloroflexota > Anaerolineae > Aggregatilineales > J027 > CFX10. The sequence goes on from JABFGB010000003.1 coordinate 74,778, forward strand.
TCGTTAGAACTTTTCAGTTCTCCCAAAAGGGTTTCTATAGACATGAAAATACCCCTCCCCCGTGAGGAGCAACAAGAAGGTTGTATATCATAAAATAATACAATACTTGTGAATTCAGTTTCAATTCAAGAATTGATAGAGTAGCCAAAAAAATAGGCGAATCGGTGGACTCGCCTATTTTAAATGAGGGAGTTATTTGGAAAACGCACTTATCTGTGCTTTTAATTTGGCCTGATCAATCTCGCCATACTTACTTAACAGCGTGCTGAACCGCTGCATATAGTTCACCAAATCCGGCGCGGTGGGGGCTTCAAAACGCAGCGTGATGGCTGGTTGGGTATTGCTGGCACGTACTAAACCCCAGCCTTTGCCAAATTGCACCCGTGCCCCGTCTACATCAATCACCGGGAACTCCGCCGACAGTTTGGATTTCAGTTCATTAATAATCTCAAATTTAACAGCATCTGGTGTGCTGAGGATGATTTCCGGGGTTGCCAGCATCGCAGGCATCCGACCCAAAATGGCACTCAGCGAGTCCTGCTGCTTAGAGAGGATTTCGAGTGTCTTGAGCGCAACCAATGGAGCATCATCAAAGCCGTAATAATCCTCCCCGATGAAAATATGCCCACTAACTTCGCCGCCGAGTAGTGCCCCTACTTCTTTCATCTTCAGTTTCATCAGGCTGTGGCCGCTCTTCCACATAATCGGTTCACCACCCGCTGCCCGAATGACATCATCCAGCATCTGACTGGCTTTGACGTCATAGACAATTTTTGCGCCGGGGTGACGGGTCAGCATATCTTGGGCGAGCAATGCGATGAGGCGATCTGCCGACACATGATGTCCGTGATCGTCAATTAGCCCACAGCGATCCGCATCCCCGTCAAAGCCGATGCCGAAATCTGCCCCAACTTCAACGACTTTGGCTTCAAGATCTTTGGTCAATTCGGGGTCTTCCGGATTGGGCAGGTGATTAGGGAACGTGCCGTCCGATTCACAGAAGAGACAGACCACCTCGATGCCGAGGGCCTCCATCACTGGGGGGACATACGTGCCGCTGAGACCATTGCCAGAATCCACCACAACCTTAAGTTTACGGTTGCCCATCTTGACCATGCCCTGAATAGTTTTCATGTGGCGGTGAATCATCTCAAGGTCTTGTACAACTTCGCCCAGTGCGACATTAAAATCATCATTTTGTATCATGTGCAGCAGGTCTTGGATTTGAGCATCCGCCATCGCTAATTTACCATAGGCCATCTTGATGCCGTTATACTGGGTATTCAAATGGCTGCCTGTAATCATTATCCCGGCGGAGTTGGCATTCGACGCAGCGGCATAATAAACCGTCGGCGTCATCACAAAGCCAACATCTACCACCCGTACTCCGGTGCTAGCCAACCCTTTAACGATGGCATCTTTCAAGGGTGGGGTGCTAAGGCGGTTGTCGCCCCCGACAAAAATCTGTCTCATGCCAAATGACCGTTGGATATATGAGCCATAGGCTTTGCCTACAAGTTCGGCAACTTGGGGTGTCAATTCTGGGTCCGCACCCGCAACCGTTCCCCGAATGTCATATTTCCGAAAGATATTGCTCCTAATTTGGGCCATGTATATGCTCCTTTACTGTCACTCCAAACAAAACTCAGGTACACTGAAAACAATGGATTAAATATGGTCAATCTTCATTTCGAGACAAACTCATGATCAACCTTTATGACATCCTAGAAGCCGCCGACGGTCAGCTTTTTGGTGAGCCGAACAGCCAAATCTTCACGGATTTTTGTTTTGACTCGCGCCGTGCCCAACCGGGCCAGATATTTGTTGCTGTCAAAACCACGCAAGGCGATGGGCACGACTATATGGAAGATGCTGTTGCCAAAGGGGTGACGGGCATAATGTGTACCCATCCACCCAGCTTTGACACCGATGGCCTCACCGTCGTTGTCATGCGCGATGTCGAAAAAGCCTTGCTGCGGTGGACAGAGCGTGTCATCACCAAATACGGTGTCAGCGTTATCGCAGTGGCTGGCAGCAGCGGCAAGTCTACCACAAAAGAAGCAATTGCGGCGGTACTCCATACAAAATATAAGGTCTACAAAAATCCGGGCAGCTTTAATGGTCGCTTTGGCCTGCCAATGGCCCTCGGCAAACTGACGGCGGATTATCAGTTGGCTGTTCTCGAATTTGGGGTAGATCAATTTGGTGAGATGGCCGAGATGGTCAAGGCCACCAAGCCAATGGTGGGGGTGGTGACGAATGTGGGGCACTCGCACCTAGACCGCTTTGGCACGATTGAGAGCATTGCTGCCGAAAAACGAGTATTGCTCGAATCCCTGCCCGAAGACGGCATTGCCATCTTAAATTACGATGATCCGCTGGTTCGCACGATGCAAACCGCCACCAAAGCCTCGGTCATGACCGTCAGTGTGGATTTAACAGGCAGCGCATTCGGGGCCGACTTGACAGCCTTTAATGTCCTAATTGGGCGTTACAAAACGGGTTTTGATCTGCGGTATGGCACCCAGCGCTATATCGGCAAATGGACACCGCTGCTAGGGGTGCATCAACTCTACAGTGTTATCATGGCGACAGCGATGGGCCTCTGTTTTGACGTACCAATGGAAGATAGTCTACATGTCTTGACCGAATTGGAACCCATGCCGGGGCGGATGCGTTCTTTGCATGGGCACAATGGGGCGCAAATTGTAGACGATACCTATTCTGCCAATCTGGAAAACACCTTGTCGGCGTTGGAATGGGTTGAGGAAATTCAGCGTCCCCGTCGTGGCAAAACGATTGATGAAGCACCCCAGACCGGGCGTATCTACTGCGTAATGGGCGACATGACCGGACTCGGCGCATCCAGTTTGCGAGGGCATCGTCAAGTTGGCGAGCGCGTGGCCGAAGTTACACAAGAACTCGTCACCAAAGGCGAACTGGCTACCGAAATTGCCCGCAGCGCACAGGACAGCGGCCTGCCCCTCAGCCAAATTCATATGACCTATTCGGCTCAAGATGCCGCCCAATCTATTAAAGACAAACTTGGCCCCGACGATATTGTGCTGGTCAAGGGCAGTCAAGCCGCCCGTATGGAGCGGGTGGTGCGCGAATTATTGGCCGACCCAAACGATGCCGTATTGTTGGCCCGTCAAGAAAGCGCCTTTGATTCGGTGTGGATGGACCGACCTGCCCGTCCCACGTGGTTGCACATTGATATGGACGCCGTTGCCCATAATGTTCGCCGTATCAAAGAAATCATCGGCCCAGAGGTCGAAATGATGGCGGTGGTCAAGGCCAACGCCTATGGACACGGTGCGATAGCCGTCAGCACAACCGCCCTGCTCAACGGTGCGACCTACTTAGGGGTCGCCAGCATCAACGAAGCGATTGAACTCCGCGACGCCGGCATTACCGCGCCGATTTTGGTTTTGGGCTATACCCCGGCATGGGCGGCGGGTTTAGCGATTCGCTATAACGTGACTGTCACCCTGTATGATATTGAACTGGCGCGTGCTTTTGAACGGGTAGCCACCGAGATGAATTCAAAAGTGCGTGTCCATGTCAAAGTAGATACAGGGATGGGGCGCTTGGGGCTTATGCCGGAAGATGTACCCCAATTTTTCCGTATCCTGACCAAGATGCAGCATCTCGAAATTGAAGGCATTTTTACCCACTTTGCATCTGCTGATGATGATGAGGGTTACACCGAATATCAGATCGAGCGTTTTGAAGGCGCGATTGGGCCACTCTTGGCCGCGGGCTATAGCTTCCGTTATATTCATGCCGCCAACTCCGCCGGATTGCTCCAATTTCCTCATGCCCGCTTCAACATGGTACGTGCGGGTATTGCGATGCATGGCCTACATCCTAGTGCCCTCTGCCAACTTCCCGACGATTTTATCCCGGCCCTAACGTGGAAAACGACCATCGCCCAAGTCAAGCGTTTTTCCAGCGGCGCGTACATTGGCTATGGTAAGACCTATCGTACTATCGGGCCAGAAAAAATCGCCGTCATCCCAGTGGGCTATGCCGATGGTTTTCGCCGTGCTCCCCAACATTGGGGCCATGTCTTGGTCCATGGTCAAGAAGCCCCCATTGTCGGGCGGATAAGTATGGATCAAACCACCATCAACGTCAGCCACATTGAAGATGTCAAAATTGGGGATGAAGTTGTCCTGATCGGGCGCCAAGGTAAAGCGCGGATTACCGCCGAAGAAGCGGCGGAACGCCTTGAAACCATTAACTATGAATTGGTCAGCACCATTTTGGCGCGAGTGCCGCGTGTAAAGTAGTAGGATGTATAGGAATGTCGGGTAACAAGCCACCCCAAGATCGGCAGGGTTTCTTGAGCGACCCTGCCTTAGCAGAGTTCAACCTCCAACAGCGGCGGCAGTTGCTTTCGATGATTATTTGTATCTTAATAGGGTTGTCTATAGGGCTGACCATTTTGACAGCCCTTTTTTTTCAGCCGGAAAATCTTTTTTCAGAAGTGGTGGTGCAGTCCGGGGTTGGCCTTGTATTTGTCCTGCTGGTAGCCTACTGGTTCAATCGTGCTGGCTATTTTCACCCCGCCGCCGCCATTGTTCTGATCTCCATTCCGGTCACTTTGTTAATCATCGTCGGCCTCGACTTTGCATCCAAAGATGTACCCAATGACCTCATCTATTTTGTGATTCCCATTCTGATGTGCAGTCTGCTCTACCCAACACGAACAACCGCTATAATTTCGCTGCTCTATATTTTGATGGTGGTTCTAAGCTATTTTTTGATCCCCGACGTGAAGTGGGAAGACCTCTATTTTGTTGCTCAATTTATCTTTATTGTCGCCGTTTTTGTCATCTTTACGTCCTTTCTGCGGCAGCGCTTAATGAATTCCACCGTTGGCAATCAAAAAACCCTAACCCAACAAAATACCTATTTAGAGGCCCTGCACGAGACCTCATTAGCGTTGATGAGTCGGCAAAAGCTAGAGAACTTGCTGCAAGTAATCTTGGAACGTGCCGCCCAATTAGCCGATACCCAACATGGCAATATCTATCTAATATCGGCGGATGGGAAATCCTTCGAACCCCGCGTATTGTTGGGGGTTTATGAAAAAACATCGGGTGGGGTGCTGCAACGTGGAGAGGGCTTTGTTGGGAAAATCTGGGAGAGTGGTGAACCACTGGTCTTGGATGATTATGATACTTGGCCGGGGCGCTTGCCACATTTTGCGAAGAACCTCGTCCACGCTTCGATCGGCGTCCCACTTATCTCTGAAGGCCGTGTCTTGGGGGTGCTTTCCCTTTCCTATGTCGAACCGAGTCGCAAGTTTACCCCTGATCAAGTGGCCCTCTTGGGTCGTTTTGGACAACTGGCTTCCATCGCCCTTGATACCACACAGCTTTACGGGTCGCTCCAAAAAGAATTGTCCGAACGACAGCGAAGTGAAGCCCATCTAAAGCGGCAAAATGACTATCTTTCAGCGTTGCATGAAACCGCGATTGCCCTGACCAGCCGCCTAAAACTCAAAGACCTGTTGCAAGACATTTTGGAGCGGGCAGCCCGTCTGGTTGAGGCCGATCATGGCTCCATTCAGGTGCTTAACCCAACTGATGGACGGATGCGGGTTGGCGCTTCGATTGGAGTGTTAAAGACTACCTATCCCGATGAAGAGGCCAAACTTGGCGTGGGCTTGGCGGGTAAGGTTTGGGAGACTGGACAGGTCATTTGTCTGAGCGACTATGATCACTGGGATGGACGCCATTCAAATTTCCCACGCGGTCTTCTCCATGCCGTCGTCGGAGTTCCATTAAAGGTCGGATCCCTCGTATCCGGTGTACTAAATTTAGGCTATCAAGACCCATCTCGACAATTTTCGCAGGGGGAAATCGAGTTACTAACGCGCTTTGCTGAACTCGCTGCGATTGCCCTAGACAATGCCTATTTATATGCTTCCTTGCAGCAAGAACTGACCGAACGCTTGCGGGCCGAAGACACCTTGCGCTACAGCGAAGCCTATTTTAGGGCGCTGATCGAAAACACCTCCGACGTCATTACTCTTGTGGATGATGCGGCGACAATTCAGTACGAAAGCCCATCGGTTGAGCGCATTCTGGGTTATGAAATCAATGAGCGTGTTGGGCATAGCATTCTGGATTACGTCCATGCCGCAGATACGCTGGAGTTGTCGAATAGGTTTTTGGGGGGAGGCCTAACGTCTGCTGTATTGGCTGCTCCAACCGTTGTCTATCGCTGTCGCCACAAAGATGGGTCGTGGCGCATCTTGGAGGCCACCACCACCAACCTCTTGAACAACCCGGCTGTCCGGGCCGTAATTACCACCAGCCGCGACATTACCGAGCGCCGCCAAGCCGTTGAAGAACTACGGGCCAGTGAAGAACGATTCCGCCAGCTTACTGAGAATATCCGCGAAGTCTTTTGGATGACCTCAGCGGATTTGGAACAGGTGCTGTACGTTAGCCCTGCGTTTGAGACCACATGGGGGCGTCCTCGTGAAGATGTTTACTCATCCGCCAGCGCCCATCTGACCGATGTCTTGCCTGAATATCGTTCCGCCATGCGCCGCATGTTGATTCGCAGCCGACGCGGGGAAGCTACCGATATTGAGGTGCAAATTCGGCGACCTTCGGATGGTGAAATTCGCTGGATATGGTCAAGAACTTTTCCGGTGGTTGATGCCAATGGAAATTTCTATCGTGTAGCAGGCGTATTGGAGGACATTACTGAACGTAAATCGGTAGAATTACGTTTAGTGACGCTTTTGGAAAGTGAACGCGACCAACGGATTTTCGCCGAGGCCCTCCGCGATTCTGCTAATGCGATTAGTAGTGCCACCGATGAACAAGAGGCCCTAAGTCGAATATTGGAGTATTTAGGACGGGTCGTGCCGCATGACGGTGCCAATATATTATTGTTTGATCCAGCAACCGGATTTGGGCATGTAGCAGGCAGTCACGGTTATTTGAATGACTTGGGGTTTGCCGAATTTTCCAGAGTTGTGGGTCTCAATGTGCTTGGGATGCCGATTCTACAGGAGATGGTTGAAACCCGCCGACCAAAAGTCTTGCCGGATGTACGAAAAGAACCCCGCTGGACCGTGCATGAAAATGAGCAGTGGATTCGCTCTTGGGTCGGTGCCCCTATTATGCGAGCCGATACGGTCATCGGTTTTATCAACCTAGACAGCGCCTCCCCCGGTTTTTATAACGAAGATCATCGAGATCGGTTGGTGGCCTTTGCGGGGCAAGTGGGGGTGACTTTAGAAAATGCGCGGTTATTGAAATTGGAGCGTGAACAGCGGCATTTTGCTGAGGCCCTCCGTGATACTGCTGCTGCCATCAACAGCGCACTGACCTTTGATGAAGTGCTGGCTCAGGTTTTAGCCAATGTGGATCGTATGGTGCGTTACGATTCTGCCAATATCATGTTGCTGGATGAAACAAAAACACGGGCTACGGTTGCTAAATTCAGTGGTTATGATGAGCCTGAGCGTCGGCGTTTTATCCAAAATATTGTGCTCGAAGTCGCCAAAACTCCCAATCTCCAACAGATGATTCTCACCCAACAACCCCTTGTGATTCCAGTGGTCAAAGAGTTCGCGGACTGGGTGCCTCTGCCTGAAGCGGCTTGGATAGAGTCAACGGTGGCTGCCCCGATTATCCGCGATCAAGAGGTCATCGGGTTTATTCATTTGGATAGCAGTCGAGCCAAGTCTTTTAACGAAACAGATGCACGGCGATTACAGGCTTTTGCCGATCAGATTGGGGTGGCTCTCGAAAATGCCCGACTTTTTGAACTAGAACGCGATCAACGGCTTTTTGCCGAGGCCCTCCGCGACGCAAACGCCGCCATAAGCCGCACCCTTGATTTGAGCGAAGTCCTCGGGCAAATTTTGCTGTATATTGCCCGGGTAGTTCCGCATGATGCTGCCAATATCATGCTGATTAACCCCGATAATGCCAGCGTGACGGTGGTGCGGGCCAATGGCTATAGTACCCAAGAGCTTGAATATGTCCAAAACAGCCGATTGCAATTTATCGAAGCCGAACACTTGCGCCAGATGTTTGAGACGGGTCTTCCGACCATTGTGGCAGATGTCAGGGCGCTCGACAGTTGGTTCGATATGCCTAATCTCTCTTGGATCCGGTCTTATGTAAGCATTCCCATCCGGCGTGAAGGCAACATGATCGGATTTTTGAATCTGGACAGCCGCACGGTAGGTTTTTTTAAACAGAAAGATGCCGATCGCTTGGTGGCTTTTGCTGATCAAGTGGGCATTGCTATTCACAATGCTCAACTCTATGAATCGGAACGCCAGCAGCGGGTCTTGGCCGATACCCTGCGTGATATTGGGATTGTTCTCACGGGGTCGTTACATCAACAAGAAATCTTGCCCAAGATATTGGAGCAGGTTGCGCGGGTTGTGCCCTATGACGCGGCTGGTGTTTGGATGAAACGCGAACATGAGTGGCGGCTTTCGGTTGGGGTAGGGTATGACCACTTTGGGGTGGAAGAGGAAGCCTATGCCTCCGTGTTTACTGAAGATGATAGGGACATCATCAATCGGCTAAAACAAAACCCACAGGTGATTATTATTTCCAGACTCCCCTATGAAGGGTCAGACCTTCGAATCGAGACCTTTGAGTGGATTCACTCATGGGTGGTGGCCCCGATTGTCAGTATGGGTGAAGTCATTGGCTATTTTTCCCTTGACCATACCCAACCAGACTTTTATGGCCCGCAGCACAAGCCTGTTTTGGAAACCCTAGCCAACCAGATTTCGATTGTGATGGAAAATGCACGCTTGCTAGAAGGCGTTGAACATGAAGCGGCTGTTCTGGAAGAACGGGTGATTGAACGTACCGTCCAGTTGCAGCGCGAACGAGCACAACTAGAGGCTATTTTGGATGCGATGGGCGAGGGGGTGATCTATAGTGAGTATGAACGCGCCAGCCAAAAATCGCAGGTGCAGTTTGTAAACAATGCCGTCTGCCATCTAACCGGATTCTCTATCTCAGAACTGGTAGGCCGCCCAATTGGCGAGTTGATCCGAGAGTTATTCGGCCCAGAGGGTGAAGAGCAACTTTTGTTAAGTGCCTACAGTCGTTTCAATGCTGGCTATACCGACCAGAAATTATCTGACCGGAAGGTTCAGCGTGTCCAGTTGACCCTTCTCCAACGCGATGGCAGTGAGCTAGAGATAGCCCTAACCAGCACTTCATCTGGTATACAGGATAGCCCCATGCACTGGCAGCTAATGCTGGTGCGCGACATCAGTCAAGAGAAGGCCCTCGAAGCCCAGAAGAGTCGTTTTGTCGCCAATGCCTCGCATGAACTCCGCACCCCACTGGCAAACCTGAAAACGCGCCTGTATCTATTGCGCCGCCAACCGGAAAAACTCGATGCTCATGTGGATGTGATTGAACGCACCACCGAGCGTATGATTAGCTTGGTCGAAGATCTATTGAATGTCTCTCGATTCGAGCGCGGGATAATCCCGTTTGAGCCTGCCTCTACCGATCTGGTGCGGCTGATTAAAGAGGTGCTCGATGACCAGCAAATAGAGGCCCACCGCAAGTCTATCCAGCTGGTGCGTGTACTCCCGGATGTCCCGCTCACTCTCCATTTAGACCCCAAACGGATGCACCAAGTTATCACCAACGTGGTCGTGAACGCCATCAGCTACACCCCCGAGCATGGCGTCATTACGGTGAGTATAGCCCTACACGAGACCCACGTATTGATTCAAGTGCATGATACTGGGCCGGGCATTGCCGCCGAACAATTGGAACATGTCTTTGACCCCTTCTTCCGCGCCAGTGAAGGCAAGGTGAGTGGCACAGGGCTGGGCCTGACGATTGCGAAGGAAATTGTCGAGCGCCATCATGGGGCAATTTGGGCCGAAAGTGAATTGGGCAGCGGCAGTGTGTTTAATATTCTGCTGCCCCTGCCAACCTAAAAAACAAGAAGGCGAGCGGGTGTCTCGCCTTCATAAAAATGGAGTTATGCTTGTTATGGTTATTGAGCGGCTGCTTCAACCGATTCGAGTTGAGTCGGGCGGCAGCACAGTACCAAATCCTTCGCCGCTTTCACCTCGTCCACCCGCTTCACTGGGGTGATATGCGGGGCACTGTGCAGCAAATCAGGATTGTTTTGTGCCTCCTCCGCAATTTTCAGCATCGCCTCAATAAAGCTATCCAACACTTCTTTGCTTTCAGTTTCCGTCGGCTCAATCAATAGGGCTTCGGGAACAATCAGCGGGAAATAGTTGGTCGGCGGGTGGAAATTGTAATCCATCAGCCGCTTGGAAATATCCAGCGCATGAACCCCCGGTGCTTTTTCCGGCCAATGCCCATTCACCACCAATTCATGACCACACATCCGGTCAAAGGGCATCAAATACGTCCCCTTGAGCCGGGCGCGGATGTAATTGGCATTCAGGACGGCGTAATGGGTGACTTTGGGCAAATCGCTGCCATACGCTGAGATATAAGCATAGGCGCGGACATGCATCCCAAAATTCCCATGAAACGCCTTCAAGCGACCAATAGACTTGTCTGGCATGACCCACCCATACAGCGGAGCATCGTCTTCGTCTTGGGGTTCTTCAATAATCTCGACCACTGGGCCGGGCCGGAAGGGCGCGAGTTTTTCATTACAGACCACCGGGCCACTGCCGGGGCCACCCCCACCATGCGGCGTCGAGAACGTCTTGTGCAAGTTATAGTGCATGACATCAAAGCCGAGTTCACCCGGTTTGGCAACCCCCAACAGGGCATTCATGTTCGCCCCGTCCATGTACATTAGACCGCCTGCCTCATGCACAATCTTGATGATTTCGACAATGTGTTCTTCAAACACACCGAGGGTGCTGGGCACAGTAATCATCATGCCCGCCAGTTCTTCTTTGTGTTGTTCACAGGCTTTCCGCAGCACCTCTAGGTCTACATCCCCGTTTTTGTCAGATGGCAGTTCAATCGCCTGCAAACCTGCCATCGAGGTGGTGGCGGGGTTGGTGCCATGTGCGCTGTCCGGCACAAGGATTTTGGTGCGTTTGGCGTCACCGCGATCAATGTGATATTTGCGGATCATCAAAATGCCTGCGAATTCACCGTGTGCGCCAGCGGCAGGCTGAATACTAACCGCATCAAATCCACTGATTTCACACAGCCATTCTTGCAAACGGTACATCAGGGCCAAGGCGCCTTGTGTCGTCCCCTGACTTTGCAACGGATGAACATGGGCAAAACCGGGTAGGCGAGCCATGTCTTCGTTAATTTTCGGGTTGTACTTCATCGTACACGACCCCAGCGGATAGAAGCCCTTATCAATCGAATAATTGAACTGGCTCAATTTGATAAAATGGCGCACCACGTCGAGTTCGCCCATTTCGGGGAAATCGAGATCGGCACGGCACAAATCCGCCGGAATATCGGTCAATGGCACATCGGGGTCAGGCAAGCGGATGCCTTGCCGTCCGGGTTGACTGAGTTCATAACTCGTTTTTTCGAGTGGTTGAGGTGTTGAGTTTTCCATTTGTATTTTAGTATCCCTTATCAATGATGGTGATGGTGATCACCATCGTGAAGCTCACCCGCAGCAATTGCCCGCAGGCCTGCCACTAGCATATCAATTTCGTCTTTGCTGTTCATTTCCGTCACACACAGCAGCATTTGGTTTTCGCGGGTGGGGAAGTCCTTGCCCAGATCATACCCGCCGATGATGCCAAAGTGATAGATCAATTCATCGTTGATTTCACTAACAGGCTTCGGACAGGTGACAACAAATTCCTTAAAGAACGGACGGGTGGTGTCTACACTGAACCCCTTCAATTTGCCGATTTCCTGCGCGGCATAGTGCGCTTTGTGCCAGCATAATTCAGCCACGCGGCGCATTCCTTGTTTACCCATCGCGGTCATATGGACACACGCCGCCAGCGCCATCAACCCCTGATTGGTACAGATATTGCTGGACGCTTTTTCGCGGCGGATGTCTTGTTCACGCGGGCGCAGGGTCATGACATAGGCCCGCCGACCGTCGCCATCTACTGTCTCACCGACAATCCGGCCTGCGATACGGCGCACATGGTCATTTTTCACCGCGAAGAAGCCGAGATATGGTCCGCCAAAACTCATCGGGATGCCCAGCCCCTGTCCTTCGCCAACCACAATATCTGCCCCAAGTTCACCAGGGGATTTGAGCAGGGCACAGGCTACCGGGTCGGTCACGATACACACCAAGGTGCCATGTGCGCGGGCCGCCTTGATGATTTCCGTGTAATCCTCAATTTGTCCCAAGAAATTGGGGTATTGCACGGCGATCATGGCGGTGTTGTCATCAATCATATCGGCTAGATCAACCATCGTCGCTGTCCCGCTGCGATCACCCGAAAACTTGACCGGACGATTCTGATGATAGGTGCGGGCGACTTCACGGTAATGGGGGTGGATGGTTGGCGAGAGAATCACTTTCTGGCGTTTATCGCGGTGGGCTGCCATCGCCACCGTCACGGCTTCCGCAAGGGCTGTCGCGCCGTCATAATGGCTGGCATTGGCCGCGTCCATCCCTGTCAGCCGTGAAATCATCGTCTGAAATTCAAAAATGGCCTGCAACGTGCCTTGACTGACTTCTGGCTGATACGGCGTGTAGGCGGTATAAAATTCACCGCGCAGCAGCATATGATTAACCAGCGATGGAATATAGTGATGATAGGCCCCTGCACCGAGGAAAATGGCATAGTCGCTGGCCGAGACATTAAAGCGGCTAAGGGCCTCCATCTCGGCGGCGATTTCCATCTCGGTCATCGGGTCGGGTAAATCAAGAGTGGGGAAGCGGTGCTTCTCCGGTACAGCGTCAAATAACGCCTCAATTGAGTCTACGCCAATCGCTTTGAGCATAGCCTCGCGGTCAGCATCCGTATGTGGAATGTAGCTCATGTGTGTGTGAAACCTACCTCTGATGTGGAATATAAAGGATGGGCTAAATTGACCCATCCCCAGAAAACTTAGCGGGAACTGCAATACTCAATGTAGGCGGCGGCGTTCATCAAACCATTCAGCGGGCTGAGGTCTTTAACCCGTAATTTAACAAACCAGCCCTTACCAAAGGGGTCACTGTTGACCGATTCAGGTTCTTTTTCAAGTTGGCTGTTGACCTCGATGACTTCACCACCCACTGCGGTGTAGACATCGGAAGCGGCCTTGACACTTTCGACCACCCCAACCGAGCCACCCGCGCTGAGGGTTGCGCCAACATCGGGCAATTCAACATAAACAATATCGGAGAGTTGGTCTTGGGCATAATCACTGATACCAATTGTTACCACGTCACCTTCGACGCGGAACCATTCGTCACTTTTGGCGTACTTCAAATCTTCTGGCGTTTTCCAATTAGCCATGAGAAGACAAGTCCTTTCAACCGTGAAAAAATAGGATGATTTGTCAATCTTGTAGTAGAAGTATAACGCTAGAGTGGGGGAGTGGCGAGTTTCAATTCACATGCAATTTTCAGCCAAGTTGCATATGAAAGGCACGTTATTCTGCTAGATACACCCAAATAACGTGCCAATTGGTGGGATGGTCAAGTTGCTATAGTCTATTCGCTGTCTACATCTAGCCACTTGCGGAGCGTTTGGTAGACTTCCGTCGAGGCCACCAAGTTAAACGTGATATGTCCACTGGCATCGGCTACAATGGAGGGGCGCATGACAAGGCGGTTATCTTTGGTCAAACCGAGTGCCATATACGAATTGCCCGTGCCAACCTGACGAGTGGTGGCAAGTCCCGGAACTGGATAAAGATTTTTGAGACGGCGCACGAGTTCACTATATTGTAACCGCAGTGCCAATTCGAGCGGCCCAAAGCTGGCAGAAATGCTGACAAACGAGCCTTCACGACTCATGGCTAAAATTGGCTGATCGGGGTTTTCCTGTACAGTGGTGAGGCGCAGTACATTGTCGGGTTCCAGAACAGCTTTATCTAAGACTTGGTAATTTCGCATAGCCCATATACTCCCAACAGGTGGCGACAAATAATAAATCTGTTGTAGTGAAAAAATAATGTGTTCATTATATCACTATCGCATGGTCTAGCCGTTGGCTAAATTGCCGATATTCTTATCACTAGAAGTTTAGTCATGCAATAGCAGGAAAAACGCCATAGAAAACAGCCCTATTCAATGGTACAGTTTTCCCTTACTGCCTTAATCGTTTGGTTTTTGGGAGGATGTGGATGAAGCGTGTTGCCATTTGGAGTAGCTTGCTGGTGGTGATGGGATTTTTAACAGCGTGTGCCGCGTTTGAAGACCCCAGCAAAAAAGCAACACAAAACGCCGAAAGTACAGCGCTTTGGGCAACCGTCGGTGTGGCGCAAAACCAAAATGAAACGATTGTGGCCCTCATTGCCACCGCCGATAATGCCTCACTGTTGGCGCAGCAGGCGACACAGGTCAGTGCCGAACGTGATCAACTGCGGGCGACAGTGAACGCGATTGCCAATAACCCAGTCAGTTCCGGCTTGCCGAATGTGCCCTTTGGCTCGACTCCACCAGCCCTCGACGGTGGTGTTCCCGCTGGCCCTCAGCCGACCTCCCAAACCAGCGGCTCAACCAACAATAGTACCGGTACTTATGTTACAGCAACGACAGCCTCAACCTTGACTGCAGATTTCTGCGCGGCGGATTCACTAACCACCTTTCCAGCCGATTCGCCTGTCATCTATTTTGTGACGGTGGCCCGCAATGTGTTGTCTGGTGTTGAATTTACAATTCGGGTGTCCTCGAATGGCTCGGTGATTAATCAAGATACGGCCTTCTGGACAAGTGATGCCGTCTATCCTGAAACCTGTGTTTATTATGCCCTCGACAACGCCAATATCCCCAATTGGGCCGCCGGGACGTACACTGTCGAACTATTGGCAAATAATCAATCAGTCTCCCAAGTCACCTTCCAAATTTTGGGTGCGACGGATACCATGCAAGACACCTCGACGACTCAAGAAGCCAGCTAGTTCGATAACAGAGTGGGTTTATCACAATCGCCTACATTTCAAGCTAAATTCAGCACGGCGGCTTTAGGCCCGTGTCCAAAACGAATATTCCATGAATCCCCATCGGTTTATTTGTACGAACTAGACAAATGAATTGGGGTGTGTTACCATATATATACTCTGAATAATGGTATCAATCAGATTCATCAGATGATTCACAACCTTCCACCTCAACGACCTGTTACAGCCAGACATCTCAATCTGGAGTCTGAGCTATTGGACTATTTGGCCGAGGCCAGTTGCCAGCCAGAAGCCGATACGCGCATTCCAGCTTTGGGCCAATTGAGCAGCGAACTGCATGTCAGCGTCAGTAAACTACGCGAACAATTAGAAGTGGCGCGGGTCATGGGGTTGGTCTCAGTCCGTCCACGCACAGGCATCCATCGCCAAGACTACAATTTTATGTCGGCGGTACGTCTCAGCCTCTTTTTTGCACTCGCCAGCGACATCGCCGCTTTTGATGAATACAGCGACTTGCGGAAGCACGTCGAGATGTCTTTTTGGCATGAAGCGGTGGCCCGTCTGACCGCCGACGATAAACTGCGGTTGCGCCAATTAGTGGCTCTCGCATGGGAAAAACTGCGGGGTTCACCTATCCGCATTCCCCATGCCGAACATCGTGAATTTCATCTGACCATTTTCTCCCGTCTCGATAATGTGTTTGTGCGCGGTCTGCTCGAAGCCTATTGGGAAGCATATGAAGCAGTTGAACTGAATAAATATGCGGACTTGGCCTATCTCAGCGAGGTCTGGTCATATCACGAGCGCATCACCGAAGACATTATTCGGGGAGACGTGGATAGCAGTTTGAGAGCGTTTGAGGAGCACACCAAATTACTGCCATCGTACCACAATGAACATCGGGGTAATGGTGCGGTGAAGTGAATGGGTGATTGACGAATGGATGTGCTGAAAATTGGGCCAACTGGCCCAATATTTATCTAAGCTGTAAAAAACCCCATTGGAGAGTAGGAGTATCAATTTCATGACTGTTGTGGATTTACAACAAGCACCGGCAACCCAACTCCATAGTGGTCAGCGCATCGTGAACGATTTTTCGTTCGTGGTGGCGACAACAAATGGGACGGGGAGCCAAACCTCGAACAATACCCTGCTGCGGGCATTGTTCAAAATGGGTGTTCCCGCCACTGGGAAGAACCTGTTTCCGTCTAACATCTACGGCCTGCCTACGTGGTTCTATATTCGCGTCAATAAAGATAATTACCGCGCCCATCGCAGCCAAGCGGAAGTGCTGGTGACTTATAATTTTGACACTTTTGCAGAAGACCTTGCGGCATTGCCCCCCGGCGGCGTTTGTATCTATCCAATGGATGCCCCCACCGGTAAGAAAAAATGGAATGTCGTGACCCCCAGCCGCGACGACATTTATTATTACCGTATTCCAGTGGATGAACTGACGGCCACTATGAATCCCGATCAGGCCCTCAAGGAATACATTGCCAATATGGTCTACGTTGGCGCGGTGGCCTATCTCTTTAATATTGACATGGGTGAGATCGAACGCGCCCTCAGTTATCACTTCAGCGGCAAGGCTAAACCAATTGCCATGAACTTTGGTTTGGTCAAGCTGGCCTATGATTGGGCCAAGGACAATCTGCAAAAGATTGACCCCTATTGGTGCGAAGCCATGCCCGATGCCACCTTCACCAAAGACAAGATCATGATCGAAGGTAATGCTGCTGCTGCGCTTGGTGCGGTCTTTGGCGGCGTGCAGTTTGTTGCATGGTATCCCATTACCCCCAGCAGCAGTGTCGCCGAAAACTTGCAAAGTTATCTGGCCGACTATCGCCATGATGCAGAAGGCCGCGCCACCTACGCCATTGTCCAAGCGGAAGATGAACTGGCCGCCATCGGGATGATTGTTGGTGCGGGTTGGGCGGGCGCACGCTCGATGACCGCCACCAGCGGGCCGGGCATCTCTTTGATGGCCGAATTTACCGGATTGGCCTATTTTGCCGAAGTGCCCGCCGTGATCTGGGACATCCAGCGCATGGGTCCAAGCACAGGTCTACCCACCCGCACCTCGCAGGGCGACATCATCTTTACCCACTTCCTCGGTCATGGCGATACCCGCCAAGTCGTGCTGCTGCCTGCCAATATGGAAGAATGTTTCCGCTATGGATGGGAAGCCTTCGACTTTGCCGAACGCCTGCAAACCCCGGTGTTCGTCTTGAGTGACCTCGATTTGGGCATGAACCAGCATGTCAGCAGTAAATTTGAATATCCAGAGCGTCCAATGGATCGTGGTAAGGTCTTGACCGCTGAAGATTTGCAAAAACTGGGGGGGCAATGGGCACGTTATAAGGACGTAGATGGCGACGGCATCACCTATCGTACCCTCCCCGGCACAGATCACCCCAACGCGGCCTACTTCACGCGCGGGACGGGTCACAACGAAAATGCGGGTTACAGCGAAAAAGTCGAAGACTGGCATAACAACTTGAAGCGTTTGGCCCGCAAGATGAATACAGCCCGTGAACTGCTGCCCCAACCTGTTATACAACGTAATAAGGGCGCGAAGATCGCCATCGTCTCCTATGGCAGCAACGATTATGCCATCAAAGAAGCGATGGATTATCTCAAAGCACGGCACGACATCAGTGTGGACTATCTAAGGATTCTAGCCTTGCCCCTCTCACCCAAAGTCGGTGAATTTATCAACGGCTACGATCGCGTATATGTGGTAGAGAACAATGAAGAAGGCCAGATGGCCCAAATCCTGCGGATTGACTTCCCACAGAAAGCACCCAATCTTGTCAGTGTCGCTCGCTGTAATGGGATGCCGTTGGATGCCGAGTGGATTATGAACCAAGTGCTGGAAAGGAAATAACTCATGGGTCGTACAAAAACGAATGAGCTGGGCCTGTTAGCGGCAGATTACAATGGTAAACCTTCAACCCTCTGCCCCGGCTGTGGTCACAACTCGATTTCAAATCAAATTCAACAGGCTGCGTTTGAACACAGCCTAGATCAACATTTTGTCGTCAAGATGAGCGGGATTGGTTGCTCATCCAAGACCCCGGCCTATTTTATGGGTCGCTCTCACGCCTTTAACACCATTCACGGGCGTATGCCTTCCGTGACGACGGGTGTCATGCTGGCAAATCATCAACTCAAAGCCATCGGGGTTTCTGGTGACGGTGATACGGGCAACATTGGCTTTAGCCAATTTAAGCATCTGGTACGCCGCAATGTGCCAATGGTCTACATCATTGAGAACAACGGCGTCTACGGTCTGACCAAAGGTCAATTTTCCGCCACCGCCGACTATGGTCAAAAGACCAAGTATGCGGGGAAGAATGAATTGCCCGCCATTGACCTCTGTGCGGAAGCATTGTTGGCGGACTGCTCGTTTGTGGCACGCTCCTTCTCCGGCGATGCCAAGCAGATTCGTTCTCTGCTTCGGGCGGCCTTTAGCCATCGTGGCACTGCCGTCATTGACATCATCAGTCCCTGCGTCACCTTCAATGACGCCGCCGACTCCACCAAGAGTTACTTCTGGGGTAAGGAACACCGCGAAATCTTGAACGAAGTTGGGTTTGTGCGTGGTCAAGATGACATCGCGGTGGACTATGAAGAAGGCAAGTCCCAAGACGTCCAACTCCACGATGGTAGCTGGGTGCGCCTCAAGAAACTGGACGAGTCCCACGACCCGACTGACCGAACCAGCGCCTTCCGTGTTTTGGAGCAGGCGCGTAAAGAACAGGTCATCATCACGGGTTTGATCTACATTGACCAAGAGCGGTCAACCATTGTAGAGAATGCCCGGATAACCGATACGCCATTGGTCAATTTGCCCGAAGATCAGCTTCGCCCCTCCAAAGCGACTTTGGATCAGGCTTTGTCTGAACTGTTCGGCTAAGTCTTTACATCCGAGTTGTTTTATTGTAACATACCCTGTTTAGAGGACTCTAAATGGGGTATGTTGCTCACGGAGCTAGGTTATGTCAACAACTAAACGCGAATGGAAATCTGATAAAGGATTCTTTCTAACTCAAGAATATATTCAAGAGATTTATTCAATTCTTGTAAAGCGTCTCTCATTGGATGAGGACATACTAAGTGATCCTAGTAAGCCTCCATTGGAATTTTCAATAGAGCGTGCAAACGGAAGCAAATCAACGCTGGCTAACCCTAATGAAATTTTTGATGAGAAGAATATCAAGGGTGAAAAACTGACCGAACTAAGCATAGTTTCTTATGGTTGGAGAAACAAGAAAGATATTGATATTCGTCTCACGTTTAGGAGAAATGATCTTAAATTTTTGAATGGCACAAAATTTTCTGTTAAAGGAAATGATGAAGATTTAGTCGCTTTGGTTTTTAATGACATAAAAACTTTACTGGATGAACATGTTAATATAATACAAAATATAAACCGACCTTTAAAAATTGGTATAATATGCTTTTCAGCAATATTAATTATATTGTGGATACTTTTTGGCTCATCCTCTCCAAGAAAATTTTCCTCAGACGATACTTTTGAACCTTCTAAGCAAGATTTTCAAGAAGTCTTACAAACTGAAGATGCCAATCAAAAACTGGATTTTTTGATTAAGCTTGAGCAAAATCAAAAGGCGACAAATGAGACGACCACATCATTTGTATTACTTTGCGTGCCAATTGTGCTATTAATAGCAATATTCATTGCAGTCGAATTTACTGATTTCGAGGGATGGGCATTTGTCAAAAAGCTTTATATGCCAAATGTTTTGTATATGGGCCAAGAAGTTGATTATTATAATCAATTACTTAAAAACAGACAAAACCTGATATGGAGCATAATTGTTGCATTTATTGTCGGAGTAGCCTCTAGCATATTTGTCTGGCTCTTAACATTATAAATACAGAAATGAGACCTCACTGAAGATTCTCTGCGTTTGGGAGGCGCAAAAGACCCTATGCAGACTCGCTTAACGTTGGTGCGGCACGGACAAACCGAGTGGAACGCCACCGGAAAATGGCAAGGCCATGCTGCTGTGCCGCTCGATGATGTGGGGCATATGCAGGCCCAAGCGCTTGCCCAGCATCTAACGACATGGAATATCCATCGGATGTATTGCAGTGATCTCAGCCGCTGTATCCAGACTGCCCAATATATCAAAGAGGCATTGGAACTAGATTTCATAATAGACAATCGCCTGCGCGAAATTGATGTAGGCGAATGGCAGGGGTTGACCGAACAAGAAGTGCGGGCGTGGGATGCCGAACGTTTTGCCCAAGTTATGGCAAATCCCTTTAATGTTCGTCGTCCGGGCGGTGAAAGTTTTAACGACCACAGTGCCCGTGTCTCGCCTGCAATCATAGAATATGTTAAAAATCATCAAGGGGAGCATCTATTGGTGGTGACACATGGGGGTACGATCCATGCCATTGTGCGTGGCGTACTGCGCATGGAAGTGCCTGCTGATAAACGCCAGATTCCCAACACCTCATTAACAGACATCATCTTCGACGCGGACAAGAATGAGTGGCGGTTAGTCTCGGCGGGCCTGATTCCGCATTTGGAACTGACCGAAATGATTCTTCCCACACGTGTAGCCAATCCTGAATTGAAATAGCAGAAGGAAGGGGGAAAGGGATAGTTTCAAGTCCGCTTAAAATAGTCTAGAGCTAGAAAAAAATCGAATCAATGGATGATAAAGGAGAGTTTATGGCTGACCTTTCTGTATCTACTTCTGGGGAACACATTCATGTCCGCAGTCACATCGGGCTTGAAGAACATGGTTTTGAAGAAAAGCGGCGGGTCTACTGGAACTTGAACCCTGCTGAGTTTTATGAACATGCCCTGCGTAATGGCGAAGGGATTTTGACGGATGCGGGTGCGCTGCGTGTCTTGACCGGGCAGTTCACCGGACGTTCGCCTAAAGACAAATATATTGTGGATGAACCAGAAGTGCATGAAGACATTTGGTGGGGTAACAACCAAGCCGTCACACCAGAGGTGTTTGACCGCCTGTACGAGCGCCTGCGCCACTATCTGCTAGAAAAAGAACTCTATGTAGTGGACGCCTTTGCGGGTACCGATGTCAAATGCCGCTTGCCTATCCGCATCATCAGCGAAGCGGCCTATCATGGCTTGTTCTCGTGGAATATGTTTGTCCGTCCCACCCGTGAGGAACTCGCCGTCCATGAACCTGCCTTCACTGTTCTCGCTGCCCCCAATCTCGGCGCGAAACCCGAAGAAGATGGGACACGTACCCCCACCTTTATCGGTATCAGCTTTTCCCGCCGCATGATTATTATCCTCGGAACCCTCTATTCCGGGGAAGTCAAAAAGGGCATTTTCACCGTCATGAACTATCTCATGCCGAACTTGGGCATTATGCCCATGCACTGTTCCGCCAACATCGGCCCTGCTGGGGATACCGCCGTGTTTTTTGGCCTCAGTGGTACAGGCAAAACGACGCTATCCGCCGACTCATCCCGTACCCTCATCGGCGATGACGAACACGGGTGGAGCGACGACGGCATTTTCAATTTTGAAGGCGGCTGTTATGCCAAGACCATCAAATTGAGCGCCGAAAAAGAACCTGAAATCTATGCCACTACACAGCGCTTTGGCACGATTTTGGAAAATGTGCCGTTGGACCCGCGTGATCGTCGGCCCGACTTTAATGACGACTCCTTGACCGAGAACACCCGCTGCTCCTATCCGATTGACTTCATTCCGAACGCCAGCGAAACGGGTTTGGGCGGTCATCCCGAAAATATCATCTTCCTAACCGCCGATGCCTTTGGGGTGTTGCCGCCCGTCTCCAAGCTGACCCCCGAACAGGCCATGTATCACTTCATCAGTGGTTACACAGCCAAAGTCGCGGGTACGGAGCGGGGTGTCACCGAACCCTCGGCGACCTTTAGTGCCTGTTTTGGTGCGCCCTTCATGCCCCTCCATCCCACCGTTTATGCCGAACTGCTGGCGGAGAAAATCCGTGAGCACGGCAGCAACGTCTGGTTGATAAACACAGGTTGGTCGGGTGGGCCATATGGGGTAGGGTCACGTATTGATCTGCCCTATACCCGCCGCATGATTCACGCTGCGTTGGAAGGGGAGTTGGATAAGGCCGAGTTTGTCGAAGAGCCGTTTTTTGGCCTGCACATCCCCAAATCTATTCAGGGCGTGCCGTCCAAAGTGCTGAATCCCCGCGACACATGGCCTGACCCTGCTGCCTATGATGCCAAAGCGCGTGAATTGGCCGCGATGTTCCGTAAAAACTTCGAGAAATTTGCGGATCGTGCCAGTGAAGCCGTTAAGAACGCTGGGCCAAAAGCCTAACGGTATCCCAATCAAACGGATATGCTCGTAGGGAGGGGTCACAGACCCCTCCTCCTGCGACAAACGAAAAATCACACGGACACCCCCCAATGGACTACTTCAAAGACCTCGTGCAAGACCCAATTCAGGGCCAGTTGTGGAAAACCGATGTGGGCATCATCTTGGTCATGGGTGATGTCTCCCTGCCAAACCACCTCACCGCATCCGCAACCCTCTTAGCAGAAGGCGATTTCATCGTGCGTTATGCCATCCCCTACTTGGGCATGAGCCACTTATCCGTTGTGCCAAGCATGTTTGTCTCCGAACGCGGCGCGGTCTTGACAGGGTGGACGGGGTGGAATTTTGGGGTGGGTAATTATCAACTCTACCCGCGTGCCGAATTCTACGGCCTACGTTCCGACGGCGAAAAGGCCCAAGCCTACCTGCGTGAACTCGATTTTGGTGCCGATTTGCGGGTACTGGCCTATCACAAAAACAACGATCTCCTGCCCATCACCCAAGTGGATTATTTGATTTACGCCCAATCCATAACCCCGCCACCCTTTTTAGTACAATCCCTTCCGCCACCCCCAGACGAAAATAACTCATAGTCTGCGCTATCACACTTTCCAATTCTTAACGGTCAATTATGGCTTCCGGCCATATCAAACGACACCACTTGACAAGTGCATACCGTTTCACACTTCCCATTCTGATCTTTGTCCCATCCTTGTTATCAGGATGTGTTGCGCACATCTCGCCAATTTGTAGTATCCTATAGCGCGTTGTGTTGATGCTCGTAAACGGCTAAGGAGTCTTCTTGTGAAACGAATGCGCGTATTCCTCTTTGCGCTGCTGATCCTGCTGATTGGTGCTGCTGGACAGGTGTTTCCCGCCAAAGGGCAGGGCGGCTACCAATGGCCTGCTCCGCTGAACCCCGGCCAAATGCCGACCAATAATCCCATGCTGCCACCCGTAACAGCCATGCCCACACCGCCGCTTCCAGAGCCATTGATCCCCGGCACGCTGTTTTTTAATATTCAGGATTTTTCCGATGGCTATCGTATCCTCAATCTGACCCTCGACAGCCGTTTGTATGCCTATAACATCAGCAACCGCGACGGCGTTTATCCGGTCAGCAACAACGGACAATATGGCATCGTCAAAGAATTGGAAAATGAGACCACCTCTACCTGTGCCATCATTGATTTGCTAACAGGCTTAGAAGTAGATCGTTTCGAGACCGATAGTGCGTGTGCCGCTACCTTCTGGTCGCCCGATAGCACCCGCATTTTGTTTACCACCCTCGACGAACAAGGCAATTCAGCCCTCGCTATCCGCCAAGACGCCCAAAATACGATCTTCCGCCCCCGTCCGGCAGGTGAGGTGGATATGGGTGGGATTTCACCAGAGGCCAATTTCATCTATATCGCGCAGGGATGGGTCTCCGACTCGGTAGTAACGTTCGACATGGGGTTACAGGGGGCGCTTTCTCAGCAGTTATTTGCACGGGTTGGCGCGCTAGATGCTGCTTATCCGGCCAAAGACTTGACGTTGGAGCAGACGGGACGCCGTTTTGTGACATGGCGCTCTGCCCAGCCGCTGGAAAGTTTCTTCCGGGGATTATGGCTGACCGATGTGGCTGATGAGGGCAACAGTTTCCCCCTAGCTCCGGCTGGTACAATCGCATGGTTTTCGGCTTATGCCCCCGACGATACAGCAATCGTCTATTGGGCGGCCACCGAAGGCGCGTTTGGCCCGGTCCACCCACTGCGACTGGTGGTTTATGTCCCGGCAACGGATGAACAAAAGGTGCTGCTGCAATTCGACGGCCCCTCCGGTGAAAATCTGGTCACTCGCCCCGGCATTATTGTCTGGAATCCCGAAGGCATCTATTTCCATATTTCGCAGCAAGAAGGCTCACCCAGCCCCTTGCAGACCGGGACATATCGTATTCAACCCGATGGCTCAAATCTAGAATACGTCACACCGGAATTGCTATGGAGCAGTTTGTTGCCGTAAAGTCAGTTTTCAAATCGGACGATTAGCGGCTTATTCCCCAACGCGGGTCTTGCGTCTCCGTTGGGGATAATCTACACTCTCCCGCGCTAAGAATATAAACAACATGCTGCTCCATAAATGGGGGGCAGTTGAAGGAGCTTTGGAAGATGTTGAAGTCTCATTCCTTGTGGGGGAAACGTGCTGTTTTCGCGGTGGTGATCGTAACAGCATTTTTGGCGGGCACCGTTGCCAATCCATTTCAGTCAGCCCAAGCCAAACCCAACCGCGACGGGTTTAGCAATCAAATTATCGAAATTTCATCCGGTGTGACCCGCGATAACCCAGTAGTGGTCTATGCGCTGCCCGATTCAACCTCTGAAAAACTCGATACCCTGTTATGGGGGGATCGTGTGTTGTATCGTGGTATCGAACAGACCGATCCGGCGGGTGTGCGTTGGCGTCAGGTGGATTTAGCCGAGGGCATTACGGGCTGGATCACCGCCAGCTTAGATGACCTGAACACTAAGCGCTTGGTTATCAGCGACGCCGTATTCACTACCCCCGGCATTGGTGTTGGTGTAGCTATCACGGTTACTGCCGATGGCAATGGCGCGAACCTGCGCGAAAATCCAACCGTTGGTGCGACTCGCGTCCGCAAATTGACCACTGGCGAAACCCTGACCGTTGTCGCTGGCCCTTATCAAGCCGAATATTTCGTCTGGTGGCAGGTACAAGATTCCAGTGGCGCGATGGGCTGGGTTGTGGACGTGCAGGCGTGGTTTACCGCTCCGGTAGCCCAATAACTGCTCGTCATCCTAATTTGAACTGAATTGCGCAGGCGGGTTCACGGACTCGCCTGTTTTATTGGGGCATATTCATTCAAAATCTCATTGGCAAGATCGTTAAGTGCCGATAACTCCTGTTCTAGTGTCGTCGGGTCATCCAAAATCCGCCCAATAGCAAATTCAATTTCCAGCCGTACCACGTCCTGCGCCGCCACACTTGGCTCAAAGTATCCCCCTTGATTCACCATCCCCCACACCGCCCGCCATTGTGGATAAAAATCCTCGGCCATCAATTCCCCTGCTGATAATCGAATCGACAAGCTGCCTGTCGCTCGATTCCATGCTGCATTGATGCCCGGTGATACCCACCAGCGCAAAAACAGCCATGCCGCGAGATCAGCCTCCGGTGAATGGCTAAAAATACTGAGCGTCGGGCCGGAAATATACGGTTTATTGGAGAGGGGGGTAACCTGCCACTCAAACGGATTTTCGCTCTGTCGAATAGCATCCCGAATAATGGGTAGAGCCGATGTGGTGCCAAAATAAAACAGACTGTGACCTGCCGTAAATTCGTCTTGGGCCGCGAAGGGGGTCGTTTGACGGACAACGCAGCCTTCCGCCAGTAAATGGTTCATCATTTCCAGCGATTTGCGCATCCCCTCAGTGTTTAAGGTGTAAGCCGTCCCATCGAAAATCAGATTGCCATTCGTCGTCGCCAACCCCGCCCATACCGGAGCACGTGTCTCCAATTGAAAGGCCGGGGCGTCGGTTTGTGCAAAATAGTCGCAGGCTATTTCACCCAGTTCCGTCAAACTCGTTGGCACTGAATCAAAGCCAATTTCCTTGAGCGCCGTCATATTGACATAGAGCGTTTCGGCAAACAGGCGTTCGGGCCAACCCAACTGAGTATTGGTAAATGGATCATGGCCCAATTCCGATATGCCGGGGACAAAATCGGCCTCATCCTCAAACCCCCATTCTACATCTTGGATAAATGGGGTCAAATCCAAAATCGGGCCACCCAATGCAAATGTGGCGGTTTCATAGGGTGCGGTGACGAAAATATTCGGTAGACTGCGGTTCTCTGGCGGTGTAGTCAATTGCAGAATGATCTGGTCATAAAGCAGACCGGGAGTTTGCCAACTGCGCGGTTCAACGGTAATCTTCCATTCGTTTTCTACGTTAAATTGCGCCACCAACTCATTTAATGCCCTTTCGCGTTCACCCGTGTGGGGATGCCAAAAGATGATGGTTTGACCAATCGGGTCAACCGATTGAGCATGGCTGTTGGTGGACGGCAGCGCGATAGCCATCAGAAGCGCCATCAGGCAGCAGAATAAAAGGGAGTGGGTTGGCGTTTTCAATCCGGCAGGCCCTCATGTGCGTAAGTTTACAAAACAAAGATTAATCGGAGTAGCACAATGAAACAAGGTTTTTTTGCATTAGCGACTATACTGCTTGTAGGGACACTTGGTCTGGTGGTGGTGTTCGGTGGGCCAGCATTGGCGGCGGGCCGTCAACAGCAGCCTTTTTTGCCAACCGCTACCTTTTTACCTGTCGAGAATTTGGACTATACACTTGAAACTGTCGCCTTGACCGCTGACCCTATTATATTTGAGGATCAGACCGTTGATGGTTATGTCTTTTCTAATATGACCTATGTGACCCAATACCCACAGGGGATGCAGTTCACCGTGACCATTACCCCACCCGAAGGCCGTGAAATTTTAGGCGTCAATGTCATGTATGAATCGGCGGGGGGTGGCAGGGGGCGTGCCCAAGCTGATTTAACGGCTAATCCCAATGAATGGCAGGGGGTTCCTTTTGATCGTGGCGGCCTTCCCCCTTGGCAGAAATTTAAGATCACCTTCCGTGTCAGTGACGATTCTGGCGCTTCTATCGAGACAGCCCCCGTGGATGTGGTCTATATTGATCCGACCCGTGAATGGTATCGTATCGAAAGCCAAGATGTCATCGCCTATTGGTTCGACTTTCCGGAGGAATTAGGCATTGAGGTCGTGACGGCCTTTGCCCAAGTGCGCGACAAATATGAAAAAGGCTTTGGTGGCTTATTGCCCTTCAAGCCCATCGTGGTGATTTTCCCACCCGGCGATTCGATTGGCGAATTTGAGCCGGGCGGCATTGCCAATCCCCGTACCACCGGACAAGCCAGTGATGATACCCAATCGGCAGTGCTGCGTGTGCGGGGCTTAGAAATTGAAGAAATTCGTAAGGATTGTATCTGGAATGAGCCGCGTGATTTGGCATGGCAGATGCGTTTTGCCGCCTCAGTAGCAACCCACGAAGTGGCCCATCTCTATCAATATGAATTTTTTGATGGTCGTGGCCCCGCATGGTGGATTGAAGGACAGGCGACCTTTTTTGAAACTGATTCCGGCCCATTCGATCAGCGGATGCGCCATTTAGCCGAAATGGGGGTAGACTTGGCGACCCTCCAAGATCAAGGGCCAAGCGGCATGGTCGGCTCACCTGCGGCGGATGGTTGCACCCATCTCGGTTATGAAATGGGCACTTCCTTTATCAATTGGCTGGTCAACACCTATGGCGGCTATGATATGCACCGTCAAATCGTCGAATTGATGGATTCTAATGTGAGTTTGCCGAACGCATTGGAGCAGGTGACGGGTGTTACCTTTTTGGATTTGGAGCGTCAGTGGCGCACGTACATTGGCCTCAATCCTGAGCCGGTGATTCCCCCGACGTTGGAATATCAGTTCCCCGCCACCCCCACTCCCTTCGGACAATAGATTTTTCATAGGCAAGGGTATAGGTCGTCTTTGGCCTATGCCCTACCACAAAACCCCCTTATTTAACGGTCAAATTCGCGTCAACTGATATAATGTACATCCATAAATCCGTAACCACGGTTACGAATTCAAACAATACTTATATAACTCACAATAATAGAACGCATATTCTATTTCGAACTTGGTAACTTTCACGGTTGATAACTGCTATAAGGCCAATCAGCGGGGTGACTCACCAACCCAAGCATGACCGGCTTAAAAATCAAATCCGCCACCTTGTTGGAGACCGCATAGGGGCTTTCCAACAATTGGGTGTGATACCCCGCCTGCCAAATTTGATAGACCGGTGCGTTCCATGCCGGATTAAAAAACGTGATGCTGTCCATCAAGTCCTCGTCATTGGTCAAAATCTGCTGAGTCAGACTGAGCGTGCTGGCTTCCTTAAACGTCTCTACATACAGGTGATAATCGCGTTCGGCCTCCACCTCCAACACAAACTGCACACTTTCCGGCAGCACCACATAGCCCCACAGTTGATGATTGGGGTGGATGGCGGCGGTGGTCGCTTTCAATTGCGCAATCACGGCGGCGGCAAGATGCGGTTTTGCCAACAGCGGCACTTGGTTAAATGTCGGCACAGTACAAAAAAACCGATACGGCTCATCCGGCTCTGGTTGATGGCGATAGAGTGGGTTGTGCATAAGGGCAACTCGCTACTCCTCTTTTGCCATGCGCTGTAATTCATACAATTTGGTCAGCGCGTCAATTGGCGAAAGCGTGTTGATTTCCAACCGCCGCAGTTCATCCATGACCGGATGCCGCTTGTCATCAAACAGCGAGATTTGATAGTCCGAATCCTTTTTGCGCTTCTTAACGCGGAAATCACTGGCTTGGCTTTCCAATTGGCCCAGAATTTCATTGGCCCGGTTGATGACTGCTTTGGGAATCCCCGCCAATTTAGCCACATGCACCCCATACGAACGATCCGCGCCCCCCGGCTGAACATGATGCAAAAACACCACGTGGTCGCCTTCCTCTGCCACTGCCACATTGTAATTCCGAACACGTGGCAGGATATTTTCGAGTTCGGTCAGTTCATGATAGTGGGTAGCAAATAAGGTCTTGCAGCCAAGTCGCGGGTTATTATGCAGATATTCGACCACCGCCCGCGCAATCGCCATGCCATCATAGGTACTGGTGCCGCGCCCAATTTCATCCAGAATGACCAAACTGGCCGGTGTGCCATGCGCCAGAATCGCGGCGGTTTCGGTCATCTCGACCATAAACGTAGACTGCCCCGCGTGGATTTCATCTTGTGCGCCAACACGGGCAAAAACGCGATCCACCGGACGGATGGTTGCTGCATCCGCTGGCACGAACGAGCCAATCTGGGCCATCAATACAATCAAGGCCACTTGGCGCATATAGACGCTTTTGCCCGCCATATTCGGCCCTGTAATCACGATAATCCGCTGGTTAGGGTCAAAATAGGCATCGTTGGGGACAAACTGCTCCCCCTGTAAGGTGCGCTCCACGACCGGGTGGCGGCCTTGCTGAATTTCCAATACATCATCTTCGGTCAAGAAGGGCCGTACATAGCCATTTCGCGCCGCTACCTCAGCAAGTCCGGCAAATACGTCCAGATGGGCAATGGCTCGGGCCGTTTCCAATAGGGCTTTGCTCTGGCTGCTGATAAAATCACAGAGTTCGCGGAATAGGCGGGTTTCGACCTCAAGGGCGCGTTCTTCGGCGTTGAGGATTAGTGATTCATACTCTTTCAACTGCGGCGTGATGTAGCGCTCGGCATTGACCAGTGTCTGCTTGCGGAGGTAATCGTCCGGCACAAGATTGGTGTTGGCGTGCGAAACCTCGATGTAATAGCCAAAGACCTTGTTAAAGCCAACTTTGAGACTTTTAATGCCTGTCCGGTTGCGCTCGACATTTTCCAGATTGTCCACATATTCTTTAGCCTCACGTACCGCGAAATAAATCCCGTCCAGTTCATCCGAATACCCTGCCCGAATCACCCCGGTCTGATTCATCAATGCAGGCACTTCATCGTTGAGGGCGTTGTCAATTTGCTCGCGGATGTCCGGCAGCGGCGCTAAACGTTCGGTGAGGGCGTTCATCTGGGGATGGCTTGCCACCAGATCACGCAATTCTGGTACAAGGGCGAGGGTGTTGGATAAGGATTGCAGATCACGCGGGCCAGCCTTGCCCATGATGACCCGATTGGTCAGTCGCTCAAGGTCGGACACTTGTTTGAGCAGAGCAATTAGTTCGGCGCGGAGCGTCCCCTGTGAATAAAAAACCTGCACTGCGTCCAACCGCGCATTGATACGCTTAATATCCAGCAATGGCTGACCGAGCCAATTTCGCAGCAGGCGTGCCCCCATCGGCGTGACGGTGTGATCCAGCACATCCAACAGCGAACCGCGTGTCCGGCCTGAACGCAAAGTTTTGATAATTTCCAAATTGGCACGGGTCGAAGCATCCAACGCCATAAACCCGGAAGTCGAGTACGTGCGGATCGAATTGAGATGCTCCAATGATGAGGGCTGTGTTTCCCCTAGGTAATGCACAATCGCTCCGGCGGCCCGCATTGCCAATGGTTTTTCTTCCAACCCATAGCCTTCAAGCGTGCGTACTCCAAACTGCCGCAGCAAAATAGACCGCGCCGCGCCTGCCTCAAAGCGATAGTCAGGCAGGGGGGTCAAATTGGTGTCCGGCGGCATGGTCACTTTGCGTTCCATCCAGCTTTGCGCCATCAAGACCTCACGGGGGGTCAAGCGGGCGAGTTCCTCCAAAACAGCTAGAGGAGTGTTTTCTCCTTGAAATTCGGTTGCGGCGAACTCACCTGTGGTAATATCTACATAAGCGAGTCCTGCATATGACCATGAGCCACCGTTGTAATCCATCTCTGGTACAAGGGCCAAGAGATAGTTATTTTGGCGGTCAGCTAGCATGGAGGGCGCGACAATGGTACCGGGGGTAACGACTTGGGTCACTTCGCGGGGAACGATGCCATCAACAGGTTCCGATCCCATTTGGTCTACCACCGCGACGTGATAGCCCTTTTCAATCAGGCGGGCGATATAATTTTCCGCGGCGTGAAAAGGTACACCTGCCATCGGGACACGCTCGGATTTACCAAAGGGGCGTCCGGTCAGGGTCAGGTCAAGTTCACGGGCGACAAGCTCGGCATCGTCATCAAAAGTTTCATAAAAATCCCCCATACGAAAGAAGACAATGGCATGGGGAAAGTTCTTTTTGATGTCAAGGTACTGCTGACGTGAAGGAGTGTTGCTGGATTGTTTGCGATTCATCATGAAAATTTTAGGCTTTTTTCGGTTGGGAAGCAGGTGAGTATCCATTATAATGTTAATTGTAGCAGGCAAGGGGGAAAAGATGCAGTCTTGAGGGGCCTGCAAGGAGCAAATACATCTTAGAGTACAATTTAGTAACAGGTGATGGGAGCTACATATGGGAGCCAAAACGACCATTCTAGTGATTGATGATGATGAAATCATCCAAAAACTGATCACAACGAACTGCGAACGCGAAGGGTATCATGTCGTCGTGGCTTCAAATGGGCGAGACGGACTGCGGATGCTTTACCAGAACAAGATTCATCTGGTTGTTCTGGATTTGGGTTTACCGGATATGGATGGGTACATGGTGTGCCAGCGTATCCGTGAGGTGAGCAAAGTTCCGGTGGTGATGCTAACTGCCTTTAATGAGCCAGATTATATCGTGCGTGGCTTTGACGTTGGGGCGGATGATTACATCGAAAAACCCTTTAATAAAGAAGTGTTGATGGCCCGGATTCGCGCCAACCTGCGGCGGGCTTCAACCCCCTACACACCGACGCGCAGTGGTATTCAATACAATGATCGCTATCTTTCGATTAATTTGGATGAGCGCCGCGTGATGGTCAACGGTTCACCCGCCAAGCTGACCCCTATCGAATTTAAGCTGTTGGAGATGTTGGTTCGCTTTGCCCCGCGTGTCGTGGATTACCGTGCCTTGCTCGAAAATGTGTGGGGCTTTGAATATATCAACGATATAGACTATCTGCGCGTTTATATTTGGCATCTTCGCAAGAAGATTGAAGTAGACCCCCAACAGCCTACTTACATCCTCAACGAAATGGGTGTTGGCTACCGCTTCGAACACCAGCACTAGCGATTCTCAACTCAATATAGTCTCCGCCGCACAGCAGCCCCAGACGAAAGTAACTCGAAAACGGGCTGCTGCTGCGCTATAATGTTCGTATATCCCCAATTTCAAGGAGTTTCTTTCAAAATATGAGCAGTCACTTTGAATATGTTGTTGGCCCAAACGCCAAAGCCTATCTTGAGCGTGATGCTAAAGTCGTCTCGCCTTCGTATACCCGCGATTATCCCTTTGTGATGTCACATGGGCGTGGGGCCGAAGCTTGGGACGTGGACGGGCGGCGTTTTTTGGATATGACGACGGGCGTCGCCGTTAATGCAACGGGCCATTCCCATCCAAAGGTCGTACAGGCCATCAAAGATCAGGCCGATAAATTCCTGCATATGGCGGGAACCGACTTTTACTATGCCTTGCAGGTCGAATTGGCTGAACGACTTGCCGCCATCGCCCCCTTCAAAGAAAACGCCCTCGTATTTTTTGCCAACAGCGGCACCGAAGCAGTCGAAGGTGCGTTGAAACTGGCGAAATATTACACGGGTCGCAGCCAAATCATCGGCTTTTTGGGCAGTTTTCATGGTCGCACCATGGGATCATTAAGTGTGACCTCTAGCAAGCCTATCCAACGGCGTGGCTATTTCCCCACCGTGCCCGGTGTGACACATGTACCTTATCCCAACGCCTATCGCCCCATGTTGGCAATGGACGGGTACAGTGATTATGGTGAACGCATCGTAGATTACATTGAACACACCTTATTTAACACCATTATTCCGGCAGATGAAGTGGCAGCGGTCTTGGTTGAACCCATTCAAGGCGAGGGTGGTTATGTCGTCCCCACCCCCGGATTCTTCCCAGCCCTACGTGCTCTGTGCGATAAATATGGCATTTTGTTGATCGCCGATGAAGTACAGTCCGGCATCGGGCGCACCGGGAAATGGTGGGCCATCGAAAATTTTGGTATTGAGCCAGACATTGTTTCGAGTGCGAAGGGCATTGCCAGCGGGATGCCGCTTGGTGCGATTATCGCCCGCGAAAGCATCATGGGTGAGTGGGTTCCCGGCTCACACGGCAATACTTTTGGCGGCAACCCACTCAGCTGTGCGGCGTCACTGGCAACCCTCGACCTCATCGAAGGACGCGGCGGTGAACCCAGCCTGATGAAGAATGCAGCGGAAATCGGTCAATATATGATGGATGCCCTTGAGGAAATGATGCCACGTCACCCCAGCATGGGTGTAGTGCGTGGGATTGGCATGATGTTTGGTGTGGAACTGATTTTGGATCAGCAGACCAAAGAACCGGCCAAGCAGTTGAAATTGGATGTGCTGAATCACGCCTTTAACAATGGCTTGTTGCTCTTGGGTTGTGGTCAAAGCACGATCCGGTTTATGCCTCCGCTGAACTTGGACAAGTCAACAGCGGATGAGGCGCTGCATTTGTTTGATACGAGCCTTTCTGAAGCCGAAGTTGCGCACGGTCTTGTACCATCGCACGCTTAATCGGTTAAATTTGCTAACCACACTTCGGAAAACCCCCATAAACCGATAAAATGGATGGGCAGGTCTAATTTTTGGGCCTGCCCTTGTCCTTGAATAGAGAAATTGAGATGCAATACGAATCTAGTGACCAAGTAGATACCCGTGAGGTGGTTGGGCCAGAAAAGCCACGTTTTTCAGCACTACCCTTGCCCATCCCGGCCACGCCTGCCGCTCCATTGCCGCAGGTTGCTCCCCCGCAAGCCCAACCCTTGCCAACTGCTATTCCGACTCGGCCCGGTTGTGTGGCAGCGGCCTCGGCAGTATTGTTTTTTGTTGCGATGTCATCGGCCTGCCGTTTCAGCGTAGCTTTATCGGATGGGGACTTGTTTGGGGCTTTGGCAAGTTTTGCATCGAGCACGCTTTTGCTGTTGATAGCGGGGGGCCTATTTAGGATGTATCGCTGGGCGGTCAATTTGGTGCTGATTTATAGTGTAGTCCGGATTGGAGAAATGCTGGGTGCATTGTTGATTTGGTTCTCGCTCGTCAACCCTTATATGACCCATCCTGTTTCAAAAATAATCTTATTGGGGACAGGGCTAGTCCTAGCCTTGGGACTACTCATTCTGCCCGGTGTGGTATTTTGGTGGTTTTGGCGACGGCGGCGTGACTTTGGAGCGCATCCTATTGTTGAAAGTTGGGGACGGTCACTCTATGTTCTGGCGGCAGTTATTATGATTGCGGGTTCTGTTAGCGCCCTCATAGATACTAACAGCACCATGCCCGAAGAACTTGAATCGGAACTCAAACAACTGCGTCAGATGGACGCCCAAATGTACGAGACATGGTAATGGTTAGCGGCGGGCGGGCCGATTATTCCGCACAAACTCCTGTGGGTTGCTGTAGTTGGCTAATAGACGATTGAGGTCGAGCCGGGGCCAATCAAAAGGGTCGGTCTCTAGGATATTGGTCTGGCTCAGATCGAAGTGTAAATGATAGGGGAACGCACCCTCGGCATTCCCCACATTGGCGATTTGTTGGCCGCGCTGCACGCGATCCCCCACTCGCACCACAATTTGCTCCACATGGGCATAACGTCCATACATCACTTTGCCATTCGTAATAAGAGGGTCGTGACGAATGACCACCACGTTGCCCCATCCGGTCAGGCGTCCAGCGAATGTGACCGTGCCCGATGCCGCCGCATAAACTGGGCTGTGTGCATCGGCATCCCAAAAGGGCTGGTTAAGATTTAAATCTGCCCCACTGTGATAAGCCTCGGCGGGCTGGCCCATAAAATAGCGCACGGCAAAACCCGTAGCATCAAACCAATTCCCCGGCCAGACCTGCGTATCCGCCCGTTCGGTGCTGGTGCCAATCGGGGCATCATAACCATCGGCCAGATAGGGGCTAGAGGGACTCGTGCCGACAATTTCGCGCCAGCGCACCGCATCAAAGGCGATTTCTTGGTTCGACTCCCCCGTTAGGTCGTTCAAAAATATCACACCTGACCGCCCATCGTTCGCGTTGAGTTGATAGATGCCGAGCGGCACCCACAAATTACGATAGGCTGATTGATTCACATTGATCTGTAGCAAACTGGGCTGACCGACGGCCCCATAGAGCCGATAGCGGGCGCTGGCGGTGGTAGCATGACGGGCAGGCACAAACACCGAAATTTCGTACCAACCACTGCGGGTAATGCCGGGTGTCCACAAGGCCCATGCTTGGGTTTGGGCGGCGGCAGTTGTTTTATAACGTACCTGCCAACCCCATGTGCCGGGGAAGGTCTGGAATACCTGACTCGGTGGCTGTCCGGTATAGGTGCCAAAGGTGAAGCGGGGGTCATTGTCGGGCGTGACGACGATTTCCTGCCCATAGGTGCCGCTACCGGGCGGTGGGGCGGTGGGGGGTGGGGGCGTCACCGGGCCGGGTTTCATTGGCTGATTGATGGACGGAAACTGGGATGCACCAATCACGCCGAATCGCCACCAGCTTAGACCACTCGCTTTATATTGCTGGATGGCATAATTCCGGGCTTGCTGAATTTCGGCGGCAGGGGCGTTGCCTTGGAGGGCCGGGATAATTGGCAAACCGTAACTGCCCCAGACTTGATAGACCTCATCTATCACTTCTTGGACAGGTCGTTGGAACGAAGCCCAATAGGTTTGGGGGTGAACACTGTTGATAAAGGGTTTCCACTCATTGGGAAAGATACTGTTGTAATGGTGGCGACGGGGGTCCATGCTCATGCCGATGTGGAACTTGCCCCCTACGCCGCGTCGGATACGGGTCATATAGGGGCGGATGGCGGCACTGCCACCCTGCCAAAATCCGGCATAGGGTTCGATATCGAGTATCATGCTGCGAACGCCGGGGACTTGACAGGCTTGGATAATAAGATCGGTCTCGGCTTCGATATTGACACCTTTTGGCACACACCACGCATGAAATTCCATGCCGTTGGCCTCTAAAACCTGTACCCATCGCGCAATGGAGGCCGGCCCCGAAATCGCCATTGAAGGCTTGGTATCAAAGGTAGACATCCAATCGTCGCCATCGCTGGTTTTGACCCATACCTGCGTGACGTAGGGTGCCCACTGCTTAATTGTGCGTACTAGTTCCTCAATGGTGTTTTCAGCAACCGCCGCGCCGCGCCAATGCCAAAACGCCACCTTGCCATCAAAGGGCGTAATTTGTGCCACTGTCACTCTCTCCCATTGCAGATCAACCGAGAAGATTAAAAGGTGCTTTACCGTAACTCTATCGTCCCGCCTAGTAATGCTAAACCGAGTTGAGCGGAATTACAAATGGATTATAGACCAATTCGTTTACGCTCCATGTCCAATTTGCTATACTGGGCGGGGTTTTAATCGTGCGGCAACTATTGAAGGCAAGACCATGACAGAGCAATTCAGCATTGGCATCATTGGCGGCTCCGGCTTGTATCAGATGGCGGCGTTAAAAGAGGTGCAAGAGATTGAGCTAGAGACGCCGTTTGGCAAACCGAGCGATCACTTGATTACCGGGACGTTAAGCGGACAGCGGGTGGTGTTTATCCCCCGGCATGGACGTGGGCATGTGCTGAATCCGAGCGAAGTGCCGTATCGTGCCAATATCTACGCCCTAAAATTAATGGGAGTCAAATATGTTGTGTCGGTGAGCGCGGTGGGGTCATTGCAAGAAAAATTCGCGCCGGGGCATGTGGTCATCCCCGATCAATTGGTGGATTTTACGAAAGGCAAACGGGAGACAACGTTTTTTGAAAAAGGTGTAGTGGCGCATGTCGGCGTGGCCGACCCGACTAGCCCCGAACTACGTGAACCCTTAGCCCAAGCGGTGATCGAAGCGGGCGGCACGGTGCATCGCGGCGGCAAACTCATCACGATTGAAGGGCCACGTTTTAGCACACGCGGCGAAAGTACCCTCTATCGCCAATGGGGGCTGGATATTATCGGCATGACGGCCTGCCCCGAAGCATTTTTGGCACGTGAGGCGGAGATGGCCTATGCGATTATGGCGCATGTCACGGATTATGATGTGTGGCGCGAGGGCGAAGAAGCGGTCACGGCGGCGTCCGTATTTGAAACGTTCCATCACAATTTGGAGATAGCCCAACAAGCATTGGTCAATTTGATGCCTAAGTTAGCGACGATTCAATCGGCGGAAGCGCATCATGCCTTGAAGGGGGCACGGGCCACTGCTCCTAATCGGATTCCCGATGACTGGCAGCGCTATTTGTCACCCCTGCTGACGCATTTGCTCGATTAAGCACACCCTATTGCCCCTCCCTTGTTGAGGAGGGGATTTCCCCTACGAGAATCCCCTTGATGAAAGTCTATCAGACACGACGCATTCAAAGGCGTGAACGGGCACTGCTGGTCATCGCAGGGCTGTTTATCGGGCTGAATCAGGTCGGTCTTATCCTTGTGCAAAGTCGTAGTGCTACGGCCATTTGGCCTGTGCTGGTGTGGGTGGGATGCGCGATTGGGCTACATCGGACGGCAAATCGGCAACTGCCGCACCGTGACCCCCTGCTGCTGCCTGCCATATTGCTGTTGACGGGGTGGGGTCTGAATCTCATCCATCGCTTGCTGCCAGCTTTCGCAGATCGTCAGGCCTATTCGATGATATTCAGTGTGGCAGTGGTAATGGGCCTCATGTATTTACCCAATGACCTGCTGTGGTTGCGGCGCTATCGCTATACATGGCTAGTGATGGGTCTCATCTTGTTGGCCGCGACGATTTTGGCGGGGGTCAATCCAGCTTTTGTGGGGGGGCCGAAGTTGTGGCTAGGGGTGGCCGGGGTATTTTATCAGCCTTCGGAATTGGTCAAACTGCTGCTGACGGTATTTCTTGCCAGCTATCTCACCGACCATTGGGTGACGCTGCGGTATGATGTGTTTCGGATTGGGCGGGTACGGTTGCCGTCGCTAGGATTTTTGGCCCCAATGCTGCTCATGTGGGGCGTGTGTGTGGTGATTTTGGTGTGGCAGCGCGATTTGGGTACCGCCACCCTGTTTTTCGTAATCTTTATGCTCATGCTCTATCTTGCCAGCGGACAGTGGATTGTGTTGGCAAGTGCCGCGATCTTGTTCATGGGTGCGATGGTGGTGGCCTATGAGACCTTCGCGGTGGTGGCGCTGCGGGTTAACATCTGGCTTGACCCATTCGGCGGAAATGCACCGGACAATGAATCTTTTCAGGTGGTGCAAAGCCTGATTGCGGTGGCGAGTGGGGGTGTGATTGGGGAGGGCATTGGGCAGGGCGTCCCGACCTTCATTCCAGTGGTACATTCTGACCTTGTGTTTGCTGCACTTGCCGAAGAATGGGGTTTGGTTGGGGTGGTCGGTTTGGTCATCACCGTCTTGGTGATTGTATTGCGCGGTCTGCGGATCGCCATGAAGTCCCAACGTCGGCCCTTTGCGGCATTTTTGGCGGCGGGGTTGAGCATTATGATTGGCACACAGAGCCTCTTGATTATCGGGGGTTCGCTGCGTCTTGTGCCACTCACCGGGGTGACACTGCCTTTTGTAAGTTATGGAGGGTCGTCGCTGCTCACTTCATTTGTGGCTGGGGGGCTGCTGCTCATTTTGAGCGAGGAGAGCGAGCCATGAACAATACCAACATGACTCGTGAACTGCGCCAACTGGCTCGTGGCATCCTCATCGCGTTTGGGGTAGTGCTGCTGGCGTCGATGTTTTATGGCGTGGTGCAATCAAAATCGCTCACCAGTCGAAGTGATAATCCGCGCCGGGTGATTGCCGAACAAACGCTCCAACGGGGCATGATCGTAGATCGAAATGGGGTGGTATTAGCAACGAGCAGCCCCACGAACATTGGGGATCGTCTGCGCCGTATTTACCCCTATCCTGAGATGATCGGCGGGGTGGGATATTTTAGTTATACACATGGGGCAAGTGGACTGGAAGCGACGTTTGGCGATTTGCTGCGGGGGGAGTGGCAAGAATTTGGGGTGTGGGACGAATTGACCCAAGACCTGCTGCATCAACAGCCGGATGGGGGGGATCTGCGAACCACACTCGATTTACGCATTCAGCAGGCCATTACCCAGAGTATCGGCAATCGGAACGGGGCAGCGGTGGTCATTCATGTGCCGGATGGAGCAGTATTGGCGATGGTCAGCCAATATACGCTTGATCCCAATGCCCTTGATGAAAATTGGGATGAATTTGCCCAGATTCAGCGCCAACGCCTAATCCATAATCGCGTGACGGAGGGATTGTATCGCCCCGGCAGCATTGTGGAGTTGGTGACGCTGATTGGGATGCTGGCGAACGGCGACTCGCTAGATCGGGTAGTCGAAAATGGCACACTGCCTGTTTCGGTAGGAGGGACAGAATTTCCAGCAAATGCTTTCGGCTGTGTGGATGAACGAGCAGCAGCCTTTACAGATGATCCTTTGCTGAAAGAGGCATTGGCATGGGGATGCCCACAACCATTTGTACAGGCGTTTGGGGAAAGCCTCACCGCCGAAAGCTATGATGCTCTGCTGCGTCAACTTGGCCTGTTGGATAAACCCGAATTATATGATTTCCGCACAGTTGTGGGACGGTCTCCTGTGCTGCCGGATGACGTATCAGCATGGACTCTGGAGGCATTGGGGCAGGGAAATCTTCGTGTGACCCCACTGCAATTGGCCCGATTGGTGGCGGCGATTGCGAATGATGGCAGTGCCCCGCCGCTGTATATTGCCGATGCGTATCGGATGGCAGGTGAACGTGAGTGGCAGGCGCTTGACCGTCCCTTGTTTGAAAAGGCCTTGATGCGGGATGAAATCGCCCAGCAACTGCGTGACGTGATGCGGTTTGCAGCGGAAAATTCGCTGTTGGTGAAGTTGGCGAATGATACCGAGTTGTCGTTACAGGGGTATGTCTTGCATGGGCAGGTCGGGGTGTCTTATATCAATCAGCAGATGAATAGCTGGTTTCTGGGCTTTATGGATGCGCCGGATGGGTCGTCAGTAGTGGTGGTTGTCCTGATTGAAAATGCCGAATCCCCCGGTGAGGCGGCGGTTGTGGCAGGGGATGCTTTTCAGACAACGATAGCGACTCAACCGTGAATATTTACAGGTAGCGGGTCCGCAAATCGGCAAATTCGGC
Organism: Chloroflexota bacterium; assembly: GCA_013112715.1. Lineage (GTDB taxonomy): Bacteria > Chloroflexota > Anaerolineae > Aggregatilineales > J027 > CFX10. The sequence goes on from JABFGB010000003.1 coordinate 114,932, forward strand.
TTGATATGCGTTGGCTAATTGGGCCTTTTGGTCAGCGGGCAAAATGGTCACGCGCAAGGCATCCATCACAAATTGCTCGATACGGGCGGCGTCGAAGCCAAAAGTATCGGCACAGCGCATGTATTCCTCGGTCAGGGTGGTGTTAAACATCGGCGGGTCGTCCGAGTTGATGGTGACATATAACCCAGCTTCGATGAGTCGCGGCAGGGGATGATTTTCCAGCGTATCCACGACCTTTAAACAGACATTGCTGGTGGGGCAGACCTCCAACGGAATTTGGCGCTGGCGCAGTTCTTCGACAAGCACCGGGTCTTCCAAACAGCGGACACCATGCCCCAACCGCACCGGGTTGGCAAATTTGAGGGCACTCCATATGCTTTCCGGCCCAACTGTTTCCCCGGCGTGGGGGATGCTGATGAGACCAGCGGCTTTGATTTTGGCATAGGCTTCGGGATATTTTTCGGGTGGGTTGTCCACCTCGGGGCCACCCAGCCCCAATGCGATCACCCCCTTGCCCATGCCGCTGATGGCCCAATCAGCGATTAGGTTTCCCACCTCGACCTCAGATTCGCGCGGAATATCCACAATGTAATTCATCGTAACACCCAACGCCGCCTCGCCCCACGCACGGGCACGATTAAGGGCGTCAAGTTGTTCATCAAAGGGAAGGTAACGCGGCGGGGTATAGGTCAGTTCGGTGTAACGGATATTTTGGGCTGCCTGCCCTTCCAAAAATTCGCGCCCAAGCAGTTCAATATCATCAGGCGATTGGATACAGCGGCAGATGATCCCATAGATTTCGACAAAGTGCGGAAAATCGCGGAAGGTGTACCACTCCCGGATACCTTCCACTGTATCAGAGGGGAGTGGGATGTTATTGCGTTGAGCTAACTTCAGAAGGGTTTCGGGGCGGGTTGATCCCTGCAAATGCACATGGAGTTCAACCTTTGGCATGGCCCGAATAAAGTCGTGAAGGGTCATTTGGATTATTCCCCGTCATTGATAACTTGTTCGGCCTGTTCGCGCAGGGTGCTGATACGGGCGACCATATCATGTGCGCCCCGTGCCGACAGCGTTTCGATCAGATTATCCATGTAGTCCAACAGCGACGGGCCGATTTCTTTGGCGCGTTCAATCAACAGCAGGCGCGTTTCCAATTCATTTTCGGTTTGCAGAAGTTCATTAATAAACTGCACCTCTGGCGGGGCACTTTGCTGCATGATCTGGCTGATGATTTGATAGACCTGCTGCAATTTGAGGGCGAGTTGGGCATCCTTGCGTTGGGAGGCATCTTGCAAGGTCGCCTCTAACACATTGATAAATAGGTCATCAATCAAGGGTAGGGCTTCTTGGACGGCTTGTTCAATATTGGGACTGTTGATAATCTGCTGAAGTAGCATGGCGGACTGCTGAACCATTGCCCGCTGTTGATTATCTACTGCCTCGGTTAGTTCGGTCAGACGGGCGCGGAGACCTTCAAGGGCCTGTTGTTTGGAGACGCGACCTGACCCCTCAATGCGTTCCGTCAATTTTTCGAAGAAGGTGTAGTCGAGGGCGGGGCGGATGAGGCCCACAAAGGCTTGCAGGGCTTCATCGTCATCCTGATAACTGATGGCGAGGTCAATCAGCTTGGCTTGGGTCAGCTTATCCCCCAACTCATTGAGGTCTTGGGTGACGCGCTCGATGGCGGCTTCTTGACGGGCGGCGACTTCGAGTAGTTCTTTGCCATACGACGAGTTTTCTAACAAGATTTGGCGCAGATAGAGCATTTGCTCGGCGGTTTCGCGGCGGCCATTCATGACGGCGGTTTCAATCGCGGCGTTAATCATTTCAAAGAAGGTTTCGTCCAAAGAGGCATCATTTTCGGCGGCCAGTTTGGGTAGCTCCTCTTCGGAGGTACGGAGCATGTCCTCAACTAACTTCAATTTTTCGCGGCGCTCATTAATCATCTCTTTGGTCAAGCCGTCAAATTCCAAGATGGTATCGGCCATGCCTTGCAGAGTAAAGGTGCGGCGGGGGTTGAAGAGATAGCCCTTGCGTTTTTCAGGGGGCAGGCTGTCGGTAATGGCGCGAGTCATTGTCCCGATAATGCGTTCCTGCTCATCCAATTTTAAGTTCAGTTCCATAGGGATGTTGACCAACAACAACTGTTTGTCGGGGTCATGATAGGCTAGTGGGGTGCCGACTGCCATTTGGTAGCCGCAATTGGGGCAGCGCACACGATTGACTTGCCCCGCGAGAAAACGCACTTTGGCAGATGGGTCGCGTCCGACATCTAAAATTTGCTCCACCGGAGCGGCAAAATTATTGCGGCAGTTTGGGCAGGTAATGGTCATTTGGGACATTTGCTAGGTTCCTCTGGGTAGGGTCGAAAGTTAGGTGGGTTGTTGCATCTGCCGGGGCAGGGTAATACGAAAGGTCGTGCCTTTGCGGTCGGGATAACTGGTCGCGGTGATCGTGCCGCCATGTGCCTCAATGATGGCACGTGCAAGAAAAAGTCCTAGGCCCGTGCCGGGGGTGCTGCGCGAGAGTGAGCCGTCGGAGCGATAAAATCGTTCAAAAATGCGTTCGGCTTCGTCGGGCCGGATACCAATACCCTGATCGGAAACCGTCAGTTCAATCCAATCCTCATCGTATTGACCCGTGATTTTGACCTCCCCACCGACAGGCGAATACTTGATGGCATTGGAAATGAGATTATCAATGACCTGACGCAACCGCCGGGGATCGCCGAGAATGACAGGAAAATCAGGTGGGAACTCGACTTTGAAGGTATGTTTATTGGTCTGTGTTTGAAAGCGCTCCACCGAGGCCCGAATCAGTTTGTCGAGGGCAATCTCGTCAATTTCCAAATGCACCATGCCTTCCACCTGAATTTTGGAAGCCATCAGCAGGTTCTCAATGAGTTCGGTCAGGCGATCTGCTTCTTCTTCAATGATGTTTAGACCGCGTCGGATAGTGTCCATATCCCATTCGGCGTCTTCACGACGTAGCGTCCCGGCATATCCCTTAATCAAGGCGACGGGGGTCTTGAGTTCGTGTGAAACCACCGAGATAAAAGTGCTTTTCATCTCTTCGGCTTCACGAAAACGAGTAATGTCGCGTACAGTGGCGATGATGTTGCGTAGCGACCCATCTTTAAAAAACAACGGGGCATAGGCGATGCCGATACTGAGCGATAACCCATCAAGGCGTTCTACATCCCCTTCGACATACAAGGTGGTTGGGGTATGGTCGAGCGGGGTGATTTCTTCAGGTGTGGCATTAAAAGGCCAGCCCTCTGCGATAGCCTTCTCAAGTGTCACGGTGGGTTCGGGTTTGGCCCAACGGATGATGTCTTCATGCAGGCGACCCAACGCATATTCGGGCATCCAGCCAATCATGCGAGAAAGGGTGGCATTAATACGCATGACGCGATGGTCAGCATCCAAAATAATGACCCCATCACCACTGCCATCCAAAATGGCGGCCAGTCGCTGTTTTTCGGCAATTATGGCCTGATACAATCCGGCGTTATGCACGGCGATGGCAGCTTGGTCGGCAAAACTCTGCAAAATCATGTGGTCGTCGTGGGATGGGTTGCCGGGGTAGGGTCGGAATACATAAATAATACCCAACATTTCGCCGGAAATGCGCATGGGCAGATAGACAATTTGCTGAAGATTGGCTTCTAGGCGGCGGCTGACCAAACGCAGACGCAGTTTTAGGTCGTCTTGGTCAATTTCCTCTTCATTTTCACCATTGACCACTTCCAGCAAAGGCTTGAATAATTCCATCTGTTCGGCGGTGATCCCCAAGACAGCCTGTACGCGGAGGGTATTGTCCGGGCCACGCAAGGCAATCATACCAATCGTGCCGCTTAACATTGAAACAGAGGCTTCCAAAACAAGACGCAACACCTCATTCAGATCAAGTTGGGCTGTAATTGCCCGCGAAATCTGGAGTAGATAGTCTCGTTGGTGGATACGGAAGTCAGGTAAGATAATCATAGCCTATCTAGTGTAACATTCCTGAAAGGACAACGGAAGATAGCCGTCAGTTTCTAATAGAATTCTGTTGTGGTTATAATCAGGCCCATGAGTAACTCAAATGATCCCCACTCCACACGACCCAGACGCGGGCGCACCTTGTCGTTAGAACGCATTGAAGGCCGCCTGCAAGCCTTGATTGAAGACAACCTGACGCGCCTGCTGGATGGTCGGTTGCAGCCCCAAACACTGGCTCGGAAATTGGCCCGTGCGTTGGAAGAAGGCATCCATAAAGAGGTGGATGGATTGTCTGCCCCCGATCTCTACACCGTTGTACTAAATCCGGACGATATGGAAGATTTGACGGCCCGCTATCATGATGTGGCCTCGCGGTTGGCCGAGCAGTTGGCGACCCTTGCGGCGGATTGGCATCTCAGTATGAACCAGTCCCCGCGGGTGGTGTTGATTAGTGATATTCGACTTGACCCCTTTGAGGTAGATATTAAAGCTGACCGCACGCCGCCGAGTTTTGAGAAGACGCAGCAAATGGAAGCAGCGGTTATCTCCCCAACGCCCCAGCGCGAGGCAACGTTGGTTTTGGCAGGTGGTCGACAAATCCAGTTGGATCGACCCGTGATCAATATTGGACGCCGCACCGATAACCACATCATGGTAGATGATAAACGGGTTAGTCGGCAGCACTGTCAGATTCGTCTCCGGTTTGGGCGGTTTGTGATCTATGACCTTGAAAGCAAAGGTGGTACACAGGTTAATGGCTTGCAGATCAAAGAACATATTTTGCAGGCCGGGGATGTGATTTCACTGGCAGGGTATCAGATGGTGTATACCGAAGACCGCAGCACCTCGGAGATTGATCTTGGTGTGTTTAGTGATACTCAATCATTTGAAACCCCTAATGACGAATCACCGGATGGAGACAATACCCTTTGAGTAATGACGTGGTGCTGTTAATCCTCCGATTGGCGGCAAGTGCAGCACTCTTGGGATTTGTCGGGGCGATTGGATGGATGTTGTGGCAGGATTTTCAGCAATCCGCCAAAGTCGCGGTCAAGCAGTCGGTTTTTTCACGGGGGCGGCTGGTAGTGACCGAAAGCGACGTTGAGGGGGTGCAGCCGGGGCAGAGTTGGGTTTTGCAGCCTGTCACCAAATTGGGGCGGGCCAACACGAACACCATTGTGATCGCGGAACCGTTTGCCTCGAATGAACATGCGCTGGTGGCATGGCGAGGCGGGCAGTGGTGGTTGGAGGATTTAAAAAGCAGCAACGGCACTCTGCTGAATGGGATACGGATTCAAGAGCCGACGGTGCTTTCGGCGGGGGATGTGATTGGCTTCGGGCGGGTGTTGATGCGGTTGGAAATTGAGTGATGGTTACACAATTTGACGTATCTCCAAATTTTTGAAATCGAGAATGACACTGGCTCGGAGTAAAAAATCTAGGCCAAGTATGCCCCTAATTGAATAGCCATAATCTAAAGCACCCATTTGGATTTTGAATGGGGTAATCTCGATTTCACCAACTTTTATCGCCTCTATCTGTTTTTCAACTACCACTTCCGAACCGCCAATCCCAACCATTGTACGAATACGATCCGTCAATTCCACCTGAATTCCCAACTCAATTAGATCATCAGTCTTGAAGATAGTCGCCGCCGAACCTGTATCCAAGAGAATGTTTGGCAACTGAACGGTTTTGCCATTCGCTCGTAAAGTGACCGTGACAAAGGGAAGATTTTGGTTGATACTAATTTGAGTCATATTTCTATAGGTGTGCGCCCAAAAATATCTAGTACGCCAATATTTAATTCTTCGCGGTCTGTGTGTAAGAAATAGAGTTCGCGCTGACGATTTGCAGAATGCAAGGTTTTGTAGGCTTCCCATGCCTCATGCCAATCGTCGGCAAAGACCTCGATTACTTTCAACTGGGGAATAATTCGTTGATCGCCTTCGGAATAGGCTCCAATAGCTTCCAATAATAACCAGCGTTTGGGATATTGATGACGTATTTCCTGCCAGTTCATATCACGACTCCTATATCAATCTGTTTTTATTGTACTCCCCTTTCCAAAAATGGGTTGAAAGGTGGGTGTCGCGGAAAATCCATAGGGCATGAGGGTTGACTCTGGCATGGGTGGCTCGCTGGCGGCATCTTCTTGGCTGGGCATAATTTCGGTCTTGAAACTGGTCGTAGTGCCCAACCACCAATCAAACAAAATATTCCATTCTTCCACATAGTCGCCATCATAATCGCTTAAATCAGGGCTGGGGGTCAGTTCCATCACGACTTGACGCGGGATACCCCCTGCTGCACGTACTAACCATAATGAGGCTTGACCGTCGGCATTGATCCGTGCAAACAAAATGAAATTGCCGTCCATTGACCACAGGGGGCGCTCATCACGGAACTGCGGGTCATTGGTTAGTTGTTGGGGCATGGCATTGCCAAAAGCATCCGTGATCCAAATACGCCGTTCGAGCAAGATGCCATTCCGGCTGAAATCCTGTGGGCCACTGGCAATAGCATTAGACACGGCTTGGGAGCGCATGGCAGAATAGGCGAGGCGGGAACCATCCGGTGACCATGCCGGCAGGATAGCCGCAAAATCGGGTGGGGAAAGGCGCTGTCCATTAACCTCGATTCGCTTGGATTGTGTGGTGGACGTTCCCATGCCGACCACAAGGGCTACCGCGTCTTGATCGCCCCAAATCGAATTGGGTGGGGCGGGGGCAACAAAGTCTTCATAGGGTAGGGTCGGGGCAGTGCCGATAATTTCAGGGGTCTGGCTCTCGACAGCTTCTGAATCGGCATAGATGGCATAGAGGGAGACGCCGTCAAACAGGGTCGTATTGGAAGAGAGGTTGTACTGCCAAAATAAAAGCCGTTTGCCTTGTGGACTCCATCCGACTAGCCGCAAAATGCCTTCGTCGAGGAATTCGTAAAGTTCCAATTGTTCCCCTGTTACTATTGCCACCTTACGGAGTGACTGATAATTGGGTAGGGTGCTTGCTCCCTGAATAAACCATTCATAGGCAATCCATTGCCCATCCGGACTCCATGCAAAGTTCCGCACAAGGCCACTTGATTTTTGGGTCTCATCGGTCTCTGGTTCGACTAATTGAACAGGGTTGGAGCCATCGGCATTGACGATCCAAAGGCTACCGCTGAGGGTGGCATAGGCGAGGATGTCCTCTAGCGGCGACCACGCATATGTGATAATGGGGTCGGTATCCGTATCAGCAACGGAGCGTTCATTACTGCCATCCGCCGCCATAATGCGTAATTGGCCGAGTGCAGGATCCCCTTTTTGGAAGGACAACCAACTGCCCGAAGGCGACCATTTGGGGGCGGTGCTGCGGCCATCATTGGTTAGGCGCTGCGCCTGACCGTCGGGCAAAATTTTTGTCCAAACATCGCCGCCTTGCACATAGGCCACCTTGCCCAAACGACTCATCAATTCCGCTTCGGTGAGGCTGTTTAGTTCGCTTTGGAGACGGCTGACTTCGGTTTGAAGCGCGGTAATGGTCTGGGTGGCAGCAAGATTCGGTCGGGGTTCGCCTTCAATGCCAACTTCGACTTTGCGGCAGCCATTGAGCAGCATGAGGACAGCGGATAACATGAGCGAAAGGCCAATTTTTAGAGGTCGGGTCATGCCTGTTTAGTGTCTCACTCTTGGCGACGATTTAGAGTAGATAATGCTCTATCGCGTGCAACCTGACAAGGGCCGTAGATCAACCGATAGGCACCCGCACGGCGACGACGGTGCCCTGTCCGGCGCGACTGCGAATAGTCGTTTGGCCGCCATGTCGTTCGATGATGGCGCGTACAAGGGTTAGGCCTAAACCACTGCCTTCAACTCCGCGTGTGGCGTGTCCACGATAGAGTTCATCCCAAACATAGGGTAACTCGTCCTCCGCAATCCCCGGCCCAGTATCGGCGATTTCGATTGTTACCATCGTACCACTTTCAAAAGCCCGCAGTTCAATTGTATCACCGGGGCGCGTGTATTTGATGGCGTTGTCTAGTAAATTAAAGGTTGCCAAAAATAATAAATCGCGGTCGCCATTGATTTTGGGGAGGGGCCACGGGGCTTTAGGGATGCTGAGGTTCAATCGCCGATCTGCTGCACGGGGGTCTTCCTCAGCCACCATAAAGACTTCTTCGAGGATTTCATTCAAATCAACTGGTTCGCGTTCCAATTCGCCGATTTCCAATTGGGCCAGCTTGCGTAAGTCGGCGGTAAGGTGGCTAATGCGAACCGTCTGGGCTTTGACACTATTGAGGGCTTCTGATCGGGTTTCTGGCGAACCTGAATCAGCGAGATTGGCTAACCCGGCATGAATGGCGGTGAGGGGATTTTTTAGTTCGTGATCAAGGCGGCGGAGAAAACGGCGGCGCTCATCGGAGGCTTGAGCTTGGATTCGCAAGGTTTCAATTTGAAGCTGCTTTTCGCTGCTGTGTTTGAATCGCCAGATGAGTGCTACAGCGGACAAGATGACCAAGCCAGTGCAGAGGGTCAAGGAGGCCAAATCAATGCGGACGTACACGATGGGGTTATCGGTTTGGGCATCAATCAGGAGAGCAACCAACAGAGCCGAAAACGCAATCCATCCTAATGCAAAACCCCATCGTGAGCGCGGAATTTCGGTCACACTGCTGCCTCCACTGTGCCAATAAAGCGATAACCCTGTCCGGGGACGGTCTCAATATACTGCGGGTCAGAGGGATCGTCATCGAGCGCCCGCCGCAATTCAGCAATACGGGTATCCACCGCACGGGTGCCTGCTGGATAATCCCAACCCCATACCGCATCCAGAAGCCGTTCGCGGGTAATGAGTTCGTCGGGGTGGGTCATCAAATAGGCCAGCAGCGCGATCGCTTTTGGGGTCAGGGCCAATTCCTCGCCATTTAGCCACAAGCGGCGTGCCATACGATCTAGGGAAATGGGGCCGCTAGTGAGGCGAGAAGCGGTGCTGAGAGGTGGCTGACCGGGGCGGGCACGGCGTAATACGGAGCGAATACGTGCCACCAATTCATGGGGGTCAAAGGGTTTGTTCAGATAGTCGTCGGCGCCTTCTTCCAATGCCATCGCTCGTTCGGTGGATTCGCCAACGCGAGTCAGCAAAATGACGGGTGTCCAATTACCGGATTGGCGCAGGCGGCGTAAGGCTTCGCGTCCATCTACATTTGGCATCAGGACATCCATCACGATGAGGTTGGGTTCGAAATGACTGGTTTTATCGAGAGCCTCTTGTCCATCAGTGGCGATTTCGACAGTGAACCCAGATCGCCCAAAGAAGGAAGCCAAATTGGAGCGGATGGCTTCTTCGTCATCTACCAAGAGGATTTTCGGTTTTGTATCCATGCTGTGAATCCTTTAGTCTGTTTATTAGTGCTGCCCCACCAAACAGACACTGTCTTACCTGTTATTGTAGTCGAATATGGCGAGAGGTAAAGTGAACCCTACTCCCTATCTTATCAACCTCTAAATATAGCGTAAGACTGTTGCGCCGTTAGGATGGGGTTGTTACAAGTCCGCAACACCTTGTTACGATTCCGAAAAAGCGCAGTGTGGGGCGATACACGGGTGAAGGCTATAATAAAATCCTATCCATCTCAGATTCGGGAGCGAAAACTATGGATTTAGGACTGGCTGGAAAAAAAGTGTTTGTAGCTGCAAGTCGCAGTGGACTAGGGGCCGCTACTGCGCGACGCTTTAGCCTTGAAGGGGCATCGGTTGCTATTAATGGCCGCAACCTTGAAACGCTGACGGAAACGGCGCAGATGATTGAGCGCGAATCCGGGCACACTGTTTGGCCGATTGATGGGGATATTCACCATGAAGTTGGGGCCAAGCACGTGATTGAGGCGGCCATTCAAAAATTGGGTGGGCTGGATGTTTTGGTGACAAACGCAGGAGGGCCGCCCCCCGGCAATTTTGAAAAATTCCAGATGAGTGATTGGGAAAGTGCCTATCGTTCGTTGATGGCTGCTCCCATACAGATGATCCAGACGGCTTTGACCGCCCTACGCCAATCGGCAAGCCCAGCGATTTTGCTGATTACTTCCCTGACGACCAAGCAGGCGGGGGATAACTTGATTTTGTCGAACGTGATGCGGGCAGGGTTGGCAGGGTTGGTCAAATCGCTGGCGAACGAGCTAGGGCCAAGCGGGATTCGTATCAATGCCATCTTGCCGGGATGGACAGAGACGGAACGGGTGACGCAGATTTTGTCGGTGGTGGCTTCATCCAGCGGGTCAACAATGGACGAAGAACGGGTCAAACGCCAAGTCAGTATACCGTTGCGGCGGATGGGCCGACCCGAGGAGTTTGGCAATGTGGCGACATTCATCTGTTCCCCAGCGGCGGGTTTTATTCATGGGGCGCTGATTCCGGTGGATGGTGGTGAAATTCGGGCAACGATGTAGTACAGGAAATTGTAGAAGGGGATAGGGATTTTATGCTATCCCCCTTGATAGCTCAGGTTATTGATCTGCCAGCGATATGATAAACGCAACGATAGCGTCTACTTGTTGATCGTTCAGGCGTACTCGATAATCAGAGGGATGGATGCCGCGTGCATAGCCGTCCGGGACTTTGGCACGGGGTTCAAGGATAGATTCCCGTAAATAGGCTTCGTCGGCAATGATTATATTTTCATTCGTTAGGAGGCGTTCGGAATTGTATAAACCATTAAACGCGGCAGCAGTACGGCTACCAACATAATGACAGCCGATACACCCATAATCGTAGGCAAGGCTTTGGCCGCGTGCAATCGTGTTGGGGTCGAGTGGCAGTGTAGTAGAGGTAGTTTCATCCGAGTCCGTAAAGCCCGAAAAAATTCCGGTGAATAAGACAAGGGCCGTCAACACAGCCATGATGCTGGGTAGACAGGCGGAATCGGTGGTGCTCATGATTTCCCAAAAATCCTTGTATGTGAAATGCCACACAAATAAATAACATAGTCCGAACTTGCCACCCTGTATAGTTTGCCTCATAATCGCCATAGGGTGTTGAAAGTCATCTATTTTTTCACAGAAGAAGGGCTAACATTCTTCGTGTCCCATATATTTGTCAGTTATTCACGCCGAAATCTTACGTTTGTAACGCAGTTGGTGAAGGACTTGCAGCAGGCAGGTTTATCTGTCTGGTTTGACCAAATCAGCATTCAACCGGGTGATATTTGGGAAGCGGCTATTGAGAAGGGCCTCAAAGAAGCGATTGCGGTAATTGTAGTTATATCACCGGACTCAATGGCGTCAGAGTATGTGCGGAAGGAAGTCAATTTTGCACAGGAGTCTGACCAACTAATTCTGCCCGTTTTGTATCAGCCCGCCCAACTGTTTCTCAATTTGCAGACGATCCAATGGGTGGATTTGAGCAGCGAGGCGGTGTATCCAGCCAATCTACAAAAACTGATTGCGGTGTTGAATCGGGAGCCGGGTTTATCTGGCAATTCAACGACTCCGCCGGAGGAAGCTACGGCGGTAGGTGATACGCGAAAACTGAGTCTGGCCCTGTTACAGCATTACCTCCATATTGTTACCCTGATTGCTGAACAGACTGCTGGACATCTGGGGTGGCGGCGATTGGCAGGGAGTATCAGCACTGCCAGCCAGATCAATCCGGGAGCACAAGCATTGGCTCTCACTCGCCTCAATCCACCAACCTTGAGCCGCCTTGCTGCTTTGCTGGCTACTAGTCCCTCCGCACAAATTCTGCACCTGATTTGCCGTATCGAGAATGACCTATTTTTCGTGGAGGATGAACAAGGGCGGGATATTGAACTCTCAATCGAGGATTTAGCGCGTATCTTGCAACGTAGCCCCGTAAAAGTGCTGGTCATACAAGGGCTAATCTCGACAGTGGGGATTCAGAAATTATTGGAACAATCCTCGTTGCAAGCCGTCCTAACCATAGGGGCATCGGAGGTCGCACAGCAGTTGTTTGCTGAACATTTTTATGCGACCCTTGCCATCGGCAAGACGGTGCAAGAAGCATATCAAACCGCTTTGAATCGCTTTGGGATTGACGATACCCACGATTTTCAACTGGTCGCCAAACATGATGCAGTGTTGTTGGACTATCCACCTATCGAAAAGCAGGCCGTGCAGCCAATTATTGACCCCGGTTTGCCACCGATGCGAAATGTGCCGATCAATCCTGATTTTGTAGGGCAGGGACAGCCGCTTTTGGAGCTTGGTGAAAAACTCAATAGCAGCCGACAGCTTATGATTTATGGCCTGAGCGGGATAGGCAAAAGTTGGCTGGCAAGTGAGTTTATCTCCCGCTATGGTTGGCGCTTTTCAGATGGCATTGTCTGGGTACAAGTGTCGGAACAGACCCGCGCAGAGGACATTTTTAACCAATTGCGGTTGCTATTGGAGTTGCCGCTGAGTACCCCCTTAGTGGAATTAGAAAATATCCTGCGTCAACGGCGTGTGCTGATGGTACTTGACCAAGCCAATGACTGGGGGAATGTGGCAGAATTAAGTGAACTCGCCCAATTTATTAGCCGACTGGACCCGATGGGTGGGACACGGGTGATGTTGACGTCGTGGGAGAGCATCTTAGGTTTGTCGGATATGAGCGGGGCACGTGATCTGACATTGGTCGAAATGCAGCCTGCCGATGCGGAAACATTGATCCAAAAGCTGATTGTTGACCATGACCTAACTGCTGAGTTTTCAGATGCTACGGTGCTGCGTCAATTTGTCGAAAAAACGGCCTTTACCCCTTGGCTAATTAAAGAGGCCCTACGCTTGGCGCAGCTGGACGGGCTAGAAGCAGCATTGGAAGATTTGGAGACCCTTACTGCGGATACCACGCGCTTATTTGAGCGTCATGTTGGGGTGCAATATCAGAAATTATCTGCTCCGACTCAAGCCTTTTTGTGCCGGCTACAAGGGCTGTCCGATGGGTTTGACCGCCGACTGGTACAGGCGATTGATTCCCAAAGCCGCGAACATTTGCGACAATTAATCCAGCGTCAGTTATTGCGCCGTGAGGATCGGTTATATACCATCCCGCCAACGGTGCGGCTCTATCTGCGGCAACGGTATCCGTTAAGTGAAGCCGAGCAAGACACGATTGACCAACAAGTTATCCGCTATTGGGTGCAGGCTGGGGGAGCAAAATAGGCATGGGTACGACAATTAATCCATTGGCACTAACACGCGAACAACAGGCGGCGCTCAATAATCTACGCGGTGTTTTGGGTCGCCAACTACGGCCTGCCAGCAAGACTGACCCGACCCTATTGGCAGAGTTGATTCTGCAAAACGCTCTGCTGATGCGCGAAAACGGCCTCGCCAGCGAGTTATTAGATTATCTTCAGCGGGTGCGCGAAAAGCTGGATGGCGAAAATCCTCTGTATGCCCGCTTGGGTATCGAGATCGCCGTGACGTTAGATGCCATTGATGGACGGCAGCAGGAGGCGGGGGAGATTTTCCAAACCACATTGGCTTGGTATCGGGCGCACCCGATACCATTGGCAGAGGGGCAGGCTCGCATCGCCTATGGCCGTTTTTTGATTCATCGCAGCCAACTCCAAGAGGCAATGGTGCAGTATCAGCAGGCACTTGAATTATTGAAGGATCATCCTGTAGAAGCCGCTATCGCTCAAGGCGAAATGGGTAGGGTGTTAGTAGGGCAGGGTAAATTCAGTGAGGCAGTCAGTCGTTTTGAGAAAGCCTATGCACTATCCAGTGGAGATGGTAAAGCAGGAGTACGCCTAGTGAATGATTTTGCAGCGGCACTCATTGAGTTGGGGGAGATGGAGCGGGCCGAAAGATTACTCATTGAAGGTGTAGAAACCGCCACTCAGCAGGGGTTATGGTTAGTGCGAGCCAATCTACGCCGCCAAATGGCTTATATTTATCACCTACGGGCAGAGAAATCTCATGATGCGGTATCGGCACAGCCATATCTGGATGAGGCTGAACGTCTGCTCCACCAAACGATAGCCGAAATGCTGCCACTGCAAAACACACTGGATTTGGCGGTGGTGTATCATGATTTGGCTCGGATCGAGACCCAACAACGCCAATTCTCTGAAGCTGAAGCCCACCTGCGCTTGAGTCTCGAATTGTTCCAGCGATTGGGCAATTTGCGGAATGAGGCGGTGGCGGAAATAACACTGGGCACACTGGTGGTGTTAAAAAATGGGGATATTGCGGCGGGGAATGAGCATCTCCATCGCTCACTCCAATTGGCAGACAAGGTGGGGGATGGGTTTACCCTGCGCCAAGCGGCTGAGACCTTGACCCGCCTGCATCAGCTTCAGGCGAATTGGGCCAAAACACAACCCCGCGAAATTCGTATACAGGTTATTGACCAGCTTTCCTTTAGTCGAGCAAAACTGGTTGACTATGGATTGCCAGAGGCCGCCCAAGTGATGGCAAGTATGATGACGGAACTTGAGGCGTTATAGTTGGTAAAGCGAGAACAATGACGACTGATTTGGATTTTCCATTTGACAATGAGACAGTGTATTGCGAGAACCATCCTGATCGGGCGGCGATAGAACACTGCGAAGTCTGCCAAAAAGCCCTGTGTGGCTACTGCCTCTATTACACGGTAGATGGACAGCGGCTTTGTAAAGAACATGCCATGCAAGCCGAGGCCCAAGGGGTGCAGGTCATTTCGCCTGCCATCTATGCCGCAGGCATTATTCCGGCGCAGGCCCGTGCTACCGAATCGGCAGAAAAGGTCGAGGAAGGGGTGCGTAAGGCAAAAGGGGCGATTGCTGGCAAAAAGGTGATGTATCAGGCCAATAATAACGATGTGATGGCGTTCGTTGCCTTACTGGTTTCAGTCATCACTGTGCCAAGCCTTTGCTGCATGGGCGGGGCGTGTTTGCCATTGGTCGGGTTTTTGCTGTCCGTGTTAGCACTGGTTAATGCCAAAGATGCGGTAGATACTAAACGTACCCGACAGCAGGCGTTTATCGGGTTAGGCGTATCTGGGGTGTTTGGGTTAGGCATTGCGGCCTGTATTGCGTTTTATGCCGTAGCGATGGCAGGGGCTTTTCAGTCGAACTCGTCGTTCAACTATTACTTCCCGACCTCCAACCCGACCTACTATTATTATCTGACACCAAGCGTTCAACCCATTGCAACCTCAACGCCGCGCCAAACGGCTACACCATCACCGAGCGCGACTTCACGGGTGCAAACGAATCCCACCAAAGCGGCATCCCCCCAACCTAAACTCGGTGATGGGGAGGTCGAATGGTGGGAGGCTCTTAGCCAAATATTCGATAGGTCAGCACCAGTGGGATTTGAGTGAAATCAGGATGGTCGGGCTGGGCATCGGTACGGAGCAGACGTCTGCCGTCCGGGTAATGATACACACCGATGCGTAGACTTAGACCCTCTTGATCCAAAACACTGGTATCAGTCAGTGGAATGATATGCTCATCACGGATGATGTCGCCGGAGCGCCACCACGACATATGGAATTGATCGTTTTGCGGCTGGCTGTCGTGCTGCGAAATCTGTGTGCCATCTGCCCCGATTAGATGCACAAAAATGTGATAGTCAGCGTTGGGCTGCTCATGGGCTTGCCACCACAGGGTCACTTTTAGACCTGCGGGGGTCTTTTCGGCGCGATAACTCAACAATTCCACCCCGTCTTGGAAATTAGCCTGAATCGGTAGGGCGTCATCTGGCGCGGCCACCAAAATGGGCCAGTTTCCCCACATGGGCCAATAGATAACCATTTCACCACCTGCAATCACCGTTGGGCCAGTGATGGCAAATACTGTAAATGGTTGCAGCGCACCGGGCCATGAGGTCAGACAGGGATAGAACCATGGAAACACCCCAATAAACGCTGGCGGTTGTTTGAGCATTAGCCGGGCCAATTGCAAATCGTGGGGACAGGTTTTGTCCTCGGTGTCGCGGGTCGCATCAATCACTTCCGGCGAAACCAAGCCCTCCAAATCAAGGACGCGGCGGTTGGAAATATGGGCAATCGCGCCGACATCATTTAGGGCGATGATTTGGTCGGGGGTGGTGTGATCTCTAAACCAGAAACCCGCGGCGACGTGCATTTTGCGTAATTGCCCAACATCATTCGCCACTTGATCAGCGTTATAAAAACCACGTTCAAAGACCAGACCCGCTACGAGAATGGTCAAAAATGCAGGCAAGCCCACTTGGGTAAATCTCTGAGGCAGGCGTAGCGATTTGAGACGTTCCTGCTGCAAGAATTGGACGATGGCCCAAATACCCAACGCGGCGGCAAGTGCATGGAAGGGAATGGCGGGGGAGACATAACGTCCATGATTAATCCAATATCGCTGCGACCCCAAAAATAAGACTCCTAAGACAAAGGCAATGGGCCATAGGGGATAGGCGAGTCCAAAGCCATCACGTTTACGCGCCTGCCAGAACAGCCAAAATGTGCCGATAATGGCTAGGCCAACCAATAACCAGCCATGATCTTTAAGGGGCGTCCAAAAAAAATCATGCGGGAGGTTGGGCCATTCCTTACCGAGAAAGGATTTGGCGCGAAAGGTGTTGGGTAGGGGGTGTCCATCAATCAATAGGCAAGCGAGGGGATAAGAACCCGCCAGCAGAATATATGCGATGATTCCACGCCATGCCACTCTAAATTTGAGCAGAATGCCACGCGGGGAGGCTTTTTCGAGCAGCGCGATATAAAAAAATCCATCAAAGCCGATTAAGAGGGCAAGTAGATAGGCTTCGGGGCGTCCGAGAGTGGCAAGGCCCGTTAAGATACCAGTTGTCCAGCTAAAGGCACGTCCAAGCCGAATATCGTGGAGATGACTCCATAGGGCGAGAATGCACAGGGTAGCAAAAGCGGTAGTCTCCATGCCCGACAAGCCCATCCACAGATAGCGTCCGGTCAGGGCAGTAAATAGACCTGCGATGATGCCAATCCAAGCGCGGCGGGTCAACCACCAACCGAAGCCAGTAATCGTCAACACCGAAAGGACATGCCAGATCGCGCTCAGGGAAATCGCAATATCTACTTGGGTCATCAGGGGTGGGTTGGTGACGGCGTAGATCGCGGCCAGCATCAATACCCACAGCGGGCTAGTCGCGCCAGCGGTCAAGGTTGTGCCGTTGTAGGATAGGCCATCACCATTGGAGAGCTTATCGGCAAAGCGGACGTGAATCCATGTATCGTCCAATAGCGCCCCCACATGCCCATCATTTTGGTCGAGGGTGAGTTGGACGGTGTAGAGCAAATAGGTCAACGCCACCAGCGCAACCGGGATTAACACCAGTGCGGCGCGGCGCGGATTTTCTTTCATGACATCAAACATAGGTAATTATGGATTAAGGGCCTGCCATTCATCACGCAGGATGCCCATGATATGAATATCAAAATACTGCCCGTCGCGGAAAGCGGCTTGGCGTTTGACCCCCTCTAGTTGAAAACCTACTTTTTCATAAGATTTGATGGCGCGGGGGTTGGTGTTGTAGACATATAACTCAATGCGATGGAGGTTGAGTTCAAGGAAGGCATAACGCAAAATGACCCGGGTGGCGTCTGTGCCATAACCTTGACCCCAATAATTTGAGTCGCCGATGGCAATACCAAACACCGCCGAACGATTTTTCCAGTCCGGGGCTTTGATCGCAACGCTGCCAATCAACTGATTATGGTCGAGGGTGCGAATAGCAAAATCATAATCATCGCTTTTTCGCATTCGTTCAAACCACTCGGTTTCGTCTTCCTGTGTCTGGGGGAAAACAGCGTCTGTCCAAAGATAGCTGAGAAGTTCCAAGTTCCCAAACCACCGCCCGAACTGGGGTATATCTTCGCGGGTGATGGCGTTCAGGTAGACCTTTTCCCCTTGTAACAACTGATTGCCGAGCATGGCAAGCCCTCTTTCTTGGTTAATCGGCGGCGGTGCTTCCGTCCATCGCGGCTAATGGCATGGATGGATTTTCGGCAGGGTGGGTAGATGGTTTAGCAAGTTTTTCGGATTCCAGCACCCGTTCTAGCGCGGCAATGGCAACCTCGATCATCGCGTCATCGGGTTGGCGGGTGGTCAAATGTTGCAGCCACAGATTGGGGGTAATGACCAGTTTCACCAGCGGGTTTTCGGCATGACGGGCGGTGAAACGGAGGATTTCATAAGATAGACCTGCAATCGCCGGAATGAGTAAAACGCGGGAGGTCAAGAGTGCAAAGAAATTGCTGGGCCGTCCGACTAGGCCGCCAATAAAAATGCTGAGAACCACGACGGTTAACAAAAAGGCCGTTCCACAGCGGGGGTGTTCAATGGGTTGGGTCTGAACTTCGTTCGGGACTAAATTGCGGCCCGCTTCGTAGGCATTGATGGTTTTGTGTTCCGCGCCATGATAGCCAAACAGCCGTTTGACATCGGGCATGAATCCGATAATCCCCAGATAACCCAGAAATAGCGCTAATTTAATCGTGCCTTCAATCGTTTCGAGGGCGAAATGATTGTCAATGCCAAACAACTCTTTTGCGCCAGTAGTGGCCGCTGTTGGTAGGACAAAAAAGAGGCCGATGCCAAGACTGAGCGATACAATCACCAAAGCTGTTGCTGTCTTACCTGTAATGACTTCTTCCTCTTCGCCGATGGCAACGTTGGCGCTCCAAATGAGGGCTTTTGTGCCAAGACCCAACGCATCCCACAAGCCAATTAAGCCACGTACAAAGGGGATTTTGCTGATTCGCCCGCGATACAACGCCGAGTTGAGTTTTTCCTCACGCACGACGATTTTGCCTTCGGGGTCACGCACAGCAATCGCCGCCAGATGGACACCGCGCATCATCACGCCTTCCATCACCGCCTGTCCGCCATAGTTAAATTTTGGTTTTGTGGGTGCCATTTTTCAATCCTATACTGACTCGGACAATCCAACCACTACTGAGTAGCCATATGATAATCACGCTACTATGGATGATTCGCAGCCAATCGCCGGGTAAACCAGTCGTTTCCAGCCGGAAAATCGCGGGGGTCTCCCATTTACCAATACTAGCCCGCTGCCATGCCCCAACCAGCGGGGAATGGGCAGGCGAGTAGTGTACCATAGCATAGCCCGTTTCGTCATCGGGATTATTGTCGCCGAAGACCTTCGCATAATGCGGGGTGACATCCGTGAATGTCCCCAAAATTTGCACGATCACTCCTAATACACACATGACCAGCATTAGGCTTGCCCAATTTCGGCGTGGGGGAAGCATCGCCAATGGTAGACACCACAGGGGGACGAGCGGCACCAAAAAGCGCGGTCCCCAGACCCATCCGCCATGCCATGCCCACCATGCCCCATAAAAAATGAGGGCCGTCCCAGCTGTTATGATAAGCGTCCATGCCAGAGGGGGATTGTTGTGGCGGAGTTTGGCCCACAAAGTAAGGCTCAAAATCAACGGTGGGCTATAGAGAAAAATGCTTTTGCCGGGACTGAATAATAAGCCGACTATGCCTTCAATGGGCAGCCAGTGGAAGGATTCACCTTCATATCCTGTAGTCATGAAACTATGAAAACGCAGATAATTGTTTATGGCAAGGGCAATGATAGCGAGTAGTGGGCCAAATCCAAATAGGCCTAAGTGCTGTCGGCGGTGGGGAGTATTTTTCCAAATCAAATATGCAAAGGCAGGCAGATAAATGATGGCGCTAGCACGGGTCAAGATGGCAAGACCCATGGCACAGGAGGAGAGTATGATGCTGCGTGTCGAAATTTTGTCCCACAGGAGGGCGATAGCAAGGGTCATGCAGCCAGCGAGTACCGCCTCGGCGAAATAGAGACGGGCATAGGGCCATGCTAAGGTGCAGAATCCACCCATAAACGTCACGAGCAGGGCACGAGGGACAGCATAGAGGCAACTGGCGATATGAAATATTCCGGCAAAGGCGACGCTCATAGCAGCAGCGGGAATTAACTGAACGGCAATCGCGGCAAGGGCATAACGATTGGATTGGGTCGCCTTGCCCAGTTCATCAGCAGCAAACACTATAGGGGCAGACAGCAGGGGCAGGCCGGGGTCATATTTGCTATAGGTGCGTCCATCATGCCCGACTATGGTCTGGGGGAGGTCGCTGGGTGGAATGGCAAGAGTATGCTGCAAGGCGATGGCACGGGCGGTTTCATACATTACCTGCCCGTCGCTGCTATAGAAGGGAGTGCCGATGGAAAAAATATAGACCGAAAAGAAAAATAGGCCAATGGCAAGTGTGGTGAGGTGCAAGGGGCGCGGATGTGACACGCCCCCTGCGAAGTTCAATTTAATTAAGCTGGAGTGCATTAGTGCCAACAGCCGCCCAAACGTGGCGAGGTTCGCCTTCCAAGATCAAAATGCGAGGGGATCCGCCGATAATTACATTACCGTTTGCATCAGGTACAGCGGGTGGGGTTTCGATGACATGTACATTGAGACCATCCGGCCCAACACCAATGCGTGGGGTAGGCAGGGCATTACCAAATGAATCCAAAACGGTTGGCTCGTCGCGGAATTTGGACTCGACCCAAAAATTAACCGCTTGGGTATGGGCCGTCCAAACGATATACAGGGTGCGACCTGCCTGCTGCAAAATGACCAAACGCCCATTTTGGCTGCGGCTGGCAGTGGCGGTGAGGGTGGTATTAAACAATTCGATAGCAAGGGTATAGGTATCAAAGGCGAGGCGGCGGCTGTTGTCGGGCCGCAATAATCCATAGGGAGGGGTCGTACCTGTTGTGAAATTTGAATCGAACAATTTATAGACAGCTATCCTTGATGCTCCTGCGCCTAATGCCATAGCTGTCCCTTGAATCATAAAATCGGCCTGCTGCTCCAACGAGATTTGCAGTGGGGCATCTGGTAGACCACCATCAGGATCAGCGGTAGGAACGGCATTCAATTCTGTCACCCAAATGGCTTTATCCTCAAATCCAGCCTGATCTAACATTGTGCGGACGCTGCTGGTGATGTCGCCTGCGCTATCGGAGGTGATGGTGATACCGGGCAGTGGGGCGGGGGGAATCACAATATTCAGCGTCACACCCTCAAAAAAATCATTGTTGTCAGCGGCGGAGGGGTCATCTGCCACAATGCTCAAAAACTGCTGCAAAAATAACTCGCGTCCGGCAGCAATGTCGTTCCACCAGACGAGACCGCCGACATAAATACTCGCTTTGCTATTGACCGATTTGATGGTCTGATTAGCGACTTTCAGTAAGCGATAATAATCTTGGGCCGAGCCTGCGAGAGTGGCGGGCTGGCCGGGGTCATCGGTGCGAATATCGGGTTTATCCCAAATAATCCAGCGACGGATATTGGTGGTCATGCGTTGGGCCATCAATTCGCGCAAAAAAATAGCCCACAGATTATTGGGGCTATCAATGGGTTCGTATAGTCCGGAAGGGACACCATTAGTTTGTCCATTGGCGCTGGCCCAGACGGGTGTCCCAATAATAACCCCAACCACCTCACGACCCGAAGAGACTGCTTTTGTAATCCATTCCTCACGCATAGCACTTGGCTCAAAAGTGCCCGGCCCCTGTGGTTGCAGCTTAGACCAGTCGAATGTGATGCGTTCCCATGAGATACCTAACTCTTCAGCGTCATCAGGCCGCCAATAACCATCCACGACACCAAAAACGCGAATGGGGTCTTCGGATTCTTGGGCAAGCGACGGGGTGTTCCATAGGCTCGAAACCACAACGAGCAGCAGGCAAAGACCGGCTAGCCTTTTCATTTACCACGCTCCGTAGGGTGAATGTCAAGCACTTGCATTTGCAGGGTAAGACGGTCGTTCCATTCATTCACTTGCAGATGATAGGCCATGTCAATCACAGGGGGCAAATCGCTGAACCAATGACCCTGCCCAAAGGCGATCGCATCCATGCCAAATGGCCCATCCCCCACACGCAATTTTAGATGATTATTCTCCTTGCCGACGAGACGCGCTTCTCGCACGCGCAGCCTACGGGTAACAAACACTGGTTCGGGATTTTCAGTCCCTGTTGGCTCTAAGGCTTGAAGTTGACTGACCAAATCCATTGTGAGGCTTGACATCGGGACATCGGCATCAACCAAGAGTGTAGGCCGCGAGTCGTGCTGTGAGAGTTCCGTCTCGGCGATTTCAGCCAAGCGCTGTTGCAGCACAGGGATGTTTTCATTTTGGACCGTGAACCCCGCTGCTTGGGCATGTCCCCCATGCCGCAACAACAAATCGGCACAGCGATCTAGGGCGGCGGTGATATTAAATTCGGGGATGCTGCGGCATGAGCCATGTGATTCGGTCTCGCCCATTTCGACCACGACGGACGGGCGATAAAACTCCTCAGTGAGACGTCCAGCCACCAAGCCCACAATCCCCGGCAAAAATTCGGGATGGGCGGCGAAAATCAGAGAAGGCGTGCTTCCGTTGCCATTATTCGTGTTTAAGGCCATTTCACGGGCCAGTTCATAAGCAGCCAATGTATATTCTTGGCGGCGAGTGTTCAGGCTTTGAAGCTCTTTTGCTAGTTCAGTCGCTTCTTGCCAATCCTCAGTGACTAGCAGTTTATAGGCAGTGGTGGCGCTTTGCAGGCGTCCGGCGGCGTTGAGGCGTGGGCCGATAATAAACCCGATAGTCGTAGTCGTGACGTTTCCGGGCGAGACACCCGCTTCCTCCAATAATTTATATAGACCGGGGCGGCGGGCTTTGGAAAGTTCATTCAGACCCAACTGAACTAATTTGCGATTTTCGGCACGGGCAAGAGGGGCGAGGTCAGCAACCGTGCCAACCGCCACCAAATCCAATAAATCGCGCTGGGAAATAGGAGGTGGGGTGCGATCTTGTTCAGAAAAAACTTTTAATAGAGCGGAGGCTAATTTAAAGGCGATGCCGACCCCCGCCAACATGTCTTCGGGATAGGAGCAGTTGGTCTGTTTAGGATTCAGCACGGCATAGGCAGGCGGGATGATTTCACCGATGGAGTGATGGTCGGTCACAATAATGTCGAGTCCGGCATCGCGGCCTGCTTGGACTTCTTCAACGGAGCGGATGCCGCAGTCTACCGTTACGACCAATTTTGTGCCGCGTCGGGCAAGTTCGAGCAGGGCCGGGGTATTGAGGCCGTAGCCCTCATCAATTCGATTGGGGATGTAATGTTCAACCACCCCCCCTAGAGCACGAAGGGTTGTGACCAAGACGGCGGTACTGGTGACGCCATCGGCATCAAAGTCACCATAGACGACGATTTTCTCCTTGCGTTTAATGGCTTGACGGATACGACCAACCGCTTTACCCATCCCCAACATTTGCATGGGGTCATGGAGTGGCAAATCACCCATCAGAAAACTACGGGCTACTTGAGGGGTGGTAAGGCCGCGATTGTAGAGCACCTGCGCTAAGACTGGCCCTAGATCGCTTAGAGCATTGATAAAATGGACGGGGGCGGCGGGCGCAAACTGCCAGCGTTTTGGCTGGTGACTCACAGATACCTCTATTTTTTGGCGCGGTCTGAATTACTCCAATTTTTAAATAGCACACTTCACTATTGGGCTGGTTGTGGTGGTTCGATCCACCCTTGTGATTCGGCAAAATTAGTTAAGACAGGAATACGTGGGCGCTTGCCGCTATAGGCTTGAAAACCCAAAAACCACGAATAGAGCCAGAGCAGGGGGGACAGCGGGAATAGGATAATCATGACGACCCATAACATACGGGCGTTGATCATATTATGACGCGTAAAAGAGGTGTCCCAGTCCTGCACCATGCCGCCGAAAAAAGCTATCAGGGGAACGGGATAGAATAGGGCACTGACGGCAAAATCGGTGGTGGTGCGACGATCCGCTTGGCGTTTATATTCACGGCGTGGCATGGGGGCGACCCCTAGACCACGTACCTGCCCACCGATGGATTTCGCTTGACGATTCGCATTATAAAGCGGGTTGAGGGCTTGATTTTTGGCCTGTCGTGCTTCCCGTCCGGGGGCATTGATAAGTTGGCGGCCTTTGCTTTTGGCCTGTCCCAATTCACGCCTCGGCATATTTTGAATATCTTGAGCTTTGCGTTGAGAGTTTCGTAAATCACGCAGCGGGTCTGGCATAATCCTATGCTCCATGCAATCATAGTTGATGTGAACACTTTGATTATAACAGCTTTACGAGGTAATCAGCTAAATGACCCGACGAGTTGTTTTTATGGGGACACCGGAATTCGCTGTTCCATCGCTACAAGCCTTGATAGATGCTCCCGATTTTAAGGTGGTGGGGGTGGTAACACAGCCAGACCGCCCCGCCGGACGTGGCAAACTGCTTCAACAAAGCCCGGTCAAGCAACTAGCCCTACAACATGGGATTGAAGTGTTTCAGCCCGAAAAATTGCGTGGAACGGAGGTCATGGCAAAACTGCGTTCATGGTATCCGCATCTGCACGTAGTCGCGGCCTATGGACAAATTTTGAAGCAGGCCGTTCTGGATTTGCCGGAATTTGGCAGCATCAATGTTCATGCCTCCCTGCTTCCGCGCTGGCGGGGAGCAGCCCCCATCCAAGCGGCGATTTTGGCGGGCGATGCTGTGACAGGCATCACGATTATGCAAATGGATGCTGGCTTGGATACTGGCCCGATGTTGAGCCAAGCGCAGGTCGAAATCTTGCCCTATGATACGGGGGAAACCCTACATAATAAGTTGGCGGCAGTGGGTGGGCCACTGCTGGTCAATACTCTGCGTGGATTTTTGAGCCACGACATTTTGCCGCTACAGCAAGAGGATGGGCTTTCGACCTATGCCCCACGTATCAATAAGGAAGATGGCAAAATCAATTGGGCCGATTCTGCTATAGCAATTGATCGGCGGGTACGGGCATTTAATCCTTGGCCCGGTACATTTACTACTCTCAATGGGCAGACCTTAAAATTACATTTGGGAGTTCCATTGAGTGGAAATCCGCATCAATTAAAGGCAGGCCAAATTTCGATTCATGATTCGGATGCGCCGCTGGTGATTGGGACGGGCGAGGGCCGCTATGCCCCCTCGCGCCTGCAATTGGAAGGGCGCAAGGCAATGGGGGTGTTGGATTTCCTCAATGGAGTACCGGATATGGATGGGGTGATTTTGGAATAGAAGCAGGGGAGGAATGACAAAATCCTCCCCAATTGCTTCATTCGGTAAAGAGGGCTTCTATTTTTTCTACAACACCGGTATTCAATCTGATATCAACCGACTTAAGTGTTTCTTCGAGTTGTTCAACACGGGTTGCCCCAGTGATCGCACTTGTTACGGCAGGATCGCGCAGTGTCCATGCGATGGCAAGCTGGGAACGGGTTACATTTAATTCATCGGCAATCGTCTTAAATTCTTTGATCCGTGTTACGACATCCCGATCACTGTCTAGCCAGCGATTGCGTAGCCATTCCAACTGACCTAAGCGGCTGTCGGCAGGTACACCGTTGTCGTATTTGCCGGTCAGCAAGCCGCTTGCTAATGGCGACCACACGACCAGCCCCGCACCATTTTTCTTGGCAACAGGCAGCACATCGTCTTCAAATTTCTCCCGTACCAAGATGCTATATTGGGGTTGCTCGACCTGTGGTTTATAGAGATTGTACTTTTCGCAGAGATCAAAGGCGGCTTGGATTTGTGCCCCTGTCCATTCACTCGTTCCCCAATAGAGGATTTTGCCTTGATGGATGAGGTCGTCCATTGCGCGGATGGTTTCTTCAAGTGGGGTGTCGTCGTCGTAGCGATGGCAGAAGTAGAGGTCGAGATAATCCGTGCCGATGCGCTGGAGTGATTTATGCACACTTTCCATAATGTGCTTGCGTGAAAGTCCTCGATCATTGACATCATCGCTCATCGGCCAGAAAAGTTTGGAAGAGATGACGAGAGTATGGCGCGGAAATTTCGCCAAGACTTTACCCATCATGCGTTCGGATTCGCCCATCGCATAAACGTCGGCAATGTCAAAAAAGTTGATGCCCGCGGCATAGGCCCGTTCGATAATTTTGGTGGTGACGCCTTGATCTTTGACCAGTTCGCCAAAGGTTGTCCACCCACCGAGACTGAGTGCGCTAATTTTTAATCCGGAGTTACCTAGACGCCGATATTGCATGAACAATGCTCCCTTATCGTAGAAATTAGTCCCAAAAAGCCCAGTGTAACGTCAAGGCCTTTGCAGCTAACCCTAACAACGACTGGGCAGTGATTAAATCGTCTCCTTGGAGCGCCGCCTGAGCTTGGGTCAACAGGACGCGGACGCTCCTAAAGTTAACGATCTAGTTAGTTGGTGTGCTGCTTTGCACTGCGACGGGCTGCCACACTGCTTGGGTATCAAAGGCCGGATGATTGCTGAGATTACGTGGATTGCTACCGTCAGAGTTCATCAGGTATATCTCATCATTACCATCGCGCCTAGATGTAAATGTAATTTGCGCCCCATCGGGCGACCAGTCGGGAGAAAATTCATAGACGCGGTCATCGGTGAGGCGGCGGACGTTGCTGCCATCCACATTCATCACATAGACTTCACCGAAATCGGTGTCTTGCTCCGATAGGAATACAAGTTGCGCTCCGTCCGGTGACCAAGCCGGTTCGCCATCGAAGTCTCTGTTATTGGTAAGGCGACGGACATTGCTACCGTCGGCATTCATCACGTAGATTTCATTTCTACCATCCCGACCAGACACAAAGGCTATTTGTGTTCCATCTGGTGACCAAGCCGGAGAGCCATCCCAAGCATTGTTTTGCGTGAGATTGTGTAGATTGCTGCCATCGGAGTTCATGATGTAGATCTCTCGATTGTCGTTAGTGTCAGACGACATAAACGCTAGGTACATCCCATCTGGTGACCACACTGGAAAGCGATCATCGTAGGGGTTGTTCGTTAGGCGAGCGAGATTACTGCCATCCGCGCTCATCACATAGATTTCAAAGTTGCCATCCCGGTTAGACTCAAACGCCAGTTGTGTCCCATCCGGTGACCAAGCTGGGTCGTAATCGTCCGCACTATTATTGGTCAGATTACGTGGATCGCTGCCATCACCATTCATCACATAGATTTCTGCGTTGCCATCGCGTCCAGATACAAATGCAATCTGTCCGCCCGAGGTCTCGGTGCTGGCAGGTGGCGTCTCTGAGACACCAACCCTACCATCGCTTTGCGCTGCGACTGGCGACCACACCGGATTCATATCGTTGGCGCTATTATTGGTCAGATTACGGGGATCGCTACCATCGGCATTCATCACATAGATTTCTTCATTGCCGTCGCGGTACGTGCCAAAAACGATCTGAGCACCATCCGGCGACCAAGCGGGGGCGTAATTAGCAGAGAAAGCTTGGGTTAGATTGATAGGGTTGCCGCCATTAGTATTCATCAGGTAAATATTCTCGTAGCCATCACGATCGGACGCAAAGGCAATCCGTGTCCCGTCTGGCGACCAAGCGGGAAAGTCATCCCTTTCACTGTTATTGGTCAGATTACGGGGATCGCTGCCATCGGCATTCATCACATAGATTTCCCAATTACCGTCACGGTCAGATGAAAACGCAATTTGTGTCCCATCCGGTGACCATTTTAGGGAGCCGTCGGAAGCACTGTTATTCGTTATATTGCGTTGGTTGCTGCCATCGGCACTCATGAAGTAAATCTCCCAATTGCCATCGCGGAAGGAGGTGAAGGCAATCTGAGCGCCATCGGGTGACCACACTGGCGAGCTATCGGACTCAGTATTGTTGGTTAGATTGCGCTGGTTGCTACCATCTGCGTTCATGATATAGATTTCCCGATCGCCGTCGCGGTCAGACACAAATGCGAGTTGTGCTCCGTCCGGTGACCAAGATGGCCTAGAATCTGTAGCAGTATTATTCGTCAGATTGCGTGGGTCACTTCCATCGGCGTTCATCACATAGATTTCATAGTTGCCATCACGCTCGGACGTGAACGCAATCTGCCCACCCGTCCCCTCCTGCGCTTTCAACTTCTGGGTAGCAGGCAACCTCCCACCCCAAAATGTGTACATCAACAAAACAAACATCATCACAATAACTCTGGTTATGGCTTTCCTCATGAAATATTCCTCCATGTAGCGAAGTGAATAAGGGTAACAAGAATGGGGATTTATCTTAACCATTTTATCCAAGTAGATAATACTTCTCCAAATATCTAGTGAAGGGTGATTGCATCAAAGTCTGTTTGAGCTTATAAAGGTCTCTTCAAAATCACTATCATCTCAACCAATCGGACGACTTTTACAAACCCATTGCATATTTTGGTATGTTATGGGTTTATGAAAGATCAAAATAGTTTTGATGCGATTGTCCTTAGTATGACACATAGATATTCGCAACTTCACGGGTGTTGTGGCAAAATGGAACTGTCTGCAATTCATCTGAAAATTACACGGGATTTTGACTACCGGAGGGTAAACCCTTGGCTTTACACGACCCATTTAAACCTGAAGAATATTTGGTCGCGGCGGTTGGCGGTTTGGGCTTGACTGCGGCGATGGTTGGTGCGGCGATGTCGGTAATGGACGTTCGGCCTGATGACGCACGTATCGCGGTGTATGCTGGACTGGTCATCATTGCCGGGGCGGTGGCCTTGTGGCTGGTGCTGCTTAAGCCGTGGCTCCAATTTGATGATTTAAAGACGCCCCACTACACCGGGCACCATCACGATCATGATGAGGAACACCATGAAGAGGGGCAGGGTGAGGGCTTGGCGACGGCATCACCTGCTGAAGTCGCAATTGGCGTGGCTCAGGCGGCCCAAGTTGCCCACGATACCCACAAAGCAGCCCCCGTAGCCCCACAGCCGAAAGGTCCCGTTGCAGATGATCTGACGATTATTGAAGGCATTGGCCCGAAGATTGCCGCTGCTTTGAGCAGTGCTGGCATCACCAGCTTTGCACAGGTCGCCGCCAAAACGCCCGCCGAATTAGCCGACGCCGTTAAAGCGCAAAATGTTGATCTGGTAGGTGACGCGAAGACATGGCCGCGTCAGGCAAAATTGGCTGCTGCGGGTGATGCGAATGGCCTTGAAGATTTGAAGCGCCGGGTCAAAGAAGGCAAAGCATATGATGATTTGACCTTGCTGGAGGGGATTGGCCCGAAACTTCAACAACTGCTGCGGGATAATGGCATTATCTCATTTGCTGATCTGGCGGAGGCTGATGTTGAGCATCTGCGCCACCTCGTCCGTGCCGCCAAACTCCCGACCATGCCCGATACATGGCCCAAACAAGCTACTTTTCTGGCAAAGGGTGACTTAAACGGTTTTGAGCAATACAAGAAACAGCTTAAAGGCGGACGTGAGGCATCATCCGACTAGAAGCAGAGCAGGGGGACTTTACCCCCTGTTTTTATTTTTGCGGACGTAGATAGACAAACCAATAGATAATGGCAACCATAACCGACCCGCCGATGATATTGCCAATGGTCACAGGCAGCAGGTTGTCAATCACAAACGATTGAACTGTTAAATCCGGCGCGCTCAACCCCTGAGCCGCCGCAAAATCGCTATCAAATTGTTTGATGAGCAGGGCAAACGGAATGTAATACATATTGGCGATACTGTGTTCAAATCCAGCACTGACAAAGGCGGTAATGGGAAAGATGATCGCCATAATTTTGTCGGTAGTGCTGCGTGCCCCATAGGTCAGCCAGACGGCCACACACACCAGCGCATTACACATCATGCCGAGTGCCACTGCCTGCATAAACTCTAGGTGGACTTTATCGTTGGCGATATTGAGGGCGGCTTTCCCAACCGCGCCGCCGCCTGCCGCATATTGCTTGGTCAGGTACATCAGCCCAGCGGTCAAGATTGCTCCAACAAAATTGCCAGCATAAACCAATACCCAGTTTCTAACGAGTGCTTTGGTACTGACCTTGCGACTAGCCCATGCCATCACAATCAGATTATTGCCTGTAAAAAGCTCACCCCCTGCGACGACGATCAAAATCAGGCCTAAAGAGAATACCACCCCTGCTAGTAAACGGGTTACACCGTAGGGCAAAATTCCAGCGGCCCCGCTCACCGTCGTCGTGGCAAACACCGCTCCGACACCTACAAATCCGCCAGCCAGTAGCGCAAGCGTAAAGACGGAGGCGGCATCCATCCCCGCTTTTTTAATCCCCACTTGCTCGGCTCGTTTGGCAATATCAGGAGGGAGCAGTGCGTCAATTCCGTTTGATTCGTTCATAGTCTCCTAAACCCTAGCGGAACAAAAAAGGGCAGATGGTCAGTACCTGCCCTTGCAAAATTTTCAATTTACTCACCAGCACGCCAAGGAATTACATCATGGATGCTACATCGGCGCGTTCTTCCAGCAGTTCCTTCTCAGTCGCTTTGATCTTCTCGCGGGCATAGGCGCTCAGTTCCAGACCCGCGACAATCTCATAGCTACCATCGCCTTTGACGCGCAGGGGGAAGGAGAAAATTAGCCCTTCGGCAACGCCATAAGGATTGCCATCGGATGGAATGGCGATGCTTGTCCAATCGCCCGCTGGGGTGGGATTTAGCAGGCTGCGGACGGTATCAATCGCAGCGTTGGCGGCACTGGCAGCAGAACTCTTGCCACGCGCTTCAATGATGGCTTTGCCGCGCTGTTGCACAGTTTTCATGAAGTCACCTTCAAACCATGCTCGGTCAGTAATCGCTTGCGGAGCGGGTTTACCCTTTACCAGCGCATGTTCAAAATTGGGGAACTGGGTGGCGCTGTGGTTGCCCCATACAGCCAAATTGGTTACATCACCGACCAACACGCCAGCTTTTTTAGCAATTTGCGTTTTGGCGCGGTTTTCATCGAGACGGGTCATCGCAAACCAACGATTGTGGGGAATATCGGGGGCGTTCTTCATCCCGACGAGTGCGTTGGTGTTGCAAGGATTCCCGACGACCAGAATCCGCACATCGCTAGCGGCATGGTCGTTCAAAGCGCGACCCTGACCAACAAAAATCTTGCCATTGTCGGACAACAGTTCTTTACGTTCCATGCCCGCAGTACGGGGTTTGCTGCCGACCAAGAGTGCCCAGTTGGTATCCTTAAACGCGACGTTGGGGTCGTCGGTTGGGATAATGTCGTGTAGTAGGGGGAAAGCACAGTCTTCCAATTCCATTACCACGCCACGCAGGCCATCCATCGCTTGGGGGACTTCCAAAATCTGCAAAATGACAGGTTGGTCCGGGCCAAAGGTTTCACCATTAGCCAGACGGAACAGCAGGCTGTAGCCAATTTGACCAGCCCCGCCTGTCACCGTTACACGGATTGGGGATTTCACGGTAAATGCTCCTTGAGTTTATTGCATGTCGTTGCACATAGTCTCACCAGTCTACCGCGTTCCTTTTCGAAACAATAGGCCATTCTACTTTAAATCTCTTGCAAATTTACACGCCAGATCTAAAGGTGGCGATGACTTCCCATTCATCAATAGGCGTTTCCTCAGATTCGCGCTCCTCGATTTCTTCTTCATCCAGCACGGGGGCCCGCAGTAGTTCAATCGCTTCAACCGTCCATGCCTGTTCCTCAAAATTGCGCTGCAAAAAGCCGACCAGCGGTGGCAGGCGGTCAGGCGGGATGGTGGCTTTGATGGGGATGACAGCGCGGAAAGTAGCGGGAGCATCAGGTTCGGGCTGAATGCTGGCAGCCAGTTGAGTAGTGAGGGCATTTTGGGCGGTATGAAGGGCTTCATTATTTTCCAACCGCCAACCGACAATATAGGTTTGCGCTCCAACAACCTCACTGTGGACGCGCTCTAGGCCCGTCTTAATGGGTAGGAACTGAGTGGCCCATCGGTCTAATATGCTGGCAATGGCGTGCGGCTGATCGGTGCGAAAGGGAGCTTGCCATTGGAAGAGGCCGCTATCGGGTAATCCCATGTCAACGGCTTTGAGGGCCGCGCTAATCATGGCGTCAATTTCTGTTGGCAAGGTGGCCGCGATGCGATAACGATAGACTGGCGGCGTTTCTTCGACAACTTCTGGTGTTGCAGAATCAGCAGTAGGCGAACTTGTAACACCCCCTTCCTGAAGTAAGTCGGGCACACCATCCAAACTTTCACGCGGATTCGCATCCGGCTTAGGCAGGGTCAACTCCTCGCTTGAGTCACGGGCATCCTCTACCGCTGCCAAATTGTCATGGGTGGAGGTTTGCGGCATGATTTTTTCGAGCGTATCCAATAGTTCGGCTGTCCCTGCGCTGACGGCTTTGGCTTCGCCTTCGAGTTCATCATCTAGGCTGTCGAGGAGGGCTTGGGTCTTGCGATCTATTACCACCTCTTGCTGGCTATCTAGCAGACTGTCGGAAACCTCATCACTTGTGTGATCAATAGCGAGAGGGTGTGGTTCATCACTTTGGATCCGTGGCAGTTGGTTAGCCTCTTGGCCCGTTTTGCGGCGGTCATTATCAGGACGAGGCATGTTGTCTTCTTGCATGGCGACCCCTCCAATGCTCAATTACTTAATTTTCGGCAAATGCGGCAAAAGAAACGAGTTCGATGTTGAGGCGCTCAATGACCTCACGGGTGGCTGGGTGGGTCAAAGCGTTGAGTTCACGCTGTTTTTGTTCACCATTGGTAATGAGTGGGTCATCTTGGCGTCCGGGGTGACACATAATTTCAACAGGGCGCTTCGTAAAAACGGTATCGGTGAGGATGTTGAGCAGATCGCCCAATGTGTTATTTGGCGCAGCGTAGCGGCTTTCAAAAGTGGCCGGGTAGCGAGGGGCCGGACTGTGGGCATAGGCCGCTTGAAGTTGCTGTTTGAGGCCGAGGATAAATTCAGTTGGCATGAACGGCATAAAAAATTGTAGCCCCGCAATGAGTTCCTCGTCGGAAACGTTCAGATTGCTTTCCCGCAGAGGCAGACGATATTCGTCGGCGAGGGCGAGGGTGGCTTCGAGGGCGAGCGGGTGAATGAAGGCCATGTGGTAATGGGAATCGAGATGGGTCGGCGGGCCTCCGGTAATCGAAATCAATCGTTCCACTTGGGCCGCGATTTCTTGGTACAGTTCGTCGCCATCAAATTTACTAGCTGCCGCGATCAATTTGTCTGGCAAAAAGAACTGTCCATTTTCGTCAACGAGGGACGGAATTGTACTAGGGGGTAAGATGGGATGACCGTGTGTAAGGTTGATATGTAGACCGATGCCTAATTTAGGGGCTTGCCGCATAACTTGTTGAAGGCCTTCTTCAGCGTAAGGCATGTTAATCATCACAGTGGTCGAGGTCACAATCCCCTTTTGATGAGCCTCAATAATGGCTGAATTGATGCTGGGGGTATACCCAAAATCATCCGCATTAACAATCAGGGTTGGCATTCCATCCTCAATCTTGGTTCTTGGCCGCGTGGATTTTCTGTTAAATTTTGGTCAGAGTCTTTGTAAAAATCTAAACTTGGTGTCTATAATCGCTATCAACTTATTGAGCATATCCAATTTAGGGTACGTTTAGCAACCGCCGACTGAACGCTAACAACCTCTGAGCGTTGGAATGGGTAATACATTTTGAATTGAATGGTTTTTTCAGAAGCACGGGAGCCTCTATGGTAGCTACACAGCCTATTTATGATAAAGAACCGACGCCGGAGTTTAATGAACGGTGTTTAGCCATTCTTCAACAGTGGCAGGCCGGGGCGCTTCCCTTTCAAGAGGCCTCACACCAACTGCATGAGATGGCAGAAGCGACGGGCGAACACCTAGCCAATCTTGGACGAGTGGAAATTCTACTTGGGGTGATGCAGGGTTATCGCGGCAACCTCAACATCTGTATTCGGCATTTTGAAAAAGCCCGGGATCTGTTTGCCGAGGTCGGCAATGACCTACGTGTTGTTAAATGTGACCTTAACTTAGGCGAGACCTATCGGCAAAAAGGCGATTTTGGTAAAGCGCGGGAGTTGTTTCAAGGGGTCTATGAAACCGCAACCCAGCTAGGTGATATTCAACTCCAAGCTATGGCATTGGGTAATGCCGGGCAGATGTTGTTGAGTATGAAACAGGTGGATGATGCCGAAGCCACCCTAAAAAACGCTATATCATTAGCGGCACAGTGGCCTTCAGAATTTGCGAAAAGCCAAGCTGGATTTTTGTGCGAAGTCCATCATGCACTGGCCGTCGTTTATCTTTCAGCTAAACGGATGGAGCAGGCGTTGGAACAGGCCCAGAACTCGCTGCATTATGCGCGGATTAGCCAGCAACCGCTGAGTATCGGGTTCGCCAATCGAACAATGGGCGAAGTGATGGCGGGTTTTGATGTGATCCCTGCCGAACTGCTGAATGAGGGTTTTTCGGCTGACCCCGGCGATTATTTCCGCGCCGCATTGGAAGCCTTTTCCGAAATTGATGCCCAAGGTGAACGTGCCCGCACCATGCACGCCCATGCCAAATCGCTTGCTAAACAAGGACGTCGGATGGCTGCGGCTCG
Organism: Chloroflexota bacterium; assembly: GCA_013112715.1. Lineage (GTDB taxonomy): Bacteria > Chloroflexota > Anaerolineae > Aggregatilineales > J027 > CFX10. Next base: position 149,267 of record JABFGB010000003.1, read on the forward strand.
TATGTTACAACAGGCGATGTTGACGTTTGCAGAATTGGGTATGGTGGATGATTCGGCAAAGGCGGCTGAATCACAGGCCGCGATTTTCTAAGTAGATATGAGGCGAGAACACAATCACACTCGCCTCTCTCCATGAACCTCTATCGAGTAGCTTGGCGGGTGATGACTGCGCCCAAACACATCTCGTCTTCCGTGCCCTCTCCCCAAAAGATATAACGCAGATTTTCACCCCATGTGTTATCCCAGACGCAGGTAATACGTACCGTGTCGCCGCGTTTGAGCAACAGGGGTTCTTGTAGAATATAGCCGCCTTGCCAGTGGAAATCCCAGTCGGGGATGTCCAAAATCACCTGCCCGTCGGATTCATCGGGGTTGCTTTCGATGCGGATGCTCTTGCCACGCAGGTGCATATGCGCCAAGACCGAAATCACCTCTAGGTTATAGGGGACAGGATATTCACATGTGCTGGTGACATTGGCAGCATCTTGGTGAATATAATCGTCAAGAGAGCGCTGGCACATACCCATAAAATCACCACCTGCATGGCGCCCAGTTTGTTCAAATACGAGTCGAAGCGCTGTATCCCGATCACATTCCGGGTTGGTGGCGTCGGCGGGGCAGGGGATTTCAACCGGGGCATATAGGCTGTAGGTAGTCAGTGGTTGAATTTCAGCATCGGCAGGGGCAAGCTGTAAAATCGTGCTGGTTTGGTCGGGCAGTGCGCCAGCCGAGAGATTGTAGTGAACTTGCATAATGATGAGACTACCACCAATCAAGCGAACACCTGTGCCCTCCGGGAAAATGGTAGGGAATGTGCCGGGTGTCCATGAGCCGATAGAATTTTCAAGGCCGCCATCTACCCCAGCGACATCTGGCCCTCCAAAACACTGCCAACCCAACCCTTCATCTTGGGCATCGCGGCGTTCGGCCTGTGCGCGTCCCCAACCTTCGATTTGATAGAGCAAGACATGATGCACGACACTTGGTTGACCGGGCTGCACTGTATAGGCCGTGACATAGCGATCTTCATCAACTTGTGGATCAATAAGAAAACAGCGGTAATCATCGCGCAGTGTCGCATCAGGGGTGTATTCCGGCATGGTGAGCACGACATCTTGGCGAATGGAGGGAATTTCGGTGGGGTTGACTTCGACTGCTTCACTAGGATCGCCGAGGGGGGCGTCGGCTCTGGCCCACTCTGCCAGTAGCGTGATTTCCTCTTCAGTCAATTTGCGCTCGTGCAGCATAGCAGGGGATTCTGGCCCCGGCATCCAAGGTGGCATGTCTCCAACCGCAACAGTCAGGGCGATTTTGGCGGCGTTTTCAACTGCCGATTCGGGAGTATCCAGTGCGACAGTTCCTATCCCGCCTTCGGTGTGACACATTAGACAGTGTTGCGCGATGATGGGTGCGATGTCGTGATAATAGGTGGGGGGACTACCGGGGGGATGCGCCATTGAGGTGGTGGGTGTACCACCCGAATGGCTGCGAACCACCAATACGCCCGCGAGTATCAATACCAGTAAGCCTAAATTTCGCCAGTTTTTCAACATAGACCCTCGATAAACTCACTAAAATTATTTATATGGATAGTAGCGCGAAAAGACCAAAAAAGTTGTGGGGATTGTGCCAAGAAAAAACGGGCCATATATTGACCCGTCTAGTAAGGAGATTGAACATCAATCTGAATAGTGTTGCCCTCAATGCGGACAGGATAGCGCTTGATGGGGACTACCGCTGGAAAGGTTGGTTTACCCGTCTTCAGTTCAAAAGTCGCGCCGTGCCGATCACATTCAATTTTAGGATTATCGGCGTCCTCGATCAGCATTCCCTCTGCCAGTGGGCCGTCATCGTGAGTACAGGCATCTTCAATGGCATAGATCGTACCCCCCACATTAAATACCGCAATATAGTTTTCATCTACTGTGACCACGATGCGTTCACCGGGGGGAAGCTGCTCGGTTGTGGCAATTGTTCTGAAATCGGACAAGTTAACCAATCCTCTCTAATCTGAGTTCCCAAAAATAGCATAAAATTGCTGGAGGCCCTCACGCATCTCATCGCGTTCAATGTCAAAATTCTCGGTCAACGTGGCGGCCTGATTAGCAAATTCACGTCCCAAAGTGGAGCCTGTGCTATTGGTTGGCACACGAAGTATAAAAATGATCAATAACAGTGTGATGATCCCCATAGGTCGCAGGCTTGCGGCAATATCTTCTGGTAAGAATGGTTCGATAATACCAAAACCATCTAATGGTGGAATAGGTAACAAATTGAGCATAATCGCCGTGACTTGGATAAACACTAGAGCAGCCAGTGGGTACCATAGGTTGCCCCGTGTACTCAATTGTTCTGGCGTGACCAACCCCAACCAAAAAGGTGCGGAAAAAACAATGGCGCAGATCAAATTTGCAAATGGCCCAGCAGCGGATACAGCACTGCCCCACCATTTGCTGCGGAGGCGATGTCGTTCAATATAGACTGCCCCACCCGGAAGGCCGATTCCGCCTGCCAATAAGATGACAAGCGGGATAAAAATGCTTACAAGAGGATGGGTGTACTTAAGTGGGTTCATGCTTAGATACCCTTTTTCGACGACTGTGTGATCACCACCGAAATAGGCTACTAAGGCATGGGCAAATTCATGGAGGGTGAGTGAGATGATCCATCCCCCAATGACAATCACAAGCGGCACCGTTACATCGGGTCTGATGACGGCTCCATAGGCGACCATCACCACGATAGCTAACCCTATTAACGCGATGTGCCACGTCGAAAGACCTGTGCCACGTGGTTGGGCCGTTGTTCGGCGGGGGACGGGTCTGGCAGCGCGGGCAGCAGTCGTCACGCTGGTGCGGTTTCCTTGTGGTGTTGAAGCTGAACGGAGGGAACTTATACCCCGTGCTTGCGAATTGGCATTGGAAGGAATGCCAAGCCCTGCAAAAACATCGGCGAATTCCCATGTGCTGGGCCGCCATTTTTTACTAAAGATACCCGATGGCTCTTCCACATTGGCTTGGATATAAGCACGGATTTTTACCACATCGAATTTGGGAAGGTCCTTAAAAATATTCTCCAAGAAGGCACTTGGTCGCTCTAATACCCCCAAAAGGATATGGCTGCTGCATAAAAAATCATGCCCCATCTGATGAGCCTCGCGTCCCGCTTGAGCGAAATTTAAGCGGGCTTCGCTGGTCAGCCCTTTGGTTGTATTGAGGGGTTCATCCCGAACAACGCTCAACTGACTGGTAACTGCCGTCGTCACTTGGTCTGGCGATAAGCCGCCTACGAGGAGGGCTTGGCGTGCCAATTCATTGCTCAACATCCCGATCAACAGGTGCTCGCTATCCAAATAGGGATTGTGGCGGGCACGGGCTGTATTGACCGAGATTTCCAATGAATGTACGGCATCGGGCGTGAGGGCGTCCAAAAAGGTGCTACTCATCTTCACCCGTCCAACGTTCTACATTATAGGCGGCGGCTTTGGCGACCTTGAGCGATAACAGGGCACATTTGCGGCGGCTCATGGTGATTGGGATGCCCAATAATTCCATGACATCATCGCTGGTGATGTGTTTGATTTCGTCGAGCGATTTGCCGATTAGCTCGTCACCTAAAATAGAGGCGGTGGCTTGGCTAATCAGACAACCTTGACCGTTCCAGCCGACCTGTTGGACGATGTTTTGTTCGTTTACTTTGAGGGTCAACTCAAGCTGATCCCCGCATAAAGGATTTTCGTCTGCGGCGTGCAGTTGATAGTCGGGCAGCAACCCCCAGTTATGTGGATGCTGACCGTGATCTATGATGTTTTCTTGATAAAAATCCATGTTTCCCTCGCCCCTATTTCCGACTGAAACGTCGTTTGGCGACATACAGTGCCTCTACCAGTTTATCCACTTCTGTCAAAGAATTGTAGAGGTAAAAACTAGCGCGGCTGGTGGCGGGGACATTGAAATGTTGATGCAATGGCATGGCACAGTGGTGTCCGGCCCGGACGGCCACCCCTTCGCTATCTAAAATCTGAGCCATATCATGGGCATGGATGTCATCGAGGGTGAAGGTGGCAACCGAACTGCGGTAGGGAGCATCGGGATTAAACAAACGCAAACCGGGCACTTCGGCAAGGCGGTCATGCAAATAATCGGCAATTTCGCGTTCGTAGGTATGGACTCGATCCATGCCTAAATTACTCAAGTAATCCACCGCTGCCCCCATCCCAATCCCCTCAGCGATGGCGGGGGTGCCAGCTTCAAATTTATGGGGCAGATCGTTGAAGGTTGAGCCTTCCAGTGTAACGCGGCGAATCATATCCCCGCCACCCATCCACGGGGGCATGGCTTCGAGCAAGGCTCTTTTGCCGTAGAGGATACCAACCCCGGTTGGCCCACACATTTTGTGTCCACTAAAGGCATAAAAATCTACGTCGAGTGCCTGCACATCCACTGGCATATGTGGGACACTTTGCGCCCCGTCGCCAATCGCAATCGCCCCGGCTGTGTGGGCCAGTCGGACAATTTCGGCCATCGGGTTGATGGTCCCCATGACGTTGCTGACGTGCATGATGCTGACGGCCTTGACGGGTTCCTCGCGCAGAATTTGCTGATAGGCATCCATGTCTAGCCGAAAATCAGGCGTGACTGGGACATAACGGATCCTAAAGCCTTTTTCATGCTGCAAGATGTGCCATGAGGTCAAATTGGCATGGTGTTCCATTACACTCAAGACTATCACATCATGCGGGCCGAGATTGACGCGACCCCATGTCTGCACGATCAAGTTCATGCTTTCGGTGGTGTTGCGCGTGAAGATCACTTCTTTGCGCGAGGCGGCATTGATGAATTTTTGGACTTTATCGCGTGCCCCTTCGTAAAGTTCGGTGGCGGCTTCACTCAAAACATGTACCCCCCGATGGACATTGGCATGGGTGTGGCAATAATAGTGATTCATCGCCTCAATGACTTGGATGGGTTTTTGGCTGCTGGCAGCGCTGTCCAGAAACACCAGCGGTTTGCCGGGATGAACTTCCTGATCCAGAATCGGAAAATCAGCCCGTACAGCGTCAATATCCCATGCGGTGGGGGGTGTTAATGTGGTCATTCGGATTTCTGTTCCTTTTGCGTCAGGTCAGCAAAATATTTGAGCAGGGCGACCATGCCCAATAGCCCTTCGCCCTTGCCCATTGAAATGCGTTTACCAAACAGCCGAAACACAATATCATGCGGGATGGCCTTGATGGTCTCAGCTTTTTCACCCATCAGTGATTCTTGTAAGATGGCAGCCAACGCCTTTGCTGATACCCCTTGTGGATTTTCGACGGCGAAATAGAAATTAATCCCGCCCCCGGCATTGGGTTCGGTAAAAACATACGCCTCTGATTCGCAGCGCTGGACACGGTGATCTTCGGGGAAGGGACGTTGGGCAATGTAGCTGGGGACTTCCTGAAACCGACTGCTGTAGTCCAACAGAATTTCGGCCCGTCCGTGTTCATCAATGTCTTCGAACATCTCCATTACATCGCGCAGAGCTTCGGGATATTCGCTGATATCTGCCATCTTTCATTCACCTTACTATTTTTCGATTGGCACACCGACAGAATTACCCCATTCCGTCCAACTGCCATCATAGTTGCGTACTGTAGGATAACCGAGCAAGTAGGTCAAGACAAACCATGTATGCGCCGAACGTTCCCCAATGCGACAGTAAGTGATGATATTTTGGCTGGGGGCGAATCCGTTGTCCTGCTCATAGAGAGCTTTCAAATCATCGGGTAACTTAAATGTGCCATCTGGTTGGACAGCCTTGCTCCAAGGAATACTTTTGGCTCCGGGGATGTGTCCGGCCCGCAACGCACCCTCTTGGGGATAATCCGGCATGTGGGTCAATTCACCCTTAAATTCGCCGGGACTGCGCACATCAATTAAAGGCAGTTGGCCGTTCACGTGGCCTAAGACCTGATCGCGGAAAGCCCGTATCTTATAATCGGAGCGTTCCTGAGCGTGATAGGTCGAAGCGGGATAATGTGGCACTTCTTTGGTTAGGGGACGCTGTTCTTCGACCCATTTGAGCCGTCCACCATTCATAATCGCGGCGTTGGTGTGCCCGAATAATTGGAACACCCAGAACGCATAACACGCCCACCAATTGTTTTTGTCCCCATAAAACACGACTTTGGTATTGTTGCTGATTCCGTGTTTGGACATTAGGTTCTCAAAGGATTTGCGGTCAAGATAATCACGGCGGATTTGGTCGTTTAAGTCAGTTACCCAATCAATCTGAATCGCACCGGGGATATGACCAGAAGCATAAAGCAGGGGGTCTTCATTGGATTCGACAATACGCACGGCTGGATCGTTTAGATGCTGTGCGACCCACTCTGTATTCACCAGAGCATCCGGGTGAGCGTAGCCAGAATTCGACATGTTGGTTCTCCCTAGAATGTATAAAGGCAGGTGATTGACCTGCCCCTATTGATAACAACGTTTATTTGTTCTTGGCGGTGTGCATTCCGAGTAATTTACGGTCCACATCCGCCAGCAAACGATTCTGCACATCCTCAAAGGGGATGCGCTCCAATACGTCCCAGAAATAGCCATTGAGGAACAGGCGCTCGGCCTCAATGCGTGGGACGCCGCGTGTCATCAAGTAGAAGATGTATTCCTCTTCCATCTGCCCAACCGTCGCAGCATGGGTGCAACGCACGTCATCGGCCTCAATCTCCAAACCGGGGATGCTGTCGGCGCGGGCGGTGTCACTCATGAGCATATTGCGATTGGCTTGGAAGCCGTCGGTCTTAATCGCCCCCGGCATCACACGGATATTGCCACGCCATACACTGTGAGCTTCATCTTTGAGGGCGGCTTTGAACAGCAAATCACTGGTGGTGTGAGGAGCGGCGTGTGTTTGATAGGTGTCGTGATCCAGCAGTTGTGTGCCGTCAGCGAAGAACATGCCACTCATGCGACCCCATGCACCCTGTTCATCCAGCGAGATTTGCATGAATGACTTGGTGAGTTTGCTGCCCATGCTGCCCACAATCCAGTCGAGTTGACCATCACGGGAAACATGCCCCCGACCATGACTAAACTCGTACATGTTGTGGCCCCAGCTTTGCAGGCTGACATAACGCAAATTGGCGGCTCGTCCGACCAATAATTCCGTCCCGCCGATATAGCTGGTATGGTTATCGCCTTCGGGGGAGAGATATTCATGCAAAATGGTGGCCTGTGCGCCTTCTTCCAACACAATCAAGACGTGGCCCAATGTTGCACCCGTCTGTTCACTATAGAAAATGCTGTGCAGGGGGAGTTCAACCACCACATTACGCGGTACATACATAAATAGGCCATGTGTCCATGCGGCGGCGTGCAGAGCGGCAAATTTGCCCTCGGATGGTCTAAGGGCTTTTTGGAACAGGTGCTTTTTCACCAAATCGCCATGATCGCGGAGGGCCGTATGCAAATCGGTGAAGACCACACCCTGCTTGGTGATTTTTTCATTTAATTCGCGGTGAACAAGTGTGCCATCTACCCACGCAATCAACCCCCCTTGCTCGTCGCCAATCAATGGGGCACGATTTTCGGCGGGGATATGCTCCACCGTTGCGCCATTGGGGATGGCATAATGTCCGGCGCTGTTCCAATTGATATGGCTGTAATCAGTGCGTCGCCAAGCCTCATCACGTTGGTTTGGCATCGGCATGGATTCATAGATAGCCCATGCTTGCCGGCGGAGTTCAATGACCCAATCAGGTTCGCCAGCAGCCCGCGCACGTTCCAGAATGACTGACCATTGGAAGGGCGGGGCAACAATTTCACGTTTGGCTCGGCGACTAACAGTTGTTGTCGTCACGGTTATTCATTACTCCAAAAATTGATGTCCAATGCAAGAAGGGCGATTTTGAAAACCGCCCTTATAAAATACTAGCCGACAGTACCTTCGAGTTGAATCTCAATCAGGCGGCGTAGTTCCAACGAAAATTCGATGGGCAGTTCTTTCGCTAGCGGTTCGATAAAACCATTGACGACCATCGTATTCGCTTCGGACTCGCTGAGGCCACGACTCATGAGATAGAATAACTGCTCCTCACCGACCTTGCTGACACTGGCTTCATGCCCAATCGTCACGTCGTTTTCTTCGACCTCGATATAGGGGTAGGTATCGGAACGGCTTTCTGGATTCAGCAACAAGGCATCGCACACGACATTGCTGCGCACGCCTGTCGCTCCCTCATGCACTTTCAGCAGACCGCGATAGCTGGCCCGACCATTGTCCTTAGAAATAGATTTGCTGATAATGCGACTGGTGGTATTGGGGGCAACATGCACAATCTTGCCACCCGCGTCTTGATGTTGACCACTGCCTGCAAAGGCAATACTCAACACTTCGCCATGTGCGCCGGGTTCCAACAGATAGACCGCCGGATATTTCATAGTCACTTTGGAGCCGAGATTAGCATCTACCCATTCCATCGTGGCATTTTGATAGGCGACGGCGCGTTTGGTGACGAGATTGTAGACGTTGCTTGACCAGTTTTGAATGGTGGTGTAGCGGCAGCGTCCACCCTTTTTGACGATGATTTCGACCACCGCACTGTGTAGACTGTCGCTTGACCAAATAGGAGCGGTGCAGCCTTCGACATAATGGACGAATGCGCCTTCATCCACAATGATGAGGGTACGCTCAAATTGGCCCATATTTTCGGTGTTGATGCGGAAATAGGCTTGCAGCGGCAAATCTACATGCACCCCCGGCGGGACGTAAATGAAACTGCCACCTGACCAGACAGCGCTGTTAAGGGCGGCAAACTTATTGTCAGTGGGGGGGATGATGGTGCCGAAATATTCCCGTACCAATTCGGGGTGTTCCCGCAGACCCGAATCCATATCAAGGAACAGCACGCCCTTATTTTCGAGGTCTTCACGGACTTTGTGATAGACCATTTCGGATTCATATTGAGCGCCGACCCCACTCAAGAATTTTTGCTCGGCTTCAGGAATGCCTAGCTTATCAAAAGTATCTTTGATTTCACTGGGCACTTCGTCCCACGAACTTTCCTGCTTTTCAGTGGCCCGGACGTAGTATCGAATGTCGTCGAAATCAATGCCTGTGAGGTCAGCACCCCACGACGGCATGGGTTTGCTCATAAACGTGCGATAGGCGCGGACGCGAAATTCAGTCATCCATTCCGGTTCGCCTTTAATAGCACTAATCCAGCGCACCACGTCTTCATTGAGTCCCTTATCACGCTTGATGGCGTAAAAGTCCTCCGGGTCGTGGAAGCCGTATTTGGTCAGATATTCGTTGTTGAGATGACGTAATGCCTGCTCTTCGGGGGTCAGCCGGTCACTCATAGTCCTGTTCCTTTTCTTTGCTTCTCAGCTTATTCTTCCGTTGCTTCAACGCCATGTTTTTCAAAGAACGGCTTGTAACCTGCGAGTTCCACTTCTTCTGCTAATTCCGGCCCACCGCTTTCCACAATTCGCCCATCCATCATCAGGTGGATGTACTGCGGCTGCAAGTAATCCAACATGCGTTTGTAGTGCGTAATCACCAAAATGCCGAGATCAGGCCCTTTGAGCTTGTTCACGCCATCTGCCACAATCCGCAAAGCGTCAATGTCGAGGCCAGAGTCCGTTTCGTCAAGGATGGCAACGCGCGGCTCAAGCGTGGCAAGCTGCAAAATCTCATTACGTTTCTTTTCGCCACCAGAGAAACCTTCATTGAGATAGCGACCCGCAAATTTGTGATCAATTCCCAGCAAATCCATTTTTTGCGTCAGCAGTTTGCGAAATTGGGGAATGCTGATCCCTTGATCTTCGGGGTTCTGTGATTTACGGCGAGCATTAATGGCACTGCGCAGGAAATTGGCTACTGAGACTCCCGGCACGGCAACCGGGTATTGGAAGGCAAGGAATAGACCGAGGCGGCTACGTTCATCCGCTTCCATTTCCAACACTTCTTCGCCATCAAAAATGACCTGTCCCGCGTCTACCGTATAGGCGGGGTGGCCCATCAGTGCGTAAGCCAGCGTACTTTTGCCAGAGCCATTTGGCCCCATCAGTGCATGTGTCTCGCCCTGATTAATCGTCAGATTCACCCCTTTAAGAATAGGTGTGCCATTGATACTGACGTGTAAATTTCGGATTTCGAGGGTCGCACCCATAATACTTGAAGTCCTCCTGAGATATTGGAAATTTAGTCAAACTCGCGTACCGAGTTGGGAATTTCGTTTGGGTAGTGTTGGGGAAACCTATCACTATGCCTTAATTTCGGGGAAAAGTATACCAGTTTACCCAACATAAATCAATAAGTGAAAAATTCGTTCAACTAATTCTAATTTAGCACGCTGCTGCACTATCTGTCAATAAGTTGAAAAAATATTCAAATAATTGACACATGGCTTGAGCAGTGGTAGACTGACCCTAAGAGTGCTGGAAACTATTTGGAGCATTTTGTGATGAGCGACGCCGTTCAAACGATGGAAGATAAAGTTCGGGACGCCCTGCGTACAGTGGTTGACCCCGAAATTGGCATGGATGTTATTCAATTGGGTCTTATCCGAAAAATTGATGTTAGCGAAAATCGCCTGCATCTGATTATGATTTTGACGACCCCCTTCTGCCCGTATGCCCCACAGTTGATGGAACAGGTGCGCCGTACCGCTCAAACGGTATCGGGACTAACCACAACCATCGAGATGGGCCTCGAAATTTGGGACCCCTCGATGATGGAAGAGGGTGCTGCCGATGATTGGGGACTATTTTAAATTTTTGACCGCATAACCAAGCTTGGATGACGAAACAGGGCGGTCAAAGGCCCTGTTTTTGTTTGCCTGCTCCATAAATTAGACAAGGTGACCTATGCGTGAATATACCTGTATCGTTGGATTCGACGAGCCTGAATCGGGCATTTTGCAACAACGCCTAGATATGCCCATCATCGCCCATGACGTCTTGCCGGGGATAATGCTGAAAGATGGACAGTTATGGGTGGAGGGCGGACGCAGTGCGCGGATGCTGCCTGTCTCGAAAATGGTATTTCATGGCATTTTTGAAAATGACCTCGATTTTTTGACGGGTTTGGCCCTGTGGGGTGGGCCATGTTTACCTAACGCACGAGCCATGATGGACTGCCGCCTGAAATTGCCGTGTTTGATACGAGCGCTTGATTACACACGTTTTGGTACATCACCGCGCGGTTATGTTGGGCCATATGTGCGCTTTGATTCGGATACCGAACGGGTAGCGAAGTGGGGTAATTGGCATTGCGGGGAAAATAAAGCTCGTTTCACCGGGGTATGGTCAAGCGAAAACCCGGCCATCATTGAGCACTATCTCAAGGGGCAGGCAGTGCGTGTTGTAGTCATTGGAGATCGCTATTGGCAGATTCGGTTGGAGGGGGATGATTGGTTAAAGTCTATTCACCATGCCGACGCTGCATTGATGGAACTAGATGGGGAACTGCTAGATGATACCCTCAATGTGCGCGACGGGTTTGGGCTAGAAATCATGGCGAATGATTATATTGTAGCCGAGGATGGCACCAAACACCTGCTTGAAGTCAATCATATTCCCAACGTTACGCGCTTCTTAGAAATATGGGAGGCGTATTGCGATTATGTGGTGGAATGGATTTGACATGACGGCGAAAACTAGCCTTATAATAACCCTAAATTTGGGGCTGTAGATGGTTGTCAGAAATATGTTAGGATGTTTTAAAAGCTCTTAAATTGCGTTGAACAACAAAACAGAGGGCCTTATACTCCTCTTAATCAATAGAGGTATGATCGCGTGACATTATTTTCAACCAACATCATTAAATTAACAAGCCTAGCAGGGGCAGCGGGTTGTGCTGCCAAGTTGGGAGCAGGTGATCTATCGGAAGTCGCTTTTCCGTTGGGACGGCTTTTCGATAGTTCCGCCCATCCCAATTTAATGGTGGGTTTGGCTGAACCCGATGATGCTGCGGTCTATAAACTGAACGACACGCAGGCGATTATCAGCACCACTGATTTTTTCCCACCTGTCGTAGATGACCCTTATTGGTTTGGGGCCATTGCCGCCGCCAACGCCATGAGCGATGTGTATGCAATGGGTGGCGAAGTGTTAATGGCGATTAACCTATGTGCTTTTCCCGCCAGCCTTGACCTTGCCATTCTGGGTGAGATTTTGCGGGGTGGGGCAGAAAAAGTGCGTGAGGCCGGGGCCGTTATCGCAGGTGGACACACGATTATGGATAACGAGCCAAAGTATGGCTTGGCGGTGACGGGTGTGGTGCATCCCGACCGTGTATTGACCAAAGGCGGGGCGGAACCCGGTGATGTGCTGATTTTGACCAAACCACTCGGAGCAGGCGTGATTACGACGGCGCTTAAGCAAGGCAAAGCCCATGATAACCATGTGGAAAACGCCATGATGATCATGGCAACGCTTAATCGTGCAGCGGCGTATGTGGCCCAACAAATTGGTGTTCATGCCATGACGGATGTGACTGGTTACAGCCTGTTGGGTCATGGGCGAGAAATGGCTCATCTGAGCGGGGTTAATCTGCATATCCACCCTGAATCTCTCCGGTGGATGGATGGTGTATGGGACTATGCGGAGCAGAACATTTTCCCCGGTGGGATGGGCCGCAATCGTGGCTTTTATGGTAGATGGGTACAGTTTGCGGACAGCATTGATGAGACAACCCGCAAATTGTTGTTTGACCCACAAACGTCGGGCGGCTTGCTCATGGCGGTGGGAAGCGAACAGGCCGGTTTGTTGCTAAGGGCTTTAGCACAACAGGGGATCAATGGTCAGCGTATAGGAGCAGTGACAGAGGGTGATGGTCTGATAGTCGTTGATTAGGGTGCGCGTCTGTGGGATATGATAGGCGCTGCCAAAAAAGGGACGGGGCAATGAATATACAAGAGCTTGGGATCGTCAACGAGATATTTGTGACAAGCCGACCAGATGGAAACTCACTTATTGTTGGGGGAACCCTTTTGACCACCCCCAATGAGGATTCCAATAAATGGACCCGGGTTTTGAGCCATCGCGCTGGTCAAATTTTATGGTATCGTCTAACACTGCTTCTGTTTCCAGAGCGTGCCTCGGAGGTGACAGCCCGTGTTTCTACTGCGCCGCTTCGCCCAACCGGAAGTTTACCGACTGTGACGACGCATGTTGAGGTAGCTGCGGGCAAGGATGATACGTATCACATTAAGGGCACGGCGGGTGACGATAGATGGATTGTAACGGTTAGTGGGATGGAAATTCGTCGGATGTGGGCTGCCCTAGATGTGGCGCTGTATCCGGCTGGTTGGGAAGGTGGGGAGCGAGATACTTCTCGACTACCCAAACCACGTCAAAGTTATCAATAATTATCAAATCTGGCCTTATAGGGTTTTCAAAAGACGGGCTAAGGCTCGTTTTTTGTTTGAATTTGTTCCATAATTATTAGGAGGTTAAATCGTCAAAACCCTCACAATTCAATTTGTGCAAAGTGCTGATTGAATTGAGACGGGCTTGTACAAAATTCCAAAAATTAATTCTCCCCTATAGCCATGAAGTGAACTATAAACCATAATGAAAATATTGGCAGTGAGTGATAATCGGCAACCACAGTTTCTAAATAGTGAGTTCTTGAAACAGCACTACGGCCATGTAGAAATTCTAATCAGTTGTGGCGACATGGATCCAGATTATTTAGATTTTATCGCGTCCATTTTGTCACTACCGCTGTATTATGTAAAAGGCAACCATGATCATCAATATACCTCTGAGACACCCGGCGGCATTGATCTCCATATGCGGACTGCCGAGTATAAAGGGGTGGTGATGGCAGGCCTGCAAGGGTCTATACGCTATAACAAAGGCGACTTGCAGTATTCAGAGTTTGAAATGACATCAAGAGTGCTCCGTATGCTGCCGGGGCTGCTGGCACGACGGATGGCAAAGGGTTATGGAGTTGATATTTTTGCAGCCCACAGTCCACCCCGCCATATCAATGATGGGAAAGATTATGCCCATCGGGGGTTCCGTGCTTTTCGATGGTTAATTCGTTGGGGACAACCACGTTACTTAATTCATGGTCATGTTGATCTATACGATCAGCGTGCCCCCCGCGAAGCTCAATTTTTGAAGACGAGTGTCGTTAACATTAATCCAAGTCGAGTAATTACCATCGAGGACGAAGCGGTCTAGGAAGGTGAACCTAATGAACGATATGGAAGCCCAAGATGCGGTGCTTAATTCAGCCGCACAACGCGATTTCGCTGATGCGCGTATGAAGGCTTTTTGGCAGGGAATTTGGTCGCTAGTGAATCGCAAGCCGAATGAACTGCTCGATTTTGAGGAAGTCAAACAAAAATTGCGGCTCGAGGGCGGAGAACGCTGGCTCGGCCTACAAAATATTCCCCTCGACAAAATTGTGGGGAGTGTGGGGCGCTACAACGACTTTACCCGTTCCTTCTTGCCACGCAAAAGTGTGGATGAAGATCGCTGGCGTCGGGTCAATGCGCTGGCACGCGGGGCCTACGGTCTGCCTCCCATTGAAGCCTATAAGGTTGGTGATGTTTACTTTGTCATTGATGGCAATCATCGCGTATCGGTAGCTCGTCAATTAAAAGCTAAAACGATTGAAGGCTACGTGCGTGAGATTCCGACTCCAGTTTCAATTGACCCGGATGACACTCCGGAGGAGATTTTTCTTAAAGGGGCATATGCTGAGTTTCTGCGCCGAACGCGGTTAAATTTGGTTCGACCCGATAGCGATGTGCTGTTGACTGAGCCGGGATACTATCCGCAAATTTTGGAGCATATTGACGCCCACCGCTATTTCAAAGGAATAGATGAAGACCGGGAAGTTCCCTATGAAGAGGCCGTCGCCAGTTGGTACGACAACGTATACTTGCCAATGATTGAGGCCATCCGCAAATATGACCTGCTGCGCGAATTCCCTGACCGTACTGAAGCTGACCTGTATGTATGGTTAATTCGCCATCAGGGAGCACTGCGTGATAACTATGGCGGGGAATGGCTGTCGGCGGAAGAAACGGCCCGTGATTTCGCCGCCAAATTGTCATAAGATTTCAAAATTGGGGGATGACAATCCCTCGATATTGTGTTATATTAAACATCGCATGGTGGATATCGTCTAGCGGTTAAGACATCTCACTGTGGATGAGAGGAGCGTGGGTTCGAATCCCACTATCCACCCCAAAAAAAGGACCCTTCTACATGAGGGGTCTTTTTATTTTTGTGACTGATTATTCTGTCGGGCTAGTGGTATTGGCCGCTTCTGGCGCAACGGGTGGACGCACCTTGAGGCGGCGTTGGCGCTGACGCAATCGCAATCCAGCATTTGGACGCTGGGGTACACGAGCAAACGTTTTGATTGTGCCACTTGCACTGTGGGGCAAGGGTGGTTCAGTCGCTGCTAGCCAAGCATCTAATGGGGTCAGGCGCGGGGCCGTTTGTGCGGGTGAGGCGGTCACAACCACCTCTGTTATCGTTTCTGGCAAGGCGGAGGGAATAGGTGGTTCCGATTTTGCCGATTCTTCCTCTGAGGGTGGTTCGACAACGGGCCGACTCATGCCAAAGACTTCCCAAATACTCACTTCTCCGGTATCTAGCTTGCCTGTTGGTGGAGGCAAATCGGGTCGCGGCGGGTTCTCGCGTTCGACTTCTTCGGCAATTGGACGCAGCGGGGGTTTTGAGACTTTGGCAGTCGTAAAAGCCGCTTTCAATTCATCCGATTTTGCAGGATCAACGGGCAGCGCTGTGGATTTGAGAGGTGGCGTCGGCTCAAAATCCTTCGTCGCAGGCGGTTCTTTGGATGCAGGAGGGGTGGGGGACTGCCCAACCACGACCGCTGGATTGGGCCGTGTATCCTCATTCTCTTCAGCAGGTGGCACACTCACAACGGGAATTTCTTGACTCTTGCGAGTGTTGGGTTTTTCCGTTGGCAGTGGCGTCATTAGCGCTTCAACGATAAAGGATGGCGGCGCTACTGGCCGGATGCTCGGTGTATCGTCGGGTTTGATTGGCGGCTCAACAATACCCAAGCTGTTACTGGTTGTTTGGGCTGGTTGTGTTGGTGTACTCGACTGAGGCGGGATAGGCGCTTCAACAATCGGTGTTCCCGAGGGTGTCTGCTGTTGGGCTATCAATTTTGCGCCATATTCCTGACGTGAATTCGCGTCCGGGCTAGGGCGCACGCCTACTTTTTCGCGGTAGTGCTCGTCAACCTTGACCCCCATACCCTCAATATAACGGCGTAATTGACGTAGGCTTTCGGCGGAGGCTTTTTCTAAGCGGCGGCGGCGACGGCGATTTCCCAATAATGTCCCGAATGGGCCGCGTGTCTCAAACGAAATTGTCCATTGCACGATTGTACCATCGGGGGTTGGCTGTAAACGCAGGCGGGCCGTGTAACTTTTGAACACATTCGCCCCATCTATCAGGCGATATTCATAACCCAGCCCATCATACCATGCGATGGTTTCTTCGATGATGTCTTTGCCCTTATTCGGGGTGATGCGGCGGCGCATTCCCACGCCATCAGCACGGGTGCTGAGGAGAGACACCGCTTTACAATCCTGCCGCCAGCGGGGAAGTTGACTGTGATTGGCGATGACGCTCCATACAACTTGAATGGGCGCGGGGACTAAAATGCGCTGATCAATCAGCGTCACGGGAAAAATCCTATCCAATAATTTCTTCTAAAACACCCTCTAAATATATCCTAAAATCTTCCATAATCCCAACCCCAAAACAACACTCAGCAAAAAACCAGCGGCGACCTCGGTCATTTGACTGCGATTGTGCCAGATGGGTTGCCCCTCTTGTTTGGATTTCCACAGACGGGGGAGGAGGCATAACAGCGCAGGGATAATGGCAAGTGGGCCAAGCCCACCAACCAAGAACAAGATAGTCGTGCGCTCAATATAGCCCCACAAAGCCCAACGTTTTGTATAGGCCCGTAGACTGGGATAATTGGCAATGAGGGTAATTTCAAAGAACCGCGTAACCACGATAAATGAACTGGCAAAAATATAAAGGAATAGTTCGAAGTCACTAGGTTCAGGGTCAAGCCGATTACCCACAATCAGTTGGACAATCAAAATCCCGGCAAGGTGGAAAAGTTGATCTAAAAAATAGAACGCGACGCCGTTGGTGGGAAAACGTCGTGTGATGCGGATTTTGCCGGAGTCTTGCAGAATATGCTCAATCGACAGTAGGGTTATCGGAATAAACACGGCATCCCAATGCCGATAGAGAACTATTAAGGATGTGACCCAGAAAGTCCCGCCATGTAAAATAAGGCCGGGCCAGCCTTTGGTTTTCATCCGAACGACCCAATTGGTTTGCAGCACATAATCGGTCAAGAGGTGGGTAAAAATCAGATGGGGAACCAACACATTCGTTGCTCCAAAGGTGACATAATAAAATTGATCTATCTATTTAGTCGCTGGTGTGGCGGGTCTGTGCTACACTAAATCCGCATTGTACCATTAATTAACTTTCTGAGCCGCAGTCTTTTATGGGAATACCTGTTATCAAACAAGAGTCTAACCGATGCCCGGTCCTTCCATTGTTTTTGGTTTTGTGATTGCCACCCTCTACGGTTCGCTTTTCCACTTTGTTACAGGAGGGGATGCGCGGCGATTGGCGGTGTTTCTATTAGCCAGTTGGATCGGTTTCGCATTGGGCCATATCACGGGTGATCTCTTGAATGTCAACTTTTTGGATATTGGCTCGCTCAACATGTTGAATGCGACTCTTGGTTCTGTCGTGGCTCTTGTCGTGGCCCGATTCTTAACGTGATGGGGACAGTCTATGCCTGAAAACAATACTACCGCCAAAGCGGATGAAACCAACAATTCGACGCCCAACGGCGCTGATTCTGTATCCGAAGAATCTAAGGGATTTTTCAAGAATCGTGGATGGCAGTTTTATGTTATTTTGGGAATTGGTGGAGTCATTGCCATTCTGTTCATCATCTTGGTGATTGCAGGGATCATCGGATATGCATCTGGCAAAACATCCGACACAGCATCGGCGGTTGCGATTGTCCGCGACCTGTTTATTATCCTGCTGACCCTTGAAGGTATTCTCATCGGGGTAGCGCTCATTGTGTTGATCGTTCAACTCGCCAAGCTGGTCAATATTCTGCAAAATGAGATTCAACCAATTGTGGACAGCGCACAGGAAGCCGTTAGCACGGTCAAGGGTACGGCGGAATTTATGAGCAAAAACGTCACGACCCCGGCCATTAAAGCGAGCAGCTATCTTGCGGGGGCAAGAGCTTTTATACGCGAGATGAGGGCCATTAGCCGCTTGACCAAGCCAACCTCATCGAAAGCCGTTTCGCGTTCAGAGTCGGATCAGGACTCAAATTAGGGGAGAGTCACATGGAAAATCAAGCACCTGTAAATCAGCCGAATGATACGCCGACCTTTGTCTTGGGCATGATGATGGGGTTTGTGGTCGGCAGTGTCCTCGCCGTGTGGATGGCCCCGCGCAGTGGTAGAAAAACGCGCGACGAGATACGCCATAATGTCATTACCCTGCGTTTGCGGGCAGGTAATTCAGTGAAGCAGGTCGTCGAGAAGGTGCAGGGGGAGAGCGTCGAAGATTCGATTGAACAGGGCAAAGCCATCGCCCATCAGAAAAGGGCCACCTTAGCCGAGCAGGTCAATGGCAATAACAAAAAAGGATAACCCGTGTGGCTAACTAACTCTCCCTGCCAGCATTTCCATAATCGCGTTTTGGCTGTGGAGCAGATATTCTTTTGCGGCGTAGTTCTGGCATAATGGCGAGCGCATGGCCTCAGCAGAAACCTCTTCGCCACGTGTGACAGGTGGACAGGGCAAAAATAATGAATTCGCTTTTAGCTGGGAGAGATGATTTTCT
Organism: Chloroflexota bacterium; assembly: GCA_013112715.1. Taxonomy (GTDB): domain Bacteria; phylum Chloroflexota; class Anaerolineae; order Aggregatilineales; family J027; genus CFX10. The sequence continues at coordinate 168,166 of JABFGB010000003.1, forward strand.
GCAATTTGATACGGCAAGAATAGGACGCGAATTTGTTCTTTGGTGATGCTGTTATTAGGTTTCGGCCAACAATCGGTATAGACCAAATCGGCATCGGCAATAACTGATTCTAAATCCGTAGTACAGCTAATTGATCCCATTGCTTGACTGTTCAATTCAGCAATCATACTTGGGTTGGCAAGGAATTTTTCTGGTGCAACCTGCGTCACCTGAATCGGGAAACGGGCGGCGGCCTCGAACCAACTCATCCCCAGATTGCTGACCTCACCCACGAATACCGCCTTTAACCCATCAAGACTGCCGCGATGACGCCGAATGAACTGCAAATCCCCCATAATTTCACAAGGATGGCTGAAATTCGTGCGGGCATTAATTACAGGGATACGAGTATGTTCGGCAAGATACACCAAGTCTTCATGACGGGCCGCGCGAACAACCAACAGCGTGAACCAGTTCTCCAAATAATAACCGATGTCCTCCAGCGGCTCCTGCACACCCAAGTCGCCGGGGATATAGGCGACTTGTCCACCCATTGCCCGCGCCCCAATCTCGAAGGCAAGGCGATTTCGAAAACCTTGCCCCAAAAACCACAGGCCAATTTGGTGATTGGACAGAGCCGGGGGCATTTGATTTTGTTTCCATAAGGTATGCAGCGCGTCAGCCCGATCCAGAATCTGGACGAGGTCTTGATGGGTATAGTCCAATAGGGAAATAAAATCTTTCAACCTTCGCCCCCTGCGAAAATGAATTACTAAGTCACAGCGGCAAGTGCTTTGGGTAGGGCTTCTAACACGTCGCTGGCAATAACACTGGCTGCGGTGAAATGGCTTCCTTCGGCGGCTTCCTCACCTGCATAGCCATGCAGCCATGCCCCGGCAATCGCGGCTTTGGCGGGTTCAACGCCTTGTGCCAATAGGCTTACAATTACCCCGGCCAGTACATCGCCTGTTCCAGCGGTGGCAAGCGCGCTGGTGGCAAAGGGCAGCAACGTGACATGCCCGTTCGGTTCGGCAACGGCGGTAAATGCACCTTTGAGTACCACCACCGCGTTCCATGCTTGAGCATACTTCGCAGCAAGACTGATTCGATTGGCCTGTACCTGTTCGATGGCACTTGGCCCCTTTTCTTCATCCTTGAGACCCGCTAACCGCGCAAACTCACCGGGGTGGGGGGTCAGGATGGTGTTGGGGGGCAACAGCGTCCACCAATCAGGGATTTCCGCCAATAAATTGAGACCATCGGCGTCAATCACCATTGGGGGTAGTTTAACCTGATCTTTTGCTTCGACGGCTTTAGGTTCTTCTGGTACATTGAAACGGAAACCGATATGTTTTTGTGTCGCGGGATGCTGCGGTTTGCCAGATTGCAACACCAATTCGGTAAATCGCTTGGCGCTGTCTTCGGTGCTGAACCCCGGCCCCATCAAGAGGGCGTCATATTGCTCAATTTCTTCGCGCAGAATCGGCACGGCGTTTTCATGCACGACCCCCATTTCGTGCGGCAGCAGCAACCATGTTGCTTCTGGTAACATCGCGGCAAGGGTGGGGATAATGGCTTGGGGTGCGCCAATTGTCACCAATCCTGCTCCGGTTCGATAGGCAGCTTTGCCCGCAAGATAGGCCGCCCCGATGTAGTTAAGGCTACCTGCGATAACCATTGCTTTGCCGAATGTGCCTTTGTGCGAATTACGCTTGCGAACGGGTAGGGTGCTTTTGACGAATTCGCTATCCGCCAAATTGAGACCCACGTTTACCAACTCAGGCAAATCTTGAGGTAGGCCTATATCGGCAATCACCAATTCGCCGACTGCTTCCGCGCCGGGAAATAGGAATAAACCGGACTTGGCGGCTGCAAAAGTGACGGTGACATCGGCATGGAGCGCCAACGGATCAAGTTCGCCTGTGTCACAGTCCAGACCACTGGGGCAGTCGCAGGCGATAATGATGGGTTTTTGATTCGGGGCGGCGCTTCCGGCGGGATTCACAATGGCAGGGCGTTCAGTAGATTTGTCCACCGCGGCGTGGACTTGGGTTAATAATGTGGCAGCATTGCCTTCAATGGGCAGCCGTGCCCCGATACCAAATAGGGCATCCACAATGAAATCAGTATCAGCGATCAACTCATGCAGGCCCTGAAACTTATTTTTGGCATCACTCGGATAATCCGCCAATGTGACACCAGCTTCTTGGACGGCTTTGATAAGGGGATCGGTCTTTTTGCGGGTTTCAAGCAGGTAGGCCGTTACATTGGCCCCAACTTCGCTGGCGAGATATTTAGCTGCGACTAGGCCATCTCCGCCATTGTTCCCCGGCCCAACCAAAATCAAAATGTTGGCACCACTATAGGGGATTTGTTCGGCTAGGCCATGCCCCGCTAAGTCCATCATTGCAGCATACGAATGCCCTGCTTTGTCGGCGGCGTCTTCAATCGCCCGCATCTCGGCAACCGATACGATCTTAATTCCCATTACTTTTTTGTCTCCTTTGGCTTCCAGACACCAATCTCACGATACCATGCCAGCGTCTCACGCACGCCATCCCGAAAAGGGGTTGGCTCAAAACCAAGTTCGCGCTGGGCTTTGGCGGTGGATACGCGCCAGTTATTGAAAATATACGACCTCAAGGTGATCGGGTAGTAGGGTTCGCGGCCCGTGATATAACCCAGTACGGTTAACAAGCGGGCGAATGGAATCATGATAGAGCCGGGGAAGTATAAACGGAAGGCGGAAATTCCAGCTTCCTCAGCTAGTATCTGATCTACCTCGCGGTGGTGCAAATATTGACTGCAAATGTTGTAAATCTCACCGGGGCGGCCTTTCTCAACCGCCAAAATGACAGATTTAGCGACATCTTTGATATAGGCTGGGAAGGTAATCAGCTTGCCGCCATTCACCCCGACAGGCAACCCACGCAGAGGGTCTTCAAAAAACAGGCGATTAAAGGCATAACGACCATAGGGGCCATAAAACGCACCGGGGCGTAGGATGACGACTGGTAAGCCTTTTTCGGTGTAATGACGCACGGCCAATTGTTCGGCGGCATACTTGGAATGTTGATAGGCATCCATTGGATGAGCCGGGTGCGTTTCGTCAATTTCATGGGTGGATTCGGGCTTACCGATGACCACTATAGTCGAAATGTGGACGAATTTTTGCACCCCTGCCGCCAGTGCTGCATCCATCACATTGTTGGAGCCTTGCACATTGGTTCGTTCAAACTGTTCTTGTTTGCCCCAAAATCGGAAACGCCCCGCGCCATGTACCACAAAACGACAGCCCTGCGCGGCCTCAAACATGGCATTACGGTCTGTGACATCAGCATGGACGATTTCGACAGGCAGGTCTTTGAGCCAACCATGTTCATCCGGATGGCGGGTAACGACCCGTACATGATAACCCGATGCAACCAACATCGGCAGCAGATTGTGACCGAGAAATCCAGTCCCCCCTGTGACCAAGATCATAGATTGTCTATCTTTTTAGTCGTCGCGCCCGGAATGGGGGGGCAGGGTAAGATGGAGTTTGTCCAATGGGCCGTCAATTGCCAATGGGCCGTAGTGAGCAGGTAGTTCTTGAATATATTCCGCGATTTTCCAGCGGCGGACATGAGTATCATATTCCATTCTATAGACGATGACAGTATCTTCCAAATGTTGCGTATGCACCCGCCGTTTTGACCAATAATGATAGGTCGCCAGACGGCGCTCGGTTTGATAATCCAACAAAATGCAGGCAAGGCCGTCATCTGCAAAATAACGCACCCGTACCCGATGATCGGCACGCAAAATATCAATGAGCCGGAGGGTATCCTGATGCAGACGGGCATCAATCGTCGAGCGTTGATTTCTTAGGTACCCACCGGTCATATATTTATCAAGGTCACGTGCATACGACACATACCCTTTGGGTAGGGTATTGATGGCGTATTGCACCCCTTCCAGATAATGTTGTACTACTTGATCTATCACTTCGGTTGGGGCAATCCATTCACTCTTATGACGTTGGCCGGGGTTGACCCGCCGCATTTTATCCAGCCATGGCGTAAGTTCACTTTGGCTAGAGGCGGCTAAAAAGCCAAGCACGATTGCTATCACGATGAGGCCCATAATAAATAGCGCCCAGATCATGATTTGTTCCTATAAAACTAGCACGTCATCTATTTTAGCGTTTCATACCATTAATGTCGTGTATTGGTTCAATACCCGCCAGATTTTGCGCCGAATACGCTCAGGATAAACGGGTTTCATGACAAAATCTACCGCATTTGCAACATTAAAGGCCAATGTCCGGTCTTTATCGGTATCCAAAGTATTCAGAATCAAAATTGGGATGCGCGAGAGTTCGGGGTCGTTGCGCACCGCTGCCACCACTTTATAGCCATGCATATCCGGCATATCGAGGCTGACGAGCAATAGGGCCGGGTCAACATCTTGGAGCAGGGCAAGGGCCTCGTGGACAGTGAACGCCGAAACCATTTCCTGCCCCAATACCTCAACCACTTCACGCACGGTGGTGTGGGTCTCCATCTCGTGATCTACACAAATCACCGTTTGCAGCTTAATCTTGGGTTCCAATTTCCGGACAAGGGGATGGTTGGGAATGTCACCAAATAGGCGACCCGATACCAGCATGGGCAGTTCTTGGGCATTGAAGCGCACCGCCTCTACCTTGAGTTTTGCCCCCAGATTGGTTAAGGCGGGCATGACCAAAGTTTCAGCGTCCTCCGCTGAACCCAACCGTGAAAATGGCTCATCATGGGCGTGGATGATAATGACATTGTTCTGACGCTCCGATGCTCGATAGCGGTCTGCAAGCCCAATTTCATCGAGGTGTTCTTGGACAAGCTCTAATTGGCTAACATCCAAGCCCGTTTGAACAAAATAATAAACGGCCACCCCCAATGTTTTTTGCAGTGTGCTGGTGGGGACGACAATCTCATTCTGAGGGTCTTCATGCAGCCAAACGAATGAATCATCATAACGGTCTATGACGCCCTGTGCCTTGAGGAGTTCAAGTTCCAAATCCTCGATTTCAAAGCTAATATCAAGGCTACTGTAGGTGCGTTCTGCCCCGGTGAGGAGTTCTTGGACACGATCCATGCCACGCTGTACCACCCATGTGCCATCCTCTAAGGTGAAAAAATAGTGGCGTGGAATCGGGGCAGAACGCGGGTTCAATTACTGCCTCCGGTGGTAACGGGCTTGTATTCACCCGATAGATTCACAAAGTAGGCGTCGGCGGCTTTATCAATCAAATCTTTGGTCAATTGCGGCGGGCGATTGAGATAACGGGCGATGTCCAATAATTGGTCAAGGATGTCCCGCGGATGGACGGAACGCAGCGGGCGGTTATATTTCAGATACCACTCTTGGATGAGATAGGCCAGTGCTTTTTCATCATAGGGCACACGCTTGACTTGGCACATACGTTTGAAGATTTCACGGAACTGCTCAAAGGTGGGGTCACCAATCTCAATCTTGTGCGGAATACGGCGTAGAAAAGCCTCATCTACCAGATTAGCAGGTGGGAGGTTAGTGCTAAACACAATCAGCACGTTAAACGGGATTTCAATTTTGCGTCCGGTGCTGAGAGTCAAGAAGTCAATGCGGCTTTCCAGCGGGACAATCCAGCGGTTCAACAGGTCTTGGGGGCGCATTTGTTGGCGACCAAAGTCGTCAATGAAGAACATGCCACAGTTGGCTTTGAGTTGGAAGGGTGCTTCGTAATATTTGTTGATGGGGTCATATACAAGGTCAAGCCCTGCCATCGTCAATTCACCACCAACCATAATAACTGGACGTTTGATTTTGATCCAACGCGGGTCGCGCCGGACGCCCGTTTGGGTGCGATTGATTTCTTCGGGGATTTCGACAATTTCATGGTTGACGTTATCGTAGACGCGAATCACCTGACCGTCTACGTCAATCGCATAGGGAATCCACAAATCTTCGCCCAACACAAAACGGGCGGCGCGGGTGGCAAAAGTGGTCTTCCCATTTCCGGGTGGGCCGTGCATAAAAATGGCTTTGCCAGAGTTGATAGCGGGACCGATTTTATCTAGCATGGCGTCCCCGACGACCAAATCTTCAAAGGCTTTGATCAGCCCTTCGCGCTGCACCAATGGGCGATTGTACTGTGCCTTGACTGCATAGACGTATTGGGCCAGCGTAACCGGACACGGGCCAGCATACATATTGCGTTCGGTGGCTTCTTGGGCTTTGGATGAGCCTTTCTGGGAAATGAGGTATTCGTAGGACGCTTCACTGATACCCGCCGCACCGCGCACCTCAATCCATTTTTCGCGCTTCATAAAATCAATAATACGATCCACGACGCCGGTGTAGGGCAAACACATTCGGTCAGCAAGTTGCTGTCCACTGAGATAACCTGAAAAATAAATCGTCTTAATAGCAAGGTCGGTCAAGATACCCATGTTGAGTCCGGTATCTTCCACCGTCCGCATGGCAGGCGGATTCCACTGTTTTTTAGCGCCAAGCGAACCTGTTCCGGGTGAACTCATTGGCGGCTCTCCTGTGTAATGGGTTTATGATGGCTGGGCAGCAGATGATAAATATTCAAAAAATCGTGCGCTGTCCTGTTGGTTATTATAGCAATGTAGCGACAGACGCAAAAATGGATGACCCTCTGCGTCCAGATGTTTGACGGTTGGGATTTCGTGATCTGCTAGGTATTTGACAATCCGATCCGTTTCTTCGGATGTTTCAGCTGCTTTGAAGGTGACAATCGGGCCATGTAGGGCGGGATCGCGGGGGGTGAGGATTTCATAACCACGTGCATCTAACTCATCCATAAAATGCCCCGCGAGTTGGGTGGTATAGGCGTCAATATGGTGAACCCCCAGTTCATTGATAAGTGAGAGGCTACTGACGACAGTAAAAATCCCCGGCACATTAAACGTTCCGGTCATGAACCGTAATGCCCCTTGACGCGGGGTCATATCGTATTTCAACCAATGCTCCCACCCTTCAACATTATTGGCCCCGACAAAGGAAGGCTGCATTTGTTCGGCCACTTCGGGGCGGATATATAAAAAACCGATCCCCGTCAGGGCCAGTAATGATTTTTGCCCACCACAGGCCAAAATATCAATATTCATGGCTTGTACATCAATCGGAATATGCCCGACGGATTGAATTGCATCTACTGAAAATAAGATGTCGCGTTCCCGACAATATGCACCGAGAGCAACCAAATCCGCACGTGCCCCCGTGAAAAATTGCAGCGAACTGACGGCGACCAAGCGCGTATTTTGATCTACGGCGGCGTCTAGTGCTTCGACAGTTAATGTCCCGTGCTGGGGTGGGATAATCTTGCATGTTACCCCTTGTCGTTCCAGCGCCATCCAAGGATAAGCGTTGGCGGGAAATTCGACATCACAAAAGATGATGTTATCCCCACGCCGCCAATCAATCGCGCCCGCTACCAAATTAAATGCCAGCGAGTTGCTTTGCACCGGACAGATGTCGGAGGCGTGTTCGGCATTGATATAGGCCTTCAATTCATGGTGAAAACGCTCTAACATGGGGATGCCATCCGTCCCGAAAAATTTGCTGGCATTATGGGCCATGTGGTCAATCGTATATTGGGTGGCACGGCGGCTGCGTTCTGGTAAGGGTGAGATGCCCGCATGGTTGAGATAGGTCACGACCTCAGTGAGTGGAAATTCGTCGCGGCGGAGGGCAGTAATATCGTAAACGGGGGTCACGGAAGTAGAAATCGTCATGCAAAATTTTCCTTCGTTGTCAGCCAAGAGTTGAGCTTGCGCCATTGATTTTAACGCGCTGCTCTGATATAACCTAAACCGCCTTTATCCATAGGGGGATATTCATCGGTAACTTTATCTTGAGAGGTCATTATGATCGAGCATATCCATTGGTTAGGACATGCCAGTTTTCGTATTGACGGGCCGACCTGCATCTATATTGACCCCTTCCGTATTCCTGCTGACTGCCCGCCTGCTGATGTTATTTTGCTCACGCATGAACATTACGATCACTGTTCACCGGCTGACATTGATCGCATCCTTGCACCCCACACTCGCATTATTGGAGGAGAGGGTGTTGCCGAATTTCTAAAAGATGAATATCCGGTGATGGTACTGCGGCATTGGCAGAGTGTGAATGTGGGTCGGGCCAACATCAAAGCCGTTCCCGCCTACACCTATACCAATCATCATCCGGCAGCGCGGGGTGATCTCGGCTTTGTCATTGCGATGAACTTTCAAGACATCTACTATGCCGGAGATACCGATTTCGTTGCGGAACTCAAGCGGGTACGCTGTGACATTGCGATTCTGCCAGTCAGCGGTAAAGACGGCATTATGACAATGGATAGCGCCAAAGACCTCGTAAAAACGATGCGCCCCAAATATGTCATCCCAAGTCATTTTGGCTCGGTAGAAGGCGGCACACTCTTAGATGCGAAAGCATTAGAGACTACTTTGAGTGACTTGGCAAAAGTGGTCTGGTTACAGGCAACGGTCTAGGCTAGGTCTGCCAAGTTGACCAAACGCCCCGTGTGCGTGTTGGGGTCATAAATCCCGAAAGACGCTACCCCTGTACCGGGATTGGTCATTTCCAAGAGCGTACCGGGGTTCATACTCAAAACGTTGCCCACCAACTCGACTTTGGCGATGTGGTTATGCCCATAGAAGACCACATCATAATCCCCACATTTGACCAATGCCTCGACCAATTTCGGGGCCGTGCCATGATAGACCGCGATACGCTTGCCATATTCATTCAGCGACAAAAAGGTATCTTCCATTGTCAAGCGTAATCCAGCATCTTTAACCTGAGCGCCAACGCCCCGGTGTCCCCATTTTTCGCCATCGTTATTTCCAAAAACTCCATACAGCGGCGCATTGAGTTTGGTGAAGTAGCGCAGGGTAAAGGGCGCGACCCAATCCCCGCAATGGATGACCAATCCGACCTGCTGGGCATTAAAATAAGCCACTACTTGATCGAGATAATGTACTTGATCATGCGAATCGGACAGAACGCCAATGAGGGGATAGGCCATCGTTTATTCTCCCTATCATGTTTTTAGAATGCAATTATAGGGGGATAATGAAAAACGGCACAATTGTCTACCGCTTTGTGCCGTCGAGCCACTATCTAATTTTCAATCTCTAGGAGAAGCGCATCAATCTGTTGAGTTAACGCATCAAAACTTGCTCCGGGAATACGATAGCCATTTACAAAGAAGGTTGGTGTCCCACTTGATAGGTTTCACCGTCGGCCTTATCTCGATTGACTTCATCTGTAAATACGCCATTCCCCATACATTCATTAAATTCATCAACATCTAACCCTAATTGGTTAGCATATTCTGGCAAGAATTCGGCAGCAAGCTGATTTTGATTGGCAAATAGAAGATCGTGCATTTCCCAAAATTTCCCTTGACTGCCTGCACACTGAGCGGCCTCTGCTGCTTTGGGAGCGTTCGGAAATTGGGGATAGTCTCGATAGACAAATAGTATCTTGCCTTCATAGCGAGCCAATATTTCTTCGACATCCCCTGCGGCTTGAGCGCAATAGGAACATTCATAATCTGAAAACTCAACGATTGTGATGGGGGCACCGATAGTTCCCTTGCTAGGGTCATCATCCACTGAGACGTTTTCGACATACGCTGGCAATGATTCGGTTTGATTGATACTTTGGGCAGTGAAAGTTCGTTGATTGATGGTTTCTTCTAAATCATTTAGCTGCCTCATAAGGGCTGCTGAGAATCCAACTTGTACAAACAAGAGAGCAACAATGAGGCCGAAAAATATGGTGATTTGCCGGCTTGCCATCATTCAGCCTCCAATCGCTCCGGATTATATTTGATAGATTCAGCAATCTGTGTCAGTTGTTCTTCAAAGTTGACAAGTCCGCCTTCTCCGCTACGGGCTGAGAAAATGGCATATGCACCATCACCAAAATCATAGGCCATAATAAAACCCTCAACCTTTTCATCTTCGGTTATGACTACTAATCGGTAGACAGGTATAGCATTAATGGTCATCTGTGCGATTGTGCCATTAGGATACAGCCCTTCGGCTATTGCGTATGTTTGCAAGATTTCTTCAGGGGTTGCCATTGGGTCAAAATTACCAATGAAGAAGGATGGTAGTTGGGTAGGGGAGATTACTTCTACCGCTATTTGTTCTGAAGAAAGGGTATCATTGAGGGAATGAACTCTTTTCGCCTCCTCGTTATTGAAAAGTTGTACCTGCTCCGAACGTACTATAGTACGCCATTCTGGAGAATAATTGAAAGTGAAAACACAATTTTTTTCAAAATATGTTGCTGGTGGGGCTACATACCCTGTTTCGTCAAAATTAGGTGCAGGACGTGTTGACACCATAGATTCAGCTAAGGAAAAAACGACAGATTCTAAATCGGTCGCATTTTCGTCACGGGTCTCGGCATCTATCATAACATCTGTATTGCCCACTTCTATCACTAAGAGTAACCCTTCCTTGATGAACCCGTATTGGTTACGAGTAAAATAGGTCATGACCCCTCGTTGCTGATTAATATTTATATCTGTCCATGTGTATTCGCTACGACCTGAGTTTCGACTCATAAATGAGGGGTCGCCAAAGTTACCTATTAGATCAATAGGGGCTGTTCTTTCCCATTCTGCTGTAGTTGATGCCCGACTATACATTGGTTCAATTTCACGAATGTAAATTTTAGATTTGCGATCAAGTGAAACTAGTCTGATTTCAGATACAGGCTTCTCAGTGAAACCAACTTCTGATAGATCGCCAGAGGTAATGTTGACCATCATTACCTCTAGTGTTTGTTCATCGACTGACCAGCCTTGTGGATACCTAAAACTTAAAGTGCCGTCGCTTGCACAACTAATATATAGGTGTCCAGAATCTCCTTGAGCGTGACTTATTTGATAAGACAGGGGAATTATGTTTAGTACAATTAACATTAGTGTTAAAACTCTTATTCGAGGTATCATGGAATCCCCTTTTGAAAATTCAGCCAATTGGATTAATGATGTTGTTGGCGAATGTCGCAAACGGTTTGGATACACGCTAGATTCAGCACGGTGGCTTTAGCCCCGTGTCACCCAAAACGGTTCGCCAACAACATCATTAATTGGGTGCCTCTCAAAAGAAAATCAGTCGCTAAATATTAGCAAGGAGAACAAGAAGTAAAATCTGTCCAAGGCCCACAGGAGCCGGTACACTTGTTACAAATTCTTATTTGACCTGAAGTATATCTGCCATATGGAGGATTCGAACAGGTACCACAAACATCCAAGAAAAGATTGCGAATTTGGCGATCTTCACAACCCGGACCCGGTGGTTCTTGATCTGCATTGGCTACGCTGGGTTCTTGAAAAATTGCTATTGCAGTTATCACGATGGACGAAATGAACAAAACTACCAGCACAGAGACTGTGAATTTATACAGCTTATTCATTTTTCCCTCTCTTCTTCTAAGGTTTGAATTTTGCCTTGAGAAGCACCCGACCTCGATATTATCTTTTTTTTTACTAATGTCAAAATTTTGTATGTTAATAATAAGTTATGCAAAAAATGCTTCATAAAACAAATAGCTCTATACTCATTATCGAAAGACGATAAGTTGCATAGAGCTATTTAAACAGTATATTTAAATGTTAAGCTAACATAATTACACTGGGAATCTTAGACGACTGCTGACTTGGCTCTAGGCCGCCGTAGCAGTTTCAAGCTCTAGGCCGTTGTCTGTCCACTTGAGGGTAGTGCCTTTGGTGTCCACAATCACAGGCCGGGATTCATGGCGAACGGCTTCTTCAGTGACGACGACTTTGGCGATGTTCTTGCTGGAGGGGATTTCAAACATCACATCCAGCAGGACACTTTCCAAGATCCCACGCAGGCTGCGCGCGCCAGTTTCATATTTCATGGCGAGTTCGGCAGCAGCACGGAGGGCCTCGTCGGTGAAGGATAATTCGACATTATCCAGCGCGAATAGGCTTTGATATTGTTTAATCAGCGCATTCTTGGGTTCTTGCAGGACACGAATCAGCGCGTCTATCTCAAGGGGTTCGATATGACACAATACGGGGAGGCGTCCCACCAATTCAGGGATTAAGCCGAATTCCATTAGGTCATCGGCCCGAATGTGCTTCAATACATCCGATTTGTTGCCAGAACCGCTGGGGCCAGTGGTCGAGCCAAAACCCATCGCGCCCTTCACACCGATACGATCTGCAATGACTGCTTCGACACCGGAGAACGTGCCCCCACAGATGAACAGGATGTTGTCCGTGTTAATCTGGATGAATTCTTGGTGTGGGTGTTTGCGGCCACCCTGCGGCGGAACATTGGCGAGCGTCCCCTCAATAATTTTGAGGAGGGCCTGCTGCACGCCTTCACCACTCACATCACGGGTGATGGAAGGGTTATCGCCACTCTTGCGGGCAATCTTGTCAATTTCGTCAATGTAGATGATGCCTTTTTCGGCGCGGCTAATGTCAAAGTCGGCGGCTTGGATGAGGCGCAGTAGGATATTTTCTACGTCCTCACCTACATAACCTGCTTCCGTAAGGGCAGTGGCATCGGCGATGCAGAAAGGCACATCCAGCAGACGGGCCAGCGTTTGGGCCAGTAGCGTTTTACCGCAGCCGGTTGGCCCAACAATCAAGATGTTGCTTTTTTCGATTTCAACATCATTAAAATTGCCGCCGGAATTGATGCGTTTGTAATGATTATAGACCGCTACACTGAGAATGCGTTTGGCGCGACTTTGCCCAATGACATAATCATCCAGATATTTCTGAATTTCACGCGGAGTCGGAATAGACTCGATGTGAAATTCACTGGTGGTTACTTCCTGACTGAGGATGTGTTCACACAGGCGGACACATTCATCACAAATGAATACGCCGTCTGGCCCTGCAATCAGGCGGTTAACTTCATCAGGCGATTTGCCGCAAAATGAACAGCGCGGCGGCCCACTTTCCTTGTTCATGATCCCGTCTTATTTATGATTATTCTTGGTTGGCGGTTCGAGAATGGTGTCAATCAAGCCATATTCCAAAGCCTGTTGAGCGGTCAAATACACGTCACGATCCGTATCTTGTTCGATACGTTCTAGTGGTTGCCCCGTCGTTTCTACAAAGATGCGGTTCAGCAAATCGCGCTGACGCAGGATTTCGCGGGCCTGAATTTCGATGTCGGTTGCCTGACCACCACCACCGGATTGCCACGGTTGGTGCATATGGATGGTCGCATTGGGCAGGGCCATACGACGGCCTTTGGTGCCACCTGTTAGCAGGACAGTGCCAAAGCTGGCGGTCAATCCGACGGCAACGGTACGGATGGGATTGGTAATCGAGCGCATGGTATCCAGAATCGCCAAACCGGAATAGATCACGCCGCCGGGGCAATTGATATAAATCTGGATTTCTTTTTCGGGGTCTTGTTGATTCAGATAGAGCAGTTGGGCCACAATCAAGTTGGCGATTTGGTCGTGGATTGCGGAACCAAGAATGATGATGCGTTCCTTCAAGAGCAGTGAGTAAATATCATAGGCACGTTCACCACGTCCACTCTGCTCAATGACCATCGGAATAACACCACTATAGATTTGCGTTGGGTTCATATGTCGTCTACCGCATCATTGTTGCCGTAATCAAACCGGCAAACTTCGACGCTTTTCTCCCTTTCTTGTTGATACCCTATAGACACTCTAACGTTACATCACCTTACTCAGTGGCTTCGCTGGCGGCGCTCTCAGTAACTTCGGCGGTTTCTTCAGCCAGCCCGGTGGTAGATTCATGTTGGCCCGCGCCGGCCTCTTCGGAGCCAGTCGCAGGATTCAACCCTTTAGCAATATCAATTAGGCGGCGGACAGTGCGCTGTGAGACCAGATCAATGGCAAGATTGCGCCGATTTTCGTCTTGGTACAAAAATTGACGGAACATCTCACTTTGCACACCAAATTGCTCAAGGCGTTTTTCAATTTCGGCATCAACAGCAGCATCATCCACCGTAAGCCCTTCTTGATTCGCCAGTTCACTTAAGATGAGAGAACGACGCAGCCGATCAACTGCTCGTTCACTATACTCTTGCCGGAATTCATGCTCCGACTTGTTGATGAGCTTGAGATAATCGGTCAAGGGCATACCCACCCGTTGACGCAGGCTTTGATCTAGATCGTTGAGCATGTCATCAATGTAATCTTCCAGCATCAAATTGGGGTAGGTGATTTCGGCGGTTTCTAACAGCTTATCAACGGCCTGGACGAAATATTCTTCATCTGCCATGCTGACCATTGCTTCACGCAGATCTACTCGCAATTTGTCGCGCAATCCATCGAGTGTCTTTACTTCGCCGTTGGTGGCAAGTTCGGCCAGAAAGTCATCTTTACCCGGCAGAATCATGCTTTCGACTTTGTTAACGGTGATTTCAAAATTGACAGGGCGGCCTGCCATCTCCTTATTTTCTTCATCTTCAGGGATGCTGAGGGAGAATGATTTTGTTTCTTCTTCGGTCAGACCTACCAACTGTGCCGAAAATTCTGGCAGCAAATCGCGCTTGGGGTCGTCGCGCAAAATCACTTCATAATTGGCCTCATCTATGAACACTTCGGCATGGTCATGATCGTGTTCATGGTGATGTTCTTCGTCCTCGGCGTGTTCATGGTCATGGACATGACCTTCGCTGTCGGCAAAGACGCCACGAATCTTGAGCATCACTTTATCCCCCATTTGGGCGGGGTGTTCGGCGGATTCGGCCACAGCCAACGTTTCACGGGTGCGATCCACTGCATTTTCCACTGCTTCTTCTGTCACATTGGGTTCTTTATAGTCGAGGCGCAGTGCCCGATAATCGCCTAATTTAACTTCGGGGCGCTTAGGCACAGTGAAGGTCAGGGTTAGCCCGTCTTCTACGTTGAGGTCGGTAATCTCACCTGCTGCATACGGTTGAATACCACTTTCGTCGAGGGCTTTGCCATAAATATCGTCGCCAATGTCTTCAATGGCTTCACGAATCAATCCCTCGCGGCCCACCAAATTGAGTACCACATGATATGGGGCTTTGCCGGGACGGAAACCGGGAATGCGTAACTCTTTTGAGACTTTGCGGGCGGCCCCACGCATGGCCTGTTCGACCCGTTCGGGGTCAACCTTTACCTTGAGTTGCGCGGTATGATCAGCGAGGTGTTCGACTTGCAGTTCCAACGTTTGCAATCCTTAAAAATGGGGTCTATTGTCTGTTAATGGATTCAGTATTATACACGCCCTGTAAAGGGGTATCTAGCACGATTTTGCGTTCTGATAAACTTTTTATGTTGAGGTGAAAGAGGCCTAAATGAAGTAGAAAAAGTATGGTGCGGAAGGTGGGACTCGAACCCACACGGATTACTCCACATGATCCTAAGTCATGCGCGTCTGCCAATTCCGCCACTCCCGCGTGGCTGTGTAACACTATAGCAGAAACCCCTGTCCCTGTCTAGGCTGATAGAATCGTCCTAGACGCTGTCGGAATCGAGATCCGCGATTGGCAACAACAGCGAAAAAGTGCTGCCCTGCTTGGGGCGGCTTTTCAGTTCAATATCACTGCCCATCCCACGTGCCAACATACGGGCCAATGCCAGACCCACCCCCGCACCGTTATAGCGTTTGGCGGTGCCGCTGTCCACTTGGAAGAACGGCTCAAAGATTCTTTCCTGATATTGTTTGGGAATGCCAATACCCTCATCTTTGACACTGATGCGCACAAACGAATGCCCCAGATGATTTTCAAGGTTTGTAAAGATATAGACCGGGGTATCATTCGGGCTGAATTTGAGGGCATTATCCAGCAGCAAGATTAAAATGCGAGAGACGGCTCGGCGATCCGCAAATACAGGCAAGATTTCTTCCGGCACAAACTGGACACGCCTAAAATCGTCGCGGTGTGACCAACTGCGGCGCAAATTATTGATGGCTTGGTAGATGGCATCGTTGAGCATGGTCGGAGTGGGTTTGAGATTTTCGACTAGATGCAGTTCCGAAATATTGCTTACCAGTTCTTCCATGCGGGTGACTGCCCCGGTTGCCATGCGGGCAATGGTTTGGTCGCGCTCAAAACTTGATACTTCTTTAATTACTTCTACCAGCATGGAGACAGCCGTCTTAATTTGCAACATAGGTGTCCGTAATTCATGGTTGACGCTTTCCATGATGTGGTTTTTTAAGACTTCGGCTTGTTGGGCCATCTCAAGGGCGCGTTCCAATTCAAGGTTTCGTTTGCGTAGATCTTCGGTTAGATCGTGATTTTTCTGAATCAGGTCGTCGAGTTGAAATTTCGTTCGCAACAGGGCCTGTACGCGCAGCAGCAGGTCTTTCTCTACAACGGGTTTACGTAAATAATCGTCCGCACCAGAGAGCATCCCGGCCAGTCGTTGGCGTTCGGCCTCCACTTCTGTGACGACAATGACCGGCAAATAACCCAGCGAGGCATCACCACGAATCCGTTGGCAGACCGCTAGACCATCTAGATCGGGCATGGAGAGGTCAAGGATTACCAAATCGGGGTGCAGGTGAAAGATAATTTCGAGCGCATGGCTACCGCTATAAGCCACGCTGATTTTGTAGCCCATGCGTTCCATATATGCCTGTAGGTTGTGAGCCTCTTTGGGGTCATCATCCACAATGACAAGATGAGGCGGCTCATCACGAATTACAGCGTCCTCGAGGCTTGTGGCAGCTACATGTACCATGTCATTAACCTTGTAACCATGCGCGAATTTAGAGCGTGTATTGTATGCCGAAAATTTTTCGTTGGAAAACGATACCCCTAACGTACTCCTTTTCGTTTGAAAATGGCTTATTCACACTTACCAAGTGTTTGGCAAAGTTGGTTAATATGCAGGCGGTCATGTCGGGCGGTGAAGGATGCCATCTCCAAAAAGCTAGTTGGGCCAAACACACTATGTCGCGCTGGACGCCCCCACGCCTCGGCGGATAGGCCATTGATCAATTCCAATGTGATGGCCCGCTCGGCTGCAAATTCGAGGGCAACCTTTGTTCCATCCAACCCTTGTAATTGCTGCTCTCCGGGGCGGGGCGGGGAAGGTGGCGGCACAAGGAACGGATCATCTTCGTGCAAAATACGTTCTAGGCGGGGCCGCTGCACGCGGGATTCACTATCCCGTAGATGCACCACAATTTCCATTGGTGACCATTCGTTTGGGTCAGGGCGTTGATGCCAATAGTGAGTCGGGATGTCGCTGACCATGCCCAACAAGGCACTGATATTGCCCATCATGCGCGGGGCGATTTGGTTTGGCACAAGTGGTTTGGGGATTAGGTCTTGCAGCCAATTTTCTTCGGTGATAAGTCGGAAAAAATCGGCGAGTGTACCTTCACCATCCGGCTGTACAGATTCTTGGCGAATATCTACGGTTTCATTATGATGATTGCGAATCCAAAAGGTGTTAAGGCCCGCCTGCGATGCCCCTACCATGTCGTTAGCCCAATCGTCCCCAACCATGACGGCTTCGTCGGGTTCAAAACCGAGCCGGGTCAAAATCTCCTCATAGTAATGGGGCCACGGCTTGGAATAGTGCATATTGTCTAGTGAGGTCACAAACCAAAAACCTGTTTCTGGCATAGGCAGGCAGGCCCATTCGAGGCGCTGTTCAACTGCTTGATGTTGAAAAAGGGGATTGGTAGCGACGGCGACGGCATACCGATGATCCAATAGCCATTTAACCACTAGCGGTGCTGTCTCAATAGGCGTCGTTACCTGCTTCAGGGATGGATGCACTTTTTCAAAAAAGGTTTTCATTAAATCTTGGTGGTCGGCAAGTGAAAGGTCGGTGACCTCGTGAAAGGCAGTATAAAAGACCTCTGAATTCAGCCGCAGAGGGTCGCAATTCTTGATGACGCTGCGGATCCCATTAATAATTCCAGCCTCCAATTTATCCACTGTCAAAGTAGGAAAGGCCTCGGTCAACAAAGGCAGCAAGGCTTTTTTGTAGTGTTGGACAAATTCATTGGCAGGATTGGTCAGCAGGGTGTCATCCAAGTCAAACAGGATGGCTTTAATCATCGTTGTCATCCTGTTCTAACGCCTGTGCGAATAGTTTTAACCCCGGACGCTCCTCATTGCATTTTGGACAGCCGACGTAGGGGTCTTCAATAGGGATGTCATGTCGATCACACCATGCCTGCACCAGCATTTTGCGTCCAAATCCTAGCAGGGTCTGTTTAATGGTCAGTTCCATTTTAAGGTAGGGGCTGGCATTGGCCCGCAAAATCTCTGGTACAGGACACTTGGCGCAGTATTCAGGCTTCCAATGAGCCGAGATTTCATTTTTGGGAATCCGGCATTCTTCAACCTCACGCCCACGAAAATAGTCGCTGTAGTAAAAGGCGCATTCACGGCCATCGGGTGTTCTCATAGCAGCTTCTTATCCTCCCCGAAAAATTCGCTCGTACCAATATAACGAATCACCGCGTCTCTGAGCAAAAACAAAGAGGCATTGACTGCCCCTTGCTACCATTTCTATACACTGGAAGTGAAAAGTTGGATTTAGACGCGGGTGACGTAGCTACCATCTTCGGTCTTGATGCGGATTTTATCACCGACATTTACGAACAGCGGTACCATCACTTCAAGGCCTGTCTGGGTTTTCACCTTTTTGTTGGCGTTGGTGGCTGTGTCACCAGCAATCGCCATCTCAGCATCTACAATCTCATGCTCAACAGTGCTGGGCAGTGCGTAGTCAATGATTTCATCCTGCCATTGGTTCAAGACCAACTTCAGTCCTTCAATGAGATAGAGGTAGTCGTCGCCAAAAATATCGCGGCGCAGATGGGGTTGGTCGTAGGTTTCCAAGTCCATGAAGGTCAGAAACTCATCGTCGGCATACAGATATTCGACTTCACGGCCTTCTACCCGAATATCTTCTACCCGGTCACCAGAGCCAAAGGTCATGGTGGTTACCGAGCCGCTGCGAAGGTTGCGGACGGTGGTACGAATGGTCGCATTACCACGGCCCGGTTTGTGATGGTGATAGTCAAGCACTTTATAAATTTCGTCATCCAAAGTAAAGGTTGTGCCCTTACGTAGTTGATTCACGTCAATCATGGGATTTTCAATTATGCCTTAGGTTTTGATTTTTGCGTTGCGGATTTTATTATAGCAAAAGGGAAGTCAGAGGCGTCAAGGCCGATTTGTGCGAAAAAACAAGGAGCCGGGGGGAATTTGCATCAAGTGAGTCCCCGTCCCCCGGCCCTACACTATATATACTAATCATGGATGAAAAGGTTCAACTGCGTGGGAAATGCCTTTCCTAACGCCGCATTCCTTCTAATGGAGGGCGATCATAGGCCGCCAGCAAAGCATCCAATAGCAACCGATAGATGCGCCGTTCGATGAAATAGAACGTTGCACCCACCACTGGAACTACGGCACAGGCCACGCTGATGAGCAGCGTCCATGTAAAATGGGGTGGGGGCCATCGCGGGATTTGCATAGCGACCCAGTAGGGAAACAGTAATGAGATAAACGTCAAAGGCCAGCCGATGCCGCGTGAAACAAAGACCACCCGCGAAATTTCTTCGTGACCCTCGACTTTTTCAAAATGCCCTTCAAGTCGTGTTAAAAAGGGCCGAATCCACTCGTTTTTCTCCCAACCCTGAATCGCTAACACAAAACGACGGCGGGCATCGGCTTTTCCAGCCAGATTTGTTTCAAGCCCGACACTGCCGGGGCCACGTTTGACAAATTCTGCTACATACCGATCACGGGTTGCCTCAATTGGCATTTCGACCACGAAACTATTACGCACGTTTCATCCAGTCCTTTGCTGCCAGTGGTAATTTTGCCAATGGGCCACGTTGAATGGTGCATTCAGGTAAACTCTCAATGAAATGTTTGCCATAGCGTTTGCTGGTGATACGGCTGTCGAAAATAGCCACCACACCCCGATCTGTTTTGCGCCGGATTAGCCGTCCAAAGCCTTGTCGGAAGCGCAGAATGGCTTCGGGGAGGGCATATTCCAAAAAGCTATTTTCAAACGTCTCGGAGCGGGCCGCGAAAATCGGGTCGGTGGGGACATTAAAGGGTAGGCGGGAAATCACGAGAGCCTGCAAATCATCTCCCGGTAGGTCTATGCCTTCCCAAAAGGAGCGTGTCCCCAACAGCACGGCTTTTTCGGTAGATTTGAAACTGTCAATGAGCAGTTGACGGCTACTGCCGCTGGTCTGGTCAAAGACTGTGATGCCTCCCAACGCAAGACGAGCGGTGATGGCTTGGGCGGTCTGGCGCAGTTGGGTATAGCTGGTAAACAACCCCAGCAGGCGGCCATCTAGCGCGGTGGCAAGTTCGATAATGCCACGTTCAACCATCAGTTGATAATCATTGCGGCCATTAATTGGGTCGGGCATGTCGGTGGGGATATAGAGTAGTGTCGAGTTTTTGTAGTCGAAAGGGGATTCTACGGTCAATTCATCCACTTCCGAAGGCGCGGCATCCAATCGTTCGCGCAAGTAGTCAAATGAACCGGCAGTGCTGAGGGTGGCGCTGGTCAATACCACGCATTCTTTAGGCTCCCACAGGTGCTGTTGAATCAGTGGCCCAACATGCAATGGGGCAGCGTTTATGGATACATAATCATCACTGGGGTTGACCTCGCACCAATAAATCGTATTCGGTAGGGGGTTATCGGTAAATTGGTCAAGCTGTTGATGGATGCTTTGCAGATGGCGGGCGGCGGTTTGGGTGCTGCTGAGAATATCCTCATAATCCACGATTTCATACTCTTCGAGGGTCGCCAATGCGCGTGCAATATTTTCCATCGCTTTGCTGATGACACTCGTAAATTCGCTTAGATTTGACCAGACCCGCTGCACTTCGCCCCAATCCTCGCGGTCACGCGATTGTTCCGTGATGCGAACATTAACGAAATACTCACTACCTTGAAATTCATCATTACTGCGTAGGAACAGTACCAGTGTATAGAAATATTGGTCAACATGGTGGTTCATGGCCTTGACCGCATCCGCCACACTCCGCACATAATCTTTGATTTGGGAATTCTTGCGCTCTGGGATTTTGTCTTTGATGGCATTGAGAATATCAGCCAACAGCCCTTTTTTCATATCACCCAGATCGGCAAAACGGCGGCGCAGGCCATTCCGATCCAGCTGTGATGACAAGCCATCGGTGGTGGCGGCTTCCAAATGATGCCCTTCATCAATCACCAAATAGCGATAATCTGGCAAGACACGGTTGCCAATGTTGACATCACTCAACAGTAAGGCATGGTTGACGACCAACACATGGGCAGCTTCGGCTTGTTGGCGGGCTTTATAAAATGGACAAGCGCCCCCCATTTGGGATTCGCAGCGATTCAGTGTGCAGCCTTCATCTTGAGCCGAGAGACGTGCCCATGTTTTTTCTTCGGCAGGCCCCCGCAGCGTGATTTCGCCACGATCCCCGGTGTCGGATTCCAACAGCCACACTAAGATTTTCGCCAACATACGTAGTTCTTCGGTGGAGGTTGGCGAACGCCGACGCACGGTATGAAGGCGGCGGGGACACAGATAATTACTGCGCCCTTTGACCACCGACATCTCGAACGGCACATCCAAAACATTTTGCAGCGTAGGCAGGTCTTTGTTGACCAGTTGATCTTGTAATGCAATCGTCGCGGTTGAAATTACCACCCGTTCGTTATTGGTGAAGGCCCAATAGATGGCAGGAATCGAATATGCGATGCTTTTGCCTGTGCCTGTGGGGGCCTCAATCATCAGGTGATTGCCCTTGTTGAAAGCCTGCGTAATGGCTCGCAGCATATCTACTTGAGGTCTGCGGCTTTCGTAACCGTCAATTCTTTGTGAGAGCAGTCCACCCGGTTCGATGAGTGAACCTAGCGCTTTGGGATTCAGGGCAGTGCGGTCATCGTTGGGCTTGAGCCGCTTCCAGCCTTTTTCGGCTTTTTTGAATGGTCCTGTGTCCAATTCGGATTCATTTTGCTGCTCCACCATCGAGGTTTTGATACGTAGATTAAGCGCCTCAATGAATGGCGCTTTAGCGTTCCACTGCAAATCCTGTGAGGCTTGCACGATCTCTTTAAGGGTTGCCAGCGGAAGGGTGAGTAATTTTCCCCACAAATGCTGATACAGATTGACAGTTGCTATCGCATCATCTAATGCGCGGTGGGCGTTGGTGAGGTCTTGCAGATTAAAATACTCGGTTAGACTGGTGAGATTGTAACGTGGGGCGGTTGGGAACAGCACCGCCGCCAATTCATAGGTGTCAATGGCAGTGTTGGTCTCGGCAAGGCGATACCGCTTTAGAAACCCCAGATCAAACTCGACGCGGTGGCCCATCACCGGGCTAGTACCAATAAATTGGCCTAACTCATCCAAAACTTCGCGGATGGTTGGCGCACCATGTAAATCATCATCGCTGATGCCTGTAATCGCGGTGACACGAGGCGGAATGGGGATACCGGGGTCTACGAGTGTGCTAAAGGTTGCAAGGATTTTGCCATCAACGGATCGGACTGCTCCCACCTCAATGATTAGGTCGGTTGTGGGGTCTAGCCCTGTGGTTTCAAGGTCGAGCGTGACGATCTCACCACGCATCCAATACTCCATTCTAGTGTAATGAGAGGCGCAGAGTGATATTATAGCACAGTTGGTCGAATGCTTGTACTGTGTCTCAGTTGATGTTATCCTGCTAAATAGGACACCAAAACACAGCCTCATTGACAATGGATGATCTCCCATATTAGGAGTTTCTATATGAGCGACTTAACAGGGCGTACTCTCGGAAAATATGAACTGGTGGAGCGCCTCGGACGTGGTGGCATGGCCGATGTTTATAAAGCCATTCAGCGCGGCATGGAGCGTTTTGTCGCCGTAAAGGTGATGCACGGACATCTTGCCGAATCAGAAGATTTTGTGGTGCGCTTCAAACGCGAGGCCCAGAGTGTCGGCAACTTGCGTCATCCGCACATCGTCCAAGTAATTGACTTTGATGTCGAAGGCGATGTGTATTATATGGTAATGGAATATATCAAGGGCGGCACGCTGAAAACCTATATTCAGCAAAAAGGCGCATTGCCTGTTGACGAAGCCCTGCGGGTAACCGGACAGCTATCCGATGCGTTGGCCTATGCCCATCAAAATGGCATGATTCACCGTGACATCAAACCTGCCAATGTTATGTTTACCGACAACAGTTTTACCCATCCTGTCCTAACCGATTTTGGTATTGCGCGGATATTGGGGCAGTCAGGCATTACCATGAGCGGGGCATTTATCGGTACACCTGCCTATATGAGTCCCGAAGCGGGGCGGGGGACCAAGGTGGACGAGCGATCCGACATCTACAGCATGGGGATTATGTTGTATGAGATGGTGACTGGCACAGTCCCTTACGATGCCGATACGCCCTTTGCCATTGTGATGAAGCATATCAACGACCCTCTGCCTTCGCCACGCCGCTTTAATGTGAACTTGCCAAATGCGGTGGAAATCGTTGTATTAAAAGCCTTATCCAAAGACCCTGAAGATCGTTATCAGACCGCAGGTGATCTGCGCAAAGCTGTCCAAAAAGCCCGTGAAGATGCCAAAGCCGAAGCTCCAACGGCAGACAGTCACAAGTTGTCTACAGCGGTTGGTGGTAAATCCCCCACTGAAATGCCGACTTATATACCCGATACCGCCAGTGACAAAGAACTGCCGACCATCAGCCCACAACATGCCGCCGCTGTACCGGATACGTTCGCCAAAGAGAAAACCCAACCTCCAGTAGCGGTAGCCAAACCCAAAATTCCCTATGTCCTTTGGGGTGGCGTGGCCCTAATCTTGGCAGTAGTGGCGATTGCGGCGATATTGGTGTTTGGTGGTGGGGAAGATGGCGACGACGAGCAGGATGTGAGTGTCCCAACCCCAACCAACACTACCGAAGCAGAGGCTGGCCTACCCCCTGCGCCGACTGCCGAACCAACCGAGGCCATCACCGAAATCGCTACCGAAGCGGGAACCGGGCCATCCGGCGCAACTGAAAACGCCACTGAAGTAGGGCCACAGCCAACGGTATTTGCGGGTGTGATGACCACCGAGGCTCCTCCGTTACCTACTGTTCCAGTTTCACAGACTCAGGTTGGGATCGTCCCAACGGTTGATTTGGATGCGTCCAGCGGTACGGGTGGCAACCCCGACAACCCTCCATCTGCAACAGAACCCGTCATGGCTCCGCCTGCCAATACAGAGAGTCAAGGCCGTTATACTCAGTTCTTGCCCGACGACGACCTAGCGGTGATTGAGCTTGCTAATACCATTGATGCTTTGGATTCCACGCAAGGGGCAGATGCGGCTTTTGCACTGACGGAAACGGCCTTGCAGACCTACCCCGGCAACCCAATACTGTTGGGACTGCGTTCGGGTTTCTTGCTGCGGTTGGATCGAGACTCCGAAGCCCTAGCTGATGCTGAACAGGCCGTTGCAGATTTTCCAGAGCATCCGGCAGGCTATTTGGCCCTCGCCAATTACTACTATAACTCAGATGATTATGACTATGAAGTCGCTTTTCAAAATGTCGAAAAGGCTTTAAGTCTCGCCCCTGATAATCGCACGACGGTATTTGTCTATGGGTTGGCCCTGCTGGGTCAATCTCGACAGGATGAGGCCATCGAGCAATTTAACCGTGCTGAGGAGCTAGGCGCTCCGTTAATTGACGTCCTTTCACGACGAACAGATGCTTACTGGCAAAAGGGGGATTACGCCTCGGCGCGTGTTGATCTTGAACGTCTATTGGCGGAACACGAGACCGCTGAAATTCGCTACAACTTGGCTGGCGCATACTTGTTGACGGGCCATCCAGAGGATGCCATGCAAGTGATCGAAGGGGGCTTTGAGTTTTATGATACCGAGCCGCGTTATTATGCTAATGCAGCCTATGTCGCACATTCGGCTGGTGATGGTGAGCAAGCCGAAGAATGGGCAAACACGGCCCTCGCTTTGGACGGTGATATGACCATTGCCCGCTATGTGTTGGGGTTGGTAGTCTTTAGTCGTGGCGAGTTTGAAGCGGCTGAAGCCCGTTTCCAAGAAGTGGCCGACGCCGAAAATCAAGATTATGAATATCCCTATTTGAATCCAACGTTTGACCGCTATTTGCCCCTTGATCAAGCCCGTACATCCCGTGAATTAGGCAAGGTTGATGAGGCGCTTGAGTTCTATCAAATGGTGATAGACGATACAGGTTGGTGGTGGGAGACACCCTATCTAGAGCGAGCCAGCCTGTATGCGGAACAGGAAGATTGGGATGCTGCCGCAACCGATTTCCGTGATGCCTATCGGGTAACGGCAGACCGCGATTCCAACGCAGAAGTGGTTGACATACTTATAACCCAGCCTGTAGAGGTGATTCGGGCCGTCATCCGCCAATTGATTGAGGAAGATGGTAACTACGATTTAGCCCATGATTTTGCTGCACAAGTCGAGCCACAATTTGCAGATGACCCTTACTTGCTTTTTTACATGGCCGAAGTACATGTGCTGCGCGAGGAATATGATGCCGCATTAGAAGAGGGTCAGTATTTAGTCGAAACTGCCCCCGATAGCCCATTAGGATATATGGCGTTGGCGCACTACTATCGTCAAGCTGAGGTGGACAGTGATGAACAGATGTTGGCCTATGCACAACAGGCGATTGATCTTGCCCCTGACGATCCCTACATTACGTTAGAGTATGCCCGTATCCTAAATAATGCGGATTTAGGTGATGCAGTGATTGAAGCCTATTATGATGCTGAGGAGTCAGGGGCAGATCGGGCAGTAGTGCTAGATGAGCGCTCGAATTATGCGGCTCAGATCGGTGATCTTGATCAGGCCATCGAAGACCTCTTGGCGCTTATGCAAATTTGGACGGACGACCCCTACCTTGTGACGCGCTTGGCGGGGTATTATCTGCGAGATGATGACCTTGAATCCGCTGTGGATTTAGCCATCCAGTATCAAGACATCGAGATGAATGAAGACACCACCAGCAACTATTATCCTGACCTAGCTTTCATTGCGTGGTGGGATGAAGACCCCGATCTTGCAAGGTCTTTCCTCAATCGGGTGAATGAGGGCTATCGGGAAGAACCAAAGGTCATTCTGATGAACGGGCTGCTGTTGCAACTAGAGGGGCAATATGAGGAGTCTAATGCCCTACTGGAGTCGCTCCTAGAGGTTGAGGTGTGGCGGTACGATTATCCATTTTTCAATCCCGAGTTTGACCACTCGCTTGATCTTGAAATCGCCCGGAATTATGTTGCACTCGAACAATCTGGTGAGGCCATTGCTGCGTACCGCCGAACGCTTGAGCGATACTATGGTTGGCTAACCCCGCGCCTTGAGCTGGCCGATGTGTTGATTGATATGGGGGATTTTGAAGGGGCACGGGCTGAACTGCTTATCGCATTGGACTTGGCCGAGGAAGAGGGCATACGAGAGACGATTCGACAGAAAATTGTTGAACTTGGCCCTGCGCCTGCAAATTAATTATGGAAAGGGACATCTACTTGAAAGGGAATTATCATCGGCTTTCAGTAGCCTTTTGGGTGATGGTGCTGTTGTTGGCGGGATTGACCGCGTGTAAAGAGGATAAATCAAAGAACGAGGACGATGTGTCGGGGGTGCAGGTGGCAACGCCTATACCGAATACTCCACAGCAGGTGATTACCGTCGTGGTGACGCGCACGCCTACACCTATGATTACCCCCAGCATCACCCCTACACTCGATTTCCCAGCTTATCGAGTAGCGGGTACTTGGTATTTGTATATCCGCTTTGACCTTAACAACACGGCCATCGTGCAGCAGTTGGGGTATTCGGCAACCGCCACCCTTGAGGTCACGGACTACGCGGTAGTGACAGGATCGGGCATGTTGATGCCAACGCCTTTTGACCCCGCCTGCGAAATTCGTTCAGTGGATGCTGAAGGGCTTGCTTTTAAAATGCAGGGTTCATTGCGACCAGACGGGGAGCGGATTTTGATGGATGTGGAGATCACTCCAGCTAACTATTCGGCAGTGGAAAATTATGAAGTGCGCTGCCCATCCGATAATGGCGAATGGCGCACGGTTTCCCAACCAAACTTGATCTGGCCCGTGTTGTCGCAGACAGAGCGCACGAAATATACCTTTGATCTGACTCAGCCCAGTTATACCGTGACTTTTACGGAGGACATCGCCGCGCGGACGGGTAATGTCATTAAAGGACTGCTATCGGCGGAATTGATTAGTTTGCAGTAGGCCAAGAAATGGGGCGAGAGGGTGGTTTTTCGCCCCTACCAGCTAATTTGATTGATCGGGTCTTCTCGTCCAACATTAGCCCGTCGTTCGGCTCCTAGCTTATCATTGACCATGTAGCCCTGATATTCGGCATTTGGATAGCCCATCACTGTCCACCCACTTAATACTAGGGGGGGAACGGTGACGCCTTTGGGACATTTATCACACGTCACCGGAATCCATTCGCCGTTATAGCGCCGTCCAAAATGCAGATGGGTACCTGTTGAATAACCCCCTTCACAGGAGGGGTGGCCGAGTTTATCGCCTGCCTCGACCCGTGTGCCCGGTTTGACGACGTCTTGGCTTGAGATGTGCAGATAGACGGCTGTCCATCCGGTGTGTTCATTCCCATCGCCGTCCAGATCGAGGATAACATAGCCTTCTCCGCTGCGGGCGACGACACCGGGGGCAACGGCTGTAGCCCAATGAATCGAGATGTAACAATAGCCTTGCTGTGCTACCAATTCATCGGAGGGGGTGGGGGGTGCAAAGTCAACTGAGGCCCATGCGCTGCCAGAGTTATAACCGCCATGTGGCCCACCTGTAAAATACCATGTTTCGCCTTGTCCAAACGGGAACATGAGGGTGGGCTGCTGCAAATTATCGGGCACGAGTGGCTCGACTGCGGTGCGAAACGGGTCGCCGAACAGCGCTAAATACGTCTGGAAAAAGCCCTGTTCGCTGATGTCTATCTGATATTGGTCTGGGGTACTGAATTGCGAGAAGAAAAATTGAACGGCAACAGTTCCTGCGTTTAAATCCGGGGCGAAGGTCACAAGCGTGCCGTCCGCAAAATTGCTGGTCTCCAGTCCGCGATATTTCCAGCTATAGTAGCCAGCATTCAGCGCATTGGCCGCTGCTAACAACTGGCGCCATAGGCCGACACGATCCAGCGAGACGATGCCCATCGGATAATTTTGTCTGTCTTCAGATGGGTTAGGATCGGATAACCAGCCACTTTGGTATTCAATTAGAGCCAATAACAAACGTGGATTGACACTGTAATCAAGGGCTACCTGATTCACGAGTTCGACCCCACTCCACAGTTCCCCGCTGATTTCTTCAGAATAGACCCGCAGAAAACCGGGTTTCAATTTGACATAGGCTGCGACATCGAAATCTTTCACCGCAGGGCTGTAGACCAATTCACTGTCAGGGATAGTCTTGAAGTTGGAACTTGGCGGGGGGGGAGCACTGGTATTGGCTGGAATCCGCAAGACCTGCCCAACTTCCAAGATATCGGGATTGGTCAGCCCATTTAGGGACATAATGGCTTGGATAGTTGTGCCAAAGCGAGCCGCAATGACATTCAAGGTGTCCCCGGATTGCACGGTATAGCTTTGTTCACCACCGCCGCCAGAGGCCGCTACCGCGACGGGGGTATCAAATCGGGCCGGATTAGGGGTTGGCTTGATGGGAGTATCGGTGGGCGCACTGGATGTCTCAGTTGGCAGCAGCACGCCGCCGGGAAAGGTTGCCGTCACATACACTACCTTTTCCGAACCGGGTCGGGTGCAAGCCAAGATTACGGCGAACAGACCAAGTACCGCCAATAAGATGTAAAAAGATCGTTTTCCCACTATCCTACTACTCACTCAATGCTTTTACCATCATTGGGAACGCCACGTCATACCGATAACTCGTATCGCGGTGGCCGTCTGGAAATTCTTCATAAGTATGGATGATGCCATACTGATCAAGTTTACGATGCAGCAACCGTGAACCGACCTGCAATTGATATTCATCGAAGCGCCCGACCTCGATAAAAATGCTCTTCATGGTTTTCAACGCGGTCTGATATTCTGGGCGGTCAATCATGCGTATCGGGTCGAATTGCAACCAGCGTTCCCAAACCTCTGGGATTATTGCTCCCGTTTCAAGATCAACGGGCGGGTCAAAACCCAATGGCGAGTCCGGATTGGTCGCGTAGGCCATGGACTGCATGACGGTATGAATAGCCTCCCAAAATGCCCCGCTCTTGGGCTGAGTTTCGGGGATACGGGCGATAAATTCCTCAATCCCGCCCCATTTTTCAAGTTGTTGATGGAAATGCGATAGGCCGGGTATCGCGGTGTATTCCCAATACATGTCACCTGCCCGACAGCCAATGGCCCCAAACACCTCCGGGTGCTGCATGGCGTTGACCAACGCACCATAACCCCCGCTGCTGTGGCCCAAAATACCGCGATGTTCCCGACTCGCCAGCGTGCGATAGTTGACATCCACTAGCGGCACAAGTTCGTTAATTAAGTAGCTGGAATAGTTCCCGATGGCCGAATCCAGATACTGCGATCCTCCAAACCGTGTCCATGCGTCTGGCAGGGCCACGATAACGGGCGGCATTTGTCCAGTTTGGATCAAGCGGTCAAGACGCTGTGGCAGGGTCTCATCCCATTGATTCCAGCTTATATGATAATAACTGGTTCGCCCGTGACTGCTCAACAGAAAACAAACGGGATACCGCCGTTCAGTCTGCTCATCATAACCAGCTGGGAGATAGACTATCAAGTCACGTTGATGAGGATCGCCAAGCCGATTGCCTTTGAGGGCGGCGCTTTCAATCGGCAGCATATCAATTCGGCTAGGGCTTGTCATGAACGGGTTTTATCCTTATAAGGGTAGGTGCGTAGAAAATTCCAGCACAGGATGAGCAAAATAACGATTCCAAGCAGGGTGACGATTAACATTACACTACTATAACCATCCACCGTGATGTCTGGTATAAGCGCCACTAGAAGCGCAGTAATCACAATTACCGCGCCATAGACCAGCAGCAATCGTCCTGAATAGGCATTGGCATCATACCACAGATCGGGATCACGCAGGGTGCTTGGGGTGCGGAAACCATACCACGCATTGGGCTTGATGCGTCGCTGCATCAACGGAATCGCCAGCGCGACCAACAAAAGGCCCATTCCCACAAACATCACACCAAGTAGGGTCATCTAAGGCACTCCATCCACTACGACGTTCTCTTAATTATTGGATTTGGGTTGTACCTTGTCAATGCTATCCCTTTACGGTAAGATGTTGCCCGCCGAATTTAGTGATAACTCATCACTTTCCGTCCGGTACCCAAAGCCTCTTTTGCTTAAACCGGACAAACCCAAGGGAAGGAGAACCTGTGAAACGACCTTACGAAATAACGTATATTGTGCCGACTGGTATCCCTGATGCCGAACAAAAAGGCCTCATTGAAAAGGTTGCGCATTGGCTGACCGAGGCGGGTGGTGAAATCAAAAACACCAACCACTGGGGCCGTCGCCGCTTGGCCTATCCAATTGGCACCAACCGCGAAGGCTATTACGTACTGCTTGATGTGGATATTGAACCCAAAGCAGTGGATGAATTCCAACGTAAGATGAATATTGAAGCCAATATTCTGCGTTATTTGGTTATACGCAAGGATGAATGATCGGGTTGGGGTTGAAAGACCCCAGTCCGTGAAGTTGTAGAGTGCATCCCGTCCAAATGTATGAGTTGAAACGGTGAATGACATGGCCCGAGGACTCAATAAAGTCATGATTATAGGCCATTTGGGGCGCGACCCGGAAATGCGTTACACCCCCAGTGGTCGTCCCGTCACCAGTTTTAATGTTGCGACCACCCGCACGTGGACTTCGTATGAAGGCGAACGGCGTGAAGAAACCGAATGGTTTAATGTGGTGGCATGGGGGCCTCTCGCCGAAATCTGCAATACCCATCTTAGCAAAAATCAGCAGGTCTACATTGAAGGTCGGCTGCAAACACGCGGATGGGAAGATGACGACGGCAAGCGGCACTATCGGACAGAATTGGTGGCCCAAGAAATGATTATTCTCGGTGATCGGGTTGGCCCCCGTTTTACTCAACAACAAGAAGATTATCCTGAAGGGGATGACGAAAGCTATGGCTTCTAGGCTATAGCTCCCCAAATAGCACTATGCCCGCATCGCAGCGGTCAATCAACTAGCAACTATGAGGAGTATATTCAGATGAGTGACGATCCACGTCAACGTGACGATATGGATGATTTTGCGGAAGAGCGCCGTCGCCCGCGTCGGCCTGATTTTGATGATATGGATGACGGTGATGATGATGTCCGTGAACCCAGTCGGTTTTCGGGTGGCGCACGCCGTCGTAAGGGTTGCCCATTCCTTGTGGATGGTAAATGCAACATTGATTACAAAGACGTCGAGACGCTGCGCCGTTATCTAACGGATTCGGGCAAGATTCGTCCACGTCGTCAGACCGGGGCCTGTGCTAAGTGCCAACGGGCATTGGCGCTGGCGATTAAACGTGCCCGTCATTTGGCCCTGCTGCCCTATGCCCCGCAGCATGTCAACAGTGGTCGTGGTTAAGTGGTAAAAATTCTTTGGGGATAGAGTGACTGTCCCCCTTTTTTGTGCCTACGAGGAATTATGAGCAAAAAGGATACAACGGCTCGTGCCCGTAAGGTGCGCGAACAAGAGTTAAAAGCCCGCCGTTCAAAGGCCGAGCAGGAGCATTACATTCAGCGGATTGTATTGTATGTCGCGGCTTTCGGTTTTGCGATTGCAGCGCTCATTTTAGTGTATGCGTTGGTCAACGACTACGTAGCCGTGCCTAGACAAACCATTACGACGGTGAATGGCACGGAGATCAAGACCAAAGATTTCCAAGAACGGGTAAAGACCGAACGTTGGTTTATTGCCAATGAAATTCGGAGTTACGCCTCGGTTGTTGGGGTAGATGAAGCCGTCAATCAGTACAGCAATGACATTTTGGCCCTGCGTGAACCCTCCCTGTTTGGTGGGCAGGTGCTGGATGATATGGAATTGCAGGTGCTGTTAGAAAAAGAAGCCGAAGCCCGCGGGATTGAAATTGACCGTGCAGCGATTGATGCAGCAGTGGATCAATATGTGGCATCGTTTTTGGTGAATCAACTGACTCCTACCCCTAGCCCATCTGCGACGGAGCCAACGACACCCACTTCGACGCCGATTATTACCTCAACGGCTTCGAACACACCGACCATTACCAACACACCAACTGAAACCATTCAGCCGACAGCAGAGGGTTGTGTAGAGGGCCAAACGGATTGCCCGACGGTGACACCCCTGCCAACTAATACCCTGACCCTGACGCCAACCCCGACATTGGAACAGACCTATACACCGACGCCAAGCGATACCCCTGTCGCACCCGACGACATCCGTTCAACTGTCACCAAACTGGAAAACAGCTTCTATGATGATGCCAACGAAGTTGCCAGCATTGATCGAGATGCAGTGCGTGATATTTTTACATTGCGTGCGTTGCGTGCGGCCTTGCTCGAAGATGTGACCAAAGACCAGCCTACCCAAGAGGTATGGGTCAATGCCCGCCACATTCTTATCAAAGTCCCTGAAGACCCGGCCCGCGTCTTTACAGCCGAAACCTGCGATTCTGAAGAATGGGCACCCTTTAAACAAGAAGCCGAGCAAGTGTTGGCGGCTTTGAATGCGGGTGAACCCTTCGCAGCGTTGGCGCAGGCGGTTTCAGACGATGGCAGCGGCGCAAATGGTGGGGGTCTCGGTTGGAGTGCCAGTAGCGGCTACGTGCCCGAATTTAAAGCGGCGGTTGAGACTGCCGACATCGGTGCAATTGTTGGCCCGGTCTGCTCCCAATTTGGCTTCCATGTGATTCAGGTCATGGAACGTGAGCTACGCGACATTCCTAGCAGCCAATTGCAGCAAAATCGCAGCACGGCCTATCAAGAATGGGAAACTGATCTGGTTGCCAATGCTAATATTCAACGCCGCGACGATTGGGAAGACCGTACCCCCAGTGACCCCAGCTATAACGATCTGTTGGGTAATGTCTTCCAATAGATTTTGACCCACTAGGGTAAAAATCAGCAGCGTACACTAGATGTGCGCTGTTTTTATTTTTGCGGGTAGGTGGCACGCGCTATAATTGCCCGCTGTTATCCATTTTAAAATTTCACCATTTTTAGGAGTTGGACGGAAAAATGAGTCCACAAGAGACACGCGAAGGTCTTGCTGAAGCACTGGGCACATTTATGCTGGTTTTGGTCGGGGCAGGGGCACTGGCAATGTCCCCCGGCAATGTGGTTGCCGCAGCATTGGCTCACGGCCTGATTTTAACTGCGATCGTAGCGACCTATGGGCATATTTCTGGCGCACACGTCAATCCCGCTGTGACACTTGGCCTATTGGTAGGCGGGAAAATTGGCCCACGCAAAGCCGTCATCTATTGGGTGGCCCAGATTGCGGGTGGGTTGTTAGCGGCGGTTGTGCTGCGGATTGCACTGCCAAGTGGTCAGGCGGGTGTAAGCACGCTCGGACAAACAGTACCGGGTTCAGGTGTGACCACTGGACAGTTGATCTTGATTGAAGCCATTATCACCTTCTTCTTGGTCGGGACGGTCTATCAGGCATCGGTCTATAATAAGGGTGGTGCTGCGACCCCGGTTTTAATCGGTTTCACCCTTGCCGCTGCTATCCTCCTTGCTGGCCCATTGACCGGTGGTTCGGCTAATTTCGCGCGGACACTTGGCCCTGCTTTGGTCGCAAAAGATACCCAAGACCTCGGCGAAGTGCTGCAATATGCCATTGGGATTTTAGGCGGCGGTGCGCTGGCGGGGTTGCTGCACGGCGATCTGTTTGCGCTGCGTGAAGAACCCAAGCCCACTGCCGCCAAGAAGCGTTAATCTCCATCTAGTATGCGATTACTGATCTGGGGCGCGAGTCCATTAGGGGGATGGCTCGCCGCCCGATTGCATCAAGCCCAATATGACGTTATCTGGTTAGCTGATACCCCGCTCCCATTTCCACTGACAGGCGATTTAGAGTTGGTATCCGATCCGTCTTGCCAGAAAGTAACCGGACTGCGTGTATGGACTGAGCCGCAAGAGGCGCTGACCCCATTGCCCGAATGGGTGATTTTTGCCATGCCGGGGTGGGGTTTGAGCCGTGCTTTGACCACGCTTGCCATGACCGCCGCTCCCGAAAAATTACCCCATGCCTTATCCTTGCAGCCGGGAATCGGCAGTCTCGAAAAATTGATCAGCCTCTTAGGAGCGGAAAAATCCCTACGTGCTGTCATCACCCGCGAATTTACATGGGCAGATGCTTCCATCATGACGGGTGGGGCAGGTGGTTTTGTCGTCAGCGAGCACCCCCAAGCCGCGTTTATCGGTGAATTGCTGCAACGGGCGGGACTGGGAAAACCGCGAACCGCCCCTGTTGATTCATTAGGATGGAGCGATGTCTTTTGGCGGCTTCATGCCAATGCTCTGCCCACTTTGTTGAATATCGCCCCCGTCAGTGTTTATGATGACCCCAATATTTGGCAGCTTGAATATCGCCAACTGCGTGAAGCAATTGCGGTGATTGATCGCCTAAACATCAATTTAGTGAATCTGCCGGGGATTCATGTGCCGGGTTTGGCATGGTTGGTGCGATTACTGCCTCCGCGCCGGTTGGCTAAAGTTTTGAAACAGTGGGTTCGTCCGCCAAGCCTGCGTGTTGACCTTGAGCACCAATCGGGGCATAGTGACGCCGCCTACCTCAATGGGGCGGTAGTGCAGGCAGCCTATGGATTACAACTCCCCGCACCTGTTAATCACGTGTTGGCACTGAGTGTGACCGATGTGGCAGAGGGCCGAATCCAATGGTCACATTTTCACAATAATCTGGACTATCTGCAAACCCTCATTCGGGTGGCTTCGCGCCACATTTAGTTTCGCAAAATGCGTCAAACGGTATGGCATGATGCCTGAGTATCGTCTATACTTAATCAAATTGTGATTTGAATAGTTTAGGAGAATTTCAGCACTCATGGAAAAAGCGACCTCTATACAGCAGGTTTTTGACGCAATGCCCAGCCGTTTTAACGCCAATGCTGCTTCTGGCGTGGATGCCATTTTTCAGTTTGACCTGACAGGTGACAATGCGGCGAAGTATTGGGTTAAGATTGCCAATCAGGAGATGGAACTGCATGAAGGTGAAGCCAGCAGCCCCACAATTACCGTGATTTCAAGTGCCGATGACTATCTCAAGATGGTGAACGGGGAACTTTCAGCCATGTCCGCGTTTATGGCTGGCAAAATCAAGGTCAAAGGCAATATGGGCTTGGCGATGAAACTGCAAAGCATTTTTGGCTTGGGTTGATTCAAATCATGACCGGGGCGGCCCCCGAGGTCGCCCAAGCAGTCAAAACCGTTTTATTGAGTCGCAGCCTCTTCTGTTGCCTCTGTTTCATCTCCACTCACTTCTTCTGGGGTGGCTTGGTCACTATAAAACACAATTACATCACGCAGGCGACTGCTAATTAGCATTCCCTCTGCACCCGCTGCATGGCCTTGACCCTTTGTATCAATCAGCAATATCGGAGTGCGCTGCAAGTTTAATGCACTACCGCCAAATGCCGCGTTGAGGGCTGTCACCAATTCAGGAGAGGCTTTTCCTGTTACCCATGTAAACTGTTCGGTGGATTCAAATCCCTGCCCTTCTGCCCATGCTATAAGGTCATCCAATTCATCCAACGGGCTGACATTGAGATTAAGATAGACCACTTCATATCCCACACCATCAAAGCGGAACTGCCGATCCGTTTCACGAGCAAACGCTAACTGCTCTTGACAGGGTATGCAGTCCAATGACATCGGCAGCAGAACGATAATCTTGCCCTCAAAACTGCGTAATGATTCCTCTTGACCATCAATGGTGGTGAAGGGCATGTCCAACCAATTCCCCGGATAAACAATGTTGCCCAGAATATCATTCTCTGGAGCATCAGTGGCCGTTGGGGGTGGTTGAGGGCTGCGTAGCCGGATAGGGGCCTGAGTCGGTGGCGCGATGGAGGTTTGATAGGCGCTTAGGGTTTGTTCAACCGATTGGGTGGCGCTTGAGATGGCATTCCGAGTCGCCGCTTGTTGGGTTTCGCCCAATTCCACAGCGCTATCAAGAACATTGAGGGTGCGGCGCGGGCCGGGGGTTGGATCATCGTCCCCCAAACATGCGACCAATGTTAGCATCAACAGGGTGATGACTGCCCCAATTGAAAGAAATCTGGTTATCCGCATGGTTCTCTCCCGCAAATTGTGGTCAGCGCACCTGCACCGTCCCGATAATGAGATACTCTATAGCACCATCTGTCAGAATTTGCAAGATTTGCCCATCAGCAGAGTTATACACTTTGACGGCCAATGAATAGTCGCCGCGCGGCAAACCTTTAGGAATTTTTAGTGCATGGCCATCCAGTACCACCTGATTCGGTGCCCAAGTATTGGTAGGGAATTGTCCATTTTGTGGGGCGCTGTCATGTTGAGCGCGGAGGACACCATCGCTATCGAGCAAAAATACAGAGACGCTGTAGCTAATTGGGGGAGTTTCGGTGGTACTCCACCACAAACTGACGGTTAGAGTGTCTCCCCGCCTAACCTCAAAGGCTGTTTTAACACGGTGCAGCCGGATAGAATTCCCAAATAGCCCTAAAATCTCATCTGTGCTGGGCAGGCGGTCATAATGATACCAATCAATCGGCGCACCGAGATGATAAAAACGGCGACTGGCCGTCTGGGTATAGCCAAAATTTTGATAGGTGCTGTCCATTTCGTATGGCCCATCACCCCAATAGGCGACCCAGAAACCGTTATTGACCTGAAGCAAATCTTGGACTGGCCCTTGAAAATAAATGCCATAGTCAATACGCCATTGATTCAGCGAAATAATCTGTGTGTCTGGGGGCAAATAGCGCCGAAGATAATAACGGAGG
Source organism: Chloroflexota bacterium (assembly GCA_013112715.1). GTDB lineage: Bacteria > Chloroflexota > Anaerolineae > Aggregatilineales > J027 > CFX10. The sequence continues at coordinate 205,216 of JABFGB010000003.1, forward strand.
GCTTTATCCCCGCCGCGCACATCCATCAAAACGGGTTCACCTGTCGGATAATTCTGGGCGACATAGCGAGCCATTGTACGCCAATTGGGTTGTACATAGCGCGAATCGGTGCTGGCAAGCCCATTTACCAATACTAATGCTGCAAGGATAGCGCGTCCGGGTCGGCGAAACGACACAATGCCATGCCCGGCGAGAATGGCAATCGGCAGCAGCAGCAGAGCCAAATTGCGGTCTGTCAGCACTGTTACCAGCGGATAGACCACAATTGAAATGGTAATCGGAACCCCCAACCATAATACTGGATACCACACAGCGGGGGATTGATTCCATTGCAGGCGATTTTTGAACGCCAAGCTGCCGACCAATATTAACCCAGTGCCCAAGATGAAAGGCTTACCCAAATAATCAATCGTCAAGGTATCGGCGGTCTCCCACGACAGGGGCATGGAATGAAGGATGCCTTCGGGCCGAATCCGTAGTTGATGCACAGCGACAAAGGCCCAAGGGGTGAAGGCCAGCAACGATAAACCCATGATACTTATTAACTGCCAAATGCGATGGCGTGGTCGCAGCACCAGCGCGGTGTAGATGACCTGAACCGGCAAGATGAGGGTGGTGTAATAATGGGTATAGACACCCGCGATGATGAGCACGGCATAAAGCAAAGTGCGTCGGCGGGTCGGGTTTTCCAGCCATAATAGAAATACAAAACTACTGGCGGCCATCCACATGAAGGCAAGCGGATAATGCCGTACTTCTTGCGAGAGCAAAATATGTTTATCGGCAATCGCCAAAACTAGCCCCGCTGCGATTCCGGCAGATGGCGAGAACAACTTCCGCCCAATCCGGTCTACCAGTGCAACTGTCAAAAGGGCCGGACAGACCGCCCAAAAGCGCATCGGGATTTCGCTGTCCCCCGCGACCTGCCGCCATGCACTGAGCGTTACGAAATACAATGGGGGGTGTAGATCATCTACTAAATTACGGGTGACAAGCGCCGGACTGCTGGGTTCGGAAAATTCGACTGACCAACCCTCATCGCCCCATAAGCCATTGGCGTCGAGGTGGTGTATACGCAGGTATGCTGCTAAAAGCAAAACAAGTACAGAACCAAGCAGGGCCAGCCGTGATGGTAGTTTTTCTGAGACTAGTTTTTTGGAATTTCGCTTAAACTTTAACATATCGAGTTGTGACGGAAAGGAATATTGTGGTGACACCTGAATCTTATCGTAACCCCGCTCATCAACGCCGCCTTATCATACCAGCACTTCTAGCGGTGTGGGGATTGTTATTCTCCGTGCTGTTGGCGGTTAATTTGACCGCATCTGCACAGGGGGGCATAACCACGACCCCTACACCCTTTGGCGATGACTGGTATACGCAAACCACACAATGGGATTTGCCCTATTATTTACCCGGCACCAGCGAAGGGGATGCCACATGGACGGTCAGCGAAAGCGAATTTGAAAGCTACTATCCTAACGGGTTTAGTTTTTCGACGGTTGCCACCAGCGACAAGGGGGAGATTGTCCAAGCCTCAGTGATTTGGTCACATGTCCCCGGCAAGCTGACCCGGCGCGATGCGGAGATTGACACTCGAACGGGTTATGTCTCGATGCGCTGGCGTCCGGATGAATCTTTGCCGCCATGGGTCGCCGTCAATTTCTATTGGAGCTTCGCCGATAGTCAGGGCAATCGCTATCGCACCGACTGGATTTTGGGCAATGAGTATGCCGATTCTGGCGATAAATGGGAGCGCATTGAATCCGACGACGTGATTGTTTACATTCAATCGGGCTTGTCTGAAGAAATCTTGGATTTGACTGTGGCGGCAGTCGCAGAACAACATGAGACCTTTATCGCGGCATGGGGGGAACCTCTGCCCTATATTCCGCGTGTCATTCTCTTTTCCAACCAAACAGATTTCCAGCGGTGGCGGGATGCGTTCGGTGGTAGCAGTGTGATTGGACAAACTTCCGATGACTGGGGTGCGACGGTGCAGGTCATTTCAGACGAAGATTCGCATCGCCTCGCCTATGGCACCGTGTTGCACGAAATTGGGCATCTCTATCAATTTCATATGGCCCCCGACGCTTTCCCCGCTGGTTCATGGTTTACGGAAGGCAATGCGACTTTTTTTGAACTCGACCAGCAGTACAGTTATGTCCGGCGTGTGCGGAATCTGGCTCGGCATGATGAACTGCCCATCTTGTTGGAAGGTGACGGCCCGATTTCTTTTGAAACAGGGCCAGACGGACAAGGGCGCTTGGGGTATGATATTGGCTACACGTTTTTTGTGTGGCTGACCGATACTTTTGGATTGGAGGCTCACCACCAGCTTATCCATGAATTGGCGGTGGGCACACCACGTAATGATGCCTTGCAGATCGTAACAGGCATGTCGTTGGTGGATATGGAAACGGCGTGGCGTGAATCGTTTGGAGCGGATGGCCCTCCGCCGACGCTGATTCCAACGCAGCCCTATCGCTTCCCGCCGACGGTGACGCCCTTCCAATATTCGACCAGTACGGCTCAATAAATCTTTACTCGTGAATTATGGGGTGGTTGGTTCAATCAATCGCCCCTTATGAAAGACAAGCTATGCCTCAAGCCATTTTGACCTGTGACCCAGATTCCGTTGACCTTGCCCGCCACGAATTAAAGGAAGCTGCTCCCAATGCCCATATTGAAGAAATTTTATCTCCCGGTGTACTTTTAGTTGAGTTAGGGGATTCCTATTGGGAGTTTGCCGAAAAATGGCATCAACAACCACCCATTTTTGTGCGCCATCTCTGCCCCACCCAAGTGACCGTGCCCTTACATTCCACCCCGCAGGATTTAGACGACCTATTGCAGGCTGTCGCGGTGGAATTTAACGAATTGATTGACCCCGAACTGTCATTTTCGGTGCAAACCCGTATTTTGACCAAAGACTATCCGCTTAAGCCTTTTGATGTGAACACCGCCCTTGCCAATCTAATTCATGAGTCTACCGATGCACCACTAGATGTTCGCAAGCCGATGCAGATTCTGTCGGTGGTGGTCGCCCAAAATCCACCCATTGCCTATCTTGGCCTCTCACCAACCATTCTCAATATCTCGGATTGGGCAGGGGGGATGCGGCGTTTTATGCACGAGGACGAACAAATCAGCCGCGCCGAATTTAAATTATTGGAGGCATTGGAGGTCTTCAAGATTGAACTGCCCGTGCGTGGCCTAGCCCTCGATTTAGGTGCTGCACCGGGAGGGTGGACACGCATTTTGCGCCAAAAGGGGCAGTATGTCACCGCAATTGACCCGGCCCGCTTGGATATTCGGCTTAAAGGGGATGACGGGATTCGCTATTTACGCATGACTGCCCAAGCCTATTTGAAAGATGAGCCGGATTTTTATGATTTGATTGTCAACGATATGCGCATGGATGCTCGTGATTCAGCCCGTATCATGGTTTCCTATGCCACATTTCTCTATCCACACGGGGCAGGGTTGATGACGCTCAAATTGCCCGAAGAAGATCGGCAGCCTGTTCTCAAACAGACCTTCGATATTTTGCGCAAAGCCTATATCATTGCCGGGGCACGCCAGTTGTTTCATAATCGCAGTGAAATTACGGTGTACCTGAGGCCACAAAAACGCTAATGTTATTTGTTTGTAATCTATTCCATGTTAGAATAGGGGACTATGGTTAGGCCAAGGTGATATTGTCGTGAGTCAGTTAACGCCGGATGAAGTGCTGTTGGGCTTGTTGGTAGTCCAGCCGAGTCATGGCTATCAATTATTGGAGCACTTCCGTGACCCGGCTCGATTGGGGCAGGTGTGGCATCTAAGCACTAGCCAACTCTATGCTGTCCTGAAACGTCTGGAACAACAGGGGCTTATTGAGGGGCAGGCGGTTGAGGTTGAAGACGCGCCAACACGCACCGAATACACACTAACGACAGAGGGACAGAATCAATTTGAAAAATGGTTGCACGACTCATGCCCCTCATCCAGTGTCCGGCGTGTGCGGGTCGAATTTCTAAGCCGGCTGTATATTGCTCGCCTGCTGAATCAACCCACCACCACGATTGTGCGGCATCAGAAAATGGCGTGTATGGCATCATATCAACACCTCTTGACTCAACGCGACCAAACCGCGCCGGGAGTCGGCTATCTGGCAGTGGAATTGCAGATCGCCCAACTCGGCGCGATTTTGCAGTGGATTGACCGCTGCGAACTTGTCCCGTTCAATGCGGAGGAATTAGATGAAACGTAATGCTCTGTCCATGATTTTGGCAGTCGCATTGGTGTTGCTTTTTGCTCCCCGTCATGCCCATGCCCAAGACACGACCTTAACAGTCTTTGCAGCCGCGTCATTGACCGATGCCTTTGAGGAAATCGGTGGGGCGTTTGAGGCAGCTAATCCCGGAGTAAATGTCGAGTTTCAGTTTGGGGCATCATCCGATCTCGCCGCACAGTTAGCCGAGGGTGCGCCTGCCGATATTTTCGCCAGTGCCAATAATCGGCAAATGCAGGTGGCGAAAGATGCAGGTCGGATTGAAGGTAAATCGTATACATTCGCCAAAAATCACTTGGTGGTGATTGTGCCCGCCGATAATCCTGCCGGAATCGAATCTTTACATGATCTCGCCAATGATGGGGTTTTGTTGGTGATCGCCAGCGAGGGTGTCCCGGTGCGTGATTACATCAACGCGATGGTGGATAAATTGGTGAATGTAGCAAGCTACGGCGAAGAGTTTAAGGCGGCCTTTTTTAACAATGTTGTGTCCGAGGAAGACAATGTGCGGCAGGTGGCGGCAAAGGTGGCATTAGGCGAGGCCGACGCAGGCCTAGTCTATGTTTCGGATCTCACCCCCGATATTGCCGAAGATGTCAAAATGATAAGTGTGCCAGATGGCTACAACACATTGGCGACCTATCCCATTGGCATCACCAACGATTCACCCAATAAAGCGTTAGCCCAAGCATTTATTGATTACGTGCTGTCGGATGCGGGCCAAGATACCCTAGTGGCGTGGAATTTTATTTCAGTGCGAATTCCAGAAATCCCTAACACTATCAGCCTTCCAAGCGATGGCGCACTGCATGTGAGGGGACAGGTTTATAATCCACTCGTTTTGACAATAGATGATCTACGTGTTTATCCCTCCCAAACCGCTGAAGTAACGTATCTTAGCGGCGAGGATACTGTTAATGCAAGTTTCACTGGCGTGTTGTTATGGGATATTTTGAGCAGCGCACAGGCCAATTTTAATGCCGACGTAGGCAATGATAAATTGGGCTTCTATATCGTGGCGACAGGCAGCAATGGGTTTCAAGCCGTCATTGCATGGGGTGAGATTGATCCTGAATTTGGCAATCAGCCTATCTTGGTCGCTTTTGAAAAAGATGGGACGGCGTTGGACGCTGCCCAGTTGGTGGTTCCGGGTGATGGTCGGGGTGGCCGGTATGTAAGTGGTCTGGTCAGCCTAGAAGTGCGTGACGCTCCATCTGTAGAATAGGATTCAATGGATATCCAAGAGACGAACGTGAGCCGGGGTGATGTGCATGTCACCCCTTTTCACAAACTGCCCCATGTTTTGCAGGGTTTCCGCTGGTTCATCAACCTATTGGGGAAAAGCGGCCTTGCCCTGTTGTTTCTATTGGCGATTCTGTTGATCGCCTTGCCTTTAGGTTCCCTCATTTACCGCGTCTACCAAGAACAGGCATGGGAAGCGGGGGCCGATCCACTCCTCCCCCAAGCCATATCCCTGACTTTCCAGACCACTGCCGTAAGTCTCGCCCTGATTTTGCTACTCGGTACGCCATTAGCCTATGTCCTGTCGCGGGGTCGCTTTTGGGGTCGGCGATTGCTGAATGTCCTAGTCGAACTGCCCATTGTGCTGCCCCCGGCGGTGGCTGGATTTGCATTGTTGGTCACATTCGGCAGGCGTGGGTTACTTGGCCCGACGCTGATGGATGTGGGCATTCGACTGACCTTTACCCGCTATGCCGTCATTTTGGCCCAAACCTTTGTGGCAATGCCTTTTTATGTGCGGTCAGCCCAAGTCGGGTTTAATCATGTGGATCGTGAAATCGAGGCCGCTGCATTGGTGGATGGCGCTTCACGCTGGCGTCGTTTCTGGTTGGTGACACTGCCGCTTTCCAGCCGGGCCTTGCTGACGGGGGCCTTGATGAGTTGGGCAAGGGCGCTGGGTGAGTTTGGTGCGACCATTTTGTTCGCGGGGAGTGCGCCGGGGCGTACCCAAACCATGACCTTGTTGGTTTATAAGACCTATCAGCAAAATATTCCGGCGGCCCTTTGGACAGCCTTGATTTTGATTGGTATTGCCGCCAGTGTTTTGTTTGTGGTGCAGCTATTGAGCCGCGAAGATCGGCAAGATTCCGCTAAATCTCGTTAACCAATAGGGGGTAGATATGATTCGCCCACGTGCGTACCGCGTTTAAATCCCGCCAATCACCCCGTTCCCCAAAGGTGATAATCAGCAACACACGCCACAATACATTCAGTCGTCTAAATGCGACTGCCCCGGCGAAATGCTCCACTGAAATGGGTTGGATGTTGGGATAGGGCCTCAAGCCTCTTCGAACCCACTTCTCGACAAGGGCATGATTTTTGGGAGTAGGCTTTCTCATTTGAGCACCTACGCTGAAGACTGCGACTGGGCAAGCCTCCAAAATGCTCGTGTTTTGTCGGATAAAACGAACAGCGGATGGCATCATACGCCGGAAGTAAATCGCGCTACCCAGCACTATCGCGTCATAGTCACCTGCGTTTGACACCTTCTTTACTGCGGCGGTTTCTACCCCTATTCCCTTAAGGCGGAGAGCCTCGGCTATCTGCTCGGCGATTTCGCGGGTTGTGCCGCCGCGTGAGGCATAGACAACCAAAATACGCTTCGTTTTGGGTGATTCGCTCATCAAGGGTCATTTCCCTAATTTCGAGTTTTGACTCTAAAAATGACTGTAGATGAAATGTTTTGGGACGGCAAGCGAGTAAGTCACTGGTTTAGGTGACTTTGTTCTGTATATCTTGACAAGAAATCGTATACGATTATACAATTATACGAGCGAAATAGAATATTGGAGGGGACAATTGGTACTAGCCAAAAACACTGCCGAGCATGTAGCAGCATACCTCCGGATGGCGATTCTGCGTGGGGAGATCAAAAGTAAGGAACCCCTGCGCCAAGACAAAATCGCCGAAGAACTAGGCCTCAGCAAGATTCCTATCCGTGAGGCATTGGTACAACTCAAAGCCGAAGGATTGGTGACACTTCATCTCAATCGTGGCGCCTATGTTTCGACCTTAAATGCAGCAGAGGCAGCTGAGATTTATACTATCCGCATCGCTCTGGAAACCGTCGCGCTTGAATCAGCGATTCCACATCATACACCCGCCCAATTGATGGAGGCCGAAAATACACTGCGGGTGATGGATGTTGAGACCGATGTGGCCCGCTGGGTAGAACTGAACTGGCAGTTTCATGCCCAACTGTACCAAGCTGCCCAAATGCCGCGTTTGATAAGCATCTTGGAACCCCTGCATATCAATGTGGCGCGTTACCTAGTGCTCTATCTCAATAACCTCGGCTACCAAGCCGCTTCACAGGGCGAACATTACGCGATTTTGCAAGCCTGCCGTGCTGGTAATGTCACTGAGGCGGTTCAAGTACTCCGGCAGCACCTCCAATCGGCCTCCACTACCTTAACAACTTTTTTAATGTCAGAAATGTAAAGGAATAGAGCATGGGTAATTCACCTCAATTTGAAGTCCACGATGCGGGTATTTTGGAGAATGCGCGGGCTATCCTCGAAAAAGCGGGTTCGGCCAAAGATATGGCGGATGCGGTCCTACGGGCGGTGCAGCGCAACGAGGAATGGCGTGGCAAACGCTGTATCAATCTCTTAGCTCCCGAAGCTCCCACGAGTCCCACTGTACGTCAGCTATTGGCATCCGAAATCGGGACACGCGCCGCCGAAGGACACGTCGGACGAGTCAATCGCTGGTTTGCGGGCACACAGTATATTGATGAAGTTGAGTCATTGTGTGTCGAGTTGCTCAAAAAGGCCTTTCGCTGCAACTATGCCGATCATCGCCTGATGGGGAGCATGTTGGGCAATATGGCGGTTTATCATGCGCTTGTTCAGCCGGGTGATCGCGTGATGACCGCGTCGCAGCCGTTTGGCGGGCATTCCAGCAACCGCCCCGATGGACCAGCCGGTACACGTGGCCTCGAAATCTACGATATTCCCTATGACCCGGATGAACTTGAAGTAGATTTAGATAAATTTACCGAAGAAGCCCAACGCATTCGCCCCAAATTGGTGGTGATGGGCATGTCTATGACCCTCTTTCCCCTGCCTGTGCGCGAAATGACCTCGATTATTACGGAGTGGGGCGGTCAGTTTGTGTTTGATGGGGCGCACCAAGCCGGGTTAATCGCGGGTGGTCAATTCCAAGACCCCCTCAATGAAGGTGCGGCGATCTTAACAGGCTCGGCAGGCAAAACCTTCAGTGGCCCCCAAAGCGGCATGATTATGTGGAACGACCCATCGTTGACCAAACCCATTACGGAAACCATATTTCCAGTGTTGGTGGCGACGCATCAGGTCAATCGTGTGGCTGCACTGGCAGTCGCCGCTGCGGAAATGCTGGAATTTGGGCGGGTTTATATGGCACAGATTGTCAGAAATGCGCAGGCTCTCGGTAAAGCATTGGATTCACACGGTATTCCCGTCCTAGCAGCCCATCGTGGCTATACCCGTACTCATCAAGTGATTGCCAATGTACGACAGTTCGGGGGTGGGCTAGAAGTGGCTCATCGTTTGGCCGAAGCCAATATCATTTCCAATAAGAACCTGATTCCGGGTGATACCCCGGCGGATTGGGATCGTCCCAGTGGCTTGCGGATGGGCACGATTGAAGTGACTCGCTTGGGTATGATGGAAAAGGACATGGAGACCATTGCCGATTTTATGACGCGGGTGTTGGTGAATGGCGAAGACCCAGAATTGGTGCGCCGCGATGTCGAAGATTTCCGTCTCCCCATGCAGGATTTTTACTATAACTTTGATAATGGCTGGCCCGCTACTCAACAATGATCCCAAATCACCTGTCACTACGTTAGTTTCAAATAGTGACAGGTACGGATTGGTTCAGATTAGTGGTCGAGTGGTGGCTTGGTCGGGTCTTGGATATAACGACCTAGTATCAGCGAGCGGACGACTTCCTCCCATGTAGCCTCGTATTTCGGGGCTTCATCTACCCAAAAATCGAAGGTAATGAGTATCTGAACATTCCAGCCCCGTGCCACTAGGATACGGGTAAAGGCCTCACGATTGTCATTTTCGGTATCTTCAAAACGGTGTTCGACCCACACGATCTCAATCCCCGGACGATTGACCCGGAATAGTTCACTTTTGGCAAGGACTTTCATTTTACTGTCATTAGTGGAATCAATCAGCATCTTATCAAGTGGCAGCCCACTCCAATCCACTCCTACAGGCAACCGCCAAAAGGAGGTGGTGAGGCGTGCATTGTCATTGGGTGGGGCCCCATCATGAAGCTCAAACGGCTCTAATTTTGCCACAATCCATGTATCCGGCACATTGAAACTCACCAAACCACGCTCCAATACCACGATTTTGTAACCTTCCGGCGCTTTCCATGTGTGATTGGCTGGCAAGGGGATGGTAGTTTCTTTAAAGTTCTGCTTATGTTTAGGCCGTTTCATGAATGCCTCCACGCATAGGTTGAATCCATCATATCCATTCTAACGCATTTTAAAAATCCAAAATGTCAAGTGAACCTTTTGTGGATTCCCTCCAAAGTGAGGGGGTAAAAAATTGACCCTTGTGTAAATTCACAAAATACGCTTCGGAAATTTGAGAAGTGAATACAATTTGCCCGATATTATTCCAACGCCATGTCGTTCGTCAAAAAACATATAGAAGGTTAGGTAGTTATGTCTGAATCACTCCGCAACTTCCTCGAAATTCCCTATGAACAGCTAGAAGAGCTGAATCTTGAGGCAAAAACCAAACGCCAAAATCGTGTTTCAGCCGATACTATCCGCGAAGAACGGATGCGTTATTTGACGGATGAAAAGCGTATCAAGGCCGTGACGGTTTGCTTCACCGACCTCGAAGGCCGCTTCCACATGCTGGATTATGACAAGAAATTCTTGTTAAAAGCTGCCGATAATCTTACCTTTGATGGTTCATCAGTACGCGGTTTCAGCCAACAGTCCGAATCTGACCTGCGTTTGGGCATTGACTGGTCGGCATTCTATTGGCTACCCTCCGATGTGTTTGGTCCCGGCAAAGTCTTGGTCTTCGGTGAAGTTTTGGAGCGTGAGGGCGGCCCCTATCCTGCCGACATGCGTTCGGCACTGAAGCTGTATACTGCCGACCAATATCAAAAGAACGGTTATACGTTCAACCTTTCCAACGAAATTGAAGGCTTCATCTTCCGAGGCCGTCATGCTGAACAGCGTTACGTTGAAACGGGCCAATTTGAGTTCGTTTCGACGGGTGGTTACTATCATTCACTCCCCGGTGATACGCTGCGTACTTTCATTGACAAGGCTGCGGAAGTGCAGCGTGCGATGGGGTTTGCGAATGAAAAAGATCATCCTGAAGTCGCTCCATCCCAGTTTGAAATGAACTACTCCTATTCGGAAGCCGTGATTGCCGCCGATCAGATTCAACTTTATAAGCTGGTGGCCCGCCAAGTTGCCCAGCAAATGGATTTGACCGCCAGCTTCCTGCCGAAACCCGTAACTGGGGTGAATGGCAGCGGGATGCACACCAATATGTCCATTTCCAAAGGCGACACCAACTTGTTCTATCAAAAAGATGGTCAAGATGGCATCTCTAGCCTCGCATGGGATTTTGTGAAACGTATTTTGAGCGTTGGCCGCGAAATTTGCTTGGTTTTGAACCCCAGTGTCAATGCCTATCGCCGCCTCGACCCCCACTACGAAGCACCTAATCAAATCAAGGCCTCGCCGATTGACCGAGGCAGCATGGTACGTATTCCAATTGGTAATTCGCGTTCGGCCCGTATTGAAGTCCGCTCCATCGCACCCGACGCCAATCCGTACCTTGCAGTTTACACCTTGTTCCGCGCGGGCTTAGAAGGGAAAATCAGCACCCATCTCTCGCCCGACGCGATCCTGCCCGACAATATCTATGACGCTATCTCCGATTTCTGTGGCGGGATGTTTGTTCGACAAATATTGGGAGACGAAATCTGCGAACGCTATGCGGCATTGAAGCAGGCTTCGGCTGATCGCTGCCCACGTCTGTTGGGTACACAAATCAAGCCCGCCGAAATTCAATTCCACCACGAAGTCACCAACCAATACTACTGGAATCAGTTCTAGTCGAAATAGGGGAGGGGTATTCGCAGGGATGCCCCTTATTTTTTGTTGTTCAAGGCAATCTGCGGTATCATCTTTTTTATGCTTTTGCGAGTTTGGGTCATATGCTCGTTGGATGGGCGGCGGACTCTAAACCCGCTAGAAGCGAGTTCGATTCTCGCATGACCCATTTTGGAGGAAATATGTTGTAGGTTCATTATTCCAAAACGAGAGACCCCCCGAACTGTATCTCCCTCTCTACCTGAAATGATATTTATGCAAATCAAGAGGAGATACAGACATGAATACCCTTCCAAAAGCGATCACCGCTCAAATAATAGCCGACATTTCTATCTACCAGAGTATCCGCAGCCAATGGAGTGATTTAATGCGCTCCACACGCAGGCATGAATTACGGGCCTCCCATCATCTCCTTTACCTAGCATTGTTAGGTAAGGATTGGCGCAAGGCTTTCCACTGTCTTTCTAATTCAAACAAACTTAATAATGGCGCGTTTCCCGGATGGGGGCTTTTTCGGGCTGTAGCTGTGCTGCATATGGTGTCGTGTGAGGAGGAAGTGCTTGCCCCATTCGATGGCCTTGTTACCCCAATTATGCTTCAGCAGATTCGGCAATTGATCCCTATTCCGAATGCCTACAAACTTAAGCCAGAACAATTCTCAGCAGGGGCATTTCCCTTCGAGGCGTATGTTGTGCCTGCCTGATTCAAAGTCTATGCCTAAGCAACCAACAGGAGAAAACGATGCCAGAACAGTAGACGATTGCAAAGGTGTATGCCTATGTTCTTGTCCGAACCGATATATCACTTGCACAGCAGATTGTGCAGGTTGGACATGCCTGTTTGGAGGCAGGGCGTTGGTTTGTCTGGCCGGATACCCCCTGTAATCTCGTTGTCCTCAGTGTTGCCAATGTATCTGATTTACAGGCCGCGATTGAACGTATCCAATTGGCTGAAGTCCGTATCGCGCTGTTTTATGAACCAGACCATCAACTTGGTTTAACAGCCGCCTGTACAGAACCCATCTCCGGCGCATTTCGGCGACTCTTTCGGCGTTTTCCTCTCTGGAATACGGATGGAGCATCCTCGGCACGCGGCCCACCACACCCCGTTTTCTCTTGAGTGTGTAGTTCGTAAGCGAAGACCAAACTGTTTTCCAATGGAGGGAAAAAATGACACCCATCCAGCATTACCTGTTGTGGGTGTCCGATAGAAAGACGATTCTAGGCTGATTTATCCAGCGATAGGAGGAGAATGCTTATCATCAACATGCCTGCCCCAACAATCCCTGTGGCTGCCAGTGTCTCCCCAAACAACACCCATGCTAAAAGCGCTGCTACGAGGGGATCAAGCATCCCGATGATACTGGCAGCGGTAGCGGAGACCGAGCGCAGGCCTGTTTGGAACATCCAATAGGCGAAGGCGGTTGGGATGAGGCCGAGATAGAGTACCAACATCCAGCCCTGCATAGTATGGACGGCGACGACGCCATTGACTAGATTGACCGCTATCAACACGATTGTCCCGACGCCAAAGGTGATGGCTGTGACTTGCAGTGGGTGGTAATCGGTGGCGAGAAATCGCCCACAGACGATCATGCTGGCATAACCGACGGCGGAGATTAACGAAAGGGTTGTGCCGAGGGGCGAATTGTAATCCGTGCCTTCGGGGGAATGTAGCCCAACGAGCAGCACACTCCCGATCATGGCGCTTATCAAAGCCAGTACGATGCGTCCATTCAGTGTTTCGAATTTCAACAGCACCGAGACGAATGTTACCACCAGTGGCGCGAGGCAGATCGTCAGTAGGGTGGCAATGGTGACGCCAGTGGCTTGAATCGCCGCGAAATAGGCCGCGTGGGAAATCGCCAAAAATGTGCCACTCAATAGGAGGATGCCGAAGTCGCGCCGCTGAACCCTGAACATCTTCGGCCCGACGATGAACCAGCACGCCGCCAATAACACTGGAGTGGCGATCAGCATCCGTGCAAGATTGATGAATAGGGAGGTGGTGGCGTCTCCATTGTAGATGGCTTGGGTGGCGACCCCGATAGTACCCCACGTAATGGCTGTGCCTGTGACCAACCAGAGGCCGCCGTGTTGAAATTTCTGCATGATAGAAATGCCCTTTGATCGTTATGAGATAGATGAAACTGGGGAAGCCGAAAACTTCCGCTGCGCTTAACGATGGGTGGGCAAGGCGCGAATCAAATTAGACCACAGCAGGGTGTGTTTCTACTGGGGACGGGTAAGGATTGTCGCTTGCCCGGTGTTAGGCAGCGACGGGGGGTGGATTGATGCTATGGAGAGGCAAGGACATTGGATTTGTTTCCTGTTGGGATTTGATGCTAGGGAGAATGGTATGACAGAGGCGAATGGATGTCAATCACTATTCCCTATTTCTATCACCAAAAATTCATAGAGATTTTACGGCTTTTGTGAGATAATTTTTGGCAAACCTAGCCCCGTTACGAGTATTAAACCCTATGCACATCAAGCCTGAAATCATGAGTCCTGCCGGATATTGGCCCCAACTGAATGCCGCGATTGAGGCAGGGGCGGATGCCGTCTATTTTGGACTGAAACACTTTACTGCCCGTGCCAAAGTCGGTTTTACCCTGACTGAACTACCGGATGTCATGCAAACGCTGCATCAGCGGGGTGTCAAGGGTTATGTTACATTTAATACCCTGATTTTTGACCACGAACTGCGTGAGGCGTGTAAGACACTTGAGCAAATTGCGCTTGCCGGAGCGGATGCGGTGATTGTGCAAGATGTAGGGATGGCCCAATTGGTGCAACAAATCGCGCCGAACCTCGATGTGCATGGTAGCACACAAATGAGCATCACCAGTGCGGAGGGGGTCGCACTCGCACAACGGTTTGGGGTCAGCCGGGTAGTGCTGGCGCGGGAACTCTCATTGAAAGAAATCCGGACCATCCGTGAGCAGACCGATTGTGAACTGGAAATTTTTGTACACGGAGCGCTGTGTGTGTCCTATTCGGGCCAGTGTTTTTCATCGGAGGCGTGGGGCGGACGGAGTGCTAATCGGGGTCAATGTGCCCAAGCGTGTCGTTTGCCCTATGACTTAATTGTGGATGATGAAATGAAGCCGTTGGGCGATGCGCGGTATCTGCTGTCGCCCGGCGATCTGTATGCACTGCATCAAATCCCCGAAATCATAGATATTGGGATTTCGACGCTCAAGATTGAAGGGCGCTATAAAGATGAAAATTATGTTGCTCTGACCACAAATGCCTATCGTCAAGCGGTGGATGCGGTGTGGGAAAATCGGCCTATTCCCATTACCCCACAAGATGAGGTCGCCATTGAGCAGGCCTATTCACGGGGATTGGGGCCACATTTCCTGACGGGCACCAATCACCAAGCGGTGGTGTCGGGGCGTTCGCCGCGCCATCGAGGGGTATTGTGTGGCAGGGTGGTGCGGATTCAGCAGGATGCGGTTGTGGTTGAACCAACCGAGATTCAACAGGTCGCGCCGCTAAAGGCTGGCGATGGGATTGTTTTTGATGCTGCCGATTGGCGCAGCCCTGAAATTGAGGAAGAGGGCGGACGGTTGTATGAGGTCAAGCCGATTGGCAAAAATCTCGAACTGCGTTTCGGCAAAGGGGCCATTCATTTTGCGCGTATCCACGTCGGCGATTGGGTGTGGCGCACGCATGATGTGACGGTTGATAAGGCCGCGAAACCCTTCACCCAAGCGAATACCCCGGTGCATCGCCAGCCTGTGGATGTGCAGGTCATCGCGCATGAGGGTCAGTCGCTTGAATTGAGATGGGTACTGGCTAAAAATCCTGAAATCAGAGTTCATGTGCAGTCGGACGAACCCCTGACTCGCGCTAACAACCGCAGCGTCACCGCTGATTATTTGCATCAACAGCTAGGGCGGCTGGGGAATACGGCGTATCGGTTGGAAAATTTGAGGGCGGATATTGAGGGCGACCCGTTTATTCCCAGTTCGCTATTGAATCGGCTACGTCAAGAAGCGGTTGAGTTACTGATTCAACAGCAGGCCTATGCACCGGAAATTATTACGACTGATCCCATTGGCGTGTTGGAAGAGGTCCTATTCGCACTTGGTTATCATTCGGAGGTGGCGCCGCTGGATACCCCCCGACTACATTTATTGGTGAGGACACCGGAACAGTTGGAGGCGGCACTGGAAATTCAGCCTGTCAGCATCACCCTCGATTATTTGGATTTGTATGGCCTGAGTCCAGCCGTAGCGCGAATTAAAGAAGCAGGAATTACACCGCGTGTTGCCAGCCCTCGCATTCTTAAGCCAGAGGAGCAGCGCGTCGTCAATTTCCTGCTACGCTTGGACTGCGAATTGGTGGTGCGTTCGGGTGGTTTATTGGAAGCCTTGCAGGGGCGGCATCAACATCCATTAATCGGGGATTTCAGCCTGAATATTGCTAATCAACTTTCGGCGGCTACCTATCTTAGTCTCGGCCTCGCCAAAATTACGCCGACACATGACTTAAATGCCGACCAGATTGGCAAATTAGCGCAAGCTATCGGGGGTGAGCGATTTGAAGTGATTGTGTATCACCATCTGCCTGTTTTCCACACCGAACACTGTGTTTTTTGCCGTTTCCTATCCAGCGGAACAAGCTATGTAGATTGTGGGCAACCCTGCGGAAGCCACAAGGTCGCCCTACGTGATGGGCAAGGCCGCAGTCATCCTGTCATGGCGGATGTGGGGTGCCGTAATACGGTGTTTGGGGCTGAGGCCCAAGTCGCCAGCCGTCACCTTGACCAAATGCTGCGAAGTGGTATCTGCGACTATCGGCTGGAATTTGTGCATGAGTCACCCCAGCAGGTGCGAAAAGTCACGGCGGCATTCCAAGCCTATTTTGCAGGCGAAATCACGGCGGCGGAACTTGACCAGCGACTGCGAAAAGTCATCCCGACGACGGAAGGCTCGTTTTTTGTGCCTGACGATTATCTGCGGCTGCCTGTCATTCAGTAGGTTTTTGGGACGCTGCAAAAAACTCAGCTTGCAGTTGGGGCGTCACCGTATCGTCCTTAATCAAGCGAGTCGCTTGTGCTAAGACCTTCGCCAGTGCATTCAGCCAACGTTCTCCTTTTTCGGCGGTTGCCACACTGCCATCCCCGCGATAATGGGTAGGGTGATCGGCATACCACCAAGTCCCAGTGCTAACCCCCGCATCCCGTAAGGTTTTCATGCGTTCCAATGGCATTCCTTCACCATCACTGCGGAGTTGATCAGGGTGAACCAAATCGGGGCGGATGACCATAATCGCGCTCGTTTCGACTTCCCCTGCGTGTCCATCAACAGTAGATACCCATTGTTTTTGCATCGCCGCTTCATCATCGGGGTTGAGGCGTGGTTGGGCCACATAGATGACATAATCACGTGGGCTTTCCAACTGTATCTGTAAGAAAAAATGGATGAGGTTTTCATTGCCCCCGTGTGCATTGACGAGGACGATTTTCTTGAGGCCATTACGAGCGATTTCACGGCACACGTTATCCATTAGGCGGATAATCAAATCGGCATCAATCGCAATCGTCCCCCCACAGTGACGAGCCTCTAAAATTTGGGTGAAGATAAAATCGGGAAAGATGAGAGCGGGTTCGAGATCAGCGGCACGACGGCAGACCTCGCGCCCGATGTACATATCTGTGCCGAGTGGTAAATGGTGGGCGTGGCGTTCGATACAAGAGAGAGGCAGTAGACAAACACCCTGTGCGGTTGCTACGGCTTGTGGAAATTCATCGCCGGTGAGTTCTTCCCAACGCATGGATTTGACTCCTTGAGTGACAAAAATACTGGAATCAATACTACCATCGTTGGGGCAAACTCACAGGGTCTGGCGTGATTATTTTGGCACGGCAACCGCATTACGGCGGGCAATTTCTTGCCGGACAACAGGGGCGACCTTCGTGCCAAAAAGCTCAATGGCGTGCATCATCTTTTTGTGCTCGATGGTGTTGTAGCCCATATAGAGCGAGAAACGCTGATGATGAAATAACTCGTGCTGGAACAGGATTTTCTCGATAATTTCATCAGGCGTGCCAACAAAGTCCGCCCCGCGCAAATGACGACCTGTCTCCATCTGTTGGCGACTGGTTGGCGACCAGCCCCGCTCTCGCCCAATCTGGCTGAACAACATATGGGCTGTCGGATAATATTCGTCTACTGCTTCCTGCGTCGTGTCAGCAATAAACCCGTGCGAATTGACACTCAATGGGATTTGGTCAGGATTATGCCCAGTCTGTTTGGAGGCATCCCGGTAAAGATGGAAAAATGGGGCAAAGCGTTCGGGCATCCCACCAATAATCGCCAGTGCCATCGGCAGGCCCAACGACGCCGCCCGGATAACGGATTCCGGTGTGCCACCCACAGCGACCCATATCGGTATTTCTTCTTGTACAGGACGTGGATAGATGCCAAGATTCTCAATCGGTGAACGGAATTGACCCGTCCATGTAACATGGTCGGACTCACGGAGTTTGACCAGTAGCTCCAATTTTTCAGCGAAGAGTTCATTATAATCATGGAGGTCGTAGCCAAACAACGGAAATGACTCGATAAATGAACCGCGCCCCGCCATAATTTCGGCCCGCCCATTTGAGAGTAAATCAAGGGTGGCGAAATCTTGAAAGACACGCACCGGGTCGTCCGAACTCAACACGGTGACCGCCGTTGATAAACGAATGGATTTGGTGCGTGCAGCGGCGGCCCCCAAGATTACCAGTGGGGATGAGGCCAGATATTCTTCCCGATGATGCTCCCCAATTGCAAAGACATCTAAACCCACTTGGTCAGCCAATTCAATGGTTTCCAGCAGATTTTGCATCCGCTCCACCGGGCTGATTTTTGCGCCTGTTGTGGGGTGGGGCATTAGTTCGACAAAGGTGTGCAGCCCTAGCTCAAAGGGGCGTTCATGATTGGGCGTGTTCGGTACAACTGCCATGTTTTTCTCGCTCTTTATGTTGTCCACAAATATCTTTATAGAGACAGCCTTAGTCGGGGTTAACTTACTTTTTCGTCTAGGAGAGGGTGTACTGCTCTCGTGATGTTTCTGTGACTATGTTGTGATGTCGGTTTTCTATAATTGCGTAATTAGTCGGCTATGCAGTCGTTCCTATGAGGAGAATCAAATAGTGAATAATCGGCATCAAACCGAGCGTACCCGAAATAGGTATGAGGCTGAATCAATAGAAGGATATATGTGTTTTCAGGAGATGTGTGATGCCCGCTCAAACCAATAATACCCTCTATGAGCGACTTGGAGGTGTTTATAGCATTGCCGCCGTCGTGGATGACTTTATTGACCGAATCATGGTGGATGCACGCCTGAACACAAATCCGCGCCTGGACGAAGCGCATCATCGGGTAACGGCGGCTGGGTTTAAATATCTCGTCACAGAGTTGGTCTGTCGAGCAACGGGTGGCCCACAACAGTATACGGGTCGGACAATGCGTGATTCTCATCACCATCTTTTGATCTCGAAGCAGGAGCGGCAAGCCTTTATGGATGATTTTCATCAGACGCTAGATAAGTTCAAGGTTCCACGGCAGGAGCAGGATGAGCTAAAGGGTATCGTCGAGAGCACACGATCAGATATTGTTGACACAACCCTCGGATAATCGGCAAGGGGGTTGTGGTATCCGAAGCGATTCAGAGAAGGAACATGGCATTCATTTCGTGTAATACCAACTCCGAAAAACACGTGCCTATAAGCCAATTGGGAGAGGATTCTACTTATGTACAAAGGTCTTGAAAACAAAGTTGCCCTAGTAACTGGGGCGAGTTCGGGTATTGGTCGAGCCGCTTCAATTGCCTTTGCTAAACAGGGAGCTAAAGTCGTGCTTGCCAGTCGTAATGAGGCAAGCACTTTACAAACGCTCCATATGGTTGAAGAAGTTGGCGGTGAGGGGATTTTTGTCAAAACTGATGTTTCCATCGCCGACGACGTGGAGAACTTAATCCAGACAACACTGAAGACATATGGACAATTGGATTGTGCGTTTAACAACGCAGGAGTATCCGGGCCAGCAGGCCCCTTGTTCCAGCTTGCTGAGTCGGATTTCCAAGAGATTATGGATGTAAATCTCAAGGGTGTGTGGCTATGTATGAAGCACGAATTGACGGCCATGCTTGCCAAGGGTGGCGGTAGTATCGTGAACATGTCGTCTGCTGCTGGACTAATCGGCTCTGTAGGTATTGCTGCCTATACAGCAAGTAAGCACGGGGTTATAGGGTTGACCAAGTGCGCTGCCCTCGAATATGCCAAGGCTAATATACGAGTGAATGCTGTTTGCCCAAGTGTCATTGATAATACGGTGATGGTTAATCAGGTCAAAGCTGCATACCCAGAGGTTTACAATTATTTGCTGGCGACGCACCCCGTTGGTCGTATTGGTCAGCCTGAGGAAGTTGCAAATGCTGTCGTGTGGCTCTGCTCCGACGTAGCTTCATTCATTACTGGGGTTGCGTTTCCGATTGATGGCGGTACGGTGGCGGGTCAGATTCCAAAGGCTAGTTAGAGATAATCTAGCGGTCTACATTGAGGTTGGGTTTGTTTCCATCATGAGTCATCCCGAAATTTATCGGAGCGGCCGCCGTTCGTCCGTAGGAGAGGGCCTGCAGGCCTCTTCTACCTAAACTCACAGATTTGCTCTATGCGTTAGCCTGCTTATCAAATTTGGGATGGCTCATGTGAATCTCATCGTATTCCACAAACCCCCCGGTAGGCCATGGCGAAGGAAGCCCGCTTCACGTAGCGTCAGCGGGCCAGTTCTATAACTCTCTTTTCGGAAATCCTATGGCTGTTATACAGCGCAACTGCCTGCTTGAATTGGTGTGCCCGGTATCGGCCCGACTTGTAGGGCAGTCTCATAGGCTGATTGACCACTTGAATACTCTGCGCCCAATATCACGACAGGATCAATGTCTGACCAAGCTGTGCCTTGTGACTCAAAATAGGCAGCGAGGGTGATGTAGGTATCCTGAAA
Organism: Chloroflexota bacterium; assembly: GCA_013112715.1. Lineage (GTDB taxonomy): Bacteria > Chloroflexota > Anaerolineae > Aggregatilineales > J027 > CFX10. The sequence goes on from JABFGB010000003.1 coordinate 225,610, forward strand.
AGCATAACTGTTGAAGATCAGGGCGGCTTCGTACATTTCGGGTGCGGTTGCCCCTTGTGCCGCCAAAAGTTCGAGCAAACCTAGTAGGGCCATGCCGTGATTACAATCGGGATAGGCCGTGTGGTTGCCACAGCAAGGACGGAAAATGGTTTCAGCGACCTGATAGACTAATACTTGCTGCTTGGCGGTTAATGTCATCAAGTTGCCACTGCTGTAAAGAGCCACCGCATCTCGTTTGCCAAGCGTCCATCCACCTGTCGAGGCATATTCGCCAAGTGGTACTTCGGCTGCATGTTGCATCATTGGCCCTTCATCCAAGACCATGCTGTGTTGGGTCAAACCGAGTGCCCAGAGGACATTCGTCCAAAACTGAATATTGTCGGGTGTAAATGTGATGTGTTGAAGTGTATCCTGCAAAAGGATTTCTTGCTGCTCGTCATTTAGATTGCCCATCAGATTTTCGTACTTTATTAAGTCAATCGCACCTGTATCTACCAATTTTTGACCCATATCGCCCCACTGCACTGCAATTATTGTGCCTGATGTTGGGGCTACTTGCGCACTTAATGCGGTATAGGTGAAATTTTCCCCAATAGGAGTTGGGGCGGCGGTTGACACTTGTTCGGGGTAAGTGGGTGGTTGACTCAGTTGGAATGCGCCCAATAACTGACCCAATTTAAACACCGTGAACCATAGGCCCATAACTCCGATGAATACCATTGACCCCCAAATCGCTTTTCTCACGGTGTTTCCTCCTAATTTCTCTCAATCCCCTTGTATGCGGGCGGTAGGATCATGAATGATGGCTTTCACTTTCACTGATATTCCATTGGGTCGGAGATAGGTGGTGCTGTTCGGAGGGTTTATGATTGTGGCGCATCATGGTTCTCATCATGAGCAAATGGAGTAGGGGGCATAGTACAACCATTCCAAAATAGAATACAGCATTAGCTGGCAGGCCGAGTACAGCTACTGCCCCTAATGCTGTCAACGGGATTAGGCAACAAGCCAACATCAACAGGATGTGTTTGGTAGCCATGATCACTTTGTCCTTTCTGTGCAGCAACTTTTGCTTAGATTACTGACAAGAGTAAAGCCTCCATCATTGCATTAAAATGGAGGCCATTCGTTTGCTAAGGTTAATAGCCTATGCCCAGATTGGCGGCTACCTGTAAATCGCTTTGTTCACGGGGCAGCAGGACTCTGTTACCCATCTTCTTACCCCGGAGGCGCAACGAGTTGGAAACAACACTGACGCTGCTAAAGGCCATAGCGAAAGCAGCGAGCATTGGGTTGAGTTCCCGCAGCATCATCGGGCCAAATTCCAGCATCGCCAATACGCCAGCAGCGACGGGAATGAGAATGACATTGTAGCCAAAAGCCCAGAATAGATTTTGATAGATGACCTGCATGGTTTGATGCGAGAGCCGGATGGCAGTCGGGACGGTTCGCAAATCACCACGCATCAAGGTGACATCGGCGGTTTCCATTGCTACATCCGTTCCCGTGCCAATCGCCATGCCGACATCGGCTTGGGCGAGGGCAGGGGCGTCGTTGATACCATCCCCGACCATTGCTACCGTCAATCCCTCGGCTTGCAGTTTTTGAATTTGGGCAGCTTTTTCACTGGGTTGTACTTCGGCTAATACGCGGTCAATGCCCGCTTCGGCGGCAATCGCTTGGGCGGTGGCATGGTTATCCCCGGTCAGCATAATGACCTGTAGACCCATTGCCTGCATGGCCGCAACGGCATCACGTGAGCCTTCTTTGATGGTATCGGCAACGGCGATTACCCCAACGATTTGGTTATCTAGGGCGACCCACATGGCGGTTTTGCCCTGCGCTTGCAGCTTTTCGGCTTCGATCTCAAGGTTGGCGAGGGCGATGTGGCGTTCTTTCATCAATTTGCGATTACCGATCAATACTTGCTGACCTTCCACTTGGGCTGTAACGCCGTGTCCGGTGATGGCCTCAAATTGCTGCGGGTCGAACAGGGTCAACCCTAGATTTTGCGCGGCTTGTACAATGGCCTCCCCCAATGGATGCTCACTGCCCCGTTCGGCACTGGCGGCAAGGGCAAGAACTCGATCTTTATCCATCTGGGTGTTTTCGCTTAAGACAATATCGGTGACGGTGGGTTCGCCTTTGGTAATCGTGCCCGTCTTGTCCAAGACAATCGCCTGTAGTTTATGGGCACTTTCGAGTGAACGGCTGTTTTTGAACAGAATGCCGTTTTCAGCACCTTTGCCAACACCGACCATAATCGCGGTGGGGGTAGCTAGGCCCATCGCACACGGGCAGGCGATGACCAGAACAGCGATGGTACGAATCAGCGCATGGGTGAAATCGCCATCTATGGCATACCAAACCCCAAAGGTCAGGATGGCAAGGACAATCACCGCAGGCACAAACACCGCCGCGACCTGATCTACAATCGCTTGGATAGGGGCTTTGCTACCTTGTGCCTGTTCCACCAATTTGATAATTTGGGCGAGGGCGGTTTGTTTGCCGATGCGGGTGGCCTCAAATTTCAGCAGGCCATTTTTGTTGAGTGTCGCTCCAATGACCATCTCGCCGGGGGATTTGCTGACGGGGAGGGATTCACCCGTGAGCATACTTTCGTCTACGGAACTGCTGCCCTCTTTAACGACACCATCCACCGGGAATTTTTCGCCGGGGCGCACGATCACGAGATCACCCAAACGGACTTCACTGATAGGCACATCTAATTCGATCCCACCACGAACGACCCGGGCGGTTTTGGGCTGTAGGCCGATCAGTTTTTTGATGGCTTCGCTCGTCCGACCTTTGGCACGGGCCTCCAACAATTTGCCGAGGACGATAAGTGTAATGATGATGGCGGCGGTTTCAAAATAGACGTGTTCGCCGAGACCTTCAATCCCCAACGCAATCGGAATGCTGTAGAAATAGGCGACGGATGATCCCATTGCCACCAATACATCCATATTGGCAGCCCCATTGCGGAGGGCTTTGTACGCGCCGACATAATAATCTTTGCCGACATAAAATTGGACGGGGGTTGCGATGATCCAGAACAGGATATTGACCCAGCTTTCCATCGCCCACATGCCCAACAAGTCCAAATCGCGGGCCATGCTGAACGCTAATAGTGGGAAGGAGAAAATCGCCCCGACCCAAAAGCGCCGTTGTTGATGTTTCAATTCAGCGGCACGGGCTTCGGCTTCTTTGTCCTGCAATTCTTCTTCTTCGGCAGCCACAACCACGCCATAACCAGCGTTTTCAACCGCTGCCACGAGGGAGTTGGTGGAAACGGTTGGGGCAATCTTTACAACGGCCCGTTCGGTAGCAAAATTGACATCGGCTTCAACTACGCCTTCCACTTTGCGTAGGGCACGATTGACGGCCTTTGAACAATTGGTGCAAGTCATCCCAGTGATGGGAAGTTCAATGGTAATGAGGTTGTTGGGTGCGACGGTGGCGTCTGACATCTATGATCCTTTCTGAATGTCGTTTCATGCACCGAAAAAAAAGCCCTGTTGTGAAGCAGGGCATGGAAATGCGTTAGGCCTTGACTTCTTCGGGGGGATATTCAATTTCAACAAGCGCGTTTTTGATTTGTTCCCATGTGGCTGGATTATCCCATTCGACGACGACCTGCTTGGTTTTTTCGTCGGCATGGGCCGATTTTACGCCGGCGATGCTTTTGATTTCACGCTCTACCGTATGGACACAGTGACCGCAGCTAATGGCTGGAACGTTGAAGGTTTTAGTAGACATTGAGACTTCTCCTAATAGATGATGTTGGTTTACTTTGTCCGATTCTCGGTACGGAATACTTCCATGACTTCGGCTAGGACACGCTCTCGTTCATTCGGGTCGTCGCCCCGAATAGCGGTTGTGAGACAGGTGTCTAGGTGGTTTTCCAAGATGAGTTCACTGACACGGGCAAGGGCGGCTTGGGTTGCCTGTATCTGTTTGATGATGTCAATACAATAGCGATCTTCTTCTAACATAGTGATGATGCCATTGATATGACCCGAAACACTTTTGAGGCGGTTGACGACGTTGGTGTGATTTTGATGTTCCATATTCCCCTCAAATTTACCCCTCCCCCCTCTGGGGTGGGATATGCTATACTCCCTTATTGTAGTAAATAGTAGCAGGGTGTCAAGAGATTTTTTAAAATTGGCGCGGAATGTCACATGAAAAATGTGCCAGACGCGATGTATCAGGAAACAAACGTCACCGATAATAAAACTATTGACCCAAACTTTGCCGTTACGTTTCACCGCAATGAAGGATCGCTACAATGAACTTATGGGTAATTTTTCTGACAGGCCTTACCACAGGTGGGTTATCGTGTTTGGCGGTGCAGGGAGGCCTATTGGCAACTGCTATCACAGGACAGAGCCACACCGGACGCCAAAAAAAGCTGCATGATGAAGTGTTGCAGATGCAAGTTGCTGCCAATCCTTGGCCGGTGGTTTATTTTCTCGGTGCAAAATTACTGGTCTATACAGCGTTGGGGTTTTTGCTCGGCATCGTAGGGTCGGCCCTCCAAATCTCTCCTAAGACTCAGGCGGTCATGCAACTTCTCGCCGCGTTTTATATGCTGGTGACAGCCCTAAATATGTTGGAAGTCCATCCGGTCTTCCGATATTTTGTAATTCAACCTCCCAAATCATTTACCAAACGGGTGCGGAATCAGGCCCGTCAGCAAAGTATCTACACACCTGCAATTTTGGGCGCGATGACCGTCTTGATTCCCTGCGGTACAACCCAAGCGATGATGGTTTTGGCGATTAGCGAGGGGCAGGCGGTATTGGGCGCGGCCATCATGGCAATTTTCGTGCTGGGCACATCCCCGACCTTTTTTGTCCTCGGTTTTTTGGCAACCCAATTGCAACATCGCGTCAAACGAGCATTCAACTACACCGCTGCCACTTTGATTATTTTGGTGGGTATGCTATCCGCCGACAGTGCGCTCAAAGTGCTTAATTCGCCATTTGTGCCCAGCTATACGGTGACATCGGCCCTTGAGTCGTTGGGGATTTTGACGCCGAAGCCTGTCTATGCCGAAGATGTAGATGGGGTTGAGGAGATGACGATTCATGTGGAAGCGGAAGCCTATAAACCGAATCACTGGATCGCTGAACAAGGGAAACCGCTACGTATCCGTTTGATTACAGAGGATACCTATGGCTGTACCCTTGTTTTTACTATTCCCGAATATGACGTAGTACAATTTTTGGAGAGTACGGACGAACAGGTAGTGGAATTGCCGCCACAGCAACCCGGCGAAATCAAATTCATGTGCAGCATGGGCATGTATACGGGCAAGATCGAGATTCAATAGGGAGGACTTGGATGGTAAAGCAGCAGTTCAAGATTCAGGGGATGCACTGTGTTGGCTGTGCCATGACGATTGATGGTGTGATTGAAGATTTGCCGGGAGTGAAATCGGCCTCCACCAACTATAAGCGCCAAGTGGCCGTAGTGGAATATGACGAACGCCAAGTGAGCGAGACCGACATTTTACGGGTGATTCATGAGGCGGGTTATTCGGGTAAGGTTCCGGAAGCGAATTGATGTATCCAAGAGGGTATATTTATGCCATTGCACTGCCCTAAAAAGGATTGACACCCAAGCATTCTTTGTTATACTTGCACCCAAAATTCGGCTCAGTAGCTCAATGGCAGAGCAGTTGACTCTTAATCAATTGGTTGGGGGTTCGAGTCCCTCCTGAGTCACCAATCTAAACCAGCTTCATGGCTGGCTTTTTGTTTTTTATACCCCAAAGATTTTCTAAAGTGCCCTTCGGTGGGTAAACTTATCCTGTTGGTTTATCATGAATGGTTGGAGAAAAATCAATGGGTCGGGCGCTCAGAAAAATCGTCTTGCTAGTGATAGTCCTGCTTACATTAAATGCTTGCGGCGCAGAAGACACCCCCATTATTGTGACTGAGATTCCAACCAACACCCCTAGTCAACAAGCACCGCCAACCGCAACGTTTACCCCCGCCCCAACGGTGGCGGCTGTGGCGTTTAATACCATGACCCTCGTTCCCACTGTGGAGCGCCGCCGCGACGTTACGGCAACCTCCGGACCATCGCCGACTAGCCCTTTGCGACCCACGTTTACCCCCGCGCCCGCAACTTTGACCGCCACGTCTTTACCCACGCTGGCAGGCATTGAAATTGAATATTTTGCCAATGAAACGACGGGGGCACTTGCGTCGGGGGCCAATGTGACTTTGTTTTGGCGGGTGACAGGGGCGGAACGGGTCAGCATTTATCGCTTGGATGCAGAAGGCGAACGCACCAAAGAATGGCGGGTGGATAACGAGGGCCGCATTACGGTTGCCACCGAAAGCACGGATGTGGATGAGGCGAAATTTGAACTGGTTGCCAGCAATGCGGATGGAGTTGCTAATGCCGAAGTGAGTGTACCCCTTGCGGCGGCTAATTGTCCTCAATTGTGGTTCTTTAGCCCTGCGCCAGCGACATGCCCAACTAGCCCCGGCGAGCCGACTTTTCAAGTGGAACAGCGTTTTGAGCGAGGTTTCATGATCTGGTTGGGCAATACCCGTGAGATCGTGATTGTATACTCAGATGACCAACAACCACGCTGGCTGCGTGTGCCGGATGCGTTTACAGAGGGCCAACCAGAACGTGATGACTCAATCCAACCCCCGCCAAATCTGTTCCAACCCATACGTGGTTTTGGGTTAATATGGCGAGAAAATCCGCGTACCCGTGATCGGCTCGGCTGGGCGACTGAGCCGGAATTAGGTTATGACGGTATTGTGCAAACAACGGGCCTGACCGATAATGATCGCGTGATTTATTTGCGTACCCGGGATGGTGGGATTTTAGAATTGTCAGATAATGGCGGTGCGTGGCAAATTTTGCCCTATCAACCCCCCGCTACTGTGCCACCCACATTGCCCACAGCCACCCCATAAAGCTCTTAAACTACTCGTAAAGGTAAATAACGTAGATGCTTCCTGAACAATCTCAAAATAGTGACGCGATTGATATTCCACAAGTCACAACCCTGCCCCCCCGTGAGGTGGATGATCGCCTGCGGCTGGCTGTCGCAACCGTGTTAGACATTGAAGAAACCACCAACCCACCAGCCCCAAACATTGAAATTCAATATGTCGGTCAACTGCGCGTTCCGAGTGAAGGGGTAATAGACCAACTTGACCCAACACTTGAGCAACTGGGGGTTCATGCCTATCTAAGCCAAGATGACGAAACAGGTAAGCACTTAATAACTGTGGTTCGGGGGCGCTACACATCGCGGGCTTGGCCTTGGTGGCCCAATCTGGTGCTTCTCATGATGACAATCCTCAGTCTGCTTTTTGTTGGAGCAGGGACACAGGCAGGAGTTGAAAATCGGGATGTGGAAAATTTTGGTGACATCCGTTTATTGGAGGGATGGCCGTATGCGCTCAGTTTAATGTTGATATTGGGGGCGCACGAACTGGGACATTATTTTATGGCGCGGCGCTATCGTGTTAATGCGACATTGCCCTATTTTATCCCGATGCCCTTTGGCTTATTTGGAACATTAGGAGCATTTATCATGTTGCGCGGCGCCATCAAGAACCGTAAGGTTTTGTTTGATGTGGGAGCGGCAGGTCCATTGGCGGGCTTGATTTTTGCCATCCCGATTCTCATTATCGGCCTTGCGACATCGGATATCAAAGAAATTCCCAAAAATGAGGATATTACCCGTGAGGGCAATTCATTGCTCTATGCCGCCGCAAAAATCGCAATATTTGGACGCTTTGTGCCAGATGGGGATGAAGATGTGTATATCAATCAATTGGCGATGGCGGGTTGGACGGGCCTGTTTGTGACAGCGCTCAATTTGGTGCCATTAGGTCAGTTGGATGGGGGGCACGTCATTTATACGCTTTTTGGCCGACGAGTCCGCAAACTATACGTGCCTGTCCTTGCGATATTCGTTACCTTAACCGTTCTAGTAAGCCTATCGTGGGCGCTTTGGACGCTCCTGCTGCTCTTGTTTGGCTGGCAGCATCCCGCCCCTTTGGACGATGTTACGCCTTTGGGTAGGCGACGACGTCTCATTGGGTATATTGCCTTGATTATTTTTGTCTTGGTGTTTGTTCCAAACCCCATTCAATTTATTCCAGCCGGGTCACGCTAAGGGTAATATGGGTCACCGTACACACAAAGAAGCAACACCGCCAGCAAAGAAAAAAACGACCAGCAGCAAAGAGCGCAAAAAAGCGGCGGCGAAAAAGAAAGCCCCTTCGCGTTTTCAGCAATGGCTCAATAGGCTTCCTGCGTTATTTGTGGTTGCACTGGCGATCTATTTTTTGGTCATTCAGGTGGTAGGGGGTTTAGCCGATTGGGTGGGCATCAGCGACTCTGGTCAAGACGATACTTTTGGCCGTTATGATGGTCTGTATGAGACTGACCGTGAGCTTGCCGAATTATTTTCGCCGAGTGTGGACTATTGGGAACCCGCCATTTATCAATGGGCGCAAGACTTTGGCCTTAATCCAAATTTAGTGGCGACGGTCATCCAAATCGAGTCGTGTGGTGATCCCTATGCCGTGTCAAACGCGGGAGCACAAGGTTTATTTCAAGTCATGCCTGCTAATTTTCAAGAACCGGGCCTCAATCAGCTTGATCCGATGGATAATGCCCGCGTTGGATTAAACATCCTCGCTGAGTGTCTGCAATTTTCGCGTGACCCACATTTTGACGGGGAGATTGATGGGCCGCCGGATGTTGGGTTGGCGCTGGTTTGTTATAACGGCGGGCCAAGCGTGTTGAGTACCCCGCGTGACCAGTGGGTGCAAGAATCTCAGAATTATTATAAATGGGGTACAGGCATCTGGGCGGACGCTTCACAAGGTCGCTCTACTAGCTCGACCCTCAATGAATGGGTAGCGGCTGGCGGGTGGTTGTGTGACCGCGCCAGAACCCGTCAGCAGTTACTCCGTCCGCTGCCGTCGCTCACTCTAAATTAGACTATTCGGCGGGTAGGGTAATTTTATCAATCGTGAAGGGAAGCGACGGATCTACCAGAAAACTAATGACCGGGGCAAGCGAAATTGAATCCAAATTGGTGACATAGACAGTGTTATCCAAATAGGCCACGTCGCTTGGTTCACGGAAATCTTCAGCCAGAATGGTGATCTCACCGTTGAGTTCTATCCGGGCCACTTTGTTGGTGTCATAAATGGTGAAAATGACCCGCCCTAAGTCATCAATGGTAAGACCATCCAATTCACGATCATCTTCGCTGTAGACAGTGCCTAGTAATTTTGGACTGCGGTCGGCTTCAAAATCAAGGCGATAGACAATACCCGCAGCGGTATCTGCAACCACGATGTCATCTGTTACGGCGTCATAGGCCAGCCCCGTCGGTTGCACTTCTTTGCTCACTTCAGGAAGTATCCACCATGTTTCATACTCCCCGGCCTCGTTCAATTTTAGGATTGTCCCGCGCTGGGTATCGGTGAAGTAGAGCACGCCGTCTTTATCGAAAGTGATGGAGTGGGGGATTTCGTCGTTGTCGAGTTTGCCGATTTGTTCAACCGTCTGCCCATCAGTGGAAATGCGTTTGATTTGTCCCTGTCCACGACGTGGGTCACAATCCTTGCGGTCAATCACATACAATGAGCCATCCGGCGCAAAGGCCATCCCCGATGCAGCCTCAATGGTTTGGCTGCCGCCTTTGACCCATAAGGTGCGTTCACCAGTAGGGGTAATTTGCCAAATATCGCCTGTACAAAAGCTGCCTGCATAAATGTTGCCGTCTGGCCCGATGGTTAATGCGCCGGGATAGGCACGATCACCGGGGAGTTCAACAAATGTATCCGATGATGCTCCTGCCAAAACCGCCTTAGATTCGCGGCGTTCGGTATTAAAGGCACTGCGAATGAGCAGAGCGGTTAGTCCACAGATAAAAATCAATGAGACGACAAAAAATAGGGTGACACCCAAGAGTCGTCGTTGGCGCTTGTTGGTTTGTGTTGCCATTGCTGTTTGTTCCACTGCATCTTAAACACAACGACAGACGGAAATGAACCCCGTCTGCCGTCATTGAGTTGGCGGAGAGAGTGGGATTTGAACCCACGACAGGGAATTACCCTGTACCCGCTTTCCAGGCGAGCGCATTAGGCCAGACTATGCTACCTCTCCAATTTCATTCAATTAAACGTGATTATAGCGGTAAGCGTTGGGCTTGGTCAATACAGACTTCAAGCCAAGACCGGGCTGATGTCATAGGGTGGCCCGCTGATTTGAAAGCCCTGTCCGCCGCTGTCCATACTCAGAATTGAGACTGCTGATGGAGATGCTGGAATCCCCGTTTCCGGCCACCAAATGCGCCCTTTCTTGACAATAATCAGCAAACCTATCGCGTCCCCCAATGCTACAAATTCCTCACTCTCGCTGTTTCGGTAGACCTTAAGCGGCAAATAGGATTGAATCTGGCGCACCGTCGCGGCCACATCGGACGTGGTCAACCCAATTTCACTGATGGCTAACAGGCTATCCCCACGAAACGGCGTATCGGAGGCATTGGGGAGATCATGTCGTGCGATCAGTTCCAAAATATTACCTGCCGGGTCAAAAAAATAGAGCGCGTGGGCGTTCCAGCTTTCAAAACGGAATTCATCTTGTCCAGTGGGGTTATGAATGAGTTCTATTCGTGCGGATAGCCATGCTTTAGCTTGCCCAAATTGGTTTTCGGGGATATTAAACGCAAAATGGTAGCTGCCCTCCCAATCTTCATCGGCCTGCAAAAAGGTCAATTTGGAGCGACCCACGCCAAATGTAATGACCTCTTCACCACCTTCTAACATCGGTAATCCCAAAATGTCGGTATAAAAATGATGCAGGGCTGGCAAATCTTGGGCTAAAAGCGTTAGGTGGGTGATTTCCATAATGATGTTTTACTCGCAAAAAAGGATGATTCAAGACAGGGGTCATTATCCCTGATTTCAGCGGGGGAGGCGAGATAAACTTAGTCATTCCGCCAACAATCTACTCGCCAGCTTGTATACCTGTGCCACTTTTTTAGACGATCTATCCCATGATGATAATTCAGCCCGAACTAAATCGGGATAGGTGCGGCTGATGTTGCGCAGAGCGTTACCTACCGATTTGCGGACGTACTCGCTTTCATCGGCATGTAATTGGCTTAATAGTCGGATAGCAGTTTGGGGGCGTTCGTCGAAATAGGGGCGGCTTGTCCATATACATAACCCTTCAGTTACGGCGCGGCGTACATGATGATGGGGATCGCCTAGCCAATCTTTGATAATCGGGAGGACGTTTTCATAGCCCGTATCCGCACAAAATTGATCAAAGGCCATTGCTAGAATTTCTTGCACACGCCAATTATCATCACGGCTGATTTGTTCGCGCATGAATTGAAGGATGTCGTTGGTTTGGGCCGCAAATCGTCCAAAAATAAAGGTCGCCAACATGCGTGCCTGATGGATCTCACTTTTGAATAATTCATGGGCAAGGGGTATACAAATCTCAGGCGACTGACTGGCGACCAACTCATCCGCCGCTTTTTTGATGTCGGTAAACCCGTGTTGGGTTTTTTGTACACGTTCAATCAGTGCGTTAATCATTAGCGTTTTTTGCAATAGCAGTAGATGAAACTCTGGTCAGTGCCAAACGGGGTATGGTGCAGTTCATGATAGCTCCCGACCAATTCAAATGGCTCGCCAAACTCGCCATGTAGATGTTCGGGGTCATAACGGGCTACCTCCAAACCGCTGCAATGGGTTGGGCCATCGGGGGCAAAGGTCGCCACAATAATATGTCCATTGGGTTTGAGAGCGTGTCGAGCAAGATGGACGTAGGCGGCGCGATCTTCGGGGCGGGTCAGAAAATGGAATACGGCCCGGTCATGCCAAACGTCATAAAATTCGGCGGGCAGGCTGGTTTCGGTAATATCCCCTTCCAGCCATGTCACCCGATTGGCGCTCTCCCCTAATCGGAGTTGGGTGTTTTTGAGGGAGGCCGCCGAAATATCCAGTACAGTGATATTTTGAAAATCGGCATCCAGAAGGAAATCCACCAATGTTGAACTGCCACCGCCGACATCAATGATTTGGGCATCGTGGGAAATACCCGTGCCCTTGATGATCTCCAACGATTTTTGTGGCTGTGGCTGATACCAGCTTACTTCCGTGCTGGCTTTGGTCGTATAGACCTTTTCCCAGTGCGATTTGGTATCCATTGGCGCGATTTCCTTCGACTTGCTCAAAACTAAATGGCCTCAGCGACGATTTCCGAGACGTCACGCACGACCAAATCTTCCACTGCCATTGATTGTTGAGCGCTGTTGAGCATGACGGTGCAGAATGGGCAGGCCGTCGCAATGGTGGCGGGCTTGTCTAGTTTTACATTTGTGCCCACCTCACGCACCGCGCCGGTGTGGTCATAGGGAATATCCCCATTGAGCGCATTGACAGCTTCGGTCAGGCGTACCATGTTAACGGGTTGGGTCTGGTGGGTTTCCATAAAGACCTGAGCGCCGCCACCACCACAGCACAACCCACGATCCCGACTGCGGGCCATTTCGACCAGATTGACACCGGGAATCGCCTCGATCATCTTGCGCGGACTGTCATATTCATCATTATAGCGTCCGATGTAGCACGAATCATGATAGGTAATCTGCCTAACCGCCTCGGACATTTCCCCTGCCGACCCGTTGCGCGAATAGTCGGGTTTGATCTTACCTTCGGCAATCAATTTGGCGATGTATTGGCTGTGATGCACAACCGTATAGTTGCCGCCAAAATCGGGAAATTCGTTCTTAATGGTGTTAAAGCAATGTGGGCAGTGGGTGATAATCGTGTTGAATTCATATTGATTGAACGTCTCGATAATGCCCGGTACGGCTTCTTGATAGAGGGCCTCGTTGCCGCCGCGTCGTGCCCATTCACAGTGGCAGGTCTCTTCATCACCCAACATGCCCCAATCCACCCCTGCCGCGTTCAAAATTTTGGCGACGGCGCGACTGGTACGCTGCGAATTGGGATCGAACGCCCCAGAACAGCCCACCCAATATAACACGTCCACCTTTTTCTTTTCGGCCATGATGGGCGGCTCGAATTCGAGTTCTTCTGTCCATTTCAAACGCGAATCACGGTTGTTCCAAGGATTGCCAGAGCGTTCGGCATTGTTGAAGGTGGTGCCGAGCAGGGCGGGTGGCTCCCCTTCCATCAAGACCAAATGGCGGCGCATATCCACAATGCTGTCCACATGTTCAATCAAGACTGGACATTCATAAACACAGGCGCGGCAGGTCGTACAAGCCCACAACGCATCTTTGCTGAGGAGTTCGCGCCCCTGATATTCCACCCCGATAATCGGCATGTCGTCGGGGTTGAATTGGTGGTCAGCGGCGGCAGAGGGATGTAACCCGACCCCCAATGACCCGCTGTAGAGATTCATGGCGGAGCGAATATCGAGAATGATTTGCTTGGGGTTCAGGGGTGTCCCTGCCAGATAAGCAGGGCAGGCGGCTTGGCAGCGTCCACATTCAGTACAGGCATCGCCATCCATCAACTGCGCCACGCGGAAATCGGTCAGACGCCCCACGCCAAACTGCTCAACGTCGGGATTTTCGAGATCGAGTTTCGCAAGCTGGCCGGGTTCACGGAAGTTGCTGAAAAAGATGTTGAGTGGGCTGTAGATGGTATGCTTGAGGGGGGTATCTACCAAAGTCACAATAAACACGGCGACCTGAATGGCATGGAACCACCACATGCCGACATGCCAATCGCGCCAGAGCGATTCACTGTCACTCAGGATCAGCAGCCCTTGAGCCAACATCCATCCGGCAAAGGAATAGCGCCCCCACGAATCACCAATATAGTCGTTAAGCGCCGCCAAACGGAAGGCTTCGAGGAGCAGTCCAGTCAGCACCAGCAGGAACAATTGGAACAAAACGGCATTAAATCCAACAGTCAGGGTTAGTTTCTTGGGACGAAGGGCATTGCGGCGATAGAGAGCATAACCGAGGCCACCCAAAAAGGCGAGTGTGAAGGCGTCTAGGGCAACCTCATAAATAACATAGGCGGCATGTTTGAGTAATTTTTCATCCAGAATTTTGACAAAAAAATCTTGGTCAATCGTAGCGAGGGCTGTCCCGATAAACAGGGCGGTAAACCCGAAGAAAATCCCAGTGTGCATCAGGCCGGGGGCGCGATCTCGCACCAACCGCGATTGACCCAGTGCATATTTGAGGACACGACCAATCCGTTCGGGCAGATGGTCAAATTGCAGTTCACCTTGTCCTTTACGCCAAATTTGCAAGCGTATCCATAGCCGCCCGATCAAAAGTAGCGTTGCGGCAAACATGAGGATATACAGATACATCTCGTGCCCTTCGACATTCCACATCGTCCAGCGACAGGGCGTATCGAGATTGGTACACACTTTATCGGGAAAACCATCGGGCATAATAAAAACGCTCCAATCAACAATGTATTTAGGTAAAAAATCAAATCGTGGTTTGATTATGTAGTATAACGTAACAAATCCAGCCTGCAAGCATCACGGCACATACCCCAAGCGGTTTTCCAACTTCGCCTTGACTTCGGGCCATTCCTCATCGGTGATGCTGAAATAGACGGAGTGGCGATAATAACCGTCGGGCATTATGTAGTGATTTCGCAGCACGCCCTCCCTTTTTGCCCCGATTTTTTCAATGGCCCGTTGGCTCTGCAAATTACGCGAATCGGTTTTTAACTGCAAGCGGATGGCTTTGAGGTTTTCAAAGGCATGGCGCAGCAGCAGATATTTGGCTTCTGGATTAATCGCCGTACCCTGATGCGTTTTGCCAATCCATGTGCTGCCGATTTCAAGGCCACGATGGGCAGGGCGAATTTCCATGAAGGTGGTCACGCCGACAGGCTGATTAGTGGCAACCTCGACTTGGCAGAAGGGGCACATATCGGGAACCGCCAGCAGATTTTGCAGATACTTCCGAAAGCCCTCTAATGTCCATTCGGTGGGCACAGAGGCAAAATATTGAAAGGTATCGGGCGACACGGCCTGCCATAACCCTTCGGCGTGCCGATCAATGGTGAGTGGTTCAAGTCGCACAGCACGTCCGGTTAAGGTCACAGGTGTTACCCAAGTCTGGCTCATGATTATCCTCAATTAGCGAAATAGTCCGAATACCCCGCGCAACTGCTCCATGCCTGTATAGATGGCGGCGGCGGTTTCTTCAGGAATGTAAATGACGTTTTTGAGTTGCAGTTCTGGAAAAGGGCTTCCCGGCAGATCATCGGGGGCAAATCCCCCATGCAGCACGGGAATGATACGGGTGTTAGGGGTTTCCAATGCCCAGTGGATTTCACGTTGGCAGTATTCGGATTGTAAGGTAGAAGGGCCAATGCAAGCGATAAAAATATTGCTACCTTTGACACGCCGTTCAAGCAGCGTATACCATTCGTCGCCGGGGTCTATGCCGCGTATGTCTAAAAATGGGGTAAACCCATCTACGCGCAGTTCCGACCAGATGTATAGGGCAAGGGCACTGCTGATGGAACGGCGATAGGAGATAAATATCGAAACGGGGGGAGGGGCATTGAGTAGTTCAAATGTTTTGGGAGTTAACTGGACAAGAATGGGGTTGCCTTCACGGGCGATGGTCATATAGCCGAGCGCCAGCATCAAGCCCAATGCGGGTGGCTGGTTGTCCCAGACCTCTTGGACATATTGGCGCGGGCCGCTGTCGGTCAGTTCGCCCCGAAAATAGCTAAAGGTGGCATCCCATTTTTCGTTAATCGCCCCCCACGCAAGGTCATAGGCAAAACGCTGGAGACGTTGGATGGGGTCTTTGGGGAGGGGCAAACCAAGCGGGTCGTCCATTGAATGACTCCAAAGCTATTTAGACTTGTCTACAAGGAGGCTTTTTTCAGATAGGAATCCTTCAAGAGCCTTTCGGTCTTCCTCAGATAAAAATGCACTAAAAGGTATCCAGTGCGCGAGTTGTTTGGTTCGTATTAACAAGAAAAAGTCTTCGCCTTTAACTATCTTTTGATAATGCGACCAAGGTAACTTGAGGAGGCTACCCTTACTATCTTCTATAGTGACGTGTTCTTCGTCAAATTCAAATATACTCGAGACATCATAGAGTCCTGTTTTTCGGAGGTTACGGATTCTGATACGAGTATCCAATCTAAAGAACCCAACGATTCCAAATAGGACGAAGAAACAGGCTACTAGAATAAGTACTAAGGATGCGGGTGTCAGATTCTTCCCTCTCTTGGTAAATGCGATTATGCTGTCAGCTAAAATTGCAAAACCCAAACAGGTTCCAAAAATAGGTAGCAGTAGCATCTGGGGATTGAGACGGCGCATCATCCGATAGGATTGAAGTATCGCTGTAGGGGTCAATTGAAAGGCGTTTGTTCGAATCTTCATGGATAACAGTTCTCTACGTATTGGCCTCATACGCGGCTTGGGCGTAGACCTGCAAATCGCTTTCAATTGGCGCAAACGTGTAGCCCTCGCGCACCAAACGATCATAACGCCCTTTGGCACGTCCCAAAAAGCGCAGGGCATCGTCCGAGGGGTCAAGGTCTACCGAGGCTTCTAACAAGCGGATGGCCTGTGGCAGTTGACCCGCATCGGTCAAAAGCAACCGCCCCAAGTCGAGGGTGATTTGGGCAATCGAGGCCCGATCCCCAGCAACAAGTGCTAAATAAAGCGCTTGCCGACTATAATAGATAGCCCAATCGTAATAGCTCTCGGCTTCGGCAACAAACGCCAGATTGCTCAATTGAAAACGCTCATCCTCAATATCACCCATTTCACGCGCAATTTGCAGCGCCAGCATATGACGCTGACCCGCTTCTTTCCAGCGACCCATACGACCAAAGGCCGTGCCGAGATTGCCCAAAGCGCGACCCTGTAAATCGCGGCGTCCAACCTGCTCAAAACGGGCAGCGGATTGGGCCAGCACAATTGTAGCCTCTTGAAAATCCCCTTTATCTAAAAGGGTTGTGGCGAGTTTGCCTTGCGCCAAGCCAATGGCTACGGCGTCGCCCGATTTTTCAAGTATCTCGACTGCTTCCTGATAGGTTTTCAGGGCGTTGTCATAGTCACCCTCCAGAACATAGGCATCGCCCATCACCGTGATAATCCGCCCTTTGCGACCCGGATAGTGTTCACCGTTAATCATTTCCATTGCATGTTGCGCCGCTTCGATGGCCTGCTGGGGTTCATTCATGGTCAGCAACACCGCCGCCAAGTTTTCATAGGTCATCAAACGTCGGGCATCGTCATTAAGTTCTTGACTCAGGGTGACGGCCAGTTGATATTTGGGCACAGCGAGTTCGGGCTGCTTGTGGCGGGTATACCAATCGCCCAACGCCATCGCCAATTTAAGCGCCTGTGCGCGATTGCTGTTGGCAGTGGCTTCTTCGAGGGCGATTTCGAGGGTCTCCCGTGACAGGGTGCGGATGGCCTCGGTGTCAATCACCATACGAGTCGGTTCATCGGGCGGGAGAGGCGGTAAATCGGGTGGGAGGGTCTTAAATTCTTGAGTCGCTTCCGGCACAAAGGGCTTAATAGATTGCCCCGGTTTTTCAGATTGGCTCGTTAGCAGTCGCCCCAACAGTGCATAAAATCCTTGATAGCCACGTGCATGGATGACATTTTGTGTGCCATGCTGCCCCAAGAGCTTAAACAATGTTTCGAGCGTGTCAAATTGTTGGGTAGTGGCGGCGTAGCGGGCTGTGCCCCATAGATTATCCATCTCACGAGCCAGATGGTCATAGGCGGTTGGATCAGGTTCACCCGCGTGCAGCTTCACAAATTTCATCGTATTGTTCAAAATGCGGTTGCGGGTGGCCTCTAATTTATTCTGGGCCTGCAAGCGTGAACGGGCAAATGTCCGTGCCAGATCATGCACACGGTAGAATGGTGGGTGGTCGGCAAGGCGAACTTCGTCACAAAATCCACGTTTGACAAGGTGCTGAAGAATCCCCGGGAGGGTGCGCTCCGAGACGCCACTGATCGCGCTTAATAATGGGATGCCAATGCGGTCAGTGAATAATGATCCTAGCAGCAAAAATAGTCCCTGTGCTGGCGCATCCAATAATCTATAGGCCGCCGCCAGAACCCCTAGCGTGCGGTTTTCGGGGCCAACGGGGGTTTCAGGTAGCAAGCTAGTGAAATGTGTTTGGGTGACGTTGGCATTCGTGATTTGTTTAGCCGCTACTACAAGGCCGAGGGGGTGTCCTTGAATGTAATGCAGGAACGGCGCGAGCAGGGCGGTGCGGGTTTGTTCATCTAACTGGGCGGCATGGCGATAAAATTGTTCAGCATCTTTGTCATTCAGTTTATCTAACTGAAAAATTGTCCAATGGCCGTCTACCGGGACGCCGCTGGTCATGATAACGGGGTGGTGGGGGGGAATACACTGTTTCAAAAATTGGGTAGTCACCCCCACCGACAATGGCCCATCTAAAACCAGCAGGGGGCGATTTTGCTCCAACAGGGCCTGCGCCATATCCAATTGGGTAGAGGCATCATCGGTTGCTAATGCCGAAATCCCATAGGTGCGTGCCACCCGATTGGACAGCATCAGTACATCGTCATAATAAACCGGAAACCACAATACACCGCCGGGGCGCTCTACAAACTGCGCGGCGACACTGGCAGCCAACCCACGCCGCCCTATTCCTGATGCTCCATAAAGCCAAACAACATCCCCCGCCGCCACCAAATCACGCAGGCGTTTCAGTTCACCTGCTCGGCCAAAAAGTGGATTAGGGGGTGTGACGGGCAGCACCTCAACCGAATGAATGGGTTTTTCCAACATGGGTTAGCTCGATTAGTGGTGATTTCAAAAGGATTATTTAGGTGAACAAAATTTATAGCCTAGTTGTTCTCTGGCGGCAGCACCGATGGAAGGTCGCTTTCGGGCACGTCTTTCCATTTCAGACCTTCTTCGGGCAGCAGCACCGGAATGCCATCCCGAATGGGATATTTATAACCAGAATCGTCACAGACTAGCCACATATTGTTGACCAAACGCAGGCGTCCGGGATCATCCCCTTTGGTTTTGTCATGCACGCCGACCGGGCACCGGAGGATATTCAATAAGTCTTCGGAAATTGGCGCTTGATTGCCCATGAAAATAGCCATCCTTCTCTGGTGAGTTTCAAAAATCGTTTTCAATTATACAAAAATTGTGCAAAATTACCCGCCTTTGTACAAAGGTGTGGCAAAATTAGAAGTTGAAAAATGGTTGAGATTTCGGTTTAATTCAGTTGACTTTTAACGCTTGTCGTTATAGTCTGAAGGCTTGATGTTTTCCGACTACATGAGGAAGTAGGTAGGTCATGCAGCATATTCTAATAGTCGAAGATAACCGCGATATTGCTGCCTTGTACCAGCGTGCTTTGTTCAAATATCAGCATACTCTGGTCAGCAGTGCCGAGAAAGCACTCGAAAAACTAAAAGATCAGAGTTATGACCTCATTATTTTGGATCTGCACCTTGCGGAGATGTCCGGTTTACATTTATTGGAACATATCCGCGCCCAACCCGATGGTGAAAAAGTCAAGGTGTTTGTTATTTCGGCTGATGATCTACTCAAACCCAAATGCGAGACGCTCGGCATTCAGGCATGGATGACCAAACCCATTGAGATTGACGTGTTTATGGATACGGTAGATCGTTGGGTAAATCAACCCGCAACCCATAAGTAGACGCTGGACAATTACCCCGTAACGTGTAAAATCACCCTTCGGTTTTAGCTTATTAGCACAAGAATATCCCACCTACGGCGTGGCCTTTGACGATGGGACACGCTGCTTTCTGTCACGTTTCTTTTCGGAGGCTTTCATGACTAACCTGTTCCGGCGTACCCTCCATGCGGCGTTACTTTTGACGCTGGTACTGATGGCAGGGTTGCCTACTTATCAAACCCGCACCAGCTTTGCGCAAGAGGACGGCTCTAGCGAAGTCGTCGTCGCGGGGTCACGCTATGTCCAAGACCTGCTGCAAAAGTTGGTAGATAATTACAATGCGACGGCAGAAAACGATACGACTGTCCAATTTGATGCACAAGGTAATGCAGATGGTTTTACACGGCTGTGTGGTGGAGTTGTGGATGCGGTCATGGCGACTGAGCCAATTTCCGACGAACAACTGCTGGTTTGCGATACCAATGCAGTGGAGTTTGTGGAATTGGTGCTGGCCTATGAAGCGTTGGTACTTGTCCCCAGCGCGGGTGCCCCAGCGACCTGTATTGACCAATCCAGCCTGCCAAGTGTACTCGGTGAGGGTGGGGCAGCCCAACTCAATTGGTCAGTTATCAACCCAACCGCGACCCCCGGTGATATCACCCTGTATGGCCCAAATCCTGAAAGTCAAACAGTCGTCGGTTTCCTTGCCTCACTGCTGCCAGACGCGCCGCGCACCGATTATACCCAATATGAATCCCCTCAGGCCGTTGTAGATATACTCAAAGATCCGGCCAGTATGGGTGTGGCGTTTATGACGTTTGATGAGTGGTCAGAGCTTGAAGATCAGGGCGGTTTGACGCCCTTGCAAGCCAGCACTGATCAATTGCTGACCTGTCTTTCGCCGGATGAGGGCACGATTGCTGCTGGAACGTATCCCTTCCGCCGTCAGTTGATGCTGTATGTCAATGTGACTGCCTTTGATAAAGTCAATTTTGACGAATTCGCAAAATACGCGGTGGGTGCCGAAGGTCTTCCGGTGGTGGATGATGAATTTAACTTCACCGTGCCTGTCCAAGCAGTGTTGGATCGCGGCCTCAACAATATTACTGGCCCGATTGTAGGACGTACATTTACCCGACCCAATTCCCCAGTGACACTGAATACTGCTGCTGAGGGTTCGGTGACGGTCAACGGTACGGGTTTGGCATCTACCGCAACTAAGCCCATTTATGATTCCTTTACGGGAACCTATGCCAATGTTGACCTGACGGTTGGCGCGATGACCAATGACCAAAGCTGGGGCGCATTCTGCGCTGGCACGGCCTCGGTGATTCAAGTCAATCGTCCTCCGACGGAAGCCGAATTAGCCACATGCTCCGAAAACAACATTGACCCCTATACCATCACTTTTGGCGCTCAGGCAGTTGTGCTGGTTGTGAAGGCTGATTCTGATTTGCCCGTTTGCCTCGATTACAGCCAATTGTCGGCCATGCTGGTGCAAAATGTGCTTGACCCACAGGCTGGCACACTGAATCCTGATGCTACCGCCGAAGCGACAGACGCCGCCCCTACGGAAGCAGCCACTGAAGCGCCAACAGCCGAACCTACCGAAGCCGCTACTGAAGCACCTGCACCGGAACCCACCGAAGCGCCGATTGTGCCGCTTGACCCCGCCAAACTGCAAGGGCCTGCACGCTGGAACGAAATCAATCCCGAATGGCCTGATCGCCAACTGTTGGTGCTGGCTCCCAGCTTAGGTGCGATTGAAACCGACTTGATTTTGGCAACGGTGACCGATGGTCAACAGGTGCTGCGTCGCACCGATGCCCCCATTGTTCAAATGTCGCCTGTGAACACCCCCAACGCATCCGGAGCGACGGATATTCCCGATTTGCAATATCGTGTTGGCGCTACCGCACATTTTGATGGTGCGATTACTTATGCCCTGTGGACGGCTTTCCAATCCGACCCCGGCAAAGATGGGGTACGGGTTGTCCAGATTGACGCTGGTAATGGGTGCATTGAACCGACAGCCGAAACTATTCTCGATGGCAGCTATTCATTCTCCTATAGCTCGATGCTGGTCTTCTCGAAGGCAGCGTTGAGTGATGATGTGGTGGCCGCACTTTTATGGCAGGCCTTCAACAGTGATGCGCTGATTCAGATTGAAACCCTCGGTCTCGTTGGGTTTGATCGGGCTGCATTGGAAGCCGAACGCGAAAACATCTTCACGATGATTGAAGAAGCGCGTCGTGCCGCAGCAGAAGCCGATCCCGATGCCGAATCCAGCGATACCACCCCCGAAGCAACTGAGGAAGTGACTGAAGGGCCTACCGAAGAACCTACGGAAACGGCAACTGAGACCGCAACGGAAGTTCCCACTGAGATTCCAACCGAAGTGCCGACTGAGGTGTCGACGGAGTTACCAACGGCTGAACCTACAGAAGCCCCAACTCAGGCGGCTCAATAGGTAAGGTCGCAAGGATATAACGAGGGCGGGCTAATAGCCTGCCTTTTTTATTTTTGCAAATTGATAGATAATGTTTTCAAAAACACCCATCCAATCAGCGAGGAATTTCTGATGCGCGGTGCAAATCTACGATTGTTGTTGCCTTGCCTGCTGATCTTGACTTTGATGCCTATAGGGTCGGTCAATATCCGACCGGTTTTTGCGCGTCAATCAGCTACCTTTGCGGTGGTGGCGAACGATGCTCTTGCCGAACGGGTAAGTCGGGCGCTCATTGATGCCTATCCCTATGGTGGATTTGAGACACGGCGCAGTTCGGAGGCAACTCTCACCAATTTGTGTGCAGGTGAATTTTTGGTACTTGCCACGACGACCCCGCCAACACCTGAAGAATTCGCGGATTGTCCTACTGCTGTGGAACTGATTGTGGCAATTGATGGCTCGGTAGTTATTATTTCGACACAGGTAGATTTTTTATTGTGCCTTGAGGCCGACCAATTGAAAACCCTCTTTGGTACAAATGGCCCGCGTGATGCCGAGACGTGGAATCAATTGAATCCAGACTTCCCAGAGCGCCGCGTCAGTGTTTTTGCCACCAATGACCAAGATGTGGAAGATTTCTTTTTTCAGCGCGTGATCGGGGAGGATAGTGGTCAACGGCGTGGTATTGAGGCGTTTGGCGATGAACCCTATCGTCAAATTAATACACGGCAGGGCGGGATTGGTTTTGTACCATTGGCCGAATATTTTAGCAGTCCACCCACCTACAGCGTTGTGCCCTTAAATAACGGGACGAGTTGCCAAATGCCAACGGAACGTACCATCGCGGAAGGTGACTATCCGGCTGCCGGCTCGGTCTATTGGTATATCAGTCGAGATGCTTCCCTGCCCGCTTCGGAAATCTCTACGCTGTTGGCGTTTGTTTTTGGCGAGGAGGGTGCTGCCGCCATTCAATCAGTCGGAGGATGGTCTGTCCCGCCTGATTTGACTACCCTCTCTTTGCGCAATCTCCAAGATGGGGTGACGGGGCCAGCCTTGTCGGGCGATAACAGCCCTGATTTTGTAGTGCGCTTGACTTGGGAAACCAGCCATGACCTTGACTTGGGTCTCTATTTGCCCGGAGGTACGGAGGTCAATTTTACCAATCCTGCTGCACCGGGATTCTATCGTCAATCGGATAATGGAAATGATTATTGCTCAACCTCTGCTGCTAGCCCTCAAGAGGAGATTGTCGCGCTGGATGGGATCGCCTATCCTACTGATTATTTGGCCTATGTTCAGCTTTCGTTGGCGTGTGGGAATGAAGAAACCACCGCTGCCTTTACCGTAGAATTTTTGATTGATGGGCAGGTCGTGGACTCAGCAACAGGTAGTATTGGAGAGGGTGAGAATCCCTTCGTTGTGACATTTACCTATCCGGGCTAGGTAGTCCGCTTGCTCGAACCAAAAAGGCCGATCTGATTGTCGGCCTTTTTAGTATCATGACCTATTCGATTACACACTCATCCGGCTGAAATTCAGTAGTTCGTCAACATGCGCGTCCAGTTCAGCAAGCAGGGTGTCGGCGTCTTCTTGGCTTAATTTGCCATCCGTGACAGCTTGGTTAATTTGTTCTGTCGCGTCGCTGATGATTTGAGCCTTGACCGCTGCTACGTCCCCGCCATTTTCGGTAATGATGGTGGCAAGACTCTTGCCGTCACGCAGTTCTTGGCGCACATCCTGAGCCTCAAGGCCAGTGGATTCGGTGATGACATCCATCACGATGCGGCGTAGACCAAAGTTGACGCGGGCATTAATCACACGCTGACCCAGTTCATGGCTGAGAATTTCTTGGATTTTGGTATCCAATTCCGCTTTCAGTTCGGCGGCGCGTTCTTCGGTGATGCGTTCATTGGCAAGGGCTTCATCTATTTGGGCCTCGGCTTCGACTTTGGCATCTGCCGCGACTTGGGCTGGATCACCGCCATTGGCTGTAATCAGGTCACTGAGGGTTTGACCTGCTTCAGCGCTTCGCAAAAATTCACGGGTATCCATGCCCACCGATTCGGCGGCGGTGTCGGTAACGATGCGAACGAGGGCTAGACCACCGCGATGACCACCCCGATTACCGCCACGATCTCCTAGCGGGCCTTGCGCGAACGAGACCCCAACGGCGCTGAATACCATCGCAACCGCTACTACCACAACAGTTGCTCTCAATACACCACGCTTTAATGACTTCATATTCCTATTCTCCTTGTTTGACTCAGTTAATCTGACTTGACGCTTCGTTTCGTTCGGATGAGCCTATTTTCAGGGACAGATGTAACCGGAGTGTTATCTTTCCCCTCAGAAACTGTAAAATCTTGTGTTGTAAACCCTCGCAGAGCGTTTACAATTGCAACTATTTGTAGTCGTCATACAGCAGGATGCAACATTGGATTTATCCATCATCATCGTAAATTGGAATGTCGCGGAATTATTGACGCGATGCCTAGAAAGTATTTATCAATCGCCGATTACCCTAGTCGCCCCAGACGGCACATGCATGGGGGAGGGGCCGCTAACCCAAGTCATAGTGGTAGATTCCGCCAGCCAAGATGGTAGTGTGGAAATGCTCCGCGAACGGTTTGGGTGGGTGCATCTCATTCAGTGTGAGCAAAATGTCGGTTTTGTGCGCGGGAATAATTTAGGCCTGAAATCGGCCACCGGACGGGCGGTTTTGCTGTTGAACCCGGATACTGAAGTTTTGGGGGATGCTCTGCCACGCCTGATGGCTGTTTTGAATTCTGACCCGAAAGTGGGAGTGGTTGGGCCACACACCCTGAACCCTGACGGCACCTATCAGCAAACGCGCCATCATTTCCCGACCCTGCTCATTGGCATCGCCGAAAGCCCTTGGATCAGTAATATTGCCCCACGCCGCTGGCTCGATTGGTTTTTTATGCGTCAGATGTCCAACGACGCAACCTTCCCGGTGGATTGGGTCAAGGGGTCGGCGTTGCTGGCCCGGCGAGAGGTTTGGGAACAAGTAGGTAGCCTTGACGAGCGCTACGTTATGTATTCCGAGGAAATGGATTGGTGCAGGCGTGCCAAAGACGCGGGTTGGGAGATTTTGTATGTAGGGGACGCCAAAATCGTCCATCATGAAGGGCAGAGCAGCAAGCAGGTCAAAGCCCGTAGCCATGTGCATTTTCAACACAGCAAACTACGCTATTTTCGTAAGTTTCATGGTCGCTGGCAGGCTGAAATTTTCCGGCTGGCAATGGTGGTAAACTATGCGAATCAGATTGGGATTGAAGCTGCTAAATGGAGCTTGGGCAGTCAGCGCCCATTACGTTGGGAGCGAGTCAAGGCCTATTGGTTGGTGATTCGCTCATTGTTGTGGGCCGGCGAATCTATCGTGCTTGAAAACAAGGGGAAGTGACTCGATGCGGATTGGCATCATCACAGGTGAGTTTCCGCCGATGCAAGGCGGTGTAGGGGATTATTCATTGGAATTAGGGCGGGCGATGGTGACGCAGGGACACAAAATATTTGTCCTGACGAGTGATCGGGCCGTGCCTGTCATTCAAGAACGTGGGATTCATGTGCAGCCAACAGTGGCGAATTGGGGTCGCTGGGGGAAACAAAAATCCGGCGATAGACGGCGTGGGGAGGTACAGGCTGCACAGTGGGCCAAGGCGAATCAATTGGATGTGGTCAATATCCAATATCAAGCAGCAGCCTATAACATGCGGGTCGCCGCGAATTTGCTGCCGGAAACACTTGGTCACATAGCCCCTGTCGTGACGACCTTCCATGATTTGCTAGTCCCCTATTTGTTCCCCAAAGCTGGCCCCCTCCGTAAAAAAGTCATTTATCGCATGGCCCGCCAAAGCAAGGGCGTGATTGTGACCAATCGGGGCGACGAACGGGAATTAGCTGAACAAGGCCATATGCCGCCCGTGATGCGGATTCCGATTGGCTCGAATATTGCCGTACAACCCCCCGCCGATTATGACAAAACGGCATGGCGTGAGGCGCATTTTCTGCCCCATGATGCGTTTATTGTGGGTTTCTTTGGGTTCATCAATCGTAGCAAGGGCGTGGATACACTGGCGCAGGCGATTCGACTACTGGTAGATCGTGGCATCAATGCCCATTTGTTGATTGTGGGTGGTCAGACGGGGGTAAGTGACCAGACCAATATTCAGCAGGCTGATGAAGCGGAACGGATGGTGGGGGGCTTGGGCATTTCGCGGCGAGTGCATTGGACAGGCTTTGTCACCCCCGAAGCTGTCAGCGCCCATCTGATGGCCTGTGATGTAGTGGCCCTGCCCTTCCGCGATGGCGTATCGTATCGGCGCGGCACACTCATGGCAACCCTCGCGCATGGCTGTCCAATTGTGACGACTTTCCCGCAGGTGGACGAACCCGATTTGGTAGATGGGCAGGCGATGAAAATGGTGCCGCCGGATTCGCCCCAGAAATTGGCCGATGCCCTGCGCGAATTAGCCCATGATGAAGCCCAGCGTATTCGGCTTGGCAAAGCAGCGGCCCAACTCGCCACGCAGTTTAGGTGGGATGCGATTGCAGCGGCGACCCTGCGCTTTTTTGAGCAGCTACGGGCTTCACGGTAATCCTGTACCACCGGGCCACTGGACTTGGATGGTCACAGGCAAGCGGATGGCGTCGTCGCCGTTGGTCAAAAGTTGGCGTTCATTACTGCCCGATTGCCAATCATACCAGCCGACCAAAATGGAATAGTTTCCGGTGGGTAGGTTGGGCGGCAGCAAGATTTCGCGGGTATCAAAGATCATTTCGCCGGATTGCCATGAACTTAAGGGCCGGGTGTTATTCACCGCATAACCATCGGCTTGTGCCACCACATGCCCCTGCGCATCTACCAGATGTACCAGCGCACTATAATCAGCGGTGGCGGGTTCAAGGGCCTGCCAATAGAACACGACTCGAACACTGCCCCCTGACCACGCCACATTGCCATCAGTCAGCGCGATGCCTGCTAATTGGGCAAATGGCGACCACACGGCCTCCTCTAATCGTGCCAATCCCACATTTTCGGTATAGGGCAGAACTTCAACATTTCCCGAATAGTCATCATCCCCACAAACCAATTCCCATTGATAGTTGCCTGCCGGAACATACAGGGGGAGACCGATTTGTTCATGAATAACCTCATTCCCTCTGGCGGTGTCAACAGGATAAAGGGATTCGAAAAAGGGGTGCGCATCCTCAACTATGATATTTCCCCCCGAATCCAACAAACGGGCACTGATTTCATCGGGCAGGGCGTCACCTTCGTTTAATCGAATATCGCAATTGAAGGGCAGGGTATCGCCTTGCAATAGGATTGGGGGTGTTCTCAAAGGTAGGCGGCGTTGATAAACGGTCATCGGACTAAAGGTATCACCCTCCGTGCTAAATTGCGCAGCGGGGCGATAGTACGTGTCGAACCAATCTTGCGCGATGACCTGCTGCCATGTGTAATAACCTGTTGCGACTACATAATCCGGTTTGTATTTCAGGACGGCATAATCATCCTGCTTAAAATACATCTCTGGCACAATCAAGCCGGGGGAATCAATTGTATGGCGCTGGGCGTAATACCCCATGACGCCTAAGTCACCGACAAGCAGAGTGGCATGGGTGAGGGTATTGGCTTCGATCCATTTGCCCAAGACCACATAGGTCTTTGTGCGGGGTGGTGGATCAGCAAAATCTTGTGATCTGACGATAGCGAACACTCCCGAAACGCCGACCAAAATCCCCGCCAGCGCGAACCGCCATAATTTGCTGGAATTTAGCCGTCCCATCTGCTCAAAAATCCATGCGCCGCCAAACACCATGAGGACAATACAACTGGTGAATAGGGGGGTGTAGTACCAGAAGGCCGCGACATTCAAAATGGTGTACCCCGCCAGATAAAAGCCTGCCCATAAAGCCACTGGGCGCAGGGGTTTGATTTTGAGAATGCGCCATACTCCAATCACGACGAACAAAAAGCCAGTGATGCTGAGGGGATTGTTGTCCCAATAGAAGATTTTCCACCAGTTCCAGCCATCTTTCAAAAATTGGATGCCTTCCAAGCTAGATTGTTTCGCGCCAAAGGTGTTGGGTAGGGGGGTGTCAAAATAGGCCCATGCAAATAGATACCAAGGGGCAATCGCCGCTGTGTAGACCAGACCCAATGGGTAAGGCAATTGACGCAGGCGAGAAATGATTGGTACATCTTGGTTAGCTCGCCAACTATCCCATGCCGCTACTAACCACAGAGTCCCACCCAGAACCACTCCATCGGCGCGTGTCCATGTCAGGGCCGCCGCTACTAAGATCGCTTCATAGGGTTTGCCACGTTCCCAACGCCACAACGCCAGCATCAACAACGTGCAGTAGAGCAGGGTCTCCATACCAAAACTGACATATATCAGTGGCGAGGTGGCTAAAATGACGCCGATGGCAAACCCACTATAATGCGAAAGGTGGTCCCGGGTCAGTAAAAAGGCGAGGCCACAGGTGAGGGCCAGTAGAACCGCGCTGAGGAGATTGCCTGCATGTAATAAATCGTGGGTGAGAAAGTAG
This sequence comes from Chloroflexota bacterium, assembly GCA_013112715.1. Lineage (GTDB taxonomy): Bacteria > Chloroflexota > Anaerolineae > Aggregatilineales > J027 > CFX10. The sequence goes on from JABFGB010000003.1 coordinate 254,347, forward strand.
ACCCCGGACATCAGTAGGGTATAAAGTGGGGTGGTAGTGCCCTGAACACGCTCACCGGGATTAAATACAAAACCCCGCCCCTCCGCGATATTACGGCTGTAGGCATAGGTGATGAATACATCGTCTTGGGTATAGTCCCAAAAAGCGGCGGTCAGATAGGCAATGAGACCTAGCAGAACGGCCCCAAACAGCCAATAGCGGCGTGATTGCAGCATCATTCGAGTGTCACTGTTCCTAACAATGCGGAGTCCCCAATAGGAGTGCCATTTGTATCACGGACGGGCAGGCGCTGAAAAGTGTCGGGGTTATAAATTCCAATAACGACCTGATAATCACCAGCCGATAAATCGAGCATCGGTACACTCACCACATCCTCAATTTGTTCACCTTGCCCCCATGCCCAGATTGGATAGCGCTCCCCGCCGGGAACAGGGTCGCTTTGGGCGACTTTTTGACCTGCGGCATCCAAAATGTGGACAAAAAGTTTGTAGGGTCGTCGTGGTGCGGAATACGTTCCCCAAGTCAGATGTAGGCTGAGTATGTTATCCGTGATGTCCATCGTGTATCTAGCAAGGGCCACACCTTCAAAACGGAATGGAGCGGAATCGAGTAGGGCGAGGTCAATCGGCGGGGCAGGTGTCCATAAATGCCCGATGATGACACTGCGCTGTTTGCTGCCATTCACAGTGGCCTCTAACGGGATGCCGTCGGGCAGGCCAAATAGGGATAATTGCAGGGGATAGATCTCGCCCGCCTGCACATTTTTCTCGATAGGCAGGGCAAATTCATCACAAAAGATTTTGTTCGGCTGCCACAGTGTATAGTTACCCAAACCCGTAAATGATTCACGCTTGCCCACCAATTGGCTGTCGAGTGTGGTGACGGTAAGGGAAAACGGATAGGGCAGGGGGATTTTTTGACTGCCATCCGGCGCTTGCCAGCATAATTTGAAGTGACGATAGTCGCCGTTGTGGATAAGATTGCTATCCACGGTATAGCCTAAAAAGCGCGGGCCACCAAAATCAATCACCGGGCCTGCGAGATTGTCCGGTGTATGGTTGCGGAGGGGTGGGGGGCCAAACGCATGAATAATGACCGCCGGAACCATCACCAATGCCATACCACCCAAAGCCCCGGCGAACCAACCGCGCCACTGTCGGAAGTGATACAAGCCTGTCACCACCAGCAAAACAAAGGCGTTGTAGTAGGGATAGGTGAGCCGGCCCGTAATGAGGTCGAACATGGACATCCATTGGAACAGCGCCGCCAATCCAACCCCTACGGTCAATAAAAGCAGTAGCGTATGGCGGGTTGGGTGGGTGTATAGCCATCCAATCAAACCTAATCCCAACAAGGTCAATGGCACAATATAGCCCCATTCGGCGGGCCGGACTTCACCTGAGCCGAAATTGGCCCATAGCGAAAGAATGAGGATCGGGGTGCGGCTGAGAATTTGCGAGATAGACTGGGGTTCATCCCATGCCCACGGCTGTGCTTTGTGGGGGGCTGTGCCGAGTAGGTCATCATAAAGTATCCAGCCGCGTACATACCACCATCCAGCAATCAGACTAGCGATGGCGATGACTGCCACGCACCGCAAAATCAGCGAACGCCAATTATGTTTAGCCTGCCACCAGCCGATAAAAATGCCAGCAGGCGGGATACTCCACAGCGCTAATCCGCTGGCTTTGGAGAGGGCCGCCAATCCCATGACGACCCCCGCCAAAATCAACAGGCGATTGCTTTGCCAGTCATTGATGAGATGCAATCCCGCCGCCAATGTGAGCGACCCGAAGGCGATCACAGCGACATCATTGCTGGCGAGGGCGAAGGTTTGAATCAAGAGGGGGTTCATGCCATAGGCCAATGCCGCGAACACCGCCCATGATTTTTGAGTGGGCCAGATGGCAAGGGCTGAACAATAAACCCCTAAGAGCGCCAAGATGCCATATAGAGGGGCAATCCGGCGTATCCATTGTAGGGCCGCGCTCATTTGCCGTTGGTCTTCTGTCATGGCGTGCTGGCGGGGCTGCATCATAAAATGGTTGCGATTATCGCGCCCGGTCACTGGCGAGGGATAAGCACCCCAAGGATTGGTTTGGTAGCGCACTTCCCAATCACCAAAGTCACGCAGACGGGTAAAGAGAGCCGCCGTCGTATAATACAGCGGCGCTTGGGCAGCGGCTTGTTTGATGGTGGTATCCAAATCATGGCTTGGGTTGGGAAAATTTCCGGTACGGGCCACTTTCATGACATAGGCGAAATGCTCCCCTTCATCCGGCCCTTCAAATGGCGGCACGGTTTCGGCGTAGAGGGTTGTCAAACCAAGAAAAAGCATTATCAAAATAAATAAGGGACGATGATTTTTTAATGCCCGCATTGTATTCTGCCAAAAGTTGGTTAAAACGACGGCAAACACAGAGCAGTAGGCTATGGACTGATGGGCTAGGCCGCGTTACACTCTCTCGCCGTCTTTGGATTCATACTAGAAAAGATTTAGCATGAATTGGATTTTACCGGAAACTCCTCAACAATTGCAGCGTCGGCGTTTGGCCCTTGTGGGTTTATTTGTGGCGCTGGCGTTGATCTATATGCTGACCTCGCCTATTTTTGAGGTTTCCGATGAGATGCTCCATTTTCCAGTGGTGGATTATATCGCCAGAACGGGTAAACTGCCCCATCAAGACCCCGACCAAGAAACTCTATGGCGACAAGAGGGCAGTCAGCCGCCCTTCTATTATTTGATTGCGGCGCTGTTGGTGCTGCCGATTGACCGCAGCGATTTGGAAACGCGGCTTTTTTATAATCCCCATTCCAAAGTCGGTATCGGTCTTGCCAGTGATAACCAAAATATCATCGTCCATGATGCTGAAGCCGAAGCCTTTCCCTACCGACGCACGACCCTAGCTGTCATGATTTGCCGCCTGTTTAGCATTTTGTTGGGGGCGGGTACGGTCTGGTTAACTTTCGATATGGCGCGGCTGGTCATTCCGACATGGCCTATGCTCGGTTTTTTGGCGATGGCCTTTGTCGCGTTTAACCCGATGTTTTTATTCATTACCGCCAGCGTCAATAATGATAATCTAGTCATTTTCTTGGGGACAGCCATTGTTGTCTCGATGCTGGCCCTGTGGCGATTTGGCTGGCACTGGGGGCGGCTTGGCCTATTGTCGGTGTTATTAGGCTTGGCGGCCCTGACCAAACTCAGCGGATTGACCTTTGCGCCGATGGTGGCCCTCACTATTTTCGCAGTGTATTGGCGGGAGCAGCGCCCCTTCAAAGATTTGATAATGGCAGGGATAGTGGTCGCCGCTGGAATTGGCCTGATTGCGGGGTGGTGGTACATCCGCAATATTCGATTGTATGATGACCCGACGGGTCTCAACACAATGATTGAAATCGCAGGCAAGCGCCCCGCCGATTTTGGCTTACACGATGCTTGGGCCGAGCGTGAAGGATTTTATTACGCCTATTGGGGTTGGTTCGGCGGCTTAAATGTCATCAGCCCGCAGCGATTTTTTGATTATACGCTGGCGCTATGCGGTCTTGGACTCGTGGGTTTGACCTTGACAGGGGTGCGTCATCGGAAGCGATGCACTAGTGCAAGTTCGGTTGCTTTGCTCTTAGTGCAACTGGCCCTGATATTTGGCGGGGTGGTACGCTGGACATTACAAACGCCTGCCAGTCAAGGCCGTTTATTGTTCCCTGCCATCGCCATCATCGGAGTATTGTTAGCATTAGGGTGGAGTGGTCTGTTGCAGATGCTGCATCTACCCAATCGCCTTGCTGCCATCGCTGTGATGCCGCTAGCCGTTTATGCGCTCATTCTACCCTTTACGGTGATTCGCCCTGCCTATACCCCGCCAGATACGATTGACCGATTGCCCTCAGATGCCCACCTGACCGATGCCCGATTTGGCCCGATTCAACTGTTGGCCTACCAGATTGACGATACCCCCGTGATTTTGAATGAAAAGACCGACGACGAAATTGAAATCACCCTATACTGGCGACCTCAAGCCCACACTACGACCCCGCTAAGTTTCTATATACAGGTGTTTGGCCCTGCCGCTAATTTGACCGATCAACCTATCGTGATAGGGAAATTAGATAGTTTTCCGGGAAGGGGGTTGCGCCGCACGGATACATGGGAAATTGGCAAAATTTACGCCGAAACCTATCGCATCGAGATTCAAGACGAGCTTGCCAACACGCCTTTTGAACCACGTTTTAAGATCGGTTGGCGTGATTTTTTTGCTGGGGTCGAGATTCCCGCTGCTCGCAGTGATGCGACGGCACTGAGCGAAGTAATCTTGCGAGGAGGCAGCGTGATTGATGAGATTGGGAAAGATGTAGACTATTGCTGTTCCATAACGTTTGACCATCTGGCCCAGTTAAATCCAGACTTTTTCAGATCTTCCTATCATGCCCATGCAGGGGAAAGCATTGAACTCGACTGGACTTGGAGGGTTTTAGGGGAAACGGATGATGATTTTACCGTCTTTGTACAGCTTATCAACCCTGATAATCCGACCGAGTTACTTGGTAGCGGTGATTCTAGGCCACGCTTGGATTGGTTTCCAACTTCAGCATGGGTAAAAGGCTTGACTATTGAAGATGTGTACCAACTGAACATCAATCCCACCACAGCACCGGGTATTTATCGTCTATTGATTGGTTTTTATCGCCCAACAGATGGTATACGACTTCCCGTATCCGTATCTGAGACTGCCTATATAAATAACCCTTTTGCGGATGCCTATCTGACGCCGATTGAAGTCACAGTCACAGCAAAGGCGGATACTGGAGACGGACAATGATACAACGAATACGCCATTCGCCGGATATGTGGGCGATTTTGCTGCTGATTGGCTTGTGGGCCATCTTTTTTTGGCGGCTTTATACCCCGAACGAAGTGGATCAGGAGTCCTTGCAAGAGGGTGATTTTTCCGGCCAATTTGTGGCGTGGACATCCTACAGCGTCGAACGATTCCGCGAAGGTGAAATCCCACTGTGGAATCCCTATATGAATGCGGGTGCGCCCTTTTTAGCCGACCCACAAACAGCGGTTTTGTATCCCCCCCGCTTATTGACCGTCGCCCTCCTTGCCAGCCAATCGGATGTCAACAATGGCGACGTATATGCGGCCCTACAGCGCGAAATGACCCTGCAAGTGTTGCTGGGGTCGCTCATGATGTACGCCTTTTTGCGCCGCCTGACACGCGATATTGTTCAAGATGCTCCTACCCAGATTTCCGCAGTAGCAAGCCTCATTGGAGCACTGGTGTTTGGATTTGGTGGATTTATGACGGCCTATCCCCCGCTGCAACTGCCCCTCTTGGAAAGCGCTATTTGGATACCGCTGGTGCTGTTGGGTATTCATGAAGCCACCCGTCCAACACATGAAAAAATCGGCTGGCGATGTTTGGTCTTGGCAGGCGTCGCATTGGCGTTGTGTGCATTGGCGGGCCATCCCCAAACGTTGTTATTTACGGCTTATGGTGCAGTCGCTTATCTGGTCTATCGGTTGTGGCAGTGTGGGGCGAATTGGAAAACCATCGTTTTAGCGATTCTCGTGATGGCCCTTTTCGCGGGTGGCCTAAGTGCGGCTCAATTGCTGCCGACTGCCCAATTTCAAAGCCAGACCTACCGCGAAAATTTCAGCGTGGATGACAAGGGCGGCGGGTTTTCGATGCAAGACCTGACCCAATTTGTGTTTCCCTACATGCTTGGGCGCTGGACGCCGCTTTATCTAGGCTTGATTGGACTGGTGCTGGTTGGGGTAGCGATTTGGCGACGGGTACCGGGATATGGATTTTGGCTTGGTGTTGGCCTATTCGGTTTAGCGCTTTCATTTGGACAGCGGTTGGCGATTTACGATTTTGTGTACGTACTGCTGCCGGGGTTTGGCTTTTTTCGGGGACAGGAACGGGCCGCGTTTGTTGTGGCAGTGGCAGGGGCGGTGCTTGCCAGCATGGGGGCGCTGCAAGTCTTGACATGGGATTACCTTAGTGACCACAAGCCGCTGCGCCAACTCCGCCGGGTATTGATTGGCTTGATTGTGCTGTGTGCTCTATTTGGCCTCATCTTTTTTGTGCTGCGTCTGATTCCACCCAATGGCGAATTGTATCAAGGTGCGCTCGATTCGGCGGGATTGGCCCTGCTGGTCGCTTTATTGATAGCACTCATTTTGCCCAGCGTCATGCAGAAACCGACCCAGCTAAAATGGCAGTGGGCACTGGTGACATTGGTCGTGTTTGACCTGTTTAGCGCGAACATGGGGGGCGAAAATTACGACCCCATCCCTGCCAATGACCGTCTGCCCGAACCCGCTTTTATCCAAATCATGCGCGACAACCTCACACCGGGGCAAAAAATTGAAGGGTTGGTGGGCATCGGGAGCAGTTACAGCACCATGTACGGCCTGCCCGATATTTGGGGCAACAGCCCGCTGCAATTTGAGGCGGTGGAGTTCTATCTGCGAAACATTCCGGTGGAGCGCCGCTGGGAACTGCTCTCGGTACAGGTGCTCAATGCCGAGTGGGATAGCCTGCCTGTGCCGTACACCCGTATTGGGGAAGGGCCGGGTTTTTATGTCTATCGTTTGGATGACCCCCGCCCGTTTGCCCATATGGTGTATGAGGTGCGGGTCGTGTCAAATAACGGCGGGGCGCGGCAATTGGTCGGCGATTTAAATTTCCCCGTGCGTGATGTAGTGGTCTTGAAAGAAAATCCCGGCTCTTTGCCTGAAACACCCGGCAATACAGTTGTGATATTACAAACCCTCGACCCCGAAAAAATCCGTATCCAAACACGGGGCGACACATCGGGCGTTTTGACGCTGGCACTGCCCTATGATACGGGCTGGAAGGTCGAAATTGATGGCAGAGAAGCCGATTTATTAGAGGCCTATGGTGGCTTAAGCGCGGTCTATGTGCCGGAGGGGACACATCAAATTGAGTTGGTATATCGCCCCCTCTCTATCCGAATTGGCGCGATCATTAGTGCCATGACCTTGCTGGGTGTGATTGGTGTAGTCGCTTGGGGGTTACGTGGCAATCGAAAAATAGGAGTACGCGATGCTGGAAAACCAGCGGCTTAAATTAAACGAAAATCTGCCCACCTTTAACGCGCTGACAGTTGGGACTTTAATGGGCGCATTGGGTGGTCTGTTGGCATTGCTGCTGATTTTAGAAGGGCCGGTTATCGCGTTGGGGTTAGTTATCGCGGCGATGATTGGCCTAGTCGCGCTGAGTAGTCTTGATGCGTCGCTGGCCCTCGTGCTGATTTTGACCGGACTGCTGCCATTCGGGACGCTGCCGTTTAAGGTTGCCATTACGCCTTCGCTGATTGATGCGGCGCTGGGGGTGTTTATCGTCGTCTATTTGTTCCAATGGATGACGGGACGGCGGCGCGATTTACAGACCACACCCGTTCATGGCATGATTCTGCTGTTCATCTTGATGATGGCCTTTGCCTTCGTTTTAGGGATGCCGAATGGAACACTGACCCCCGGCATCTTGCGCCGCTTTTTGGGCCTCATGGCAAATGTCGCCTTATCCTTAGTGTTGGTGGATGTGGTGCGCCGGGTTGAAACCTTGCGACGACTCACCCTAACCTTTATGGTGATTGGGGCAGTGGCAGGGGTCATCGGTAGTATATTGTGGGTACTGAATGATGATACCGCCAATACGATATTGAATCGCCTTGTTCGCATTGGCTATCCGGCGGGGAATGTGCTGCGTTATCGTGAAGATGGTGTGCAAATTAAGGGGGAACGGGCGATTGGCACATGGGTTGACCCGAATGCGTATGGCGGCTTTTTGATGATGGTTGGTGCGTTGATTGCCCCCCAATTGTTAGCCCGCCGACCTTTGACCGGACACCGTTGGATCATGTTTGTACTAATGGGATGCGTTGGGGCAGGATTATTTTTGAGCGATTCACGCGGCTCGATGTTGGGGTTGCTGACGGGGGTTGGCTTAGTGGCGGTCATTCGCTATCGCAGTCTAGTTTGGGTGCTGCTGATTTTGATTGCCATCGCGCCGTTTAACCCGATCACAGCCGGGTATGTAGATAGGGTGATCGCGGGTGTCACGGCATCTGACCTCGAAACCCAGATGCGCCTCGGTGAATACAAAGACACTTTCATCCTAATTGCCCGGTATCCTGTATTTGGGGTAGGGTTTATCGCACCACCCGACATTGATTTATATCAGGCCGTTGCCAATACTTATCTAACCATTGCCTCAAATTCTGGCATTGTTGGTTTGGTGGTATATCTCATTACGCTACTGAGTGTATTTGGCTATGGCTATCGTCACCGCGCCGAGATTGACCAGAATAATAAAATCAATGATATTTGGCTGGGCCTCTTCGCCGGAGTGGTGGCAGCGATGGTCGGGGGAATGTTCGATCATTTTTACTTCAATATCGAATATCAGGCGACCTCGCTGACGGTCTGGTTTTTTGTCGGGCTATTGCTGGCGGCGACTCGTTTAGCTATTCCTATCAATCCGGATAAGGTGCTTGGATTGCCGCGTGTGCCCAAATTGCAGCGGGTCGAACCAGCATCCGATTAAAGCACAGCGAGACACTCCCGCGCCGCACGCCAACCGCTTTCAATCGCGCCGTGTACGGTTTGTGGATTCGTGTCGTAGGCCGTCGCTTCTCCGGCAAAAAATAACCGATTTCCTTCCGGACGGGCCAGCAATGGACGACATTCCGCCATGCCCGTAGGGACATGAGCATAACCACCTAATGCTAATGGGTCAGCCGCCCACGCCAACCGCTTAGAAGTGATGACGGCCTTCGATAAATCATTCAATGGGATATCCAGTAGGGTGCTTAATTCCCGTAATCCAATATCCAGTGCGGTGGCCTCGTCCAGTGCATCAATTTTTTGTGCCCGTTCAGCGGTGACGTAACACGCGATTACGGCATCCTCCTCGCGCCCATAACTCGGCGTCCACCATCGGGCCGTTAATCCAGTATGGGCCATAAAAGTCAGGTTCTCGTCCCACAGGCGTTCTCGGAAACGATAAATCAATTTAGTGGCTGCTTCCATGCGAAAGGCGTGGATGGCCCATTGTTTGTCGGGAGGTAGGGCAGGGGTAAAACGAATCAGACCATTTTGCAGAAGGCTGACAGGTACGGTGATGATACAGGTCTTAGCTCGATAAACCTGCCCGTTGGAAATGATCCTTACGTCGCCATCACCCCATTGGATTTCCTGAACCAGCGAATTGAAGTGGATAGAGTAATCGGCGCGATACCAGTCCAATAATTTGCCATAGCCCTCACGAATGCGCGATTCGCCATGCCCCGCCGTATCCACTCTCATTTCGCGGATAAGGTCGTGGCAACTAAGGGTTTCGATGTGGGCACAGCACGTTTGAGCTAGGAGGACATCCGCCGCCGCGAGTGCCTCCCCTGTCCAACTACGTCCCCGTAAATAATCTGCCAATGATACATCTTGGGGGAGATTGACGTTTGGTAATTGCTCGTAGGCTTGCAGAAGTCCGGTCAGTGTTTGGCGCAACGGGTCGGGTAAGCGTGCAAGAGGCAGGGCAGGATTTACCCCATCCGACCAGCGCAAATTACCCATTCGCACGACGGGTAGGGTATGCAGACCCACCGATTTGACCAAATCCACCGTAACGGCATGATCCCCATGAATGAATTCCGCGCCAAATTCAATCGGGATGGCGGCAAAATCGTAGTCAGTGTGGATGCGTCCGCCGATACGATCACGTGCTTCGAGTGTCAAAATCGAGCGCCCAGCATCATGCAGCGTTCGCCCTGCCGCCAAACCTGCTGCCCCTGCGCCAACAATGATGACATCGTAAATCGTCATGCGGGACTGTCTGTGATGGTGTCATAAAATAGGGGGAGGGCTTCAACAGGCGATTCGCTTAGATGGGCCACCGAGCCTAAATGCGATTTCACCTCGGCAAGTTTGGCAGGGTCGTTAGCATAAATCGTAAATAGGGGGTCACCCGCCTTGATTACATCGCCAATTTTATGATGCGTCTCGACACCAACACCATAATCAACAGGGTCGCCTTTTTTCTCACGCCCTCCACCTAACCGAACGACTGCAAGGCCAACCTCAAGGGCGCTTAATTCTGCCAAATAGCCATCCTGTGGGGCGGTGACTGATTCAATCAATGAAGCGTTGGGTAGACGGCTGACATCATCCACCTGCGACACGTCCCCACCTTGCCCTGCGATCATGCTGCGGAAACGGCGAAAGGCACTTTGGTCGTGCAGACAATGTTTGGCGGCGGCATAGGCGGCTTCAAAGGTGTCTACTCCGCTGTTAGGGGCAAGATGCAGCATATGGGCTGCGACGACAAGGCAGTGTTCGGTAAAGTCGGCTGGCCCTTCGCCGTGCAGGGTTTCAATAGCTTCGCGCACTTCCAATGCCAAGCCTGCCATTTTGCCAAGTGGTTGATTCATGTCCGAAATGAGGGCGACCATGCTGCGACCTGCATCCACGCCAATATCTACCATCGTGCGGGCCAATTCGCGTGCGTGGTTTACATTTGCCATAAACGCGCCTTTGCCCGTTTTGACATCTAATACAATCGCATCAGCCCCGGCTGCCAGTTTTTTCGACATGATGCTACTAGCGATGAGAGGTAGGCTGTCCACTGTTCCGGTTACATCACGCAAGGCATAGAGAAGTTTGTCAGCGGGGGCAAGGTCGCCAGATTGACCCGCCAGCACCAGTCCATTTTCGCGGGCAAGGCGCTTAAATTCCTCTTTGGAAAATTCGGCCCGGAAACCGTTAATGGCCTCTAATTTATCAATCGTGCCGCCTGTATGCCCCAAGCCGCGCCCACTCATCTTGGCAACGGGGACACCGCACGCCGCAACAATCGGTAGTACCACCAGTGAGGTTTTGTCGCCGACCCCACCGCTGGAATGTTTATCGAGGGCAAAGGGTACTACATCCGATAAATCTATCTGATCCCCGCTACGGGCCATTGCAAGGGTAAGATCACTAATCTCACGCCGCGTCATGCCTCTGAAAAAAATCGCCATACAGAGGGCCGCCGCTTGATAGTCAGCGACCTTCCCGGCGGTATAATTTTCGATAAACCAGTTAATTTCTTCTGTAGAAAGTTCGCCGCCGTCACGTTTGCGAACAATAATGTCGGTAATGTGCATCTTCTAGCCATCCTAATCGGGTAAAAATCGCCCATTAATGATAGCAAGTTAGAGATACTTTAGCGAAGAAAGAGAGTGTTGGTATGGATGAGTTTTTATTGGCACTGGCGGCCATATTGGTTTATGGGGCATTTCACAGTTTGTTGGCGGCGTTTGGCGTCAAGGCGTGGTTTGTAGTAGCGTTTGGGCGACGGGCCTATGAGGGCGTATATCGGCTGTTTTTTAACGCGGTGGCGACAATTTCATTTCTGCCCGTGTTAATTGTAGTGGGGGCCAATCCGGGGGAGACGATCTGGCAGGCAGACGCTCCGCTGAGTTATGTTTTGCTAGGTATACAGGCAGTAGCACTAATCGGACTGATGATCTCGCTCCTCCAAATTGACACCATGCGATTTTTGGGCTTGAGCCAGTATGTGGCATGGCAAAATGGCAAACCGCTGCCCTTGCCCGAAGAACCGCTTCAAACGGGCGGGGTATATGCGTTGGTACGCCATCCTCTTTATTTTTTCAGCCTAATGCTGTTATGGCCTACCCCAATGATGACAACCGGCACATTGGGACTGGTAATCGGCGTGACCCTCTATTTCGCGTTCGGCTCATTGCTGGAAGAACAGAAATTGCAACGGGCCTTCGGGCAAACCTATTTTGATTATCAGGCACGTGTTGCTTGGATGATTCCCTATCTGAAATTAGGGCCAAGAGTGGCAAAACCTGTTATAAATGTAGGAGAATCTTTACAAGACTAAGGATAAACGGAATAGCGTCCGTATAAAATAGATGAGTATACAATATGCCTTAACGTGACATTTATCACGATGTTGTTGTAAAAGCACTTACCAAAGAAGACTAGATTATTACGGATGATCCACTTTCACTTTAGTATAAAAATATGACGGTATTTGCCGATTTAGGCGCAGAAAAGCCTATAGGGGCAGAAAAAGGGGATCAAAAAATTGCTGTTGAAATCAAGAGTTTTTTGAGTCCGTCAGGCATATACGATCTTGAACGCGCATTAGGACAGTATGCTTTGTATCGTAGTATTCTAAAGGAAAATGATCCTGACCGATTACTCTATTTGGCTATTCCAGACTATGCCTATCAAACGGTTTTTAGTCAACCGATTGGTGAACTGATACTCCACTCCGAGCAACTCCGCTTGATTGTGTTTGATGATGAGCAGGAGATGATAACAAAATGGATACTTTGAAGCACTACCAAGAAATCGTGTGTAATGTACTCTGTGAGTATGCAAATGTATATCGGAGTTCGCGCAGTGAGATTCATTTTTTGGCATTGCTAGATTTGGAACGCCATGAATATGCTGTAGTGCGCTATGGTTGGGATGGAAAGCAGCGGGTTCATTCGATGATTGCCCATCTCAGCATCATTGACGGCAAGGTATGGATACAATATGATGGCACTTCACCCGGTATTGCACTTGATCTAGTCGCTGCCGGGATTCCACGCGAAGACATTGTATTGGGATTTCTGCCCGCACGAGTCCGGCAGTATTCCGATTATGGCGTTGGATGAGTGAGTTTCTAATCGGTACTGGATATATATTATCTCATTGAGGAGACAATTCAATGGCAGAACCAGCTAAAACTACTAAGCCACCGAAAGCACCGACCGCCCAACGAATTGCGGCGAAAAAGAAAGCCCAAAAGAAACAACAGCAACAGTTGTTGTTAATCGGAGGTGTCGTCGTCGCCACGATTATCGCGGTGGTGGCGGTGATTTATTTGACACAAAAAGAAGCGACCAAGGTGTGTGGGATAGAGGATACCAGTTGCTTTAGTGCCTATGCGGGGATTCCTCTCTCCGCCGAATTGCAAAACGAAGCCAAACGCGATGACGCTGGAGTGAAGCTGGCCTCGGACGTGATGGAAGGGGTTGAACGTGGGGTCACGGATGATGGTATCCCCTATATTGGCAGCCCCAATGCCCCGATTGTATTTGCCGAATTCTCTGATTTTTCCTGCCCACACTGCGCTGAATATGCCCCCGAAGTGGAACGGATTATCAAGGATTTTGTACGAACAGGCCAAGCTCGCCTTGAATATTACCCTATGACGTTTGTGGGCGGCGCATTTTCTGCTAAGGCGACGGATGCCGCAGTCTGTGCAGATAAACAGGGTGCTTTTTGGGAATTTCATACCCAGCTATTCGACTTGGCCCAAGCTGAAGGACATGAGGCATTTAACACAAACCGGTTGATTGAATTAGCGGATGATATGGGGTTGGACACCGACGAGCTACGCTCTTGCATCAATTCCAATTATGGACAGCAGGTTCGTGCCGCTGCCAGTGAACTCCAAAATACACTGGGCGTCAACAGTACCCCAACGGTGGTGTATCGGGCGGGTGGGTCGCAGAGTGATGCCGATTGGCGGTTTTTCACTTCATCTAATGGGGAACGGGCGACACGTGGCAGCTATGATGAAGTTGCCGCACTGGTACGGCAATATAACAGCCCTGAAACTACAGGCCAATAGCCAATTCCTGATTATCAAAACTAAAAGGGACGAGTATTGAGTTCGTCCCTTTTTTGATTCCCGTAATTGGATGCAGGGAATTAATTCATCGAGTCGGCTTCACCGCTGGTAATCAGCAAGGTGTTGATGGGGAACGCCGAACCGCTGCGGGTCACAGTCACGAATTCGGTGGCGACCCAACCCGTTGAAGCACCTTGACCCGCGATCTCATAGCGGACGTTGAGCCATGTACCATCGCCGTTACGCCCCAGAACGACCACATTCGAGCCGGAAGGAATGGGGGTGACGAGGATGCCATCGGTGCTGGGCCGATCCCGCAGATTCAGATTGCCGTCTCCGCCGGGTATGGAAACGAGACCAACAATGGGGGCCTCGGTGGGTATGGCAATGGCGGGTGAACCCGACCCAGCCAGAATTTCGCCAACGGGTAGCGGGTCTTCTGCCAGCGGAACATCTTCGGCGGTAATGGCGCGACCATTGAAGGTCAAAATCACAAAATCGGCGGAGACCCATCCGGTAATCAGCGCTGACCCATCCGGTGTGGCGAATTGGACAAAATACCAATCCGGGGATTGGGGAGCGCCAATTTCTGTGCCGGGGGTGATTTCTGTACGCGACAGGACGCTGAGATCCGTGCCGCCGGGAACTAGTGCCAGCGATTCGGCCTGAATGGAGGGGGTACGGCGTAGTTGCAGATTGACCCCCGGATTCACATTCACCGTTGCAATGGGCAGTTGTGGGGCGGTTTCCGAAGGCGGCACCACGATGGCAGAATCATCCACTGCGCCACCGGGATAGTTGGACGGCACCGCATCAATCTCGCCGAGTTCGACCAGTTCAAAGAACTTGCCAATATCATTGATATTGCGGCCTTTGTAGGTAATTTGTAGGAAATCGGCGCGTACCCAGCAGCGAATCGTGCCTCCTTGTGGCGCGGCCCAATCCGCGTTCAACCAAATTTCGTTGAAATCCTGAGCTAGTTCGGGGTTATCAAACGCGCCGGGTTCCAGCGGTGTGTTGGGTTGCCCATCTTCGGGGTCAATTGGGCCAGCAAAGCCTTGCAGAATCAGGGTTGAACCGTTTGGTACCAAACCAAGCGAGAAGGCAGCGGAGGTGGGATATTCACGGCATTGCAGATTCACGCCTGAATCCAAATTGACTACCCCGGTGAAGGCTTGGGTCGCAGGTGGCGCAGAAACCACAGGCGGTGGAGTAACCGCAACGGGCGTTGTGGCAATCGGTGTGAGAGGCGGCGGGGTGGTAATAACGGCAACGGGTGTTGCATCGGTTGTGACAGGTGTCGCCTCGACAGGTTCTTCGGTTGCTGCTGCCACAACTTCTGGAGCAGCCGCACCTGTGAAGCTGTTGGAGGCGGTGTTGATGGGGGTATACGCAAGTCCCAGACCGGGGGTCGCGGCGGAAAACACCAACAGGGTGTAATGGGTGCCGCCGACGAAGGTCTGATCGGGCAAGTTGATGGATACTGGGCCTGCTTCTTCATCGAAACTGCCTGTCACACTATAGGTACCCGCTGGAACATCAACCGGATTGGAGGCTGCGAATGGTGCAAGAGCACTTGCCAATGTTGTGCCGTCGCTCAATTCCAGATTAGCAGGGCCAGTGGTGACGGTATTGATGACGTGGATACGGGCGGTGGCGCTGTCCAAATCGGCGATCTCATCCGCAAACAGCGAGAAATTGAATGTGCCGTCAGCCAATGAACCCAACGCGACAATGGTAGCTGCACCGGAATCGCTACTCAAATCCACTTCGGATTCAAAGGCGGCGGCACTATTGGGGAGTGCTCCCGCTTCACGCAGGGAGAGTCTGACTGTACCAACGGGCAATGGAATGTGGGGTGTAATATCTCCCGGCGCTAAACCCACCAGAATGGGCGTGTCATTGGCATAAACATCAACAGTCGGCGCGTCGCCACTGCCATGTGCGATGCTGACGAGAATTTCGTCTTGGGCGGGGTTGCTGAAGAACGGCGTGGTAAGCACCAGTGCGGCGGGCGCAGGATCACCCGAGGCTGTGCCGATAACAATCACTGTATAGAGCAAATTGGTGTTCACCTCAATATTGCCGACAGCCAACAGCGCGTTTTCGGGTGTATCACCAGTGGCGGTGACGACTAGATCATAGTTGCCAACAGGCAAATTGACCGAACCAGACACTTGATTGAAGGTGACACCCTGCAAAATGGGAGCACCATCGGTACGCTGCAAGTCAATAGGGGCGACGCCTGCTACCGCGTGGATGAGGTGCATTCGTGCAAAGCCAAGCGTGGCAGGGTCAAGGTCATCGAAATAGATGGCGAGTGCCGGATTACCACCTTCATCCGCTTGGATAACGGCGGTGTTTTGGCGATACCCGGTGCGGCTGGCGGCCAGATTAAATGATTGGCTAAAGATGGCGGCGTCCGCTACATCTGAGCCAGCGGGACGGAGGGCCAATGTATAGTCACCTACCGGGAAAGCAAGATGAGGGGTGGCTTGTCCATAGGCTAAAGCTGGGACAACTAACCCATCGTTGACATAAACATCTACCGCCTCGGCATCTGGCAAAGCGTGAACAAAACGCAGTAACACCGTGTCGGTGGATTGCGCGAAGGCTGGGGTTGTGCGATTGGTAATGCTTGCAGCGGTAAATCCGGTGACGAGCAGTGCTATCACCAAAAATGCCGCAAAAAGTTTTCTTGCCATGAAAGATTTTTCTCCTCACATACGTAAAACCTCGGCGAGCGAGTTTACCACAGATTAAATGCAAAATGAGCGCCGATTTACGACGCTCACCATACGCTTGACTGGCTTCGGCCTGAAATTACGTGCCTTCTTGCCATTGATTCAGATAATGTTCCTGTTCAGCAGTTAGGGTATCAATTTGAACACCCATTGAAGCCAACTTCAGACGGGCGATTTCACGGTCAATTTCTTCAGGAATGGTATAGACCTGATTTTGTAGCGTGTCATAGTTCCGCACCATGAATTCCGCCCCGAGCGCCTGATTTGCAAAGCTCATGTCCATCACACTGGCGGGGTGTCCGGCAGCGGCGGCGAGGTTAATCAAGCGGCCTTCGCCAAGCACATAAATCACCCGACCATCCTTCAGATAATAGCCTTCAATATGTGGGCCGACCAGCTTGGGGGCGCCGAGGGACATCTCACTCAGAGCTTTCAAGTTGATTTCAACATTGAAGTGACCCGAATTGCAAACCACCGCGCCGGATTTCATGACTTCGAGGTGATGACGGTCAATCACATTTATATCGCCTGTGGCCGTGACGAAAATATCGCCAATCTTGGCGGCTTCCAGCATCGGCATCACTTGGAAGCCATCCATTACCGCTTCGAGAGCTTTGACTGGCTCAACTTCGGTGACAATGACACGAGCACCGAGTCCATGAGCGCGACTGGCAATCCCCCGGCTGCACCAACCATAACCCGCGACGACGAAGACGCGACCTGCCAACAGAATGTTGGTGGCTCGGATGATGCCATCAATGGTGCTCTGGCCTGTGCCATAGCGATTGTCGAAGAAGTGCTTGGTCTGGCTGTCGTTGACCGCGATCACCGGGAAACGCAGAGCGCCTTCTTTTGCCATTGCCCGCAGACGGATGACACCGGTGGTGGTTTCTTCCGTACCGCCCATTACATCACCGATTAGGTCGTCGCGTTTTTTGTGCAATTCACTGACAAGGTCAGCGCCGTCGTCCATCGTCATATGGGGGCGATGATTGAGAGCGGCTTCCAGATGATTGAAATAGGTCTGGTTGTCTTCACCGCGCACGGCATAGACCGGAATTTCATAGTGGGCCACCAGTGAGGCTGCCACGTCATCTTGGGTGCTGAGGGGATTAGAAGCCGCCAGCACGACATCCGCGCCACCTGCCTGAAGAGTCGCCATCAAGTTGGCGGTTTCAGTGGTGACATGGAGGCAGGCCGAAACACGCAGACCCTTTAGCGGTTTTTCGCGCTCAAAACGCTCACGGATGGAGCGCAGGACGGGCATATCTTGCTCCGCCCAATCAATACGGAGTTTCCCGCCGGGGGCGAAGTCGAGATTTGCGACATCGAATTCTTTAACCATTGTATCTCCTAGAAAGACTTAAAATGTTAGCGAGACCTAACGCACGAAGTTTGGGTAAAGCTCATCTATCGTTTGATAGCGACACATTCATTGATGGGAGCGTGGATTCGATAGCCCAATTTGTTATAGGCGCGAATCGCAGGCGTATTGGTTTGGAACACGTTTAGCGCGACCAGACTTATGTCCATGCGGAACAATTCGCGTGTCACAGCGGCGGTTGTGGTGGTGGCATAGCCGTGCCCACGTTCCGATGGGGCCGTATAGACATGTCCGACCGCACCCACCCGTTCTTTGGTGGCTACCACGTGCGTGCCGGCCACCGAAATCATTTGGCCTTCTTTATCAGTGATACCATAAAAGACACCGTTGTCCAACATAGTGGGGGTGTAGGTGGTATCTCGGCCAAAAGCGCCGCGCTCCATACTTTCCAAGCGGGTGACGGCTTCGGCATCTGCTCCAGTCAGCCGGCGCAGATAGGGATTGGATGGGCCATCCACAAATTCGGTGGGAGTGACAACCATCCGCCACAGCTTACCGGATTCTTCGGGGGCATAATATTGCTCGAAGATGGGGAATAGATCTCCCGGAACAATGGCCCAGACTTTTCCGGGCAATTGCGGCTGTTGAAGCAGCATATTCACTGCATCGGGTGAGCCAGTTACCAGACAGACGGGGGTCTGGACACCGCGCCAAATCAGCGAGACACCTTCAAGCCCCTGACCATTAAAAGCACCAGTAAATTCGCTGATTTCCCACATGGTGTCTTCGAGGTCGCCAAGCATGTATACATGCAGGCCTCGGTTGCGGGTAAAAAATTCACGTAGCAGGTTGCGATCTTGAACCCGCTGCACTTGATATTCAGTAGTTTTAGCGACTGCGGTCATGATGCTGTTTGTGTTTCCTTTGGTGTAGTGGACGATAACAACACATCCAGCGCTCCATCATCATCAAAAGCAGTGCGATAGCGGGCTACAAATTGCTCGGTTGTATAACGATGATTTTGAGTGCCGATGGTTTCCAAAACAAATGCAGCGGCAACCGACCCCATGCGGCCACAAATATCCAGTGGGAGGCCTAAATCTAACCCACGCAAGACACCTGCCCGGAAGGCATCGCCTACGCCAGTGGGTTCCAATGGGGTAACGGGTTCATAGGGGGGAATATAATAGGTTTCGCCATCCCGATAAATATGGGCGCCTTCTTTACCTTGTGTGATAATCAGGGTTAAGCCTGTATTGATGGCGCGGGGGCGGCTGAGTCCCGTTTTCTTTTCGATGACTTCCCACTCATAATCGTTGCACATTAGAATGTTGCAGCGTTCGATGCCGTGCAGCAGTGCATCACCATCGAGACGGGCGGCCTGCTGGCTTGGGTCGTATAAAAAGGGAATTTTATGTTCGGCGCATTCGTTGATAAGGTTTTGCATCGCATCGGGCGAGTTGGGGGAAATTACCACAAGGTCGGGCCTTTTGGTGGTGACATCGTTGATTTTGTATTGACCTGCGCGGCCCATTGCCCCGGCGTAAAATGAAGCAATTTGATTGTTTTCTTGGTCAGTGTTGGCAAAAAATGAGGCGGTGAAAACATCGGTGAGGATCACGACTGTAGAGGTATCTACCCCTGCCTGTTCAAGCCAAACTTTATAATCGCCAAAATCACGGCCTGCTGTGCCCATCAAGCGGGGGCGACCCCCAAGTAATGCCAAGTTATAGGCGATGTTGGCCGCGACACCGCCATAGTGACGGGTCATTTCATCCACAAGAAAACTGACGCTGATTTTTTCGAGGGCCTCAGCAATAAGGGAATCTTTAAATTTGCCGGGGAAGCGCATTAAATAATCGAAAGCGATTGACCCAGTAACCAGAATATCCATGCGTTCAACTTTCTTGAATTTATTTTCAGTGTAGGTTGATAGTCGGCTGGGAAAAAAGTCAGCCAAAAACGTTCCGATTATACTTACCCGTGTGACCCTTTCAAGCGTGGATTGTACGAATGGTAAAAAAACACCAAATGAAAGCAGGTATCGCATGAAAAAGCGGATGTTATGGGTTGTCATACCAGATTCGGGTGTATAATGGAGGGATGAACCGAATCAAAATAACACCACACTTAACGCTCGAAGAATTAGAAGCGGGCTACCGTCAAGCGACGGAAGCAACGGAACGGACGCACTACCAAATC
>JABFGB010000004.1 GCA_013112715.1 Chloroflexota bacterium
AAGCGGCGGTGGTGCGGCAGGGGGTGGCGAACTCGGTGGCGGGTAGGGTTCTGAATATTGGGGCGGTGGTGGACTCATGCGGCGTTGGCTTTCATAGCCCCGACGCGGCATTCGTTCTGGCAGAGGTAGCTTTTCCTCTGGGCGGGTTGAATCAAACATGCGGGTTGGGTCTTCGGACGGGTCGGTAGGAGGGGGTTGGTTGCTCATTTGAAATTATCCCTTCATCACTGACCGCGTGATCGCAGCCAATCCAATAATTGCCCCGTTGACCATGTATTGATAACGTTTTCGGGTTGAATCCACCCGCGCCGGGCGATTGCGACTCCGTAATGGGTCAAATCCAATTCACCCGCACTATGCGCATCGGTATTGATGGCGAGCTTAATCCCCAATTCTTGAGCACGGCGGGCATGACTATCATCCAAATCCAAACGGCGCGGATTCGCGTTAATTTCCATCACCATGCCATGTTCCTTTGCTGCTGTAAATATCGTGTCCATATCCAAGTCGGCGGGTTCGCGTTCAGGAATCAATTGACCACGTGGGTGCCCAATGATGTCCACATGCGGATTACGGATAGCATTTAACAATCGTTGCGTAATTTCTTCGCGCGACTGTCGTAAACTGGTATGTAATGAGGCAATCACTAAGTCGAGTTGGGCCAATACCTCATCGGGATAATCCAGCGCGCCGTCGGACTTAATTTCCATTTCTGTGCCATGTAGAACTGTGAAATCCGGCCCCATTTCGGCGTCCACCTCACGGATCGCCTTTTGCTGTTCCATCAGGCGCTCGATGCTGAGGCCATTGGCAATGCCTAGACTCCGCGAATGGTCGGTGATAACGATATGGCTTAGTCCACGCTGACGGGCGGCTTCTGCCATCTCACGTATCGAAAGATGGCCGTCGCTCCAAGTGGTGTGCATATGCAAATCGCCACGAATATCTGCTAATTCAATCAGGTGCGGTAAATTGCCAGCCTGCGCCGCTTCAACCTCGCCTCGGTCTTCGCGCAGTTCCGGCGGGATATAGGGCAGACCCAGCGTCTTATAAACTTCTTCCTCCGTTGCGCACAAAACTACCTCTTCACCTGTCGCCGCATTGGAAAAGGCGGTTTCGTTCAAACTCAACCCTTTTTTGAGGGCAATTTCACGCAGTCGGACATTATGATCTTTTGACCCGGTGAAATAGGAGAGGGCCGTACCATAACGCGCCGCTGGCAAAACCCGCACATCCACCTGTAACCCTTGCAGAAGTTCCACCGAACTCTTGGTGGGGCCATGACCCAAGATTCGCGCGACATCGGGCCGATTGACAAAGGCATCCATAATCGGTGCAGCATCATCCGACACAATCAGAATATCCACGTCCCCGATGGTGGATTTATAACGTCGTAGACTGCCTGCAATGTCACCATACTGTGCCTGTGGTAGCTTTAGCAGATCATTTAAGATGGATTGGGCAATGGGCAGAACGATGCCAATCGAGAGGCGGTTGGTGCGTCGTTTGAGCGCTTCGATCCCTTCCAAAATCTTCTGCTCGCTTTTGGCCCCCATCCCGCTCATCCCACGCAGTTTACCTTCGCGTGCAGCACTCTCCAATTCTGGTAGCGTAAGAATACCCAATTCCTGCCAGAAGCGTTTGACCTTTTTTGGCCCAACGCCATTGACATGCAGAATTTCGACCAGACTCAATGGGATTTCCGCCGTAATCCGCTTGTAAAATTGCAGTTCACCCGTCGTCAGCATTTCCTCAATTTTGTCGGCCAGTGTATCCCCAATGTTCGGCAGTTCGGTCAGCTTGCCTTCAGCGTGGATGGTACTGAGGTCGCGTGGCAAATCTCGAATGGTCTGCGCCCCTTCTCGATAGGCCAAGACCCGGAAAACACTCTCACCTTTGATTTCGAGGAGGTCGGCAATGTTTTCGAAAATCTCTGCAATGTCGCGGTTGGTTAGCCGTGCCAATGGGCAGTCCTCTGTTGCTGGCGTTCAATTTCCAAAGTAAGTATAGCGCAAGCACATGGCCTTTGCAGGTCGTATCCTACACACTCGGCCACTCTCCAAATATTAGCACATTTATTCTGTTTTTTGAACCCGTATAGAAGACCGTATGAGATTGGTTATATTTGCGCTACAATCACCCCTTGTGAACAATTTAAGGTAAAATAGTGGATGAATTTAGACTTGATGCGAAAATTCATTTTTTAAGGTAGAAGACTTACATATTATTAGAAAAATTATCTCGGACGCAATGATTATCTACTACACGGATTGATGCGGGGGAACTATGCAGAAATGCCCAACCTGCGGTCACACGAACCGCCCCGGTGTTGTTTTTTGTGAGAACTGCGGTACCAATCTCATCGCCGGTGCGCGACCTCAGTCTACGAAGGCTTTAGATGGCGAGAAGCAAACCGAACTGGAAACATCGTTGGGCCGTTCTGTGTTTGACACAGGGGAACAGGGAACCGCGATTTTCCCGGAAGACGGCATCTTGCGTATGGAGATTGATGGAAGCCCCGACCCCATCATCATGCGTTTTGAGCATCACGAGATGATTCTAGGGCGTCGTGATCCTGCGACGGGTGCGCTTCCCGATGTTGATCTTACCCCATTTGCAGGCTATCGCATGGGGGTGAGCCGTCGTCACAGCCTCATACGTTTAACCGACAAACGTTTCCTTGAAATTTTGGATTTAGGCAGCGCCAATGGAACGATGGTGAATGGTCGCCGTTTAGAGCCACATCATCCAGAGACTTTGCATGACGGAGATCGTGTAAAACTAGGGGAAATCACTTTGATGGTGCGTTTCCAAAAATCACCCACCGATGGAGAGACACCTGTCACCAAACCCATCGAACCGATGGACGCCACGAGTCAACCCCAGACGGCTTTACTTGGCGGTCCGGTTGAATCTTCGCCTGCACCTGTCCAACCACCGGCCAGTCCACCTCAACCGCTGGTCGTCCAGTCCCCTTCACCTGAACCACCACCACCGCCTGCTGGCACAACCACCAAGCCTGCTGCTCCATCCGATGCCCCACCTAGTCCTACACCGGATAAAACTTTGGATACTCAGCGTGTGGATGATAAACCGCCCTCAGATAAATCTAAATCCGAGCCTCCCAAGAGCTAATTTTAAACGGGGTAGTGATCTAGGGCCTCAAAATATCTGGTGGCGAAGCCGCCATTATCGGTGGCGATGAGCGCCCCTGACAATTTGTTGACCACCAATTCGCCAAAGTGATTAATCAACCGCCGTACTTGGTCGGTCATCACAGTCATAAAATCGTCCCATGTGATGTCGCCGGGGAGTTCGGGTTCTTTCATAGCGCGGGTACTGGCGATGTAGTTGATCACAGGCTGCACTTCTGAAAATACAAATGCGCTTGGGATGTCGTGGCGCACAACGGCCCTAAAATGCCGTGCGAGCTTCACCGCCCCGTTTTCAAGTGAAAAGCTCCCTTGCAGTGGATTAAACAGGGCCTCTTCTTCTTTGACGGGATGTCCGAGCAAGCTAAATGCACGCCGCATCAAAATGCTAAACTCTGCCATTGAAAGATGGCTGTTTGTGGCGGCAATCAACACCCCATCTGGCTTTAGAACACGGTGGATTTCTTGCACTGTCGTATCAAAATCGGCTACGTGAAACAAGACATGATTTGCCAGCACTACATCAAATGTATTGTCGGCAAAAGGAATCGCTTCCAGATCGCCAACGAGCAACTCCGTTTCGGCGGCGCGTTCATGGGAACGGGCTTTGCGAATCATGCCCTCAGATAAATCGAATGACACCAGTCTACCATTGGGGATATGGTTTAAAATGCCATCGAAATAAATCCCCGGCCCACATCCCGCATCCAAAGCAAATTCATCGCCGCGCCATTGATGCCGATCCAAGACCCAATAAGGAAAATCGAATTGGGGAACACTATATAATTTATGTGTTTGGTATCGTAAGGTAACAGCCTGTTCATCGGCGTAGGCGTTTCGCAGCAGCACATCGCGGTTGGTGTGGGGCTTGCTGGACATAACAGATCAGCGTCCTCGTTTAGCGTGGTAAAACTTTATTCAAGAGTTCGATGCTTAGTTTACTATACATTCAAGCCCACAAGAATACAAAAACCCTTGTGGGTAGCGTATCTAACTTTCTGAATTTCGTTGAATTTCCACTGGATACCGGATCGTATTCAACACCGGACAGGTCATTTCAACTTCTTCATGCAAGCGCCGTAGGTCATCCCCGGAGGCCGGACTTTCAACATGGGCCGTGTAAGTTATATCCTGCAAGCGCGGGGGTTTATCATAGGCCAATCCGACCACCCCTGCCATATCCAATTTGCCCATAATCTCGATTTCAATGTGATCGAGCGGGACATTCATCAACGCGGCTTGAATCAAATAGGTATGCACTAAGCAACTTGCGACTGCCCCCAACAGCATTTCCGGCGCAGTTGGCCCCAACGCATGTCCGGCCAAACCCGGTGCGGCATCTGTGACCATGACCGATTCACCCATCTTGGTTGGCCTTGCTCCTGTAATGCCAGCTACTTTGGATGAGGCCGTCAGCGTAATTACCGCTTTCTCCGGGGTGTTTTGGAAGTCGGTGCGGCGTTCCGCTAAAACCGATGATTTGCGTGCCAAATAGCTGTCGAGTTTCGCCATTGGGATATTCCTATAGTGGATTTTGAGCGTACTCTCAAGTGTAACACGCTCTGATAAAAAGGGAACAAAAAAGGCACGCACTTTGGGGGCGTACCTTTGGAAATTTACGATACGTCAGGTTTAGGGTTCAACTTTTACACCGCGCCAAAAAGCCACATAACCCTTGATGTTGTTGGCGGCGGACTTGGGGTTAGGGTAGAACCAAGCGGCGTTCAAATTCGTCTGCCCGTTGACCTCAATATTGTAATAACTGGCCTCGCCCTTCCAGCCGCAGATGGTTTTCTTTTGGCTCTCGCTTAGAAACTCAGATTTGACGGTTTCGGGTGGAAAATAATGGTTGCCTTCAACCATCTCAGTACGTTTACTTTCTGCAATCACAACACCATTCCAAATTGCCTTGGGCATAACAATAACTCCTCACTGTCTTCCCTCAACATGTACCTGTATATTTGACTCATAGTAGCCCTAAAAGGTTACTGCCTAAACCGCAATTTTAAGCAATATTAATCAGATTTTCATTTAATACACCCAAGTGAGGCAGTATGTTTAATACTCAATTTCGACCTAACCAAATCCACCCCTCCGCGTTTATTGCATCCGGCGCGGTGATCGTCGGGGATGTCATCTTAGCCGAACTGACCAGCATTTGGTTTAATGCCGTTTTGCGCGGCGATACCACCCCTATCACTATTGGCGCACGCAGCAATATTCAAGATGGGGCGATTCTCCATGCCGACCCCGGTTTCCCGGCTGAAATTGGTGAAGGAGTGACGGTAGGGCATGGTGCGATTGTGCATGGCGCAAAAATCGGCCATAACACAGTCATTGGCATGGGGGCAATTGTATTAAATGGCGCTGTTGTGGGCGAAAATTGTATTGTAGGCGCGGGGGCGCTGATTACCGAAGGCAAGATTTTTCCATCTGGTGTCTTGATTATAGGTAGCCCCGCCAAAGCCGTGCGTGAATTGACCGAAGATGACATTAACCGCAATTATCTGTCTGCGGAAACCTATGTGATGCGTTCACGGGCGTTTATGACGGGGGAATGAAAAAGGGGCAAGTCCGAAGACCTGCTCCCTTTTGATCTAAGAATTTACTGCGCGGGGATCACAAATACGGCGGTAGTACGTGCCGGAATGGTGAATGTACCGGAGGCACTGTCATAGGCCGAACCCTGCACGATGGGATCAACAGAAGTTGCCTGTACCGGATGTAGATTGAGGGTCAGGCCCGCCAACTGCGCCTCGGTATAGGTAATATCTGCACCCGTCGCGTTGAAAATGACTACGACCATATCATAGTTCGGGTCAATATCGCCGCTGCTGCCTTCGACAATTTGCATCACAATGACACCGGGCATTTGCTCTGGGCCGTTGTTGAAGAAGCGTACCTGTTCTTGAATTTGGGCCGCTGTTTGCAAACGGAACAAGGGCGAACTCTTGCGGATTTGCAGCATCTCGCGGAAGTGCAGCACCGTGTTCATGATGTCATCCGGGCCGGGGACGATATTGGGATTTTCCAGCAAGGGCTGAATGACGGGCCAATCGCCGCCATTGTCCCCTTCAGGTGGCAAGCCAACCGCCCAGTTGTTGGTTTGATAGGTGAAGTCTAGCACGTTGAACCAGTCGCCAGAGTTATAGCTGTTCTTGTCCATTGACTTCGAGCGCAGCATATCCATCCCGGCATGGAAAAATGGCACACCTTGACTGAGCGCCACAATATCAATGCCAAGATTTTGCATACGCACCCGATCCGCTACGGTGGCTGCTTCAGGCGCTTTGTATTGAATCAGATCAAACAGCGTCTGATTATCATGCGCTTCAGCATAGACAATATGTTCTTGCGGGTCGAGGGTATATCCAGCGGGATTGCCGTTATAGTCAATTTCCGCCCCTGTCACCGTTTCACCTTCAGCATTGACGAGGGTATAGTCACGCAGATTGCCTGCCAACCCAACTTTGATTTGGTCGGCAAAATGCAGCAAACGGGCCGCTTGTTCTTCAGGTGTGCCATCGGTGACGCCGTTGGGTTCAAGCGATAGGCCGCTGACGAAGCCTTGATCTTGGAAGCCACCAAAAGGACTACCACCACGCACCGCATCCCGCAGACGGTCATTAAATGTGCCGATGCCCGTGCCACCCATATTCAACTGGGTCGCATTGACGCCGCGTGCATTTTGGGCCACTTCGCCAAAATCCCAACCTTCACCATAAAGGTAAATGGATTTACCATCTACGCCGCTGTTTTCAATCGTCAAGGCATCCAACGCCGCCCGGACATGCTCCATGTTGGCGCGCATATGATGACCCATCAGGTCAAAGCGGAAGCCATCCACCTTATACTGGGTGGCCCACATGACTACCGAGTCAATCATGAGTTTTTCCATCATGTTGTGTTCGGTAGCAGTATTGGCGCAGCAGGTACTGGTGGCAACTGTGCCGTTATCATCCAAACGGTGATAGTAGCCGGGCACGATACGATCCAGCACGGATTTTTCGTTCTGCCCGCTGGAATTGGTGTGGTTATAGACCACATCCATCACCACACGTAGCCCATTCTGATTGAGCGCCTGTACCATTTCGCGGAATTCAACGACACGGGTTGTACCATCAGGATTGGTGGAATAGCTGCCTTCGGGCACGCTGTAATGGTAAGGATCATAGCCCCAATTAAAGGCGTCTTGGTCACGAGTGGCATCAATGAGTTCCTGCTGGTTGGAGGCCGCCGGGCCAAACCCTGCCAGTTCTTCAAAGGTCGGGCCAACCCATGCGGTGCGGTCTTCATTGATGGTTGCAATGTCGAACACAGGCAGCAGATGGACATGAGTCAACCCTGCCTGTGCCAGCGCGATTAAGTGCGCCATGCCGTTGCTGTCGGTCAGGGTGAAGGCCTTGTATGTTCCCTTCAATTCGTCCGGTACAGCCGGGTCGCTTACACTGAAATCGCGGACATGCAGTTCATACAACACAATATCTTCCGGCGCGGCGAGTGGCGGTTTCTGCAAATCTACCCAACCAGTCGGGGCAAGGGATGGGTCAGACAGGTCAACAATCTGGCTGCGGGTGCTGTTGGTCGAAAGGCTAACCGAATAGGGGTCAGTCACCAAATTCTTGACTACCGCCCCTTCTTTGGGCACATAGACCTCAACTTCATATAGATAGAACTTGCCATTCCAATCGTCTACCGAACCTGTCGCTGTCCAAACACCAGTGGCGGGGTCAAGCGTCATCGGGGTGGTGGTGCTGGTGGTCGCTTCGGCGGAATCGGCAAAAATGTGGAGGGTAACATTACGGGCGGTGGGTGCCCAGACGCTGAGGCTGATACCATCGGCGCTGTAGACCGGGCCAAGTTTGCCATCGTAGGTATACAGTTCATCCAATACACCCGGAATTTGTAGGCCAGTCGCATCTACCGCGTTGCCATCGGGGTCAATGGCGCCAACCGCGATCTGCCCTTTGAGCAATTCGGGCACTCGCGCGGCATCACTCAATTTCAGAGCCAACGCGCCTTCGAGATGCGGGAATTTCGCCAAGATTTCTTCACTGATTCCGCCGGGGTCTACCGTCAGGGGGAAGGATTCGCCGCCTGTGACACCCGTTGAAGTGAGGGTAAGCCCACCATCCGGCGCATAGTATAGGGTAAAGGTGCTGCCTTCTGGGGCATCCACTTTCCATGCAATCGTGTCGGGTGTCACCCAATGGGCTTGTAGCATGGATAGGTTGCCTTTGGGAGCACCTGCCACATTAATTGTCATCACTTTGGTTTCCGAGTTCCATTCAAAGAGGACTTCTTTGCCAATCGAAGAAAAGACAATGTTGGCACCGCCGGGAGCACCATCCGCGCCATAGTTTTCGTCCCATGAAAGGTTAACGGCAACCTTTGCCTCGAAAGTACCTTCAGGGACACCACTCGCGGTATAGGTGTAGATGCCATCGCCGTCCGGGTCTTGCAGCCACGTTAGCAAGCAGGCGGGTTCCCAGTCACCACCATTGCCGTTGGTATCGGGACAACCAACTTCGCTTTGATAACTTCCCGGCACAGTGGCAATGATGGAATTAACGTTATCGGTGATCCAGTGAGTGTTGTGGCTGTAGTAGAAGGTGACGGTGGTCGTTTCGGCTAGGGATAGCGGGATATTCGGGCCATCGCGTAGGGCGTTTAGACCATAATTTTCACCCCATCCGCCATTCAACGCGGCTTTATATTCATAATCACCAGCGGGGAGTTCCCATGAGCCTGACCAAACCTGATTGACTTCATCATAGGTCAGGAAAGTGGCTTCGCATTCTGGTTGCCAATCGCCCGGACAGCCCAAAACACTCTGAACCGTGCCAGCAATGGTCACGCTCTGGGGGAGCGCAGTCGCACCAGCAGTGGGAGCCTCAGCGGAACTGACAATCGTCATGACTTTGGAATTGGAGTCCCATTCAAAAACGGTGGGATCAGCGGATGTGGCAAAGGGGATATTCGCACCGCCGGGTGCGCCATCTAAGCCGTAATTTTCATCCCAAGAGAGATTCACAGCGACTTTGGCCTCAAATGAACCTTCGGGGAGACCAATCGCGGTAAAGGTATAGACACCATCGCCATCGGGGTCTTGCAGCCATGTCAACAAGCAGGCGGGTTCCCAGTCGCCGCCATTGCCGTTGGTATCGGGGCAACCTAATTCACTTTGATAACTTCCCGGCACAGTGGCGATAATCGAATTGACATTATCGGTAATCCAATGGGTGTTGTGGCTGTAATAAAAGGTAACGGTGGTCGTCTCCGCTAAGGATAACGGAATATTGGGGCCACTGGGTTCAGCGTTGAGGCCATAATTTTCCGTCCACGAGCCATTCAGCGCGGCCTTGTATTCATAATCACCAGCAGGGAGTTCCCATGAACCTGACCAAAGATCATTGGCCTCGTCATAGGTCAAAAACGTGACATCACATTCTGGCTGCCAATCACTCGGACAGCCCAGCAACGCCTGAATCGTCCCCGCGATGGTGACACTTTGGGGTTGTTCAGTTTGGGCTATAACGGATGTCGGGAGAATGGGAGTCAGAATTGAGAGGACTACTGCGAACAAAATGATAGGCACCATCAGACGATGGAATGCCCTTGAAAGTTGGTGCATTGTAGCTCCTAGCTCCTTTGCAAAAAAATGTCGTTAAATACTTTTTGACCCCCTAATTTTAACGCCTCTTGGCTGCTGCTGCACATGATTAATCTCACATTTTTCTTTAGGTTATAGATTATATGTTCTATGTGTAAGAACCATAAATTCGTAACCACGGTTACGAATTCAAAGCGGGGCCATATAAGGGATGAAAATAGAATATATGTTCGTAATTAACATTTAAGAATGGCGCTGTCGCACAACCTCGTACATCATCAAAGCGGCGGCGGCGGAGACATTGAGCGAATTGACCTTGCCGAACATGGGGATGCTGACGGCAATATCAGCGGTGCGTAACCATGCCTCACTGATGCCTTCGTGTTCGCTACCCATCACAATCGCAATCGGTTTGGTGAAATCGGCTTTGGTAAAGGGCAGTTTTGCGTCAGGCGTGGCGACGACACTCTGAATCCCCCGCCCTTTAATCCAATCCACAATTTCGGCGTGGCGGCCCTCGGCAACCTGCACGGTGAACAATGTGCCTTTGCTGGCACGCACGACATTCGGATTACCCCAATCGGTCAGCGGGTCGGAGGCAATCACCGCATCCACCCCGGCGGCGTCGGCGGTACGCAACATCGCGCCAAGATTACCCGGTTTTTCGACCCCCTCCGCGATCACGATAAACGGCGCGGGGCTAAGGGTCAGTGTGTCCAACGATTTTTGTGGCAGGGGGACAGTCGCCAGCCAGCCATCGGGATTTTCACGATAGGCGATTTTTTGGAAGACCCGCTCATCTACTTCAATCAGGTGAGTTTGGGATAGGTGGTTAAGTAGATCGCGTTCGGTGGGGTCGCGGAAGAGGGCCGGACAGAAAAATAGCTCGGTGGGGGTGATGCCGCTTGCCAGCACAAGGGATAATTCGTCATGCCCCTCGACCAAGACAAGGCCACTTTGCAGACGTTCACGGCGATCTCGCAGGCTGATGACATATTTGATTTTGGGGTTTTGAGGGCTGGTGATGATAGTCATCGCTGAAATTCCATAAGTGGCGCTTATCTCGTCAATTAGCAAAAGTTGCTTGAATAGACAATGCAATTAGCCTAATCTTATAGGGACTTCGATGAAATCTCAAAGGGGAAGATGCCATGCCAACATTACTTTCAATTCAAGTAGGGCAACCACAAGACTATACCATGCCCGATGGTGAAGTATGGCGAACGAGCATTTTCAAAACCCCAGTTGCAGGCCCGGTTCAGTTGAATAAAACCAATCTTGCGGGCGATGCCCAAGCGGATTTGAAACATCATGGCGGGGTGGACAAGGCCGCGAATGTCTTTCCATCAGAGCATTATCCTTATTGGCGTGAAAAACTTGGACTCCCGGAGATGCCCTACGGCGGGTTTGGTGAAAATTTGACGATAACGGGCCTGCTGGAAGGGGAAGTCGCTATTGGGGATACTTTCCGCATTGGGACCGCGACGGTGCAAGTGTCCCAACCCCGTCAGCCGTGTTGGAAATTAGCGCGGCGGTGGGGCGTTAAGGATTTGGCGGCACAGGTGCAAAACATTGGCTCGACGGGTTGGTATTTTCGCGTTTTGGAGGAGGGGATTGTTGATGCAGGCCAAAATTTCGAACTGATTGACCATCCATATCCGCAATGGACGATTACGGAGGCCAATCGGTTGATGCACCATGACAAAAATGATTGGGAGGCATTAGCGGGATTAATGACCTGTGCCGCGCTGGGGGTGAGTTGGAAAAAGACTTTTCAGGAACGGCTAGACAAGCGCGAGGTTGTTGTAGATAGCGGGGCGCGGTTGTTTGGGGAATAGTTTTCACTCGGGGGTTGATAGCCATCCAAGTGAACCCGCTATAATGATTTTATGAGGAAAGGACTTTGAGATGTCGTCACCATTTCCCGGCTTTGACCCTTATATTGAGCAACCTGCCTTCTGGTCAAATTTTCATAACCGTTTTGGCGGTCTTGTTTGCGACCTGATTAATGAGCAATTGCCTACTCCCTATATAGCTGTGATTAATCCACGTCGGGAAATCGGGTTTTTTGCTGAGACCACCCATGCCTATTATCCCGATGTTGGAGTTTTTGAACAGTCACGACCTCACTGTAGCTCCATTGCAACCTCGCCATCTGGCATTACCAGCCCTTCATTGGAATTGACTATACCCCTGCGCGAAGAAATCACAACGGTTTCAGTAGAAATTCGCTACATGGACAACGAAATCCCTGTCACCACCATCGAAATTTTGTCTCCCATCAATAAACAACCCGGCAATGAGGCGTATCAAGCCTATCTCACAAAGCGGTTGGATTTACTTGAAAATCGTTTGAATTTAATCGAGCTAGATTTTTTACGGGCAGGGCAAAAATTACCGACGATGCAGCCCCTACCGCCGAGCCATTACACGATTTTTTTGCATCGAGCCAAGCGCCGTCCCATTGCCGAAATTTGGTTGCTGTCGGTTCGGGATACGCTGCCGATTATCCCTGTGCCGCTGCTGGATCAAGACCCTGATATTCGATTGGATTTAGGGGAGGTATTCCAAAAAACCTATGAGGTGGCGCTTTTTGGAAGGCGTATCAATTATGCGAAAGACCCGCCGGGATATTTTTCGGCAGAGGATTTGGCGTGGGTACGGGAACGAATTCACCCCTAAACCGTTATCTCACCCGTCTCCTAAAGGTGTATTCACCAAAATTATCTCGACCTGTGGATTCCCAACCATCAACAGATAACTGCCTTATCAATTGGTCAAAAGCCCATTCTTTAGCCTTTTTGTTTCGATCATGGCTAGAGTTTGAATCGAAGAAAAGCCAAGAACCTTCTTCGATAAATTCCGGCGATCTTGCCGCTTCATATTGACCTTGTGAGCCAACGGCAATTGCGACGTAAATCCAAGTTGCTCCTCCTATAAAAAAGAAGAAATCGGGCTTACGTTTAATCACGGTTTGTTGAATTTTCACGATTCTCTCATAACGGACTTCTTGAGATGTTGTGTTAAGGCCATTCCGTTGAGGTTTGCCACATTTTGGGCAAAAGTTGCTGTCATCGGGAATTTGAGTTCCACAATTACTGCAAAACATATTTCCCACTCCAAAAAATAGGGATAAGTTTTATCTCATCCCTATTATATTACCATTGTCATAAACCGTGTTAAATCAGTTTCGCTTCAGTCGCTTCGATGGCTTCCACGATGGTTTGGAGGCCAGATTTCACATCGCCGGAAATGTGCAACCGAACCACGCGGCGGTGGCGCTGACGTAGGGTCTCCAAATCACCTAGCCCCTGTGCCTGTTTCAAAATGCTGAAGGTCAAGGACTGACCGGGGATAGGCAGTTCGGCGTCATCATCCACCGTAATTAAGATAAACACGCCGTTGTTGGGGCCACCCTTGTGCAGTTGTCCGGTGGAGTGCAGATAGCGTGGGCCATAACCGAGAGTCACGGCGCGGCAGGTCGCATGGCGCAGACGGCGGCGAATGGTTTCCAAAGCGGTCTCGTTGTCGTCGTTAGCATCCATATAGGCCAACAGCGCGAAGTAGTTGCCAGACCGGGCTAGGCTCAAAAACGCGGCCAGCCTCCCAGCCAAATTGCTGACATCGTAATGACGCTGGGTACAAATCTGATTGAGCATCTCGCCAGTACGGGCATCGGCATAAAGCGCCACGCCACCCTCGGAAATGACGGGTTTTTCGGCGGGGAAGCGGCCTTCTTTTTGGTGAATATCGAGCAAGGCTCTGGTCGCTTTTTTGGCGGAGGTGACATCAGGTTCGTCGAAGGGGTTGATCTTCAACATTTGGCCCATGACCGCCGTCGCAAATTCCCAGCGCAAAAATTCCCCTGCTAGGTCATAGGCGTCCTGCAATTCGAGCAGGTAGACCGGATGACCCGCCTCACGTAATTGTTGCACTTGATCGTCTAGCGAGGGATCGTTATCGAGGCGCATATAGACAAACATGCGGTCATCATCATAATCGTGGGGATGGCCCACCGTCGCGCCAACGACGGGCAGGAATCCAACGCCTTCTTTGCCTGTACTTTCGGCAATCAATTGTTCGGCCCAATCACCAAAACTTTCGATTTGGGGGGAGGCGATAATCGTGATTTTGTCGCGGCCTTCTTTGCCAATCGTGCCCAAGACGACCCCCAACCATAGGGCTGGATTGAATTTGTAGGCTACTGCTTTATCAATGGCGTCGGTCATGCGCTCGGCACGGGCAAAAATCGTGTCGAGGTCGAGGCCCAACAGCGCGGCTGGCACAAGGCCAAAATAACTGAGGGCGGAATAGCGTCCCCCAATATCAGCGGGATTTTCAAAGATGTCGTAGACCTTGCGCTGCTGCGAAAGCGTCACGAGTTCACTGCCGGGGTCGGTGATGGAGATAAAATGCTGACCCGCCTTGTCAGCGCCGACTAATCTCACCAGTTTGTCATAGAAATAGTCAAACATGACGGCGGTTTCGATGGTCGTGCCGGATTTACTGGCGACGATAAACACCGTTTGCTTGGGATCAATCTGCTTTTCGATGCGCTGGACGGTGGCAGGCACGGTGCTATCGAGGACGAGTAAATCAGGATAGCCCGCCTGATGCCCAAAGGTCTTGCAGAGGACTTCGGGAGCAAGACTGCTGCCACCCATGCCGAGCAGAACGACGTGTTTCCAATTATTGCGGGCTTTGGTCTTGAGGTTGTGCAGGCGCTGGCGGTCAATACGGCCATCTACCGCAATCGTCAGCCAGCCGAGGCGATCATTGATGACTTCGACATGGGTTGGTTCGGGTTTCCACCACGCCGCGTTACGTTCCCAAATTTGCTTGGGGGCGTCCTTCATACGATCCATTTCTTCACGCACGTTTGGTTCGTATTGACCCACTACCCCTGATTGCCGCTTGATGATGCCTGCCTTGAGCATCTTGCGTTTGCCTTCGATGGCTTCCAAGAGAGCGTTATAGGATGCGGTGAATTTTTCGACCCCATCCAAAAGGAGATTGTTGGTTACTAGCGCCATATCAATGCCGACCTCGGCCAGCATGTCCATTGTGTCGGCGGCTTTATCCAAATCCTGTTCGAGTGTGGCGGCAACCGTACCATGGTCTTTGAAAGCGACCAACGTTTCTGGTGGGACGGTGTTGACAGTATGGGGGCCGATCAGGGCATCCACATACATGGTGTCGGGATAGGCGGGGTTCTTGGTGCTGGTGCTGGCCCACAAGGGACGCTGTACCTGTGCCCCAGCTTCGCGCAGTTGTTTAAAACGTGCGCCTTCGAAAATGTTCTTAAATTCACGATAGGCGAGTTTGGCATTGGCGATGGCGGCGGTGCCCAACAATTTGCGGTTGGCGGCGACCCGATCTAACGAACGGCCCTGCGCAGCGCGGATATTGCTGTCTAGCTGCTGGTCTACCAGTGAGTCAATGCGGCTGAGGAAGAAACTGGCGACTGAAGCGATTTGAGTGACATCCTGCCCTTTGGAGAGACGTCGTTCCAAACCACGAATGTAGGCTTCCGTCACGCGCTTATAGTATTCCACCGAGAAAATCAGGGTGACATTGATGTTGACACCGCCTGCAATAGCTTCCTCAATAGCGGGGAGGCCAGCTTCGGTTGCCGGGATTTTAATCATGACATTGGGGCGGTCTACCATCTCGAACAGCCGAAAGGCCTCGCGGGTGGTGGTGGCGGTGTCGTTGGCGACGAGAGGTGAGACTTCGAGGCTGATATAACCATCCGCGCCATTGGTGCGGTCAAAAATTGGACGCAAAATATCGGCGACGGCACGAATATCATCTTTGGCTAAAGCCTCAAAAATGCTGTTGGCGTCGGAATCGAGATGTTGGGCAATGGTGGCGTCGTAGAAATTGGAATTGGCGATGGCCTTTTCAAAAATGGTCGGGTTGGAGGTCATGCCCAGCACGCCATCTTCATCCACCATACGTTTAATTTCGCCATTTTGGATGAGTTGGCGGCTGATATTGTCGTACCAGATGCTTTGTCCTAGCTTTTGGACATCTACCGGGGGATTGCCTGTCATAAGGTGTTACTCCTGATGAAAACCATGTTGTTGTTTTGACACGGGGCCAGAGCCGCCGTGCTGAATTGAGATGAAGAGGCAACGAAGCTGCCTCTTAAAAATGCCACTATGCTTTTTGCAGTGCTACTTGCATCTTGGCGGCTTCGACGACGGCTTCAGCGGTAATGCCGAGGTTTTGATAGATTTGTTCATAGGGAGCCGATGCACCGAAGCGATTGAGGCCGATGAAGTGACCCCCCTGCAAATATTCCTGCCAGCCCTGTTTAACGCCTGCCTCGACTGCCACTCGTGCTTTGACATTGGGTGGCAGGACGGATTGAATGTAATCTGCACCCTGCGCCTCGAATAATTCCATTGAAGGGATGCTGATGACGCGGGCTTGGATGCCGTCTTGGGCCAATAACTCTTGGGCCTTCAGAATCAACTGAACTTCCGAGCCGGTAGACATCAGCAAGACATCGGGTTCATCTTCGGAATCGGAAAGCACATAGCCTCCTTTTGGAACGCCTTCCCAGACGACAGGCTGTTCCAAAATTGGCACATTTTGGCGGGTAAAGACCAGCGTGACCGGGCCACCTTTGTGTTCCATTGCGACCTTCCACGCAGCGGCAGATTCATTGGCGTCGGCAGGGCGTAGTATGATGCTGTTGGGGATGGTTCGCAGAGCGGCGAGATGCTCAACGGGCTGGTGGGTTGGTCCGTCCTCACCTAAACCAATGCTGTCATGCGTAAAGACGAAAATCGGCTCGATACCCGACAGTGCAGCGAGGCGGATAGTGGGGCGCATGTAATCCGAAAAGACCAAAAAGGTCGCGGTGTAGGGTTTAATGATGCCGCCGTGCAAGGCCAACCCATTGGCGATTGATCCCATGGCGTGTTCACGGATGCCAAAACGCAGATTACGCTGATCGTAGCCGTCCACCCCAAAGTTGCCTTCGCCATCAATCAAGGTCTTGGTGCTTTCGGCAAGGTCAGCATCGCCCCCCATAAAGGTTGGCACACGCTTGGCGATGGCGTTCAAAATTTGACCGGAGGCGTTGCGGGTCGCCATGCCTTTGGCGTTCGGGCCATATTTCGGAATGTCAAAATCCCACGCATCGGGCAGTTGGCCTGCTTGGGCGCGTCTGAATTGAATAGCAAGATCGGTATAGGCGGTTTCATAAGCTGCGAAATGATGCTGCCAATCGGCTTCGGCGGCTTTCCCGCGTTCGACAGCGCCGAGGAAATGCGCCCGTACATCTTGGGGAATTAGGAAGTCAGGTTCCAGCGGCCAACCGAGATTTTCTTTACTGGCCTTAACTTCATCCGGGCCAAGCGGTGAGCCGTGTGCATGATACGTCCCGGCTTTCTTGGGGCTGCCGTAGCCGATGATGGTACGCACACTAATCAGCGAGGGCTTGTCGGTGACTTTTTGGGCAAGTTGGATGGCGGCGGCAATGGCGTCTAGGTCATTACCATCTTCGACCTTGAGGGTGTGCCAGCCATACGCTTCAAAACGCTTGGGCACATCTTCTGAGAAAGTGACATCAGCGGGCGCGGCAAGGGTAATGCGGTTGTCGTCATAGAGCATAATCAGCTTGCCGAGTTTGAGATGTCCGGCAAGGGAGGCAGCTTCTTGGGCGACGCCTTCCATCACATCGCCGTCACTGACAATGGCATAGGTATAATGATCTACTACCTTATGGCCGTTGCGGTTAAAACGGGCTGCTAGGAATGCCTCGGCGACTGCCATCCCAACGGCATTACCAAAACCCTGACCGAGCGGGCCAGTGGTTGTTTCAACACCGGGGGTGTGTCCATATTCAGGATGACCGGGGGTTTTGCTGCCCCATTGACGGAAATTTTTGAGTTCATCCAGCGGTAAATCATAACCCGTGAGATGCAGCAGAGCGTAGAGCAGCATCGAACCATGCCCCGCCGATAGCACAAAGCGGTCACGATCCGGCCATTTGGGATTGGATGGATTGTGTTTTAGAAAGCGTGTCCACAACACATAGGCCATTGCCGCTGCGCCCATTGGTAGGCCGGGATGACCGGAATTGGCTTTTTGGACAGCGTCTACGGCGAGAAAACGAATGGTATTGATTGCGCGGTTATCGAGTGATTGGGTGGTCAAGAAAGGGGACTCCTCATAATTGACATTGACGTGCCCAATGATTGGACAGTCGGAATAGGCGAAATGTTACGTGGGCGACGGGCAGCACGCGGAGATGAGTATAACGCAGAGGTGGTTTTTTACCCTAGAGATAGATTTGGCTGGCTTAACTAATTATCTTCGTCATTAACCAATTCGATATCTTCAGCATAGTATCGTTTTCTAGCTATTTGCCTCTAAGTATTATGATTCAACAGGCGAGTTTCTTTCAGGAGACCTTTGCGGAGTTTTTTGCCGCGTGGCATTTAAGTGGGTTTAATGAAATGAACAACAACTGGAGGGAGTATGGATCAGAATTCTCTAGCTGGCTCAGCGAATACCGGAAATGAAACTAATAAATCTAAGGGAGAAAAGCTTCTTCCGCCGGAAATGGCAATTCCAATTTGCTGGTTTTGTAAGCATTTCCATAGCCCTGAAAAGCGTAAGGTGAGATCGGAAGGGGGAAAGACGTTCACCTGCAAGGCTTTTCCGGAAGCCATTCCTGGTGAAATACTTAGGAACAACTTTGATCATCGAATGCCTCATCCCGATGACAATGACATTCAATTTGCATTGTATGAAACATGGGAATCTGTTTGGGGCTTTTTGGATCGGTTATCAGATGATGCCAAAAAAGAATGGGTTTCTGCAATATTTGATCACCTAGATATCCTTAGAAAAGATGGTCTCGCGCTTCCTCCTTTAGTTGAAGATGAAAATCATCAAGTCATTTTAGACCAACTGTTGCAGGCCAAGCAATATAGTGTCTATCCCTTGCCTTATATCCATGCTCCCTACTTTCCACCAAGCTTGATTGAAAAGCTAATACGCCAGGTGAGAAAGGATATAGAACGCAATCAAAATTAGAACGCGAGTAAATCTGATTTGGAGAAAGATAAATAGCTTATGCCATTGCCACCCCAAGACTCTGAGAGTTCGCTGGATACTATCTATATCGCTCATTGTGTCCACCCCTCAAAAGCGCGGCAGTTGGGCCAATCATAGCAGGCAGTAGAGAGCGGATTGCCCTGTGCATCAAAGCGCCCAATCGAAAGGTCATTCAGGTCAATGACGTCTCGGTCATTGGGTAGCACACAGGCCGACCCACCCGCTGAATTCGGCGGGATACGTATGGTGGTTAGGGGGGCATCGGGATTAAAAAAGTTGTAGACCATGCGCGAAATTTCCCCAATTGCCATCCAGCGGGCCAGCGCGTAGGAATCAAAATTATCGAGGCGGTCATCCCAAATATACACGGTCAAAATATAATCACCACCGGGGGAAAAGACGATGCCTGCGTCCCCTGCCG
The DNA here is from genome assembly GCA_013112715.1 of Chloroflexota bacterium. Taxonomy (GTDB): domain Bacteria; phylum Chloroflexota; class Anaerolineae; order Aggregatilineales; family J027; genus CFX10. Next base: position 19,265 of record JABFGB010000004.1, read on the forward strand.
CCTCCGCCCCATAACCGACTTTGTGGGCAATTCGCACACCCTCTGGCACACCCAATTCCATCATATGCTGAAATTTTGTGCCGAGCAGCAAATTCATCATCCACTGGCACTCGGTCTGGGTAATTTCGTCGGGGAAAATTTGCGCCAGCCCTGCCCCAAATTCGGAACATTCGTAAAGCTGATTCAGAAAATGGCCCATATCGGCAGCGGTGGTGTGCAACTGCGGGTCAATTACGGCGCTAACGGAGGTATCTACCGGACTGGCGGCATCAGCCGGGCATGGGGTCGCACCGACGGAGGCATAATAATCGGATGGGACAGCGCCGTCCCCCGCGTCGCCAATCCAGAAATGGCGGTCTACAAGGGTATTGGTCGCTCCACCCCGGCAATAGGTATCAGACGTGCGGCGGATGCCATTTAAGGGGTCAGCGGGGTCGGTGGATTCCATCAACACGTTGGCGTTGGCGTTGGAGGAACAAATGACCGTCGCGGCAAGGCGGAATTCCATATCTTGATTGGGAGGCTGATAGATATAGCGGAAATAATTGGCGATGACCCCGATTTTGGCGGTACTGACGGCGTTTTGCAGCACATTTTCTTGGATGCCCATCGCCGCGCCTGTTTCCAAATCTTGCACATAAATCGAAACGACGCTGTTCGGGCCATTGTAGACGATGCCGCGTGAGGCCAAATAGGTCAAAATGTCGCTTTGCAGAGTCGTAAAATCAAGGCCGGGAATGGTCGCGGTGGGGGTCAGGGTGACAATCGGCTGTTCAGTGGTCGGTGTAGCTGTAATGACGGCGGCATTTTCGATGGCGTCTACTGTTGGGCTTGGTTCGCTAGTCGGTGGTCGGGTAGAAGGTAAGGCAGCAGGGTCAATTTGTGGCAGACCCGTGCGATCACCGGTTAGCGCCACGACACTTTGATGCACCCACGCATAGCCATTCGGGGAGGCCGGAAATTCAATCAGCAACCATTCAAAATAATAGCCACGCACGGGATAGGATTCACCGGGTTGAATGGTAGCCAGTTGTTCACCTGCGATATTTGGCTGATTGCGGATATTGGCGTTGGGATTAAGGGCCTCAGCAAAAACGGTAGCGGTTGAAGTGGGTGTTGCGGCGGCTTGGCGGGTCGGACTGCTCCATGCTGTCGGGAGGGCCACAAATAGAATGAACAAATTCGCCGCAATCAATACAAGCCAAAATCCACGCTGTTTCATATACGCCTCAAAATTTGAATGCACCTATCGAACGGCGACAAATGATAATCGCTGCGTTGCTGAAAAGAAACACTGCTTGCCTGACGAATGACCGTCCCCTATTTGACAATATCATAACAATTGAACCCTAGTGAACCCTAGATATGCTTATTGACGTTTAGATAGGTTTTGTTATATCATAAATTCTGGTGGGCCGATGTGTTTGGATTATCGCTAGTAAAAGCTGAAAACGACCAACACGATTTTTGCCCACCACCTCAGACGGATGTATTGGAAGTTGGAGAAAGGCGGTGCGGTGATGAAGAAATATTTGACACACCTGATTACCAAAGCACCCACACCGCAAAATGCCCCCTTGCCGGGAACAACGCAGGTTGCAAACTCGGCAGGTGGGTATAGCTGGGCGGTGGATAAATGGGGTCGCCTGCGTCGGTTTCTCATTTTGGGGAGCGAAGGCGGGTCGTATTATGCCAGCGAGCGTGCTTTGACGCTGGAAAACGCCAACAATGTCCTCAAGTGTATCCAAACCGACGGGGTGCGTGCGGTCAATGAAATCGTGGCGATTTCGCAAGAAGGCCGTGCGCCGAAAAACGATCCAGCGATTTTTGCCCTAGCACTGGCGGTGACCAAAGGTGATGAGGCCATTCGACAGGCGGCATTTAAGGCGCTACCCGACGTGTGCCGTACAGGAACGCATTTGTTCACCTTCGCGGAACTGGTTAATGGGATGCGTGGTTGGGGGCGTGGCTTGCGTCGGGCGGTAGGTGGTTGGTATTTGGCGATGGATAACCGTTCGCTGGCCTACCAACTGGTGAAATATCGTCAGCGCAACGGCTGGACACACACCGACACCCTTCGGTTGGCGCACCCGACACCCGCCAATGATACACAGGGCACGATTTTCAAATGGGTGACGTATAAGCCCAAAGAAAATGGCACGGGTGAAACGGCTCATGTAGAAACCAACCCATTGGAATGGGCCGAGGCGTTGAATGCGCCGGAAGATCAAGCCCTAGCGTTTATCTGGGCGTTTGAACGAGTCCAGAAGGCGGCTGATACGGATACAGTGGTCAAGCTGATTGAAGCCTATGATCTGCCGCGCGAGGCGTTGCCGACCCAATGGCTAAATGACCCGGATGTATGGGCGGCACTGTTGACCAAAATGCCGATGACGGCCCTCATCCGTAACTTAGGGGTGATGTCGCGGATTGGCCTACTGAAGCCACTCAGCGAGGCCGAAAACAGGGTGGTTGAACGCCTGACCAATGCCGATACACTGCGGAAGGCACGGGTCCATCCCATCGCGGTGTTGATTGCGCTACGGGCCTATTCGCTAGGGTACGCACTCAAGGGTAAGGTCAGCCGTCGGGGACAGGCCGGGGTCGAAAAATCGGCTGGTTGGACGCCTACCCCGCGTGTATTGGACGCACTCGACGCGGCTTTTGAACTGGCGTTCAAAAACGTTGAGCCGACCAACAAACGGATCATGCTGGCATTGGACGTATCGGGTTCGATGTCGGGCGGGATGGTCGCAGGTGTGCCGGGGTTGACGCCGCGTGAAGGCAGCGCAGCGATGGCGATGGTGACGGCGCGTTCGGAGCCGAATTACACGGTGGTTTCGTTCCAAGACAAAATCGTGCCGCTGAATATCTCGGCGCGGATGCGGCTGACGGATGTGGTCAAGATGACCAATGGGCTGCCTTTCGGGGCGACCGACTGCGCTCAACCGATGCTGTATGCGCTGGAACACAAAATCGCAGTGGATACGTTTGTCATCTACACCGATAGCGAGACGTGGGCGAACCCGCAGTTACACCCAGTTCAAGCCCTTGCTCAATATCGTGAGAAGATGGGCATTCCGTCGAAGCTGATTGTCGTCGGGATGGTATCGAATGGATTCACGATTGCCGACCCGAATGATGCCGGGATGTTGGACGTAGTGGGTTTCGATGCCTCGGCTCCGGCGCTGATTGCGGATTTTGGCCGGGGCACCATTTGACGTAAAATAAGACTTGGTGTGGGCCGGAGTACATGGGTTATCAACTGAAACGACCCCATTTACGGCAACTTGCCTACACCACCTATCACCAAAGTGGGCCACAAGAAATGTTGGTTTGATAGCCCATGCGCTTTCTTGGCAAGAAAGAAGGCAGGCTTAACCAAGATTTTATGCGGCAGAGTCGGAGGATAGGGCCTTTGTAGATTTCGGTCTGCTCAGGCACTATCACTCCCAAAGTGGAATTGTTGAGATGGGCCGCTGTGTGCTGGTTCTCGGCTAGGTAGTTCAGTTGGTAGAACGGTGGATAAACTATCCATGCGTCTCCGGTTCAAGTCCGGACTTTGCCAATCAATTACCAGTATGCCAATTTTTGTCCATCTCCTTGATAATTGAATCAATTGAAGATGCGGGCCGTTGTGTTTGGGTTATCGTTCGGGACGACGAGGTGTGGGTTCGACTCCCACTGGATTCTACCGAATCTGTAGCTCAATGGCAGAGCGCGATTCCAGATACGCTCCTTTGCCTGCATCTCCCAAAGCAATTGAAAATCGGTGCGGGCCGACGTGTGTGGGTTATCGGTTAACAATGGTTCGACTCCAGACCGCCACCCCTAAACTCATGGTGGCGGGACTTCACTAGGCAACTGGTGAAGGTTTACCCATATGCAACTTTTTGTCTGCACTGGTTTTTAACAATCGAATAGCAGAACGGGTGTGGGCCGGAATATATGGGTTATCACCGGACTTTGGATCCGGAAAGGATGCCCATCTAGTAATTTTTTGCCTACACCATCTCTCAACATTAACAACCAAATCATTTTTGGTACGGGCCGCTGTGACTGGGTTATCGTCTCCAACGATGGGGTGCGGGTTCGAGTCCTGCCTGATACTTCGGTATCAGTAGCTTAACTGGATAGAGCTTATACCAGACACGATCCTTTGCCTGTACCACCCTCAGATTTGATTGCAATGGCATGGGCCGACAGATGTGGGTTATCGGATCATTTGGCGGATGCCTTCGAGGGTTCGAGTCCCTCTCCTGTGTGGAATCTGCACAGGATGTCCCGAGTGGCAAAGGGGAATGACATTCTCCCATGTCGCCCTTTTTGCCCATGCCTCACCATAAAATGTCATTAGATATAGGCGCGGGCCGATAGTTGTTGGGTTATCGGTGGTTGTGAGGGTCAATGCTCTCCCTCCATGTCTCAAATGAGATATATCCCACAGCGCCCCTTTTGCCTTCCCCTCCCAATCTACCGATTGAGTCATACGGCTAGTTACCACGTCATCAACCTCATGGCTTATTGACCTGCGATATTTCAAGGCTGTATTATTTGAGTTAAAATGGGACTGAGAAACAAACCACATCTGTCAGTGAGTCGGAGAGAAAGGATGGGTAGTTTCGCGGAGGGCGATGCTACCAGAACAATTGCTATGCCAGTAAAAATTTTAGTAGTTGAAGATGATTTTTATTTAATGGAAGGGATAAAAGACATTCTTGAACTCGATGGCTATCAAGTCCTCACTGCGGGTAGTGGTAATAATGCCCTTGATGTGCTGCGTAAACAAAAAGAATTGCCTGATTTGATTGTATCTGACATTATGATGCCGGGTATGGACGGCTATGATTTGTTGCGGGAAGTGCGTGGGAAAGCCCTTTGGAACAAAATTCCCTTTATTTTTCTGACGGCCAAAGGTGAAAGATCGGATGCCAACAAGGGCAAAGAATTGGGAGCGGATGATTATGTCACCAAGCCTTTTGGCCCCGATGATTTGCGTATTGCGGTGTCTTCCAAATTAGAACGGCATCGTCAATTGCGCCAGCAGCATGAAAGCGAAATTCTGAACCTTAAACAGCGGATTTTGGAAATGCTGTATCACGAATTTCGCACCCCGCTGACCTATGTGGTGGCCTATAATGAGATGCTCAAACAGGATGCGGATACTCTAAGCGCGGAAACCCTGCGTCGCTATCTGGTGGGGATTGATGAAGGCGCTTCTCGGCTGCGTCGTCTTGTTGAGAATTTTATTATGTTGGTGGAAATTGAGACTGGCGAAGCGGTGGATGCTTTTAATCTGCACCGTATCATCATCAAAGATTATGCAACACTGCTGGCGGAAGTAACCGACCCTTTTAGGATGCGATTAGATGCTACTCGTCAGTCATTGAAGGTTGAAGTTGACCCGGAAACCCCGCCGACGCAGATCTATCACGATCATTTTGTGAAGGCATTGCAGGCGCTTGTGGACAACGCCCTAAAATTTGGGAGGGACCGCGATTATTTTGGCAAAGACCAAGCCTTTAATCAAGTTGTGGTGCGCGTAATGCCGATGTTGGTTGGAGATGGCGAACAAGCACAGGAATGTGTGTGTTTTGAAATCTCCGACACCGGACGAGGCATTGCCCCGGAGGAAGTTGCCAAGATATTCGATGTGTTCTATCAAATTAACCGCAAGGAATTCGAAGATCAGGGCGGCGGGGTTGGTTTGGCAATTGTCAAGGGGATCGTACAAGCGCATAATGGCGAAGTGGTGATCGAAAGTACCCCCGGCTCCGGCACAAGTGTGCTGGTGCTGTTGCCTGCCCAACGCAATTAACACGACGATAGGCGAATGCAACTTTTGGATATTGCCCTGCGTACTAGGTGCATAGATTGATCCTCAAGCATTATTGGGAGTGAGAAGGGTTTAAAATGGCCTCTGTGCTGCAAAAAGTGAACACCTTGATTTCTGCGAATCTTCATTCAATGGTAGACCGTGCATTGGAGACCCATTCATTGAAGGTCATGGATGAATATATCCGGCAGGCGGAAAGTAATCTTGAGGAATTGGAAGACACGGCGGCAACCATCGGCGGCACGGTCAAAACCCTCAAACGCAAATATGATGAGTTTATGGCGCAGGTCGAAAAACTTGACCGCGACATTGATACTTTGCTGGTGAAGGGCAAAAATGAACTGGCGTTGGCGGCCCAAACCGATCTCAATAACAAGCGCCAGATCGCGCAGGAATATCACGACCAGTGGCGCGGACAGGAAGAAGAATATCGCAAGATCATGGATGCCCGCCTGAAGTTGGAAGCCCGCTTGGTGGCGATTCAACAGCAGCGTGAACAACTCAAGGCGCTGATTGAACTCACCGAAGCCAAGCAACTCACCAATAAATCCATCCGCAGTATTGACGACTTGGCAGGTATCGGGGATGAAGACATCAAGCGCCTCGCCGACCAGATTTATGCTCGGTTGGATAAGGTCGAAGCCGAAGCCGATATGGTGTCCAGTCGCCTACAAAATCAGGTGGAGGATGTCATCGGGCAAAGCGAAATTGAGCTTCAACTGGAAGAACGCCGCAAACGCTTAGGAATTTCTGAGTAGGGATAACCATGTCATCTAATCCTGCCCGTGATTCTATTCGGCAGCGGGCGCAAAGTGCCATCTTTTTCAATGCTGTAAGCAAGCCCCAAAGCCTGACGATCATCGCACTGGCGGTGATGTGCTGGATTTTTGGGGTGAGTTTTTTAGGCGCAACCTCAGCCATCTGGTTAGCGTTTGGCGCGGTGGCCGAACTGATTTTTGTGCTGGCGACAGTTAGCGATCCCCAACAAAATGCTAAGGCAGTAGAACGGATTTTTGCCCAGCAATACGACATAAACGAAGTCCGTAATCATCATGCCCGTCAACGGGTGGCACAAGCGCTTGAATATCAAGAAAATATCCGGGCATTGGCTCAGACACGCGGTGGGGCGATGCGGTTGCAAATTGAAAGCACCGCTGCTGAGGTCAATCATTGGTTGGAGCAGGTTTTCAAATTGGCCCGGCGAATTGATGCCTACGAATCCAGCGACATCATCAGCCGTGATCGTGTGCGTGTCCCAAATGAATTACAGGCGCTCCGGTTGCGGCTGGATAAGGAACAAGATGAACGGGTCAAGGCTGAACTGCGGGATGCTATTCGTAGCAAAGAATTGCAACTGAGCCATCTACGGGATTTGGAAGCCAATGTCAAACGGGCTGATGTGCAGTTGGATAACACCCTTGCCGCGTTGGGCACGATTTACACCCAGATTCAACTGCTGGACGCCAAGAGTATTGATGGACGCAGCACCAACCGCCTGCGTCAAGAGATTGTGGATGAGGTGTTGTCGCTGAAGGACACTCTAGAAGCCCTCGAAGAAGTTCAGGCAACCGGGATGTACGCCGTTTCCTAATTTCATGAACTCACTCGCAACCTACCGAGATTACCAAGTGCAACGGGCGACTCTCCGGGATGTTTGGAAAATCCGCCAATTGGAAAAGTTGGTATTTCCGCAGGATGCCTACCCTCTGTTAGAAATTGTCATGTTGATTTTGGCTCCCATCAGCCGCAATTTTAAAATGATCGCTCCGAATGGCGATATGGCTGGGTTTATTTCGGGCACGGTGGGTACCATGGGGCGTCCGGGGTGGATTATCACGTTAGGCGTCAATCCAAAGTATCAACGCAAAGGACTGGGGCGGTTTTTGTTGCAATGGTGTGAACGGGAATTACAGGCTGAGTGTATTCGCCTGACTGTTCGGGCAGGGAATAGGGCGGCCTATACTCTGTATGCCGAAACAGGCTATACCGAAGTACGCCGCCGTCGCAGCTACTATCGAGATGGTGAAGATGGTATCGAAATGGAAAAATGCCTTAATCCTCAGCCAGTTCTTCCATCGTCTCCCCTGCCGCCAGCCTCATAATTTTCTGGCTGGTTTCGCGCCAGCTAATTTTGCTGAGGCCCATCTTCTCGCGCAGGGTTTCAAGGCCCATTCCCGCACGATAATCCCGCACAGCACACGTCCAACGCAAAGTCTCAAACGACATACGTGATGCAATCCCTGCTGCCTTCGCCGTATCGGTCAATACATATTCCAAATTGCGGGCGGTACAGTCGAAGATGCGTCCGCCTTTGGGTTTATGCTCGGTTAGATAACGCTCCAACATTGCGGGCCAAGTCGGGTCAAGGGGAATGCGCCGTTCTTGAAAGATGTTTTGGCGATTTTTGTGACCGATGACCAGCATGGGCTGACGCGGGTTAGTGCGTTCAATGTCGTTCACTGTCATCTGGACGGTTTCGCTCTTTTTGATGCCTGTATCCAGCAACAGTTTAAATAAGACATAGGGGCGCGAGTCAGGTTTTTCGGCATGGGCCAGCGATTCACAATAGGTCAACATCTGCTCGATTTCGGCTTCGGTCAAGATAGCTTGCAACGGCGCGGGGCCAGATCGCTGCAAAATCGGTTCGGCAGGATTGTCTCGCCGAACTTGATCCTCTTGCAGCCATTTGAAAAAGACCTTGAGGGTTGTCACACGCCGCGCATAGGATTTGCGACTGCACGGAATTCCGCGCCCGTGCTCCAGCCAATGCAAAAATTCGTTGAGGCGGGCGGTGCTAATCTTGCCAAGTGCCATATCTGGCCCAAAAAATTCGGTGAGCACGCGCATATCTGAGGTAAAACTGATAAGGGTATTTTGGGTTTTGCCTTCACCGCGTAAATAGGCTTGAAATGGCACTACGGCTTCGGCAAGCGTGCTGCGACCGGTTAGACGGTGTTCACGTCCGTCGGCTGATTCAAACAATGGTAACTGTCGTGCGCCCATCGGCCACCTCCCAAAAAACATCTCCAATAGCCACAAAGCGATAAAACACTTGTTCTTGGTTTATTACAGGGTAACAGAACGTTTGTTTTGTGTCAAGAAGTTTAAAAAAGCCTAAACCCCTATATTATGAATCATGGGGCGTAGGGAAATCGGTGGGTGGGCAGGCGGCGCACATCCATTACTCGCACCGTCTATAATAGTAGACTATATCGTTAGTGGAGCATAATCGTAACATCGAATGACACAGCACATGAATACCATCCCTCATCCAGTTTCTGCCTCTTCAAACCCACCCATTCGACGCCCCAATTCAACCGCATGGTTACTCATGGGGGGTGCTGTGGTGATGGGGACAGTTTTGCTTTTGGGGCTTTTGGCGGTGGGGGTCGTTCTTTACCTGAGCCAAGACGATATTGCCGATGATGTCACGGTGGCGGGGCTGCCCGTGAGTGGTATGTCGTCGAGTGAGGCGAAGACCTATCTATCTCAAAACATTCCAGCCCAACCGCTACTGCTGACCGACGGCACACGCAGTTGGTCGCTGCAACTGGCGCATTTGGGTATCAATATCAATGTGGATGCCACATTGGATGCGGCCCAAAATGCCAGCACTGGTGAAAATATGCAGCCCTATTACACGGTGGATTTGAATCAGGCGCAGAACGGCTTTATCTATCTTAGCGACCTTGCCAATATCCCGGCTTCTACCAGTCCCGCCCAAAATGGCCGCGCAATTGATATTCCGGTGATGTTGGAACGCCTGCGCGTCAACCTGAACGCGGAAATCGCCGATGGGGTGCTAGACTTGAGCATGATTGAGGTCGCGCCGCCCGTTCAAGAAAATGCACAGGCCAATTCAGGTCAGACGACGGTGCATGTGGTGGAGCGTGGTCAGGAATTGGGCTTGATTGCCAAAGAATACGGCGTCTCGATTGACGACATCTTGGCGCTAAATGACTTATCTAATCCAGACGTGATCTTTGTCGGGCAAGAACTGGTTATCCCGGCGGGTGGCGTCTATGCCCCCTCTGCTGCCGATGCCCCCCCCGCGCCAACAGGGGTAGGCAAAGAAATCGTGGTGTCGGTGGATAATCAACGCATCTATGCCTACGAAAACGGGGCGTTGGTACATTCGCACCTTGTTTCGACGGGTCTGCCCGATACGCCAACGGTGTATGGGGATTATCATATCTATGTCAAACTAGCCGCTGATGACATGGCTGGGCCGGGGTATTATCTGCCGCAAGTGCCCTATACCATGTATTTCTATCAAGGGTACGCGATACACGGGACGTATTGGCACAACTCCTTTGGTCGGCCCATGAGTCACGGTTGCGTGAATCTACCAACCAGTGAAGCCGAATGGTTTTTCAATTGGGCCGAAGTCGGCACATTAGTCCGTGTCATCTAATCCAAGCCCGTAGGGTGGGTATTACTCACCCTCACCGCTTCATTGGGACGCAGGCCATACAGCGTCCGCACCTCCCCGACGATAAACATAGACCCTGTAATACAGACCAACCCCGTCGGCCCTGCTAATTGTTTGGCACGTTCAATGGTGGCGGCTAAATCGGTAATGGTTTCGATTGGGCCAGTAAACCCTGCATGACGTGCAAAGTCAATGAGTTGATCGGGGTCAACCGTCGCGGGATAGACTGAACGGGTCAGTATTAGATAATCCGCCATTGGTATAAGCTCACTGAGGGTACTGTCAATATCCTTGTTTGGTTTCGAGCCATAAACCAAGACGAGTGGGCGTTGGGGAAACATCGCTTGGATATTTTCGCGCAGCCAGCGACCTGATTCACCGTTATGGGCTGAATCCAACAATACGATGGGGTTCTGGTCAATGATTTCCATGCGTCCGGGCCAGTTGACATTCCATAATCCAGCCCGGATGGCGGTCTCCGGTATAGCAAAATTTGCCTCTTTGACCCGTTCCATCACCCCCAACACTACGGCGGTATTAATCGCTTGGTGCTGACCAATCAGGGCGGTAGTATAGGTTTTGGGTGAGTGATTGGGATACTCAACACTCATGCTCTGCCCATCTAAGGACGGAGGCAAGGCTTGGAAGGGTAAATCGCGCCCGACTAGGGTCAGCGGTGAATGACGCTCGGTGGCAATTTTTTCAATGACCAAACGGGCCTCATCTTTTTGTGGCGCACTGACAACTGGCACGCCGGGTTTGATAATGCCCGATTTTTCCCATGCGATTTCCGCCAGCGTATTGCCGAGCAGGTGCATATGGTCATAGCTGATGCTGGTGATAATCGAGGTAATCGGGGTCACAACGTTGGTGGAATCCAACCGCCCTCCATAGGCGACCTCCACAACGGCGATGTCTACCTGTTCCTGTGCAAACATATAAAATCCCAAACTGGTAATGACCTCCGGCCAGCGGGCTTCGGGAAACCTATCTAAAGTAGGATTGATTTCTGCAACAGCATTGGTTAAGGTTTCTTCGCTGACCATTGCTTGATTAATCTGGTAACGCTCACGCAGTTCTTGTAAGTGAGGGGAAGTCAGCATCCCAACGCGATACCCCGCCGCCCGTAGGATCGAGGCACACATGGCGCTGACAGAACCTTTGCCTTTTGTCCCCGTAATATGTAAGGTGGGATAACGCTGGTGAGGGTTGCCCATGAGTTCGAGCAAATAGCGGGTACGTGCGGGACGGGCTTCGTCTTGTTGCGGGGGTTTTTTGCCCCCCCGATCAATGTAACTGTAGAGGAAGTTGAGGGCGTCCTCGTAAGTGAGGCGTTTCATGATGAAGTGAACTGTTCCTTAGTACATAGTCAATGTGCAGTTAGCTATGATAGCCTTGAAGCTATGCTGTAACGGTAGTATACTACTCTAATCAAAACAAACAGATGTTCTAGGTTTCCCCATGACCAACACCACCAAAAGCGAATTCAACGTTCAGAATGCCAAGACCTATAATCATTCCAGCACCACTGTCTGGTTATTGTCGCATCTGGCACGCCATTGGCCCTTTGCTCTCCTTGCCGTCGCCGCTTCCATTATCAACAGCGGGGGGCAGGCCGCCATCGCATTTTTTACTGGCAAGGCCTTCGATGTCATCAATCAGGACTCACCTGATTTGGATAAGGTTCGCACCTATGTCCTGTATATCGGATTGTTAGGGCTGTTCTATGCAACGGGCCAGCTTTGCCGCAACTACTCCTTTGGCTTGCTGGCTCAACGCCTTGAACGGGATACCCGCGAAGAACTGTATATCAGCCTTTTGGGTAAGAGCCAGACCTTTCATGACCGCCAGCGGATTGGCGATGTGATGGCCCGCGCTACGGACGATGTGCGCCAACTCAATATGATGCTCAATCCGGGCCTAATGCTCATTGTTGGGTCGTCTATGAGCCTGATTGTGCCGCTGATTTCGATTGCCCTGCTGCGGGCGGAACTGCTGCTCTCGCCCGTTGTTTTCACCGTGCTATTTTACATCGCCCTGTGGGACTATACACGGCGACTGCGCCCTGTGACCACCCATTCCCGTAACACCTTTGGCATCATGAACGCCGGATTGCAGGAAACGATTAGCGGGATCGAACTGGTCAAATCTTCGGCCCAAGAACAACAAGAACAAGCCAAGTTTATCCAAAATGCCCGCAAGTACCGCGATTATATGGTACAGCAGGGCGAAATAGAAGGGCGCTATCTGCCACTGCTCATGTTGAGTCTAGCCATCACCGCCGGATTTTTGCACGCCGTCATTTTATATGATCGGGGCGAAATCCCGGTGGGCACGATTATCGCCTATATTGGCATATTTGGGATCTTGCGCTTCCCGACCTTTATCAGCATTTTCACCTTTTCGCTGGTGCAGTTGGGGTATGCCGGGGCGACCCGTATTTTGTCGCTGATTAAAGCCGAAGCCGATATTGATGAAAATACGACGGGACATCGAGCCAGCATTCGTGGCGATATTGAATTTAAGAATGTCAGCTTTGGATACTATGGCGCGGATAACCCCGTGCTGAAAAACGTCTCATTCAAAGTGCAGGCCGGACAGACAGTAGCGATTGTCGGGCAGACGGGCAGTGGCAAAACCAGCATCACCCGCCTCATCAATCGCATCTATGACGCCAACTCCGGACAGGTTTTGCTGGATGGGGTGGATGTGCGCGATTGGGCGTTGGATAGCCTGCGCTCTCAGATCAGTGTAATCGAGCAGGATGTATTTTTGTTCTCACGCACGGTGGCTGAAAACATTGCGTTTGGCGTGCCGGGAGCGACCCAAGCCGATATTGAACGGGCGGCCCAGGCTGCCCAAGCCCATGATTTCATCATGAAATTTGAAAGCGGCTATGAAACGATGGTTGGTGAACGTGGGGTGACACTCTCTGGGGGTCAACGTCAGCGCATTGCGTTGGCACGGGCCTTTTTGACCGACCCGCGCATCTTGATTATGGATGACTCGACCAGCGCCGTAGATAGTGCCACCGAGGATGAAATTCAAAAAGCGATTCGCCGGGTACAAGAAGGGCGTACCGTTGTGCTGATTACCCACCGCCTAAGCCAAATTCGTTGGGCCGATATAATTCTCGTCGTCAAAAAGGGGCGGATTGTGGCACAGGGGTCGCATGAACATTTACTGGCGACGAGTGCCGATTATCGCAGTATTTTTGCGCGTTACGAAGTGGACTTGCCACCCCTGATGCAGGCCGAAGCTGAACCCGTTGCCTAAGGGCCAAATAGATAAAACAAGAGGAGAACGATCACAATGGGTTTTATCATGGATGGCCTTGAGGCCGAGAGTTATGATCGCAGCTACACCGACGGGGAACTTATCCGCCGCATCTGGGCATTTTTCCGCCCACAATATCGCCGGATGACCATTGTCGGGATAACGGTTTTTCTGGCGGCCCTGTTTGACATTGCCCTGCCGCTGTTCCTCTCGCGCAGTATTGACCTGTTGGCGGAGGGGGCCAAAATTGGCACGATTGTCCTGCTGGTCGGGGTAATTAGTTTTTCGGGGGTGTCATCTTGGGTATCGAATTACATCCGACGGCGTACCTCGGCTCGCGCGGTCAATGATGTGGTTTTGGCCTTACGTGAACGCGCCTTTAAAGCCGTCACCGAACGCGATTTGTCGTTTTATGACGAAAACCCGACGGGCAAGATTGTGTCGCGCGTGACTTCTGATACGCAAGATTTTGCTAATGTCGTCCAGCTTTCGATTGACTTGATGAGCCAAGTGATGTTGGTGCTGTTCATGACCATTGTTCTGTTTATTATTGACCCCATCCTGTCGTTGTTAGTCGTGTCCTTTGCCCCGTTGGTGGTAATTATTGCCCTCGCGTTCCGCCGATTTGCCCGCTGGACAACCCAGCAGTCGCGTCGTATTTTGGCGGAGGTCAATTCCAATATTCAAGAGAGCATCAGTGGTATCTCGGTGGCAAAAGCCTATCGCCAAGAACAGGCCATCTATGACACGTTTAGCAATGTCAACCGCCGCGCCTTTCGGATTAATTTGCGGACAGAGTTTACCTTTAGTTCGATTTTCCCCCTGCTAAATTTCACGGCATCGGTGATTGGGACCACTTCGATTGTCTATTTTGGCGCGACACGGGTGGCCGATGCCCATCTCACCCCCGGTCAATGGTATCTATTCATTTTAGGGCTTGAGCAATTCTGGTTCCCGTTGACCAGCATCGCGTCATTCTGGAGCCAGTTCCAAAGCGGGCTGAGTGCCAGTGAGCGTGTGTTTGCGTTAATTGACGCCGAACCGAAAGTTGTCCAGACCGATAATCAACCCGTCAGCAGATTGCAAGGTGAGATTGAGTTCAAAGATGTAGATTTTCGCTATACCGCCGAAGAAACGGTGCTGGAAGGATTTAACCTCAAAATCGAACAAGGTGAGACGATTGCGTTAGTCGGACATACAGGGGCAGGGAAATCCAGTCTGGGCAAGTTGATTGCGCGGTTCTATGAATTTCAGGACGGGCAATTATTGATTGATGGGCGTGACATCCGCACCTTTGATTTAAGTGACTATCGGCGGAATCTGGGAATTGTGAACCAAAGCCCCTTCCTGTTCAGCGGCACGGTGCGCGAAAATATCCGCTATGGTAAACCGGAGGCTACCGACGCCGAAATTGAAGCGATGACGGCTCAAATCGCGGGCGGGGAATGGGTCGAAACCCTGCCGAATGGCCTTGATACCGAAGTGGGTGAGCGCGGGACGGGCATCAGTATGGGCCAGCGCCAATTGGTAGCTCTCAGTCGGGTGCTGCTGGAAGACCCCTCCATTTTTATCTTGGATGAAGCAACGGCGAGTGTTGACCCGCTGACCGAGGCGCAAATCCAAGAAGGGTTGGATTTGGTATTGCATCACCGCACCTCGATTGTCATTGCCCATCGTCTTAGCACCATTCGCAACGCTGACCGTATTATTGTCTTGCGACAGGGGGAGATTATCGAGGAGGGCAATCACGATTCGCTATTGGAATCTGGTGGACATTATGCCGAGTTGTATAATACCTATTTCCGCCATCAGAGTTTGGAATATATTGAAAAAGCCTACGCTCTGGCAAATTAAGCTTGGAGAATAGGAAAGGGGTAGAAATGTTGTCCATTGAAATCGTGCCGTCCAAAGATGCGACGATCCTTGTCCCCATTTTGCATGAAGCAGAAGAAGGCGACGAGCGTATTTTAAAGACAATTGAAGACCCATCCACTACCGCTTACCTTGCCCAAGTTGGGGATGATATTGTTGGGGCAGTGGTCATGCGATGGGCACCAGCCGAAAGCGAAATTGTCTATATCGCTACCGAACCTGCGTGGCGCGGTCAAGGGTATGGCAAGGCGATCATGCGCTGGATTATCGAAGAAGCACAGCGGCGGGGCACAGCAGAAATTATAGTAGGTACAGCCAATGCGGGCTTGGATCAAATCGCCTTTTACCAAAAGTGCGGCTTCCGCATGGATTCGGTGCGGAAGAACTTTTTTGACTATTTTCCGGCCCCTGTGTATGAAAACGGTATACGTTTACAGGATATGTTGATGTTGAAGCTGGTGGTTGCTGATTTGCCAGACGAAACCACCCACCCCTGATTATTGGCTACCTTAATGACTTGCTCCAATACCCAAGCAATGGCCCTAAACTGTTCCGTCAGTTGCTCCTCGCCAAAAGTGGCTTGGAAATTTTCACTTCAGGTCTAACCGCTATACACTCATAATTGTTGACTCGGCATGAAATTATCCGTAGGCCAATGCTCGATGACTCTCCCCCCTCCCACAAAACTATGGCTGGCGGCGTTGATTATTTTGCCACTGGCCTTTAATCCTATCAGCCGCTGGCAATATGAACCCGATAAGGTGGCCCTCCTATTGGCTTTTACAGGGCTTTTGTTGGGGGCAGCTTTTTGGCGTGGCGCAATCCCAAAACCATCTAAGAATCATACCGAAAAGTGGTTTGTGGTTTTTTTGCTGGTCAATTTACTGGCGGTGTTTGGCTCGGATATGCCGAATTGGGCGTTGTGGGGTGATCCGGCATGGCGCAATGGTTTTTTATTGACGCTTGCCAGCGCCATTCTATTTGGCTTGGCCCGCCGCCAGCTATTTTCAACGGATACGCAGCGCCGATTGCTGCAAACCGTCGTTTGGACAAGTGCTATGGTTTCGATATACGGCATCTTGGAGCAATTGCGCCTCAATCCCCTTATCAATGATGAAGATACCGTGCGTGCTTCGGCAACACTGGCCCATGCGAATCTACTGGCCTTGTATTTGGCGATGACGATACCCCTCACCTTCACCCTAATGCTAAATCAGTGGCTGCGACGAGAAATCGGTGTGGTGATTTTGCTTGGGCAAGGGGTGTGTCTCATTTTTACCTATTCACGGGCGGGGTGGCTGGCGACATTGGCGAGTGTCTGTATTTTCGCCGGATTATGGCTGATGAATCGAGGGAGAAAAAATCTAGCCCGTCTCGTGTTGATGGGGACTACCGCCGGACTCATAGTCCTATTCGTTTTGAGTATGTTGCCGCCGCTGCCAAGTCATGCGCCCCATACCCTGCAAACGCTGACCAATATGTTTCGCTGGAAGGGTGCGACTGCCCAAATCCGCTTTTTGGGATGGGAGGCCGCTGCGGATGCCATCCAAGAGCGCCCGATTTTGGGGTATGGGCCTGCAAGTTATGGCATGGTATTGGAATGGCATCTCCCGCCGGAACTTGCTCCCTTTGGTGGTGCAGAAGCATTGGGAGGACGACCTCACAATCGGCTGATTGAAGTTGGGATTGAGACGGGGGGAGTGGGCCTAGTGGTCTATATCGGCTTACTGGTGGCCCTATTTTTGCCCCTTGTTCGACGAATATCGAAGTCTTCCCAATCTGAAAATTCCGTAAAAATCGGTCTCTTAGCGGCGCTGAGTGCCAATCTCGTCGGGACACAGCTTTCATTTGAGAGCGCGGCAACCGTGTTTTTGTTTTGGATGCTGGCAGGGATGGCTCATGCTGAAGCGATGCCGGTGGGGGTAATGTCTGTGACACGTCGGCAGCCTATTATCGGAGTGGGGATAGCAGGACTTGGCTTGTTGACGATGGGTCTGATTATCGTACCCGACATGCTGGCCTATCGAGGGGAATCGCAATGTGGCAAAAGCGCGGATTGTGACCCTGCTCAAACGCTTCAATGGGCGGTTGACCTCTCCCCGACCCCCGAAATATTTGAGATGGCTCTAGGGAATGCCTACGCTGCTTCAAACGATGATTGGCAGGCAGGTGGGAATGTGCTGCAAAAATTAGTAGGCCGCTACCCGACGATTGTACAATTCCGTCGAGCCTATGCCCTCTATTTGCGCCGCTGGAGTGCCGCCGAGCAGAATAATGAAATCGCCGCTGATTCGATTGACGAATATTCGCACACCCTCGTGTTAAGCCGACACGACCCCGATTTGTGGTTGGATCGTGGACTGGTCTGGTTGCAGATGGGGGAACCGAATTTTGCGCTGGCGGATTTTCAACAAGCCAACATGCTGTTAGGCGACTACCCCCGCTATTATGGGGCGATGTCGGTCTATGCCTCTATGCAAGGGGATGTTGCAGCAGCCCAAGAGTGGCAGCAGTTGGCGCTCGACGCTCAACGAAAGTGGGATAATTGGGTATGGCGTCGCTAGAAAGGCTTAATCGCCACAGCCGCCAGTTGATGGTCTTGCAGGTGGGTCAAATTGGTATCGGGATTCTGAGTCAGGTTATCTTATTGGCTCGTTGGTCGCCCCACCCGGAAACCGACTTATTTTTGGTCGTCAGCGGGATTCCTTGGTTGGTCAGTGCAGCCTTATTAATTTCTGGCCTCGAAATGGCTCTACCAGCGACCTATCATCGCACCGACGATACCAGCCATTTTTTGAACCTCCTGTTTGCCATAACCCTCATCATTGCTCTAGTTGCATCGTTTATAAGCGGGGGTGTCATTTTCATCCTCGCACAGCAGGCGGATTTACCCACCGTGTCCAGCTTAAGCATGGGGGCGCTGTTGGGATTTCAAATTTTACCCACCGCGTTAACGTGGCTTGGTCGAGGGGTGTTGGTGGCACGCGAACAACTCAGTGCGGCCCGCATGACCTTATTCATCGGTAGTCTGGTAACGGCAATGGGTTATTTACTGTTAGGGGGAAGACCTGCGCTGACGTTATCGGCGGTGACATGTGGCGCGGCAGTCATAGCAGCAGGATGGACGTGGTATTTTTGCGGGGGATTGGGATTCAACATCAACCGCAGCCTATTCCAACAATTTTTGCCTGAACTGAAAATATTGGGAAAGGCAATGGCAGGCATTAGCGCCGCAGCGGGGTTAGTGCATCTGCAATTATTGATTGAACGGGGAGCGATTTTGTCACTGGGGACGGGTTATGTCACGGCGTTTAATGTGGCAGGCCGCGGCTATGAGGCGCTGATGGCATTGGCGGTGTCTGGTTTTGTTATGCCCGCCTATCCCCATTGGGCTAAAAATACGGATGCCCGGCGACTATTGGGGTGGTCGTTTAAGCGGGTTGTGATGTTAAGCGCGCTGTTGAGTTTAGGGGCGGCGATTTTTGCCTTGATAACCTTTACCGTCTTGGAAAATCGGTGGACGGCGGGGCGGCAAACCGCACAGGCGATTCTGGTACTGCTACCGCGTTTTTGGCTACTGACGAATCTGCAACCGCTCATTTTGAAACATTTCGCGCAGGGCAATACATGGCCGCCGGTGATTGGCAGCCTATTGGGAATTGGGGTTATGGCGGGCGGGGCGGTGATTTTCTTGCCACAAGCGGGGTTGTGGGGCATGGCAATTTTGGTGACAGGCAGTGTCGTGCCGGGGTGGATCATTCTAGGTTGGTGCGAATGGAGTGGTCACTAAATGCGGCTGTTATTCATATCCCCCTTTGTGCCCCATCCCGAAATTTTACACGCCGGGGGACAGCATCTTTATCACTTGATGCGTGACCTTGTTCCCCATCATGAACTGCATTTGTTGGCCTATGGGCGGGGGGAATCGGCGGAACAACTGGCGACGATTCGTGGCCTGTGTGCCTCTGTTATTATCATCACCCCGGCCTATACGTGGGGGCAAAAATTGGGACAGTTGCGGCGCGGTTGGCGACATCTCCATCAACTGGGCAGGCGTACCCATCTTGAAATGCGCGATGCTATTCGACATATTTGTAAAGTGGCCCAAATTGAGGTGGCACATCTGGCATGGACAGAAATGGCGCGTTATTTGGATGTGATTCCGGCACAGGTCGGTACAGTGGTCAATTTACATGATATTGAAGCGGTTGTCCGCCCTCGTGAAATTACGCTTTATCCGTTGGGGTTGGCGAAATTTCAGGCCATGTGTCGTACCCGTGGGCTAATTCGTCTAGAGCAGATAACGATGCAACGTGGCGATCATCTAGTGGTATGTTCTGAAACAGATCGGGCATGGCTGTCAGATAGGATAGATGCTCGACGGGTTTCAGTTGCGCCAGTGTGGTCAGGATTGGAGTATGATTCTCTGCCGATTGAAAAGATTGTGCCGGGGCGGTTAGTATTTTTTGGTGCGATGGATCGGATAGCGAATAGTGCCGCCGCCGAGTTTTTGATTCAAGAAGTATTCCCGCGCGTCGTCGCCGAACATCCAAGTGCAACTCTACGCATTGTTGGAGCGAATCCACCGCCAAAATTGGTGCGACGCATGGCGGATCATCCTCAGATCACAATTGCAGGGTATGTCTCGAACATCGCGGCGGAATGGGCGGCGGTGGACGTGGCGGTGCTACCAAGTTTGATAGGCGGAGGCCAAATCACCAAGATTGTTCAAGCGATGGCGGCAAGGCGACCTGTTGTGACTACCCTTTTTGGTAATGAGGGCATTGGAGCACCTGTCGGAACTGCGGTAGAGTTAGGGAGGGATGCAGAGGATTTTTCTGCTGCGGTGTTGCGTCTTTTGCGTGATCGTTCGTATTGGGAGGCCATCGCCAGTGGGGGATATGAATTTGTACGTCATCAGTTTAACTGGCAGACTTCCGTCCATACTTTTGAGGCGGCCTATCGTGCGGCTCTCACCACCCAAAGGGAAAGCACTTGATTGGTATTGTGATTGTGACATGGAACGGCCTGCATGACACGCTTAAATGTCTGACTTCGCTGCGCCATCAAACCCATCCCCATTGGCAGGCGGTGGTGGTGGATAATGCGTCGCAGGATGGCACACCCGATTGTATAGCCAATTATTTTCCCGAAGTGCATCTTATTCAGAACGAACACAACACGGGCTATGTGTATGCCAATAATCAGGGCATTGATTATCTGATGGGGCAGGACTGTCAATGGATACTGCTGTTGAACAATGATGTCATCTTGCAACCGGACGCATTGGCGGAGATGGTGCGAGTCGGCGACGAAAATCCCCAAATTGGCGTGATTGGCCCCCTCATGCAGCGGACTTTACGACCCGACGTGATTGACTTGGGGGGCGACCTTGATTTTCGATGGGGACGGGTGCTGCTGCGACGCTGTGCCGATGAAACCCCGACTGCGGAAAATTGGCTACCGATTGATTACGTGTGGGGCTGCACGCTGATGGCGCGGCGGGAGATTATGGAAAAGGTGGGTGGGTTAGCGCCCATTTACGATGCCTATTTTGAGGACGCCGAGTTGTGCCTGCGGGCTAAAAAATTGGGCTATCTTACAGTGGTGGCGCTGCAATCGAAGGTAATTCATGCGGTAGGCAGTTCGGGCGAAAAACGCTTTTTGTGGCAGACCTATCTGCGTACCCGCAACCATGCCCTGTTTTTCCTGCGATTTAGCCAACCGCGTGACTGGCCTACCTTGCTTCCCGCCCTTTTTTTGTGGCAGCTTCCCGAAATTGTCGCCCGGTCTGCCGCGCTGTTCCTCGCCCGCACGCTACGCCGCAAAAAATACGCTGGCCGTCCGATCAAATTGTGGGGCTATATTCCCCCTGAGCGGCCTACTTCTGCCCAAATTCGGGCTTGGCTGCAAGAGGCAGGCTATTTTGAAGGACAATCATGAAAAATCCGTTTTTTTCGGTTATTGTGACTACCCATAACCGCGCTGCACTCATTACCCGCTGCATCGAAAGTTTGTTGACCCAGAATTTCCCCTCTGACGATTTTGAAATCATCGTAGTGGATGACGGCAGCCGTCCCCGCACAGGCAAAATTTTGATGCCCTATCATCAATCCGGCCTGATTCGTTATCTCCGTCAATCTCAGCAGGGATGGGGAGCGGCACGATTAAACGGCGTGCGACACAGTCGGGGCGAAATTATGGTTTTTTTAGATGATGACTGCCAAGCCCCGCCGGACTGGTTGGCGACCTATGCGACAGTATATGATCGGCTGGCCTCGGTGGTGGGGGTAGGAGGGGGATTGCGACATGGCGACAAAATGAATGTGGCAGGCTGGAAGCAGTATCATGGACATATGGCCTATTTTGACCGTCTCAATGCGCCGCTTGGCATCATGAACACCCAATCCGGGCAGGCATGGTTTACGTTTGGGGGCAATCGCAGTTTTCGCAAAGATGTTTGGTTGAGTGTGCAACCTAAATCCAATGACTGGTATTTTGACGATTACTCTATAGACCTCCGACTTCGGGAGCAAGGGGTACTGGTTTATTATGAGCCTGCTGCATGGGTTGAGCATTATTATTTTCTGAGCCTGCAACAGCGATTACATTCAGCTTATCGTTATGGGCGGTCAGAAAAATCACTAGGCCGTGATGCTCAACCCAATGACCCCACAATTCGGTTGGGACTGTGGGGACGCTGGCGACGCATGAAATCGGAAGCGCCGAAAGCCAGTACGTGGGCGCATGTGTGGTATGCCCTCACCCAGCCCCTCATGTGGGTAGCACGGCACTGGGGACGGCGTAGATGATTAATGTATAGATATGGCCGCTACGAATTTCTGGGGTCGTCACTTTTTACCCAATTCCTGTTGAGAAAGGTTTATCAGTACCTTATGAACAAGCGTCGTGTTTTTGTTGCCTTTTTGCTGGTGGCATTACTGAGTGTCGGTCTTTTTTCAGCCGCTAATCAACCTGCCAAAGCGCATGAGGGTCGGCAAGTTGGCCCCTATACGATTGAGCTAGGATGGGTGATCGAGCCTGCTTATGCTGGAGTTTACAATGGCGTGGAAGTACATATCAGCACGGGAGAGGATGAGCATACGGATGAGGCTACTGATGAACATGCTGAAGCCGAAGTGATTGAAGCCAATCTGCAAATCGAAGTCAGTTTTGGGAATGCCTCTAAAGTGCTTGATTTGGAAATGAGCGGGAATGAAGCCAATCATTATATCGCTGCCATCATCCCGACCCGCGCTGGCGATTACACCTTCCATCTGACGGGCACGATTGGCGAAACCCCCGTTGATGAAATTTTCTCCTCCGCCGATGGTGAATTTAGCTCGGTTGAACCCATTAGCGATGTGCTGTTCCCCGAACCCGAAGCCTCAATTGAAGGACTGCAAAATCGAATTAGCCAACTGGAAGCTCTCATTGCGGAATTGCAGGCCCAATTGACCGAACTGCAAGGTCAGTAGTTTTGCAGGGAAAATCATGCTGAAACGGATTTTGATTTTCATCGGAATGATCGGGGCGGCGTTGTGGATGGCAACATCGGCACAGGCCCATGCCAATCTGTATCATTCCAATCCAGCGGCGAATGCGGTGTTGGAGGAATCCCCCGCCGAAATTCGCTTGTGGTTTACCGAGGCATTGGAAGCCGATTTCAGCAGCTTTTCCCTGCGTGACCGTGAAGGCATCGTGATTGAGACCTCCCCTTCTCAGCTTGATTCTGCCGATGCGCACCAGCTTTTTATGCGACCCGACCCCCTGCCAGATGGTTTATACACGGTGTCATGGCGGGTGGTGTCATCAGCGGATGGACATCAAACACGCGGCAGTTTTGTGTTTACCATCGGGGAACCGATTGCAGGAGCAAGGGTGATGGGTCAGGGCAATGACCCCATCCCGACTAACAGTGCTGCCATTCGCTGCCTCAATCTGATAAGCCTTACTCTTGCAATGGGGGGTATTGGATTTTGGTTATTTGTCTGGCAGCCTGTGTTTGGCGATACACAGCCCATCATTGAATCCCGTATGCGGAAATGGATAGGGGTGGGATACTGGCTGTTGGGCTTAACTGGGGTGCTGATTCTCCTCCTACAAATTTCGCAGGCAACAGGCAATGGCATTTTTAGCCCCATCAGCCAGACCGTGTTGAAACAAATCGTCATGGAAACACGCTTTGGACGATTGTGGTTGGCACGTATGGGGCTGTGGGGTGTGATGGGTGTCATTCTACGGTTGGCGAGACAGGATCGGCGTTTTTATTGGAATGGGCTGATCTTGGGTGGGGTGATTTTGTTGACCCACAGCCTCTTTAGTCATGCCAGTGCCGCGCAAGAACAAACGGCGGCGGTTGCGGCGGATTGGCTGCACTTATTGGCATCGGCGTTGTGGGTCGGTGGTTTGGCGCAGTTTATCCACGTGCTTGGCCCGCTGCACCGAAATTCCACCGATACGGGGCAGCAGATTGCGGCGTTGGTCGGTTATTTTTCCAACATGGCACGGGCTACAGTGATGGCGCTTATCATCACGGGCAGTTATGCGGCATGGCTGCAAGTCGGCTCGGTAGATGGCCTGTTCGACACCCAATATGGACAAGCCCTGTTGGTGAAATTATTGCTGATCTTGCCTCTGCTCGGCATCGCGGGTTTTAATCTCATTTTGACCCAGCGGGGTTTACAGCAGGGACAAAAAATTTGGACAGGGCGATTGCAGGGGTTAATAGGCATCGAAATTGCACTGGCGTGCGGGATTTTGATAGCTGTTGGTGTGATGACTGCGATTGCTCCCGCACGGGGGACGATTGAATTACGGGAGGCCCAAGCATCTGTTCAAACCGAACCCCCGCCACACCCGATTATCGAAACTCAAACAGCGGATGGCATGAATATCCAGTTAGACATCAGCCCCGGTTATGTAGGCGAAAATACCTTCACGGTGCGCCTGCGCGATCTCAGCAGCAAGCCCATTGAAGATGCCAGCCTGATTCGCCTGCGTTTTGAAAATCAAGCCGAGGATTTGGGGCGCAGTGAATTAAATCCCACCCATCAAGGCGACGGCGTTTATAGTGTCTCCGGCAGCAATCTCAGCACCACCGGTGATTGGCAAATCCGGATCAATATTCAACGCCCCAATGTCTTTGATACGGTAATTGATTTTAACCCCCAAGTGAATTTGCCTCCTGTGCCGCTTGCCCCACCCCCGCCACCTGATACCAGTGCTCCCTTATCGCATCAGGGTCTCGCCCTTCTATTAACTGGATTGACCACAGCAGGTTTGGGCGGATGGGTCGTTGGGCAAAATCGGCGAAAATGGCTACGCGGCGAAAATTTGGTTGGGGCGGGTTTGGTTACGATAGGTGTGATACTGCTCGTCAGTGGGGCGATTGACTCAACCGATATGGTAGAACCTTCGACCAAAGCCTCGGCTTTTCACCCTGCCCCCGGTGCGCCAATTCGTATGATTTTCACCAGTTCGGCGGATTATCCGTATTTACTTACCGCCGAGGGGGTGATTTTGCGACCTATCGAATCGGATAATGACAGCCCTGAATGGCAAGCTGTTGCTCTTGAGACACCTGTCAATGACCTGTATGTTGACCCGGAGGGTGTGTTATGGGCAGCCACCGATGAGGGGTTGCGGGTGAATCGGGAAGGCGTATGGGAAGTAGTGAATGATGTGCCGTCGCAGCTTTTGGAAATGACACACGGCTATCTATTTTCGATGGGCATGGGCGAAATCATGCGCGGGCCAGATCATTGGACACTGTTGGATGCCCCATTACCCGACCAGCCAACGGGCGATCTAGTGATGATGGGCAATCACACCCATATCCTGCAAAATGGCGACCAACTTTTCCAAACGCCAGATTTGGGCTTGGGTTGGAAGCCGATTCACGCGCCTGCCCCGGTCAAATCCACGTGGTTTGATGAAGATGGCAATTTAATCGCTGTCACCACACAGGGGGTCTATCGCTGGAATTATGCCGACGCGACATGGAGTGAGCCTATCCCCTTGCCGGATAATCAGGCCATTGATGCCATTCGGCAGTTTGCTGGACGTTTTTATGTGGTAGCGGGTGGCAAATTGTATGTCTGGGCGAATGGAGAATGGCGTGTCATCAAAATCCCGGATTCAAAGAATGCCTACTTTTATGGGTTAGGAATGACGGGTACACTCTGGGTATTGGATTCTTCCGGCGCGGCGTTGTGGTCATCTTCCGATGCGGAAACATGGACAAAGACTGAGGTGGTACAGGTCGCGCCCTAAACACTGGAAAGGGATTCGACCTTGTTAATCGCGGTGCTTTCCATAATGGCATTGATTTCAGCCGCTTTGCACATCCGGGCCGAATATTTTGGGCCACAGAAGCATATCTATCTTTTTAAGCCATTGACGATGGCGTTCATCATTGTGATGGCGCTTTCGTTAGACCCCATCTCGGACACCTATAAAATCCTGATTTTAATTGGCCTGCTTTTTTCTGTCGGTGGCGACATTTTCCTGATGTTGCCCCAAGATCGTTTTGTTCCCGGCCTTGTCAGCTTTTTGATTGCCCATATTTTTTATATCGTCGCCTTTGCTGTCGAAGGCGATTTGCCGATTGTGCTATGGGTGGCTGTCCCATTGCTGATTTTCGGTGCGGGCATGGTGGCGATTTTGCTGCCAACGTTGGGGGAAATGAAAATCCCGGTCATGGTCTACATGCTGGTCATCTTGACGATGGGGTGGATGGCAATTGGGCGTTGGTTGGATACTGAACAAACGGGGTCATGGTTGGCGGCACTGGGGGCTGTTCTATTTATGGCCTCTGATGCGGTGCTGGCCTATAACCGCTTTAAGCAGCCCTTCCATCTGTCGAGATTGGTCATCTTGGGAACTTATTTTTCGGCGCAGTGGTTGATTGCCTTATCTATTATGCGGTAATCAAAAGAGGGCGATTGTTACCCCGCCCTCCCTGAAGTTTATTGCACGACAGGCGGCACAAGCGCTATTTCCGCTAATGCTTGAGTGCTGATTCCATCGGCGGCAACCGTCAGCGGCACTTTGACCTCACGGCGGTCTACAAAACACAGGGTTTCGTTGACGGCCTCACACCAATAGATGCTGAGGTTGAGGGTCATGGTTGCTTCACCGGGGCGCAGGGTAATTGGAACCACGATGGGTAGTTTGGGTTCGATTTCTTCAATTTTGGCGTCGCTCTCAGTAATCGAAACGGCACTGTTGTCGGAGCTAAATTCGCCGACAAACGGGGCGAGGTTGTTAAATTTATAACCCTCTGGCATCGAAATATTCAGTACCAGACGCCCTTCACCGGGGGAGAGCTTTTGGGCAGGAATCGTTTCTGCTTGAATCCCGCTAGGGTTAGGGTTAATGGTCACGGGGCTTAAGGCCGCCGTTGGAGTCAGAGTGGGTAATGCCGGATTGCCATTACTGTCGCCATCCGAGGGTTTATCTTCATTCTGGCACGCCGCCAAAAGTAGCAACAAGGTGATGAGTGCAATGAGAAGGGTTTTGTGTCGCATCCTAAAAATTTCCTTATCCACTAAACCTGTACCTGCTATCAATACCCGCTGACAACGTCAAAAACTCGGTTCGCGGGTGGCAGGCGCGTTAAATTCAAATACTTGGAAATACTGGCAACGATAAATCATGGCTTGGCGGATTTCATCCACAATGACACAGTGTTCGTCCACAAAATCATAGATGGGCTTCAGATTTTCAACATCGCGCCGTCCGCCGGAACGCCACCATTCATGGCGCAGGGCCGGATCAAGCGGCGGGACGCGATTGCCATCTTGCAGGGTGGTGTCAATAATCATCTCCGGTGGATTTTCATTTAAATCTTGCAGCAAATCCGCCACATATTCTTCGCTGATTTCCCCCGGCACAAGCAGTGGATAAGCATAATGCAAATTGGTGGGACTGCGACGATCCGATTGAAAATTGATGCCGCTCGAGGCCCCCCAGACCAATACTTTGTCGTTCGGGTCAGTGTGGGCTTCGGCATAATCTGCTAGTCGCCATTCAATGGCAGGCCCGAACAAATCCCCATTGCGCTCAAAATAGACAAAAGTCGAGACAATCAGAGCAGCAAGGCTGATAAAGACGACGGTGGTATATGACCATGCCCCGACTCGAACGACCCGATAGACCGGATGTGACCAGTGAAGTTTGGGCAACGCCATCAAACCCATCAAAATCAGCAGGGTCATGGCGGGCAGGGGTGTAATGTAATAGTGATAGTAGGCGCGGTTGGTGATGTTGGCGGCAATGAAATCCAACACAAAACATAGCGCCACCCACACCTGAAAGGTCATAAGGGTCAGCGATTCAGAATCATCCGAGGCACGCCGCACCGCTGAACGAATAGCGACCACCGCGCCTGTCAGATAGAGCGGGGCCAATGGGAACAGCAGCGATTGAACCAGTTTATTTGTTAGGGAAGTATAGACCGTTTCCCAAATCGGCACATTGCGGCGGCTAATCCAGCTATGCAGTTGGGAGGGAGTAATAAAAATGGCTTCAACGCCCTCCACCAATGCCTGATTGTAGGCCAAATAAAGCGCCATCACACCCAAGCCTGCCAGCGTGCCAAGCCCCATCGCCGTCAACCATGTCTTGCGGCGGGGTGAACGGATAATTTCGTGGCGGGTCAGGAACAGGGCGGGGATGAATACTACCGCGACCCCAGCACTGGTTTGTTTCGCCATAAATGCGAGGCTGGCGGTTAGGCCGAACCAGAAACACCACTTGGCGGCGGGTTTTTGCAGAAATTGATAGCCAAAAATCAGGCACAGCACCTGAAACAATAGGGCATAACTTTCGGTGTAATTGCCATCCCCAATCAATTTCGGCTGGCGCATCAACATAATGAACAGTAGCGTCCCGAACAGCGCGAACCACTGTCGTTTATAGAGGGTGTGGACGAGATTAAAAAATAGCAGGCTCGTCACCGCCAGCATGATAATTTCAATCAGCCAGATGGCCCAGCGGTTGACCCCGAACATCGAAAAAGCCGCTGCATTCAGCAAATAGACCAGCGGGGGTTTGTTGTCCCACGCATCACGGTAAGGGGCACCGCCTTCTTTGACGACTTGCCCGGTATACGCAAAAATGCCGCTGTCCCGTCCTTGTGGTCGCAGCGAGGGCACGTTGGTAAGCGAGGTCAACAGGACCAGCACCGCCAGCCCGATAAAGATAAACGTTCGGCTGTTGCGGACACAAAACGCGGCGAAACGGGAATTCTGAAATGGCATATCAACCTATGAGAGTGAATGGATTCGATAATGACGGATGATGGTGATTACAAAATTTAAGCAGGGCACTGATAATATTTAAGATTTTTAATTGAATTTAACGCGCTTAAACATTATAGGAGGGTTTTGGGAGGGGTTCAAGCCCACCCGGTATCAAAAGGGGGTGAGGTTGAGCATAATCCACAAAAGCCGCACAAATTTTAGACAATTCGCTGATTAGACCTCCATTAAATAGGGCTGTATTGGGCTTGGGGTGGGTACTACACTCTATTTCTGACTACGCTCAACTTGTGGTTTGCATGACGTCAGCACGAATTGAATGCCAATGCTTAGTATCCGTATTAGCCAGATTGAGCTTTATGGTAGGCTTTTCCGCGAATGTTCATATCGAAGATACCAGATGAGCATCAAGAGCGAGGTAACAGTGTAAAAACTGTGTAAGGCCCAAATCGGCCCCAATGGAAATGTCATAATGTAGGCCCAATATAACAGGTTGCCGACATTACATAACACCATATTGCTCAGGCTATACGAGCCTA
The DNA here is from genome assembly GCA_013112715.1 of Chloroflexota bacterium. Taxonomy (GTDB): domain Bacteria; phylum Chloroflexota; class Anaerolineae; order Aggregatilineales; family J027; genus CFX10. Next base: position 48,485 of record JABFGB010000004.1, read on the forward strand.
AATTCCTCGTTTTATAGGCTTTCACCAGCATGGGAATATTGGCGGTCATGAAAAAGAGAGACGAAATACTTCCAGCCGCGATCTGAAGGGTTTCTCCACCCATCGCTTCCCTAATACCCTTTCGGAAAGTTAAAGTGATGGTGTCAGCTTACCAAACGGCCATCACAACCGCGTCACGATTGCGTCACAATCCAAAGAAAAGGCAGCCGTTTTTATAGAGGGGTGATGTGGAGAGAAAAAGTCGGGGCTGTGGTATTTCCCGCCGCACTCAATTGATTATTGGCGCGATGCCAGCCCCGGCTTGAAGTGGAAGAGCAGATGAGAAAGTTAAATTTTATTCCAGCCCATTGAGACCTTCATAGAAGCGGCTAATGGCGGTAGCAGTACGCTCCGGAGGCAGGGCATAGGAGAAACGTACCCAATTCTTGGCGGCGTCCGAGAAGAAAATCCCCGGTACAACCGCAACCCCAAACTGCTCGGCGATCTTTTGACCCAATTCGGCTGAATCCGCGAGACCCTTCTTTTCAATCCATTCGGTCACGTCAATGAAGCCATAGTATCCATCCCCCATGATGGCCTTTAGCTGCTTATCGGCGATGAATTTTCGCAGCACTTGGCGGCTGGCATTGGTGGGTTCAACAATGCTCTTGCACGCCTCAATAAAGCCCATTTCATAGGCGACAATGGCGATGGCTTGGCTGAAAAAGCTGGTAATAACGGCATGGGAGGCGCGGCTGGTGATGAAATCGCACACTTGCTTGGAGGCGACCAGATGGCAGCTTCGGATATTCGACGCACCAAGCGATTTGGTTAGGCCGTCCAAGAAAATGAGGCGATCACGTTCGGCGGGTTCAAAGGCATTCAACACCACGTTGATGTCCTGCGGCTGGCTCTGCGTGACATAGTGATAAATCCAGTCGAATAGGACATAGGACACGCCGAGTTCCAGCGCCTTTTTCGCAAGGGCAATTTGGATTTCGATATCGAGTGTGCGCCCAGTTGGATTGTCCGGAGAGGTAATCAAAATTCCGGCGGGCAGGCGACCTGATTTTTTGGCATAGTTGACGGCTTCGACCAGCGCATCTTCGGTATAGACCCATGCGGCATTAGGATCACCGGGGGCACGTAACACATTCAGGCCCATCGCGTAGGGTCCCCAGTTGTAGCTAATCCACGGAACCGCTGAGGTAATGAGGACATCGCCGACCCGCCCATGCCCCAAATGGATCATGGCTTCATAGGCTTTTTGCAGGCCATCACGTCCACCCTGAACGGCCACTACATTGTTTGCTCCCCACCCAGTGGCAGGGTCTATTTTCCAATATTGTTCAGCAGTGGTTTTGCGGAAACGTTCAGTCCCCGCCGGGGCATCATATCCCGTCCCCGCTTCGATTTGCATTTGGGCGGCCCGTTCCAAAATGGCACGCGGCACCCCCGGTAGGCTTTCACCACCATCACCTTGTGAAGCGTCATAGATGGGTGCATCGGCTCCCGCATGACTGCGATATTTTTGCAATGATTTTTTGATCGTGAACATGCGCGAGGGCGGAATGGCTTCCATGCGGCTGGGATGAGTGGCAATTTCAATCAGATGTTCATCTGAGACAGCATATTGAGGTTGGCTTTCGGACAGATTTACGGATGTCATGGGGTTTTCTCGCTAGAAAAGACTATTTTAGTAAATGGTCGAGCGATTTTGGCATTCGCTAAGGGAGAAATCAATCAGATTTGGTCATTTTGGTGAGTCGCTAGGGTGTGCCAACCAAATTTGAACTTACCCACCGAAGGTTAGACGATGGTTTGACAAGCCCCTATTGCGTGTGCTACATTAACTTTGTTCCAGTGGTGATTCATGCGGTTCATTGGGGGTTCGCCTTGACCGAAAAAGCACGGATTTTGATTGTAGAAGATGATCTTGACCTTGCCGAAATGCTCAACGCCTATTTTCGGGTGCAGGGCTATGATGTTTCGACGGCAGCATGGGGTGAGGATGCCGTGCGGGTCAGCAAAGAAACCGCCCCCGATCTGGTAGTGTTGGATATTCGCCTGCCCGACATTGATGGCTACGAAGTCTGCCGCCGCATTCGTACCAATCGTCGCACCGCAAGCATTCCGGTAATTTTCTTGACCGAAAAACGCGACCGGGTAGATAAATTGGCGGGTTTGGAATTGGGTGTCGTGGATTACATCACCAAGCCCTTTGATATTCAGGAACTTCGCCTGCGTGTCCGTAATGCGCTACGTAGTGCGGTTCAACAGCCGCTCACTAACCCTATCACGAATCTGGCGGAAGGGGCGATGGTAGATGAGCAGCTTCAAAAATTGATCTTCAGCGAAAATGAATGGGCTATCCTTTCGATTGCCATTGTTGGCCTCGAAAATTTCCGCGAACTGTATGGATTTGTAGCCTCTGATGACGTGCTGAGGGCCGTCAGTTTGATGATGAATAACGCCGTGCGTGAGGCAGGCAGTACCGAAGATTTTATCGGGCACATGGAAGCCAATGAGTTTATTATCATCAGCAATAAAGAGCGCGTTGCAGGATTGCGTGAACGTATTCAAATCCGGTTGCAGCAGTCTATGGAATATTTCTATCCACTGAAAGACCGCGAAAAAGCCCGTCAAGCAATGGGTGAAAACAAGCTGCAATTGTTGATTGGGCAGGTGCTTTCGACGGATGGGTCATTTGTAGATGTCAATGGGCTAAAGACCGCCGTTTTAAACTCCCGTCAATTAGCTCCTAGCGCCCCCAATCCCGATACGGTGTAAACGGTTGGTGTGCGCATCCTATTTTTAACTTCCCATTTCCCATATCCTCCTCACAGCGGTGGTGCTCTACGTGCTTTTGGGTTGATGCGTGGTGCAGCAGAGGCAGGTCATTCTTTACATCTGCTGTGTTTTGCTGCCAACCCACCGACCAATACCCCACTGCATAAGTGGTGTACCGGAATTGCGATTGTTCCCCCACCCACTCGCCATATCAAAGACCGTCTGCGTGATTTGGCGCTGACCTCCCAACCGGATATGGGGCGACGTTTTTGGTCGGATGTGATGGTGGAGGAACTCCGCAAATTATTGGCAGAACAAACCTTCGATGTCGTTCACGCCGAAAGCCTCGAAATGGCGGCTTATCTGCCCCTGATTCATGAGTGGTATCCCAATCTACCGTTAATTTATGGCTCACTCAATGCCGAGGCCGATTTACAGCGCACCATGTTTAGTACAGATCGGCGCAACCCCCAGCGATTCATTGGGGCGGTTTATTCATGGGTGCAGTGGCGACGATTAACCCGTTTTGAAGGCCATATTTGTGATATTGCCGCGCATGTTTTAGCCGTCAGTGCGCCAGATCGGGCGCTGCTGCAAAAATGGTCTTCAACCCCGGTGACGGTGGTCGAAAATGGGATTGATACCGCGCCGTATGTGCAGTTACCGCGTAATCAAGATTTGGGCGAACAGGCTATCGTGTTTACGGGCACAATGGATTATCGTCCTAATGTAGACGCGGTGATGTGGTTTGCGGAGGCCATCCTCCCAGCGATTGTGGCCCAATTTCCCGACGTGCGTTTTTATGTGGTCGGTCAGCGCCCCCATGCTCGCCTTGATCCTCTGCGCGATAATCCGCATATTGTGATTACCGGCGCCGTGCCGGAGATCGCGCCCTATCTACAGGGAGCGCAGGTCTATATCGCGCCCCTACGCATGGGCAGCGGCACACGTTTCAAATTATTGGAGGCGATGGCGGCAGGTTGTGGAGTCGTCTCGACGGATATTGGCGCACAGGGCTTGGGTGTACAATCAGGTCATGAGATGTTGATTGCCGATACACCCGCCGATTTTGCGAGATGTGTAAATAACTTACTAGCCGATGAATCCCGGCGTAAGGAAATGGGCGCGGCTGCCCGTCAATTTGTGCAGACCCATTTTGATTGGTCGGTGATTGTGCCACGTCTGTTGGGTGTTTACAATCAATTAGACCGACACTAACGAAATGCCAACTTGTTCTTGCCTATACCTGTTATATAATTTTTCTTATAGCACTCCTGTTCGCTGAATGGCTCATGATGCACCTAACGGCAAACAAAATTTTATTAGGCGACTGCCTTGAGAGTTTAGCCACCATTCCAGATAACACTATTGATGTTTGTTTTGCCGACCCACCTTTTAATCTTGATAAAAAATATGGGTCAAGTAAAGACAGCCTCCCATTGGATGATTATGTGGAATGGTGCGAAAAATGGTTGTTGGAATTAGTACGTGTCACCAAGCCCACCGGCTCAATTTTGGTGCATAACATCCCCAAATGGCTGACCTATTATGCCACCATCCTCAACAAACATGCTCATTTTAGGCATTGGATTGCGTGGGATGCGATGAGTGCGCCATTAGGTAAAACATTGCTACCTGCCCACTATGGGATTTTGTTCTGTAGCAAAGAACCAAAAGGTACCAAATTCTATGAAATTCGTGCCCCGCACAAAAAATGCCGAGTGTGTGATGCCTATTTGAAAGACTATGGTGGCAAAAAAGACCAGATGCACCCCTTTGGCTTTTTGGTCAGTGATGTTTGGACGGATATTCATCGCATTCGCCACGCCAGCCGCCGCGATGAACACCCCTGCCAGTTGCCCATTCATCTGCTAGAGCGATTGGTTTTGATGACAACAGATGTTGGGGATGTAGTATTAGACCCATTTTTAGGTACGGGCACGACGGCGATTGCGGCTAAAAAACTGCAACGCAATTATGTCGGCATTGAACTGGACACGTTTTATTATGGAGTAGCTCAGAAGAAACTGGATGAAATCAAAGAACCGACGCTCTATCAAGGTTATCCGGTTTCGATGTTTCTAGGCAAAATCCAGAGTATCCGGGATTGTGATGCCGCCGAATTATTCCCCAAGCAGTTAACTTCGACTGAGAAGAAACGCAAAAAGTCGGCTGCAAACGGCGATAATGGACACGAATCTACCGAAACCGAACCAGTTGTTCAATTAACATGGCCCTTCTAACCGACTATGATTGAAGCCCAACAACTTGCCAAACAGTTCAAAAAATTTCAAGCCGTCAAAAATGTCACCTTCCAAGCGCATGAGGGTGAGGTTTTTGGTTTATTAGGGCCAAACGGGGCAGGTAAAACCACCACCCTGCGGATGCTCTCCACCGTCGTTGAACCGAGTGATGGTACGGCGGTGATTGACGGCTTCGACATCCGCCACCAAAAAGACAAGGTGCGCTCACGATTGGGGATATTGGTTGAAAGTGCTGGCCTCTATGCCCATTCCACCACCCGTGAACATTTACGCTATATCGGCAATCTACATGGGCTTGATGGGGCGGGGTTGGAAAGCCATATTGATTATCTCATTGGGGCGCTGGAAATGCGGGATTTTGCGGATCGGCGAGCCAAAGGATTTTCACGGGGCATGGTGCGAAAAGTTGTCATGGGCATGGCGCTGATTCACAATCCCCCCAATGTCATTTTGGATGAGCCGACACAGGGCCTAGATGTGGTGAGCACGCGGGCAGTACGTGAGATTATTCTAAAATTTAAGTCCGAGGGGCGCTGTGTCATCCTTAGCACCCATCATATGGATGAAGTTGAACGCCTGTGTGATCGGGTAGCCATTATCCATCGAGGCGAGATTTTAGAATCGGGCACCCCTGCCGAATTAACCGAAAAATATCAGGCCGCTGATTTGGAAACTGCCTTTGTCCAGATTGTGGGTGCCGAAGCCCTGCTCCAAGAAGCCGAACGGGAAGCCACCGATAAAAAGAGAAAGCACAAGTCGGAATAGTTATGAGACTGCGTACCGTCTACCGCATTGTATTTCGCAAGGAATTTCGAGAACTGCTTCGTGACCGCCGTTCGCTGTTCTGGCTGTTTGCGCCGCCGATTGTCCTGCCCAGTTTGGCAATTTGCGCGGGATTGTTCATCGGGACGCAGGTCATTCGTATCGCCAATGAGGGCTTTCCCATCTTCATTGAAAACAGCGACCAAGCACCCGAACTGGTCGAGCGCTTGAAAAAAGAAGACGCCATCAAGGTATTGGACGAAAATTCTGCCGATGAAGCCATCGTCATTGTAGCCTTACCCGCAGATTTTAAGTCCCAATTGGACGGCAACGGCACAGCCAATTTGGAGGTTATCACCAAAGACAATTCGATCATCACTTTTTTTGGGCGTTCAGCGGTGCGGGGGGTAATTGAGGACTACAGTGATGATTTGCTGGATGAACGACTAGCCTCGCAGGGACTAGACCGTGATTGGCTAGAACCCATCCAAATTGGGGAAGCCACCCAAAGAACGGAAGCCTCCGTCGGCACATCCGCTGATGAAGATGGGAACAGCATTTTTGGCACGATTTTTCTCCCACTAGCGGTGACTTCATGGCTGCTTGGCGGTGGTATGGGCTTGATTTTGGATACTACCGTCGGTGAAAAAGAACGCCAAACCGTCGAAAATCTTTTGGTGACACCTGCCAGCCGTGTTGGGATTGTCATGGGCAAAATGACAGTGGTATTTATTGCGTCAATGGCGGTTATGAGCATGTGGCTAACCGAGGGCTTATTGTTAAGCGCCTTTAGTGATGCCAGTCCGCAATTTTCCAATGCTGACAGTCTGACAACCGGGGAGGCCATCAAAATCTTGGCGGAAAGTGGCAGTGGGGCACTGGGCCTATTAGCAGCATTGGTTGTTATGATTATCCCCTTCACGGTCATGCTCAATGGACTGGTGATGGCGTGGTGTGCCTATGCCGCCAATTACCGCGAGGCCAATTTGTTTATGGCGCTGGTGCAGCTTGGCCTACCCGCGACGGTGTTGCTGACGATTTTTAGTATGCCTGCCAACGTCGCCGATGTAGTTTATGCCATCCCACTGTTTGGCACGATTGTAGCGATTCGGGACTTGTTTAGTGAATCACTTTCCACAGGTGGCCTCGTCGTTAATTTCATTAGTGGTCTGATTTATGCGGCGGGGGGAATTGGGGTAGCGGCGTGGATGTTTGGGCGTGAATGGTCACTGACACGCGGCCTGCAATAAAACCGACCTATCCATTTTAGTACCTTTAACGGTCTGAAGTCGTTATATTTCAGGCCGTTTTCATTTCAATTTTGCGAGGTCGGTGAATATGAATGCGTACCCCACAGATACCGAATCGGATGTCAAAGAGACGGGTCGAGTAGAAGCCTTCAGCGATGGTGTGATTGCCATTGCCATTACCCTGCTGGTACTGGAAATTCGTGTGCCGCATTTGGAAGAAGGGCAGCGATTAGCCGATGGGCTGTGGGATATTTGGCCTGCCTATCTCGCCTATATCATCAGTTTTTTTACGATTGGCATTATGTGGATTAATCATCATCGGCTGTTTCATTTGATTAAGCGGGTAGATGACGTCTTTTTGGGGCTGAATACTCTGCTACTCATGATGATTACCTTTGTTAACTTCCCCACCTCATTGTTAGCCGATCATCTGGACAACCCGGATGAACGCCGGACAGCCGCTTTGGTCTATAGTGGTACATTTGTCGTGACAGCGATTGCATTTAATGGTCTTTGGCGCTATGCCTCCCACCACAACCGGCTGATTGATCGCAAAACGGATTTGACACAGGTCAATGCCATTACCCAACAATACAATTATGGGCCATTAATGTATCTAGCTGCGTTTCTCGCCGCATTTATCAGTGTGCCATTAAGCCTTGCCATCAATTTTGGGCTGGCACTCTTTTTTGCTTTGCCGGGCCGGGCCAAAAAAGGAGGAGAGACCCTAAACAAAAAGGGCGACTCGTGATGAATCGCCCTGTATTTTAGAAGTTAAACATTAGATTACGAGCCTTGCGCGGCTAGTTTCGCGGCCATATCAATATTACGCGAATCCCAATGGCTGCCACCTGACAACCCATCGGTGTCGAATGGGCCAGTGTACCACGGTTGGTACATCACATAAGCTCCGGGAGTATATAAGGGGATGAATGGGAACTCACCCTCTTCCCCGAAGAACATATCTTCAATTTCAGCATACAACTGGGTGCGGATTTGGGGATCTGTTTCCGCTGCGGCTTCGTCAATGAGATCATCTACTTCACTGCATGGACGGAGGAAACGATTTGCTACATTACAACTTAAAACGTCGCCGACAAAATTGTGTGAATCGAGATAATCCGCATACCAGTTGCTGAACCACATATTGGGGCGGTCAGAAGAAGGACTTTGTGGGCTGGTTAATTCTTGCTGTACCGAAAATTCGACCTGCTCGGCGGTGAACACGCCGGGGTCGCAGCCGAGATGTTCTTCAACGGCGGCCAACAAAAATTCAACGGCAGCGGCGCGACGGGCGGTGGACAAAATCCGAATATTGGGGAAGCCCTCGCAATCAGGATAGCCTGCCTCGGCGAATTCGGCTTGAGCATATGCTACATCAAAGCCTATGCCAACTTCATTGATGGGTGGAGCACCAAACATCGAGGGTGGTGTAAAGTGGATCATTGGCACACCCTGACCAGCCGCCACTTCTTCAACCATTTTCACGCGGTCAATCGAGGCACTAAACGCACGGCGAGCATGAACGTTGTCGAAGGGGGCTTTGCCGTAGTCAAAGGCGAAATAATTGGTCGCCAAGTCAAAGAACTGCTTAACTTGTTGTGATCGTTCTGGGTCAGTCAGCACACTTTCCAGTTCAGCATCAGGAATACCCGCCGTGTCCAATTGACCGGACAGGTAGAGCGCATACGTTGTGCCTTCGTCTTCAATGAAGGTGGCGCGTACCATCTCGATATTGCCACCATCGCCCAAATCAGCGGGGAGGGCATCATTGCGAACAAAGGTCCGCTGGACGCCCGTAACGACTTCTTTCACAAAATAAGGGCCGTTGGTCACAATGTTGCCGGGGTCAGTCCAATCGTCGCCAAATTCCTCGATTGTTTCTTGGGGCAGAGGACGAATCATCCACATGGGGGTCATCGAGAAGAAATAACCCGCCGCAAATTGCAATTCAATGACGACGGTAGAGTCATCGGGTGCGGAGACTTTGGTGGTATCCCCATAGACCTGATCGTCGGTCATGGCATCGCTGCTGGTCTGGTTAATCAAGTCGCACCCCGCGATGACGGTTGAGGCGATGCTGCCATAATAGCTGGCAATACGTGGGTCACAGGCGCGTTTGATGGCATATACAAAGTCGCCTGCCACGACAGGACGCACCACTTCAGCGGTGTCGCTGGTGGGGTCATAGCGCATCCAATTGACATCATTGCGCAGGGTAAATGTCCATGTGAGGCCGTCTTCGCTAATCGTCCAAGAGGTGGCTAGTTCCGGCACGACTTCATTTGTGAAGGCATCGAGATCGGTCAAGCCCAGAAACAGATTTTCATAGACTTCAATCGAGACCACATCAGTGCCGAGTTGGGGGTCAAGCGAGCTAATTTCGGTAGTGGTTGCGGTGTCGAGCGTAACAGGGGTATCTTGACGATAGAGGGCCACGATAGTGAATTCAGTATCACTTGCCGCTGCAAAACCACTAGGGAGAATAGATACGATGAGCGCCAACAACAGGGTCAGCGCAGGCAGATAACCAAAAGTTCTCTTACGCATCAAAAACACTCCTATGGGTACTTTTAAATAAATTATGGAGAGGGGACTCCCAAAGTTGAACGTTTCACCGGATTTTATTTTTTATGAGGATTCCTGTCAAATTTTGTAGTAAGCGTTTTCAGATAGTTCCTGTCGCAATAGATCGTCCCATGTTTCGCGCCGCCGTACCACCCGCCATTGACCGCCTTCTACCAAAATTTCCGCCGGACGGGTTCGCATATTGTAATTGGATGCCATGACCATGCCATAGGCCCCGGCGACCATTACCGCTAGTAAATCACCTGTCTGCAAAGTTGGCAGCATAGCGCCACGATTCAGCACATCGGTAGATTCACAGACTGGCCCCACGACAATCATTTCTTGCACGACAGGGGCATTTTTCAGCGGCAAAATTGGGTGGACGGCTTCATAGAGGGCGGGGCGAATCAGTTCGGTCATGCTGCCATCGGTAATAGCGAAATGCTGACCTGCTTGATCTTTGAGATATAGCACCGAAACCAACAGCACTCCGGCGTCGGCGACGATCGAGCGTCCCGGCTCCATCATGACTTGCCACCCTTTCAAAACGGGCGCAAGTGCGTCGGCAAAATGTTCAGGTTGGGGGTATTCGTCACTTTCCACATAACGCACCGGGAAACCGCCGCCGATATTGAGGGTACGTAGATCAGGATAGGGAGCGGCGAGTTGTTGGGCGCGGCGCACGGCCTCAACGGTCTCGTCTACGTCCCCCAATTGGCTGCCGATATGCACATGCAGGCCGTGAATACGGAGATGAGGTGTTTCATCGCGGTGGGCCAAAATATGGGCAATCGTGTCAGCGCTCATGCCAAATTTTGCCCCAAAATGCCCGGTGGCAATGTGGTGGTGAGTTTTGGCTTGCACATCGGGATTGAGGCGCAGGGCCACCGACGGATATTTTTTTAACTCCCCCGCTAATTGATTGAGCAATTGTAGTTCGCCATGACTCTCGACATTAAACCAGCCGACCCCAACTTGCAGCGCATAGGTCAATTCTTCACGGGTTTTGCCGACCCCCGCAAACACGATATGCGATGGGTCAACCCCGGCTTGTTGGGCACGATAGATTTCGCCGGCGCTGACAGCATCCATGCCCAAACCGAGACCTGCCAGTAAACGAATAATCGCAAGATTATTGTTGGCTTTTAGGCTGTAGTGCAAGGTCGCGCTGAGAGGGGCGAAGGCTTGTTGCAGACGTTGGGCGTTTTGCATCAGGCGGTTGGCGCTGTAGACATACGTCGGGGTGCCCTGTGCTGCTGCAACCTCACGGAGGGGCACACCATCGCAGGTTAATTCGCCGTTCTGATAACGAAAAGAGTCATTCAACAAGGCGTTCTACTCCTAGACCGGGGAGGTCGGGAAGGGTCAACTTGCCGTGAATATTACATGCTCCCCGATACGGGTCATTGGTAATTAATAAGTTACCATCCAGATCGGCATAATCGGCCAGAGGAGTCAGGGCCGCCGCCGCTGAAATCGCCACCGAGCTTTCGACCATGCAACCAATCATGATTCGCAGCCCCAACGCACGCGCCAACATAATCATTTGTCGGGCGGGCCGCAAACCACCGCATTTCGCCAATTTGATATTGATGCCGTCCGCTAATCCTGCTAAGGGGAGAATGCTTTCGACCCCTTGTACTGATTCGTCGGCAATCAAAGGGGGCATATCGGCTGGAAGTTGGTGACGCAGGGTACGCCAGCCCTCAAAATCGGCTTTGGCGACGGGCTGCTCCACAAACATTACACCCATTTCGGCAAGGTGGGGAATGATGGTGAGCGCGTCTTGGGCCGACCATCCGCCATTGGCATCCACACAAATTTGGGCCGATAGTGTGGTCATCGCCATCTGGGTGAATTGCAAATCACTATCAATGCTGCCACTGCCCAATTTCAATTTGACCACCGGATAATCACAGGCGGTTTCGAGCAGTTTACGATAGGCGGGTTCATCATCGGCAAGGGCAACCGTGTAGGAACTCGTGGCGCAGCGATCAGGATTCAACCCCCACAGCCGATAGAGGGGCTGACCGAGTTTCTTGGCCCACAGGTCATGCAGGGCCATGTCAACGGCTGCACGCGCTGCTGAGGATGCCGTTGCGGGTAATTGGTCAAAGGCATCCTCCAATAAGTACAAGTCTTCACCAATGGCATTTGGAAGAGCAGGGTCTTCAAAATAGGCACAGACCCGCTCGGGGGTTTCGCCATAATAGGGTACAACAGCGGCCTCACCAACCCCTGTCAATTCTCCATCATGGAGATGCACCAGCACATTTTGGCGAGAAGTGGTTGCCCCATACGAAATTTTGAAGGGATTTTCCAGTTGCAGGGATAATTGTTCGCTGTGGATGCGCATCATTTAATCTTCAGGCCCTTCAAAAATGACAATATATCCACTAGGGGATTTAATTTTGACCGTCCACTCGCCCCATGCCTGCGCGGTAGGCTCTTCGACGATTTCCAAATAAGCGTTCTTGCCGATCTCATAAACCTCTCGTACACTCGTCGTGCCGATTTGCCAGATCATGGGGACGTTTTCGTTCATCTGAAAGGTGGGTTTATCCAATAGGCCAAATTGGACACACTCGGCGAATGAGATGGCGACAAAATCATCCGACTCATACGATACCTCAAACCCCAATTTAAGATAGAATTCTTTTTCGGCTGCCAAATTACTCACAAATAGAAGCGGTTGCAAGCGAGTATATATGTTCATAATTGATGTTTTCGCCTCAACAATCTAATGGAAACTCTAGCCATGCTAAATATTTTTGCACTTGAACGGCATATTGTATCGCAAATGCAGGCGCATCAAGTACCCGGCTTGGCATTGGCGTTGGTCGAAGGTGAAGAAATCCTCTATGCACGTGGTTTTGGCGTAACCAGTGTCGAGGATGGCGGTGTACCTGTGACACCACAAACCCTATTTCGTGTCGGCTCCATCACCAAGCCCATGACAGGTACGCTGATTATGCGTTTGGTTGAAATGGGCAAATTAGAGCTAGATGCCCTCGCCAAAAAATACGTGCCTAATTTGGCTTTTAGTGATGCAAGGGCAGTCGAAAAAATAACCCTACGGATGTTATTGAGCCATACAGCGGGACTGCCGACCAGCCATGAACCCTTTGGGAGACGTGATCCGACGGGTTTGCGGGATTATATCCGCGAACAGATGCCGCGTTATGAAATGATCGCCCCTCCCGGCAAAGTTTATTCCTACAGCAACCCCGGCATCCGTTTGTTGGGATATATTGCGGAGGTGGTCTGCGGCAAACCCTACACCCAGTTGATGCAGGAATACATTTTTGATCCGTTGGAGATGCGCTACAGCACATTCGACCCCACTGTTGCCATGACGTATGCGCTGGCCCATTCGCATGACCTGAATGACGATGGCACTTTGAGTGTGCAGCATCGGTTTGGCGATAACGCGGCGGGTTATCCTTCCGGGTCGGTGATTTCCAATGTCACTGATTTGACCCATTTTGCGATGATGTTGATTCAGGAGGGGCGCTTTGGGAATCGGCGAATTATTTCAACTGAATCCATTCGACAGATGCAAACGATTCACGGGGATATGATGACGGTCAGCAGGGCGGGCTATGGCTTAACCCTCAGCCTTGACCATGCACAAGGGTTACGGCTGGTGGGGCATCAAGGGGCGGTTGGCACCTATGGCAGCGTACTCACCGTACTGCCCGATGTGAAACGGGCGGTCATCATGACCTGTAACCGCGCTTTTGGGTTTTGGGATACGCTGTATGCCATCGGAGACCGGGTAATTGCAGAATGGCTAGGCCTCTCCACTATGCAGCCTGCCCCAGCCATCATTCACCCTGAAAAATCGCTCTGGTCAGGTTATACGGGTCAGTATGTCGGGCAACTACGCGGCTTGGTCAATGTTTCGGCTGAAGATGGCGGCCTAATGTTGGAGTGGCATGGCGAAAAAACACAATTAGAGGCCCATCGCCCCAATGTCTATTTCGCAAAATTGGGCGGGGAAATCGTCTCAATCGGGTTTGTCCCGGAAGCGACTGACCCGACCCAATATATCATGCTGAATGGCGCACCCTGCCGTCGCATAGACTATATGCTCCCCATCGTCAAAGACCTTGATCTGTGGCAAAAATTCACCGGGGTCTATGTGGGGGTGGATAAACTCAAAGTCACGCTGCGAGATGATTTGCTGCATGTGTACTCAGATGAGATGGCAGCGGAGTACGCCTGTGTTGCGCTAAGTGATATGGCCTTTGCCTGCAAGATGGGCCTTGTTGAATTTGAGACCGCCGCTGATGGCAGTGTGACGGTGCTGCGCTTGCAGGGGGCATATCACCTTAAACGGCGAGTTTAGGCTTTACCGTTTTCGATGCCTACCACCACCGCCACATTCAATTGTTGCAGCAGAGAGCCGCTTTCTGTGCCTGCGCCTGCGCTCAGATCAGAGACCAAGATACATGCCCAAGGACGGCGATTTGTGTCGTGGATGACATAGGGTTCGCCGCCGACATGCCCGATATACATCATGATGTGCCCATCGAGTTCTAGCAATGCTCCCGGTGTGGCCTGTTCAATCAAAAGCTGCTTACGTTCGGCCTCGCTCATATTGACCGAAAAAACCACTTGTTTGGCCCCGACGGTGGCTTGTTCGTTGGCATTACGCGGCCACACCACTCCGGTTGGTGCGTAGGCGTCTCTGACAAACCGTGAACAGTCCCGCCCAAAGATACCTAAACGTGAGCATCCCCACGCATACGACTCCCCCAATAGACTAAAAGCGTTATAAAACACATTCCGCAAGGTGAGCGGTTGATAACCCACACGAAATTGCCCAACCGAACGATCAATGGTTCCTTCGACCAGCGCCAGTGTGCCATCAGGATTACGTGCTGGGACACGGACGCGGTAGGTGGTCGTGGTTTCTTCGATCAATGGCAGGCGAGTGCCCATTTGTGGGGCCACGCCGTTCTCATTGCGAATGGCAACAAGGCCGCGATTGGCAACCGTGACAACAAAGGGTTGGGATTCCACATATTCGATGACTGTCTCACGTGGCGCGATGGCGACATGCTCTTGACGCAGCCAGCCCCAATAGAGGGGTGTCAGGCAGAAAACCCACTGACCGTCGCGGCTACTGGTCAAAATAGCGACAGGCCAACCGACATCAACGGCGGTTTCCTGAAAGCGGTCAATCGCAAAATCCAACGGAACGGAGGTCGCTACTTCGTTGGTGGGGAACGTTCGTAAATCGGTGCGCTTGGTTGCCAAGCCATAGAGCAAGGGAATATCGCCCATGAGCGACGGATTGGCATTTTCTAAAAGGGCCGCAAAATAAGCATCATCCAATTCTTGCCCCGCCGCCCCATAGCGGGTTCGGGTGGGAGGTTGATACATGCCGATTTGCTGCAAAATAGTGTCTGCGCTCAAGACCATAGGCAGATCACGGAAATCGGGGATTTCCAATGTCGAATGGACACAGCGATTAAAATTGGCGATGGTATCCGGGGTTTGCAATATCGCATCAGGATCAGGGACACGGGCCAGCCAAAATTCGGGATCGAGCATTTCTGGCACGACATTCGGCGGTAATTTTCGGAATAACTCAAACGCACTCATAGCAAATCACTTCCTTTTCGGCCTCAATCTTCGGCTATAATACCCCAAATTGTTGCCTACCCCTACTGTGGAGCAAAAGTATGAGTAATTGGGAACAACTGAGCATTGGGCAGAAAATTACCCGCATTCTTGAGGATGTGAGCCTGCCTAAAGAACATCATTTTGAAGATTTTGGAAGGCCATTTTTGACGGTTTATCAAATCGCTATTGAGTTTGAGAAACGCTACCCCGAAGATGCCAAAGTTTTGCGAGAGAATGGCGATTTTATCTATCGCTATTTTGCCAATGAATTATCACAGCGAATCAAGAATAAGACCATCTCTCATATTGAGCCTGCATGGTTATCGGCTCAATCTATTCAAGAAATCGCTTTCCATTACGGCGAGCCGGGTCAAGGCAACCTTAGGATGGAGGGGTTTTCGATGTTTCGGCTGCGGAGGGACTGAGTTTAGATCGGAAACGAAAACAGCATCAAAAATGCCGTACTCATCAATAATCCAATGCTTATAAAGGCGATGCTCTCCCAGTGCTTTTGTTCAAACCATGCCCCACGCCAGATACGCCAAAGCTGCCATAATGCAACTGGGAGGGGAAGTAATCCGGCAATTTGTACTTCGATTGGAAGCCCTAGCGTGCCAGCAACGAGTAACCAGAGATAAGCCATGACAAGGGCGGCTGTATAGAGAACACGCGCTGCTGGTCGGCCCAATAGGACAATTAACGTATGTTTGTGAACAAGCATATCTCCCTCGACATCCGGCAGATGAACACTCAGCAGCATATTCAATTGCAAAAGGGCGAGTGTGGGCAGTGGCAAGGCGACGATTTCTTGGATTTCGCCTACTTGGAGATAAAACCCCAACAATGGGGCTAAAAATGCCAGAATAATCACCGCTGCGATTTCGCCTAACCCGTGACTATGCAACCGAAAAGGGGGTGAACTATAGGCCCACGATAGTCCAATAGCGGTCAATAAAATAGGCAGAGTGAATGGGCCGGGTTTTTGACTGAGGGCAAGCAGAATGGACAATAAAAACCCGCTCGTTAGCAGCGCGAGCGCGGCATAGAGGGAAACAATAGGATTTAATCCACCCGACGGTAGAACGCGGCTGCCCCCTGACCATCGCGTGGGGGTTAGATTGGCTTTATCGGCCTCAAAGTCAAAATAGTCGTTACTATAGTGAGTCATCAATTGGGTTAGGGTGACGATGGCCTGTCCCCAAAGATAGATGCGCCAATGGATGGATGTGCCCACTGAGTAGGCAATGGCTCCCCCTAAACCGTAGAGGATGAAACCACCTGTCAAAAAAATAAAACGACCCAGACGGATAAAAGCAATAATCTGTCTGGGCCAATTGGAGGCTGCCATTTCGAAAACTACTTATCTCTTGTCAGCGCAAATCCACTCATAAACTGTTTCTGCACGAGGATGAACACAATTAGGGGAGGAATCGAAGCAACCACGCCAGCAGCCATCAATACCCCGAAATCCGTCTGGGCACTCAGATTCACTGCGCGCCGTACCGCAACTTGAATCATCTGGTCATTGTAGTCTGATACGATGAATGAAGGCCACACGTACTGATTCCACATATAGACAAATTGAATGACCGCATGGGCCACAATCACGTTCCATGACATGGGTAGCAGCACCGAAGTCATAAAACGCAGTGGGGTCGCGCCATCAATTTGGGCAGCCTCGGCCAATTCGCGCGGGATATTGCTGAAATGTTGACGGAACAAAAACGCCCCGGTGGCGGTTGCCAAAAAGGGGATGGTAAGGGCCAAACGTGGATTCTTATCACCCCATTCCAAATCGGCGACCAAGCGGAACAGAGGCAGCAGGATAATCTCAGTCGGCATCAGCAGCGTTAACAAGACGAAAAAGAACAAAAACCATTTGCCCGGAAATCGAAAATAGACAAAAGCCAGCCCTGCCAACATCGCTGTGAGTGTTTTACCGACGACGACCACCGTTGCTGCAATGAAGGTATTCATGAGCAAATGCCCAAAATTTTGGTGGTCAAACAGCGACTGCACATTGTTGAAAAAATCGTTGCTTGGCGGGAATAGCTGTGGAGGGTTGGACTGAAGCGCTTCTTGGAAAGTCAGGGTCGAAACTTGCAGCGCATACAAGGCTGGCAGCGATAAAAATATACAGATCGCAATCAGCATCACATGAATACCATAGCGTGCGCGCTTCCCGGTTGGAAACGTTTTACGCTGGGTATCAGCAATGACTTCCTCGTTCGCTTGGGGGATATTTATGTCTTGTGCTGGCGAAAGGGTACTCATAAGACGAAACTCTTGCTCGTATTTAATTTAGTTCCATGAAAGGGGCGGCCATCATCAGACCACCCCCGCTACCAGATTTAGTTACCGCCTACCAGTTCATTATATTCGGCAAGGGCATCGTCTGAACGCTGTTTAGCGACATCCAAAGCCTCTGCCGGGTCTTCGCCCTGATCTATGACCGATTGAATCGCTTCGATGAGGTAGTCCCGAATCTGACCCGCTGGCCCCATCACCGGCCCAGCTGTTGCGGCAGAGACCGTCGTATTGAGCAATTGGTCTACAGCCACGCGATAGAAGGGATTGGCCTCGTACCACTGCTCGGCCTCCAATGCTTCCATTGAGCTAAAACGATTGGGCATGTACCCCGTGTTCTTGTGCCATTCGACATTGTTGGCGGTGCTGGTCATGAAAAAGACAAAATCACGGGCGGCGGCAATTTCTTCTTCGGAATGTCCACCTGTCACCCACAAGCTACCCCCACCTGTATACAGCCCCTGTGTGGCCTGTTCGTTGGGAATAACAATCGGAGCGACGCCAAGCTCATAACCGAGGGTATTGGCGAATCGGATGAAATTGGCTAACCCCGCCGTACTGTTGATGTGCATCGGGAAACGCTGGGTAATGAATGAAGTGGCCTCGCCTACATAGTCACTGGGTTTGCCTGTGTAATCATAATAACCCTTGTCAGCCATCTCTTTCCACCACTGAAGAACCGAGAGCATTTCGGGGCTGTTGAGATAAGTTTCGGTGGCACGTCCTGTACGTCCATTGTCATTATCCAGCAGCAGCGCATTTTGCATGGCGACCCATACTTCTGGGAACCATGCTGCCATCGGCCAATTGATACAACCAGCCAGATTGACGTCAGCATTCATGAGGGTATCGCAAGCCGTGAGTACCTCGGCAAACGTCTTGGGTGGGGTGTTGGGATCGAGACCCGCTTTTTCAAATAGGGTTTTGTTGTAATAGAGCAGCGGGGTCGAAGAGTTCCATGGCAAACTCCACACCTCGTCATTGATGGTGTAGAAATTCAAAATCTGCGGGAAAAAGTCGTCGAGGTCAGCTTTTTGTTCCTCGGTTGCAATATCGCTGATTTTTAAGAAATAGGTCGAATCCACCGCAAGTTGGGTCGAGGTTTCTTCTAGCTGAACCACATGTGGGGCGCTGCCTTGTTCTGCGGCCAATAGGGTATTGTTAAAGACCTCTTGGTAATCCGTTGTGGTGGATTGGATATTCACCTGAACATTGGGATGTTCCGCCATAAACTGGTCAACCAATGCCTGCACAATTTGACCCCGATTATCGTTGCCGTCGTCCACAAAAATATGCACGAAGGTGATTTCTATCTTGTCCTGCGCTTGAGTGGATCGCGTGGGTTGTAAACCAAACGCTATCCCCCCAATCATCGCGCCCAAAATCGCCAGTAAAAATAGTTTTTTGAACATTCCAATGCTCCTGATAAGAAAAGAATACCCATTTTGCTACCAAAGGTACTACATTAGCGCAGAAAATGAAAACTCCCCACTTAAAAATCTGGCGAAGGGGGAGTTAATTCTCTTTAATTTAAGCGTTCTGAAGATTTATTCTGATGGGAGTGGTTCCCCACGCATATCATAATAGCCCATGTCGAGCATCCATTGGCAGACGACCAAGCCGCCATGTCGTGGCAGCAGCGGGATTCTATCTTCACGCGGGAAGCCATCATAGCCCCGAAAATAACCATAGCGTCCGGTGAGTTGGAGTTGGGCAGCCAAAGAAAGTTCAGCATCGCCGATTGCAATAGCATGAATATGAGGCGGCAAATTTTCACGCTCGTCCCGATACCACGCCGCAAAACCAGCTAATTGAAGGGCATCAATAATGAGTGGGATGTCTTCCCATTTGATTGTCCAATCGTAGGGCAGATTGCGCACGCTGATGTCTACCGCCCCGCCGCCATCATGGGTGCCAAAACTTGCGCCAACTCCCCCCGGATTGTACGATCCCTGAGTAATCGCATCGCCCGTAATCGGAATCGTGCCACTATAAAATTGTTGGGCACGCTGCAACATCCAATAGGTGCGGTTGTTCAGCGTCGCATTGCCAATTTGGATGCGGCCATAATCATCCGGCGGTTTCATGCACCCCACTGGCTCGGTAAAAGCCGTCGGGCTGGGAATAGCCGTAAATGGCGGCGTTATCGTTGGGGAGGGCGTGATGCTGGCGGTTGGACTGGGATAGGGCGTAAAGGTGCGTGTTGGGGTTGGGGTACCACGCTGCGGCGCGACTGCAATCACCGTTGGGTTGAATAGATTGGTGTTGACCAGTGAAGCATCGGCGCTATTGACAGATTTTTCAGGGCGGATTGTTTGACCTTGGGCCTGCAAACTACAGGCGAGGGAAAGTGTCATCAACAGAAGACCGCTGACCAATACCCCACTATGGAATTTTAGTGCTTTCATGGAATTATCAACTACTCGTCGTCGTCATCACCCTCATCCCGATATTCACCGGGACGAAGTTCGGTTGCCTGCAAAAATTCTAACATGGCTTGGCCTGTGATGAATACACGGCGCATAGTAGGCGGTTGGCTAGCGCGTAGTTGACCAGAGGCGATCAAGCGCTTCACCGTGCTTAGGCTCACATTGAGCACTTCGGCTGCCTCTAAACGCGAATAGACGCGGTTGGGTTCGATAGGTGGGCGTTCGGAATGGTGTGTTTTGCTTGTCATGAGATTAAGTATAAACCACTGCTAAAATCCGGCAAGCCGTCTTGTATATAAATACCTTTAAATACATCCCAAAAATTGAGAACCTCAATCAGGCTTTTTTAGCGCACGTACAACTTCTCTTGCTGGACTCCACATAAACCAATTGGGAAATACGTTAACTAGTTGAGGAACTCCCTCAATGTTGATATCCCCTTTTTCGACAGCCTCGTCGTAACTAATAACTCCCAGCCATAATTTGAAAAATGATGAAAGGTCGGCTTCTACTAACAAATCAATATCATAGGCGGGGTCAGTTAAACATACAGTGACGTCCTCTCTTGTCAAAATGAGCCAGAAGGTACAAACTCGTGCGCCACGAAAATTAAACTGAACTGCAACACGATTTTCGGGTAGTTCATTCCGATCAACTCGACCACGCATCCACCACATGAGCAGAAGCGGATCAAGTTCTTTTTGGGATGGGTCTCTGAAGGCCCATGTTGTTCCCCATAGTAGTAAGGCATTGATGACGGTTTGTAGCTCTTGGCCTGCCTGAGTGAGATGATATTCGGTTGTTTTACGACCTGAGCTATTGAATCGTTTTTCAACTACACCTGCTGCTTGCAACTGTCGCAACCGTGCTGCTAGAAGCCCTCGTGAAAGTCCGGGCAAACCACGTTCGAGATCATTAAACTGAGTTGTCCCTGTAAGCATGTCACGAATAATAAGCAGTGTCCAGCGGTCTCCCACAACCTCTAATGCTTGAGCAATCGGACAATATTGACCGTATTTCGACATCAGTCTTTTATCCTCTAAATGCCAACCAGTTCAATTTTTGAACTAGTGTCTGATTGAAGGCGAGTCTACTATGGTTTGAAAGATTATCATAGAGGAGAGAATTGAATGGACAATTTTGACAGAGGCCAAGTAAGCCACAAAGCCGCAGAGGTATACGAGGATTTTTTTGTGCCAGCATTGTTTCAGCAGTGGGCAGGCCGAGTCGCGGATGCCGCACACATTCAAAAGGGTCAGTATGTACTGGATGTGGCTTGTGGAACAGGTATTTTGGCTCGCACAATTGCAGAACGTCTTGGAGAAGCCAGTTCAGTTGTTGGATTAGATATAAACGATGGTATGTTGGCTGTGGCTGCGCATAAAGCACCATTTATTGACTGGCGACACGGCGCAGCAGAGGCTCTACCATTCGATAATGACTCCTTTGATGTAGTGGTTAGCCAATTTGGATTAATGTTTTTTGAGAATCGTCCTTTGGCTCTTCAAGAAATGGTTAGGGTGGTGCGACCTAGGGGACATTTTGCGATTGCTGTTTGGGATTCTCTTGACCATATACCCGGTTATTTCACACTGGTTAATCTCCTACAACGCTTGTTTGGAGAGGAAGTAGCCAATAGCCTCCGCGCTCCATTCGTATTAGGGGAACCGCAAGTGCTTCGAAAATTATTTAGCGAGGCAGGTATCCCAGAGACCACGATTACAACCGTGCGTGGGACTGCTCATTTTCCTTCAATCCAATCTTGGGTGTATACCAACGTAAAGGGCTGGGTACTTGCGGATATGCTGAATGATCATCAATTTGAGCTTTTACTTAGGGAAGCTGAACAGGCCTTAAGCCCATATGTTACACCAGAAGGTGAGGTCGTCTTTGAAGCACCTGCTCATATTATCTCGGGGGTCAAAAAGTAACCCAATTCAGGGGATGATTCCCCTTCGATACGATTATACCTATGTTCCCGGTGGTCGGCGTTCGTGCGTTCGGGCAAAATAACCACTAATCCAACGCAGGGCTTCCAATTCATTTTCGGGCTGACGCTTGCCTGTGTCTAGTTGGCGCGATTGGGGATGATCCCCGATGATCTTGTCGTTGGTATGCCCCGCCATTATTTGCAGGAGAGCGGCCAGTTTCTGTGATTCTTCACCGAGGACGGATTGATACCGACGTTGCTGCACAAGGCTTTCGGCATCCCACAAACTGGCGACCTCTGCACGTAAATCTTTGGCAGTAAACGATGATTGACTGGTAGGGCGATCAACAGGCAACGCGAGATTGAGATTCGCCAGTAGGCTGTGGATGGTACGCACCTCTCGATATAACCCATTGATCGTGCGACTGCTAAAAATATGGGCAGGCGATTCAAGAGCCAAGCCTAAATCGGTCACATCAATCTTGGTGAAATACCCCCCCATCCATTCCAGAAATTCGACTGGAGTTTGTGGCGCCGTTCCCAATATCACTTCTTGGGTCTGGGTCTTGCGCTTGACGGGTTTGTCGTCTGATTTGCGCTTGGCAATGTCGCGTCCGGCGTGGCTGCCCATTGCAAAAACGAATTGGATAATCTCCAATAAGTCCTGCGCCAGACGTGCCCGTTCGTCTTCACTCAGATTCCCCGGCATAGATTCCAAGTCGCGGCGGAGGCGATGCTGGGGGGGGCGATCTTTATTTTCGTGATAGGTGGTGGCAATGTCGGTAAAGAAGGTCGCCGTGATTTGCAGTGCCTCGGCATAATGCGGCAAATCCTGATTCCCCAAAATGATGCTTAAAGCACGAGTGGTCTGGAGGGCCTCGCCGATTTCCGCACCCAAAAATTGACCGAAGTAGGCAGGCAGACCGCGTGCTTTTTCGGGGGGCATTTGTCGGATAAAGCGCCGTAGGAGTTCCAGTGCCGCGCTCTTAACCTCATCTTGCCACGACACAAATTCCCACATTTTGACCAGCAGCAACGGGCCATCATTGCCGATTTTGCTGGCGAGATTGGTCAAAGCAGTCGCTACCCGCAAGGCATCTAGGGCGTCCTTACGGCTGGCGTGAAATTCTAACAGGCGTAACCCCTGTTCCTTGCCAATAATTTCTAGCAGGTGCTCGTCGTTAAAAATCATGGTGGTTATACGGCGGGCGGCATCCACCATCGCCACCGACCATTTTTTGTTAATTAGGGCGGCGCATAATGAACGTACCCGCGCTTCGGGCTGAATCTGACTGCCCTCAAACGCCGTCAATGCCAACAGCAGTTTGTCGCTTTCAAGGCGGCTGTTAAGAAAAATATCCCCGATAAAATCCACAAACATTTTTAGGCGTTCGTTGGTAAAAACCTCGCGCTGGAAGTATTCGAGCAAGTGGATACCATCGGCATAGCGCCCAATCGCAAAATAGAGTTCTGGCAAAATCTTCCATGCGGGTGGCGGCAAAATACGAATTCGTTCGGGCCGCGAAAAATCTTCTAGCAGATAGGCAATTACCGCCTCATGCTGCTCGGCTTGTTTCGTACCTGCTAGATGGAGCAATCCTTCCAAAACAGGCTGATCGATCAATTCGGTGCGCTGCAAATTTGTCACCATCTCGACCAAACGCACCAGCACAATAGGCCGGAAAGGTTGAGGGATACTGGCAGCGGCAGAAGCAAGCGGGTGTATCGGCGTGGTGATATTGGCCCCGGCTCCTAATTGCAGCACAGCGATAATGCGCTGGACAGGTTTTGGCAGTTTCATCACAAACGGCATATCACCCAATAACTGCTGGAAATTGCCGGGGGGCAGGTGAATTGCTGCCAAGATCAGGATGGCTTCGGCGATTTCAGGATAGGTGTGGGCAGCCGTTTGGAATTGGGCCACTAATTGCAGGGCAAATTTATCCACCTGCATTGTCGGGGGCATACCAGCGAGATGCAGCAAAAATTGAGCAGCCTCTTGGGGTTTCTGTTGAGTAATGAAGTGGGTTAGATGGCTAGCAGCAGCACGATAGAGAATGGCAGGCCACGGCAAGACCACTGCTTCGGCCACATTTTGAATCCAATATTCAATGAGATCAAAGGTCGCAAGAGCTTGATCCCCCTCGGCGGTGTGCCTTAGCTGTGTAAAAACGGCTTCAGCCACATCTTTATAGCCAGCACACAACGAAGGGATGATGTCGGCGGGCGGCCAATCACGCAGCGCCAATGTAAACGACAGCAAATGTTTGGCATATTCAACACGCAGTTCATCTGGCAAGGTCGGGTCTTGGCGCAAGACCGAGGAGACAAGGGCACGGTCAGCGGGTTGACCTGCCAAGACCACACTGTCAATTTTGGCGCGACGGGCTACCCAATCCAGCGCAGTTGAAAGCGTGTCTTTGCGAATAGCCCGCCACACGGCTGTCTTGGCGAGGGTTTCGGTTTGTTCGACGGCCTTTGAGGGGTCTAGCCGCAATTGTGAAATGATGAAATGGGCATAATCATGCCGATCATAATTGGCAGGGGTGATTTCACCGCTGGCCCAATCATAGACAATATGCTCGTCCAGTGCGGTGTCATCGGCGAGGAATTTTACCTGTGCGGCGGAAATGTCAGCTTTTGCCACATGAGTAGCAAAAGTCATCGCAATACGCGCGGGCAGGGGCAGCAAACAATTTAGGGCCTCGACAAAACGCAGTCGTTTTTCCAGCGAGACTGGGGCATGGAGAATCGCTAGATTTTTGCCCTGTATCAACGTCGTGAGCAGCCCTTCAACGATTTTCATGTTGTCTTGGCAGTACATCATCAAGTCCAACATGGCATCGCTTTGTTCGTCAGCACTTAACGGCTGCGGGTCGTTGAGGGCAAAGGGCGTTACCTCACGCAGTTGCTCAAAGACAGGCATCTGATTATAACCCAACGCTTTAAACGGCCCCAGATTGCCGCCGAGCCACTGCATCGGGGCGTTGGGCACGCCAACATACATCAGTTGGGGGGTACCCGTCGAAGTCAACTGTGCAATCGCCAGAATAAAATCTACCTTCTCGCCACGAAACAATCCTACCGCCGCTGGCATCTCTTCTGAGGTTTGGTTGGGAGGGGGAGGGGTAATACGCCCAATCGCCAAACATTCGGCCAAGTGGTCAGGGGTGAGATTAGGGCTACGGGCAAGGACGGTTGGTTTTGCCTCTTTATTAGAAGCCAAGACCCCGTAATAAAAACGTTCTAATTGGAAATTTCGCTGACTCACGGCAAACCTGTTGCAGTTTAGTTAAGTGAGGTTCGGCAATTTACATTTTTCGGATTTTAGCAACATCTACTATCCTACCTTATATTTACTGACTCGCCTACCGTACCTTCGGCCTGCGTATGGTGAACGTATTGTCGCAGGTTGCCTGCCGCGTAACGCGACCCATGTCGTTTGCGTTACAATGAGGGCTGATTAACCCATTGTTTTTCCGTTGGAGGCATATTTTGAGTATTATGGGCCGCCTGAAGCCTTTCATTGCCCTTGTTTTAGTCATACTTATCCTTCACCCCCTATCGCCAGTTGCTGCACAAGGCGCGACCACCCATTTTGAAAATGTGGAGATGGGGATTTCATTTGACATGCCCGCCGATTGGACAGTGCGGGTGGAGGCTGACCGCTTAACCGCTGGGACACAAGCCGACCTCGATTTATTTACCAATAATCAATTACCACAGGGGTTGATTTTTTCGATTGTGGTGGGAAGCTACAACGGCTTGGGCCTGCAAAATGCGGCTGGCCTACCAGATCAATTGGTGCGACTCGCGCCATCTGGTGCAACGCCCAGCGCCCCGGAGTCGGTGGTGTATGGCAACGCGACGGGCTATCAAACCGAGTTCACGATTCCCGATAGTGCGATTGCGACCCGTGTAGCCCTTCTGAATATTGTAGGGGCACGTTTGGCGGTGGTGCGGGGTTTGGCACAGGAAAGCGTTTGGCCCACGATTGTTGCCCAATTTGAGGCGTTGGTGCAAACCCTCAATTTCAGTTTGCCTGCTGGATTAACCAATCCGTTTGATGCGCTACCCGATGATGACGGGGGGGTGTTGTGGCAGTATCAATCCGGGCAACTGCCGGGAGAAGCGCCCTTGACACTTGGTGGTATTACTTATGATGATTTTGGGGTGATGTATATCGCGGCTGGGCCACGTGGCTTTTTGGCGCTCAACCAAGAAACAGGCGAATTTATGAATTTCCTGCCACCCATCTATGACAATGACAATTATGTGGATGTCGCTATCGGGCCGGACGCACGTCTGTATTTCGCCAACGCCACCGAACGGGGCAATCAACGCATCATGGTGACTGATCGCGTCGGCGGGTTTGCCAATTCGTGGGGTGTGGAAGGCGATGCCCCCGGTCAATTTGCCCCCGGAATGCCACGTTCGATTTCGGTGTCCAAAGAGGGAGATGTGTGGGTCATCTCGGAAGGCCATGCCATCGCTCCGACTCAGCGCCTCTATCGTTTTGATTCACTCGGCAATCTGCTGCAAATGATTGATCTCGATACGATTGTGCCGGGGATGAAAGACTTGCATGTTGCTAATGAAGTCAATGAAGATCGCTTGTTTGTCGTCGGCAAAGAAGGTGGTTTGCAGATGTTGAATTGGGATGGCACACCCCTGATTACCCGTATCAATGAAGAAATCCTCAACGAAGCGGTGCCGCTGGATATTGCCACTGGGCCATCCGGCATGATTGTCATTGCTACCCAGAATCAGGGGTTTATTCAATTGACCAGCATTGGGGAATTACTGGATCGCTTTGGCATTCCCTATGACGCCACACGCGGGGGAGCGTATCAACCGGGTGAATATTTGATGCCCGCAGGGTTAGGCATTAGCCGCGACAGTGTGGTTTATTTTGCGGAGACCAATCCCACAACGGGTTTTGCCCAGATGCAGGCGTTTTCATTTAGTGGGGAAAGCGTGTTGGCGATGCCGGGGCGTACCCCAGAGATTGACGACTCTCAAGTGAGTGTTGGGACAAGCGGGGGCCCGATTACCTACGGGACCACCGTGCGCGGGATTTTGAACAACCTCAGCCCCGAACAGGATTATACCTTTGAAGCCCTGCCCGGCGATGTGGTGTTGATTACGCTGCGGGACGTATCCGAGGAACAAATACTGGATACCCTACTGATTTTGTTGGATGCCAATCAGAACGAAATCGCTACTAATGATGATGCTAATACCCCGCCCGCTGGCTTTAAACCCACTGATTCAGTGCTGCGGTTTACACCGGGGGTGGCGGGAACGTATATCATTCGGGTGACGCGCTTCGGCGGCAATGGGGAATATGAATTGAGTTTGACTCAGGAATAAACTCACTCTGAAAAAATCCAAATTTAGGCCATAGGGTGTATAAATTAAGGATTGTATATCGGGGTGGATAATAAGCGCATAGCTTTCCCTGTGAAACGGTATGCACTTGTCAAGTGGTGTCATCGGTTATGGATAAGGGTTATATTTGGCCGTTAACAGGGTTGACTTTTTGGTATGATGGGGGATTGGGATTCGTCCGTACCTTATGAGGCAAAAAAATAGGGGAGAAATCTTCCTCCCCTATCTTATCTTCTGTCGGTTGATTAGTTATCGGCGCGGACGAGGGTGACTCGTTGACCACGCATCATGCCGTGTTCCATTTGACGCAGTACGCGCTCGGCATGGGCTTCTTTCACATCCACATAGGTCTGGCGCTGACGAATTTCAATCGCCCCAATCGCCCGACCCGGAATCCCAGCTTCACTAGCGATAGTATAGACCACATCTTTGGGCTGGATACCATGTTCACGCCCGACATTGAGAATCATGCGCACCATACCGGGTTCGTGCGAACGAGGGCCGCTACTGCGTTCACGCCGTTCGCCTTTTTCGTGATGTTCACCGGGACGATGACTCTTGTGGGTATGTTCACGGAAGGGCCGACCATCACGCGATTTACCAGCACGATCCCGTTCGGGCCGATCTTGAATCTCTTCCACATCTTCCAATGGGCGGTTGCTTTCATTGGCACGGGCCAATTTAATGGCAGCGGCGGCGACTTCATGAAGGTCATAATTCAAATCCGCCAGTTCGCGTACCAATGTCAGTTCTTTGTCGAGATCGGCATCCGCAAACACATCACTCAGTTTCTGGATAAACCGTTCCTCGCGCTTGTGGCGCACTTCTTCTTTACCCGGCAGCTTCGCCAATTTGACAGGCTGCTTGATGAGGCGCTCAATGGATTTTAGGCGGAATTTTTCGCGGGGGGTCAACAGCGTCACCGCGACTCCTGAGCGACCCGCACGCCCCGTCCGCCCAATGCGATGCACGTAATCTTCGGGGTCGAGTGGAATATCGAAATTGAAGACGTGCGACACCTGTGGAATATCCACACCGCGTGCCACAACATCGGTAGCGACCAAAATCGTCACCTGTTCACGGCGGAAACGACGCAGTACGGTTTCACGCACTTCTTGGGCCAGATCGCCATGTAAGGCTTCGGCGGCAAATCCCCGCGCCAACAGTTGATCGGCCAATTCCGACGCGCCCGCTTTGGTACGGGTGAAAATCAATGCGCTTTGCATATCCTCAGTTTCCAGCAGACGGGTCAGGGCCGCCAGTTTGGAGGATTCATGCAGCAAGTAGTAGCGCTGTTCGGTCTGGGGAACGGTGAGTGTGCCCCGGCTGACCGACACCGACTGTGGATTGTGCATATAGTTGTTGGCGAGTTCCCGAATTTCGGTGGGAAACGTTGCGGAAAACAGGGCCGTTTGACGTTCGGCAGGGGTGGCTGCCAATATCGCTTCCACGTCTTCAATGAAGCCCATATCCAGCATCCGGTCGGCTTCATCCAACACGACGACTTTGACGCCTTTGAGATTTAACACGCCCTGCTTAATCAAATCGAGGGTGCGTCCGGGTGTGCCGACTACGACATGCACATCGCGTTCGAGACGTTTCATCTGGCGGCTGTAGGACTGCCCGCCGTAAATGGGTACAACACGCACACCGACATGTTTGCCATACCGATAAATGGCCTCGGATACCTGTGTGGCGAGTTCGCGCGTGGGGGTCAAGACCAATGCTTGAACGCCGTGCGCCGTGTAGTCCAATTGATGCAGCATGGGGAGTGAAAATGCTGCTGTTTTGCCCGTCCCGGTTTGCGCCTGCCCCAAAATATCCGCACCGCCCAGCAAAGCCGGAATTGCGGCGGCCTGAATAGGCGAGGGGGCCGTATAGCCCAGTTCCGTGACGGTCTGTACTAATCTGGGATCGAGGCCCAGACTCTCAAATGTTTGACTCATGGAAATTTGTTGATGCTCCGAACTACTTTGAATGATTAATGTTCCCCGTCTGGCAACACTTCCAGACAGCATTAAGCCCAGCTTCAACAGCAGGGCTAGAATCATCCAAATCGTAGACCATGCAGTTAGTGGGGGCTTGTGGCGCAGTGTCTTAACGCCAGAAAAACAGTATAGCACAAAACCTGCCCCAGATGAACGCCCAATTGAGTATTTGGCGAAAATGACAACCCGCTCGAAGACGGCCTTCATAGCAAATTGGCCCTTAAGTCGGTATGATTACAAAACTTAATCAACCTTTTTAGAGTGGCTGAGAGAATGGTATGAGTGAAAAAGTCGGGTTTATCGGGCTTGGTATTATGGGCCGGGGCATGACACGCAATTTGCTAAAGGCCGGATATGAAGTACGAGTGTGGAATCGCACCGCCAGCAAAACGGATGAATTAGTCAAAGAGGGTGCGGTTGCGGCAACCAGCCCTGCCGATGTCGCCGCCCACAGCGATATTATCTTCATTTGCGTAAGTGATACCCCGGATGTCGAGGAAGTCATTTTAGGCGAGGTTGGGGTGATCCGGGGAGCAAAATCGGGGTCGTTGGTGATTGATATGAGCACCATCAGCCCACAGGCCACCCAGCAAATTGCGGAGCGCCTTGCCCAAAAAGGAATTTTTATGCTGGATGCCCCGGTCAGCGGCGGGAGTGAAGGCGCGGCAAAGGGCACATTGGCAATTATGGTCGGTGGGGAAGCCGATCAACTCGAACGCGCTATGCCCTATTTCAAGGCGATGGGCAAAACCATTACCCACGTCGGCGGTCACGGGGCAGGCCAGATGGTCAAGCTGTTTAATCAGATATTGGTAGTGATTAACTGCCTTGCCGTCAGCGAAGCTCTGTTGTTTGCACAGGCAGGTGGCTTGGATTTGCAAAAGGCGATTGACGCAGTATCACAAGGCGCGGCGGGGAGTTGGATGTTGAGTAATCGCGGCCCCCAAGCCATCCAACGTGATTGGCGTCCCGGCTTCACGATTGACTTGCAACAAAAAGATGTGCGTCTGATTTTGGAGGCGGCTGACCAATTGGGCATTCCGGCGCTTGGCACCAATCTGATTTTTAATCTGTATCGCACCCTGCAAGCACGCGGTTTGGGGCATGAAGGCAATCACGCACTGGTGAAGGCCCTCGAAAATTTGGCGGGCATTGAGGTCGGGAGCGTTAATCCAGTGGTCTAAAAAAATCAAAAAAGCCCCTCACCATTATCTTGTGAAGGGTCTTTTTATCATCTACGACAGGAAAAACTCCGTACCACAGGCGGGGCACTTGACCACCCCTTTGCCACCCAGTTCCAACTCACTGCCACAGTTGGGGCACTGTTTCATGGCGCGGAGTTTGCTGGCATCACTGGAGTACAGGACGCCCTTTTCCCAATTGATATAGCCGCTAAAGACACCTAACCCAACCAAGTGATAAATCATGCCTTTGACCTGATCGGGGGGCATTTGGAGTTCGACGGCCAGTTCATTGACCTTAATCTCGCCGCTGGTCTGCACGATGTTGAGCAATTTGCGCTGTTGGGACGCCTCTGCTTGGCTCTTGGCCTCTTTTTGACCAAAGGCGGTCATATAAATTCCTGCACCGGCCAATGGCGCGACCAACACTAGCAAAGCAATGCCCAACCCCAAAATCTTCGCGGGGGTCTCCAATTCATCATTGGTGAACAGCCATGCCGCGGCGATGAGGCCAATCAGTACCCCGACCACCAATAAAATAGTGCCTAACAATCGGTTCATGTGTCGTTTCCTTTTTTATCATCCAAACCCTCGGCTGCCACCGCCACCACCACCACGACCACCCCCGCCGCTAAAGCCACCACTACCGGAACTCTTGGGGGCGCTGGTCATCGTGCGGGAGGCATCATTGAGCATACGGGTGAGGCCGCTGCTCATGGAGTTTAGCCCCTGTGACATGGATTGGCTCATATCGTTTAGACCGCCAAAGCCGCCACCCATGTTGTCCATGCCACTCATTGGGGCTGCTTTGCCCATACCTGTCATGGGGGTCGGGTTATGCCGATAGCCACGTCCCCAAGGACCACCGACTGAAGTTGGATAATACCAAGTCGGCATGGTGGTCAGCACATTGGCAAATCGTTTAATGATTTCCTGCTCGATGCCAAACATGACGGCATAGGGAATAAATTGGTCAAATTTGCTGCTGACCTGCTGCATATCGCTGTGTTTTTCGATGTCATCCAGATATTTGCGGAAAGCACGCCAATTGGTCGCCGCTTGTGACCCCTTTTGCGTTTTGGCTGGCATAACATCCGCGAACAAAAATGCCGCCGCGCTGCCAATGACTACGCCTACCGCCGGGGCCATAATCAGGGGGGAAATAAAGCTGAGGCCGTCGGAAAACCATATTCCCAAAAAGCCTAACACCAAACCAATGACCCCCATCGTATACCAGCGTTGGCGCGTCGAATCGGGGGATTTTTCAAAGTAGCCGCGCTCAATCAACTCTTGATACATGGCTTTTTTGATGCCGGGGATTTTCTTATAGAACTTTTCTTTGAGGTCAGAGAGTTCAACCTCGTCTTTGGCAAAGTTGTAGCCGAAGATGCCCGACATTAATTCACGTTCATAGTTGGTCAGGGGGGCGGCGAAATTTTTGGTGTTGTGGAACACAAACTCGGTGCTGCCAAACATGCCAAAAACGCCTTCTTTGTCTTTTTGCTCGATCACCAAGAAGCCGCGTCGCGCCAAATCCACCAACGTCGCCATCATATCGCGCATATCGAATTTTTCATCCAGCAGCAAGCCGACCACACCGGGGAGTTCTTCATCGGGCAGTTCGGTCAAATATTCGGGGGCGAGAAGGGCCTGTGGGTCGCGTCCACGTGTCATAAAACGCACCAACACCAGCGCTACCGTGCCGATGCCGATCAGTGCTCCCAAGATGACCAGAATAAGGGAAACAATCGGCTGGATATTTTCAACGTAGAAGCGTTCGCGGTCATAGCCGCCCTGCCAATCGGGTTTTTGCATCTGGGGATTATGCGGATACTGCACCCGCACTTCCAATTCGTCGCCTTTTTCCATGACACCGGGGGATTGCCATGTAATGGTGCTGCCCTGCACATTTTCCTTCCACGTGTCAGGATAGCTGGCGGTTTTGTCTATGGGCGTTCCGGCAGGCATATTGACGGTGACGAGGGCCTCATCAATTGGAAATTCTCGATCACCGGGGATGGCGACCCAATACAATTGATCACCGTCCTCATAGGAACGCAGGCCGCCATAGACGGTATATCGAATATCAATGGTGCGGGTTTGTCCACTTTGGGCTTGGGAACGGAAGAAATATTTGATGGACAGCCATTTGCCATCATTGGTCACGCAATAATAGCCCGCCACATCAATGCACCCCGGTGTTAGGGCTGCCCCCGCATCCGACACGGTGACGTTATCAATATTTTCGGTGCGATTGAGGGGGATTTCGGCAAAACCAAAACTATAGGGGCCGGTTTCAATATCGAGGACATAACTTTCGGTGACATCGTAGCGATTGGCGGAGGTGTCCACGTTGTCTATGGTCACATCATATCGCGCCCAACGCAGCGAACGCCCATCGCCCGTGCTAAATGCGGAAAAATTCCGTGCGAATAAGCTAAACAATACCCCACCTACAATCAGTAGGGCTATCCCAATTTTTGTACCGTTTTTCATAGTGCCATCCATTGGATTGAATAAGGGCCGTTTTTAATTATAGCAGAGGCATGGGGGATGGATGCGGCGCGGCCTGCCCTAAAATATGGGGGTTATGGATGAAATGGGGATGAAATTACCATCCCCTATCCGTAAGCGTTGACCAAATCAAGTACCTGCTTGAGCAATTCTTCGCGGCGATACTGGCCTTTTTGGATGACTTTCTGAACATAGCCGTTCAACCGCTGGCGATCATCGCTGCTGAGGTCTAGAGCGGTGACAACCACAATGGGAATGCGCCGCCATTCCTCGTGTTCACGTATGGCCTCGATAAATTGGAAACCGTCCATTTCCGGCATCATCAAATCCAGCACAATTACGGCGGGGCGATTTTCTGCCATGACTTGTAAGGCCACCTTGCCATTTTCGGCCTCACTAACACGCCAGCCTTCGCTCTCCAAAATTTCGCGTACCATCGTGCGGGTCGAGGTGTCGTCTTCGACCACCATAACCGGGCAGGGGGGATTTTCGCAGCTATATTTTCGCAGCGTCTTGAGCAGGATTTCTGCGCGTAACGGCTTAGTGATGTAATCGGATGCCCCCAGCGTAAAGCCGATTTTGCGGTCATCCACGATTGTGACCATCACAACGGGGATATGGCCGATTTCGGGGTCGGCTTTGAGCAGGGCCAAAACCCCCCAGCCATCAATATCCGGCATCATCACGTCGAGGGTAATGACCGTCGGGTGTAGCTCCCTCGCCAAGCGGAGGCCCTCGCGTCCACCAGAGGCCGTTACGACCTTGAAGCCTTCTTTGGTGAGATAATGCTCCATCATCTCACGCACGGCAGAATCATCATCAATCACCAAGATGGTCACATTCTTGGTCGCGCTTGCTGATGGAGTCTCTACTGGAAGTGGTATCGGGGCAGGCGCTTCTTGAATAGGGGTAGGTGGTTTGACGGTTGGATCCACCACGCGGCGTGGAAGGGTAACGGTAAAGGTTGACCCCTTGCCCAATTCGCTTTCGACCTTGACGTCCCCGCCCATCATCAGGCTGAAATGACGGCAAATTGCCAACCCCAAGCCTGTACCGCCATATTTGCGTGTGGTCGAGGAGTCGGCCTGTGTAAATTCTTTAAATACGTTGTCAATCTGGCTGGGTGCAATGCCGATACCGGTGTCTTCGACTTGGAACACCAGATATTCCATGCCATGTGTATAGCGGCTGGCCGCGCTGAGGGTGATTTTGCCGTTCTGGGTAAATTTGGCCGCGTTACTCACTAGGTTGGAGAGGACTTGGCGTACTTTGGTCAGGTCGGCGTGCATTGCGCCTAAATTGGTGGAATATTGCACCACCTCTAGGACGTTATTGTTCTTTTCGACCAACGGGCGGCCTGTATTGGCAACGGTTTCCAGCAGTTCTGTCACCGAGAAGGTTTCCAGATAAAGCTCCATCTTGCCAGCCTCAATTTTACTGAGGTCAAGCACGTCATTAATTAGCCCCAACAGATGCTGGCCGTTGTCAATCACACGCTGCATCCGGTCTTGCTGCTGCTCCGTGACCGGGCCATATTTGCTGGCTAACATCAGGCCCGTATAACCCAAAATGGCATTCAGTGGGGTACGCAGTTCGTGGCTCATATTGGCAAGGAAGGTGCTCTTGGCCCGATTCGCTTCTAGGGCACGATCACGAGTCAGCATCAATTCGGTAGCGATGTTGTTAAAGGAGTTGGCAACTTGCGCCAATTCGTCATGATTGTCAAGTTTGAAGGTGTCGCTGGTATCGCCACTAATCATGCGTTTCGAGGTATAGTCCAAAGCCGCGATGGTTTTCTTGACCGCCAGATAAAAGCCAATAAATAAATAGACGGTGATCGCTAACCCCACCAACGCTACGGCAATAACAGCGTTCCGGCGCATCGCAAACTCATCAATGCGTTCTTGTAATAAGTTGTCCAATTCAGGCGAAACTTGGGTATAGAAACGAAAGTTTTCGTCAATTGCCTCAGTTGAAAGCTCATAGAAGCGGTCTGAGTCCAACGTTATGGTTGCGTTTTCCTCGCGTACTACCCGTAAAAATACGCCATTGATCGTCTGTAAATATTGCTTGATGGTATTGTTATGGCGCTCAACATCGTCCGCTAAGGCATTTTCTACATCGGAGTCGGCCCCAAAGACATAATCAAATCCTTTAAGATTGCTTTTTAAATTCGACTCCACAAGGCCGGAAAATAGTTCAAGGCGAGTTTGCTCGGCGGGGGTAATTTCGTCTTTGGTAGTGATGACTAAACTATAATTGCGAATTTGGCTGAGGAATTGGGTTCGCATGGGCAGCCGAGTGATGAGCGTATCCATCAAATAATAACTTTCGATACGTGGGTCTAAAATCAGGTTGGAGTTATTCCCCACGACGGTGATGAGATCAAGAATTTCGTCTACCAATACATCGTGACCATCAATACTTCGTTCGGCGCTCAATTCATAAAAATTGACCTTTAGACGTGCCCATGAGGTTTTGAAATCTTCCCAATATTCGGTAGCCCCGAGCGTCTTGCCCAATCTTGCGTCTATTTTGTCTACCGCTTGAATATCGAGGTCTATTTCCGCTTGCTTGGCTTCCAACTCATCTTGATATTCCGTCTGCCCACTTAGATAAATGGTAGCAAGTGCAGCGTGCTGCTGGATATGTTGTAAGAGCGTCAGTACAGGTTCGTTATATTCCAGCCCCACCTGCTCCTTGTTTGCGAAATCAATGTCTTTGTTAATTTGTTTGAGATACTGGTTTAAGCTAAAGACTAATGGTAGCAGCAAAAGCAATCCGATGAGTGAAAACTTGGCGGGGTACTTAAGCCGATTCATCAGCTTGATGGCAGGGGCAAAAAATGCGTTCATACTAGGGTTTATGTCCTTTGCTCAAAAGCGGAACAAGTAGAGGGTTCGTGCTTTTGAGGAACTTTCGATGGATTTTTTCAGTTTACATCGTGCAAGCTGTTTGGGAAATATCATAGTTCATTTGGCAAGCGTGATGCTATAATTTTGTCGCTAAAATTCGTAAATTCATGGTATTTTCGTCTAATGGGAGGCCCGGTGGTCAAACTGGTATTATTGTTTAAACATCCACGTGATGAAAACGCCTTTGAAGAAGGGTATGTGCGTACTCTGCCTCTGCTTGAAAAAATGCCGGGTATTCTTCGCCGTCAGGCCAATACTGTGCTTGGTGGGCCGTTTGGGGCATCTCCCTACTACCGCATCCTCGAATTCTATTTTGACAGCTACGAAAAAATGGATGCTGCGATGACTTCGCCGCAAGGGGCTGCCGCTGGACGTGCTTTAATGGAATATGCGGGAAATATTGTGGAGTTGGTATTTGCAGATGTATTTGAAGACAACACGCCGCTGAATTAAACAAAGCTGAATAAAACAAAAAGGGGTAGGCCATCGCAGAACCCACCCCGTTCCAAAATCAAGTTTTGGTGATCGGCCTATTTACGCTTGCGGCTCTTATGACGCCATGTATAGAGAGGCAATAAGGCAGCCTGCACCCCATCCAATACTCGATTTTGCGCTTTCTTGGCAAGATAGGCGGCCCGTCCAGCGGAAAACAGTGTATGGGCTGGACTAATCTCCCCTTCACCCATCTGCACGACAGCGGCGGCCCATGTCAACCCTGCGCCAAAAGCCACCATCGCCACCTTATCCCCCGGTTTTAGGCGACCCTCTTCAATCGCCTCCACCATCGCTAGCGGCACCGATGCGGCGGACGTATTGCCATATTTATGGACATTGACATAAAACTTGTCCAGCGGTTGCCGCAGTAATTTGGCTCCCGCTTCGATAATGCGGGCGTTGGCTTGATGCGGAATGAATAAGGTGATGTCGTCGGGGAGCAAACCGGCTTGGGCCACTACACGCTTCAGTGAACCAGCGACGGTGCGAGTCGCAAATTTGAACACCGTTTGCCCGTCCATTCGAATGAAATTCTCGCGCTTTTCTACGCCTTCGTAGTCAATCGGCTTGGTGCTGCCCGCAGCGGGTACAATGAGCGCCTCGGCCCCTGACCCATCTGAGCCAAGTTCAAATGCCAGCACCCCGCTCGGTTGGTCGGTGGCAGTCAGCACAACGGCGGCGGCGGCATCCCCAAACAAAACACAGGTGGTGCGATCCGTGTAATCGAGAGCAAAGGAAATAATTTCGACCCCCACGACCAAAATGTTGTTGTAGCCACCCGCTTTGATGAACTGGTCGGCAGTGGTGAGGGCATAGACCCAGCCCGAACAGCCTGCCCCCAGTTGGAAGGCACCGCATTCCGCACCGAGCAAGTGTTGGATTTGGCTAGAAACGGGCGGCAATAAATAGTCTGGTGAAGAAGTGGCAACAATTATTAAGTCAAGGTCTTTGGCGGTCAGCCCTGCCATTTCAATCGCAGGGATTGAGGCGGCAACGGCCATGCTGGAATTGGTATCTTTTTCGGTACGGATATGGCGTTCTTTGATCCCGGTACGTTGGGTAATCCATTCATCGCTCGTATCCACCATTTTTTCGAGGTCGGCGTTGGTTAACACTCGCTCAGGGACGTACTTCCCCCAGCCCGCAATTTTGGCATAACGTTCCTGCGGCATAAAACGTCGGCTTCCTTTCAGAACTCACCTAATGGGGATTATTTAATTTTCAGGTTCTAGGCGCTACGTTCTGAGGAGGACAATGTTGGCAATAAATCACCAGCAGCCTTGACCACGCTCTGAATGTTGACACCCCGACCCCGCGTAACAATCCA
Organism: Chloroflexota bacterium; assembly: GCA_013112715.1. Lineage (GTDB taxonomy): Bacteria > Chloroflexota > Anaerolineae > Aggregatilineales > J027 > CFX10. The sequence continues at coordinate 86,209 of JABFGB010000004.1, forward strand.
GTATATCCCGGCTGTCAAGGTGAGTCCACCCAGTAATTGCATGTGGGGGGACAGATGACGCAGGCGTTCCAGTCGCCATGCCATGAGGCGGTCAAACATATTGTGGTCATGTTCGCCAACGAGTTGGGCATACAGGGCCGCGACAAAGGCTTCGGAGGGTTCAACTTCCGGCATTGCCATTTGGATTTGTTCGGCGATATGAATCAGATTTTTGACATACAAATCGCCGGTTAAACCATAACGGGTCAAGAGGGCCGTAGTGCTGACGACGCCTTTTAATAAACCATCAGCATGATCGGCTAGAAGATTTTGGAGGATAATTTCGTATTGGCTGTTGCTTGCGTTCACCGCGTATTCCTTAAAAACTTGTGTCAGGCGTTGTTTTTTCTGACCCGACGTTTCCGTTTGACTTCCTCAGCAACCCTTCCAAACGAAATCCCTTTAGCGGTCAAATCGTCATGCAGGGTGGACAAAGTGCGATGATAGAGTGATTTAATCGCGCCCTCAGTGCGGTTCATAATCTCGCCAATTTCTTGATTCGACATGCGCTCGACGAATTTGAGGAAGATCAATTGTTGGCGTTCTTCCGGTAGGCGTCGAATGCTTGCCAACAGGAATTCTTGTTCTTCCTTGTGTTCGGTCAAGATATCCGGCGCGTCGGTCAAAATCTTGTTCGCCAAAAATTCATCAAGAGGGATAACTTTGTGCCGATCATTGTCTCGATGCCAATTGGCGACCAAATTATGCGCGATACGATAGAGCCATGCCGAAAAGGGCACACCGCGATCATCATAATTTTCGATATGTGCCATGGCCCGAATGAACACCCGTGCCGTCAAATCTTCGGCATCTTCGTGGCTGCCCATGCGATAATAGAAATAGTTGTAAATGCGCTTGACGTAGCGTTGATACAACTCGCCAAAGGCTAATTTATCTTCGGCGGCGAGGGCAACCAGTTCGCTTTCTTCGGCGCTGGCATAATCGAAGTCTGGTGGGCGCGTATCATTCTTCATCAAAAAAGGAAACACCTCTCCCCGCAGGAAGTTGCGGGTCTACAAGCAACGAGGGCGAAGTTTAACGAAATTTTTCTGGCTGTCAATGCGAACCCCTCACAAATCGCTGTCAGGTAAGGGGCGTAAAACCACTGCTTGACGCGAGACAACCCATTATGGATAATCCGATTCGATTTTATACCCAAAATGGATTGAAGGGTGTTTCATGCGACTGACTATTGAGGGCCAAGCGCCGCTGCATGGTGATTATCACCCCTCCGGCAACAGCAACGCCGCCATTGCAACCTTAGCTGCGTCCTTATTGACTGATGCCCCTGTTATTTTACGCCGTGTTCCGAATGCCCAAAACGTGGCGAACGTCTTGGAAATCGCGCGACAGCTTGGCGCAAGCGTAACCGAAATTGAACCCGGCACGCTGCAAATTCAGACCCCACATGTCAAAAGCCGGGTGCTTGACCTGACCACGACCCGCCGCGCTCCCGCCAGTATGTTATTTCTCGCGCCGATGATTGCCCGTCGGCGGCATGTGCGGATTGAATGGGCTGAGTCGCTCAGTCGGATCCGCACCCATATGACGGCACTGCGTGATCTGGGCCAAGAAATCGAAATTGATGGCACGGCAGTCAATATTACCGCCGTCGAGTGGGAGTCCAAGTCTATTTTATTGACTGAAATGAGCGTGACCGCGACGGCGCTTGCCTGTATGTTGGCGGCGGCACTGGGCAAACAAACCACGATTTATAATGCCGCCTCCGAACCACATCTTCGCACCTTACAGCATCAGTTGGTGCAGATGGGGGCAAAAATCGAGGGTATTGGATCGAATTTGCTGACTATTTACGGCGTCGGCGAGGGCTTCACGGGTACAACGATTGATCTGCCCTCTGATCATATTGAAATCGCCAGTATCGCCGCGATTGCCGCCATGACCGAGGGGCACATCACCATTCACGATGTTCACCCGCCTGACCTGCAAATGATTCTCAAAGGCTATGAGCGGCTTGGCCTGAATTTTTATCTGGAAGCGCCGAAAAATGGCAATGGCAAACACATTTTGCACATCCCCGAACAGCAAAATATGCGGGTGGCGCGGCTGGCCGACGAAACCGATGTTTCCCTTGATACCGCCCCTTGGCCCGGTTTCCCCTCCGACCTTGTGGCGATGGCAGCGGTTTTGGCGACCCAGACACGCGGTACAACCCTGATTCACGAAAAACTATATGACAACCGCCTGTTGTTTACCGATAAATTAAAGGGTATGGGCGCTCAAATTTTGCTGTGTGACCCCCACCGCGCCATTGTTATCGGCAAGAGCCAATTACGCGCGGAATATATTGATTCGCCGGATGTGCGGACGGGTTTGGGCCTGTTTGCGGCGACGCTGTGTGCCGAGGGTAAATCCACCATTGATAACGCAGAGTTGATGAACTACGTCTTTGAAAATGTCGTGCAAAAACTGACTGCGCTCGGCGCTCAAATTCAGGTGGCCGACATATGATTGATCTGCCGATTCAATATCACACCATCGGCGGCCTAAAAACCCGTGTAGCGGTCATTGGCGAAGGGCCAGTTGTGCTTTTGCTGCATGGCTGGGGCGGCGCGATTCACAGCATGGCCCCCGTAGCGGTGCAAATGGCGGGCAATGGCTATACCGCGCATGTGCTTGATCTACCCGGTTTTGGTGAAACCGAACTGCCCCCGACGGCGTGGAGTGTGCCGGATTATGCGCGTTGGGTGGTGCAATATTTAGATGCGGCGGGTTTGGACAAGGTTTATTTGATTGGGCATTCGTTTGGCGGACGCATCAGCCTCATTTTGGGCGCGGATTATCCTGAACGGGTACGCAAAATCGCCCTCTCCAACAGCGCGGGCGTCAAATTACCTCCCCCACTCAAACTACGGCTGTATTATGCAGGCCGCAAAGTATTGATGACCATCTTAAGCCTGCCCGGATTGGGTGGATTAAAAGAAAAAACGCGCTTGTACTTGCGTAAAAAATTCGGCTCGTCGGATTATTTAAACGCTGGCCCGTTGGCAGAAACGTTTAAGCTGGTGGTCGCCCAAGATTTAGTTCCCTATGCGCGGCGTATCCAAGCACCCACCTTATTATTTTGGGGTGATCAGGATAGGGACACCCCATTGGCAGAAGGGCGTGTGTTGGAGCGTGAAATCCCGGACGTGGGGTTGGTTTTATTTGAAGGCGCGGGCCATTTCGCCTATCTGGAAAATCTGCCGCGTTTTGTGCATGTCGTGACTCACTTTTTCAAACAGGACTAAGCATGATCGCCGTACTACTCTTGGCTGCGTTTTGGGCCGCGCTGACCTGCTGGCGCATTTATCGGTTGGCCCGTTTTTTCCAGATTGAAGAATATATGTCCAGCCGTTTTTTGCGCTGGATTATTGCCAAACGGGAACGCAGCACCCCCAACCGTTTTGTAGAAGGGACAGTGATGGGGTTGGTGTTGATGGTCGCGTTGACCGCTTTTGGCCTCGATACCCTTGCGATTCATATCGGGCTATGGGCGGCGATTATCGTGTTTATCGCATGGCCTGAACCTGTCAAAGAGGTCAAAAAAACCTTCAAAGCCACCCAACGCGCTGTGCGGTTATTGGTAACGGCCTTTGTACTGGCGATTGTGTTCAATTTGGGCTTATCGCTGATTTTGGCAGGCCTAGCCGATGAAATCACGGGCAGTACATTGGGGGCGGTGTCGCTGATTGGTATGATCGCCTATTTGTTGGCCCCGCTGGCCCTTTCCGCCGCCAATATCTTGATGTACCCTGTTGAATCCTCGATGCGGCGCATGTTCCGCGAACGTGCCCGTCAGCGTTTGGCCCAATCACGGGTGAAGGTCATCGGCATCACGGGCAGTTTTGGCAAAACCAGCACCAAAGATTATCTGCATCATATTTTGAGTGGACGTTATAAGGTCATCAAGACGCCGAAAAGCTATAACACGCTCATGGGGGTGTGCTTGGTCATCAATAACGAGTTCGACCCCAACGCAGGCGATGATTATTTCATTATCGAAATGGGAGCGTACATCCCCGGTGAAATCAAACGCATCTGTGAATTAACCAAACCCCAAGCAGGCATTGTTTCCGCTGTCGGCCCACAGCATTTAGAGCGTTTTGGCACATTGGAAAATGTCGTCACTGCCAAATATGAGTTGGTGGAGGCCGTGCCTAAAGATGGGTTTGTGGTTTTTAATTTTGATGATGAGTTGGTACGGGGCATGGGCCAGCGCGGGTATCCCGATACCTGTATCGGGGTGTCCTATGGCAATCCTCCGCGTGAAGATGCCCGCCTGATTGCCCAAAATATCCAGCATACCCTCGACGGCCTCAAATTTGATGTGGTGGATCGGCAGACAAACGAGGAACGGACTTTTAGTACGACCTTAATCGGCCTCCACAATGTCACCAATATCTTGTTGGCGACGGCGGTAGCCCATCAATTGGGCATGTCATTGGCCGAAATTGGGTTGCGTGTAGCGACCTTAAACGCTACTGAACACCGCCTTAAACAAACCCGCCTGCCGAATGGGGTCATGATGTTGGATGATGCCTACAATACCAATCCCGTCGGGTCAGCGAGTGCGCTTGAGGTGTTGAAACTTAATCAGAACGGGCGGCGCGTATTGATTACCCCCGGTATGGTAGAACTCGGCCCCCTGCATGAACAGGAAAATGAAAAGTTGGGTCAACGGGCAGCGGCGGCCTGCACCGATATTGTGCTGGTAGGGGTGGAGCAAACCAAGCCAATTCAGCGCGGGGTGAAAAATGCGGGGTTTGATGAAACCCATCTGCATGTTTTTGAGACCGTGACCGAGGCGATTCAATGGTATCAGGCTGAATTGAAGGCAGGGGATGCCGTGCTGATTCTCAATGACCTGCCAGATAACTATATGTAAATACAGGGCAAAGCTAAGATTTGCCCCTACTAGGGAATCATGAAATATGGCGAACAACAAACTGACGGTGGGTGTGATTTTTGGCAGTCGTTCGGTGGAACACGATGTTTCGATTGTAACGGCCCAACAAATCATGCAGGCCATGAATCCTAATAAATATGAGATTGTGCCGCTGTATATCACCCGTGATGGTCGCTGGCTAAGTGGGCCGGGTCTGCGTGACATCCAAAATTACCAATTGGATGATATTTCATCGGTGGCAACGGTCTATGAGGTAATGTTTTCCTCCAATACCCGCTACCCCGGTGTTATTTATCCTCCACTGGCAGGCCGCCTGCAAAAAAATACCTTCCAGCGCATAGATGTCGCTTTTTGTTCGGTGCATGGCACACATGGCGAAGATGGCACGCTGCAAGGGTTGTTGGAAATGGCAAACATCCCCTATATCGGCACAGGTGTTTTGGCCTCGGCGATTGCCAATCACAAAATCGTGGCGAAGGCGTTGCTGAAACAATATGACATCCCCGTATTGGAGGCGGTTGCCTTTACGCGGCGCGAGTGGCTGGTGAACCCCACCCCAATCTTGGAGCGTATCACCGAGCAGGGCTATCCGGCGTTCGTAAAGCCTGCCACCCTCGGTTCAAGCATCGGGATTGCCAAAATTGAAAATGAAGACCAAGCGCGACTGCACATTGACGTCGCGGCCAGTCTTGCCCAAGATTTGTTGGTCGAACGTGCGCTCGTCGGCGGGGTCGAAATTAACTGCTCGGTGATGGGCAATATAGAAATCGAAGCGTCGGTTTTGGAGCAGCCTCTCTCCGGTGAAGCCTTTTTGACCTATGACGAAAAATACATGCGCGGCAAGGGGGGTAAATCGGCGGGCATGAAAGGCGCGGATCGTATTATCCCCGCTCCCCTCAGCCCAGAATTGACCGCTAAGATTCAGGACATCGCCAAACGCGCTTTCCTTGCCATTCAGGGTCAGGGGATCGCCCGGATTGATTTTCTGGTCAAACCAGATTTGGGCGAGGTGTGGCTGAATGAAATCAATACCCTGCCGGGGTCACTATCCTTTTATTTATGGGAAAAATCGGGCAAGACCGCCGCGCAGGTCGTGGATGAATTAATTCAACTAGGCTTGCAGCGCCATGCCGAAAAACGCCAAACCACCTTCGATTATCGTAGCAAATTGTTGGAACATGCGGCGACTCGTGGGTTGGCAGGTGTCAAGAAATAATGCGACTCAAAAATGAACTCCACCGCTTCCTAGACCCGCTGATGGCATGGCGGAATGGGAGGGAGTGGCGTTCAAAGCTCGCTGATCTGCCCGATGGGGAATATCGTGTGCCATTCGATGTTCCCTATGTCCCCCAATTTGCCAGCCCCGAACGCATCAACGATTACATCCATCACGGTTATGATGGTACGCATGACCCTAATTGGGCCGTTTTTGGCTCAACCGATCCCCAAGATTATGCCTTTTGGTCACATCGGGTGTGTGCGCTGGCCGTCATCAAAATGGCGATTGAGGCGCATCAGCCCCATAATGCCGCACCGACGTTATGGCAGTTGACACAGGCGGGCCTTGCTGAAGGGGGCTATGTGGTGCGGGATGCGCAGGGCCGCTGGGTTGACGAGGGGTGGTATTTTACCGCACAGATTAAATTAGCCGCCCAATATGGTTTGCACCTAAAAGGCTACAGTTATGCGTCCCCGTTCGGAATCTGTTATCATGTATGGCAGGGGAATCTGGTTGCCGCGACGGTGGCACCAGAGCTTGGGGAGCAGAAACCACAAACACACCGCTATGGAGGCCATTCGGTGCTGCTGCATGGGTTTCGGTGGCAGGCGGGTCGTCCTACTCATTATCTCCTCCACAACCCCTCTGGTCGTTATCCCGAATTGCAGGCACATGCGTGGATACCTGCCCAAAAATTTCATCAAGCCTATGCCTATCGCTTTGCTGCGTTCATCACTGAGGAGTGAATCAATTTTTATGACGCGCTTGAATCCAATGACCGAAGAAGAACTTGTGCCGTTTCTCGAATTTATGATTGTGGATTACGCCAACGAAAAAGTAAAAGCGGGAAATTGGCCCGCTGACCAAGCGATGGAACTTTCTAAAGCCGAATTTGCTCGCCTGCTCCCGGATGGCGTTCATTCGCCTGACCAATATCTTTTTTCGATTTTTGATGAGGCCAAAGGGCAAAATGTTGGGGCGATCTGGTTTGCGGCGCGTGGCGAAGGGGGCAAAAAATCGGCATGGATTTATGACGTGCTGGTTTATGAGGAATTTCGGCGGCAGGGCTATGCAACCCAAGCGATGTTGGCGCTGGAAGATGAAGTGAAAAAAGTCGGTTTGGACAGCATCGGGTTACACGTTTTTGGACACAACCAATCGGCCTATGCCCTGTATCAGAAAATCGGGTATGAAACGACGAATATCATCATGGCGAAAAAATTAGAATAATCGTCGGTTGGTAAAAACAACTGAGGGTGGACTAACCTCTGACGCCATTTATCTGTTACAATAAAATATTGTCAGTTAAATGGAACAATCGAACTATTAGTTTCGTCTTCAGCGTGAAGTGTTTATCTTTGAGAACTCCATTTCACGCTTAATCTCGGAGAGGCTTCAGTGCCCTATCAATCGAGAGGGAATCGTCGTAATAATGTGCAGCTTGGCGCCACACGGGTCTATGCTGGCGCTGTGCCGCGTCGTATCCCTGAATCCATCCTTGATGCCATCCCCGGTGGATTAGCGTGGTTGGCACTAGGCGTTGTGGTGCTTGGTGCGATTTATGCTCCTATGACGATGATGCTGGGCGCAGCACTGTTGGGCATGTATTCTGCCGTGCGTTTTCTGTTTGCCGGGGTTGCGGTGTTGATGGGCCTGCGGCGGATTCGCACATGGGAAGTCCGGGATTGGCTCAAATATTATGCCAAACATGCCAACGACCTCAGTTTGCCGTTGGAAAAAGTGCATCACGTCATCATCATCCCCAATTACAAAGAAGAACTCGACACCTTGCGGACGACCTTAGATCGTCTTGCGATGCAGCCGAACGCGCTGGATGCCATCACGATTGTTTTGGCGATGGAATCCGGCGACCCCGATGGGTTTGCCAAAGGTGAAATCCTCAAAGCAGAGTATGATCGCCTGTTTGCCCACTTTTTCTTCCCGGTGCATCCCAAAGGGCTGCATAACGAGATTCAGTGCAAATCGGCGAATCAAGCATGGGCGGCACGCTGGGCACGTCGGCAGTTGGTGGATGAAATGGGCATGAACATTCATCACATTGTCGTGACGACGATGGACGCCGATACACTGTGGCATCCGCGCCATTTTGAGGCGTTGGGGGTGATGTTTGCCCTCGATGACCGACGTTATTCCGCGTTTTGGCAAGCCCCCATTCGTTATCATGGTAATGTATGGGACATTAATCCCTTCATGCGCCTGCTGCACGCCTATTCCTCGGCATGGGAATTGGCCTATATCGCGGCTCCGTGGTGGCGTGCCCTGCCGATGTCATCCTACTCCATGAGCCTGAAATTATTGGACAACATGGGCTATTGGGACTCGGACGTGATTGCCGATGAATGGCATATGTATATCAAGTCGTTTTTCAAACGCGAAGGTGATTTGGTGCTGCGCCCTATGTTTTTCCCATTCTTGGCGTGTGCTACGACGGGGAAAAATGTTTGGGATTCCGTGATGCGCCGCTATCGTCAAACCCTGCGTCATGCGTGGGGGGCCAAAGAAATCGGCTATGCCATCGGACAAATGAATGAACACCCCTCAACGGGTTTCATGAATGGGTTTAAGCTGGTTTTTCGCGTAGCCCATGACAATTTACTAGCCGGAGCAGGCTGGGTCATTATCACGCTGGGAACGCAGCTTCCCGCATTACTACACCCTGAAGTGGTGCGCGAGAACTCGAATGCCCTGCCGTTTGTCTTGTTGCAGGTCGGGTTTTTGATTGTGATTGTCATGACGCTGTTTGTGTTTTTCGTAGATGCCCGGCTGCGGCCACCCCGTCCGGCAGGGAATATCAGCACCCGCAAAGAACGCCTGATGACGCTATTAAGCATCCCGATGCTGCCGACCATCACCTTGATTTGTGTCGCTTTCCCGGTGGTACAGGCCCAAACCCAATTGATGTTGGGGATGCCGCTGGAATTTAAGGTCACGAAAAAAAACTAAACTCACGTGCTTGAGATGACAAAGCCCCGACCAGATGGGGCTTTTTTGTTTCGCGTGGCAAAAATGGCATGTACAGCGCTATGGCGATATAACAGTTGATATATAGTCAATTATTTAAGAAAACGGGCCTATGAACGCACTGCTTACGAAAATTTCTAAACGACTTCACCCCAGTTTTGAGAGTCTTGGTGCTCGCAATATTGGTCTGCTTGCCGATACCTTAGCATTTCTTTTGTACACACCTATAGCTTTGATAGGCGTTGTTTGGCTGGTACTCGAAACCGATCAAGGGGTGATACAACATGAATGGCCCATGCTGATGACCTTGTTGATCTTTATCGCCTTAGCCGAACGGCTCGACTTTTTCCTTGCCTTGTCTATGGGAACAGAACAGGTTTCTACGCAAGGATCACTGGCGCCGATTATTACATGGTCGGGGGTGCTGCTATTTGGCCCAACCGTTTTCTGGCTTCAGTTTCTAGTGGCGGTTGGGGACTATTTCTATGAATGGTGGCGTGCGCCCCGTCTGAGTTTTGTTTTCTGGAATGTTTTCCGGCGATTTCTGGGCGAGGTTGTTTCATGCACAATAGCAGGTTTACTGGTGTTAAGTATTTATGAAGGGCTAGGTGGTGAATATCCCCTCCCAAGCCTAAAAGCCGATGATTTCGCGTTAGGATTGGCCGCGATTCTTATCCATATTGGGGTTGCCCAATTGTTTGACCTTCCCTACACGATTTACATCTTGCGTCAAATTTATATTTCGCCAGAATTTCGGGCTGGCTTCAAAAATGTTCTGCTGGTGGTTCTCTTATCCATGTCTACCAGTTTTTTAATTGAACCCTTTGGGGTATTGGGGGCAGGCGTCTATTCAGGGGATGGTTATTTAGCCTTTTTGATGTTTGCGACGGGCTTATTGCTGATTTGTGTGCTGCTCTATCGCCTAAGTAAGTCAGTAGACAGTAGTCAACAGCGTTCGCGTGAGATGGAACTCTTGGAGCAGATGAGCCGCGAAATCTTGAATGGGCCGCCGGATGCTTCGACGCTGCCAGAGATTTTGAAAACGCATGTCCCGCCCATGTTTCTCAGTTCAGCGATCTTTATTCGGTTGTATCCAGACCGTACCCTGCTCGATCATGTAATTAATCAGTATCGGCCCGACGATGATTTCTGGCAGTGGTTAAGCAGCCAAAAAGAACCCGTCACCATAAAAGCCAAAGAAATTATGCCTTGGGCAAACAGCCCCGCTGTTTTTTCGATGCTGGCGTTGCCTATATTGGATGCGGAAACCCGTGAGACGATTGGCGGCATTTATTTTGGGGGTCTCCGCATTGGAAAGATGGATCGTTTTAAGTTGCCTTTGCAGTCCCTCGCGGCCCAAATCGCCTCCGCGATTCACAGCGCTAAAGTGTATCAGGAGACACTGGCCCATCAGAAAACCATGCAAGAATTGGCCTTTGCGGGGCAGGTACAGGCCAGCTTTTTGCCGAGTGAATTGCCACAAGTAGCTGGATGGCAGTTGGCGGCGACGATTGACTCTGCCCGCGAGACCTGTGGCGATTTTTATGATTTGATAAACTTCCCAGACGGCAAAATCGGGTTTGTGGTAGCGGATGTGGCGGATAAAGGGACTGGTGCGGCGCTTTTTATGGCCCTCAGCCGCACCTTAATTCGCACCTATGCTTTTGAATATCCCGATGAGCCTGCGACGGTGTTACGAGCCGCCAATCAGCGCATTTTGCAAGATACGCGCACCAATCTTTTTGTGACGGTATTTTATGGGGTACTGAACCCTGCCGATGGGATGTTGACCTATGCCAGCGCAGGCCATAACCCGGCCTTTATTTTGAATATCAAAGATGGTGAGGGCGTACAGAAATTAACCAAGACGGGTATCCCGATGGGCATGTTTGATACAGGCAAATGGAAACAGCAGTCTCATCAGCTTGCCCCCGCCGATGTGTTAATTATGTATACCGATGGTGTGACCGAGGCGCAGGACATGGCGGGTAATCTGTATTCAGAAGATCGGCTGCTTAAGACCATCCGCGCCAATCCTGTTTTGAGTTGCGACCATATGCGGGATACGGTGGTCACGGATATTCACCAATTTGTTGGGAATGCGCCTCAGTCAGATGACATTACGCTGATGTTGGTGATGCGGGAGGCATCGTGATGGCAACAGACCGATTGGAAATTTTCGGATTGATGGGCGTCCCGCCTCGTGGCATTTTAATTGAGAATATTCATCTAAGGATGTTTGGAAAAACTTTAGTCTTAGACTGCCTTTATGATCCTGACGAGCCTAAACATTTCAAAATCCGATTTGAAGACTGCACTAAAATTAATTGGGAGCTTTACGATGAACTTGATGAGCGCGATAAAGCTCTTGATGTTGTTGATATTGTTTTTAAGCAAGATCAGAGTTCTCAGTGGGCTGAAATCGTTTCGGAAGTCGTAATTGATGTGTGGTATAAATCCGTGTACATCGAAAAAGATTGGTAGCTCGTAAAGTCAGGCAAATGGCAGGTGGCTGTTTATCTGGGGTGGAAACATCATAGGCCAAGCGTATTCGACGTTATCACAAGGTTGGTGTAAACCTATTGGCGTTATTTTGCACAGTATCAGTGTTGTGAGGTTCTGGTGTTGAAAAAAATAGGACTAGGCATCTGGGTTGGCTTATTATTTGGCGTGATGGCGTGCAATTTGAGCGGGGCGGAGGAAGGTAATGCACTGCCCACGCGGACATTGCCACCAGCGGCTTTGTTTACCTTACCCCCTATGCCAAGTCAAGCGCCGTTGGTTGCGGGCCAGATCAACGCGACACCGATTCCTACCAACACGGCTGAACCCGTCTGTACCAGTGATACCACCCTGCGTCAAGTGCGTTATGAGGCGGAGGCGACACTCGATTGGCCGACTCAATCCGTACAAGTGCAGCAAACGACCATTTATCGCAATGATTCACAAGATTATTTGCACGAGATTGTATTCCATGCCGAACCCAATCATCTGCCGGATATTATGACATTGGAACAGGTAGTGGATGCGGATGGACATGTCATAGAAGGGGTAACTTTGGAAGGCACCCGCCTGTCTGTGCCCCTGCAAGATAAACTTGGCCCGAACTGCGAAATTGTGCTGCATCTAAATTTCAGCCTCAAATTGCCTGCCATTTATGACAGCTATGGAGGCCGTTGGGGTTATCTTGGCTATAGCTTCCGTCAAACCAATCTGGGCCTATGGCTGCCAACCATCGCTATTTATGAGGGGGATGGAAATTGGTACGTCCCGCGCGAATACAATATTGGCGAACAGACCATGCCAATCGCAGGTGATTATGATGTGGAACTGACGGTAGTCAATGCGCCCCCCTCTTTGCAAGTGGCCGGGCCGGGGGAGGTTGCCCAACCCGAAAGCGATGTTTGGACATTTAAACTCGACGGTGCCCGCGATTTATCTATCAGCCTGAGCGATGCCGTTCAAAAAACGAGCGCGATGGCGGGTGGGGTATTGGTCGAACTCTATTATTTCCCCGATAACGCTCCGACAGGCCTGAATCCGGCGGGCCATGCACTGGATACCGCCCAAAAAGCCCTTGTTGTCTTTGCCCAATCTTATGGGCCATATCCCTATGATCGTCTGGTGATTGTTGAAGGCGATTTCCCGGATGGCATGGAATTTACAGGCATGGTGTTTGTTAGCGAGGCATGGTTTCGAACGTGGAGTGGCAACAATAACGATTGGCTGACCATTATCACCGCCCATGAGGTATCGCATCAGTGGTGGTATGGCCTTGTGAGCAACGATCAGGGTCTTAACCCTTATTTGGATGAGGCATTGGCGACATACAGCGAACTGTTGTTTTTTGAGCGTACCGACCCTGAACAAGTCAATTGGTGGTGGAATTTTCGTATTCTAAAACACCCCACTGAAGATGCGGTGGATTCGCCTGTGTACAATTTCACGGCGTTTCGAGGGTACATTGATGCGGTGTATCTGCGCGGCGTGTTGATGCTGCAAGATGTTCGAGATATGGTGGGGGATGCGGCATTTTTTGCGTGGCTCAAGTCCTATGTCGCCAATAACCGGGGACGGATTGCTACCCCGTCGGATTTGTGGGGGAGTCTGCCACCCGATGAGTTTACGCTGGTTGCCGAAATCCGCCGCACCTATCTCAACGCCAAAGATAGCGCCGTCGCGGGTGAGCCGACCCAGCAATTTAACCCAAGTCAGGTGGCAGAATAAAACTACTTGTCTGGTGTTAATGCTCGGAAACGTACAACATAATATAGACCAGCACGCCTGTCACCGACACATAAATCCACACGGGCCAGACATAGCGGGCAATTTTGCGATGCCTGCCATCAAAGGGGTCTTTATAGGCTCGCCACAGGGTCATGAGGATAAACGGCACATTCACCGCCGCCAAAATCACATGGGGGATGAGAATCAGAAAATAGATAATCCGCAGAATGCCCTCGCCCTCATACGGTTTTGAGCCGACTTGGGCGTGGTAAATTAGATACGAGGTCAGGAACACCGCTGAAACAGTGACAGCGGCAATCATCGTAGCACGGTGGGCCTTCCAGCGGTCATGTTTGATGAAATAATAGGCCAAACTCAGCAAGATCGCCGCTGTTGTATTCAAGATGGCATTCAGGGTCGGTAAATCTGAAGTCGCTAACATTCCGATACACCTTCGGTTGGGAGGGGCGGATTTTTTAGTAACCCGCCACCGATGAAATGCACACAAACAGGATAATCACGGCGAGATAGAGATTGCTGGTCAGGAACAACTTGAGGGCTTGTTTGCGGGTTGGCACAAAAATCAGGCGCAGGCTGTGCATCAGGAAATAGAGGGTCATCAGCGCGGCAGGCACAAAATAGAGCAGGCCCAGTGCAGAATCCGCACCCAGCGCTATCGCCAAAATCGCCAAGCCGATGGCATGAACAAAGCCCCAAATGGCGGAAGTACGCGCCGAAGTCTGGGCAGGCAGCATGGGGGTGTTGCTGGCGATGTAGTCATCCCGATAGAGAATGGCAAGTGCCCAAAAATGGGTGGGTGTCCACAGGAACACAATCGCGGCGAGGGCCAAGACACCGGGATCATTCCATGCGCCAACCGCTGCCCCACCACTTAAGACGGCACAGCTTCCTGCCGCCCCACCAATCACGATATTCAGCATGGTGCGGGGTTTGAGCCAGATGGTATAGACCCCCACGTAAATCATTGCCCCTAGCAGCAGGAAAAAGCCGAGTTCGGGGTTAAAGGGCCAAACCGCCGCAACAGGCAGCAAAATCATCGCAAGGGCAATCCACAGCACATATTCGGGGTGCTGGATGTGGCCTGTCACCAACGGACGCTGACGGGTGCGTTTCATATCGCCATCGGAATCGCGCTCGATATATTGGTTAAGGGCCGATGCCCCTGCCGCTGAAAGGCCGCCTGTCACCAAGAGGACAAGCATATCTAGTAGACCGGGACGACCCGCTGCTCCCAAAAAAGCGCCACCCACCGCTGCAAACAACAACAGGCTGACAATGCGTAGCTTGAATAAATTCGTCAGTGTTTGCCAGAGTGATACTTCGTTGGTAACGGTAAGGGTATTGGTGTCTTGCCGAATGCTCAAATTATTTACTCCCCTGTGGTTTATTCTTGCGATACATCCCGAATGCCAAGATTATGACAACGGCGGTTATTCCCAACGCGGGCCATAACCAACGTGTCCACTTATTTGAGGCTTCGGCTACATCGAGTTCAAAACTAGCTGTACCTTGACCCAGTTCGCCATCTATCACAATGGTAATTTGCCAGCGACCTGTTTTGTCCAGCCTCAATGGGGCTTCATAAAACAGTTTTTGGGCAGCATTATCATGGGTGGCCTGCTGAGATTTTGTCGTCGAAGAATCAGACGCCAGAACCGCGTTTATTTGTACGTCCGCGTCCAAGATGAAGTCTTTTTCTTGATCTTGAACCGAGACGGTGACGTGTAATTCATCCTCAACCGAGACATCTTTGGGGTCTGTCCACGCCGAAACTAGGTACGGCCCTGCCTCGACTTGCTCCAATTTTTGATTGCCCAAGCCATGTGCATCTGTACGCGCCATTGGGATAAAGGTCGCACTGAGCAGCCCCAACCATAATCCGAGCCGCTTCATGGCGCTGCGATCCCTTTGGCCTGTTGGCGTTGGATTTTGGCACGTTTGGCCTTAATCTGGGCCTGCTTCTCGGAATAATCCATCAGCCGCGAAATCAAGATCAATATGGTGTAGCCATACATCATACCGCCCGGAATCCACATAATCAGACCGCCAATTACTTGGTCACGATGGGCTTCAATGCCCCACATACGCGGCACGGTGGCGTAATAGGTGTAAATCAACTCCGGTGACATGGTGATATAGATGCCAAGCAGCAAATTTTGGAAGTAGGTGGCGGCGGCGAACATCATGCGTTTGCCATACGTGCGGTGTTTATGGAATTTGGGGGCGGCGTCGGTAGTGTGCCACCAAATGGCAAGGGCCGTGCCGAAAAACAACAAATGCTGGATGTTGTGAATCGTGCTGTGGGTGGTGGCACGTTCATACATTTCGGAGTCGTGCCACATCCACAAATTGAGGGTATAGAACATCCAAATAATCCCCGGCTTGGTGATGGTGACAATGAGTTGCCGGAGCGGTGATTTCTGATTGAGGAATTTAGCCAGTTGCAGCCGAATCGGACGGGGCAATCCCCACATCCCAATCGGCATGGGGGCGGCGAGCATAATCAGCGGGGCGGCGTACATCATCATGAGAATGTGCTGAATCATGTGAATGAAAAACAGCAGTGATTCAAATGTGCCGATACCCGAAAGGAGTGCTAGGGCAATGAAGCCCATGCCCGCGAGGTAGGAAGCAAGCCGCCACCCATTGGCGATTTTTGCGCCCATGCGTCGCAGCCGCACCCAGCCCGTTACGTAAATAGATACGCATGTCAGCAGGACCAAAATTACGTCCCAGCGCCATTCCCATGATTGCAGGAAGGCTTCGGTTGTTGCATCCATTTGCATACCTTCAAACAAAGGCGGGCTATCTCAAACTTGCTTAACCCGCCCCTGCTCAATTGTGATTTTTCAGAAAAGCGTAGTCGCAGCCGATTAATGCGCGACGGTCTCCGGCACGGTTCCGATCAGATAGAGGGCGACATAGAAGAAAACCCATACCACGTCAACAAAGTGCCAATAGAGAGCGGCAGATTCGACTCCCCAATGGCTCTTGGAAGAATAATGGCCGCGAATACCATTAAAGAACACGATCAATAGGAAAAGCACGCCGGTGATGACGTGCAAGGCGTGGACACCTGTCATGAAAAAGAACAGGCCGCCTTCAATATGGCCGTCAGGCTTGAAATGATTGAGCGCCTCGTCCCATTCATAAACCACGCCACCCACAAAGATCAAGCCCAAGAGAATCGCCAAAAAGGTGCTGAGATTAAATTGGAAGCGGTCATTGTGTTTGATGGCGACTTCGGCACGGTTGACAAAAAAGCTACTCACCAAGAGGATCGAGGTAATTAACAAGCCCAACGATTGGCTGAGTTCGGGGCGGGTGAAGCCATCTTCATTGCGCCCCAAAACGATACGCATAATGAGAATGCCAGCGAAGAGGAAGGTTTCGGAGATGATGAACAGCCACATCCCCAAACGGTTGAATTGAAGTTGACGTTCGGGCGCAATTGGAATGAGGCCACCGTGATGACCATCATGCTCGACCACGGTGCCGTGATGGACAATGGGTTCAAGTGCTGTCGTGCTCATTATTCTGCGTGCCCCTCGTCTTCAGGATTCCACATATGCGAAATGTGCATGTAGTAGTTGATGATGACGCCCGCCTTGACCACTGCGATGAGGGTCAGCGGAATCAGTGTGCTGCTAAACAACGGAAGATCATCGGCTGTCCCGATGACATATTCAATGGCGGTGAAAACCCCCAACACGACAAGGACAATGATGCCCTGTAGATATTCGGCGGCTTTGCCTTTACGTGAATGTGTTTCGTGTTCCATAATTGGCTTTCCCCCTTAAAAATTAGTCACCCGCAACCGGCACAGCGGCAACGCCACTGCCAATTGCTTCAGGTTGATCTAGTGGTGTGTAGGCGTCTTCTAGGGGCGCAACTTGATCTTCCGGACTCAAGATGGCATAGACCGCCCCCGGCAAACCGTAATCATAGGGATGCCCCACGATTTCGGGGATAGCGCTGAAGTTGAATTCTGGCACTGGGGAAGCAATTTGCCATTCCAAGCTGCGAGAGCGCCAAGGATTCGGCGCAGCTTTGACGCCGTAACGGGCACTAAATGCCATGTTAAAAATGAAGATCAACATGCTCCCACCAGCAAAAAACGCACCGATGGTTGCCAGCATATTCAGGCTTCCAAAACCCCATTCGCTCTGATAGTCGGCATAGCGGCGAGGCATCCCCAAGACGCCGATGCGGAACAAGCTGAGGGCGAAGGTGGCGAACCCCCCGAACATGAACCAGAAATGGACACGTCCCAAGAATTCGTTAAACATCTTGCCCGTCATCTTCGGGAACCAGAAGTAGATCGCTGACAAGAAGGAGAATAAGAAACCACCGAACACCGTGATGTGGAAATGGGCCACGACCCAGTGGGTATCGTGCAGGTGAATGCCTGTGACCACTAAGCCGTTAGGTGGGCCAGTTAGACCGCCGAGTAGGAATAAGATAAACGCACCCAACGAGAATAGCATGGGGGTCGAGATGTGAATCTTACCACCCCAGAGTGTGCCAATCCAGTTGAAGAATTTAATCCCCGTCGGCACGGCGATGGTGAGGGTCGTCAACATGAAGGGTAGGCGCAGGAAGGGATCCATCGCCGAGGTAAACATGTGATGTGCCCACACGAGATAGCCCATGAAGGCAATCGCCATACTGGACAGCGCAATCGGCTTGTAACCAAAGAGTGGCTTACGGCTGAACACGGGGAGAATTTCGCTAATGACCCCTAACCCCGGCAGCACCCAAATGTAGACTGTCGGGTGTGAATAGAACCAGAAAATATGCTGATAGAGCGTGACGTTGCCGCCACGTGCAGGATCATAGAAGGGAATGTTGACCCAACGTTCGATCAGGACGGAGATGAAGGCTAGACCGAAAAACTGCGTCGCGGTGAATTGGAGCAGGGAGGCCGCCAACACGCCCCAGACAAAAATGGGCATCCGGAACCATGTCATGCCGGGGGCACGCATCATAAAAATTGTGACCAGCAGGTTAATGGAACCGACAATGGATTGGAAGCCGAGAATGAAGATGGACAGCAGCACAAACTGCATCCCCAATGGCGCACGTACACTCAACGGCGGATAGGCTGTCCATCCGGTATCAAAGCCACCCATTGGCAGGGCCATGAGCAGCAAGATCGCCGCAGGAACGCCGATCCAATAGGAAAAGCCATTTAAGCGCGGGAAGGCCATATCTTGAGCGCCGATCATGATGGGTACAAGATAGTTAGACAGCGCCCCGACACCTAACAACACGGCGGCAATCATCAACAGCCCATGAATACCAATGTAGTTGTTGTATTGTTGGTTGTTTAGAAATTGCAGACCGGGTTGAGCCAGTTCGGTACGGAAAATCAACGCAAACAGCCCGCCAACCATCAATACCAAAATCGAAGTCAGGCCATATTGAATGCCGACGACCTTGTGATTGGTATCGAAGCTGAAATAGCGCGTCCACGTTGGGATGCCTTCTTTGGGGTGAAAGTGACCATCACCACCTTTGCGCCCGATTGACCAAGCAAACCAGTCATTAAGCGACCCCACACCTGCCAAAAAGCCAAGTGTGAAGAAGATTGCACCCATACCCGTGACCACTTCCGTCGCGGTGTCAGGGTTGGTGCGGGCCTGCCAAACGGTTGAACCGAACAGCGCCTCAAGGGGCAGCAGCAAGTCCATTGTGTCCATGCCGAACGCAGCGCGTACAATATTGGTCAGGATCATGCCCGCAATCATAGCGATGATACCCACCACGAGGCCGCGTACAAGCCCAATATGATAGAGAATACGGAGGGGTCTCGGTATTAACATAATGACACCTTTTAGTTTACGACTGCTCCCACTTGTAAATCAGCTTCTGGCGCTTCTTCGTCTGCGGAGGACTCTGCTTCCAATTCTTGTCGCCCGATTTCGGATTGCGACTTGATGAAGGCTAGGAGTTGACCCAACTGCACTTCGGAGAAGGTTGAGCCATAGTTTTGAGGCATCACTCCGGCTGGATAGCCCTGATGGATTTGCCCATTTGGATTGACGATTGAGTCTAGAATATAGTTTTCATCGGCGAGGACACTGCCTTCACCTTCAATTGGCACTTCGCTGCCATAGAGTTCTTTCCACGTTGGGCCAACTACGCGACTGCCGTCAAGTGAATGGCAAGTTAGACACGGCGCGGCGAGGGTTTGTCCAACGGCTACGGGGTCTTGCAAGTCAGCAATTTTTTGTTCGACCCATTTGTTGTAGGAACTTTGATCCATCACCAACACATCCGCCAGCATGAGCGAATGATTTAAGCCGCAGATTTCAGTGCAGCGGACACTATATTCGCCAGCGACAGTGGGGGTTACACGGTAGGTGGTTTCTACACCCGGCGTCACGTCCTGTTTGATGCGTAGTTCGGGCACCCAGAACGAATGGATAACATCCAGTGAGTTCATTTCAAGTTTGATCGGCTGGTTTTGCAGCAAGACCAATTCTGTACTGACGAAACCATCCGCTTCTTCAGTGTCTGGATCATCAGGGTATTCAAATGACCATGCCCACTGCTGACCCGTTACTTTAATGACATATTCGTTGTCTTCTTCTTTAAAGATGCCAATAAATTCGATCAGCGCGTAGATGCCTAGTACCGTTACGATAATAGCGGGCAGAATTGTCCAGCCAATTTCGAGCGTGTTGTGCCCATGAATAAACATCCCATCGCTGCGATCATCTTTGGCGGCACGGAAATAGAGCAGGCTGTGGAGGAACAGCCCCACCACCAAGCCGAAAATCACCGACATGACGATATATTCCACTAGGAAAAGTCGGTCAATGGCTTGGGCTTCTTCCCCAGCGGCGACAGGCAAAATATCCTGACCGCCAAAACCGGGTATCATGCTGATGGCTTGGCAGAACAACAACATCACAATCGTAATGCCACCTATCAAGACCAGCGCGGCGCGATGACCATAAATTCGATAATCGAGAGGATTGGTTGGTTCAGGAGCACTGGTTTGGGCTTGTGTGATGTCACGATTCAAGCGCCAGACCACAAATGCAATGGCGGCAGCCATGCCACCCATTGCGCCGAGGACACCCACCGTCACCAATATAAACTGGACGGTTTTATCGCCAGTTAGATTGAGTACGGAGGCATCATCCCCACTTAATTGACGGGCAAATGAAAACCTACCCCCAGTCAGAAAAAACAGAATCCCGATGAAACTCACTAAAATTAGTAGAGTCCCCATCAATTGAGGTCGCTTCATCACTCGCTAAACTCTCCTTACAACGCCCTCTCGACCCTGCAAACAATATTTGTGCCCAATGTCACAAATAAATTGTACCATTTGTCACAAATTCTTGTCAAAAATATGCAACAAATAGTCTAACACAAAACCAACTAGGCTGGTTGATGCGAAATTTGGGATTGAGGTTGTTCTTTGGATAGGTGCGACGATGCAACACTCACACGCCCGGCCAACAAGTAGATGAGGGTCAAACCACCGACAAACAAACTGGCGGTGATTAGATGTACTACCTGTAAGGCTGGCGGTAATCCCCCGTAAGCCATCCCTACACCAGCGACAATTTGGACGGCTAGTAGGCCCGCAGTTGCTTTTGCCGTTATTCTGAGCCAGCGACTGGGGTCAATCTTACGGTGGGTATAGTAAACAATTCCAACCATTCCAGCCACGATGAGCCAAGAATAGGAACGGTGAACCATATCCACCCAACTGGTTTCCTCAATCCATTTACTGCGGGCAAGCACTTCGCCTTGTCGGGCTTCGATGTCTTCCAGTTCGCCGCGCAGTTGCGTTCCCAAACCGACCTGTACCAATGTAAGCAGCAAGACTGCAATGGCAAGCCAGCCAAGTCGCCGCCGATGGACGGGCAAGTTTGTGAATGGTTTAGAATTGGGAAAAAATCCTGTTACAGTAGCATACAATAAAAGACTCACAATCACCAGCGCCAATATTAGATGGGCCGTCAAAACCCATGCTTCTAATTCACTGACCACGACCTGCCCGCCTAACCAACCCTCGAACACGACCAGCACAAACGCGCCAATGGAGGGGTAGAGGATACGGCGGTTATCGCGGTGGTTGCGGATAGCCAAAATCAGTGTGCCGAGAATCAAAAAGCCAACCATCACCCCAACAAAACGATTGGTGTATTCAATCCATGCCAGTTGAAAGTCAAATTTGGAGGCATCAATGTTGCTGGGGACTTGGGATTCGGTGAGGGGCGGATAGTAGCGACCAAAACATTTGGGCCAGTCGGGGCAGCCCAATCCGGCATCGGAGGCACGCACCATGCCGCCGACCATAATCAGGATATAAGTGGCAATGGTGGTCGCCAATGCCCACTTTTGAAAACGGGTAAACACGATTTTACTCCTTATATATATTTCAGAGCCGATTAAATCCGCCGGGCTAAATTTAGCCGAAACAGCTAAATATTATGCTAATCGAATCATCTGGCGCGATTTTTCGTAATTCTCTAACAGCAGAGTGACTCTTAAAGTCGCCGCTCGTCTTCGCTATACTTGCGCCTGTTTTCACAAGTCAGTGGTAGGGAGTCTACGGAGTAATCCCAATTATGAAACGTGCCTTGTTGTCCATCGTCGCTGGGATTTTTGTTCTCATTTTGCTTGGTGCGATAGCCGTCTATATTATTGGTCAGCGTACACCAACCGAAGACCCTATTGTAAAAACATCTGAGGGCACTGCCTCAGACGAAAGTCCTATTTTCCCTGAATTGGTTGGGACATCTCTGTTATTGGAACAAGTTGGTTTTCCGAGTGAGTTATCGGGCGATTTTAAGCTGGTGGTGGTGTCCTACGATGTTTCTCAGCAACCGGATGTTGATGAATGGCTGCCCGCGCTGGAAGAATTAAATGAAGCATTTCCGCAATTGGCAGGCTACTATATCCCCCTACTGCCTAAGAGTGCTGCCGACAGTTCGGTGTTTATTATCGGCGGGATGGCGGCGGCTGCCAAGAGTGATGTTGACCGTGCCCGTACCATTGTCGTGTTTACCAACGTGGAAGCCTTTAATCGGCTGGTTAATGTGCCCGATTTGGAATCCATCCAGTTATTTTTGCTCGATCAAAACCAGCATATTCTCTGGCAGGGCAGTGGACACTATAATGAGAAAATACTGGATGAGTTACGGGCAGTCTTGCAAGGCGCTCTTGAGTAAATAGATCAGGGCACTTTGACAGTAGCTTCACCTTCGATGACGACCTCGCCATTTTGATTGGTGCAGGTCGTTTCAAAAGTGACGATTTTTCTCTCAGCCCGTACCTGCGAAATTGTGACTGTCGCGGTGATGGTATCGCCGATAAAAACAGGTTTTTTGAATTTGAGATTTTGCCCCAGATAAATTGTGCCGGGGCCGGGGAGATCATTGGCTAGAACCGCTGAAATCAAAGCTGAGGTTAACATGCCATGTACGATACGTTGACCAAAGACGGTGGTGGCGGCGTAATCCGCATCCAAATGGACAGGGTTGGTGTCACCTGTCAAATGGGCAAAGGTGCGGACATCTTCATCAGTGAAGGTTTTGGTTCGGCTGGCACTAGCACCCGGTTCGTAGGTCATGCGGTTTCCTCACAAGGTAAATTTAGGCACGTATGCGGTGATTATTTTAGCGCGTAAGGTTGGTTATGGAAATTGATTGGAACGCGACGGAACTACCTGCTCAATTTGCGAAATATGCTCTCAAGCCAATAGAGGCAGTCGCAGTTTTTGTGGATAACGCTGAGGTCGGGATTGTTAGAGTGACCTTGCAAGACCTAGCAGGTTATGTGGAAAGCTGGGGGATCAAGGCCGGAGTGTGGTTGGTATTGGCAGTTGTCAAAATGCTGACCGAGATTGTAGAAGATTACCACGCGGATTCCTCGCCAGAATTGCCGATGATTGGCTGTACCCCGCCAGCTTATTTTGAAATCGCTGTGCCGACTGATCAAGAACAGGAACTATGTCATCGGATACTTACCGCTTATAATGAGATTTATGCGGTAATGCTGCGGACACATCGGCAGTCGGGTAGCCCGATTTGGCATCGTCGCGCCACTGTGCAGTATTTTCCGCAATTAGTGGTCGAAGGTAGTGGAACAGAACTCACCGAATAAGCGAATGTATGATGAATTGGCAAAATATCGAACTTCAACATATCCAACAGGCCCTCAATCTCCCTTATTTTGATGCTCTGCAAGCCCAACAGCGGATGGCCCCAATGGCGCGGGCTATGCAGCGACCACCCGAACGCCCCGGCAGTCCGCGTATGGCAGCAGTGCTCATTTTGTTGTTTCCGGGGGACGAAGGACTGCAATTTGTATTGACCCGCCGCCATGACTATCCCGGTGTACACGGTGGGCAAATTAGTTTGCCGGGTGGACAGCGCGAAGGTGAAGAATCGTTTGAGGAAGCGGCGCTGCGTGAAACATATGAGGAAGTTGGGGTGCCAAGCAGTGATATTCAATTGCTAGGACAACTTTCCAATGTCTACATCCCGCCGAGCGATTTTTTTGTCTATCCCTATGTCGCTTATACACCGAGCCGCCCCAATTGGCAGCCCGACCCCGCTGAAGTTGCCGAGGTGTTGGAGGTCTCCCTTTATCACCTTTTCGATGATACCCTCAAACGCAGCGGCGAGATTACACGGAATGGGGCAACCTTCCCTATCAAATATTATGCGCTGAATGGTCATGTGGTTTGGGGAGCGACGGCGGTCATGCTCAGTGAGTTTGAGGGCCGTCTGCGAACGGTGCTATCCCTAACGCCTAAAGAAATCCCTATTGACATTTAGTGGTGAATCGCTAAAATGTGGCTCATCTAAATATGTTGCCGAGGTAGCTCAGTTGGTAGAGCACTGCACTGAAAATGCAGGTGTCGCCAGTTCGAGTCTGGCCCTCGGCACTTTTTTTTATTTAACAGGAGTGCTCTATGACTTTCATCCCGCGCTCTCCCCACATCTACGAAATCAATACTTGGACATGGCTGTATAGCCTAAGTGTGAAATATCAACGCCCCGTTACTTTAGGTTCAGTGCCCGATGAAGAATTAAAGATACTGGCTAGGCCCAATACTCCCTACGATGCAATTTGGCTGATGGGGGTGTGGGAGCGCAGTCAACGAGGTATTCAAATTGCGCGGCATCACGCTGGTTTACAGGCAGAATATCATCGTGCCCTGCCCGATTACACCGATGATGATGTGGTGGGTTCCCCGTATGCCGTTCGGCGTTATGTAGTAGATACTCACTTGGGTGGACGTGAGGAATTAGCCGCTTTCCGCGAGCGCCTGCAAACGTTGGGACTGGGGTTGATACTCGATTTTGTGCCGAATCATGTTGCAACCGATCATGCTTGGGCCGAAAGTCATCCGGGGGTATTGTTGCAAGGCACCCTAGAAGATCTGACGAACGACCCAGAGTCTTTTTTACAGGTGGGTCGGCATATTTTTGCGCACGGGCGCGACCCTTATTTCCCAGCATGGACGGATACGCTGCAAATGAATGCGTTTAGCCCGGCCCTGCGAAATTTAATGGTTGAGACGCTGTTGGACATCGCAGCGCAGTGTGATGGCGTGCGCTGTGATATGGCGATGTTGGTGGTCAGCGAAATTTTTGCGCAGACATGGGGCGAACGAGCAGGTGATGTGCCCTTAGTTGAATATTGGGAGGAAATTATCCCCAAAATTCGCCAGCAGCACCCCGAATTCCTGTTTTTGGCGGAAGTGTATTGGGATATGGAGGCCCGATTGCACCAACTTGGCCTTGATTATTGTTACGACAAGCGCCTGTACGACCGAATGGCCCATGAAAATGCCGTGAGCGTTTTGGCTCATTTGAATGCGGGCCTAGCCTATCAAAACAAATTAATCCGCTTTATTGAGAACCATGATGAAATGCGGGCCGTCACTGCTTTTGGGGTGCCACGCTCTAAAATGGCAGCGGTGCTGGTTGCTACCTTGCCCGGTGCAAAACTGTGGCATGATGGTCAGCCTGTTGGATATAAGGTCAAACTTCCCGTGCAGTTGGGACGCCGACCTATTGAACCCGCTGATAAAGAAATCGTGGAGTTCTATCGTTGGTTATTTGACAAGGCCAACCAGCCGATCTATCGGGACGGGACGTGGGAACTGCGTGAGACGATCCCGGCGTGGCCCGGTAATACCTCTCATCACCATATGATTGCCTATATTCGTCGCCATAACCATGATCTGCGTTTGATCGTGGTCAATTTTAGCAACCATCAGGCGCAGTGCCGTGTGCGGTTAACAGGTTGTGGTCTGGAGGGCAAGTCGTGGAAATTGGCGGATAAACTTAACCACCGTGAGTATGAGCGTAATGGGGATCGGATGGTGGAAGATGGGTTGTATATTGACCTAACCGCTTGGAACGCGCATATTTTTGAGTTTTCCGAGGGGAAACTTGAGCATCCATCCCGCTGAGATGGAAGACGAGTTAGTTCTAGCACCTTATCCTCTATGGCAATCGGTGCGAGACGATTACCTAGTGATAAGGCATATTATCACGAATAAATTTTCCTAGTTGGCTGATTCTTCATTGGGGGTCTCGAATGGGCGGAGTTCCTGTGGGGCAACGTGACGTGACAGGTGATAAAAAATTGTGAAGCGCCCAATCGGTTTTTCGTCAAAATTGACCTGAAGCGCGGCAAATCTTTCTCGAAGCTGGCGATCTAGTTCAGGATGGTTGGCGGTCACATAGACCACCTCATCGGCTTGGGTCACTTTTTCCACGTAGGCGGGATAACGATTATCTACCTCCCCATAGCTCAAATCTTCTTTGTAGGGCAACAGGGGGACTAACAAAATGCGTTCGTGGGTGAGGAAGGCAAATCGGTAGCTGACCCAATAGCTGGTATACCCTCGATCCACACCGATGGAATCCAGAAAATCAATCAGGGCATCATCATCGGAATTGGGTATATCTGAGATTTCGCTAAACTGGGTGGTCAGGCCGGGTGGATTATCACGGATAGACCGAACATTACCCCACAAGTTGTAGCCAAGCAGCAGAATCAACAATCCGCTGGTCAGCCATGTCCGATAGGGTCGCGTGGATTGCTGACGTTGGTGACTGATCCATTCCCCTGTGAGGATTGCCAATAGCGGATAAAGGGGCAGGATATAACGTCCAGTGGGGTCGCCGCCAGAGGGGAACATCACAAAAGTGAACATCAGGGCCAACGACCCAATCAAAATGCTTGTGAAGGCCATCTGGATAAAAACGGCTTCTTTTCGGGCCAATACGCGCCGCACGAATCCCCACAAAATTAAGATATGGATCATCACCAGTGGGATACCGATAAGCGGGGCGATCCAGTCTATTGACCATGAAGGTTTCAGACCGAACAACGATGGCAGGTTAAACAGCAGCAATGAAATCAAGCGGATGACTTGAGTGGCACTGCCTTCTAAGTCGGTTTCCGCGAGTGAGTCCTCTTGGCTTTCGGGGCGGGATTGGGCGTTTAAGATGGCGGATGGGCCATGATCGGCGACGGCATAGACCCAAGGGGCTGCACCCATCAGAAAACCGAGTAGCAGGACGGCGATTTTTCCGAAGGGGAGCTTGCGGCGAAAATGCCAGAGACCCTGTAGGGTCAAAGGGGCTAATGAAACAATAATTAGTGCGAGACTCCACCAGCCCAATCCAGCAAGAATGCCTGCCAAAAACCACCATGCGCCCCTTTGCTTTTTGCCATCGAATATATCCCAGACGAGCCAAAAAATGAGGTTGTTGAGCAGCAAAATCTCTTGGTAGTCTCCAAGTGTGGCGGTGGTATAGACGCTGACCATCACAGGCGGGATGGCAAATAATAAAGCGGCAGTGGTGGCGGCAAAACGATTGTGGGTGATACGCCATGCCAAGCCATACGTCGTGCCGAGAGTGGTGAGATAAAGAACGACCTGTACCAAGCGAATCGCCAAAACTGTTTGACCAAAAATCGCAAAAGAGGCCGCGATTAGGTAGGCGTCGAGTGCGCCCATATACAACTGTCCATAGAAAAAGATGGGACGATGGCCCTGCAAAATATGGCGGGCCATCAGACCAAGCACGGCTTCATCGGAATGGAAACTGACGCTATCGGTTGCTAGTAAGATGATTTTGAGGGCCAAACCCATGCCAAGCGCCAACCACAAACCGGGGTGGGTACACAGGGGGCGAATTTGGGAGACGACCTTTGTGATCATATGAGGTTTTATGAGGGACGACCCCGCAGCATGAGGGTAGATAAAATGGCGGCGGCGTTCCATGCGTCGTCATGCCCGCGATGATGTGTGCCCTCCATCGGCAAATCTAAGACACCCATCGCTTTTTCTAGGCCAATTTCACGCGGGATGCCGTTCATTAATCCAAACAGGCTTTTGATATTGAGGTGACGCGGGCCAAAGGGATAGGACACTTTGTAGAGGCGGCATTGCTTCTCAAATTTGGCGCGGTCATAATCCCCATAGCTGGCCCACATGCGCTCCTCCGAAAGATACTCTTTTTTCAGAATCGAGCAGGCTTTTTTGAAGGACACCCCTTCACGCATGACCTGTTCTTGGGTTAGGGTTGTCAATTGGGTGCAAAATGCGCTGATGGTCGAACGTTCCGGTTTGACCAAGATGCTGCGTTTGGCAAGGCGCTCACCACTGACCACATCTAAGGTGCAAATCCCAATTTCAATGATTTCGCGTTCTTGGCCGGGTGGGGGTTTTGGAGTTTCCCAGCATGTGGCTTCAAGGTCAATGACGATAATCTGGTCAAGCCGATTTTGTTTCAAGTCATCCTCGGAAAATGTTGGGGAAAACCCATGCGTGTTGGCGCTAGAGGTCTTCAACGATTTCGGTAATCTCATGCACCAACCTGTCAAAAAATGTCTGCATTAACTCATCGGAAATCTGATAGGCTCCACCGAAACTTCCATCACCCATCACTTCGCGCCGATTTTCGCCGGCGTCAATCCGTTCAAAATCAACGGGTGGTTTGATGGTCTGGGGGGATTCCGTGACCCGTGTGAAGGGGAAGTTCTCTAACCAATTGGCATGGTCGGGGGTCTGATTAATTTCGGCGGCGAATTTTTGGACGGCTTTGCTTTTCCACCAGCTATGCCAGACGATTTTTAACTCTGGCTTGAGGGCCGATAATTCTTGAAGCCCCTGCGGAAATGGATTGCCGCCATGCCCATTGAGGATTAGGAAACGCCGAAAACCATGCCGGGAGAGGCTGTATACGATGTCGGATACAACGGCGTTGAAGGTTTCCTCGCTCAAGGTGATTGTGCCGGGGTAGTCCATAAAATATTCGGAGACGCCAAAATTTAGCGGCGGGGCGACCAAGACATGGGTGTGATGCGAGACCGCCATCGCCAGACGAGTTGGGATAC
The DNA here is from genome assembly GCA_013112715.1 of Chloroflexota bacterium. GTDB lineage: Bacteria > Chloroflexota > Anaerolineae > Aggregatilineales > J027 > CFX10. Next base: position 115,002 of record JABFGB010000004.1, read on the forward strand.
GAATATCGGTGAGCAGGCTGAGATAGGCGTGTTGCTCGGTTGCTCCGGTAATCAAAATCACACGGTCATCGTGTTGGAGATAGTTCTCCACATCCATCCAATTCAAATCATCAAAAAGCATGTTAAGCCCTTCTGTAGAAAAAAAGGAGGGCGAATCGTTGGATTCACCCCTAAAAGCTCGGTTAGCCATCCACCAAAATGTTATCTATGGCGAGGCTAAGTTCGCGCAGGTTGCGTACCAAATAGACCCCGTTGGCGACTTGGGCATAGAGGTGCATATCGCTGTCGCCTGTGCCCCACATATGCTCCGGTTCGGGGCAGAACCAGATGCAGCGACGCGATTTTCGGGCCAATTGTTGGGCGAGGTCAATGCGCGGATTCAGATTATTGTTGCGCCCATCGCCGACGATGATGATAGTCGTTTTGGTGTCTACGCTGTCCATATGGGTTTTACAGAACGTCTCAAGGCTGCCACCGAGGTCAGTAGTATAATAGCCACGCGGATTTTCGGTCAGCACTTTTTCAACGGCAATATCTGGTCGCAGTTCCTTAAAATGATCCGTGACTTCAACCATATCGGAAATGAAAATGAATGACCGTGCCTTCTTGACCAAATCTTGCAGCATATAGGTCAAGGTCAGCATAAACTCCGACATGTGACGCATCGAGCCACTGAGATCACAGATAACGACCAGCTTGGGTTTGACATGGTGGGTACGATGACGCAGTTCGAGCGGGACGCCTCCATATTTCAGGTTGGCGCGGATGGTACTCTTGGGATCAAGTTCACCGCTCTTGGCGCGCTTTTGGCGGAGCGAGGCACGACTGCGGAGGCGGGCAGCCAATCGGCGCATTTCATCACGCACTTTATCGGCTTCTTCATCAGAGAGATGCTGGAAAGGCAAATCTTCGACATTCCGCACGGGTTCGCGCTCTTGCTCAGAAAGCTGTTGGGCGATATTTTGGCCGACGTAATTCTGGATTTGTTCGCGCAGTGCCCCGATGTTTTCTTCCAGCATTTCGCGGATTTCTGCGATGGCCTCTTCACTCATGCCCATTTCGCGCAGTTCTTCCATCAACGCCTCAATCAGTTCGCGCAGTTGATCCATCCCCATCTGGCGTTCCATCTGGCGGCTGAAATAGCGCTGTTGATACATCTGATAGGCGCCTTCCAAACCAGCCTGCTGCGCCATCTGGTCAAGCTGCTCTTGGCTGAACTGCTTGCCTTCCATTAATTGCCGCAAAAGCTGCTTAAGGGCTTCCATATCACCCATCAAGGATTGGAGTGATTGTTGGAGCATCTCTTGTTGATCGGGAGTCAACTGTTGATTCATGTCCCACATCGGCGGGGCATTGGTGTCGAAAAACAGCGGAAAGAAAAAGTCAAAGACGCGAACATCTTTTTGTTCTTTGACAAGGGTAGCCCGCAGGCTGGCACGAAATTCTTCACGGCTTTGAATGCCAACCGCATCCACCGCATACATGGCGTCTTCGCTTTCCGCAATCGAGATTCGTACCCCCGACGCACGCAAAGCCCGTATAAATTCTACCGTTCGCTTGTCCATGTCTATTCCTTCCCAAACCTGCTATTCGAACGGACGATGGGGATGTCTCATATAGAAATACAGAATTGGGGCGGGCACGGCGACCCGCCCCTACGAGTAGCCAAATTAACCATTACAATTTTTTGCGGCGGCGTTTGGGGTCAGTGACAAGCACATTGAGGGCCATATAGACCCCGCCCCCAATGACAATCGCAAAACCCCCGGCTAGAAAAAGGAACTGCATCAGGTCGTCCATGCCTGTCGAGGCTAACATCAAGGCCGCCCCGACAAACAGACAGACCACTGCGATAAATGTGGGGCTGGTGGCTCGCAATGTATCGGCGGCACTGGTGACGTTGTAGCCACATTTGAGGCATTTGGTGTCACCAAGCAGGATATTCGACCCACAACGCGGACATTTTTCGATGGCTGGGACATTTGGTTTTAGAGGTTCTTTAGATTCCGTCATGGTTAATCCGATTTCATTTTTCCAGATGCGCCAACGCCAAACCAATCAGCGCGGCAGACGAGACGCCATTTATTTTGCCACTCATCCACATTTGGCGCACCTCTTCTAATGGAATTAGATGGGCCGCTAAAAGTTCGGTTTCATCCAACGTCTGGCCTTGCTGTCGGACAGCGCCTGTTGCAAGAAAGGCGTGCATCCAGCCACAGCCATGATTACTGTCCATACTGAACTTGCCGAGCGGTTGCCAATGACGAGCAACCATGCCTGTTTCCTCTAATAGTTCACGTTTGGCGGCTTCAAGCACGTTCGTTATTTCGTCGTGTTCAATGACGCCAGCAGGGAGTTCTAACATGACCTGCCGCGTGCCTTGCTTATACATTTCCACCATCGCCACATATTCATCATCGGTCAGAGCAAAGGTCATGGTGTAATCATCCATGTGGACGTGATAAAAGTCGGGAATTTCAACCCCGTTCGGCATTCGGACATGCTCTCGATAGACGTGCAACCACGGAGAGGCATCCAGCACATCGGTACGTGAGAGCGTCTCCCATGCCACTTTATGGAGTTCGTCAGGACGGGGCTGATTGGTCATGGGCTACCGATCCCATCCACCACTACTGCGGCGGCGCTGGGCGGCATCATCACGACCACGCCCCTCTGTTCCACCCCCCGTAACCCCACCGCGTCGCAGGGCACGTTTGGCTTTCTGCACATCGGATTCATGTTTGAGCAAAACGGTTAGGGTGGTTTCGAGCGTCTTTTCATCCAACTGATCGGCGTTGAGCATCATGAGTGCTTTGGCCCAGTCAAGGGTTTCGGATACGCTGGGTGATTTTTTCATGTCCATCTGGCGCAAATTTTGCACAAATTCGACGGCTTGCTGCGCCAGTTTTTCTTTCAATTCCGGCACTTTCAGCCGGACAATTGCCAGTTCCGCGTTATAGGTCGGGTAATCGGTAAATAGATAGAGGCAGCGGCGCTTAAGGGCCTCAGAGAGTTCACGGGTGTTGTTGCTGGTGAGCAGCACAATCGGTTGATGCACGGCGCTAATCGTGCCCAGTTCGGGTACGGTCACTTGGAAATCGCTCAGGACTTCTAACAAAAATGCTTCGAATTCAGCATCGGCACGGTCAATTTCGTCAATTAACAGCACGACGGGTTCCGGTGCGGTGATGGCACTCAACAAGGGGCGTGGCAGCAAAAATCGTTCTGAGAAAAAGACATCTTCCTCAGCAGCCAGTTTGTCGGCGGCCTCGACCAATGAAGCCGCATCATGCAGCAGGTCTTGAAGTTTATCACGCAGCAGTTGGGTATAGAGCATCTGCTTGGCATATTCCCACTCATAGAGCGCCTTACTTTCGTCCAAGCCTTCATAACATTGCAGGCGGATCAGGCGCTTGCCACTGGCTTTGGCCCATGCTTTAGCGAGTTCGGTTTTACCTACTCCGGCAGGCCCTTCGACCAACGCGGGCTTGCCAAGTTTTTCCATCAAAAAGACAACCGTCGAAATTTCATCGGTGGCGATATAGTTCTGCTTCGCCAACCCTACCTTTACATCCTCGATCTTGTTAACTTCCATTACTCGGCTCCATTCGGATTTGATTGAACAGCGGAATCACAACCAATGGGTTGACCCATACTCCCCCAACGCCGATTTCAAAGTGCAAATGCGGCCCGGTACTGCGTCCTGTGTTGCCCACAGCGCCTATGATTTCATTTTGTAGTACCACATCCCCCGCTTCCACGTAAATTTCCGACGCATGGGCGTATCCGGTGAAGATACCCCAACCATGATCTAGCACGATGTAGTTGCCGCGTATGGCAAGGTTGCCTACATAAGCAACTCGACCATCGGCGGCGGCTTGGATAGGTGTACCTGTTGGCATCGGGTAATCCACCCCCGAATGGCGATACCAACGACTGCCTCCATTGAAGGTACGCCATGTCCCATAAATGGACACATAGTAACCCTCACGAGGCAATTTGAAGCCGCTATTCATCCAGTCTTGTTCGGGGCGAAAGTTGCTTAACAGGCTGTGTAAAAAGGTGTTTTCCCGATCGGTGACCTCTGGCTCCAACAAGGGCACTAAATCCACTGGCAGGACGAGTTCTTCCTCTCCAAATTCACCATATGCGACACGTATGCTGTCTTCAATTGTTTCATCACTGCCATCTTCATAATACACCTTTACGGTCAATGGGTGAAATTCGAGGGTCGCGGTCATCGGTGCGGACAATACAGCAATTTGGTCAATGCACTTCTCACCACAACGCGGATCGGGGAAAAACAGGAAGGTCTGTCTCATAAACTTCGCATAGGCCCATTGTATCCCTTCGCCAGATAAATGCAAAATGCCGACCTGCCCCTGTCGGATCCAATCAAATTCCTGTACCAATTTGGCACGGCTTTCAGTTTGGGGTGACGCATTGGCTGGGACAGCCCTTATAACCGCAAGTGTTACCAAGAACAGGCCTAGCCCCGACAGGAACTTTGCCATGCTGTTGCTAACTCGCAAATTGCAGGGTATCAATAATCGCCTGCATGGGGCCAAGCCCCTCAGCGATTCGGTCTACAGGTTCTACGCCCATGTAGAAAATAAAGTTTTCCTCATTAACGTGGACACCCACCCACCAACCGGAAATATCACTTGCGCCACTGTCGCAGTTAACCGCTGAAAAGGTTGTGCCTTCACCCTCATAACCGCCCATATCGTAGGTTTGGCGATTATCGGTGTAGAGACCAATATTGCAACCGGGAAACAGTAGACCACGCAAATATTGGATGCCGTCCGGCCACAAACTCAGTTGCAAAGTACCACTGTCATTGGTCTCATTGGGGTTAATAATCGGCGGGAAGCCCCAGATCACCCAAATCGTGCCTTTCATCCCATCGGGCAATGGCCCTTCATACACAGTCATTTTGACATTGCCCTGACCAATCGAGCCGCTGACCGGAATTAGGAAATGGCCTTGATCCCAGCCTTCAGGCAGTTTTAGGCTCACAGGCGGGGCTTCGCCAACTTGAATACTGGGGTTGTCGTTAGCAATCACAGGGCTGGCGGAAGGGGTAATATTATTCGGGAGCACGGTGGGGGCAGTTGTGGCAAGGGTGGCAGTGGGCGTGGAGGTCGGGGTGCGAGTAGGCACGGGAGTCGTCGGGACACTGGTCACGCCTTGTGCAACCGATTCGGGGGAGGCCGTTGGCGCAAAAGCAATGCCGAGCGTGCCGACATCGCCACTAATTTCGACTTGGCTGCTCAAGACCCAACCACGTTGTGTACCCAATTCGACTTCGTAAAAAATTGTACCCAGCGCATCGGGCAGCGTTTGCCGCAGTACCTTGACCTGTTCACCTTGTAAAAGCGTGGTCAATTTAGCAGCATCCCGCGAAGGGGCGGTTAAAGCGGTGGCACGCGGCACGATAATCACGGCGGTGACTTCACCAGATGTCTGCGTAGAAACGGCCTCCGTCGCACTTTCGAGAGTAGCGGTTGGGGTTGATGTGGGCATAGCGACTTCTACAAGAGCTATTTTGTTTATGTCGCCTGTCACCTGTACCTGCGACTCCAAAACCCAACCGGTGCGATTGCCTAAGTCGATCTGGTAAAACGTCGTGCCCACATCATCCGGCGCGGATTTGCCCAGTATGTAGCGGGTTTCGCCCTCGAACAAATTGACGATGATTTCGGTGGCTCGGTCAGGCAAGGTGAACACGGGTGCTTGGGAAACAACCACTTTTATTTTGGGGGCGCTGCTGGTTGCGGTGGGTTGGCGGCCTGATTTTTTATCATCCCCGCCACAAGCCGATAAGATGAGAGCCAAAATCAGACCACACAACACAATCGTTCGTCGCATAACTATTCCCATTCAATCGTCGCTGGGGGTTTGGTGGTGACATCATAGACAACCCGGTTCACCCCTTTGACTTCGTTCACAATCCGGCTGCTGACCCGCCCCAATAATTCATAGGGCAGTTTGGCCCAATCAGCGGTCATAAAATTATCGGTGGTGACGGCCCGCAGCACAATCGTTTCGGCATAGGTACGCTGGTCGCCCATCACGCCCACACTTTTGACAGGCAGGAGAGCGGCATAGGCTTGGGCAGTCTGGCGCAGGAGGCCCAATTTATCCATTTCTTGACGAAAAATCAGATCGGCGGCACGGAGTTTTTCGAGCCGTTCAAAGGTGACTTCACCCAGACAGCGAATGGACAATCCGGGGCCGGGGAAGGGCTGTCGCCACACCATTGCTTCCGGGAGACCCAATTCCATGCCGACCCGCCGGACTTCATCTTTAAAAAGATAACGTAAAGGCTCGACCAAATCGAATTTCATGTCCTCTGGTAGGCCGCCGACATTGTGATGAGTCTTGATGACATGGGCACCGGGACGTTCTTTGGCAGCAGATTCAATGACATCGGGGTAGATGGTGCCCTGTGCTAAAAAGCGCACATCGCGTAGCTTATTGGATTCTTCTTCAAAAATCCGCACAAACAATTCACCGATGATTTTACGTTTGCGTTCCGGCTCCGTCACACCCGCCAGCGCATCCAAAAATTTCTCGGTGGCATCTACCGCAATAAGATTTGGCCCATTGATAGTGCGGAAGGCGGTGACAACTTCTTCCGGCTCATTGGCCCGCAGCAGCCCCGTATTAACAAAAATGCAGGTGAGTTGGTCGCCGATGGCCCGGTGAATGACGGTGGCTGCTACCAATGAATCTACCCCCCCGCTGAGACCCAACACCACCTGACCGTCACCAACTTGCTGGCGCACATTTTCAACCATCTGCTCGACCATTAGGCCAGTTGTCCAGCGTGGCTCAATCTGGCTGATGGTGGTGGCAAAATTTCGGAGGAGCGCCCCACCAAAAGCGGTATGTTGGACTTCGGGATGGAACAGCACGCCATAGATGCGGCGCTGGGGATTACCAAAAACAGCATACGGCGAATTATCGGTGCTGCCGAGTATTTCAAAACCGGGCGGTGGGGATTCAATACGATCCCCGTGATTCATCCACACGGCTGAGGCGGTGGGGATGTCCGTAAACAGCGGATCACCCACACGGAGAATATTTAAATCCGCATGACCATATTCGCGGTGGCCCTCCCCCACAATTTTGCCACCCAAGACATAGGCCAAAAGCTGTGCGCCATAACAAATACCAAGTACAGGCAGGCCGCTTTTTAGCACCCAATTAGGCAAAGTGGGGGCATGGTCGCCATAGACGCTTTCTGGCCCACCGGATAGGACAAGCGCGGCGGGGGCAAATTCACGTATCTTATCTTCGGGCATATCCCAATGGTACAGCGAGGCGTAGACGCCCTGTTCCCGGATTTGGCGGGCAATCAACTGGGTGGTTTGTGAGCCATAATCCAAAATGGCAATGCCGCCAAAACGGGCATCATCGATTTTAATAGGTGCAGTTGTCAAATTCAAGGTTCTCAATCTGCCAGTACAATCTTGCCATTATCCATCGAAACAATGTTGACGAGGGTTTCAATCGGTACATTATATTTGGCTAAGGCTGCCCGTCCACCTTCAAATTCTTTCTCGACCACACAGCCAATCCCAACGAGTGTAGATTGTGCAGCGCGAACGATGCGAATCAGACTATGCAGGGTTTTGCCAGAGGCAAGGAAGTCGTCAATAATTAATACTCGTTCCCCCTGCGGCATAAATTCGGCGGCGACCATCAAATTGACCTCCATCCCTTTGGTATGACTGGGGGCGGTTTCTAGGAAAATCGGGCCAAACATGGTGACGGGTTTGGTTTTTCGTGCATAGACAATGGGGACTTTCAGGGCAAAACCAGTGGCGAGAGCGGGGGCGATGCCGGAAACTTCGGCGGTTAGGATGCGGGTCGGTTGGGCATCACGGAAACGCGAGGCTAATTCTTCGCCGCACGCCATAATCAATTCACTATGGAGTTGATGATTTAGAATACTGTCAATTTTGAGGATGCCTTCGCCTAGATTTTTCCCTTCTCGCAGTATACGAGTTTTTAGTTCTTCCACAGGCGTGAGAACCGCCATGCTTTTTTAACCTTTCGTCGAAATTGGGACTCCCATAAAAAGTTAATTATAGCGCGACGGCCAAACTGGGGTGGAGTTTTCTTGGCACAAATCACCGAAGACAGTCCGGAGGCAAGGTTACTCGCAGCGTTGTTCCGCGCCCCGGCGCACTTTTGACATCAAAAATTCCCCGCGAACGTAATGCTCGTTCTCGCATCGAATGAAGACCTAAATGACCGGGGAAAGAATGGGTCAGATCAAACCCCCGTCCATTATCCGTAATCTCCATGATGATACTGGTCATGACACACTCCACTTTGATGCTTACACGGGTGGCTTGGGCGTGTTTCACCACATTATGAAGGGCTTCCCGCGCAATACGATAGAGCGTTTCCTCGGCTTCGAGCTTGAGGCGGATGTTTTCTTCAAATTGCATATCTACCTCGATATTGTGGCGGTTACGCAGCACATCGGCTTGTTTATTGAGCGCGACCAGCAACCCTTCTTCTTCGAGGGATTCGGGCCGTAGGTCAAAAATGAGCGCCCGCATTTCACTCAGGCCGCCGTCCGCCAATGACAGCACATAATCTAGTGGTTCAGCCACCCGCATGGGGTCTTGATCAAGCAGCATTCGGGCGGTACGGGTTCCCAATGCAATGCCATAGAGGGCCTGCGATACTGAGTCATGCAGTTCGTGGGCAAGACGGCTGCGCTCTTCGACAATCGCCAGTTCTTGTGCTTGGGTATAGAGGCGGGCATTTTGCAGCGCGACGGCAATGAGGTCAGCAAGCGTCGCCATCACCCAAATGTCGGAGTTGGTGAGATGCTCCTCATACGATTGCACATCCAAGGCGCCGATTAATTGTTCGTTAACAACCATCGGCACAGCAATTTCAGAGCGAACAGTACCCACATTGGGTTGAATGCTGACTTGCGACAGTTGGTGGGGGTCGTTAGCGATGACCCCCTGTTTGGTACGGGCAGCTTTGGCGATGGGTGAATATTCATCATTGATGGCGATCACTTGGAAAGGCCGAGTCGCCCGTATCGAATAGGTCGGCGCAGTCGAGAGCAGATAGTTGCCGTGCGGGTCTATCAAGAAAATGGACATCTGATAGTTCTCAAAATTGATGCGCATCAATTCGGCTACAGCATCGAGCAGGTCGTCCACATCCAAAATGCTGGCGGCGGCGGCGCTGACTTTGGCGACAGTCTCTAGCTGATGGGCGCGTTGACGTTCGGCAAGATAGGCGCGGCGGCGAGCTACCACCGCAGCGATAGCGGGCTGGACGGCGGTAAACAAGATGCGAATTTCTTCCGAGAAGGTCTGTGGTTCTGACCACGCAATAAAAACGACCCCCTGCCATATATCCCCGACCTGTAGAGGAAAAATGATGAGGGCCGACGACCCAAAAATCCCTGCTTCATCAATGCCTGCCCGAACTTCAGGCCGTTCGTCGGTATGGATGTTCTCGATGAAGATGGGAGCGTCAGGCCGCTGATAGGCCAAATTCAACAAAGGGTAGTCTGTAAATTTAAAGGGAGTTTTCCCCAAAACTTTTGGAGATAGCTGCAAGCCCCGCACAGCAACCGGCGTAACGCTGTCAATTAGGCCATCTTCTTTGATTTGCGAATAGGACAGGGTAGACATCTGCACGCCATACGGTTCCGCAACTGCCGCAATCGCTGCCAAGATTTCATCTTCGCTGTTGGCTTGTGATAATGCAGCGTTCATTGCCGCTAATGTCTCAGCGCGGCGGCGGGAATTTTCGGTCAATTGTTGTAACCGGATGCGTTCGAGGGCGGCTGATACGAGTTCACCAATACCGATGGTCAGGCGAACTTGGCTTTGGGTATAAGTACGAGGTTTGGAGTCGTGGAAAGCAAGGCCACCCAACCAGCGCTCATGATAGTACAAATCGGTGGCAATCATGGCACGTGTCCCAATTTGCTCTAACATAAATTTTGAATTGGTATCCACACGCGGGTCGGTTTTAATATCCTCAAATAGCCAGACAGATGACCCCCGCATTGTATCCGTAAGCGGGAACATCTGACGGGTAAAACGCTGGCCTGGGGTAAGAATGCGATCATTATCGCCCTGCCGCAAGACACCCAGCACTTCAAAATAATCAGTACTATCGCCGTCGTGATTGTCCCACAATGAGAGATAGACTGCCTGCGACTCGGTATCCACTTTGGCAACCGCCTCCACCACCTCATGATAGGTCATGGCTGCATTGACGCCCTCGCCGATACGATAGAGCAATTCACTTTCTTTACGGGCTTCTTCCTCGGCGGCATAGGCCCGGATTGAATCAATGATTGGGGCGGCTTGCTGGATCAGAGCGGTATAAATGCGCTGGTCGCGTTCGCTAAAATGGTAGGGATGATTCCAATTGAACATCAACGTGCCAATCCACTGTCCACGATTCCATAGCGGCATCACTGCGCTGGCCCTCATCTCATACTTGCGATAAGTATCCCGCGAAATCTCATCAAGACCGGATTCATTTTCGATGTCTGGTAAAAGCAGTAATTTATCAGGTAGTTTTTCAAGTACCCCGATCATGGCTTGGTGTTCGGGGTAGAATCTATCACCAATTTCCGCCGAAAACCCCCCTACATCAATCCATGTTTCGACCAATTCCCAGTGTAGACGTGGGGTATAGTGGACATAAAACAACACACATGAGATTGCCCCATTTTCCTGTGCATAGCGACTGGCGGCTAGGAGCAATTCATGTGCATTTGAAGCGCGGGCGATGTGACGCAGGGTGTCGTAGAGAATATCAAGCTCGTCGTGGTTGACCTGTGGGTGCTGCATGGTGGTATATCTCTATTGGTTTATTGTTCACCGAGTTCCTCCACCAGTCCAATCCGGACAGCATAGAGGGCAGCTTGGGTGCGGCTGCTGACATTCAGTTTACTCAAAATATTGCTGACGTGCGTCTTGACGGTTTTTTCGCCAATCACCAATTCGGCGGCGATTTCTTTGTTGGCCTTGCCTTGTGCCAAGAGACGCAGCACCTCGGTTTCGCGGTCAGTTAAGGCTTCGGGACTTTCAGGTGTACGGATTTCACGCATCAGGCGGGCAGCAGCTTTGGGTGATAGTTGTACCTGCCCATTGGCGGCAGCTTTAATGGCCCGAATCAATTCATCCGACTCGGTATCTTTCAATAGATAACCAATTGCCCCCGCCCGGATGGCGCCCGTTACAGATTTATCCTCTAAAACACTGGTGAGGGCAATTACTTCAGTCTCGGGTAATTCACGCCGAATCGCAGCTGTCGCGGTGATGCCATCCATCTCCGGCATGAGCAGATCCATGAGCACGACATCAGGATTCAATTGATGGGCCATACGCAGGGCTTCCGCGCCGTTGGTGGCTTCACCAATGATCTCGAAGTCGGAATTGAGCGATAAAAACATCTTGAGACCCTGCCTTACAACGGCGTGGTCATCGGCGATTAAAACTCGAATCGTCATAGGCCCTCCTATAATAAGGCCGGATCGTCGTGTGCCTACTCATCATAACATCACTTCTCAAATATCCCCTGAATTTACATCGGAAATCTGAAGGGTACATCCGCCAAAAGTTGGAGAAATAGATTGGGAAAATAAAAACAGAGATAGGAGTCTGACACATCTCTGTTTTTGAAGATTTCAAAATGTCTGATTTATGGCAGTATCACCACATGCACGCGGGTGGGGCCATGCACCCCCATCACTAACTCCATCGCAATGTCGGCGGTGCGGCTGGGGCCAGAAATAATCACATGCGCGGCAGCGGAGCGGAAATGCTGCAACCCTTTGGCTAGTTGAGCATCAAACCATGTTTCTAGGTCGGCGACAATCTGGTCAGGGGTTATCACCGCAATATGCAAAGCGGGCAGGAGCGAGGCTTGACGGGATTTACCCGCCCCACTGCCGACAACTAGACTGCCGGTTGAGGCCAGTGCTGCGTCTGCTCCTGTTATACCCACCCGCACCGAGCCATCGCGCACATCGGCGATTTGGATACCAGCGGCGGTAATGGCATCGGCGAGTCCGGGCAAGGGGATATTGACAAAATCCCACGCGATGACCGACTTGTTTTCGCCAACTAGCGCCAAAATCTGCTGAATGGCATCGGCATGGCTGGCGGGTTCGGACACCTCACAGGCCAGTTTTTTCGCTTCTTCCACGAAACGTTTGCGTAAAGCGGCAGGGGATTTGTCCTCAATCGGCACCATATGTAAGTAGGTGTCGCGCTTGGGCAGGTCGGTGAATGGCTTAGGGGCGGCGCGGAGCTTGGCAAGGATTTCTTCACGGCTACCCATTGTTTGCCCCTCCATTGTTAGTATTTTTCGCGGCTTGGCGTTCTTTCCACAATTGATGGAATGACTTGGGGGCAAAGTTCGGGAAATCTCGATAATCCGTCCACCCCCCTAATGGGCCGGGAAAATTATTTTTCAAAACATGGTTGCGACCAAAACGGGCCATTGCACCCCCTATCTGGAACAGGCGGGGTGATTTGTTACCGATGGCCCAGAACTTTATGCCGATGTCCCAAATCTTGCTCGTTTCACCACGTTCAACCAGATCGTGGCGCAGATCAAGCAACATTCGTGGGATGTCAATATTAACTGGGCAGACCTGCTTACATGCCCCGCACAAACTGCTGGCTTGTGGCAGCGGGCTGGCGTTTTCCATGCCGACCAATAATGGAGTGACAATTGCCCCAATTGGCCCCGCATAGACCCAGCCATAGGCATGACCGCCTGTAGAACGATAAACCGGGCAGGCATTTTGGCACGCCCCACAGCGGATACAAGCCAGCGCCTCGGCATAATCGGTGTCGTAAATGTTGGTGCGCCCGTTGTCTACTAGAATCACATAGACATGCTCCGGGCCATCGCTTTCACCGGGCTGGCGCGGACCATTAATCATATGGGTGTAGACGGTCATGACTTGCCCCGTCCCACTACGCGGCAGGACTTGGGTCAGCGTAGCATAGTCCTTGACTGTTTCGACCACTTTTTCGATGCCCACAATGGCGATATGTACACGCGGTAGGGTGGTACACATGCGGCCATTACCTTCGTTCGTGACTAGACATATTGAGCCAGTTTCCGCCAAGATAAAATTCCCGCCGGAGATGCCCATATCGGCCTCAAGGAAATAGTGGCGCAAATGGGCTTGGGCGAATTTGGTCATCTCGCCAGCATCATCGGTGGGGGTCATGCCCAATTCTTTGACCATCAAATCGCGGATTTCGGGCTTGGTCATATGGATAATCGGCGCGAGCAGGTGACTGGGGTGAGTTTTGCCGATTTGCACGATAAATTCACCGAGGTCGGTTTCAATGACTTCCATGCCCTCGGCTTCGAGGACATCATTCAAAGCAACTTCTTCCGTCACCATGCTTTTGCTTTTTGCCACGAGATGGACATTGTGTTTTTTGGCGATTTCGACCACCAACCGACACACTTCTTGGCTGCTTTGTGCCCACTCGACGGTGATACCGTTGGCCTTCATATTGGCTTCGGCTTTTTCCAGCAGGTCAGGCAAGTTTCGCAGGGCGCGGCGTTTGGCTTCAGCGGCTTGTTGGCGCATGGCCTCGCCGTGTTCCAATGTGGGGGTGGACATGGCGAGATTGCGCTTGACATAAGAGTTGCGCGTGCCAGTTGTGACCGCTTCTTGGATATTGGGATTGCGGATGGCGATTTGGGCCGCTGGGATGAAATTTTGGGATTCGACTTTCATGGCGCTATTTCCCCTCTCCCACTAGGCCTTCCGCCAAAATATCGGCGATGTGACGAACTTTTTTGCTTGACCCCTTGCGCGATAACCCGCCGTTCATTTGGGTCAGGCAGCTTGAATCGCCTGTGATAATGATACTGGCGGCGGAGGCGTTGATATTATTGACCTTCTTTTGCAGCATGGCCCCGCTGACATCCGCCATTTTGACACTGAACAGGCCACCAAACCCACAGCAGACTTCGTGTTCATTGAGTTCGGCGATGGTGGCGTTTTCCACATTACCAAGCAGGGTGCGGGCCGCTTGACCCAGTCCGAGCAGGCGCATCCCATGACAGGAATCATGGAAGGCGAAGGTGGTGGGTTGGGGTAAACGCGCTTTCAGATCGGTGATGCCTAAACCATCCACCAAAAATTCGGTGAATTCCCATGTGATCGAGACGATGCGTTCGGCTTCGGCCTTCCATTGGGGGTCGTCTTCAAACAACACCGGATATTCATGTAACACCATCGCCGCGCACGAACCAGAGGGCGTCACTATCACTTCGGAATCTTTAAAGGCTTTCAAAAATTGGATGGCGACCTGTTTGGACTCACTGCGATAACCGGAATTATAGGCGGGTTGACCGCAGCAGGTCTGAGCCATTGGGAAATCTACTTCAATGCCGAGGTGTTCCAAAATGTTAACAACCGACATGCCCGTTTCAGGGTACATCATATCAATCATGCAGGTTACAAAAAGCGAGACTTTTTTGCCTTTGGGGGAAGGTCGCTTTGAATCATGCGCCATAAAATCACCACCATCCTTAAGCTAAGAGAAGCATTAATTTTTTTGTATAATAGATAGTCCAAAATGCCCTTAGTGGTTTGTTCAGTATAGCGCAAATGCTGAGAGATGGCTCTCATTTTAAGGTTTTGACGTAAAAGGAATAGATGATGCAGAATCTTTTAAAACTGAGCGGTGGATTATTGGGAATCGGCACGCTGATTATCTTAGGTGGAATCATCATAAGTTTAATGCAGTCCAACGAGGAGACCGATTCCAGTGTTGCAGAACGCGCAACTCCCACCGAGCTGCTTCCGCAAATTCGCGCAGCCGATGTACCCGCTCTGCCCTTTCCCGATAATCCTGATCCCAACCAATGTGGGATTCCGGCGGTGTGGGGGTCAGCGAATAATCAGGCGTGGCTCAATGGCATTTATGAGGGCGAGATGGTGCAGCCCGTTGTGTATCTCTACGACAGCCATCTGCGCCGTAAAATTGTGGCACAAGCACCGCATGGCACAGAGGTACAAATTATCCTCTTTCAATCCAATCCCGTCCTCGATTATTACCTCGTGAAAATTCCAAGTGCGCCAGTGGGTCAAAATGAAGGATGGGTGCCTGCTCCATTTTTGACGTTTGAGCCAGAAGTTTTTGGTAAATAAAAAAGGGGCGGTTGCAGGAAACCACCCCATAGACCAACATAAGATGACCTTTACCCTTTGACTGCACCGGCGGTTAAGCCTTCAATAATGCGGCGTTGGAAAACTAATACAAGAATCAAGAGAGGCACGGTGACGACCACTGCTCCGGCAATTTTATCGGCAATGGGTATTTCATAGCTATAGCCTGCAAATTGCCCAATGGCGACTGGCACAGTATGAGCATCCTTGTTGACTAGGTTGAAGGTTAGAGCAAATAGGTATTCGTTCCAAGCGGAGATGAATGCCAAAAGGCCCGTTGTCACGAGGGCTGGGGCAGTAAGCGGAATTAGGATACGCCAAAAAGTTTGAAAGGCCGTTGCCCCGTCAACCAGTGCGGCCTGCTCAATCTCGTCAGGCAATCCTCGGAAAAAACTCGTCAACACCCAGACGGTAAAGGGGAGCGTGAAAATCGGATAGGTAAACATCAGCGAGAGCAGTGATCCATTAATCCCCAAATCTTTTACCGTCCGGTTTAGACCAGAAAGAATGGAAATTTGGGGGAACATGGTCATTGCCAGCACTAAATAAAGGATGATGATGCGCCCTCGAAAGCGAACCCGCCCCAAGGCATAAGCTGCGAATGCCCCAACGACTAGGGATAACACTACTGTTACGCTTGAGACAATGGCGGAGTTGAGCATTGTCCGCATAAAGTCGCTGTCACTCAGTAGATTTTGGAAGTTCTCTAGGTTTGGGTCTTCTGGTAGATAGCGTGCTCCATTAAGCAGCACTTGTTGGTTTGTGCGGAAGGATATACTGATGGCATAGGCAAAGGGTGCCATCGTATAAAAGGCAATAACAAGCACTAAAATCCAAAAGAAACCCCGGCTGAAGAGTTGAGTTACTTCTTTACCAGAAATATTGGATAGGTTCATTCTTGCTCTAGCCTCACAATTCTTACATAGGTAACGGTAAAGATGAGAATGAGCATGAAAATAATCACGCCAATGGCGGACGAATAGCCTGTTAGGCCACCCTGAATCAATCGGTCATAGTTATATAGGGCCATTGAGGGGCGTGTTGCGTCCAACAACACCGAGAATACGTCGAACGCACGTAAGGCATCTAACGTGCGAAATACCAATGCAACAGCAATGGTGGGACGCAGCAGTGGCAGGGTGATGGTAAAAAATTGGCGGACTTTGCCAGCGCCATCCACATCGGCGGCCTCATAGACATCGGCGGGAATGGTTTGTAAACCGGCTAGGAGCAACAAAGCCATGAACGGCGCTGTTTTCCAAACATCTACTGCAATAATTGAATTCATCCATGGGCCTGTGGTCGCTAACCACTGTTTGGCTTGTGAGATGAGGCCCACATCCAATAGTAGTTTGTTTAAGATACCGGTCTGGTCGCCACGCATGATAACGTCCCACAGCGCTGCTGAAACGACCGTTGGGATTGCCCACGGCACCAGCATGGCAGTACGCATCAATCCGCGTCCGGTAAATTTGGAGTTGACTACCATAGCAATAATGAGGCCCAATAGGAGTTCAAGGGTTACGGAAATGAACGTGAATTGTAGGGTGTTGCTAAAACTCTTGAGGAATTGAGGATCTTTTCCTAAGAGGCGCAGACCCGAATCACGCCCAAACAGTTGCCATGTATAGGCCTCTTGATAGCGTTTATAGGTGCGTCGTTCGGCGGAGGACAATTCGCGTAGCTTTTCACGTTCCTCAATTTCAGCATCAGAGGGTTCCCAAACGATACCCCCTTCACCACGTACCTGTTGGCAATCTCCATTTTCGTCTCTTTTACAGTCCACTATTACAAACTTAAAACTTAACAATTCTTGGTAGTTCCGTAGACCAATGAAGCGGGCAGGCTTAGAACTTCCAAATTCTTCATCGGTTAGGCTCGCAATGAAGGTTTGTTCCAATGGTTGGGCCGCGATTAGGATCAATACAGCCAGTGTGGGGATGAGTAAACTCCATGCAAATCGTGTATTACGGGATGTGAGTGATTCTTCCCCATCAAACAAGTCGTTAATAATGCGAGACAACCACCAAAGTGCCACAGTAAGCGGGATTGCCGCGATGAGATAGGGGATCGCCCCGCCCACAGCGTTGCTAAAGCTAAATGGGTGGTCACCAACCAGTCCACCTTTGCCATCAACCCAAAAGGTACGAATCGCAGCGACAATTAGGCCAACAATGAGCCATAGGAAAGCAATGAGTGCCCAACGTGCAGCGATGAGATCAAATTTACGCAAGCGGACTCCCAAACGGAAAATGAGAATCCCGATCACGATGGTTAAGAACGGCACAATGATGCCAAAATTATTAAGATAGGCAATCATGAAGGTAGGGGCGACGTTTTTAATAATGGTGCGTTCTTGCGGACTAAATTCACCGTTTCCTAGTGGTCGCAGGAATTCGATGCTTATTTCAAAATCATCGTCGGCCCTTTTAACATCTGGTTCTTGTAGAAGTCGGTCAACTTGGGCGACTGAAAAACCGGGGGTAATTTCAGTGTCTTCCACCTTCGTGAGCCGATCCCCAGCCCGCACCCCCTTTTCCTCTGCTGGGCCACCCGGGGCCGGGATAATCTCGAAATAGGCTACTTCCCCTTCGGGTTCTACTTTACGGACTTCAATCCCGATGCCTTCAATGTCTAGACCCTGCGTGGCATCTTTGATCTCAGGACTGGTTGCAATTGCGTAGAAGAGATAGGCAAATGCCAGTAAGCCGATAATCATCAATAGGCCACTCACTAGTTCTAGTGAAATTGTCTCCTGTTCAGTAGGGCGTCGTCGTCCACTCCTCGGCGGAATTATCGTCATGGAAAAGCCCTCCATTCTAAGATCAAAATATTTTTCAAGGGATATAACTAACAGTGAGGGCAGATTGCTCTGCCCCCAGTGAAATTAAATCGTCAATATTCAATTGGTAGGGGTGCTATTCAGGCAGTTCATAGCCCAAGTCGGCAAGTTGCAATTCCAAGTCTGCCATAGCAGTTGCGGCATCGGCCTCACCAGTGAGGACAGAGTGAACGGCAGTGAAATATAATTGTGAAACGTCACCATAACCAGAACCGGAGACGGTTGAAGGACGAGCCACCGCAGCTTCCATGATGGTCTTAAAGAGACTGATGTAGGGCAGTTGTTCCTGAATTTGGGGATCTTCATAAACCGCTGGGCTGACGGGTTGTTCACCACGCAGTAGGGTGTATTTGACCTGTGCATCATAACCAGTGAAATATTCGACAACGGCGACAGCGGCATCAGGGTTTTCGGAATACTTGGAGACACCTAATTGCCAACCACCTAAAGTCGCAGCACTCATCCCAGCTTCACCACCGGGCAGCGGCGAGACACCGAACAAGTCTTTGATGGGGCTGTCATCGGCCTGACCGAGTGGGTAGGCATAACCCCAGTTACGCATGAAGGCAGCATTACCAGCCTGCCACACACCACGAGCATCTTCTTCTTGGAAGGTGATGACGTTGTCAGGGCTGATGGAACCAACCCAAGAGGCAACCTTGTCGAGGATGTTAATTGTGGCTTCGTTGTTGACTTCAATCACCCCCTCTGGGCTGAGGATTGTGCCACCACCGACAGAGGCCTGCCATTCGAGGGCATCACACGTTAGGCCTTCATAGGCGTTGCCTTGGAAAACAAAACCCCAGAAATCCGGATTACCCGCAGCGCGTTCGCCTTCTTGAATGGCGGTTGCAGCTGCTTCTAGTTCCTCCCATGTTTGGGGAACTTCGAGGCCATATTTTTCCAATAGATCAGTACGGTAATACAACATTCCAACGCCAGCAAACCATGGCAGCGCCACCAGACGGCCATCAACGGTGTTGTTGACGATGTTAGAGGGTACAAAGCTGTCTACGGTTTCTTGGCTAACATATTCGTTCAGGTCAAGCAGGTGTTCAGCAAAAATGCCGGGCCAAATGACGTCAAGTTGATAGACATCAATTTCACTGCTTTGGGCATCAAAGAATTGCTGATACTGACCGAGTGTTTCCGTCGAGTCTTGCGGACGGGTGGTCACTTCAACGGTAACATTGGGGCACAGCGCCATAAAATCGTCAGCAAGGGCTTTTACTGCGTCTAATTCATTGCCAACAGTGCCAGCAATGACGGTAACTGTAACTTCATCTTCAGTCCGGCAATCGAATGCAGCAGCATCTTGGGCAACTACCCCACGCGGGACGATTGCGAAGGCAACCACCGCAACCAAAGCAAAAACTAGCAATTTCTTAAGCATGTCTAAAACCTTTCCTCTCTTGCTCTGTCAGATTGTCATAAAACTGTTCAAAATAGGTTCGCTGCAGGGCAGGCGACCTTCCGCTATTGACACCCCAACGATAGTTTAACACGTCGTCCGATATGCAACCCTCCTTTGACTAGATTCGCTTAAGCTCTCAAAACAATCCATTGGATTGGGAAGTATTCACGTCTAATTTTTGACCTCTAGCCTGTTTATGCAGTGGCTCGTTCAATAACGGTGAGAGCCAACTCCACATGCCAATGATCCGGCTTAAAACTGCCAGTTTTTAATCGTTCAAGCATATACTGCGCCCCAAGTTCACCACTGTGAAAAAGCTGTTGATTGACGGTTGTGAGACGCATATAACTGGCGGCCTTGACATCATCAAATCCGATGACAGCCACATCATCCGGGCATTTCATCCCCAACTTATCTATCGCGGCTTGCACGCCAAAAGCTAATGTATCGTAAGCTGCAAAAATGGCGGTGGGGCGATTTGGCACTGACAAGATGTGAAGGGCCTGTTCGCAAGCGGAGTATTCATTAGGAGCCCCAAACTGATACCACGCATCGTTAATAGGTAAACCCGCTTCGAGCAGCATGTCCTTCATACCCTTAAATCGCCGTTGGCTGCTAGTAAAACCCGATTCGTTTTCAAAGGCACTTTCGATCACATGCCCGACGAAGCCGATTTTGCGATGGCCCTTCCTAATAAGGTATTCGGCAGCCATCCGTCCACCTGCCACATTGTCAATAAAAATGTGGGGATAGTAATCCTGCGGATCATGGTCAACCGCAATCAATGGCAACTTAAGGTTCATGCGGCGGAGTTCTTCATGGGTGAAGGTTTGGAGCAGGAATGAGAGTACAATCAAACCATCAACCGCAACCTGTGCGCCAATTTCACGCAATTTCCGTTGGGTTTGCTGTGGATGTCGAATGCTGTAGAGCACCAAATCATAATCGTGGTGATCTAATACATCTTGAATACCCGCAAGGCGTTCCACAAATGAAGGGTAAGTGAGGAAGGGAGTGATGACACCGACAGTGGAAGTTTTTCCGCCAGAGAGTTGGCGTGCGGCTTTGTTTGGACTAAAGCCGAGTTCGGCTATCGCTTCAAGGACTTTTTGGCGCGTACCAGCAGCAACCTGTGGACTGCCATTAATCACCCTTGAGACAGTTCCAACTCCTACCCCTGCTCTTTGGGCAACGTCTCTAATCGTTGGTGTTCTCATAAAAAAATCTTTGGTACTATTTTTTGATTCTTTGGAAACGTTTCCAAATACTTTCCATAGTATATCTGGAAACGTTTCCATTGTCAAATTCTGTTGACAATTTGTCTACAAATGCTTTTATCACTACACTTGAGGATAGCTTATGTAAGGGTATAAACTTATTCCATGACTGAAGCGCCGTTTCCTCCGATAACCACTGGGCAGACCATCAAAGGCTATGAATTGGAATACGTGATTGGCAAGGGTGGTTTTGCCGTTGTCTATCGCGCCTATCAGCGGCTGGTGGAACGTGAAGTGGCTGTCAAGATTTTCGACCCTCAGTTTGCCAACCACCCCAATTTCATCCGCCGCTTTGAACTAGAAGCCCAAATCATTGCCCAATTGGAGCACCTCCATATCGTGCCGTTGTACGACTATTGGCGCGAACCGAACGCCGCTTATATCGTGATGCGGCTGTTTAAGGGAGGCAACCTAAGCGAGTCTATCCAGAAAAATTCATGGGGGTTGGTTGCCGCTGCCCGGCTCCTCAATCAAGTCGCTGCTGCCTTGTCGCATACCCATCGCAAAGGGGTGGTTCATCTTGACCTCAAGCCCTCCAATATTCTGTTGGATGACGAGAACAATGCCTATTTAGCGGATTTTGGTATTGCCAAGAAGTTGGTGAGTAAGGTGGATGCTGCCCAAGAAGAGGGCCTGTTCGGTTCACCTGCCTACATGTCGCCGGAGCAGATTCGTGGCGAAGTTATTACACCACAAGCCGATATTTATAGTCTGGGTGTGTTGTTGTTTGAGGTGCTGACCCGTCAATTGCCCTTTGATGAACTGACCGATACAGCTTTGATGGATCGGCATTTGTTCGACCCCCTGCCTGCGGTCAATGAAATACGTAATGAGCTACCCCCACTGGTTAATGAAGTGATTCAACGGGCGACGGCCAAAAAACTAGATGTGCGCTATAGCGATGTAGTGAGTTTTGCGGCGGACTTTACACGGGTGGTCGAATCGGTAGAAGGAGTTCAAATTGCTTCTGGCGGTGGCAGAATTAGCGAAAATCCCGGCAGGCCACGTGGACAGACGGTCAAGTTTGGCCCAACGACGGAGGTATCGCGTAAAACGCAAATTATTACCCCCATCATTTCCCCACCCAATCCCTACAAAGGGTTACGCCCCTTTATGGAGACTGATGCGGGGATTTTTTATGGGCGCGAAAAAACCCTTCAGCGGATTTTGCAGCGGTTAATTGAGGATGGCCCCTATAAACGCTTTTTGGCAATCGTGGGAGCGAGTGGTAGTGGAAAATCGAGTATTGTCAATGCAGGGTTAATTCCAGCCCTCCATCGAGGCGATTTGACAGGTTCGGAAAATTGGTTTGTCACGCGCATGACCCCCGGCAACAATCCCCTGCGTCGGCTAGAAATGGCTTTATTGAGCATCGCATTTGGCGAAAGCGATTGGATTAGTAACCGCCTACACGAAAGCCCACAAGGGTTGGTGGAAGTCGTAGCCGACATCATGACCGAGGGCGATGAATTGGTCTTGGTGATAGACCAATTTGAGGAAGTTTTTACCCAAGCGGATGATCCCCAGCAGCAAGCCCATTTTCTACGCAATCTCTTGGCGGCGGTACATGCTCCCGACAGTCGGGTGCGGGTGATGATCGTCTTACGTGCTGATTTTTATGACCGCCCCCTGCTCTATCCCGGATTTGGTGATTTGCTACGTGACCGCACGGAAATCATCCTGCCCTTGCAAGCCCACGAACTTGAAAGCACGATTATCAAACCTGCCGAGCAAGTGGGGTTAAAGGTCGAAGCCGATCTAGTTGCGGCGATGGTGAACGATGTAAGCCAACAGGCTGGGGCACTGCCACTGCTGCAATATACGCTGACCGAACTTTTTGAACAGCGTGAAGGGCGCGTGTTGACCTATGCCGCCTATCAAAAAGGGGATGGCATTTCCGGGGCGTTGTCACGGCGGGCGGATGAACTCTATGAAAAGCAGACTATTACAGGACGGGAGACTATCCGTCAGCTTTTTTTACGCTTGGTAACGGTTGGCGAAGGTGTGGAGGATACCCGTCGGCGGGTGCGTTGGAGCGAATTAACGTCCATCGCCCCAACTAAAACCCATCCATTGTGGGCGGTATTGGAAGAGTATGGCAAATATCGCCTGCTGACTTTTGACCATGACCCGATTACCCGTGAGCCAACAGTTGAGGTCGCACATGAAGCCCTGATTCGCACATGGGAGCGGCTGCATCAGTGGATTGAGGAAAATCGGCAGAATCTGATTATCCAGCGACGCCTTGCTACCGCTGCCCTTGAATGGCACACCAACGGACAAGAGCCGGGTTATCTTGCCAGCGGCGCACGTTTGGCCCAATTTGAGTTGCTGGCGGATGAGCGATTTATTATATTGACCGACCATGAAAAAGCCTATCTCGCCGCTAGTGTCCAATCTCGCCGACAGGCCAAACGGCGGGGACAACTATTTGTGGCAGGGTTGATGGTGTTTTCGGTGGTGGCGCTGGTGTTGGCAGGTTTGGCATGGACGGCCCAACGTCAAGCGCAACATGCCGAGGCGACGGCTGTCTTTGACCGGAATCGCGCCAACCGAGAGGCCACTATTGCCCGTTCGCGTGAATTGGCTTCGACAGCACTGAATCATGCTGACCGATTGGATTTAGCGCTGTTATTGAGCCTCGAAAGTGGACGGGCCGCCGATACGTTTGAATCACGCAGCAGCCTCCTCACACTCTTACAATCCAATGCACGCCTGCTGACTTTTCTGCATGGGCATAGCGAACGGGTACGAGATGTGGTGTTTAGTCCTGATGGGCAATTATTGGCTTCCGCTGGTCAAGATGGGCGGATTACTTTGTGGGATGCCACAACCCATCAACCCATCCATGAATTAGTGGGCATGACGGGGGCCGTCAATGCGGTTGCTTTTAGCCCGGATGGTCTGATATTGGCGTCGGGCGGAACCGATGCACTAGTGCATCTTTGGGATGTACAGACAGGTGAACGTATCGGTGAATCATTACCCGGCCATACCGATTCGATATGGCGGATGGCGTTCAGTCCTGATGGCAAAATTCTAGCAACGGCTAGTCAAGATCAGACCATCATCTTGTGGGATATAGGAACGCGGCAGGTCATCGGTAGGCCATTAACAGGTCATAGTGACGCGGTGTACGATGTTGCCTTTAGTCCGGATGGTCGGCTTATTGCTTCGGGGAGTGCGGATGGTACAGTGCGACTGTGGGACGCTGCAACAGGTGAGGCCGTTGGAGAACCCCTGACGGGTCATACCAATTGGGTGTGGAGCGTGGCGTTTAGCCCGGATGGTCAACGGTTGGTGTCGGGCAGTGCGGATACCACCCTAATCATTTGGGATGTGGCGACATGGGAAGCCTTACGCCAGATTTCTACCGGTCATACTGGGTGGGTGCGGAGTGTGGCGTTTAGTCCCGATGGTCAGATGATCGTCTCAGGCAGTGCCGATGGAACGCTGCGATTATGGTCAGCCGAAAATGGGGAATTAATCGCCCCACCCCTGACGGGCCATCAAGATGCAGTGTGGCGGGTATCCTTTAGCCCAGATGGGTCGCTGTTAGCCTCGGCCAGTGCGGATAAAACCCTTATTTTGTGGGACATCCACCAGCAAGTACCTTTAAGGCCACACGTTTTTGATACGGCTGATTCGGCCTCGGCGGTGACGTTTAGCCCGGATGGTCAGTGGATGGCAGTCGGGGGCAGTTCCGGCGTATGGTTATGGAAGGTGGACTCCGACAGCGATCCAATTGTGTTGGAAGGGCATCTCGGCCCGGTCACGAGCGTGGCGTTTAGCCCTAATGGTCAAATATTGGCCTCTGGCAGCGCCGACCAGACAGTCATATTGTGGGACATGGCGACCCACCAACCCATTGGGGAGCCATTGCTGGGTCATAGTGATGTCGTGTTTGGAATAGCTTTTAGCCCCGACGGGCAATTATTGGCATCGGGGAGTGATGACGGCACCGTTATTTTGTGGGCTGTGGCGACGCATCAACCGCTGGGTGAGCCACTGAAAGGCCATACGGACGGTGTTATGGGTGTGGCCTTCAGTCCCGATGGCCGGGTGTTGGCAAGTGCCAGTCGTGACCATACAGTGGTTTTGTGGGATGTGACGACACATCAACCGATAGGTGAACCTCTGACGGGCCATACGGCAGAAGTGACCGCCGTCGCCTTTAGCCCTGACGGGAAATTGTTAGCCAGTGCCAGTCGGGATAATACGATTCGGCTGTGGGATGTAGCGACTCGTCAAGTCGTGCGCCAACCCTTCACCGCGCATGTCCATTGGGTGTTGAGTTTGGCCTTTAGCCCCGATGGACAATGGTTGGTATCTGGCAGCCGCGATACCAGCGTTATTTGGTGGAATATTGAGACGGGTCAGCCGATGGGTCAGCCATTTTTTACCCAGCAGGGATGGGTGAATGGGGTAGCTTTTAGCTCGGATGGGTCTCGTCTGGCAAGTGTGACGGATAACGGTAAGGTGTTGCTATGGGAGGCCGATTTACAGGCATGGCAAACACGGGCCTGTCAAATTGCCAACCGCAATCTGAGTCATGAAGAATGGGCGCGTTATTTCCCCGCTGCTGATTACCATGTGACGTGCCCCTAAATGTCAAAAGGGTGGGCTATGTCTCTGCAAAAATGGATAGGTTTGTTGGGCGTGGTACTGTTGATACCTGCTTCGGCACAGGCACAGGGCGATACCGATTGTCCTCAGATTGTGCAAACGGCCTTTGTGTTGACCACCGCCAATTGTGATGTCCTCGAACGCAACCAAGCCTGTTATGGGCATTTGGTCTTGGATGCCGAAGCGCAAGCAGGTTATCCCAATTTTAGCTTTGACGAGCCGGGAGATGTGGTCAATGTGGTTGAAGTCAAGAGTTTGCGATTGAGCGCAATGGACGAAAATACCGGGGCGTGGGGCGTGGCGATGATTAAAATACAGGCCGATTTGGAACAGGCTACCCCGCAAGATGTCACCTTTTTGATGTTTGGCAACGTCGCGCTGGATAACGCCACCCAATTATTGCCTGTCACCGCCATTTCGGAAGCGAATATTCGCAGCGAACCGAGTACCGTCAGTCCGATTTTGGAAACGTTAACCGCAGGTGATGTTGTTACGGCCAGTGGGCGGCTTGCTGATAGTTCGTGGCTGCGGGTGCTGGTGCCGGGTCAACCTGATCAGGCGGGGTGGGTGTTTGTGGAGTTGGTCAGTGCCGAAACTGATATTGAGGCTTTGCCTATTGTTGACCCTACTAATTTTGCTGAAACCCCGTCCGGCCCGCAATATGGCCCGATGCAGGCCTTTTATTTTCAAACGGGGACGGATGATGCGGGATGCCCCGAAGCCCCCAACAGCGGTTTGTTGATTCAAACACCCGAAGGCGTCGCAGAAGTCACTATTTTGACCAATGAGGTGGATATCCAACTCAGCGGAACGGCCTATTTACAGGCACAGGCGGGCGGCGAGATGGCGGTCAATGTTGTGGAAGGGTCGGCCCAAGTCACTTCTAATGGCACGACCCGCACAGCAGTCGCAGGCACGAGTGTCAGTGTACCAATGAGTGAGAATCTTGCTCCATCCGATGTTCCCAGCCCACCCGAACCCTATGACGAAAATAATGTGCAAAGCCTGCCGACCAATATCCTTGATCGGCCCGTGACTGTTCCTCCACCATTGGAAATACAGCCGGGTATCCCACTGGATGGAGAATGGCAGTTCGCGTGGGGCGTAGAGGACATGACCTGCCCCGATGGGACGGTGATTTCGTTTGAAGGGGCAGGCCTCAACAGTGTCACAATTCAAGATTCCGGCGCATCTTTGATTTTAAGCATTGGTGAGTTTACACGGCTTGCGGAGGGGCAGTATCGGCGTATCTATACCGATGATACTGGGAATTTGCATCGGGATACGCTGCAAGTCGAGGGACCAGACTTGATTAGCGGAGAGGCCGTCATTGAATTTTCCGAATTGGACTGTACCCTGACCGTGCCGTTTAGCCTACTGCTGCTGCGTCGTCCGTCTTAATCGCCAGCAGAGAAGTGTTGCACTTAATAACCCAATGAGTATGGCAATCAAAAGGGTTAACCGCCACTGCCCCCACCATGATTCGCCAGTGGCAGGTAGGGTTCGCACCCGCAGCAAATTCATTTCGGCGCACCGCTGGGTGGGATATTCGCGGGTGGTGAGGCAGGCGCGATTGGGGATAACCGGGTTTTCGACCTCCGTTACCAGCCGCGTTTGAATGGTGATGGTCAGTGCATCCACTGGCTCTAAGACGGCTAAACGTAAGGTGACTTGCTGCCCCTGTCGTGAAATCGTACCCTGTGTGGAGGTAGCCGCTAAAATCTCAAATTCGGCAGGGATGACATCCACCACCTGCACATTCGAGGCGACACGGTTGGTTGGGTTGATCACCCGTATTGTCCAAACAATTGCGGCTCCCGGTTCAACAAACCCCGGCGCAGCAAACTTACCAATGTAAGGCCGATCTACGCTGGCGACGGTTTGCCCATTCGCCGAGACAGTCGTTTGACCAGATAGCAGTTCCAATCCTGCCGGATCAACCTCAATGCGGACACCTATACTCGCCCCACCCGCTAATGTACCTAACTGACACGTGATGCGCCCCTCAATTTGCTGGCAGGTGGGTGACCCCGGATTTGACGCAATAAAGGACATACCGGGGCGAAGCTGTTCGGTTAACAATAATTGAGTCACGTAAGCCACACCGGGATTGCTGATCGTGATGGTGTAACTGTCATCATCAACAGGTTCTTTTTCGACTTCCAGCGGTACAGGGGTTGGGCTATTGGTCATCGTCGGCAACAAGAGCGTGGCGCTTGCTGATGGAAGCGGGGTTTGCGATGGACGGGGTGTTGAGGTTGGTACATGGGTATTGGTAGAAATAGGGGTTCTTGACGGGGTGGCAGTGCGTGTCGGTAGGGGTGTCCGGGTTGCAGTTTGGCTTGGAACGGGTGTTGCGGTTCGAGAAGCCGTTGCCGTTCGTGAACTCGTTCTTGAGGCCGTCGGGCTAACCATCTGAATAGTGTTTGGTGTATTGGATGCGATGCCCGTTATGGTGGCGACCTGAGTCGGGAACATGGTGGCAGTGGAAGTGACGGTGCTAGATATTGAAGTGGCTGTTGCCGTAATAGGTGTGCTCGTGAGGGTTGGCGTGGGCGATACCAACAACACGGTAGTCGTTTGCCTGGCCGTGTTATCTGCATAATTGCTCTCGATCTCGGTACCTGTAACTGATGCGGTATTGACCAAATCGCTTGCGGTGGTCACATTTATCTCAATTTGAATGGTGATGGAGGCTCCCGCTGCCAAATTCCCAATCGTGCAGGTTACAAGACCGCTCGTTTCAGTGCATGTGCCGCTCGACGAAATATTTACCAGCGTCGTCCCAATCGGTAGTGAGTCGGTTACGATTACACCCGTTGCATTTTCTGGCCCAGTATTGCTGACGGTGAGTGTATAAACGAGGTTATTTCCTGACACCACCGGATCAATATTGTCCGTTTTGGTCAAAACGAGATTGGTGGTCGAAACAGCCGCAAGACAGGGTGAAAATTCGGAGGTATTGCGAAAGCTGCTGGGCGGTACAGTTTGGGCAACGGTTGTAGCTGTAATAAACGAGCCAACCGAGACGCCTACTGGCAGGGTTACATTGAAATTCAAGACCCCCGCGCTGTCCGTTACCGCGTCGTAAGCACCTAAGAAGGTCATGCCTTCGCCATAGCCCGATGGATCACAGCGCGGATTATTGAAAAATTCAATACGTGCCGGCAAATTAGGCCGGGTGGTCAGGTTGCCCTGAATGGCGGTGGCATCTATACCATTGGTGCTGGCACGGGTCAGATTGGGGAAATTTTGTAGATCATTCGGGCCGTTGTCGGCGTCGAGGGGATCATTCGGCGTTAGCCCGGGGCTGGTATTTAGCAGCACCAGATCAATGCCAAGTCCGCCATTGGCATAGATTGAATTGCTCGAAATGGTGTTGCCTGCGCCAACATAGGGAGAACTGCCCGTCGGTTGGTTGGGGTAATCAATCCGGACCCCCGCCTCTCCATTATGGGCAATGATATTTCCTTCGTTGGCCCCAAAACCGCCGATCAAGTTTTCACCGGGGCGATTATTGCTTGAATAGGACAGATAAATGCCATTGAGGGTGTTCCCCAGATTTAAGGATTGGGTGGCATCCGTCCCGATATAATTGCTTTGAATCGTGACCGCTGAGGCCGAACTCTGGATGTGAACCCCGTTGAGGGTATTGGCAGCAATGACGTTTCCTAAATTGGGTGCGCCGATTTGGATGCGCTGCGCCCCACTGAGAATATTGACCCCATTGCCCCGGTTTGGTAGTGCAACCGTTCCGGTCAAATCCGTGCCAATAAAATTGCCGATGACTTGATGACTGGTCGTACCTCCGCCCGAAAAACGGATGCCGTCATTGTTGCCAGCTATCACATTGCCCGAAATGGTCAATTGGTCTGCCCCATCTGTCACAGAAATGCCATGACCCCCGTTACCTAATTCGTCGCCGACAACAGGGCTAGGGTCAACGAGAGTTCCGGTCAAATCCGTGCCAATAAAATTGCCCGTAATGAGGTTGGGGTCGGTATTGATACTTGTGACTAAGATGCCGACGCCAAGATTGCCAGAAATGAGATTACGGTCAGCGGGGGTTGGGCCGCCAATCGTGTTGTTGGATGCACCATTAGTCAGTCGGATACCAGCGGTACGATTGGGTGCAGGTGCAAGACCCGTCGCCGTCGTGCCAATAAAATTCCCTGCGATCAGATTATTGACAGCATTATCGCCGTCAATGGAGATACCAATATCAAATTGGTTAATTACTAAGCCACGAATGATGCTGTTGCTGGTGGTTAGGTTCAAGCCGATGACATTTCC
Source organism: Chloroflexota bacterium (assembly GCA_013112715.1). Taxonomy (GTDB): domain Bacteria; phylum Chloroflexota; class Anaerolineae; order Aggregatilineales; family J027; genus CFX10. The sequence continues at coordinate 144,671 of JABFGB010000004.1, forward strand.
ACCCCCTGTGCCCGAAAGGACAATGATGGGTGTGCTGATATACCCCGGCTGGGTTGTGCCGTCAATAATGACCGGGTTGGTGATGGTAGGCAGGGTGGCAGAGGGGATAATCGTCTGAAGGCCCGTTCCGATGGCAAAATGAATCTCATCTAGGCCGGGGAGTGCATTGGCTTGTTGGATGGCAGCGCGGAGGGTACACGTGCCAATTGGCGTTTGGCATAAGCCGTCTCCCGTATTGGCATCCGGCAGGTCGGCGGTGGAATCTACGACGAAAATGGCAGCCTGAGCCACTTGGTTGACACGCGGCGGCATGAAAAGCAGCACTAGGCTCGTAACTGCCAGTAGAATATTGACCCCTCGGAATGTCCAGTGCAAATGAAATCGCCCTTGAACAGTATGAGTGAGAGTAACCCATTAATATCAGCTTACCAGATGCGGCGTTTTTGGACAATCCAGTTTAATATTAAATAAGGGCTTTCCTATGACAATCAAGACGTTCATTTGACTGAGGAGGAGAAGGCGATGACACGGGTCAGAATTTCTGAGGAGGAGTTTACCTTTAAAGCACTGGATGAGGCATGGAATCGGGCCGCAGTGGTAGACAATTTTGAGTTAACCGCTGACCGCTATGTCATCATCAGCGACCTGCATAAAGGCGATAAAAAAAGGGGTAGCGACGACTTTTTGCCCAATGAGTTGATTTTTTGCCATGCCCTGCAATGGTATTTTGATCACGATTATCATCTGGTTCTAAATGGCGACGTTGAAGAGGGGTGGGAAGCCGGATATTCCAATATTATTAAAGCCTATCAGGATGGCGCTTTCGCAGCGGAGCGTCTGTTTGCCCAGAAACCGGGTTATCATTTTCGCACCTATGGCAATCACGATTTGGAGTGGGCTGACGAAACACTGGTGCAAAAATACCTGTGGCCGATCTTGGGCGAAATCAAAGTTCACCCTGCCATCCGGTTGGGAGAAAACATCTTTATCGTACATGGGCATCAAGGCGACCCACAATCCGACCAGAAATCCAAGGCTAGTCGCTTTTGGGTAAGACATATCTGGCGGCCTTTGCAGGAGTGGGGGTTAACGGCAATTTTGTGGGAGCCCCTGCAGCGATTGGGATTGGTCAACAGCCCACGTGCGGCTCAAAATAATTTCATTCGTTTTCGACGCGACAATTACCTTTACCAATGGGCACAGCAAAGAGGGGTGGTCTTGGTGGCAGGGCATACGCATCGTGGCATCTTTCGCTCTTACAGCAAGATTGACCAATTGAAGGAAATCTTGAAAGAGCTTAAAGAGAAATTGAAAACAGATGCCAATCGCTCCAATTACTATCAACTGCTCGCTTCGATTCAATACGTTGAACGCACAATTAAAAACTCGCGGGATGCGCTGCGTCGTGAAAAAATGCAGGATAAGGGGGATTTAGCTCCCGCCTATTTCAATTGTGGTTGCTGCGTCTATACCAATGGCATCACAGCAATCGAAGTGGATCGTGGGACGATTCGACTGGTCAAATGGGAACTGGACGATAGCTACTGCGAAGGTGGACAGGAACGTCGCCCAGAGTCGTTTGTAACGATTGATCGCAAAATTTATGAGACGGGTAATCTGGAATCCATCCTCAAAGAAATCAAAGGCAGATAAGACTGTTCAGGTTTGTCGAGATTTTGTTTTGATTCGGCAATATTTGGGTAATTAAATCAAATGTAAGTGGAGGCGGCGGCTTTTCTTCTCTACCATAAAACTATCGTCTTGATTCAAGTCTTAATGGGGTGATTCACTTATGCTCAGACGGAGATTAAAAACCGCCCTTCGGAGCGGACTTATTTTGCTGCTGATTGCCTTTGCAGCCTTGCCCATGATGCCTGCACAGAGTCAAACCCAGCCGCCAAGACCCCGCCGCGACTCGGCCCAAATTCAATTAGGGGATATTCGTTTACCCGCTGGTTTTCAAATCGCCGTGTATGCCAGTAATTTACCGGGGGCACGCTCGATGGCACTCAGTCCAAACGGCACGCTCTTTATCGGAACTCGTGATGAAGGCGCTCTGTATGCGGTGCGTGATACCAATGGCGATAACGTTGCCGATCAGACCTATAACATTTCGCAGCGGTTAAATCAACTCTATGGCTTTACTATGAACAATCCCAACGGCGTGGCCTTTCGAAATGGCTCGCTTTACGTCATGGAGATCAACCGCCTTTTCCGTTTAGACAATATCGAAAATCAACTCAATAATCCCCCTAACCCCGTTATTTTGAACACCAATTTTCCATCGGACTGGCAGCATGGATGGAAATTTATCCGGTTTGGGCCAGATGGTCGTCTCTACGTTCCAGTGGGGGCGCCATGCAATGTCTGTGAGGCCAATTACCCTTACAATCGGCTGCTGCGAATGAATGCGGATGGCACGGGTGTTGAGACCTATGCCAGCGGAATTCGCAATACGGTTGGGTTTGACTGGCATCCGCAAACAGGTGAGCTTTGGTTCACGGACAATGGTCGAGATTATTTGGGGGATAATATTCCGCCCGATGAACTCAACCGTGCCCCGACGATTGGGATGAATTTCGGTTTTCCATATTGTCATGGTGGCACGATTGCTGACCCAACCTATGGATCCCTTCACAGTTGCAGCGAATTTACCTCCCCGGCTACCAATCTAGGGCCGCATGTGGCCGCATTAGGAATGCGCTTTTATACTGGGAATATGTTCCCGACTGAGTATCAAAATCAGATTTTTATCGCGGAACACGGTTCATGGAACCGCAGCACGCGGATTGGATATCGCGTTACGTTGGTGCGCCTACAAAATAATGTCCCCGTGAGTTATGAGGCATTTGCTGATGGATGGCTCAACAGTAGCGGTGGTGTAACGGGTCGCCCGGTGGATATTCAACAGATGCCAGATGGCGCACTGCTGGTTTCGGATGATTTCGCAGGGGCGATCTATCGTATCAGCTATCGTTCTCCCAACTATAGTTCCTCGCCGGTGGCTGGCAACACGATCCAGATGGCGACCACACAGGGCAACAATGTCACGACGGCAATCACCGTTTCAGAAAGCGGCAATGCCAATCTAAACGTAACGGGTGTGTCATTTGTGGCAGGTAGCTCCCCACAAATCAGTGTGACCGGGTTTGCGCCATTTACAATTGTGGATGGGTCAGGTCAGACTCAGAACATCATCGTGAGTTGCAGCGGCTCCATGCTTGGCACCTTTAATGCCACGCTGCAAGTCTCCCACAATGCGCCGGGCAGTCCTGCCTCCTATCCGATTATGTGTAATGTTACGGCAGCCCCCACACCGTTTTATTCGTCATCGCCTGCCCCCGGTCAACCGATTAACATTTCGCAAGTCGTGGGTAGCCCTGCGACGACTAATCTGGTTGTCTCTGAGTCGGGCACGGCGAATTTGAATGTGACCGGAGTTTCATTTGTGGCAGGTGGCTCTACGCAGATTAGTGTGACGGGCTTTGCGCCGTTTACGATTGTAGATGGTTCTGGTCAGACTCAGAATATCACCATTGCCTGCAATACGTCGGCTGTTGGGACGTATACCCGCACCCTGCAAGTGGCTCACAATGCGGAAGGCAGTCCTGCGACCTATCCCATCACCTGTAATGTCACCAGTGGGCCGACGCCGGGATTCATCTCTGCCCCAGCACCGGGGCCGATTACGATTGATACGGTGACAGGTGTGCCTGCCGCTGCTGAAGTGGTCATGTCTGGAAGTGGCACGGCGGCGTTGAATGTGACCGGGGTCTCGCTGGTTGGCGGGAGTGCGCCGCAAATTACTGTGCCGGGTTTCACCCCATTCACCATTCCGGCTGGTTCTGTCCAGCGGTACTCGATGTATATCACCTGTTCCCCATCGGCAGCAGGGGTGTATACGGCCACCGTTCAAGTCGCCCATAACGCGCCGGATTCGCCTGCTACCTATAACGTCACGTGCAATGTTAGCCAGCCTGATACGATTGGGCAGTTTAACCCGACCTATAGCTGGGTGAGCCTCATTAACACGCTGCAAAGCCCACCCCCGTCCATGAATAACTTCATGATCTATGCGGCGGGAACTCCGCGTTTGGGTCAATGGGTCATGGGCGATTGGAACAACGACGGCCAGAAAACCCCGGCGGTTTATTCGGGTGGAGCGTTCTTCTACACCAACTCGCTCGGCAATAATCCCAATTGGACAGGCATTTGGATCGGGATTAATGGCCCACCAGTCGCAGGTCGTTTTAACCTATCGGCGAATAATGATTGTCTCGGTGTCATAGATCGCGCTACACTGAACGGATACCTCGTTTTTGCACTGTATTACGCTTGTAATTTAACCACTGGCCCCACCCCGCCCATCAACTTCCAATGGGTCAGCGAAGTGCTGCCAGATCGAAATGGTTTCTCCGGGGAGTACCAATTCGTCGCAGGCGATTACAACGGCGATGGGTTAGATTCGATGGGTGTTCGGCGAGGGCCATTTATCGCGTTCACCAATATTGCCCCATCACAAGGCCATGCGGCGTTTAATCTAGCGCAGTATATTGGGACCCCCAGCACCAGTGATTATGGCTATGCCGTTGCCGGGGACTGGGATGATGATGGCCTCGACAGCTTTGGTATCTTTTATCAGAGTGGGGATTTCTATCGGCGCAATGACCTGCAATGGAACACTGGCATCCACATTTATCAGCGAGTGGGCATTCCGTGGGGAGTAGGCCCGCTGAATGTGGATTCGTGGCGACAAATGTCAGGCGGGTCAAGTGGGGCCGAACCCACCCCCGAAGTAGTGGTTGCACCAACACCCACATCCACGCCTGAACCAGTCTATGTCCGCCGTTTGGTTGAATCAGACGACCCATCTGTGGTGAGAACAGGCCTATGGTCTAGTCAAGAGGCTAATTCTGCCGCAGGAGGAAGTTATCTCTATAGCAGCGGCGGGGAAGAAAACACGCTGACGCTCGAATTTGTCGGGACATCGGCGGAGATTGTGTATGTGCAGAATCCGGCCTTGGGCAGCTTTACGATTGTGATTGACGGGGTGGCGGTTCGCAGCATCTATACCAGTGGCGAAACCACCAGCTTCGATCTGCGTTCAGTCGTGGACTATCTTGAACCCGGCCCGCACACCCTCCAAATTGTCCCAATTGATGGCATTGTAGCGATTGATGCCTTCATCTTGACCGTGATACAAACCCCGAATTAGTAATACGTAGGTGGGCGTACTCATCAAAAATGAGGGTACGCCCTTTCCTTTCATTAACCCTCTTTGGGCAATTTTCCGGTCATTTTACCTATCCAGCGCATACACTTGTGCCCAAAATCCACCGGGGCACAGAACATCATGGGGCAGCCATTTGCAATCACGTTGATATTATGCTCTTTGCAAAACTGCACGGCTTTTTCGGAACTGCTGTTGCCCATAAATGAGTGGTGAATCCAAACATAATGAATATCAGCATCCGCGCACTGCTGGACAATCTGCTCAGTTACTTCTGGTTTGGTTACAATCACCACCGCATCGGGTTTTTCCGGGATGGATTTGACATCGGGATAACAGGGTTCGCCGTCAAAGGTCGTCGTATGGGGGTTGATCGCAAACACCTGATGTCCGGTGGAGCGTAGCTTGCGGTAAATGAGATTGGCAGCGTCGTCTTTTTCGCGTGTGATGCCCGCAACAGCAATGCGTTTTTGGGCAAGGAAATCAGCCGCCATAGTATCCAAAGTTGGCATGAGAATTTTCCCTCTTGGTCTATCTGTGAATTTCTTAACTATAGGCTAAAAAAGCCATACCTATAAGGGGCCGTTGTATGAATTTGAGATTATTTTTGGCGGAATTAAAAAGACTCTGGTTTGAAAAATTATCAGCCAGAGTCTGGAGATTTGGGGTGCGTTAGTTGCTCTTGGATGGGATTTGGGGAATCAGCCAGCTTAGGAAGGCTTCTTCCGAACGGGTTTGCATCAAGACCCGCCCCGGCCCAGTCAGTTGACAAATCAACCCTTCGCCGCTGAATATGGTAGATTTCCAGCCGCCGACCTTCCGAACTTGGAATTGAATTGAGGCATCAAAACCAACAATATGGCCGGTGTCCACATTGTATTTTTGACCGGGGGCCAGTACGCGCTCTTCCATCGAGCCATAACAGCCAATCAGCAACTGGCCCTGACCGCCGACTTTAATCAGAATCAGGCTACCACTGCCAAAAAAGCCTTTCGAGCCACCCCATTTGGTATCAGTTGTGACCCCTAGTTCGCTGGCAATATAAGCGCCGCTTTGCAGCAGAAATTCGCCTGTACCACCCATTTGAATGACGCGCATATCGCCGGGGAGTGATGGGGCAAAGGTCACTTCACCACCTTGAGGAGGCGCGGTAAAGGTGTTTTGGAAAAAACTTTCGCCCGATACCGCCCGTTTTAGGCCACCCAAGAGACCTCCTTCGGCTTTGGTTTCGATATTGACCCCATCGCTAAAACTAACCATTGCACTTGATTCGGCTTTGACTTGTTCGTTGGGGGCAAGGGTGACAACGGCTAATGAATAGGAAGGCTGGTGTTTCAGTTCGACGCGCATGGAAAATCTCCCGTTAAGCTAGATTAGAATTGAAGATCAACAACTTTTTATCAGTGCTAGTCTCTATAACGTGAGTATAACGCCGTTTGTTCCAATGCGCGTCGAAATTCCGTCGAATGGCTGATTTAGATTAACGTGGCTCAAAAATACTCATCGGTAGCTCAAGATTGGCGTTGCGGATTTTGGTGATAAAGCGTGGCACGACCCCCGTCGCTGTATAGTAGCCGCTGATTTTGCCGTCCGCATAACCCGTTTGGCGAAATTCAAAAATGTCCTGCGTCTGAATTTGATCGCCTTGCAAGCCCACGACCTCCGTGATGCGGATAATGCGGCGTGTGCCATCGCGCATTCGCTCTTGATAGGTCAGCAACTGGACGGCACTGGCGATTTGTTCTCGCACGGCCAACAGAGGCAGGGTCGGATTACCAGTAGTTGCCATGACTTCGAGGCGACTGAGGGCGTCGCGGGTTCCATTGGCGTGCAGATTAAAAATGCTGCCATCATAGCCAATGTTGATGGCAAGCAGCATGTCAATCACTTCGCCACCCTGTAATTCCCCGATGACAAGGCGGTCAGGGCGCATCTTGGTGGCGCTAGAAATTAAGTCACGCATCGAGACCTCGCCGCGTCCGTCTGGGTTGGCGGGACGGGTTTCAAGGGCGACCCGACGTTTTTTATCAAGCAGGATTTCCGCCGAATGTTCAACCGTAATGATGCGTTCCTCATCGGGAATCATCTGGCAAAGGATGTTTTGTACGCTGGTTTTGCCTGATCCAGTCCCTCCACACACGCCAATATTGATTCGCCCCAGAACACATGCCTGCAAAAACTCGGCCATGTCTTCACTGAGACATCCATAGCTTAGAAGCTCATTGAGTGTCAGGGGCTTGCGTTGGAATTTGCGGATATTCATGACAGGCCCATTCAGTGAGATTGGCGGCAAAACCACATGAATCCGACTGCCATCTTCTATCAAACGAAAATCGGCAATTGGGTGATCTTCATCCAAGCGACGCCCCAGTGCTGAAGCCATCGCCACAATCTCAGCCAGCAGATGGTCATTGCTTTGATAGGGAGTCGGGACATCTATAAAAGCCCCGTGTTTATCCACATAGACACGGTTATAGCCGTCTATCAAAATTTCCATGACATCAGGGTCCTGCAAAACGGCTTCCAGTGAGGGAAGTAGAGCGAATTGTTGGTCAGACATGGTAGGTTCTCCATGATATTTAGGTCGGTTAGTTCTGATTGTTGCACACTGGCCTTGTCCCTTAGAACGAGCAAACAACCAGCCCTACCCTGTTTATTTAACCAGTTCAAAGTGTAACGCTGCCATCACTGCCTCGGTGCGGGAGGTGACACTCAGTTTGGAATAGATGTTGTCGAGATGAAAATTGACCGTGCGGGGCGTCACCTGCATACGGGCGGCAATTTCTTTATTGGACAGGCCTTTTGCCAACCAGCCTAGCACTTCAATCTCGCGTTTGGTCATGAAGGGCAGCGTGGGGAGATTCAATGTTGCGACCACATGAAAATTAGGCCGATATTGTGATTCAACCTCTATGCCAAGCGATTGCAGGCGTAAGATGGCAAAATCTAAAAAATCCCTGTCCGATGAATTGGCACTGTTATCCTCATAGGACAGTGTTAACTGCTCGTTTTGCATTTTCAACCGGAGTGTGGCGTCGGTAGCGTAACGTGCAGAATGGGTCAGTGCATCTTGGATGGCACGGAATAGAGTCAATTCGACGGCAGGGCTAAGACGTTTGGGCAGTGGGTCAATCGCCCATGCAATTCGCAGTGGGGTCGTTCGCAGGGTTTGGCCGATCAACAATTCGAGAGCGGGTGATAATCCAAGCGATTCCAGCATGGTGGGATGCAAAGCGGCACTCAGGTCGCGGATTTGTTGGAGGGCTTGGCGGGCCAAACTTGCCAGCACCGATGCGACCATCTGCGCTTGGGGGTTCGCTGCCAAACTTTGTTCATAGACAGCGGCTTGGGCCAATAGTAACTGAATGGGCTTGCCGATTTCAAATTCTAATAAGGCGGCAAGGTGCTGACGTTCAGCTTCAAGCAGACTGACCGAATCCGAGTCGAAAAATGGAGTGCCGTCATCAGGTGTCGTCATCACCATAACCTCCGACACCCCATTGTACGCTTAGAAGGCCAAGAGTGCTTCCATTTTTTGGCGAATCAGGGTAACAGTCGGCACAACGCCCTCCATCAGTTCAGTGTTGAAGGGCACGGGTACTGAGGGCGAAGCGACCCGTTCAATTGGCCCGTCCAAATCCAAAAAGGCTTCAGCGGCGATGGTGGCAGCGATTTCTCCCCCAAATCCGCCCAAACTGATGTCCTCATGCACAATCAAGCACTTGCCTGTTTTGGCGACGGAGGTGAGGACGGCTGGTTTGTCCCACGGGACGATGGTTCGCAGGTCAATAATCTCGATGGAGGCACTAAGGGGTTGGGCCGCCGCCTCACAGCGTTCGACCATTGCCCCCCATGTCACTACTGTTAAATCTGTGCCCGCTTGGATGATATTGGCTTTGCCGAACGGCAGCATATAGTCGTCACCGGGATAGGGTCGGCGCGCCCATGCTGCATCTAACATGGCCCGATGTTCAAAGAAAATCACGGGGTCGTTACCACGTAAGGCCGTCCGCAATAAACCTACTGCATCCTCGGCATTGGAAGGGAAAGCTAATAACCAGCCGGGGGCATGGGCAAACACGATTTCACTGGTGACACTGTGCCAAGGGTCGCCGATTTTGCGATAGCCGCCGGGGATACGGACAACCATCGGGGCGGCGAAATTGCCCGCTGTGCGCCAACGAATGGTGCCACAATTATTGATCTGTTCGGTAGCAGGGTCGGCATATTTGCGAAATTGGATTTCCGGCACGGGCATTAATCCAGCGTAGGCCATGCCAACGGCCCGCCCAATGATGCCTTCTTCGGAGAGACTGGTATCAAACACGCGGTTAGCCCCATGCTTATGCTGCAAATCCATCGTCGCAGCATGTACTCCGCCTTTTTCACCCACGTCCTCGCCAAACACTACACAGCGCGGATTGAGGGTTAATTCAACATCCAATGTACGACGGACAGCTTCAATCATGTTAATGCGACGGGGGTCGGAGATTTGGGGGGTGTCCGTGCCACGCGGTAGTTCAATACCCTCTGCTACCAATCCACCCATTTTTTGGGGCTGAGTGGGGTCGGAAAAAGCGAAACGGGTAATCTGACGAGCATCTGGCTGGGCTTGGGCCAATGCTGACGCGCTGGCCTCGTGTACTGCGTGCTTGGTCTCGGCGACAAGGGCATCCCATTCGGCTTCACTTAATAAATCTGGTACCATTGCCTGATGCAAGGCTGCAATTGGATCACGCTGCCACTCGGCCTCTAAAACCTCTTTGGATTTATAGGCTTGATTATCCACACTTGAATGACCAGATAGACGAGGTACAGTCAGTCGAAGTAGGCCGGGTTTGCGCTGTGTCCGCACATAATTGACGGCATTGTAGACCAAATCCGCCGTTTCAATCGGATGCGTACCACTGCCATCCCAAATACACAAATTGGCAAATGAGGCAAGATTGGCGGCAATATTCGCGCCGGGAGTTTGAGCAGGCCCTTTAACTGAAATGGCATAGCCATTATCTTCGATAATAAACAAGAGGGGTAATTCGAGAGTGGTGGCAATGGTCAGGGCTGACCAAAAACCGTTGCTGGCGACTGAACCATCTCCCCCACAAACCACCCCGATGCTTTCCGCGTAGTCTAGATTATTTAGCTGCTCGGCATGATAGACAAGCGCCTGTGCCCAACCCGCCGCCGGGGTATATTGCGAACCGACATCTCCGGCCATTGGCAAGATGATGGCTCGGCCTCGACGGGGCATGTTAAACACTACCCCCACATCCCGTCCACCACTGAGGCTGCCTGCGCGTGCCATATCCGAAGCGAAGGCTTCTTCGGGAGTTAGCCCACTGCCCAATAAAAAAGGGCGGGAGCGGTAATAGGGACTGGCGGCATCATGAGGGTGGGTCAACAGTTGACTTAGTAATAATTGGCCTAATTCATGTCCGCGTGCCGAAAATTGATAATTCACCAGCCCTTTAGGGACGAGTTCTTGTTCTTCTAATTCATCTATCAGTCGGGAAGTTAGAGCTAAACGGGCGACTTCATGCCAATCAAAAGCAGGATGCAGCGTCGTCAAAATATTTCTCTCCAAATACATGGGTGCGGCTTACACTCTGTATTTGATTTTAACACGTGGCCTAAAAAAATTAGCCACCTGTTCCCGAAATTCGCAGATGGCTAAATTTGATGGTATTGGAAAGAGGAGATTAGTCTGGCACTAACCTCCTATCAGTTCAGTTCAACTTATTGAACGATGTAGAAACTGTCAATTGCGACTGTACCGTCGGTTGCCACAATCTGGAGCGTGTGATCGCCCGGTTCAAGGCCAGTGATATTTGACCAGTTGCCAAATACGGCGGCGTCTGACCAAGAAATCACGGTACGGATTGCCACATCATCCACTACGATGGTGAATGTTCCAAGTGATGGCCCAGTCAGGTAATTCACATTGATGCCTGTGCCATTAAATTGGAGGGTCAAGGCAGTGTTGGCATTACCGTTTGAATTATTGGCGTGATTGCTGAGATAGCTGCCACCACTGGCGAGCGGTGTCGCTGTGTCTGACCACGCACCGTTTTGAGCAACAACCGGGTCATTGGATTCGACGGTGTAAGAGACGGGGTTGCCTGTATTGCCACCAGATGTGCCACCATTGCCGCCGCCAGCGACTGCGTTACTGGCTGAACAGTCGAACGGCATGACGCTCCCGACGACAAAGGTCTGATTGGAACTCTTGGATTGGGCGCTTTGAATCAGCGGCGGGAGTGTGCCATTAAAATTGCAGGCATTGGGATAGGTCAGCCACTGTGCGGCGACCATACTCGCAAATGGTGCGGCAAAGGATGTGCCGGCGATATAGGTGTTGTCGCCAATCGGATAACCTGCGGCGGGGGCAAGAACGTTGCCGTCGTGCGAGAAGCGCCACAGATTCCCATAATTACCCAGTGTTCCGCCGACCGCTACCACTTCGGGCCACGCTGCTGGGGTGAGAGGTTGGGCAAACAGCCAAGGCCGATAATTGCCGGAAGCGCCGACTGGGATGACCGCGAAATCGCCATTGCTGGTAGCACTTCGTTGTTGATAGTCTTGCAGCAGGATGCGCAGATCAAACAGATCACCTTCATCACCATCAGCGTCTACTAACACGGCAATGTAATCATCTACCAACTCTTCTGGGACACCTAGATGGTCATGTACGTAATCCACCAGACCATAGCCCACCGAATCAATGCACGGATCAGAATATTTGGTGGCGGTCACTGAGTAGCGGCGGTTATCCGGCCCGCGTAGCTGCCAGGTTAGATTATTGCCATTAAACTGCACCCGGAAGACATCTTCATGCACGCCGGAGAGGAAGGTGATGGTTTGGCCTCTGTCATTGCTGCGATTCGTGAATTTGTTTTGGCTGCCAACATCAATCGTCACCGAAGCGCTGTTCTGATTTTCATAGCCAAAGCGAGCCGTGAAAACGCCGCGCCCATTGTCCATGACACATTCCAGAACGGGCTTAACAGGTTGCCGTGTTTGCTGAGGCAGGTTCTGTGGATTGCAGGGGGTTGAAGCCGCACTTGCAATCACATATTTATATTGACCATTAGGCCCACGTACTGCCCATGCCAGCGCGAAATTGAAATCTACCGCAAAGGCATATTCATGCCGTCCCATTTCAAAGACACGGGGTTGTTCACGGTTATAGTCACCGGGGGCAAAGAAGTTGTTCCAACCAGCAGGAATGTTGACGACTTCATCATTTAGGTTGTTATAGCCGAAATAGGCGGTGTAACGACCCCAACCACGGCGCTGCACACATTCCAAAATGGGTTCAACTGATTGCGGAGGCAGGGGTGTATTGGCCGCATTAATAGCTTCAAGCGCATCGCCGAATACAAAACCGGGGTATTGAACGCCTTCCAGCACAGGCCCGGAGTGGGTGCAGGGGATGACCCCGAAGCTCAGATTGATGACGAAGTGGTTGTAGCCCTGTCCCATCAATCCGTTTGGCCCAAATTCGGCACTCGGCCCTTCAATTGTTTGTTGAATATCAATTTCCAAGCCATCTACCGCATAATCAACATCTTCGCCGCTGACATCCATGGGGATGAGACGGATACGGCTCATGTCGACAACATGTGAAAGGTCTTGGAACACACGCATGACCATGTTACCGTGCGAATCTGGGCTGCTGAAGTCGTCCACAATCAACACGGCGACAGGTTCAGTGTTAAATCCGGCCCCGTTGGTGATGTCGGGCTGCAAATTTACAAGCCAGTCGTTGGAAATGGGGTTGTCGCGGATTTCTTGGGCAATTTCTTCGGGTGTAATGCCTAAGCCTGTTACTGAGAAACCGAGACCCGTGACTGAAAAACCGAGACCCGTGACTGAAAAACCGAGACCCGTGACCGAGAAGCCAAGCCCTGTTACCGAGAAACCCTGCCCACCCAACAGTTCGGGGGTCAAGACACACATTTCGATACTGGATACTTGGTTGCCCTCACCTTTGGCTGGCGCAGCGGGCATAATTCCTAACAAACTAAAAATAGTGGTCAGCAGTACCAATGCCAACACCACTATCCTAAACAATCTTGAGTGGTACATCCCCTATGCTCCCTTCCCCATATTTTTTTCGAACTATGGGATAATTGCGGCTAGATAGCACATATGAAAGGGTCTATAAAACTTGATTACATTATACAATAGAATAAAGCCTCAACTTTTCTTCTCTTAATTATTAATGAAGGGCGACCTTTGACGAAACTTGACAGCACATTGACAAACCAAATTTGCCTCAATACTGCCTAGTAACAGTGAATTGAAGCACGATTTGGTTATTTTGGAGACGTGCAAAGGGGAAAATAGCAGAAAAGTTGCATCTAAGCAGTTTTATTAAGGGGGGGCTTTCACCCCTTACAAGTTGTAAACCCGCCCTTGACAAAACTCATACAAATTCAAAGGAATTTTTTACAGGCTTCACGCTTGTTTAACGCTCAATAGCTCATCTACCACCGTATCGAGCCGTAATTGCTTGCCACGTTCAAGGGCGGGGTTTAATTTATCGGGCGGAAATTTTTGACCCAAATCCGTTAGGATTGGTTCAACGGCCATCTTGACACCCGTATCCAGAGCAGGATGATTGACCACCATACCCAACCATTCAGCCGCCTGTGTGTATTGACCATTTTCAATCTGTAGACCAGCCAACTCGACCATCGTCTCTAGCATTAAGGGGACTGCTTCGAGTGCTTTGGCTTCTTTGAGTGCTTCTTGTAGATACTTTTCGGCTTGGAAGATAAGTTGATGCCCTTTTGCGACTACCCCAAGATTAATGAGTGAGTTGGCAATACCCGCCCGATCCCCGATTTCGCGGCGAATGGTCAGACCCTCCTTGAAATAGCGATGGGCTTCATCAAAATCTTTGGCATCTTTAGCTAACATCCCCAGATTGGTCAACATGGAGGCTTGTCCGGCCCGATCCCCGATTTCGCGGCGCGTCACCATGCTCTCCTCAAAGTATTGTTTAGCGGCTTCGGTGTCGCCCCAGGAGGCGGTAATCACCCCCAAGTTGCCCAAACCAGCGGCGGTTTCAAAACGTGCCCCGATTTGTTTGTGGATGTCGAGTGCTTCCGTTAGGCAGCGTTTGGCTTCTTCCATATTGCCTTGAAAATAATAGGTGAGGCCGAGATTATTAAGGCACACCGCCATCCCTTGTTTGTCATTCAGTTCGGTGCGAATGGCAAGGCTTTCTTGATAATGCTGTTTGGCGTTGTCGTAATCACCCCGCAGCCGCGCAATATTGCCCAAATTCTTCAGGGCGGTAGCTGTACCTGCCTGATCTGCGATGGCACGTGCAATCTCAAGGGCTTGCTCGTTTAGCTTCAAGGCCTCATCATAAGCTCCCTGCATTTCCGTGACCAATCCCAGCGCATTCAAGGCCTTGACCATCATCAATTGGTCATTAGCACCGCGTGCTAGGGCCAAGCCCTCATTGAGGTATTGGGTCGCGGTGGTGTAGTCACTTAGATTTTCATGCGACTTAGCAAGATCAACCAGCAAGGCTGCCCGTACTGCCTGCTTATCTTGAGGAGTGAGTTGCAAAGCGCGGTGATAGAGATCAATTGCTCCGCGTGAATTGCTGATGGCAAGCGCCTGTTCCCCCCCGATTTGGGCATAATTCGCTTCTTTGGCAGTATCCCCGGCGTGATGCCAATGCTCCATCAAATTGACGGCCTGCGCTTTGTCATTGGGATAGGTGGTTTCAATCGCCACTGCCACCTGACGATGCAATGCGATTTTTTCGGGTGGATTCAGGTCTTTTAAGATTGCCTCGCGGAGTTTATCATGGGCAAAACGCCACTGTTCATCTTGGCGGTCAAACACAGCAACGTTGGCACAAATATTGAGCCATGCCTCCAAATCGGTGTCACTATCAAGTTGAGCCAAGAGATCGAAGTCTAAGCGCCGACCAATAACCGCTGCCAATTTGAGTAAGGGGTGGAAAAATTCCGGTACACGCCCCAACCGCCGCTGGATAATTTGCTGGACACCCCCGGCAAAAATCTGTTCAGGAAGCTGCATCGCGCCAACTGCCTGCAAGCGCCCCGCCTCTTCAGCGAGCGCCCGCACCGTTTCGATCATGAAAAAGACATTGCCTTCGGTTTCACGCTGCAAAAACGCCAAGACCTGTGGCTGTTTACCTGCATCACCCAACATTGAGACACTCAAATCAGCAATACTGGTTTCAGATAGACGGTTCAGATTAATCAGTTCAATGCCGGGTAGCTCATTGGGCAGTTCGGGCATTTCATCGTGGCGATAGCTACCTACCACCAAGAGGGGCAGTTGTTTGCTGCTTTCAACGAGCATTTTGAGGGGTTGAAGGCTGATTCCGGCCCAATGTAAATCCTCTAACAGCAAGAGAGTCGGCTGTTTTTGTTTACGGAATAGATCAATAATAGCAAGATTTAAACGCTGTTGGCGGGCTTTCCCTTCCAACACGGGAGCATCCGGGATTTCGCGCCCCACGAGGCTGCTGATGTCAGGCAGAATTTCTTTGAGAACTCCGGCTTCAATGTCATTGAGTTCCGTTGAGAGCACCAAACGCCGGATGGGGTCTTGCCAGAGTTGATACGGCAAGCCACCTTCTGCAACAGCTTGACCCCGAATGACCATTGCCCCATCTACCAGCGATTGGATGCGGAGTTCATCTAATAGGCGCGATTTGCCGACGCCACTTTCACCACCGACTAGCCACGCGCTACCGTGTCCTTCAATGGCGTTAATAAGGGCAGCCGATAACATACCCAATTCTTCATCGCGCCCGACAAAGCTGGCAGCCTGCAAAAAGCTCTCACGCACCGCTTGGCTCTCTTCGTAGACGGGCTGTCCGATCACCTGATACAACTCGTTTATGACATCTTGGGCGTTTTGATAGCGGGCTTTCGGGTCCTTTGCCATCAACTTGCCAACAATCGCTGCAAGGTCTTGCGAGGGCATTGACACATCTTGCTGTGTCACCCAATGAATTTGGGCCTGTTCTGACGGAATGACATCCGTTTTGACAGGGCGTGTCTTGATGCTTGCCAATTGCTCGGCGGTCAAATTGGTAATCGTTTTTAGATCGGGTTCGCTATAAAAAACACTGCGGATAAGTTTATTGATATTGGTGGTATCAAAGGGATAGCGTCCGGTGAAAAGCTCATAGGCCATGACTCCTACTGCATATAGGTCGGCGGTTTGGCTTGCTCCGGCCCGACTGATGACTTCGGGGGCCATATAAGTCACTGTGCCTTCGACCACTTCCCCTGCCTGCTGGACTTGGGCAGTAGCAAGGCCAAAGTCAAGGACACGCACCGTTTCCCCATCTTCAACCAAGACATTCGCTGGTTTTAAGTCGCGGTGTAAGATGCCGCGCCGATGGAGATAAGCCATCGCCTGTAGAAGCTGAATCAGGAGGTCTATTTTTTGATCGAGACTGGCCTTTGCGCCAACTTCGAGAATGGTTTGGGGTTTCTCCAAAAGCGTCATTGTGAAATAGGGCTGTTGATTGGTATCAAAGCCATAGTCCTCGACCCCGATCACATTGGGGTGACGTAGGGAGGCAAGGGTTTGAAATTCGCGGGCTAAGGATAAACGCAGTCGGGAGGAATCAGTCTCCGGTGATGTCCCGCCTGTGGGGATTAACACTCGCTTGAGCGCGACAGCCTGTCCTGTGAGGCGGTCAGTGGCCCGATAGACGGCTCCCATTCCACCCTCACCCAATTTTTCATGCAGTTGGTAGCGATTACCAAGCAGTGTCATTAGTTATCTCCGACCATAAAATAAATAGTCCGTTGACGCTTTTCGCATAAAACCATTATGATTTATTATAAATCAATCCAAAAATGATGCACTAGCGCCAAAAGTGGTTAAAATAAGGTTAATTTTGCACGCAAATCCATTCTATTCCTAACCAGTGACATCCTAACGGGATTTTTTGAGCATCTTGCTTACCGACGCAGGGCAGGCTAAAATGACGGGGTTATAAGCAATTATCGCCCGCCCTGCATCATCAACCGCAGCAAATTGGAGGGTATTGTGGGCCGTTGGAAAGATAAATACGTAATCGGCATCACTGGCAATATTGCCACCGGCAAAAGTCTGGTGCGGAATATGCTTCAGCATCTCGGCGCTTATACAATTGATGCGGATGGATTAGCGCATCAAGTAATGGCTCCCAATGCTCCTGCCTATCGTCCCGTAATTGAGTGGTTTGGCAAATGGATTGTGTCGCCCGATGGTCGCATAGATCGGGGCCGTCTTGGGGCGGTGGCGTTTTCGCACCCAGAAGCCCTCAAGCAGCTAGAGGGGATCACTCACCCCGTGATCAGTCGCGCGATTGATACCTTGATTAGTCGTGCGCCACAAAAAGTCATTGTGGTAGAGGCTATCAAACTGCTGGAAGGCCAGTTGGGAAGCGGGGTAGATGCAATTTGGGTCGTAGATGCACCGCTAGAAGTTCAATTGCAGCGTCTCATGAAGACACGCGGCCTTTCTGAATCAGAAGCCCGCAAACGGATTGCCATTCAGAATCCACAGGTTGATAAACTGCGTGCCGCGTCGGTGGTCATCAAAAATTCTGGTACCCCGAATGAAACTTGGGCACAAGTGCAGGCAGCGTGGGCCAAGATGAACAGCGCCGCACCGGGTACACCCGCTCCTAAGCGCACTACTGACACGATGCGAACCGTTACCGATCAGGAAATTGGTGAGGTCGTCATTCGTCGGCCTCGGCGCGAAGACATGAGCAGAATCGCAGCCTTTATCAATAAGACCAAAAATACCCGCCTGACCGATGCCGATATTATGTTGAGTTTCAGCGAGACCTCCTATTTGGTGGCTGAATCCAAGCACAATATTATTGGCGCGATTAGTTTTGTGGTCGAAAATCTGATCACCCAGTCGCGTGAAATGATCCTGCCTCCGGGTGTTCCGGTTGCGCCTGTATTGGGGCCACTCATCGAAGAAATGGAAGAGGCTTCCAAATTGTTACAAAGCGAAGTCGCCTTTGTCTATCTGCGCGAGGCCGAATCCGCCCCAATTATCCAATTGCTCAAAGACAAATTGGGTTATCAAGTCACCAAAATTGAAGAAATTAAGTTCCCGGCATGGCGTGAAGCCGTTCGCAGTTCACAGCCACAAGGGACGATTATCCTATCCAAGAAACTGCGTGAAGAGCGCGTATTGACGCCCATTTGATGTTGTGGGTGGCCTATTTCCAAGACCGTATTCTGAATCAAAGGTGTAAGACTTGTGGAACGCTTAAAGCAAATCCCCGGCCTGAGCAATGTGATTGCGATTATTGATCGCTATCCGCGCATTTCGGCATGGGTGGTGTTATCGGTTGGCATCATTGCCATTTTGATTTATGAAGCCCGCGATGTGGGCCTCACCACCACGAATTGGATCGCGCTGATCGTCGCTTCGATTGTCGTGTCTGGTTTGTGCATCTGGATTGTCAGTTGGGAAGATCAGGACGAACAAGTGGCTGCGACCACAGATAAAGCGGTCAAGGTCAAGAGTGATGCACCTGCCAACAGCGAATCCGCTTCGGATGGGCAAAAAGCCTGATTTGGCTCAGGCTGTTTGGATACTGTAAGAAAAGAAATGGGGAGGTCACTACAACCTCCCTTGTTTGTGTCTATTGCAGACCCCACACCCGAACTGTACCGTCAAAACTACTCGAAATTAAGCGTGTGCCATCCTGTGTAAAAACCATGTCGGCCACTTGTGTAGTGTGCCCGTGAAGGGTGGTCACCAAAGACTGGGTATTGATATTCCACAGATAAATTTCTCCCTCATAGCCAGCTATCGCTAATAGCCCTCCATCTTGGCTAAAGGCGAGGGCGCTGTTTCCACCGATATTCTTGACATACGCTTTTTCCTGCCATGTAGCGGTATCCCACAAAATGAGATTCTGTTCCATGTCTATTGAGGCCAGCATCGTGCCATCAGCCGTGATCGCAATAGTGGTCACATACCCGCTGTGGCCCTCCACCAAGCGATAGTCTTCAGGGTGGGTACTATCCCAAGCCAACAGAGCGCGGTTCTCAGTTTGCAGAAAAATAACCGTCTTATTATCGGGGCTGAAAATAAGGTCACTGATCAAATAGAAGCGATCAGAGGAATTGGGGATGTTTAATGACCCTCTTGGCTCCCCAGACGCCACATCCCATAAAGTTAATACGTCTTCCGAAAATGCCCCAGCGGATACCATTTGGCTACCATCTTGGTTGAAGCCCACCTGAGCAGCAATATAACCTATCGAAATTGTGGTTGGGTTTAGATAATCTGGCACTTCTTGACCGGAATTGCTTGTATCCCAAATGTCTAAACCTTTTTCCCCACCTTGCGACCCTATTGCCAAAAGGGGGCTGTTCGGTTTGAATTGAATGTCATATAAAAAGGTATTTGGTTCATCAGACGACCAATTGGCGGTTAACTCACCTGTCTGTAAATCCCATACAGCGACATAACCAATCTGAGTTCCAGCGGCCACCCTTGAACCATCGGAACTGGCTGAAATCATGGTAAAGGGATCATTAAAAGCGCGGATAATCGTCGCCACTGTAGAGTCGCCAGTGGGTGAAATGTTCCAGATTATCACAGGGCCATTTAAATCCCAAGCAGCTAGTTTTTGACCATCAGGGCTAAACTCAACACCAACGGGGTTATCGAAACGTATAGGTTCCCCGTCAAGTTCTATCGGCAGTATTTCTGTCGTTTCTTGGTCTGCGATACTCCAAAGTTGTACTTGTCCGCCGAAAGATACCGAGGCAAGGATATCCTCAGTTGGACTGTAATCTATACCGTTTAGTTGATTAACCGAATCCCTGAGACTTATCAGAGGCTTGTTTTGGATTGCGGCGCTGTTTTTTGCAATATTCCAAATGTAAATTGAGCCGTTCCATGTTGATGCTGCAATTTGCTTGCTATCATTACTATAGGCAAGGCCGGAGATACGTTCATCCATACCGATCAGGGTCGTGACCAAATTTTTCTGCTCGATATCCCATACTAAGACGGCGGGCTGAACACTCCAACGTGAAAAGCCTTCACGATCTACAGGTGTGTAGATATCTTTCATGCCAGCCGCCGCAAGTGTTTTGCCATCCAGTGAAAAACTTAGCGCTTCAATACTCATTGGGTTAGCAAAAAAGTCGCTAAATACAATCAATTCACGACCTGTTTCAACTGACCAAACCCGCACGCTTTTATCTTCGTCCCCGGTAGATGCGATAATTTGGCTGTCGGGGCTAAAAGCGAGATGCAGTGCCCGCCCTTGATGGGCTTGGATTTTCATTTTTAGTGTGCTGGTATTTGTTTCTAGAAGATTCACTGATCCATCATTGGTAGCGATTGCCAATAATGAACCGTCAGGACTGTAGGCCGCATCATTGATGTAGGTATCGCTCTCGACAAAACGCGGTGTGGCATCAAAATCACTCGTGTCATAGAACCAAATGCCTAATGCGCCATACAAGGCTAATTCTTTTCCATCAGGCGACCAAACCGCCCCGTTCATCGTGCCAGTCCCAAATCGCTGCAATTCAACCAACTGGGCCGCATTTTCGGCGGTGATAGGGGAGACGCCGATCTGCTCTTGAGTGGGAGTTGGGGTTAGGTTTTGGTGCAGACTAGGATTGTTGTCGGGCGGGATAACTTCGGCTTGCACAGTGGCATCTGAATTAGCTTGCCGGATATTTTGCACTGATAAGGCGAATCCCCCGATTAAGAAAATAAGAATCGCAGCAGCGGCGATCATCCATTTGCGGCTGTGGGGACGCTGCCAGAGACGGTAGGGGTGTTCGCGCATGTGACGGGCTTCGGCTAAAAATGCGGCACGGGCGGCGCTTTCTTGGACTGGATTTGGTTCTGGGATATTGCGCATGGCGTTGGTAATCTGTTCCTCAAAGGACTGGTTGTTCATTGGGTTCTCCTTCCACGTGGTTAGGGATAAGCTGGCGGCGCAGGGTGGCTAACGCACGATATTGGAGGGCTTTAACCGCCCCAATTGTAGAATGTAGGATATGGGCGATTTCAGCATTCTCTAAGCCCTCTAGAAAATGCAAGATAATGACGGCTCTTTGCTGAGGGGTCAGCTTATTCAGTGCGAGATGGATGCGCTCAGT
The DNA here is from genome assembly GCA_013112715.1 of Chloroflexota bacterium. Lineage (GTDB taxonomy): Bacteria > Chloroflexota > Anaerolineae > Aggregatilineales > J027 > CFX10. Next base: position 166,058 of record JABFGB010000004.1, read on the forward strand.
TTCATGGGCGATATGAAGGTGCTCATCAATACCCACTTGGGCATCCACAACGTTTTCATCGAGGGGCATATGATCCCGAAGGACAAAACGCCGCGATTCATCAATCGCCAAATGATGGGCAACTTTGAATAACCATGCCTTGAGGTTCTTTTCTGGCCCCTGACCTTTATGAAGTGCTTCCAAAAAGCGCTGAAATACTTTCGCCGTCAAATCCTCGGCTGTTTGGACATGTCCGGTCTGGTGATACAGATAGCGATATAACGGGCGATAGTAAGTATCAAAAATAGCGATAAGCGCCTCTTCATCGAATATACTTGCTTGTCGCAAAAGTTGTATTTCACTCTCCATCAGTTCGATCCCCAGCTAAGGATGATTCATGTTCTGTTATTTAAGACGCACGAGAGGTCTAGGAGATACGGGGAGAGGGTTTCAATTTTCTAGCTGACTTTTAATAAGAAATTAGGTTGTCTGGTAGGGGCATTCTCGGTTATAGTTTTAGAGGTTTTTTACCCTGCACCTTGACAATCTAGCCTAAAGGGGGAGTTCCCAAATTGTCACTACCCAGCATTATCGCCGTTGACGGCCCGGCAGGTTCCGGGAAAAGCACTATTTCCCACCAATTGGCTGAACGTTATGGGTATTTGTTCATTGACACAGGCATTTTTTATCGCACGATGACTCTCGTGGCCCTCCGCGCCAACATCGCTTTTTCGGATATTGAGGCCCTCACCAATCTCACCCATCAAACCCGTATTGATATTCATCCTAAAAATGGAGATTCGACTCACCCCTATACCGTCCTTGTCGCAGGCGAAGATGTAACTGACCAAATCCGCAGTCCACAGGTCGAAGCGTGGGTTTCAACCCTCTCCGCGATTGGTAGCGTCCGAGCCGCCTTAGTCGAACAACAACGTCGTATTGCCTCGCAAGGTAAAATCATTATGGCTGGCCGGGACATTGGTACAGTCGTTTTGCCGAATGCCGATGTGAAGTTGTATATTGACGCCTCGATTCAGGAACGTGCCCGTCGTCGTTATCGTGAACGTATCAGCAAGGGCCAAACCGCCAATTTGAAGGAAATTGAAGCCGCCATGCTTGAACGGGATCGCATTGACAGCCAGCGCGAAGTATCCCCACTGCGTCAAGCCGAGGATGCCATTTACATCAGCACCGATAACAAAACCATCGAGCAGGTGCTGGACGAAATCGGGGAAAAGTTGGAAATCTGGCAGCCCGCCTAGTTTTCTTCCGTATAGATTTTAAGCCGCTTACCATCACTTACCAATTCAATCGTGCCATTCCGGTCAGTCCGATATACTCTCCGGTTGCTGAAACGCGCCATCACGCCTGAATCAGCACCGGGGTCACGGCTGGCGGGGTCATATTGAACGACAACCACCTGCGGATTGACCGCCTCAACCCATGAGGCGCTGTTGCTATCGGGTGCGGCATGGTCGGCGGCTTGCAGCACATTGGCTTGTACGAGATGTCGGCTATCTGCTAGTAGCGCCTGCTCCTCGTCTTCGTCGAGGCGATTGGTAAACAGGAAAACTGAGTCGCCATATTGCAGGCGGAGTACCAATGAATTCGCATCTTCGTGCGGCGCGACAACGGTCATTTGCACCCCATCCCTAGTTTCAATTTGATAGCCTGCCTCGGCTTGGATAATGGGGGTTTTGTCTTGCTGCAAGGCCTGAATGAGGTTGTAATAATCTGCTTGGGTAGTATCGCCGACTGAGGTGACAGCGGCCTTGATTTCATAGCGCTCTACAACGGTCAACAGTGCGCTGATGTCCTCCGGTTGATCGCTGGTAATCCAGAGCACATCAATCTGGCGGTTATTGGGTGGCAGGTGATCGCCTAATTTGGTCAATAATCGTGTAGGATAGCGCCCACCATCAATCAAAAAGACTGCCCCATCGGGTGATTCAATCAAAGCGCTGTTGCTTTGGCCCATATCCAAATACACCACATGCAGTTCGCCGTCGGGTTGGCGTACCAATGCCTGCACAATGAGGCCCAAAATCACCGCACCAATCACGGGCAATACAAATTTGGGGATCAGGGCAAGTTGTTGGCGGCGTTCTTTAAGCAGGTTTTCATACCAGCGTGGACGGGTGGCAGTCAAAAGTGGCAATCCAATCGCGGACACCCCGCACCCAATCAAAAACCATTCCGGCACGGAAATTTCGAGGGAGGCCCCCGGTAGTTTGGCAAAAGATCGTACCATCATCGTCGTCCATGTCAAAAACAGCCATGCCGCCTGATACAGCAGCGTTCCGGCAGGTGCATAGATGAAACTTATCAAGGTTGCCATGCCCCCCAAGATCAACACAAATGATTGCACGGGTACGATCAAAAGATTGACTACTGGTGCATAAACCGATAAACGTCCGAAGTAGAATAAGATCACGGGCAGGGTCGAGACTTGGGCGACCAGACTGACAACCAGCGGCTCAGATAAAAATTTCGAGGCTTCCCCTCCCGCTGACTTCCCAAAATGGTGCTGCATAAATCGGCGGAAGGCTTTGTCGGCTGGGGGCACGAGCAAGGCTAGACCCGAGACCGCCGCGAAACTCAATTGAAATCCAATATCCCACAATACATAAGGATTCAATAGTGACATTAGGAGCGCGGCAAATGCTAACGAGGCAGGGGCATAGGTTTTTCTACGTACCCCATCCGCAGTGATGAGGAGGCCGCTCATAATTGCCGCCCGCACAACTGCCGCATTCGCCCCGACAAAAATGGTGTAAAGAACAATCACGACAAGGCTGAAAAAAATCGCCCATGATTTTTTAGGCAGTAAATTGCTCAACAGGGATTTAACAATGGCGGCGATGAGGGTCATGTTGAAGCCCGAAATCGCAATCACATGGGATGTCCCGGTGGTGTTAAACGCATCGCGCACTTCTTCGGATAGGCGCGAATCATCGCCTAACAAAATGCCGCTGAGTAAACTGGCTTGGGGTTCGGGCAGGGCATCTTCAATGAAACCGCGTGTCTGGTCACGTAAATCCAATAGGTCTTGTTTCCACCACCGCCCCTGGTGTTCGTCCAATTTTTGGAACGTTTGAAGCTGCATAGTGCTGAAAACGCCTTCACGGGCCAGTTTTTCTTGATAGGAAAACGTGTCAAGTTCAGGCGGTGGAAATAACTGCCCTGTTACCAACAATCGATCTCCGTACTGTACATCCGCATTGGCGGGAAGGCGCACCAAGACCAAACCTTCACGCGGCTGCTGCTGGCCTAACCAGATGGCCTCATCTACTTTGAGCCGCACGTTGGTATAGGTCTCGCGGACATCCGGCGCATCCCACACCACGCCAAAAATCGTGACAATGCCCTGATTATTAAGGTGCGAGATGTGGTCAGGTGACTTTTCGGGTAAGGCTTCTTGTAAACGTAACCCCCCTAACACAAAAAATAGGCAGCAGGCGATATATAGCCGCCAATCTTTGCGATCTCGAAACAGCACCAACAGGCAAGCCAAGATCGTCGCGGCGATGCCATAGGGCCAGCGTTCATCGAGCAGTTCGGCAAAGACAATCCCGCCTGCCCAACAGAGGGTTAAGTAGATGATGGTCATGATTGGCTCAAAAGTCTAAATTTATTCAGGTAGAGGTGGCCCAATAATCGGAGTAATGGTATCAATGCACGTTCCACCTGTTCCTAGAAAGCCGTCTTGTTCTTGAAACGTAAATATGCCCTCAAAATCCTGTCCTGCGACCTTGCCTTTGGCCCGAACCACATCACCTTCTTCGTAATAATTGCGCACGGAGTTTTCTATATCCGGGCCATAATTGGCCGCAAGGTAGCGTGTATAATTTTCCGCTTGTGATCCCTTGCAAAGTATCTTGTAATCAAGCAGAGTGTCGGCATCATCTGATCCAACCCATACTCGCACTTGCCATGTTTTACTATGTAGTACAGCAATATATATACCAAGACAAAAAACTACACAGATAATCAGCATCACAACCAGAATTGCCAGCCATCGCCGCAATTGTGCCATTTTCCCTAGTCCCCAGTAGTAACGCAATGATTTATAGAGATAAGTATCTCCTCTCTTTAAAAATCTGCCAAATGAAAACAAAAAGGCAGACTGTGACGCCTGCCTTTGCTGATTTCAAATTTGGGTGGACTGTGATTACCGTGCGTAATCAACCGCCCGTGTTTCGCGGATGATCGTCACCTTGATCTGACCGGGATACTGCATGGTCTCCTCAATTTTCTTGGAGATGTCGCGGGCCAGATGCACGGCGGCGAGGTCGTCAATGTCATCGGGCCGCACCATGATGCGTACCTCACGCCCCGCCTGTAACGCATAGGATTGTTCGACCCCGGTGAAGGCGTTGGCAATGTCTTCCAACATACGCACACGCTTAATATAGGCGTCCAAACTTTCACGCCGCGCCCCCGGACGAGCGCCAGAAATCGCGTCGGCGGCCTCGACAATGAGGGCCTCAACCGATTCCTGTGGGACTTCATGGTGGTGGCTGGCGATGCAGTTCACAATCTTTTCCGGCACACCATAGCGCTTGCAGAATTCCGCACCGATGATGGCATGTGGGCCTTCAACTTCATGGTCAATCGCCTTGCCAATGTCATGCAGCAGACCACCTGCTTTGGAAAGGTTGACATCTGCCCCCAATTCTGCCGCGATCATGCCTGCCAGATGAGCCGTTTCGATGGCGTGGGCGTGCATATTTTGACCATAGCTGGTACGGAATTTCAGCTTGCCGAGCAGTTTCAAAATTTCGGGGTGCAAACCGGGGACACCTGCTTCATATGAGGCGCGTTCCCCTTCTTCGCGGATAGCCCGTTCCACTTCTTTACGGGTGTCCTCCACCAATTTTTCAATACGGGCCGGGTGGATGCGGCCATCCAATACCAATTTGGAAAGCGCACGTTTGGCGACTTCACGCCGCACGGGGTCAAAGCTGGAAATCGTGACGGCTTCTGGGGTGTCGTCTACTACCACGTCCACACCCGTTGCCTGTTCAAAAGCGCGGATGTTGCGTCCAGCACGGCCAATGATGCGCCCTTTCATATCGTCGGAGGGCAACGGCACCACTGAGACTGCAATTTCACTGACCTGATCGGAGGCCAAGCGCTGGATCGAAAGGGCGATAATGTCACGGGCACGGTTATCGGCTTCGGATTTGGCCTCTTCTTCAATTTGACGGATCAGACGTACCATATCTTGGCGGGTATCTTTTTCCACTGCTGCCAACAGTTCCTGTCGGGCTTCCTCGCGGGTCATTTCGGCGACACGCTCCAATTCAGCAGTGCGCTCATCCCACAGCTTTTGCAGTTCGTTATTGCGCTTGTCGAGATTGCTTTGACGGCGGTTCAGTTCCTTTTCGCGCTGTTCAAATTTTTCCAGTCGCTTGTCAAATTCTTCGCGGCGTTTGGTTTGGCGTTCTTCTTCCCGATCTAATTCAAGGCGGCGTTTTTTGGCGTTGCGTTCGTTTTCCTCCTGAATGTGTAGGGCTTCGTTTTTGGCCTCAATTTCGATTTTCTTTTTATTGGCCTCCGCCTCACTCATGATTCGTTGGGCTTCAGCTTCGGCCTGTTGAATTTTATTCGTTCCTTGCCGTTTCTGGTTGGTGGTGATCCAAACAGAGGCAGCAATCAGGCCTACGACTAGGCCGACCACCGCCGTGATGATTTCCATGATCTTTACTCCTCAATTGTGTCGTCATCCCCATTTAAATCCGTAAAAAACGGGTCGCCGTCCGTCTCAAGTTGCTCAATAAGCTGATCTATCACCGTGCGGACGGTCTCATAGTCAAAACCACGTCGCATCAAAAAACTCGTCATTTTCTGTCGAAAATCACGTTTATCGGTGCGGCGCAGGGTGCGTGCTTTTTTCTCAGCGGCACGCAAAGCCACTGATTCACTATCTTGATCGCGTAACGCTTCATCAATGACATTGGAAGGCACGCCTTTCTCGCGTAATTCCATACGTAGGGCCATTGCCCCACGTGGACTAGATTCTTGGCGGTTCTCTACCCAATAATGGGCAAATTCGGCGTCATTCAGGTAGCCGGCAGCCTCCAAGCGTCCGATGACCGTATCCACAATGCTGGTCGGGGTCTTCTTTTCAGCCAACTTGCGGCGTACCTCACTGACACTGCGCGGACGGGTTGCCAAAAATCGCACAGCACGTTCATAGGCCTGCGTCAAATGATCGGCATCTTGTAATTGTTGGATCTCGGAATCGCTGAGGTGCTGGCCTTTACGAAGTGGGGCGGCTTCCATCAAACCCAAGCTGAACGCATATTCTCCATCGAGAAAGATGCTCACTCGGTTTTTGTTCTTTTGTTGAATCTCCAGCCCACTTATTTTGCCTGCCATGCGTCCGATACCTCTCCCCACAAAAACGCAAACAGCCGCAGGTGTAGCCACCCCGGCTGCAATCCACACATTATGCTTATGACCAGCCACGAGAAATTAGATAAATAAAAACACGCCTAGTTCATCGAAAGCGTTTACATAGGGCTATAGAATAGGCCAAATACCCAAAATTCCAATCTCGCCTAGATTGCTTTTTGACGAAGAATAGACGCTCCTAATCTCTCTACTATCGAATCAATACCCCACAGCCTCAAACGATTACTGTGGATTGTTTATCATGGGTCTAGTTCGGCGGTGCAAATAAATTCAAGACTCACATAGGATAAATGGGTTCTGAGATGTCCTAATATTTGCTAATCGCCTTCGCAGTAAGTTGGGTAATTCCCTTAAATACAGAGGGTTTCCAACTGTTTTACGCTAATCCGGATGATCGCACTGCACCGGATAGTTTTATTCTTATCCCACCCCACTATAAACATGATGGTTGAGGGAGGGCTAAGGCTACCTATACCCTATTCCCTATAAACGGGAAATTTGTTTTGACCGACAACTTTTTGTCTGGCACTTGATTTCTAATGTGAGATTGCAGTGATGACTGCAATGCAAATTTCAGATTGTTAATCTTATGTAAAATTATGCCTTAAAATCAAAATTTATACAACTTATGATTTCGCAAAATCATCAACGTGGGGGAAGCCAACCAAACGGCGGCTCATCTAGGCCTTCAGGATCGGCATCAAAACGTTGCTGGGGTTGGAGCAAGGGGCGGCGCTGACGGGCGGCTTTGCTGCCTTTGGCAAGTTGGCGCAGATGCCTCGCAAAAATAACGCGATCTTCATAGGCATCTGGTTTGAGGGCTAATTGGGCCATGCCACGTGCCGCGATATCCACTGGCAGAGGGAGGATTCGACTGGCAAAAAGGTTGAAGGGTAAAATTGCACCAAAGAAGGAAATAAGCTGTAAACCTAAGTTGCGACCACTGGGGGCAAATAGGCTGGGGGCGCGAGCGATTGTCCAGTTGAGACCGCTGTTCCGCAAATATTCCTCAGCTTCGCGTTTGCTGCGGATATATTCCCCTGCCCATGGACGAATGACAGCACTCAGCAAAATCATGCGTGGTACACCATCACTAACTGCCATGCCTGTAACATTTCGCGCCGAGACCAGATTAATCTGCTGATAAGTCAAGCCGCGTTCCGGTTCGGCCCGTGTGCTACCGACCAAATGCAAAATCACATCATGACCACGTGCCCGACCTTTCAAACTGGCCTTGTTCCAGACATCGGCATAACTCAATTGAATCCGATCACCGAGGGCTTGCAGTTTTTCTTCTTGACCGGGCCGCACCATGACTGTGACAGTTGCCCCGGCCTCAACTAACGCGGCAACCACTCGAAAACCCAAAAATCCTGTTCCACCCGTCACCAAGACACGGCCTGATTCTCGCCCCGGCATTAGGACTCCGTTTCAGAAGGTGTGGTCACGTCCGATTTGGGAGTGACGGTTTGGTCACGCCATTTCCATGCAGTGAGGGGGGCGATGAAATCATGGCGGGTCATATACACATGAATGGGGGTAATAGAAACGAACCCTTCATAGACCGCCCAGATGTCGGTGCCTTCCGCTTTGACATCCCCGGATGGTTCGACACCACCGATCCAATAATAGGGCCGACCAAAGGGGTCAATGCGTTTATCCAAGACATCCCGATAGTCACGGACGCCTTGTGTCGTAATTTGGATCCCTTTGATTTGATCCAACTTGCGATTGGGGAAATTGACGTTTAGGCAGGTGTGATAAGGCAGGCCGTGTCGCAATACTTCTTTAGTGATCCCTTTTGCCAATTCAGCCCCGGCGCTGTAATCCGAATCGGGGGAACGACTGTCCAATGAAAAAGCGATGGCAGGCAGGCCAAAAATGGCTGCTTCAAGGGCCACGCTAACGGTGCCACTGTAGGTCAAATCTTGCCCCAAGTTTGCGCCGCTGTTGATGCCAGAGACCACAATATCCATCTTCTCTTCGATTAACCCCATCACGGCGATGGCGGTACAGTCGGAGGGTGCGCCGTCTACTGCAAAGGCCTTAATTTCTGGCGGGAATACTTGAAAGGTCGGCACAGCCCGCAGCGGACGGGTCAGCGTTTTGCGATGCCCACTAGCACTTTGATTGTTTTCTGGTGCGACTACCCAAACTTGCCCTAAATCTAACATGGCGGTTGCCAGCGCATAGAGACCGGGCGCAAAAATGCCATCATCATTGGAGACAAGGATATTGACCATGCCTGTACCTCATAGTTGGTAAATGGATGAGCCATCCAATCATAGCAGGCTCTTATTGTGCATCAATAGGCATATTTCATGGGAAATGGACTTGTTCGTGCAAATCGGGAATGGAGACCTTTTCCAAATTTAGTTCATTGGTGAGCCGCTGTGTAAGGGCGTTGGCCTGTTCCACTTCGCCATGTACCAAGTAGGTGCGACGTGGCGGTTTCTTCATCGCCTTGACCCAATCCACTAATTCATTGCCATCGGCATGACCGGAGAGGCCGTTCATTTTGACTACTTTTGCTCGGACGGGGAATTCCTCCCCAAAAATGCGAACGGGTGAGACATGATCCACTAACCGACGACCTAGCGTATCCGGGGCCTGCCAACCAACGATCAAAATGGTGTTGTTGGGGTCTTCAATACGATTGCGAAGATGATGCAGCACCCGACCTGCTTCACACATTCCACTGGCGCTGATCACGATAAATGGTCCCGTCATGTCGTTGAGCGCTTTGCTCTCTTCAACGCGGCGTGTATACACCAGTTTTTCAAACCCAAAAATATCATCATCGCCATAGGTCAACATGTAATCTCGCACATCCGCGTCATAGGCTTCGGGATGTAGGCGGAATACGGACGTGGCATCAATGGCTAATGGTGAGTCCACATAGACGGGCAAGACCGGAATTTTGCCTGCGCTGTGCAATTTTTGAATCAAGTAGACAATTTGCTGTGTACGTCCAACGGCGAAGGCTGGAATAATTAACACTCCCCGTTTCTGATAGACGGTGTTAATCAGTTCGGCAAACTCTGCCTCAAGGTCAGTAATGGGTTCATGTGTCCGTCCTCCATAAGTGCTTTCCATAATCAACACGTCGGCATAGTCAATCGGTGTGGGGTCAAGCAAAATGGGCAATCCCTTCCGTCCAATATCGCCGCTAAAGACCAATCGAATATCCCGTCCGGCGTCTTTGTCCTCAATATCGAGCATCACAATCGCGCTACCGAGCATATGGCCTGCATCTACCAATGACAGGTGAACACCCTCCAAAATCTCACGTGACTGCTGATAGCTAATCCCGACAAAATTGCGCAAGCTATTAAAAGCATCTTGTTGAGTATACAGCGGTTCAACCGGAGCTTCCCCACGATGTTTATGCTTTTTGTTGACAAACTCGGCGTCTTTTTCTTGGATATGTCCGCTGTCGGGCAGCATTGCCGCCGCAAGGTCGCGGGTGGCGTGGGTGGCATAGATTGGCCCTTGATACCCCCGTTTGACAAGGGTGGGGATATTCCCTGAATGGTCAATGTGGGCATGAGAAAGCACCATCGCATCCAGTGTTTTGGGGTCAAAGGGTAGGCGGCGGTTGCGCTCATTGGCTTCGCTGCGTTTGCCCTGATACATGCCACAATCGAGCAATAGGCGATAGCCATTGACCTCAATTAGATGCTGCGAACCAGTCACAGTACGGGCTGCCCCATGAAACGAAATTTGCATAGTCCTAAACCCCTTTCAGTAGGTTTAATAGCTCATTGCCGTATTTGGCACGACGGTGTGGGCCAATCTCTTGAATCACCGCTAGTTCTTCATCAGTTTTGGGATGCCGGAGGGCCAGCACCCACAGCGCATTTTTGGAAAGGATAACATTGCTTTCCACGCCACGTGACAAGGCTTTTTCTTTGCGCCACGTATGCAGCGCCTCATAACGCGCAATCACTTCGGGCGATGTGCGCGACTGCGGATGGCGACGAGGGGGTATTTCATTTTTCCCGCGAGCAACTGTCTCTAATATAGCCTTCCCATCGCGCTTGACCGTCTGCCTAGTGATACCGGGAATCCGTTGGAGGGCAGATGCGGATAGGGGACAGGTTGTTGCGATGTCTACAAGAGTGGAATCTGGCATGACTTTATTGCTGGGTATATCCCGTTTTTGAGCCGTTTTTTCGCGCCATAAATATAGCTGCCGCAAAATCGCAAGCGATGAGCCAGTCAATAAATAGGCCCCTTTAAGACGCCAGAAGCCTTCCGGGTCAAAAGATCGATCTGTGGCGGGCAAACTGGCAAGTTCACGGAATCCCTCTTGGGCCTCTTCCAAATAACCGGATCGTTGTAACTCATTCAATTGAATATCACGTAGAGCAGGCAGGAAGTGTGTGTCCATCTGGGCATATTGGAGTTCTTCGAGACTCAATGGTCGGTGATGCCATTCCGCTTGCTGAAAACGCTTATCTAAGGCCACGCTGAAATGTTCTTCGAGAAGAGAACTGAGTCCTACCCGTGTCCACCCCAGAGTCTGGGCGGCGAAATAGGTGTCGAAGATATTCACGAATTCGAACCCAAAGTCGCGTTTCATACAGGTGATGTCATAGTCGGCAGCATGGAAAACTTTTTCGATAGCAGGATTGGCAAATAGCTCACCCAACACGCTTACATCGGGAATTGCGAGTGGATCAATGATGAAGTCCAAAATTTGCTCTTCCTGTCGAGCCGATAGCTGAATCAAACAGACTTGTTCCTGATACACGAACATGCTATTTGATTCGGTGTCTACCGCCAAAAGGGAGATGTCCTGAAGTTGTTCTATCACGCTTTTTAAGGCACGTGCTTGACTGATGAGTTTAGGACGAGGAAGGCGGATCATAGGGAAAGGGGCATCGCTATCTGTATCTGAAAAACACGCTTAAGGGCACGATAAATTCCAATTATCGCGCGTCCTTTAGATTGTCGCAAAAAAAGAACCAGACAAGTTGACCAAAACCTGTCCAGTTATTGTCTGTTTTTTGTCCGCCACGAACGGATTTATATCACCTGTTATGCGATGATAAAGGCATCGCAGTCAAATTTAGGCCTAAGTGAGACTGCCTCTTCAAAAACCAAAAATTTGAATTTGTGGAGGCAACTCATCATGAATCGTAAAGTCGTTCTGTTCGCCGTCGCGCTCGTTTTCATCCTGTCTTTGGCAATTCCCACCTTGATGGCCGTCGCTGGGACGCCCATCGGCTTGGATGGTAGCCCCCATGTCGCCAAAGTCTTTAATATGGGGCCAAAAAATGTGGTTGATGATCCTACCTGCCCCAATACTAGCGGGGGCGGTTCTGGGTGCTGATTCCCCTATGCCCTGTTCAAGGAAGACCGATACAAGTCAAGGTCTTCCTTGATCCCCTTGCAGATGCTTTCAAGGCGTGCCGTTGCTGGCAGGTCAAGTGCTCGCTCTAGGGCATCCACAAGATGTAGAATACCCATGTGAATATCGCCGCTTTCCTTCGCATTCCACCCGATAGCATGGCGAATCCAAATTTCCATTTCGCCATTACCCTCTTTCCGATGGATGTTTAGGGCTTGGTGATAAAGCTCTTGGGCAATCTCGTATTCGCCAGCTTTGGTCATAGACATTCCCCATCCCAGTAGCTGGGTGGCTTGGGCAACGGCCTTTTGTTGAATTTTGTCACATTCATAGGCTCCTTCAAAAGCCTCAGCCGCACGGTGGTAGTCTTTTTTGCGGTCAAAGTAGTATTTCCCCCGTAGACTGAGGAACGGCCCCTTTTCGTAGACATTTTCTTCCAGATGGGGTCGCAACTGTTGCCAGTAGTCAAACAGCGCTTCGACATATTCTGTCCTATGCTCGACAATGGCACAGGAGAGCATGTTGGAGAGAATATCACTATAGAAGCGTTCGGCCTTGATCTGAACTGCAATTGTAAGTGATTGTTGGCTTAACATAAATCCCCGGCGGTAGTCGTGTTCTTGAATGTAACGCCGCGCTTTTGAAACGTAGACCCGCATTTCAGTCATTAGGTCATGATTACGGCGAGCGAGCCAAATCAATTCATCAGCCATAGCCACGGCATTTTCGAGGGGATAATCCAAAATAACCGCATTTAAGAAGGCGGCTCTCGCCACAAGCCAATCGCTCTGGTCTGAGTCATCCATACCATATTCACTCGCTAGTTCTTTCAAGGCAGATTCTGTCGGGAACTTAGAACTTGCAGCTGCCTTGAAGTCGGACAAACTTGTAAAGATGCGTTTAAAATATTTGCTGCGCTCTTCGATTGTTTTAAGCTGATCGTGTATGGTATGAAACAACAAAAAAATGATGTCTTCCCAAATATCAATACGTCCTATTTTTTGGGATGGAGACCGGACGGTGAGGCCAGTCTCTACTACCAGCGGCACCAGCTTGGGCAGCCAATGGGTTTGTCGGATAGTTTCTTTGATTGCCTCTAGGAGTTTGGCAATATTGGTGGGATCATTTGTTTGATCGAGGTTATCTTTAAGCTCCCCCAAACGGCGTGCCCCTACCTGCGTAAGATCACTTTCGTTGGGAATGTGTCTAGTCTCCCAATCCTCTGGCAAACCATTGTTGTCGCTGAGGCTATCATGCCTCTCCTTCCCATCCGGATTATTCCCTTGTGTTAGCCTGTCCATTGGTTCAGCATTTTGTGGCTCATCATCATTTGGGAAGCCAAAATCATCTGGGGGGGTATTGTTGTTCATCATGCCCTTCCATTATCCAATACAAAAAACATTAGCGCCTCCTGCCAATGTTTTTATTTTAAATCGGTTTGTATCCAAAATGCTACGAAATCTTTAAATTCGGGGTTTTTACTTCTGTTAGCCAGAAGATAGCTTGTTATTAGTAGTGGCACTACGGTGTTGGGTGATCACTTTTTGATAATCAGCTACGAGATCATCCATAATTGATTTCCATGTGAGGGCTTGCACTGACCGGCGGGCCTTTTGGCCCATCTCCTTGCGCAGGGTCGGGTTTTCGACTAACTGGCGTACATGGGTAATCATTTGGTTAACGTCATTCGGTTCAAAGATAAACCCATTCATCCCATTTTCGATCAATTCCGGTACGCCGCCCACGCGACTGCTCACCACTGGCAGTTCGGCGGCCATCGCCTCCGCCACGACCAAACCAAATGTTTCGATGGCCGATGGAAAAACAAATATATCGGCGGCAGCATAAGCGGCACTAAGCGCTTCCCCTTTGAGATAACCTGCAAAGGTGGTCGAGGTTCCTGCCATCAATTGTTCAAGTTTGTCTCGATAAGGGCCATCCCCCACAATGGCTAGATGCGTGTTTGGAATAGCTTCCAAAACAGGGCGTATTTGTTCAATTTGCTTTTCAGGGGCGACCCGTCCCACAAATAATAGGAGGGTTTTATCCGGATTGCCATTGGTCAATTGACGACGGGTTTCTGCTACATCCGCACCGGGGGCGAACACACTGCTATCTACGCCACGTCGCCACAACCCTGTTGGGCCAAAGTTATGCGCCTCAAGCTCATCTTTAATACGCTTGGAGGTCGCCAGCCGATAATCTGCTTTCTTGTAGAAATAACGGTGTAGACCCCATAGCGGTTTTTCCAAAAAACCGAGTTTATAAAATTTAGCCATTTCCATGAGATGGGTGTGGAAGGACATCACAATCGGAATATCCATCTTTTTAGCAAAACGTATGCCCATCAATCCTGCACACCAAGGGTTTGCCAGATGTACCACATTTGGATTGAACTCTACGAACCGCTGATGAGATTTTCGCATGGGGACGGACATGGTTACTTCGGGGTACATCGGCATGGGTACACCGGGAGTAATGGAGACCACCGGAAAGCCATTGTAGCTCTCGACGTGTTTGCCCGGTGAAAAAACGATGGCTTCAGCCCCAATGGAACGCAGATGGTCAAGTGTTAGACAAATAATCGTGACCACGCCGTCGAGTTTGGGTAAGAATGTTTCGGTAAAAATGGCAACGCGCAGTTGATCGTTAGATAGTTGGGTCGTATCTGACATTAGAATTCTTTCGATGTTTGGTTGAAATGGCGACGATAGGCTTAGTAGGTAGTGCTAGACCCTGAAAGCGCCAACGCATAGAGACAGTAACATATACAACACGATAGTATACCAAGTACGAATACTGCCAGCACTATCTGAGTTGTTTGCGTCTGTTTGCTCCACCACCCCATCAGGCCACTGCTCGATTTTGGAGAAGCTGTATTCCCCATCGGCATTCCATAAGAAGGCTGGTTGGCGGGTGGAGACTGCTGCACATTACCCATTACGGGTGGTTTGCTGCTGGGTTTCGATTGCAGCATTTCTTTGCCGCGATTCATCAAATCTGAGAACCCCTGTGCGCTGGCAGGACGCGGAGGCGGTGTATCCTTTAAGATACCGGTGATTTCATCGGCAATCTGGGCGCGGGTATCGGGGTGCTTGCGTAGTTCCATCAACAAGTAGCGGGCCGATTCAGTATGCTGAGGATCGGCGAGATACTGCTTGAGTTGAAAGACCAATGAAGTTTGAACTTCGAGGCTCAAATTTTTCGACTCAAGCTGCTGTTGGAATTGGGCCAAAGGCGAAATCGGAGCGGAAGGTGGTTTTGGCAAAGGATCGGGCATGGGGACAGCGGGTGGCAGGCTTGCCATTGCACCCGACAGACTTTGATACGAATCGAGTCCCCGATTGCGATAATCTACAAACTGGATCCGCTGTAAGGGTTCTGGCAACAGGGTTACATTGATGCCATCTCCCAACAAAATCGGCAAAATGCGCTTGTTTAGGCTATGGGCATAGGTATATTCAAGGCGGCAGGGGTCGGAACGCAAAGAATCTTGGGTTAAGACAAACAAAAAAACATCACAGGCCCGGATTTTGCTGAGAATATTTTCCCACCAATCGTGCCCGCCGATTAATTCTTGGTCAAACCAAACATCACCCCCTTCGTTATGGGAGACAACCTTCACAATTTGTTTGAGATCTTCGGCAAATAGCCGTACTTTATCACGGTCACGGCTGCTATAGCTAATAAATAGTTTCATAATCGCCCCTCAAGCTATTCAATGTTGAGTCCATTGTAGCACGCATTGACATAGATTATGACTATAGTCGAAGAAGTCTTTAGAGGTCAACAAACAAAAAAAGGACGGCGGCGAGCTATCCTTTTAAATATGCAAAGTTGGCAATCTTAGAATGAGAAACCGACGCGGGCACGCTTGGTCAAAAAGTCGTCGCGGGCTTCAATTTGCTCTTGTAAGCGGTCAAAGGATTGTTCAAGCAGTTCCAGCGACAGTTCCTGCAAATCTTCATAGGCCACCTGTGTTAGGGCATAGACTGCTACTTCGCGGATAAACGCGCCGGGATAGCCCACCAGTTCATGTGCCATTGTCCGGTGTTCTTCTTTCCACATGGTCCCCAAATACTGCTGCAACATGCGTTCTGCATCTTCGCGCTCACGGGTTTCGGGGATAATATAGATGCGGTCAAGGCGTCCGGGGCGTTTCAAGATACGTTCGTCAATGGCCTCTGGGTAGTTGGTTGTTGCAATCAACAGGGTGCCCTTTTCATTTTCGGCTGATTCTGCGCCATCCAAGACGTTTAAGACCATTGCTTTTTCTTCTTCGTGCAGATAGGCGTCCAATTCTTCCAATAAAATCATGGTCGGAACTTTGGAACGGGCTGCAATCGAAAGGGCCTGCTCAATTTTCCAAAAAGATGATCCAGAACGATCTGCGCCAGAGACGTAAATGACCAAATATTCGCGTCCCAGTGACCATCTGGCAAGGGCCGAACAGAGCATGGTTTTGCCTGTACCGGGTACGCCCGCCAACAGCAATTTGCGAAAGGGTTTCAATTTAAGACGGCGATACACCTCAATGCCGGTGCTAAAGAAGGATTCCACATCCTGCATCAGTTCATTTTTCAACTTGGCAGGCAGAATTACATCGTCCCATTCAACCGTGGGGACAAATGAGGGCGCACGTCCGCCAATAATCATAACCTGTGAAGTTGGTGACAAAGCACTTGCCAACCGCACACATTCATTGGCAAAGGCCAGCCATGTCGGTAGGAAGGCTTCAGGAATGCAGGCGACACTGACCACATGTCCATCGTCGGTGAAATAGGAGGCCATCACCAGTGTTTCGACTGGGCTACCCCCCTCTTCAACCGGGTCAAACGTATAGATAAAGGCGCCAGTTTTTTCGGTCAATTTGCCGGTATGCAGAGACGCGGCTGCGATGCTGACCACGACGGAACACTCAATCGGTTGTGTTCCGCGAAAATGATAACCACCCTGCAAATTCATGGATCTGTCAAAATCTTTAAGGGCCTCTTGTTGGAGGCATGAATCGGGAATCAGAAGCGTGATTAACTGCTCGTTAGGCCGCTTCTCGATCCATTCCTTATCAATCCAACGCCCCATGACTTCGATTTTTAAGGTCTGGCTGTTATCCAACGCTTCCCCATATTCATTATAGTAAGGCATTTAAATGACTCAATCCCTATGTGACTATACCAGTTGACATTGTAGCAGAATGTCTATCTAAATTCCGTAATCAATTTTTGCACATAAAGGGGAATTTTTATAAAAACAAAGAGGTGTTCCCACATCTATTTATATGCGTAAACACCTCTAAATGCAAGCATAAGTTATGGTTGGGCAATGCTGGGGGCGGGTTCTTCGGTTTCTTCTTGGCGGAATTGGCTCATATACAACTCATAGTATGCGCCGCGATGTTCCAACAACTCCCGATGGGTGCCCCGTTCGATGATTTCGCCGTCTTTTATCATCAGCACGACATCGGCATTACGAATGGTGCTGAGACGATGGGCAATCACAAAACTGGTACGACCCGCCAGCAAATTCTCGAACGCTCTTTGAATGAGCCGCTCGGTACGGGTGTCTACACTGGAGGTCGCTTCATCCAAAATCAGGATATGGGGATTCATCAAGGCCACTCGCGCGATGGCAATCAATTGGCGCTGCCCCTGACTTAACCCGCTGCCCCGTTCACCCAAAACGGTTTGATACCCCTGCGGCAATCGCTCGATAAACGAATCGGCCTCTACCATCTTGGCGGCGGTGATGACCTCCTCATCCGTAGCCTCCAAGTGCCCATAACGAATGTTCTCCATGACGCTTTCGGAAAATAGAAAGGTGTCTTGTAGTACAATCCCGATTTGTTGGCGGATGCTTGCCATTGTTACATCGCGCACATCATAACCATCTATCAAAACCGCGCCATCGGTGACATCATAAAAACGTGGCAGCAGATTGATAATGGTCGTTTTGCCCGCCCCCGTTGGCCCAACGATGGCGACCATCTGCCCCGGTTCAACCGTGAAGTTAACCCCTTTCAAAACAGGCTGGCCTTTTTCATATTCGGCCCGCACATTTCGAAACTCGACCTTTCCGGTGATGGCGGGAATCGTCTGGGCGTTCGGCTTGTCTTCAATTTCAATCGGCTCATCCAACAGTTCAAAAATGCGTTCCCCGCCCGCGATGGCACTTTGGATATTTGTCCACAGCACGGCGATTTGCTGGACGGGTTGATTAAAGCGTTGGACGTATTGTAGGAACATGATAATCGTTCCCACTGAGATGACCGAGGTGCCCAAAAGAGGCTCATTACGGAGCACCGAAAACCCACCAACCAAGACCACGATTGCCACCGCGACATAACCCAATGCTTCCAACATCGGGTTTAAGGCACTGGTAAAGGTCGCTGCCCGAATATTGGCATCCCGATTGGCAGCATTGACACGCTTAAACTGCTCGATGGTGGCGTTTTCACGGTTGAATGCTTGGACTTCACGTGCGCCAGCGATGCTCTGTTGCAGGTCGGCGTTGACGCTCCCCATTTCCTGCCGACTCTTGCGGAAGGCTTTTCGGGCTTGGTTAGAGAAATAGGCGGTTGCGACGAACATAACAGGCACGACGGAGAGACTCACCAGCGCATAGGGGACATTGGCCCGCAGCATCTTGATACCGATCCAGATAATCAACAACGTCCCGCTGATGACACTCATCAAAGCGAAACTGAGCGCTTGATTGATGGTGTCGGTGTCATTGGTGAGGCGGCTCATAATGTTACCGACCTCATGTTTGCTATAGTAGTTCAGGGGTAGGCGATGGATTTTGTTAAACAAATCCTTTCGCATATGGCGCAGGGCGTGGTTGCCTGACCAACGCATGGCAAAAAACGCCGCCCCTTGCATCACTGATGCCGCCACGAATAACCCTAAGAGCAGCACGGATAACCCACCTAGACCGCTGATTTTGTTGGCTTTTGATAGGGTGGCGACATTGGCATCGGTATACCAGCAGGCATCATTGTTGGGTAGGAGATAACAGTCAACCGCTTGACCAATCAGGTCGGGAGATGTCACCTGCGCCCACGTGGACAGAAAAACGAGGACGAGGGCCGCCACACCACCCTGCCAATGACGACTGAAATAATAACCAAAGCGCCGTAAGGTTGCCCACAAATTACGGGGTTTGAGTTGCTCGTTGCCCATAATACGACGAGCGCCATCCAAGCCTCCCATCATCATAATGTTATCTGTGCCTCCTGTGCCGCTGCTTCGTCGAGTTCAACGTCTCCAACCAGTTGTGAATGATAGATTTCGGCGTAGATGGGACTGGTTTCCATCAGTTCGGCATGAGTACCCTCTGCCACGACGCTGCCCTTGTCCAAAACCAGAATCTTGTCGGCGTTTAAAACCGTCGTGATACGCTGGGCGATCACAAAGCTGGTGCGACCTTTCATCAAGCGATCCAGCGCTTTTTGGATATGATATTCGGTCATCAAATCCACACTGCTAGTTGAGTCATCCAAAATGAGCAAGCTGGGATTGAGCAGCAGGGCACGCGCAATCGCCACCCGTTGTTTTTGACCACCGGAAAGCGTCGTACCGCGTTCACCCACTTCGGTGTCATACCCTTCCGGGAAACTCATAATAAAATCATGAGCAGCGGCGGCTTTGGCGGCTTCTATCACCTGTTCTAAGGAAGCATGGGGTCGCCCAAACGCAATATTATCCCGAATTGTGCCGCTGAACAGATTGGTTTCCTGCAACACAATGCCGATTTGCGAACGCAGGCTGTCGAGCGTAACATCGCGTACATCATGTCCATCAATCAACACTGTCCCCTCACTGGCATCATAGAAACGTGGAATCAAGTTGATGATGGTAGTCTTACCGCTACCTGTCGCCCCCAACAGCGCCACCGTCTGGCCCGGCTCGGCACTAAAGCTCACTTTACGCAGCACAGGTTCGCCCGAATGGAAGTAACGGAAGGTCACGTCGCGGAACTCGACTTTGCCACGAATATCCGGTAGTTCAATCGCATCAGGCTTGTTTTTGATGTCACTGTCGGTATCCAGAATATCAAAAATACGGTCTGCAGATGCCCCGGCCTGTGCCATTAAGGAGATGATGAATCCCAATTGACCCAGCGGGAAAAAGATATAGATGACGTATAGGCTGAATTTCTGATATTCGCCTAAATTCAGCGTGCCACCCAAGATTTGCCGTCCGGCGAAATACAGTATGGCAACCTGCCCCACCTGCGCGATCAGGAAGATCACCGGGAACAGCACCGAAAACGTGCGGGCCACTTTCATACCCTGATCGAACAAGTCATCAGTGGCGACATCAAAGCGTTTTTGCTCCAATGCCTCTCGATTAAATGCCTTCACGACTTTGACACCTGCCATATTTTCTTGCAGGATGGTATTGAGACGGGACAGCTTGATTTGAAATTCGACAAATAGGGGCTGGCTGATTTTGCCAAACAGCATAAATACAACCAAAGCGACTGGCAGAATCGGCAGTACAACAAGGGTCAGCTTGAAGTTCGTCAGCAGCAAAATGATGATTGTGCCGATCAGCAAAATGAGTGCTTGGGCTGTTAATACCAAACCCTGCGCGATAAACAAACGCACTTTCTCCACGTCATCCGTAGCACGAATCATCAACTGCCCGGTCTGGTTCTGATCATAGTAACTGAACGATAGGCGTTGAATTTTGCTGAAAATCTCATTACGGAAGTCGAACGCGACCCCTTGTGAGGTTTTTTCTGCCATATAGGCTTGGACAAATGAAAACAACCCGCGTGTGGCCGCGAACACAACGATAAATAGACCCGCTGCTAGGAGGGCGTTTTCCGCTCCACTTTGATAATCTCGTAGCTGACTAATGGTTTCCCCTGCTTGTTGTGCGGCAGGGGCTTGGGCTTCAGCTGGCAATTCCAAAATGCGATCCGCCATGAGTTTGTTCGTAATGGCATCGGTCATATTTTCGACCAACTGTGGCACAGCCAACTGTGCCAACGATGCAATCAACAATGCGCCATAAGCGATGAGTGTGGAACGACGTTGTTTAGCCAGATAGCGAATGGCACGCCCCAAACTGCCTCGGCTTGCCTTTGACGAGTCGCCCCCCCGACGACTCCCTCCCCAATTTTGTGCTGCTTGCCCTTGCAATTTGTTTTCTCCTCGGCTGGGCTATGGTTATTAAGAACGTGGGGTGATCCCACGCAGGTAAAGTTGAATGACATGTTCAGCCATCTGAGCCGTTTCTTCTTCTGTCCAATTGGCCCGTTCTGGCATATGATGTTCGCTGACGGACCCCTGTAACACAAACATAGCGCTGACCGCGAGCGGAGTTGGCAAAGTTGCTACGATTTCCCCGTTTTGTTTCGCGGTTTCGACGAGGGCATAGAGACGGTTGCGGAGACGTTCTTGGTGTTCATTAAAAAGCGGACTGGCCTTGAGAATGGGAAAGATCAAGCCGAAATTCGCCATTCCCCCTTTGGCAATATGCCGCCGTTGCAGCATCATGCGCATGATGGTCTCAATACGTTCTAGGGCTGTACCTTGCAGCGGAGCATCAAATAGTGCCTCGATTTCTTCATGTCCTTGCAGCACTACTTTCACCAAGAGTTCATCTTTGCTGGCGAAATGTTGATATAGGGTTGGTTTCGAGACACCCACTGCCTCGGCCAGTTCATCCATATTGAAATTGACAAAACCGCGTTCGTACATTAGGTCACTGGCGACTTTTAAAATCTCGATCTCGCGCTGCCGTTTGGCCCGTTCTTTATAAGACACCACACTGCCTCTGGAAATAATTTTTACTGGAGAGTAGAATTTCTACTACTCAGTAAATTTTATTGTCGAATAAGTTTAGTTGTCAAGAGGGGCATTCTGTCACTTTTCACGAAGCGGTCACTCGAAACCAATCCATTTCTAACACGTATCGTGTAATGTTAAACATCGAAGATTCTGTACTTTGAGGACATCCAAATTTTATGACCTCCACACCTGAAACTCAGGCCAAATCATCCGAAAAATTCTCGGAAGTCGTGCGCTCGGTCAGTTGGCGCAGGCTACTAAGTTATCTCCGACCACACGGGGGGCGCATGGTGATTGTGCTTATCACCCTTGCCATCACTAGTGTCATCAACGTTGGCTTTCCATTGGTGATTGTGCGCCTGCTAACTTCAGTTTTGAACGATGCCAGCTATAGCAAATTGAATACCCTTGCGGGAGCATTGACAGCCTTATTTTTCATTTCGGCAGCACTCAATTTTGTGCAGACGTATATGCTGTCGTATATCGGGGAAAAAATTGTCTTTGATATGCGAACCCAGTTGTATCGCCATTTGCAAAAGCTCTCGTTGGAGTTTTATGCCAATCGGCGGGTAGGCGAAATTGTGTCGCGCATATCCAACGACGTGACCAAAGTGCAAAATGTGCTGACCAACAGCGTTACCAGCCTTATCAATAACCTGATTACGCTGGTCGGCTCGATTGTGGTGGTGTTTGCGCTCAACCCCTCGCTGACGGGCTTTGTTTTGGGGTTGATTGTGGCCTTGCTGTTTATTGCGATTGTGTTTGGTCGGCCCTTTGAGCGCATGAGCACCAAAGTGCAAGATGAATTAGCCGCCGCAACGACGGTTGCTGAAGAAGGCCTGCAAAACGTCCGCATTATCAAAAGTTTTGCCCGCGAAAATTATGAGGTAAACCGCTACGAAACCGCCATGCAGCGCACCTTCCGTCAATCAATGCGCTTGGTTTTGCTGCGTGGTCTGTTTGGTTCAACAATGGCCTTCTTGGGTTTTAGCTCCATCGCGGCGATTTTATGGTTCGGGGGACGCGAAGTCATTGCAGGCCGTTTGACCCTGCCGGAAATCAGCGGGTTTTTGATCTACGGGATCAGCATCGCGGCAAGTTTGGGCAGTTTGGCAGGACTCTATACCGAATTTCGCAGCGCGATTGGAGCGGTCACACGGGTATTTGAAATTCTGGATACCACACCAACCATCACCGATGCCCCCGATGCCCAAGACATGCCGCATATTGAAGGGCGCATTACCTTTGCCAACACCTCGTTCAGCTACGATGATCGTATGGCGGTGTTGAAAAACATCAGCCTCGACATCGCCCCCGGTGAAATTGTCGCGCTGGTTGGGCAGACAGGTGCGGGTAAGAGTACGGTTTTTAATCTCATTCCGCGCTTTTATGACCCCACCGAAAATTCAGTGAAGATAGACGGTATTGATTTACGCAGCGTCAAACAGGAAAGCCTACGTCAGCAAATCGGCATGGTTCCACAAGAGACTATCCTCTTTGGTGGGACAATCTATGACAACATCGCCTATGGTCGGTTGGATGCGACGGAAGCGGAGATTATTGAGGCCGCCAAAGCCGCCAATGCCCATGATTTTATTACGGCTTTCCCGGATGGCTATCAAACGATTGTTGGGGAGCGTGGTGTGAAATTGAGTGGGGGGCAGCGCCAGCGTATTGCAATTGCGCGTGCCATCATCAAAGACCCACGTATTTTGCTGTTGGATGAAGCCACCAGTTCACTCGATAACGAATCTGAGGCATTGGTGCAAGAGGCGTTGGAACGGATGATGCAGGGACGTACCACCGTCATGATTGCTCACCGCCTGAGTACGGTCAAGGTTGCCCATCGTATTATCGTTCTGGATCAGGGCGAGATCGTGGAAATGGGCACACACGATGAATTGATGGCGCAAAACGGCCTATACGCCAAGTTATATACTATGCAGTTCCGCGATGGCGAAGCGCGTTTGGTGGCGGAATACCTCGGCAAAGTACCCGCCTAGAAGATATCTTAGCACGCTGATTTCGGTGTCTATGGGGTTGGTGTGCTAAGGTTCGTATATGTTGATTTTAGAACCGCAAATGCTAGGTATTTCTCGTTGTCTTCCCTTAGCTTCAAAATCCTTAAACGGTGATTTGGAAGGTCAACGGTATCTCCTTCAGAGACAACGAAACTTTGATTAAACTGAATAGCCGGATCGGGATTCCAAATAAAAATGAGGATTGCTAATCTCTCTTGATTTTTCCCCATTTCATCCGTGTAAGGTACTTTTAAAGTATTGAAAACTGCTAGTGAGTAACCATCAAAATCTACCAGTGCGTTATCTACATTGGTAGTCAAATAATAAGTTTCCCCGGGTGTCAGAACAGGAGTTAGTGCAGGACGATCTTCGTTTTGTTGGCATGAGGTTATGGCAAAGGGCAAACAGCACACGACGGTAAAAAACAAAGTATACCTTGCCTGCAATCTAATCATGGGTGTCAGCCCTTTCAAACCCTATCACAGCACCATTAATGGAAATTTTAACCTCTTGACCTTGCCTTATTGATATGGTCGGCCCCAATCTTGCTCGGAAAACTGATTGCTCTCCGCGTAACCGAAGCTCTACTATCTGGTCGTGACCAAAATAGGAAACTCTTTCTGCTTGGGCGTTGCCTGAATTGTCCGATACAGGTATAAGGCTGACACTTTCGGGTCGAATCATCACCTCTACCCGTCCGCGCACTGGATTTTGGAGGGGCAGTCTTCCTAATGCACATTGCACGGTATCACCATCCGCCTCGCCCGCGATGAGATTGGCATCTCCGACAAATCGGGCAACGGTGGCTGTGGCAGGTAATTGATAGAGGACAGGGGGCGGCGCGACCTGTACCAACGCACCATCAAACATGACCCCGACCACATCGGCCAAACTCAGGGCTTCCTCTTGGTCATGCGTCACTAAGACGGTGCTGATGCCCGCCGTTTTTAAAATCTGCCGGACATCTTCGCGTACCTGCGCCCGTAAGGCGGCGTCCAAATTGGAAAATGGTTCGTCTAGCAGCATAATCGCCGGGGCAGGCGCTAAGGCCCGTGCCAATGCCACGCGCTGTTGTTGACCGCCGGATAATTGGTGCGGCATCCGTTTTTCCATGCCACTTAATCCGACCAATGTTAGAACTTCCTCAACCCGCTGTTTTTTGGATGGGCGCGTACCGTCCAAGCCGTAGGCGATGTTGTGCCACACGTCTAGGTGTGGAAACAGGGCATAATCCTGAAAAACCAAGCCCACGCGCCGCCGATTGGGGGGAAGCCATGTGTTTTCGGATGCCACCACCTGCCCGCCGATCTGGATGTTGCCGGAGGTCGGGGTTTCTAATCCTGCCATCAGGCGCAGCGAGGTTGTTTTGCCACAGCCACTTGGCCCTAACAGCGCAAAAAATTGACCGGAGTCGAGGGTAAAGGTCAGATCACGCACGGCGGCGGTTTTGTCAAACGTCTTGGTCACATGCTCAGAAACAAGGGTGGGAGTTGGTGAATTAGTCATTTTCAGGTTCAAGGATATAAATGAGCGATAGGGCCGAAACAATCACCAAGACCAGCGAAGGCGCGGCGGCACGGGCATAAAATAGCTCTTGGGTGGCTGACCAGATTTGGGTCGCCAGTGTATCATAACCAATCGGGGCAAGGATGCGCGTAGCAGGCAGTTCTTTCATGACAGTCAAAAAGACCAGCGCTACCCCCGCTACCCACCCTGAACGTACCAGTGGCACAGTAATCGTCGCCAGCACCCGTAATCGGTTTCGTCCTAATGTTAGGGCACTTTCTTCGAGATGCGGATTGACTTGCAGCATGGAGGCTTGCAGCGGGCCAAGCATCTCCGGCAAAAAGCGCACCAGATAGGCGAAAATCAGCAGGGGTAGGGTCTGATACAAATCAAAAGCATAACGTGTGGCAAAAAATACTAGCGCAATCGCCACCACTACCCCCGGCAGGGCATTGCCTACATATGCCCCGAACCCCAACCAGCGGGATAATTTGCTTGGATAGCGCACCTGCATGACCGCCAGAGGTAGGGCAACTAATCCTGCCACGCCTGCCGTAATGCCTGCCAAACGCATCGAACGCTGTAAAGGGCCGAGCAGTTCATTAAACGTCTCGCCCCGCTCCAAGCCATTGATGAGCCAATAAAGGGTCACACCAATCGGGGCGATTAATGCCAACAGCACAATTACCCCACAAAAACCTTGAGCAGCGATTTGCCATTGCCCCAAGCGCAACCGTGGTGTGTTTTTGCGGGTACTTTGGCGCTGATAGGCTTTGGCGCTCCCCTCTATTCGGCGGGAAATCAATAGCAGCAGCGCCGCCAAAATGACCAATTCTAGCCCCAACATCGCCACCCGGTTATTACGAAACGACTGCGAATTTTGGATATAGATATCGCGGGTGAGGGCATTAAAGCGCATAAAGGCCACCGCCCCGAAATCACTTAGGGTATAGAGGATAACCAGCAGCACACCCGCCTGAATTGAGGGCAGGAGTTGAGGCAGGGTGATTTTAAAAAAGGTTGCCCATGTCCCCCGCCCCAACATTTTAGAGGCTTCTTCCAATTGGGGATCGAGGCCACGCAGTCCTGCCCGCACACTCAAAAAAATGTAGGGGAATGAAAATAGGCTGATAGAGAGCCATGCCCCGAAAAAACCGTAAATGCTCGGCAGGCGTTCAACGCCGAAGTTTTCTAACCAACCCTGTACCATGCCTTTTGGCCCGAATGCCCCAATGAGCGCAAATGCCCCGACATAAGAGGGAATCACCAGCGGCACGGTCAATAAAATTGTCCACCAACGTCGCCACCGTAAATCTGTCCGCACGACTAACCATGCCAGTGGCACAGCGATCAGGGTCGTAGTCAAGGCGACTGCTCCGGCTAGTGAAATACTGTTCCACAACACGCGCAGCTTGTTGGGTTGGGTGATATAGTCCCATCCGTCAGCAGTGTCGGAGGTGGCCCGCAGAATCAAATAGACCAGTGGCAGTGATAACAAGGCCACCAATAAAATATTGACGGCCCCTAATCCCATGATTCCCCATGCAGGTTGACGGCGTGTGGTGGGCGGCATCAGATTTAGAGGGTGAGGAAATGACGGGCTGCCAGTAGCAGCCCCAGCGTTACCCCCCATGCGAGATAGCCCGTTCCCAAAACAGGGCCAATTGACCACCCGGCATTCACAGTCAGGGCTGTCACACCAATGAATACAACGGTGGGGATAATCCCGATAAATAGGCCCGTGCTAAATTCGCCCAATTTTTCGTGACTGTTGTCTTCAGCACTGTAGGCAATCCACAGGGCCAGCGGGACGTTCAACGGCATAGTGGCGGTAATGGCGGCGACGGTGCGCGAATATTGCCGCACGATGGCGACAAAAATGATAATGACAATTGAAATGATGACCGGGAGTATTTTATTCCAATCCATGACCGACTTTTCAGATGAAGGTTAGCGAGTGGAGGCTATTGTACCTGACGAATTCTCGGATGGACGGTAGAAATTGTCGCTGTCATAAATTTGAGCATAACGGGGGGGAGTCAGGGATTCTAGGGCAGGTTGCCCGCTAGGAGCTTCAACGCCAAAGGTCAACAGCGAATAGACCTCAGCATTTTCAACCATTAATCGCTGCAAACGCATCCCGTAGACGGTCACGACAAATAATTCGGCTAGGGGTTTGCTGTTGGAGGATTGGGCCATTGCTAGGGCGCTAATACTCAATTGGTCGCCGTCCAGATTGCCATGGAATCCCATCCAACGTCCGGCGGGGTCAACGTAATCCGGCAGAACATTCCACAGCGCATCGGCAGGCAGGGTGTCCAGCGACTGGCTTTCCATTGCCCCGACCAAATCCGCCACATTTTCAGCCAACACCAAATCGGCGTGCAAATTTTTCAGGGCATCGGAATTGAGATCGTCCGCAGCCACTGACTCGATTTGAACTGTCACGCCGCTGTCGGGCATGGTTTGTTCAACCACTGCTTCAAATTCCGTCACCAACGGCGTCAACAAAGCCGTATCGCCTGTTGTCACAATCACCAACGTGTTGTCATTGGCTTCGGCAGTGGTCAATAAATGGGCAGTATTTTTGCCGGGTAGTGGAATGATAATAGCAGTGAGGGCGGCAGCGAAAATTCCACAACTCAGGACAGCACGGGGACGAAACATCAGGTTAATCAAGTTTCCTTACAACACTGTCTTGTACCAAAATTCACTTTCGCAGTATACGGCCTGCGGCAAGGCTCGACAATGGCATTCGTTAATCCCCAACTTAACCTCCGCTATCGAAAAAAGTTAACCACGTTTAATTCTCTGCTGCAAAGTTGACGATATACCCCGACCTGCTATACACTCCCGCGCATGACAAACTCAACAACTCCTTCCGAAGTTTACGAAGAGAATGGCAAGGCGGGGCAGGCACTGTCGGGGCGAGAAATCGCACTGGCGACCCTCATTGTGATGGCCTCGTTTGTCCTCAGCGGCGTCTTGGGCCTTGTGCGCCAAATTGTCTTAGCCTCGACCTTTGGGGCAGGCCGTGACCTCGATGCCTTTTATGCGGCGCTGCGTCTGCCGGAAACTCTGTTTGTATTGGTGGCAGGGGGCGCATTGGGGTCGGCTTTCATTCCGGTTTTCTCGACTTTTTTGAACAAAGATGACATCCAAGGGGCATGGCGTTTGGCGAGCGCGGCCCTAACATTTGTGACGATTGCCGCCAGTTTGAGTGCCATCGTGGGCTTTATTTTTGCCACCCCCTTAGTTGAAAATTTGCTCCTGCCCGAAGCCAGCCATGCCACCCAAGCCCTGACGGTTGAATTGATGCGGATTATGCTGGTCACGGTGGTGATTTTTGGCCTATCGGGTTTGTTGATGGCGATTCTCAATGCCCATCAGCACTTCGTTGGCCCGGCGCTTGCCCCCAGTATGTATAACATCGGCATCATTTTTGGGGCGATTTTTCTGACTCCCTCACTGGATATACGCGGATTGGCGTGGGGTGCCGTGATCGGGGCGGGATTGCATCTAGCCGTACAAATTCCGGTATTGCTTCGCTTGCCTAATTTCCACCTCCAAATTTTGCCTAATCTACAAGTTCCCGGTGTGGGCGAAGTCCTCAAATTGATGGGGCCGCGCTTAATCGGGTTGATGGTGGTACAAGTTAATTTTTGGGTGAATATCGCCTTGGCAAGTGCGATGGATAGCGGCAGCATTACCGCATTGCAAACCTCCTTTGCCTTGATGTTTACCGTCTTGGGGGTTTTGGGACAGAGCGTAGGGACGGCGGTTTTTCCATCGCTCTCGGCCTTATATGCCCAAAAAGATGAAGCCGGATTTCAGCGTACCTTCAACAATGCCCTCGCCAATGTATTGTTTTTGAGCATCCCTGCCGGATTGGGCATGATGATTTTGTCTGCGCCGATGGTGCGGGTGCTGTTTGAGCGAGGTGAATGGACGAGTGCGGATACATCGGCGACGGCATGGGCGCTCGTATTTTACGCAGTTGGACTGATGGGCCATGCTGCGCTCGAAATCTTGGCGCGTACCTATTATGCTCTGCATGATACGTGGACACCTGTGATTGTCGGCGGGGTGGCGATGCTGTTGAACGTGGTGTTTAGTTTGCTGTTTGTCCAAATCTTCGAGAGCCTCGGCGCGGACACGTTTTCGCATGGTCCCTATGCCGGATTAGCCTTTGCCAACAGTTTAGCGACGGCGCTTGAAAGCCTAACCCTGTGGCTGTGGTTGCGGCGCAAAATTCCAGCGCTGAATCCCCGTCCGGTTTTGCAGACTGCCAGTCGCACTGGATTAGCCGCGTTCGGCATGGTGGCATTCGTCTATGTATGGCTGAAGATGGGGGATGGATTTCCGGCATTGATTCAGCTTGTCGGCGGCATGGTGGTTGGCGCGGGCAGTTTTTTTGCGCTCGCGGTTGGATTAAAGGTCAAAGAGGCCAGCCATTTACCACATATGGTTATGGCTCGGTTCGGTAAGGCATAAGGGAGGCGTTATGGCAAAAATTATTGAAGGCGAACGCATTGGGGCAGAAGCGCGTCTCAGCGTCGGCTGCTCGGCGATTGTCTATGACGATGCGGGTGAAAAAATTCTGTTGACCCGTCGCACGGATAATGGACAATGGTGTTTGCCGGGGGGCGCAATGGAGGCGGGTGAAAGCCTATCCGAGGCGTGCATCCGTGAAGTATTTGAAGAAACCGGGCTGCATGTACGGGTGTTACGCCTCATCGGAGTCTATTCCACTCCCCACCGCATCATCCAATATCGAGACGGCAACCGCGTGCAATTGGTGGCCCACAGTTTTGCCGTAGATGTCATGAGTGGTGAACTCACCCTCAATAATGAAGTATCGGAATTTGGGTACTTTACTCCCGATGAAATAGCCCAGCTTGATCTGATGGAGCATCACCGCGAACGCATTACCGATGCACTGGAAGGCCGTGCGGCGACGTTTGTGCGTTAGTCCTTCACCAACGATTCATCACATGTACTTTGGTGGCTGCATCCGAAACAGCGCCGCCGGATTTCATGCGAGCGATGTGGAGTGGTCGTATGCTTTTTCTCAGACCGAATTTCCTCTAGGAGTTGCATCAGCGCATCAAACGCGGGTGGGTCATAGTCCACCTCAAAGGTACGGTCATTGTAGCGGACAACTCCAAAGGGCGGCGGTACACGCAGCGTAGTTTCAATTAGCAGGCAATGTACCAAAATCTGGGCGACATGGCTGTCGTAAGGGGCATCCGGCGCATGTCCGATTTTGCGTAGAACAGGCACAGGGAGAGCATTGCGGTCAATCACATAATCGGGTCGGCCCGTAATCCCGTAATCATAAGAGACCAATTGGCGGTTCAGCCGTTCGGCATATTGGCCCTGATAAGTGACCTGTCCTTTGCCTATTCGACTCCTCCGATGCGCGTGCCGTCTAAATTTTCCTGTTCGGATTAACTCGTGATCATACCACCATGCCCGCTGGCAATACACATAACGGGCGACCTCACTGGCAGTAATCATTTCTTCGCGCTGATACGGCACGGCCAATCCTTTCCCGGCTTCAATAAAATCCCGCCTTTCATTTTGCCGCAGTCTAGGCCGCACTGTCAAAAGGTTTATAATGGGTACTAAATAAGTGCGTACTTGTGGAAGTGAGTTTGTGGGGATGAAAAAGAAATTACGCGGCATTAAACGGGACGCGATTCAATTAGATTTTGATCTGTATCGCCTTGATGTACCGATTCGCGGCATTTCGGGCGCGAACCTTAGTGTGATTGACCTATGGCCCGAAGGCGTGGACAAAACGATCCTATTCGTGCATGGCTACGCGGGTTGTGCCGAGACATGGGAATATCAAATTAATCATTTCGCGCGGGATTATCGTGTGGTCGTGCCGGATTTGCGCGGACATGGACAGAGTGACGCGCCGTACACACAGTATACAATGGCGGAGATGGTCGAGGATTTGCATACCATTGTCGAGATGTTGAGTCTGCCGCCCACCTTTGTCTTGGTGGGTCATTCTTTTGGTGGCTCGATTTGCGTGGAATATGCCAATGCTCATCCCGAACGTCTTGAAAAATTGGTCTTGATTGCCACCGCAGGCGAGTACCCTTTGCCGCGAGCCGCCGCGATGTTGAATCGCATCCCCACTGCATTGTATCGTTTGGTGTGGGATTATCGCCCGCGCTGGAATGCCGAAATTCACGTCATGAAACGCATGATGTCGAATAATATGCGCCGCTGGCAGGGTTGGCCGCTGCTCCGTAATATCAAAACTCCGACGTTGATTATCACAGGAGAACGTGATAATTATTTCCCGCGTGCCGTTTTTGAAGAAGTCGGCAAGATGGTTCCCGGTGCGGAAATCTATGACGTGGGAGCGGCCAAACATAAAGTGCAGCTAGAGCGACATAACGCGGTTAATCGTGCTATTGAACGCTTTATCGAAGAAAGTAACCAGCGTAAATCGTGGCGTTCGATTGGCACACAAACGTTGGAAATCGCCAGTCGCCGCCCATGGCTTGCCAGCTATCACAAAGACCTGCCGCGTACAATTCCCATTCCACGCCAACCCGTCCACCGGTTTTTGGAAAGTGCTGCCGATTGGCTGCCCAGGCAAAAGGCGGTGATTTTTTATGGCACAGTTTTGACCTATCACCAGTTGAATGAGCAGGTCAATCAATTTGCCCATACATTGATTGGCTTAGGGGTGCAGCCCAAAGATCGGGTCATGCTGGTGCTGCCCAATATCCCACAGATGATTATCGCTTACTACGCGACCCTAAAAGTAGGTGGCGTGGTCGTCATGCCCAACCCCGATGCCAACACCGCCCAAATTGTCGAGAAAATTCAGCGCACCCAAGCAAAGGTCTTGGTTACACTCAATGATTTTATTGGGTTGGCACAATCCGCCAAAGAAAACACGGCAGTAAAATCCATCGTGTTCGCCGATATTCGTAACGCCGTATCCGGGCATGTCTACAAACGCCTGTTGGCGCGTTGGGGTGAGGAACATGGCGCGAAAGACGAGAGCCAACTCGCCCAATTAGGCCACAACATGGCTGCTTTAATGGCGGATGCGGTCAAGACCGAGCCAAAGGTCAAGGTGAGTTACAATGACCTTGCCGCGATTTTGTTTACGAGTGGCACAGTGGATGAACCCAAAGGGGTATGCCTGACCCACCTCAATTTAGTGGCGAACGCGCTGCAAACCCGCCATTGGGTCCCTGATATTAAGTATGGACAGGAGACATTTCTGTCGGTACTGCCATTTTTGCACAGTTATGGCATGACCACCGCCATGAATATCCCGATTGCGATGGCAGCGACGATTGTTTTACTGCCAGTTTTTGAATTACAACACGTGTTGGAGACGATTAAACAATATAAGCCAACCATTTTCCCCGGTGTGCCTTCGATGTATACCGCCATCAACCATGCACCGGATGTCCGCTCTTATGGCTTGTCGAGCATTAAAGCCTGTATCAGCGGTTCTGCCCCTTTACCCGTCGAGGTGCAAGAGGAATTTGAAAAATTGACACGGGGTCATTTGGTGGAAGGCTACGGTTTAACCGAAGCTGGCCCAGTGACCCATGCCAATCCATTATTGGGGGTGCGCAAGGTTGGCTCGATTGGTATCCCGATTCCCAATACCGATGCAAAGATTGTGGATTTAGTGACGGGCGAAGATGTCCCTCCGGGCAAAATTGGTGAATTGGTGGTGCGGGGGCCACAGGTCATGCCGGGTTATTGGGGTGAGGACAAGACAGATCAAGATGCCGAATCGGTACTGAAGGATGGTTGGTTGTATACGGGTGATGTGGCAGTGATGGATACAGATGGCTATTTCCAAATTATCAGCCGCAAACGCGATACAATTATGGCAGGCGAATATAGTGTGTATCCCCGTGATGTTGAAGAAGTCCTCTATGAAAACAGTAAAGTCCTTGAAGCAGCCGTTGTCGGGGTTACAAGTGTCGGTAATGGACAAAAGGTGAAGGCGTTTGTTGTACCGCGTCCGGGGACGAGTCTGAGCAAAGAGGAATTGTTGGATTTGTGTCGCCGCCGCCTAGAAGCCTATGCGGTGCCGTGGGATATTGAATTTCGAGAAGAATTGCCGAAGTCATTTATCGGTAAGGTATTGCGCCGCCTGTTGGTGGAAGAACATCAATAAGAAAAGGAGAGTTAGGAGTGCGGCCCAGAATTGGCTTGGTTTTAGGGGGGGGAGGAAGTCGGGGTTTGGCTCATATCGGGGTGTTAGAAGTCCTAGCACGCGAACGTATCCCGATTGATTTGATTGTTGGCACCAGTATGGGGGGGATTATTGGAGCGCTTTTTGCATTTGGCATTTCACCCCACTTGTTAGCCAAACGCCTAGCTTCACTGCGGGGAACCACCCTGTTTAGTATGAATCTGTTCAGCGCCCGTGCCCGTCAGCGAAATATCGAGACTCAACTGAGTGAGGCCCTCCAAGATAAAACATTTGCCGATCTGAAAATCCCGCTCACGGTGATGACGGTGG
Organism: Chloroflexota bacterium; assembly: GCA_013112715.1. Taxonomy (GTDB): domain Bacteria; phylum Chloroflexota; class Anaerolineae; order Aggregatilineales; family J027; genus CFX10. The sequence continues at coordinate 199,663 of JABFGB010000004.1, forward strand.
ATATGGTCAATGGGCGTGAAGTGCCGATTTCCGAGGGGCCATTGATTCCAGCCCTGTTAGCGACTAGTGCCGTACCTGCGGTGTTCCCACCTGTCGAAATTAACGGAATGCAGTTGTTGGATGGCGGGGTGATTGACAGCCTTGCGACCCACATCGCGTTTGCACATGGCGCGGAACGGGTCATCGCCGTAGATGTCTATCCACCACTCGAAATTGAGACCCCTTGGGTTGACCCGATGAGCGCAATTATGGGCTTTCAGCTTCCTTTTGGATTAGTAGGGACTACGGGCCTGCAATCCAGACCACCAAGCATGTTAGCCTCAATCTGGCGGGCCACCCGTGTTATGGCGTGGCATCTCCATGAGGAGCGCCTTCACCATCATGCGCCCCATGTACTGCTGAGACCTGCGGTTAATGATTATGGGTCGCTAGATTTTCGGGATGTGCAAGGGCCGATGTCGGCTGGGATTGAAGAAACAGAGCGCCATCTTGATGAGATACGCGCCCTGTTTGAAAAGCCGACCTATCGCATGAGTGAGTTAGTGGATTAAGAGGTGATGTTTGGCACGGCGAACAGAATCATTGGATGAACTTTTTTGGCCGTACCCCACTGATCGCCCACTGCCACTTCGATGTGCAAATGCGGGCCAGTTGAGTTCCCAGTGTGGCCCGTCGCGCCAATGACCATTCCGGCGGCAATTTTTTGATTGACCTGCACATCCATTCGACTGAGGTGGGCATACAACACAAAGACAGCGTTCGAGGTTTTGCCCCCATTGAGCAGAATCTGTTCTTGGATGGAACGGGGCAGGTCTTGAAATTCATGGCGGACAATGATGTGATTGCCATACCCAAAGCCCCAACCCGGATCAGAAAAAATCTGATTACGCTCCGCCTCATTTTTCGGCTTAATATTCGGCTGTTGGGCAGTGCATTTGGTGCAGACGTGTGCCCTAAATACTGTCGCAGGGGCAGCCATCCGCAATTCCATTCCAATCGTCGCACCGAAATCCATACCCGGATGTCCTGCCTTGAATCCCTGTGTAATGGTTGCAGCGACGGGGGCGGCTAGTCGGTCATCGCCGGTCAAGGTCGCACAATTGCCGATGAGTGTCACTAGATCGGAACGGACAAACGCATCCTGCCCTCGAAAATTGACCTTTATCCAGCGGAATCCATCGGCTTGGGCAGCGGTCACTTCTTTGACAGTCATAGATTCGCCTGCGGTCGCCGTCCCTACCAATTTTGATGTGGAGGTGGCCTGTGCCCGCACATTGATTTGGGGCAACCCTACTACCGCTTGGCAATCCCCGCTGGTTGTAGAGGTGGTGCTGGTCGTCGTCGTAGTTGAAGAGGCGGTTTCATGGCTGGCGGGGTCAAGACAATCCCCTGTAGTGCGTAACAAATCTTGGCGTATCCACCCCTGTTGACCCTGAAAATCAAGGCCGAACCAGCGAAAACCGCCACTGTCAGGCGTCGAAACCGATTTCACTGCAAATTTTGTGCCCCGCAAAACCATACCCAATGTTCCACTGGCACTGGTTGGTTCGCGCCGCACATTGGCTGCTGCTACCGAGACCTCCGCCTGACAATCACCTGTCAATACGATAGGTTGTGAGGCGGTAGTCGTGGTCGCTGGGGTGGTAGAAGTAGTAGAGGTGGTGACATTAGATGGGGTAACGGTGGTACTTAATGTCCCTAAATCTGCACAATCCCCACTTAATTGCACCAAATCACCGCGCACCCATCCCTGAAGCCCATTGGCAGGCACGGTGACCTTAACCCAGCGAAAATTCTGGGCGTCCGGGTCGGTGACTTGGTGAGCCGGCGCACGCTTGCCCAGCGTTAACACTCCAACTACGCCGCTCGCGGTGTTGGGTTGAAGTCGTACATTTGCGGAATCTGCTACGATGATTGCTTCACAATTCGCCATAAAAACCCCCTTCTTCAAATTAGGAACAATTTAAATCAGATGCGGTTGGCACGACAGCCCGCGAATCGTTGTAGAGCTTGTCAAACTGAGCAGTATATTGTTGGGCCAGTTGTGCATCATAAATGATGAGCATGTTTTCACTGTTTTGCTCGATGGCATTCTTGCTAAAGTTAAACGATCCCGTCACGACGATTTGGTTGTCAATAATAATGACCTTGTGGTGCAGGGTTTGAGGATTACCGTCCTGTTTGACCGGGACACCCGCGCAAGCTAATGGACGCATCGCCCCTTGAAGGCTACCGCGTGCTTCAAACAGGGCCATCACATCTACCCCGGCATTTTGACGGCTAATCATAGCGTTGGCGAGTTCATCAATCGTAAAGCTGAAGGCCATCACACGTACCGACGACGTTGCGTTGTTTACCAAATCTACAAGGCGCTGTTCGATCACGTTACCATCTTCGGGTGAAAAGTAATTTTCGACTCGTACCCCATTGATGGTTAGGATTGGGTTGGGGGTATCCCGGCTGTCATCGCGGGCATTAAAAACCCTATCCGTAAACATCTCCTCAAATTCGGCAGTGTAATTTTGTGCCAATTGGGTCGAACGGATAAACAATGCGTTATTGTTATTGTTATAAACATCGTTGCGTGTAAAATTGGTCGAACCCATCCAGACTGCTGATCCGTCAATCACCAAAAACTTGTGGTGCATAAAGGCGCTGCGTTCATCGCTGACAATCGGAATTCCAGCGTCGGCTAATTGACCCGCAAGACTGTCCTCATCTTCTATCGCATACTCATCATCCAGTACCAATCGCACCTGCACCCCGCGATTTTTGGCATTAATTAGCGCTTCCACCACACGCGGCAAATTGATTTCGTACATTGCCCCATCGAGTGTCTTGGTTGCGCTGTTGATGGCGTCTACCATCGCGTTTTCCATCGGGGCGTTGACTTGGCGGCTGACATCGTTGGTGTTGATGGGTTCAGTAAAATTGAAGTTATACCATGAACTGCCCGGTGTCGTATTATCTACTACAACGGGATTTTCATTGTCTGTCCCGTTATTATCATTCTCGGTGGTTTCTTCCTGATTGAGGACATCAATGCCGAGTACGTATTGCGCGAATAAGACGATGGCTAGAATGACGATAAAACCCAAAACGCTTGTTGTTGAACGTTTGGAAGAATTCTTGGAAGGACTTTTGGAACGGCTTCGGGTACTCTTGGTAGATTTTTTGGTCATGCTGTGATTTCCCTAATCAGTACGTTCATTAAAAACCCAATTTCTTGGTAAATTTGCGTAAACCACTCGTCGTTTCATCTTGAGGAGGCGGTTCAGGTGTATCGGTTATTGGAGGTTCGCTTGGGCTATAGGCCGCTAAGATCCGCTGCAATACGTCCATATTCGAGAGAGTGTGGTCATTAATCGCGGCTGCCAATGCGGTAATTTGTTCGGCTGAGATTGTCGGCCCACCGATGACCGCGCTGTGCTCCATCTGGCCCTGCAATTTTTCGGTGGCCCATTCCGGTTCGGGATGTTCATGGCGGCGTGTTACCATGCGGCCTATCCCCGACAAAAAGCGAGTCAATGAACCCCGTTTGGTTTCGGCATCGGCATCATCGGCAACGTTCGCGCCAACCTGCTCCGCTAATTTGAGTGCCCAATCAATCAACACTTGGGCTTCGGTATCGTTCAAGCCATCGGTCATGCTGGCGTTATCCAACACAACTGCCCGAAATTGTTCCGCATAGGGACTTACCTCCGCCATACAACCTCCATTTCGGCTACCCTGCGCTCCCTTCTCAGGGAGTATCGTACACCTTGCGCGGATTTGCAAAATCGTTTCAAGGCCTTGCCCACTCATGTTACTATTGCAGGCGGATTGCCCAAACAGGAGTTAAGGCCTAAAAATGTATCACGGTCGGATGATTAGAGCGAACCAAGAGGCATTAAATAAACTCGACCCCACCGCCGAGCCACTGGCCCATGCGCGGATTCAATATGAACTAGGCAATCTGTATGCTGACCTTGCCCAAATTGAAGCACCGACGGTTAATTTGGGTCTGGCCCGTGATGCCTATGAATCGGCCTTGCAGCACTGCCCACCCGAATTATCCCTCGTGGATTATGTGCTGATTCAAAACAGCCTCGGCAATTTGTATATCCTGCTGTCAGAAATCGAAACACGGCTAGAAAATTTGCAGAAGGCCGTTCATGCTTTTGAAGCGGCCTTGCAGCACATCAATCCACAAACTAGCAGCGGGGTTTATGCCGCTGCCCAAATCAATCGGGGGCATATTTATACCCTGTTGGCTGAGATTCGAGACCGCGACCATTATCTGAATTTGGCGCTAACAGCTTATGACCAGGCCCTGCTATATTGTCCGCCGGGGCAAGTGGCCTATGCGACCCTGCAATTTGGCTTAGGGAATGTCTGTCGCCAATTGACCCAAAACCGCTCCCAAAATCTGCAACGAGCGCTGACGGCCTATCAAGAAGCCCTGCAAATCTATACGCCGCTGGATGCGCCCCTGCCCTATGCCATGACACAGGGCAATCTTGGTCTGGTATATCAGGCTTTAGATGACCTGCCTGCTGCGATTAGCTGTTGGAAAGAGGCGGCGGGAGTGTTGATAGCGTTTGGCGCAATGGATGAAGCACAGATGTATTTGGAGCAGATTGCTGCTGTGGAAGCTGGTAAGTGATCGTTAGCGGTTGCCGTCACTAGATTTTTTGGCCTGCTCAATCTGCCATGCCTTTAAATCAAGCAGATAACCCACCCCGCGCATCGTTTTGATATACAGTGGTTTGCCGGGATTCTCTTCTACCGCCTCTCGAATCCAGCGGATATGTACATCCAGCGTGCGGGTATCCCCCATATAATTGGTTTCCCAGACTTTCGACATCAAGTGCCCCCGCGCCAGCACCTCGTTGGGGTGGTGCATAAATTCTTCCAGCAGGGTTGCCATTTTAGGGGTCAGCCGATATTCACCCTTGTGAGTAATCAGCATATTGCGCTGAAAATCAAGTTTAAACGGGCCGACATCTATGGTGTTGGATTGTTCGATGGGAGTGGACAAGAAACGTTCTATACGGTTGATTAGCTTGCGGGGGGTAAATGGCATAGGCAGGATCACATCCGCTCCACTCCGAGTTTTCTGACCCGATTCCGGTGGGGGGATGATATGAATAATGGGTAAATGGGGAGCATGTCGGCGCAGCGATTGGCAAACGCGAATGCCAGTCGTTCGCATTGAGACCGAATCTAAAATAGCGACAGCGGGGTGGTGTTCGACAGCAACATCAACAGCCATCTTTGCACTGTGAGCAAGACAAACCTGATAACTGCGGCGCAGGACGATGGAGAAGGACGATTCCGGCACCTCGCTCGGTTTTTTATTGTTTTGTTTGCTTTCAATCAGCAGCACTTTTGGCTTGTCCACCAGTCTGACTCGCTTTCATGAGCGACGGTTTAGTGTATACCATGTGGTTGATAAAATCGGGAGGGTCGAGCACCCAACTTGGTTGATGAGAGCATTATATCCAACTTTAGTGCCTTCCCAAACTTAGCAACTGGGCAACATGAATAAGACCATCCGTTCTAAGCCTGCAATTTGACGACACTTGCGGCATAATCGAACAGGATAAATTTTATTTTTTGGAGATCAAATACTAGATGCAGACAACACCCCAAGCTGTTTTGGCACGTCTATCCAAAGAGTGGCAGCATATCCGCAATGGCCTGACTGTTGAGAAAATCTTGAATCAAGCGATTGCAGTGCAGCAAATTCCTGCTCCAACTTTTGCCGAAACCAAGCGGGCCGATTATATACAAGAGCAATTTCAATCATTGGGGCTGTATGATGTCTGGCGTGATGGCTTGGGAAATGTCTATGGCTGGCTAGAACCGAACGGACGTAACCGCACGACCATTATCCTCTCTGCCCATCTCGATACCGTTTTTCCACTGCAAACAGATTTAACCACCCGCCAAGAAAAAACGCGCGTCTATGGGCCGGGGCTGGGGGATAACAGTTTGGGGGTAGCGGGATTACTGCTGGTCGCCGAAATTTTTCTCCGCGAAAAACGGACATGGCGACACTCGATTTGTTTTGTTGCCAATACACGCGAAGAAGGGTTAGGCAATTTAGATGGCATCCGCGCCCTATTAGATTACATCCCTCCCCAACAAATTATCGGGGCAATTGTGATTGAAGGTATTGCATTGGGGCGGGTGTATAACGGCGGGATTGCGGTGCGCCGTCTGAAAATTACCAGCCATGCTGAGGGTGGTCATAGTTGGCTGCACTTTGGTCGTCCCAGTGCGATTCATGGCCTAGTCCAACTATGTGCGGACATTACCCGGTTGGAGGTGCCCTATACACCACGCACCACCTTTAATATCGGCGTGATTGAAGGGGGACATTCGGTTAATTCCATCGCGTCCGAGGCAGTGTGTTTGCTCGATTTGCGTTCGACGGAATTAGCGACGCTTGAAAAACTGGAAGAACGGGTACGAGACTTAATTGAGCGGTATAGTCAAGACGGCCTGACTTTTGAAGTGAGTATCGCAGGCAACCGACCTTCTGGTCATTTACGCAGCGAGCACCCGCTTGTCCAATTGGCACTGGGCGCACAGGCCGAAATTGGGATTGCGGCGGGGTTGGAAAGCGGCAGTACCGACGCCAATATGTTCTTGGCGCACGATGTCCCGGCGGTGGTCGTGGGTATCACACAGGGCGGCAATGCACACCGTCAAGATGAATTTATTGAGACACGTTTATTGAAGGATGGTCTGTGGCAGTTGGTTTTGTTGCTCGCAGCGGCATCAGAGACACTCTAGGATAGCCTATTTTTTCTCCGCAAACCCAAGAATTTCCTTAATTTCATCGCAGGCTCTTGACGCGGCGTAGAGCAGCATCCCCGGTTTGGTTTCTTTATCTACTAAGACTGCCAACATCGCCTCGCCTGCCGGATACACAATCATGACCCCTGCCTCGGCGAACATCATCAAGCGTTCCAGTTCGCCCTGTGCCAAACGACGTAGGGTGCGTTGGGCCAAACCGACGAGGGTCGCCGACATCGCTGCGACTTGGGGGCTGCTGGTGGGATGTTCGTCATAATTTTCATCATCAAAAGCGGGAAAAGCTGAAACGAGTAGACCGTCGAAATTCACAATGACCGACGCTTTAACACCCGACACCGCCAGATGGAGCTTACGCAGTGTTTTTTCAAGGCTTTCGCTGCGGTATTCCTGTGTATTGGCCGTCATGGAAGAAACCTCACAGTTGGCTAGAAATAGGGATGTGGCAAATGAATTTGCGTTGGAGGCCACAAACAATATTCAGTATAGCGTATGTCTAAATTGGCTTTCAAGCAACAGGACTTTTTTACCGGATTTTTACACTCTTCACCGGGAGATTATGACCGTTTACCCTCCAATTGATCCAAACGTTGCTTGGGCAGTGATTTGGTCGGTGGAATTGTGACCAGCGGTGGTGCGGTGGTTTGAGGTGATAACGGCGGGATTTCTAGTGGGCCATTCAAATCTTGCAGGCGTACCGTACCGGGGGTCAGATTAAAGGCCAGATGGCAATAGGTTGGCACTGTGATGGTAAATTCGCAGCGTGAGAGCAATCCTAACAGTCGCCGCCGCCGTGCCACCACATAGACCCCTGCCTCGTCTTGTTCCACAACTAATCGCATCCCGAATCCGGCATATAGACTGGCGTGTAGTTCAACATGGTCAAGGTCATGGTAATGCACCGTCACTTGGCATTGGCTGGCCCGCACAAACACGGTGACAGGTGGCCTAACCGGAAAAACGCGCAGTAGTGTACGCGGGCGAAGTTTGATTTTTGGTTCGGCGGCGGGTGATGGGGCAGGAATGAGATGATTCATGCAGCAAAGTATCCTTCTACCATTTTGTTGTGGGTGATTCTACCCAGCGGAGGATGGCTTGTGCTACTTCCTGCGGACGCTCCATCGGCATTTTATGACCTGCCCCCTCAATTTTGACCAATGTACTGTTTGGGATTTGTGCCGCCAAGTTTTCACTTAATGCAAAAGGCGTCATCTTGTCCGCTCCACCGCCAATAATCAGGGTGGGCGCTTGGATTTTGGCGACGGTATCCGACAAATCGTATAGGCTGCACGCCACAAAATCGCCATAAGTGACAGAAGATGGGGTAGCGAGTAACTGTTTGCGTCCGATGCGGCGCAGGTCATCGCCTGTTTCTTTGGCCCATTCCCATTTGGTAATCAATTCGACGGCGGCGGGGTAATCGTTCTTGATGGTCTCGAGTAGGGACGGATTAACCCCTAATTTCACCCCTGTACCAACCAAGATAATACCTGCCACCCGTGCGGGCATGGAAACCGCTATTGTTTGGGCAATCGCACCCCCCATGCTGTGTCCGGCGATAATGGCTTTTTCGATTTTGAGCGCATCCATGAATACCTTGATGCTCTCGACATAGGCGGTGACACTCTGATAACCCGCCCCTTCCGATTGACCGTGCCCCGGTAAATCCACTGCTAGGACACGCATATCAGGCAGGCGGCGAATCTCGGCTGCCCAACCGCTGTGGTCAACCCCCGCCCCATGCACCAAAATCAGTGGCGGATAGGGCGCGAGGGGTTCATCTTTTTCAGCATAAAACAGGGTGGATACAAAAGGCATTTTGCCCTCTCCTATACGGTAATTACCAACTGATACCCTGTCATCTCTTCAAACACCTGCTGGATTTGGGCCACATCGTTTTCATCCGGTTCACCCGCCACCGCGAAGGCCACTTCACCGCGATCTACATGAATGCTAGGCCCTTTACGAACGGTCAAATTGGCTTGACGTACCAACTGTTGGGCGACCTGTAAAATGGCGTTTTGGTTGGGGTGGGGATGAATTGTCAGTTCATAGCCCGTTTGCTCGGCTAACTGCTGAATGGTGTCCAGATGCCGACTGCCGACTTGGGGCGAAATGAACGATAACACAATCGTCCCTTGTTTGAGGCTGGTTTTATAGAGGCCGTAGGGTTCAAGGGCCTCTTTAAGCACCCTATAGGCCGCATTGATTTCCATTTGGGTATTGCTGGCGGGCGACTTGCTGGTGCCGACGTTGGCAGCGGGGGCATTATTATCCCCTTTGACATTGAGCAGCAAGCGGAAACCCGTCAGGTCTTCATAGTTCTGTATCAAGATCGCTGGGTCGCTTAGTCCGCTGATTTCCGCGCCGACCTCGCCTTTATCAATGAAAAACGATGGGCCTTTGACAATCTGGGCGCCGAAGGGCAGCAGTTCAATCAGGGCCGCGCCGAGGGCTTGTTGATTGACATCGGGCGAAATGATTACTTCCCATTTTGTCAATTCCGCCAGCATCTCAACTTGTTCACTATAGAGTTCGGTGGCGCGATTGGGGAAATCGAAATAGAGCGTCAACTGCTTGCGTAGGGTATCCATCCCTGCTTTTCGCAGACGAGCCTCTGGTGGAAATGCGGCTACAGCCGTTTTGCGGGCGATGTTCATTTCCATCGGTTCTTCGGCCTGCGCTTGCAAGGGCAGCAGCTTGCCTTCGACGTTATTGGCCCCGTCTTTCGCCAGCGATAACACTACTGCCAGCAGTGCCGTCATGGGGTGGACATCCTCTGGTAAATTAGCAGGCACAAGTGTCGTCGGGTCAATCGGTTGAGCGGCCCGCACCAGCGTTTGGCGTTTATCGAACGGGAGCAGCTTATCACGGATGGTCTCGGCTTGTTGCAGCATGGCATTCAGCGTCGCAATCCGCCCCTTACCTTCCATCTTGGGTGCGTCGTCCATTTTGCCGATCACCCATAGCAGGGCATCACCGAGGTAATTGCGTCCCTTCGCTTTGAGAGCCGTTGCCTTAAAAGAATCAATCGCGGCTTCTTCCACAATGCCCACACGCGGCTTGCCATTGACATCACGCAGTACCACAATTTTGCCCACAATATCAGGATAGGCCGCCATAATAGCACGTTGACGTTGGGTACGTTTGACCTGCTCTTCACTGCGGACTTTATAGGTGTGCGTCCGCCGCCAATCCGCCGCAAAATAGACCCCATCGGTTTCTAGGACGGCGTTGGCTTCACTGGCGCGGTTTTCATCCCCCCACCATGCGATGGCGAGTTCACGGGAACTAAAATAACTTCCCGCCGATTCCTTGAGCGATTCCCATAATAGCGCGGGGTTGAGTGGACGGGCTTCCCCACCTTTTTTCAGTGCGCCCAATGCCCAAGGCCGTGCCGCGAATTTCATTTCGATGCTGCGACCTGAGACAGGCATATGGACATGCTTACCCCGTTCGCGTAAATGGGCCGCGAGGGTGCTGCGTGCGCCGGGGTCGCCGTGTACCAATGCGACATGTTCTGCTCCCAATGAATCGGCAATCGTCAATAGCTCGGAATCATCCGCATGGGCCGATAGCGAATAGGTGCCGATTTCACAGCGGAGCGACACCGAAGCATCATCAATGCGCAGTGTGACTTCCTGACCCTCTTGGCGCTCTTTGACCATGCGCTGGACAAAGCGTCCCGGGGATTCTTCATCCTGATACCCGGTCAGGAAAATAGCGTTGCGTTCATCATCCGCCAACCAGCGCACAAACGCCGCCGATGGGCCACCCGTGAGCATCCCACTGCTTGCCACGACAATTGCAGGCCCTTCGGAACGGGCGATTTCTTCACGCTGGACGGGGCTTTGTACGGCTTTGACATTTTTGCGGAAAAATAAATCTTCCTCACCCGCCAATTTAACGGTTTTTTCCGGCAGCAGGTCTCGAAATTGATTATAGCTACGGCAGACGGAACGTACCATACCATCGGCCCACACGGGCGCGTCAATTTCATCCCGAAAGTTCAACAAGATTTGCAGCACTTCTTGGGCGCGACCCAATGCAAACGCCGGGATGATCGCTTTGCCGCCGCGCTCAACCACGCCCTTGAGGGTTTCAATGAGGCGTTTTTCCTCCGCCGAACGATTGGCATGAAGTTTGCCACCATAGGTGCTTTCTAAGACCAAAAAGTCGCTTTTGACACGCGGCAGATTGGCTTTGACGACTGCTCGTTGGGAAGTCATCGAAAGGTCGCCAGACATGGTGAGGATACCCTCGTCGCTTTCAATCACCAGTGTCGCCGCGCCGAGAATATGCCCCGCCGGATGGTAGGTCACTTGCAGACCATCGCCTAGGCGCACGGGCTGGCGAAATTCCACCAGTTGAAAGGCATCCAACAGGCGCTGCACGGCGATTTCATCAAACAGGGGGAGTTCGCCTTCTTCCTCATGCCGATTTTTCATTATCATCTGCGCGTCGGCTTGCAGCACCCGTACCAAAGCGAGGGTCGGGGCGGTGGCGATGACGGGGACATGCGGATACTGCTCCAAAATCAGGGGCAGTGCGCCGGTATGGTCGGTGTGGGCATGGGTGACGAGCAGATAATCTGGCCCGCCTGCCTCACTGACTTGGCGCAAATCCGGCAGTTGATCGCTTTCGATGCCGCGTGTTGACCTACTGGAAATACGAATCCCAGCGTCTACCAATAAACGTTTGCCAGAGATTTCGATTAATGTACTGCTGGCGCCGACTTCATCCGCGCCGCCCAAAAAGGTTAACTTCATCGTCTATGATTCTTTCCGTTGTTATTTAATCTGACATGCCCCAAAACTGGGCGGGTCGGGCAACCAACAGGGAGCACCTGTTTCATTTAAGATGGCCTGCAATTCGGCAGTGGCTTCAATGAGCACCGTCTGAATATTCTCCCCGTCAATCACAATTCGCAAGAAGGTATCGCGGTAAATTTGATTCACATCATTGGCCCGATCCCCCAAGCCGACGGGTGATAATCCTGCAATTGTGTCAGGGGCGCTGCTCATGATGCTGACCGCAGTGGCTTCTTTGACAATCCCTTCAGGCAGACTGGTGAAATTGAGATTATTGATGACCGGGAAAAAGCCTAATTCTGTTAATATTTGACCTTGAACTTCAGGCGACAGCAAATAGCGGATTAAATCTTCCGCGCCATCGGGATTAGGCGCGTTTTGGGGAATTGCCAGACCCACAATGATCCCCATATAAGCCCGTCCGGCTGGCCCGGCTGGTGCTGGGAAGGCTACAAATTCGTCGGGCCGTTGCTGAAACGCATCTACCAACCGTGCCACATGGTCAAACGCAATCCATACATCACCCGAAAGCAGCGGTTCGTGCATAAAGCTATAGGTGAGCGAATCCGGGTGTATATAGGGCCAAAGATCATCACGCACAAATTCAAACATACTGACGGCTTCGGGACTACGAAAATTTGTAACCATGCCGCCCGTAAAAGAAGGATATAAATACCCCTGAACAAAACGGTGCATCAAGCCATCTACCGGAAAGCCAATTTTGGCCTCGCCTGTTGCTGCGTAGATATTTTGTCCCCATTCCGCCAATTGATCCCATGTCAGGGCGTTGATGTCTGCTCCCTCTGGCAGATAGGGCAGGGCTTTGACATTGGCCGCCATTAGGAAGGTCGCCAACATCCAAGGAATATAGTATTGGTTGTTGGCTGTGCCCAACTGTCCAAACTCTTCAAAATCATCAATGACATCGCTTTCGGCGTCAATCTCACGCAGTAGACCGCTGAGATTGGTCAGATATTCATTTTCAGCGAGGGTGGGGAATGTGCCATGCAGTGCCCCCACCACATCAATCGTGCCTTCACCCATCGCGGCTTCGGCGTCCATCATATTCAATAAGGGAATTTCTTCCTGACCAATGAATTCGACATCGCCATAACCCACCAAGATTTCGCGGAATTTAACACCTTCTTCAGCCGTATTAAATTGGGTAGAAACAAACCGAACGCGACTGCCCTGCCCGTAGCTCGGCATTGTTCCGATCAGAAGAAAAAAGATCAATAGAATAAGGGGAAAGCGTTTTTTGCCCATGCCTTATAAACTCCTTGAATCGGCCCTAATTATATATGGTTCAGCATGGATGTGCTGTGGTCTTTTCTGATAAAGCGTCGCCTTGCTCCATAAAGCTCCCAGTATTTAGGGGGATAGACCCGACAAGCGATTTTTTCACCGTCCATCCCCGACATAAAAAATGTACTGCCAAATGAGACGGGTAAAGGATCCAAGATCATGACACTTCAAAATCGCGCCCAACTTCGTTCCATGCCCTTCAATTTAACCACATCCCAGATGGAATCAGTGGTTGAGCTGGTTGAACTGAAACCCCATCGAAATGCCTTCATTGAGGCCAATTCACAGCAGTTGGTCGTTATTGATGGGGCAGCATGGGTAACGATGAATGGCGAAGATTATGTGGTCAAAGCTGGTGATTTTTGCGTGCTCGCTCCCGGCAAAGATCGGTTTCCGGTTTGTGTGTCGCCATTGGGTGGCAAACCTGTCACCTATGCCTTGAAGTAAATACCTGTTCTCCAATTCATCTGCCATTATCTGAAAAGAGCCGAACTTAGCTCGGTTCTTTTCAATTGATTGAACCCCTAAGATACTCTTGACAGCCCTAATTCGTTCTGGTATCTTTTCCCATAGCATAGTTTGATATTCCTGAGTAGCTCAATGGCAGAGCAATCGGCTGTTAACCGATGGGTTGAAGGTTCGAGTCCCTCCTCAGGAGCTTGTTTTAAAAATTAGATTTTCTTAAAAAATTCTAGCAGAAACCCCGGTTATACTTAAACACACCGGGGTTTTCTGTTTCTATGGAATTGCAAGGCGGGCTTGTATCCATTCAGCCATGCGCTGTGGCAGTTCCGGTTGATTTATCAACAAACTAGTCCCGCGTCCACCACTGCTGTAGCGCTGCCAAAAATGATCGCCGCCAAATGCCCCATTCAGTTGCTCTGCCACTGCCGTTCCAAATTCATCATCGTCTGCACTGACAATGAACAAACTGCGATTACCTAGTCCCACAGGATTCATTTCCAGAGTGCTAGGTTGTGGACTCAAAGCAATAACACTGACGCAGTTTGTCATTTCTGCACAGGCTGCCACTGCCAAGTTCGCCCCTGTGCCTGCGCCAATTAGTGCAACAGGATTGGGGGAGACCAGCCCTAAGCGTATACCCGAACTGATAATGGCCTGTATATCACTAACAACCAATGCCCAATCTACTGAGCCACCACTGTTTCCATAGCCCCGCTGATCCGGGACAAATACGTTATAGCCCAATGCTTGGAGTGGGATGGCAAAATCTGCCCACTCCTCACCATCTTTTTCATCATCGTGCAGGAGCAGGATAATCGGGGACTGCGATGACCTGCCTGCATAAAAAACAAATTGTAGCACCGTGCCATCGTCTGCAACGGCTTGGAGCGGCAAAACATCCAGAGTCGGCAGCGGGGTTGGAGTCTGGGCTGGCTGACTAGGTTCACCTTCACCCGCTAGTGCCGCACTCGTTGGGTCGCTGCGACCTACTGAGACATCTTGGCGCTCGGTGGGCAAGATTGGGTCAATGGTTTTGCTCGGTTGCATAACCGGTTCGGTAGGTGTTGGGGTAGCAGGTGTTTCGCAGGCGCTTATCAGCAGCCCTAGCGCCAATATCATCGCCCCTGCCAAAAGATAGATGGATTGTTTTGCACGCATCAGAATACCCTTGTTTATTAAAGCAAAACGGGGCTTGAGTGTGGTTGACACCCTGCCCCCGTTTATTTCTCGATTGGTGTTTGGTACGACGCCCAGAAATTTAGCGCGTCCAGACTTCTTCAACCCCACCGTGCTGAATGGTGATTTTTTCTTCAATTAGAAAATCCAGCGCGGTATCAAAATCGGAGAAGCGGATATTACTAATCCATGCCTTGTGATAAATCCAGCGGCGGGTCTCGACCCCTTCGTCCAATGCAATAATGGCTACGGTACGAGTGGGCAGCCGCGTGCCCCGTGCCGCAACCGTTTCGCGTGTCCAACGATTAAATGCCAGATTAGAATCCTGCTGTACCATCTTGGTAACGACAATGGCTGGGAAATCCATGCCGACGGGTTTGCCATCTTCCATTTTCAGACTATATGAACTGAGGCCAGAGACCGCAAAAATGCCAGTAGCGCGTTCACCATCAATTTCGACCACAAATTCATTGGAGGAAAGACTATCTACGCTAGAAATACCTGCCGTGCTGCCAACCGCTTGCTGCTGATAGAACTCGGTTTGGGGGGCGGGCTGATGTTGGGCAGCGGGTTGTTGATAATACTGAGGCTGCTGCTGTTGGTATTCGGGTTGTTGTGGATACTGCTGCTGCGGATACTGTTGACCGGGTGGTGGTGTGTACCCTTGATATTGATCCGTCATGATTATGCTCCTAAAAATTAGCAACTTTTTGCCTGATTTCTACCCTGACCATTTAGCGAGTATACACTAGCCTGACAATGACCGACAAACTCGGTTTGTATAAGTTAGCCGATTGAATACTTGTGGTTAGAATTTTGTACGCTATAATGTTGCCCTGCTCTTGGCGGGTTCATACCTGACAAGACTTGCGCTTTAGTTTGTGCCGATGTATTCTCAAAATATGGTCAAGGTTGACATTATGACTACAGCATTCATCGCAAATAATGGCGCTGCTTTTGGGAATTAAAACTTAAGGATACGTCACATGCAAAAATGGACAGCATTTATCCTCTCAGGCCTACTAGTGGTAGCCTTCCTTTTTGGTTTATTGGTCAAACCGAGTGACAGTCAAGCAAATTTAACCACTCCTTGGCGTGCGACCTATTTCGACAACACTGAATTACTAGGTAGCCCCATTGTCACCCGCAACGAACGCAATCTAAACTTCAACTGGGCTTCCAACAGCCCCGACACCCTGCTGCCTGCTGATCAATTTTCAGCCCGCTGGACAGGGACGTTTACCTTTGAAAGCGGTCAATGGCAGTTTTCGGCAGGTGCGGATGATGGTATCCGTCTGTGGGTAGATGACGAATTGGTGATTGATCAGTGGCAACCTAAAGGTGATTTTACCATCTACAGCGTGCAGAAAACCCTCAAGGGGGGCGATCATAATCTGCGTGTTGAATACTATGACGCGGGTGGCTTCGCGGGCGTCTCGGTAGACTGGGAGCCGGTGAGGGCGGCTCGTCCGGCCTTGCAAGCGACGATTACCCCCGTTCCGGCTGGCCCGATTGCCAACGTTGGCGCGGATATTCTGAATGTTCGAAGTGGCCCCGGCCTGCAATTTACCCGTATCGCGCAGATTTTCCTCTATCAACGCTTCCCGATTCTGGGCAAGACCAACGACGAATCATGGCTGTTGATTGACCTCAAAGATGGTCGCACGGGTTGGGTATCGAAACGCTTTATCGCTGTGAGCGGGACGCTTTCGACTGTACCTGTTACCGATCAACCCCAAAGTGACCTGTTTACGGGGGTCACGGGGGTAGCCTTCGCGGAATTGAATATTCGCAATGGCGCAACTAGCCGTGCCGAAATCATTGGCCTGCTACCCCAAGATGCTGACTTCACGGTGTTGGGTCGCAACAATAACGGCGCATGGTATTACATCAGCTATCAAGGTGTACAAGGCTGGGTCTACTCGCCCTATGTTGGTCTCCCAGCGGGTATCAAACAGTATGATATTCCGGTTGTGAAATAACCGACATCCCATAAACATGAAAACAAAAAAGGCGGCTCAACACCGCCCTTTTTCATTTCTAGGCATATCTGAAGATTAGGGGGTTAGGCGGTGGATGTCACGCGGGAAGAGCGTCGCTAGCCGAATATTATCCAGATTGCAAAGTTGCATCACAAAACGTTCTAGGCCGATGGCGAACCCTCCGTGCGGTGGCATCCCATACTTAAACGCCTCGAAATATTTCTCAAAGGGTTCAAGCGAATAGCCGCGTTTTTGGGCCGAGTTGATGTAGTCCTCGTACCGATGCAAGCGCTGGCCCCCCGTCACCAATTCCGTCCCACGAAACAGCAGGTCAAACGAATTGCTGAATTCAGGTTCTTCAGGATTCGGGTGGGTATAGAAGGGACGCTTTTTCATCGGATAGCCCACCACAAACACGAAATCGCTGCCATAGGTATCCAACGCCCATTGCCCTAGCAGGCGTTCATGTTCAGGCGTCAAGTCTGGCTCACCGATGGCATCTGTTACACCATATTTTTCCGTTAACATCACTTGGGCTTCGTGGAAACGGATATGGGGGAAGGTCTGCTTTTCAGCATCATGGGCGACTTTGGGCATGACCACTTTTAGCGCAGCCAGTTCGGGGGCATAACAAGCGGTAAGGTGATTCAAAATCCCTTCAATCACCTGCGCCAACAAGCGCATAACCGTGAAGTGGTTTTCGATGAAGCCAAATTCTACGTCAAGGCTGACATATTCGTTGGCATGGCGACGGGTCGAATGTTTTTCGGCGCGAAAGACAGGCCCGACCTCAAATACACGCTCAAACACGCCGACCATGATCTGCTTATAAAATTGGGGGCTTTGGGCAAGATAGGCCATCTTGTCAAAATGTTCCACCGCATAGACCTCCGCCCCGCCTTCGGTTGACGACGCGACCAGTTTGGGGGTCTGAATTTCAGTAAAATCCAACCCGGCAAGGGTCGAACGGAAACCTTGCATAACTCCCGCCGCCAGCTTCAAGACCGCCCGTTTTTCTGGATTGCGATGCCCGACGACGGCATGGTCAAGAAACACGGGGAGGGAGGCGTTAATCTGCTTTTTGTTGATTTCGATGGGGGGCGGTTCGGCGATGGGGGTAATGACACGCACCTGAACCTCATGCAGTTCAAAACCACCGGGGGCAGGCGGCGCGGCGATAACTTTGCCTTCAATTTCGATGACTGATTCGACGGCGAGACCCTCCAATGGGGCAAGTTCGGCAGGGGTAAGGACACTTTGGGCAATGCCAGAACGATCGCGCAGGACGAGGAAATTGACTTCCCCCAGCGCTCGCAGGATGTGTAACCACCCTTGCAATCGGACTCTTTCACCCACATGCGCCCCAATTTCTGCGGCTAATGTACGTTGCATCTGCGACTTAAACTCCTTCTACGGCTCTATTTGTTTGCACCACACGAATACCAGAGAAACAAAAACGCCCAATCATCCATTCAAGGACGAGTGGGCGTGAATGCTCGTGGTGCCACCTTGATTTATCGCCGCCTACCAGCGTGCGACCTCACTGAGTTCTAAATTCTTCAGAAAATTTAATAACTCGGCGCGATAACGGGCGCACCCGACCCTGAGTTACTCCATTCCCATTCTCAATTTGATTGCTGACACAGGGCTAAAGCCACCGTGCTGAAATTAGTTAACCTAATTGAAAATGCGTGCCTGTTTCACTCTGGCAACTCCGGCGTGTCTTTCGGAAAGGGCAACAGGTGGTATTCTCAGCGGTGACCACTCTCTGGACTGTGCAAACTTTCGTACTTTTCGCCATCAACGTCTTAAATTTTTAAAATGTGTGTTACTACGCTACAGGAAAATGTGTCCTGACTCAAGCATCAGGTTTGTGCATTTGTTCAAAATTTACTTGGGTATATCATATCCCGACCACGATTGTTTAGGCCATTTATCTAAAACGGGTCGTAAGCCAACCCAGCCACCTACACCTTGTAGAGGAATAATGTGTTGAAAGGGTGCCCATTGTGGATCAACTTCTTTGGGGTGTCTCCCTTTTAAGCCTCGATATACTAGGTTTCCATTGAATTGGTACCCTCTTCTAGACGCTTTTATTTCATGGTGCTTTCCGCCATATTCATAGGCAATCGTCTGCAATTCAGTCGGTACTGTGACGAGTTCAGGCAGCCCACCTACCATAGCCCAAACCCCATAGGGACTTACCCCAGCTGGATAAGCATCTACAGGGGGTTTCCCATCCGAACACATTTTGGGTGTATACTGACGATAAGAAAAGAATCCGGCATTTGGATTCCAGACATTCCCCCAAGGATATAAACGGCCGTCTGTCCCTCTTGCAGCTTTCTCCCATTCGTAAACCGTTGGTAAACGTGCGCCTAACTGTTCGCAAAACCGCAATGCTTTTTCGGTTTGAACCTCTGCTGCACAGCGGGTATAGGCATAATTCTTGTATTTCTCAGGATTTATGGTTTCAGGTTCTTCCAAAGTTCCCGGCAATTCGGAGGGATTTTGGCCTTTTATCCTAAATAACTTATACTGATTGTTGGTAATAGGATAACGGGCAATATAGAATTCCTTGAGCCAAATTCGTTTTTGCTCATAAACCCCATTGAACCGCCAATAATGAATTTGATCCGGGTACTCAAATCCAAAAACCGCAATTTCTTCGTCTCTCAACGCCTCGACGGTTGCCAATTTACCGATGGCACTATCAATTAAATTTTGTTCATGGCGAGGCCGTTGTGAGTAGTTAACAAGTTCTTTCAATTGCTCACGGAGCATTTTTCGATGTTCTTCCAAAAGGCCAAACAGAAATTCGCCTTCTGGAATACGTACCCAATAATCAGGATGAAAAATGGTTCGCACGCTTACACATCCGGTGAGGTAGACTCACAGAACTGCTCGACCCGCTGGACGGCCCGTGCTGGCAAATGGGCTTCAATGAGTACCCCCTCTTGGGTATGCTCCTCACGATCCACCACGCCGCGCGTATGAATCCACGACAGCAATTCGCCTTGACTATAGGGCAGCAGCACCCGAATCGGTACAAGGGTGGTTTTCATCACATCTTCTACCGCTTGCAGCAATTCTTGGATACCCATTTTTTCGAGGGCCGATACCCCCACAATCGCGCTATAACCAAGTCCAGCAAATTTCTCGCTGTCGGGTTTGCCGCCCTCGACCATATCAATTTTGTTGAGGACTAGAATCTTAGGGATGCGCGGCACGTCAATTTCGGCCAGTGTATCCTCGACGGCCTCAATTTGCTGCATCAGATTGGGATGGGTCGCATCTACCACATGCAGCAATAAATCGGCCTCAGTGATGCCTTCCAATGTGGCCTGAAATGCCGCGATGAGAGTGGTCGGTAGCTTTTGAATAAATCCTACCGTATCGGAAAACAGCACAGCTTTGCCCCCCGGCAAAACGGTTTTGCGCGTCGTTGGGTCAAGCGTGGCAAACAACTGATTGGCGACATAAATATCCGACCCAGTTAATGTATTCAAAAGGGTAGATTTGCCCGCGTTGGTATAACCCACCAATGCAATGACGGGTAGCCCCGCTTTTTCGCGCTGTTGGCGTTGGCGCTGACGATGGCCACGCACATTTTCCAAATCAACTTTGAGTTTGCTGATGCGGCGACCTACTTCGCGGCGGTCAACTTCCAATTGTGTTTCACCCGGCCCACGCAACCCGACCCCAGCATTCCCACCACGTCCACCGCCACCGCCTGCCTGACGGGCAAGGTGTGTCCATTGACGGGTCAAGCGTGGCAGACGATATTCGTACTGGGCCAATTCGACCTGTAAACGGCCTTCGTGCGTGGTGGCGTGTTGGGCAAAAATATCGAGGATCAGCGCCGAACGGTCAAGCACTTTGATGTTTTCACCGAACGCTTCTTCCAATTCACGTTGGTGGCGCGGCGAAAGTTCATCGTCAAAAATGACCACATCGGCGGGTAATTCGGTAATCGTCTCTTTGATTTCTTCGACCTTGCCGGGGCCGATAAACGTACCGGGGACAATGCGATTGAGCCGCTGACTGGTTTGGCCCACCACAACCATGCCCGCCGTATCCGCCAGCAATTTGAGTTCTTCCAGCGAATCCTGCACAGAAAGCAAGGGGCGCGATCCACGCAGTTCAATCCCGACCAAAAAAGCCCGTTCGGTGAGGCTGTCTGTATTGGTGTATTTAGCCGTAAGCCTTTACTCCTTACTCTTGCGCGAATGTTGTGAAGGATGGGTTATGACGACCCACCCCGGTTGATTTTTAGGAATTCCACCAGCGAATGAGTGTATCAAGGGCCTGATCTAGCACATTGTCCGGTATACCCAGACTCATACGGACATACCCGCGCCCATCTTCACCATAAATCGAGCCTGCCGCCATCGAAATTCCGGCCTCCAGCAGGCAACGATCCGTATAACCCACATCATCACCATCTTGTACCCTTGCCCATACATAGAGCGACCCACGCGGCGGTGCATCAATTTCTAGGCCGATTTGTGGTAGAGCAGCAATGATTTTATCCCGACGAATGGCATAACGCAGGTTGCGTTCTGCAATCCATTCGTGCGGGGTCGTATCAAGCGCGGTGATTCCTGCTTCATAAATAGCGTGGAAGTGACCGCTGTCTACATTGCTTTTGACTTTTAACAGGGCCGCCAATGCTTCGGCATTCCCGACTGCTGCCCCCAGTCGCCAGCCGGCCATATTATGCGATTTCGACAGGCTCATAAACTCAATGGTGATGTCTTTTGCCCCGTCTGGTAGCAATGCACTCGGCGCAATCGGTTCCCCATCATAGACCAACTCAAAATAGGGATTGTCGGAACACAGCAGGATGCCATATTTACGACAAAACGCGACGGCATTTTCATAGTATTCTAGCGAGGCCAATGCCCCGGTAGGATTATTGGGGTAATTCAGCCACAACAGTTTGGCCCGCTGGCGGATGTCTTCGGGAATATCTTCCAGCACAGGCAAGAAATTCGTCTCGGCCCGCATTGGCATAATATAGACTTCGGCCTCCGCTAATTGTGCGCCCATCGCATAGGCGGGATAGGCCAAGCTGGGTACGAGCACCACATCGCCCGGCCCAACCATCGCCAGCATAAAATTGACGATGCCTTCTTTCGAGCCAATCAGTGGCAGGACTTCGTGTTCTGGGTCTAATTTAATGCCAAAGCGGTTGTCATAGTAACGCGAGACGGACTTACGAAAAGCTGGCGTGCCTCGATACCCGGCATAGCCGTGTTTATTTGGCTGGCTGGCAACGGTGGCAAGGGTCTCAATCACAGCACTTGGCGGCGGCAGATCGGGACTGCCCATATCCACTTGAATAATCTCGCGGCCCTGCATCCGTAATTCATGCAACCGCTGTCCGATGATGGCAAAGGGATAGTCGGGTAGATTCTCGACCCGCGCAGCAAGGGAGAAGTTTTTGATCATTGTGCCTCGACTTGTAAGACTCCGGTTTGAAGTAAATACATCTCTACGACACTGCCTACCCGATCTAAGCTGTTCGCACTCAACTTATCCAGTGTGTCGGCAGTGGTATGCCAATAGGGATAGTCAAAATCAATAATGTCTACTGCTGGGATGCCCTGTTCGATAAACGGCAGATGATCATCAGTTATGGTGTAACGAGGTTCTGCGACGAATTGGTCGGCAAAACCTAATTCAGCCGCTAACTGCCAGAGTGCCGCTGTGTATTCAGGGGCATTATTGATTGAATTACGCTCGTAATAGAATGTTTGCCCGACTTTTTCCGTTTCCATATTCAAGCCGATATATTCACGATCTGTATCGGCCTCACCCACCATATCGAACAAAATCATCAGGTTAAAGTTTTCGGGCGCGACCCCCAATTGGTCGAGATGGCTTGCCATATAACGCGACCCCAAAATCCAATCCCAGCCGGGGATACGTCCGTTATCTTCCGCGTCGAAAAATACCAACCAGATTTGATTATTTTCGGTAATTGCATAGTGGTCATTGACCATTTCTGCCATTTCCAATAACACGGCGGCGCTGCTGGCGGCGTCGTTTGCACCCAGCACCGGATCGCCTTGTAACAGTGGGTCGGGGTCATTGTCGGCAATCATGCGGGTATCATAATGCGAGGCCAGCATGGTAATGGGGCCTGTGCCGCGCTTGGCAATGATATTCCGCACCGAATAGGTCTGCCCGTTGGCATCATAGGGAAATTCTTGGGTTACGACTTCCCAACCCGCCGTCTCAAGGGCTTCAATAATGGCGTTCCCTGTTTTGGTGAGGGCTTCGCTCCCCACCGGACGTGGGCCAAACTCGACTTGCATAGCCGCAAATTCCAATGCCCGTTCACCATCAAAATACGGCGGCGCTTCAGTCGCTTCATCGGTAGCAGCGGGGGTATTCTCTTGCGCCCGCACGGGTTTGGGATCATTGGAATCATTTTGGAGGAGCACTACTCCAATTATGACCATACCACACAATACGAGCATTAAAACCAGTAAACGAGTTCCTTTTGACATATACGAGAAGTTCCTTTAGTTGGTTGGAGAGAGTATTGCAAAACCGTGTTCGGCGGCATACTGCTCAAGATCATGCAGCGCCCGATTGACATAGGCCATCTTGCGCTTCTGTTTATCTTTAATGAGATCAGGAAATTTGGGCAGCAAATCAAAATTTGCCTTCATAGGTTGGAAATATTTAGGTTCGGCATGAGTAACATAATGGCACAATGCGCCGATCATAGTGGTGTTGGGGAGCGTCCACAGCGCCTTGCCATTTAGCCAATTAGCGGCGTTTAAACCTGCCATTAGTCCGGTAGCGATATTGCCTGCATAGCCTTCTACACCTGTGATTTGCCCTGCAAAAAATAAATCCTCCCGTGTTCTAAATTGCAAAGTAGGATGTAGCAAACTAGGGGAGTTGATAAATGTATTGCGGTGCATCTGACCGAGCCGTGAGAACTTGGCATTTTCCAAGCCGGGTATCATGCGGAAGACCCGTTCTTGTTCGGGCCATTTCAGATTGGTCTGGAATCCAACCAGATTATAAAGCGTGCCTGCCAGATTATCCTGACGAAGCTGGACAACCGCATAGGGGCGCTTGCCAGTGCGGGGGTCAAAGATTCCAACCGGACGCATCGGGCCAAACGCGAGGGCTTTTTCACCCCGACTGGCGATTTGTTCGACAGGCAGACAGCCCTCAAAAAAATGAGGGTCTTCCTGTTCAAAGTCGCGCAATTGAATGCGCTCTGCCGAAAGCAGGGCCGCAACAAACGCCTCATATTCGTCTTTGTTCATCGGGCAGTTGATATAATCGCCCTCTTCGGTGTCACCCCGTCCCCACCGATTAGCCCGAAACGCGATGTCCATGTTGATTGAATCACCCGTAATCAGCGGGGTCAGTGCATCGTAAAAATAGAGATATTCTTCACCTGTCAGTCGTGCGATATCCGCAGCCAATGCCGGGGAGGTCAATGGCCCACTGGCGATGATGGTGGGTTCATTGGGGATTTGGGTGACTTCTTCGCGGATCAGGGTGATGCGTGGATGGGCTTGAATCGCGCCTTCGATCTCATCGGCAAATTTTTGACGATCCACCGCCAATGCCCCACCTGCTGGAACGGAGGCGGCTTCGGCAGCACGCATCAACAGCGAACCCAAACGGCGCAGTTCATTTTTTAGTAAACCAGAGGCGCGGTCAGGTAAATCCGACCCTAACGAGTTGCTGCACACCAATTCACCCAACCGATCTGTCATATGGGCCGGGGTGGTTTTCTTGGGGCGCATCTCATACAAAATCGTATCAATGCCTTGTTCGGCGGCCTGCCATGCGGCTTCTGAACCCGCCAATCCGCCCCCAATGATGTGCAATACTGGCATTCGACTATGTGACCTATACCTTATTCCAATGTTTAAGGTTATTTTACTGCGGTTGGCGCAGATTGCCTACGCCGTTATATGATTTGGGACAGTATCAGACATTTTTGGACACTTTGGGTTCTATGGCATCCTCAAAAAAATCTTCACAATCAGGTCTGGTTATCTTGATAAGTTTAGCCGTGGTCGGCCTTGTGGCGGGGCTATTTGCAGTGGCCTATGCGTGGCGGGTACGCGAACTGCGACAAACTGACAGCACCTCTACCGCTGATGCCATTAATCAAGGTCTAGCGCAATTGGATGCCACCCAAACCTCATTTGCGATTGCGGCGGCCTATACCAGCACGCCGATTCCCTCTCATACCCCATTGCCACCAACACTGACTTTTACACCAAGTGCTACTGCTACTGTGACATTGACAGGTACACTGACGCCGACCCTGACCCCAACACCGACGGACACCCACACGCCGACTGCCACCTTTACCGAAACTCCTACACCAACCCACACGCCAACTGTAACTGAAACACCCTCCCCTACGTTGACGCCTTCTATCACACCAACGCTGATTCAACCTAGCCTTATCCCGACATCGGTTGAGGGGGTGATTCCAACGGGTGAAGATGATACCTTGACGGTTTTGCTGATAGGCAGCGATAAGCGCCCCAATGATCCCGCCTATCGCACGGATGTCTTGGTGATTGTGCTCGTCAATAAAACACGCGGCACAGTCAATATGTTGTCTTTACCCCGCGACCTTTATGTGTATATTCCTGAATATGGCTATGACCGCATCAATACGGCCTCACAGCATGGCGATTTGATGGATTATGACGGCGGTGGCACAGCCCTTTTGAAAGATACGATTGAATACAATTTGGGTATCACGGTTGACCGCTACGCCAAAGTCAATTTCAGTGGGTTTCAGAGTATCATTGATACACTGGATGGGGTAGATATTGTCGTAGACTGCCAATTGGAGGATTACCGCCTCAAAGCCGACGACCTCAACCCCAATTTACCCGCCAATTGGATTTTGGTCACATTGACCCCCGGCTTGCATCATATGAATGGCTCAACCGCTCTGTGGTATGCCCGTTCGCGTGCCACCACCAGCGACTTTGATCGCAACCGCCGCCATCAATTGTTGCTGCGAGCAATGTGGCAGCAGTTCCAAACCCAAAATATGTGGGACACCATTCCCGATTTGTGGAATGAATTTCAGAATACAGTGGATACCGATCTGTCGCTGGACGAAATTTTGTCGCTGGTCTCCATCGGAGCGAACCTCAATCCTCGATTGATTGAAAGCCATTATATCAGCCATAACGCCGTGACCGATTTCACAACCAATCAAGGCGCGATGGTCTTAAAAATGCGACCTGCTGCTATCCGCCAAATTGTCGAAGAATTTTTGACGCCCCCCACCGAAAATCGTCTGTTCCGCGAAAATCCTCGCATCGAGATTATGAACGCCAGTGGAGTTGAAGGCATGGATGTCGTGGCGCAGGAACGTTTGGCGTGGGAGGGGATCGTCGCCACCATCCATTCAGAGGCTGTTGAGGAAATCGCCGAGCAGAGTAAGATTTATGATTTTACGGGCGACACCAAAGGCAGTAGCGTAGACGTGTTGGTACGGGCGATGGGGCTGCAAAATTCGGATGTGATTGTTGAGCCAGACCCTGACCGCACCGTAGATTATCGGGTTGTTTTGGGGCAGGCCTATTATCCATGCACGGGATTGCCGCAGGTAGAATAGAGACTTACTAATCTTCGGGTTCGGAAACTGAGCGGCGAATTCGATAGCGATTCGGTTTTACAACAACCAATACTCCACGTAATTCGTCTCGATACAGATCAGCAAGTGCTTGCTTAAGAGTTTCATTGAGCGCTTTTTCATCGGCTAGACGGTAGCGGAGGATAATTATTCCAGCATAATTTTGGGGTGGGTAGTTCAGAATATTCGAAAAATCGGTGTCTACCGTCAGCAGAACCGCATCAAGCGAAGTGGCAAGTGCCAAAACATCAGGGTCGTCGGAATCCGGTTTGATATGCTCTCGTAGTAAATAAACTTGATATCCCCATCCCACCATCAATTTAGCATATAAATCAGGCACACAATGATCAAGTAGGATGCTCATGCGACAGGAATTATATCCTCATCTCGTACTACTTGACTTGCATATTCGAGACAAGCGCGGATATCTTCCGTTGTAATGTCTGGATAATAGTTTGTGATGATTTCGTCAAACGATTTGCCTCCCGCCAACAAATCAAGGATTAGATAAACCATAATCCGAGTGCCAGCAATCCGAGGTTTGCCATGACAAACTGTGCGCGAAACCACAATACGCGGGTTGAGATAGATTTCTTCGTTGGTAGCCATTCAAAATTCCCTTCTCTCTATCGCTTCCATTCTAAGGCAGACTTTATGTCCCGGCGAGTTCTTCCGAAAATTGCAGATACTTCTTGATTTTATCTAACCCCTCGGCGTTGGATGGGGCAAGATCAACCGCTTGGCGATAGGCTTGGGCGGCTTTGTGATAATGCTCTAGCGCGAAATGGGCATTCCCCAAGACATTAAACACCCGATAGTCGCCAATCCATTGCATATCCGATTCGGCGGTTTCCAAGAGTTTATCTATTGAAGCGATCACTTTTTCATATTGGCGCATCCGATAATGACAGCGGGCGATTTGATAATGCACATTAACCGCCAGTGGATGCAGAGGATTAAAAACCAGACACGTTTGATAGGCTTCGACGGCCTGCTCCGATTTCTCTAATTTGAAATAGAGATCACCCATCGTTTCGTAGACGCGGCTCCATGTCACATCCACCCCCAATGGGCGTTTGCTGGTTTGCAAAAATTCTAAGAGATGCTCAAGCGCCTCATTTTCCCGGCGGGGGATCAGTGCCAAAATTTCACCAACAGCAAGATGGGCTTCGGTCAAAGCTTCACGGTAATTGGGCGCACCTGTATCTAAAGCATTGAGGGCTTTGGAGGCCGCTGTCAATGCCGCTTCATAATCCCCTAGTTCACGTAATACACGACTGCGTAGGATATGCACCTGTACCAGCCACGCAGCATTTTCGCCTGTTGGATAAACATCAATAGCTCGATCTAAATAATCAAGGGCTTGGGTCACTTGGCGCTGCTCGTACATTGCAATAAAGCCGAGCCGTTCGTAACAATAGGCGTGCAGGGCATAGGGGCGGCGTTCGCGGCGTAGGCTCTCTTCAAAATCGGCAATCGCTTCATCTACGCGGTTTTCGCTTAAATAAATCCGTCCACGTTGATAAAATACCCACCCACGCTGCTTAAAATGCGGGTGGCGGGTCAATATCTCGTTGTAATATTCGAGTGCTCGGTCAGTATCGCTGCGAACGGCAAAACCCAACTCCGCCAGCATGAACCGCGCTAAGTGAATATCCCCCAGTGTCATTTTGACTTCGGGCATCTCTCCCAATGACGGCGCGAGGGCGATCACTTCTTGGCTGTCCTCAAGGGCTTCGTCAGGGCGTCCATTGAGCAATCGTACCCGTGCGCGACGCAGTAACAATTGGGCACGTAAATCAGTCTGGGTATCAGAACGCAGCAGTCGTGCAATATGTAGCTCGGCCTTACGTAGGTCATTGGCTTCAAGTGCCTGATCAATCACTTCAAGTTGCGGAAATGAGGCTGTATTGAGCATACTTACATCGGTTTCAGAACTCAAACCTGCCGGGCTGGGAAAGCAGTACGGATTGGAATAATCTGACAGCCTATACGATACTAAAGTTTGGCGTGTTGTGGAATGGTTGTTAAATTTTGACGTAAATCTTGCATTGATGCACAATTGCCATTGTAAGTATAACATTCCTTTGGTGGGAAGGTGGTGACAGCCATGCAAGACGAGGGTCATGTGCTGGTAATCGGTGCAGCCGGGTTCGACATCAAAGGCTATTCGTATGCCCCGCCGCAGGCTGGGACTTCGAACCCCGGACGGGTGAGCAGTAGCTTTGGTGGTGTCGGACGGAATATCGCGGAAAATTTGGCCCGCCTTGAAGTCGAGGTCATTTTGCTTTCAGTGGTTGGGGATGACTCGCAAGGCGATTTGATTATGGCCCATGCCGCTGCTGCCGGGGTGGATGTCACCCATGTTCTGCAAATTTCGGATGGACGCTCTGGTAGTTATATCGCCATCATGGACGACAGAGGAGATTTGTCAGTAGCAGTTAGCGATTACGACATTATGCAGCGCCTTGACCCTGAATATATTCAGCAAAAAGCCGCCTTGTTTGCGGACGCGAGTATGGTGGTTACGGATCTAAACATCAGCGCGGAGGCTGTCGCCAAAATTGTGGAACTGTGTGATGCACATGATGTGCCGCTGGTAGTAGACCCGACTTCGCCTGCACGAGCTGGCAAAATCCGCCCATTTTTGGATAAGGTCTATCTGATTACACCCAATGGGGCTGAGACCGTGCCCCTTTGCGACATCCCTGACCCGTCGCAAGATATTGCCCTTTCGGTACAAGCGGCAAAACGGATTGTCAGCAGTGGGCCTGAAATTGTCATTGTCACGTTGGGCGAAAATGGGGTAGCCTATGCGAACCCCAACGAAGCGGGACATATTCCGGCACGCAAGTCTGAAGTGGTAGATTCTACAGGTGCGGGAGATGCGTTGACGGCAGGGGTGATTTTTGGACTTGCCAACGAACTCAGTTTGGATGAAGCCATGCGTTTAGGAGTGACAGCGGCTTCCTTGACCCTCCGCAGCAGGGAGTCGGTAGTACCAGAACTGACACCCGATTTGCTTTATGAGCATTTGATTGTCTAAAGTGAAACTTATTAAGCAACTATGACGCAATCATCGAATAACGACAAAATAACAGCCGTTCGTCGCGCTCATTATCGCCGCATAGCTGATCAATTGGAGACGTTGTATGGCTATCCTGAATGGCGTCCTGCCTTGCCACCACTGGATGAACTGGTTAGCACAATTCTGAGTCAAAATACCTCGGATACCAATCGTGACAAGGCATTTTTTGCTCTCAAAGCCAAATTCCTCGATTGGGAAAGTGTACGGGATGCCCCGGTTGAATTAATTGAAAGCATCATTCGACCTGCGGGATTGTCCAAACAAAAAGCTCCGCGCATCCAAGCAGCATTACACTATATCACTGAAAAACGGGGCACGCTGTCTTTGGATTTTTTGAAAGATTTGTCGGTGGCGGAGGCTAAGGCGTGGTTGACCTCTATGAATGGTATTGGCCCCAAAACCACTGCGATTATTTTGCTCTTTGCCTTCAACATCCCGGCCTTTCCGGTAGATACCCATGTGCATCGTGTAACCGGACGGTTGGGGTTGATTGATGAAAAAACCAGTGCTGACCGTGCCCATGATGAACTAGAGGCCATTATTCCCGCCGATGAATTTTATCCGGCCCATCTTAATATTATTCGGCACGGGCGCGAGGTTTGTAAGGCACGTAAGCCTCTATGCGAACGCTGCCCCTTAACTTCCGATTGTCGCTATTATCAGCAGGTGGTGGAGAAACCACATGGATAATCAAGAAAACCCGACCAATGGCTTGGCTGGTAAAGAGTTGGAGGCCGCGCTTGCTACAGCACGCCAAAATATAACTTTGCTGCGAAGCCAGCTTCGGACGGGCAAAATTAATGCCCAATATTTTGACCAGCGGCTTGGCTCACTGGAAGAATTGCTCGACCAAGTGCAAGCCGAACGCAAAAACACCATTCAACAAAAGCGAGTGGCGGCCCTCTATGAAGTCGGCAAGGTCATTGGCTCGTCGTTGAATTTACAGACGGTACTTGACCAAGTGATGGACGCCATTATCCAGCTTTCAGGGGCCGAGCGTGGTTTTTTGATGCTCCTCGATGATGATGGTAATCTGGCGGTGCGCGTTGCTCGCAATTTTGACCAAGAGACCTTGCAAAGTGATGAAATCGCCTTTAGCCGTACCATCACGCGCCAAGTCTTTGAAACTGGTGAACCCGTCGTCACCACCAATGCTCAAGAAGACCCCCGGTACGCCGGGCAGGTCAGCATCATGATTCATGGGATGCGGAGCATTATGGCGACGCCCCTGCGGGCACGTGGCAAAAATACAGGGGTGGTCTATGTGGATAATCGTATCAAGACAGGTCTGTTCTCCGACGAAGACCTAGAAGTTTTGGCGGCATTTGCGGCCCAAGCAGCCGTCGCCCTTGATAATGCTCGTCTCTACAGCGAAACAGACGCCGAATTACAGGCCCGCCTTGAAGAACTACGCATTTTGCAATGGATTGACCGCCAGCTAAACGAAAAACTCGACTTGCAGGCTGCCATGAAACTGACCCTCGAATGGTCGTCGCGCCTGTGTGATGCCCAAAGCGCGAGTATGGGCTTTTTGGATCGGGAGGCCGGGGTGATTAGCCTCGTGGCAAATTATGGCGAGGAGAATGAATTTTCGCAGACACCCCAACTGCCCTTGACGCATCCCCTCATTGCACAGGTACTCGAAATGGAATCGGCGGCATTGCAATTATCGCCGACTGGTGCATCCCCCCATACGACCTTATGTGTGCCGGTGCGCCGCGAAAATAATATCATCGGAGTGGTGTTGTTTTCGGCTAATCGAGCCGACGCCTTTGACGTGGACGCACAAGAATTGGTTTCGCGCATGGCTGACCGTGCCGCGATTGCCATTGAAAACGCCCGTTTGTATGATGCCGTCAAAGCTGCTGACAAAACAAAGTCGGAATTTGTCGGTTTTGTGGCTCACGAACTAAAAGTCCCGATGACCAGCATCAGCGGTTATGCCTCACTGTTGGGGATTGTCGGTCAACTCAGCGAAAAGCAGCAGGAATTCGTCAAAACTATCCAGAACAACGTGCAGCGGATGCGAATGCTGGTAGATGATCTCAATGACATTACCCGCATTGAAACAGGCCAACTTCGTATGGCAATTGAACCCGTAAAATTATCAGAAGTGGTTGAACAGGTCAAAACGGATGTGATGGCCCAGATTACCGAACGTAATCACACCTTTGTTGAGGAAATTGAGGTGAATCTGCCTCTTATCAGTGCGGATTCCAGCCGTGTTCTGCAAATTTTGCTCAACCTTTTAAGCAATGCCTATAAATACACTCCCAATGGCGGCAAAATTACCCTATCGGCCAAACGCGATGGTGAGAAAGTCAGCGTCAGTGTGAAGGATACCGGGGTGGGTATAGCCCCCGAAGATTTACAAAAACTCGGCACAAAGTTTTTCCGCACGTCGAATACATTGGAGCAGCCGGGTTGGGGGCTTGGATTTGCCATCACCCGCAATTTGATTGATTTAATGAAGGGCGAACTTACCATCGAAAGTGAGGTGGGAGTTGGCAGCACCTTCACTTTTACACTACCTGTCGCGGAAGAAACACAAGCGGCGACTTCTGAGAAAGCCAGTTAAAACGATTATGACTCATCTCATCCTTTCCCCCCATGCCGATGACGCCGTATTAAGCTGCGGCGGCTTGATGTATACCCTAAAACAAGAGGATGAAGCAGTTGAAGTCTTGACCTTGACCGTCGCAGATGTTCCTTATCCACCTCCTAATAGTCCGGTGGTGTTAGACCTGCATCCACGTTGGGGTTTGGGTGATAATCCCTATATCGTGCGTCGGGCTGAAGATCAAGCCGCCGTCGAACGCTTGGGGGCAAAAATTGTTTTTGGCGATTGGCTGGACGCGATTTATCGGCTGGATGCCAATGGGCAAGCCTATTATCCAAGCTATGATTCATTGTTTGCCGAAATTCACCCCGACGACCCAGTACTCAAGTTGGTGCTGGATTATCATCAAAGGGCCGATCTCAAGGCTTTGTATATTCCCCTAGCGGCAGGCAATCATGTGGATCATCAACTGGTACGGAATTTAGCCATACGCGGCTTGCAAGGGACGCCCCCGCATTTCGAGGTCTATTTCTATGAAGAATATCCCTATGCCGCCGAAACCAATGAAGTGCTGCATTTCCATTCCGGCGACAAACCGCGTTTGTATGGCAGCACTGCCGTTCAAACCGCTCTTAAGACCCTACCCAGCCCTGCCTCACCCACTGTGCGAGCTTTTGATGAAGCGGCACTCAAGGCAAAAATAGAAGCAGTGGCCTGTTATGCCTCGCAGATTAGTAGTTTTTGGAATAGCACCAGTGAAATGGGCCAAAATGTGCGCGAATATGCCCGCTTTGTGGGTGGTAGTGCGGGTATCGAATTTGGCGAGCGCCTTTGGGCTTTAAATACGAATAGCCAATAGACAGGGAGAATCTAACCAATGTCTGACCAAACCCCCCCGCCTGCCCCAACAACGGAGAATGCCCCAACGGTAGCCTCTGTTGAAGATATGTATATGAAGTTTATTTCGGTCATGGTGCATGAAATCCGCAAGCCAATGACCAGCATACGCGGTTATGTAGATATGCTGGATAAGCGCTTGGTGGGTGAACTCAATGATATGCAGGGCCAGTTCATCTCTACCGTCCGCAATAACGTCCTAAGCATGGAGCAGCTTGTCACCGACATCAGCGACATTAGTAAACTCCGGGCTGGGCGTCTCAAAGCCGAACCCAAGATGGATGTGGCGAAAAATGTGTTGTTGGAAGTCGAAAAAAAACTGGCCGAACTCGCCACCCAACGTCAGCACGCCTTCGAATTTGATATTCCACAGGGACTGCCCATATTGAACATTGATAAAACCCGCTACACCCAAGCGATCATCAAGCTTGTGGATAACGCCATTAAATACACCAATCCCGGTGGCACGATTAAGATTACGGCTTCGGCTGTCCCAGAAGGGTTGCAGGTGTTAGTGGAAGATAATGGCGTGGGGATGCGACCAGAAGAATTAGCTCGTCTCGGTGAGCTATTTTTCCGGGGGGATGACGAAATTGTCCTCAACACCAAAGGCTATGGCTTAGGCATTCCGATTGCGATGGAATGTGTTAAACTCTGTGGGGGACGTCTCTTTTATTCAAGCGAAAAAGGCGTCGGTAGTAAATTTGGCATTGTCGTGCCGGCCATGAGCTAAACACTTAGTCATTTACAAAATATGCTTAGGGAACAACGATCGTGAAATTCAATCCCTCACAACTGCTCAACATCCAAAATTTGCTAATTTTTCTTCCCATCGCGTTGCTGGGGAAATATGTTCTGGATTTGGATGATGTCCCTGTATTTATCTTGGCAGCATTGGCGATCATCCCCCTTGCCAAATTAGTTGGGGAGGCCACCGAAGAGTTAGCCCATTATATGGGTGAAACATGGGGCGGCTTGTTGAACGCCACATTGGGAAATGCAGCCGAACTGATTATCACGATTTTTGCATTAGAAGCGGGTAAGGTCGAGTTGGTGCGGGCCAGTATTGTCGGCTCGATTCTCGGCAACTTGCTGCTGGTCTTGGGTCTCTCTCTTTTGGTGGGTGGCATCAAGAATGGCCTCCAAAGTTTTGATCGTAAGGCCGCTTCGATCAATGCCACAATGGTTATTCTCGCGTTTATGGCGATGGCTGTCCCCTCGTTTTTTGACCGGGCGGTCATCGGCAAAGACCCTTTGATTGTGCATGACGCCCCCGCTGCCGCTGATGCCGCAGGGCGTGAGTTGCTGTTTACCGAGGGGATTGCCGTCATTTTGATTGCCCTATACGCCTTGAATGTTCTGTATACCTTCGCCAGCAAAGACAAAACGACACCCGTGACACATGAACCCGCCGAGGTGCATCATGCGCGATGGTCAAAACAGACGGCGTTGATTGTATTAGGGCTTGCAACACTCGGTATCGTGCTGATGAGTGAGACGCTGGTGGGAGCAGTCGAGGGGGCGACCCATGAACTCGGCCTCTCGGAATTTTTCGTGGGTATCATTATCGTGCCGCTCATTGGTAACGTCGCGGAACATCTCGTGGCGGTGCAGGTGGCCTTTAAGAATAGAATGGATTTGAGCCTTGCCATTTCGTTTGGGTCAAGCCTGCAAATCTCGCTGTTTGTCGCCCCGGTGTTAGTATTCATCAGCCTGCTGTTTAGCGAAAACCTACTGCTGGTCTTTAATCCTTATGAACTCATTTCACTAGCAGTAGCCTCGTTTATCGCGGCGCATGTGGCCCAAGACGGGGAATCCAATTGGTTAGAAGGGGCGATGTTACTTGCCCTTTATGCGATTATCGGGCTGGCGTTTTTTGTCCTGCCCAACTAAGAAATCTAGGAGATCATGTTTCGTACTACCTTTCTTTACCTATCAAATGCGGGCTGGTCACGGAAATTTGTTACCAACTTGGGATTGGCACGGAAGGCCGCGCGGCGTTTTGTGGCAGGCGAGACCTTAGAAGAAGCCGTTGAGGCCGCCCGTGAATTAAACAAAAAAGGGTTGCTGGTGTCTCTCGACCAGCTTGGCGAAAGTGTGCATAACGAGCAACAGGCCAATCGTGCTACTGACGAGTATATTGGCCTAATGGAGGCCATCAAAGCCAATGAGCTACGTGCGAGTTCCTCGGTCAAGCTGACACAACTAGGTCTCGACATCAGCGACGACCTGTGTCTGAACAATATGCGTCGCCTGCTGACCAAAGCCAAAGAACTCAGTGTGACGGTCACGATTGATATGGAAAGTACGGCTTATACAGACCGCACGATTCAAATTTTCCGCACGTTGCGCCAAGAATTTGACAATGTAGGCACGGTCATTCAAGCCTATCTGTATCGCAGTGAAGCCGATATGGAGCAGTTAGCCGCCGAGGGTGCGCGGGTGCGCCTGTGCAAAGGGGCATATAAAGAACCTGCCGACAAAGCCTTTCCGCAAAAAGCTGATGTGGATGACAATTACGTCAAACTTGTCCATAAATACATGACCGCCGAAAATATTCAACATGGGGCCTATTTGGAGGTCGCCACGCATGACCCCAAAATGATTGACGCGGCCCGCCAGCACGTTACCAAACACAATATCTCGGCGGACAAATTTGAATTTCAGATGCTTTATGGGATTCGTACCGCAACTCAATTGGAATTGGCTCAACAGGGCTATCAGGTGCGGGTCTATGTCCCTTATGGCACAGAATGGTATCCCTATTTCATGCGTCGGTTAGCCGAGCGTCCCGCCAACGTCTGGTTCATTGCCAAGAACTTTTTTACCAAGTAGAACGTCTTATGCAAGCAACCCTTCAAGATAAAGTGGTGTGTGTTACCGGAGCGGCCCGGCGAGTAGGGCGAGCCATTGCGTTGGCCTTTGCTGCCGAGGGTGCTCATGTCATCATTCACCACAGCGCCTCGGATGCCGAAGCTGAACTCACCGCTAAAGAGGCGCGGGCAATGGGGGTTGTGGCGTTGGTGGTCAAGGCCGACCAGTCGCAACCCGATCAAGTGGCCCGGATGTTTCAAACCATCCACGATCATTATGGTCGTCTGGATGTGATGGTCAACAGTGCCGCGAATTTTAGACGCACGGATTTGCTGGACATCTCATATGAGGAATGGCAAGAGGTCATCGGTGTCAATTTGACCGGCCCATTCCTCTGTACCCAACACGCCGCCCGCTTGATGATTGATAGCGGGGCGGGCGGGGCGATTATCAATATTGGGGATGTCGCGGGTCAGCAGCCATGGAAGACACGACCGCATCACAGCATCTCTAAAGCAGGGGTTATGATGCTGACCAAAGTCAGTGCCCTGTCTTTAGGCGAGCATAACATTCGAGTTAACTGTGTTGTGCCGGGGCCTGTGCTCCCGCCTGTCGGAAGCGGTCCTGAGCTTTGGCAGCGGCTTGCGGAACAATCTCCGCTAAAACGCAATGGCGACCCCGATGATGTAGCCCGTGCGTGCGTTTTCCTTGCCACCAACGACTTTGTTACAGGCACAATCCTTTCGGTAGATGGCGGTGAAGGTATCAACAGTGGACGCTAGTAGGAAGTTCGATTTTCATGCAACCCCCATACCGACAACAAGCCCGCCAAGAATGGGATCAAGCCTATCGTAAGGCTTATTGGGGCAACCTGCTCCGTACTTTGCAAGGACGACAGGTAGACCTCCTAGATTTCAATGAGATTTCGCATCGCCTCCATCTCACCAGTTCCATCTATCGCGGCGTACAGGTCGTTCCGCTCGAAAAAATCGTCGGAAGCGTAGGCCGCTATAACGATTTCAACCGTGCGTTTTTGCCACGCAAGAAAGCGATGCAGGAACGTTGGCAAGCAGTAGCGATGATGTACCTGAATCCTTCCAGTCGCGGCCTGCCGCCCATCGAACTGTTCAAGGTCGGCAATCTGTATTTTGTGCGCGATGGTAATCATCGAGTATCAGTGGCGCGTCAGCTAAAAATCCACGATATAGAAGCCTATGTATGGGAATATCCGGCGGTGCTGCCCCTGACAGGTGGCAAGGACTCGGTGGAACGGGTGCTAATGGAGAGTGAACGCGAGGTCTTTTTGCAGCACACCCAATTGGACACCCTTTGTCCCAGTCACGGCATCTATCTCACCCTACCCGGTGGCTATACCGAATTGCTGGGCCAAATCAGCCGCTATCAACAAGTGCTCTCACGGATAGACGAGCAGCCTATCCCCTATGAGGAGGCTGTCGTCGCGTGGTATGAAATGGTGTATGAAACCACCATTGGTATTCTCAGAAAAACAGGGGTCTTTGACCAGTTTCCACGCCGCACCCCCGCCGATTTTTATGTTTGGATAAGCCAGCATCAACGTGACCTGCGGGAATGTTACGGTAGTAAAGTGATGGTACAGGACGCCGCGTTTGATTTTTCCGAAACCCACAAACGCAAAGGCCTACGTGGTCTCATTTATCGGTTGCGTGTCCGGCTAGGAGCATAAAAAATGGACTATCCCCGTTTCGACTTGACTGAGCAAGTAGCGATTGTCACCGGAGCGAGCAAAGGCATTGGTTATGGCTTGGCAAAAGCGTTGGCCCACGCAGGGGCAAAAGTCGCCGTTGCCGCCCGTGATCTGCCCGCTCTCCAAAAATTGGCATGGGAGATTGAGGAGGAAGGGGGTACAGCCTATCCGCTTGAATTGGATGTGCGCGATGTCGCCCAAATTCAGCCCGCTTTTGAGCGTGTGGCGGCCCATTTTGGTAAACTCGACATCGTGGTCAACAATGCCGGATTAGGCGCAAATCACGCGGCTGTAGATGTCACTGAGGCCGATTGGGACGATATGATGAATGTCAATCTTAAAGGATTGTTTTTCTGCTGCCAAGCTGCTGGACGATTGATGTTGCCTAATGGCTATGGACGCATCATCAACATGAGTTCGCAGGCCAGTGTAGTTGGCATTCGTGACCATGCGGTGTACTGCGCTTCCAAAGGGGGCGTTAATCAACTGACTCGCGTCTTGGCCCTTGAGTGGTCGGCGCGTGGAGTAACGGTCAACGCGGTTGGCCCGACCTTCATTTATACCCCCGGCACGGCGGAACGGCTGGACAATCCTGAATATCGAGCGGGAGTCGTGGCGAGGATTCCAAGCGGTCAGGTGGGCACGATTACCGATGTGGCGGGCGCGGTGATTTATCTGGCATCTCCAGCAGCAGCCCTTGTCACGGGAACGGTTCTGTTGGTAGATGGTGGTTGGACGGCCCAATAATCAGCCGAACAGACCATCGGTCTGCATTTGTTCAATCTCAGCGTTTGTATACCCCACCTCACCCAAAATTGCGGCGGTATGCTGTCCTAATGCCGCCCCACTGAAGCGATATTTGGGCGGGGTCGCTGAATATTTAATGGGGTGGGCAATTTGGGGTAGCGTGCCATTCTCATTCGGCACTTCGATAATCATTTCCCGTGCATGTATCTGCGGATGCTCGGTCATCTCGGCCAGATTTAGGACGGGTTCGACGCAGACATCCAACGGGTCGAATATTGCCATCCATTCGGCTACGGTCTTGGTAAGTATCACTGCCGCAATTTCATCGCGTACCTGTCGCATCGCTGGCCCGGCATGGGTATAGCGTGGGATAAGGTCAGGCCGCCCAATTGCTCTGCAAAATCCCTCCCAAAACTGCGGCTCTAGGGCGCTGACCGACAGATAACGCCCATCGGCTGTGCGATAATACCCATAATGTGTACCGCCATTCAGCATCCAGCTTTCATAGCTTGGCAGTTCGCCCCCACCTAAATAATTCGCCCCTGCCAGCGCATTCCACGCAACGGCTCCATCGAGCATTGAGACATCCAAAAACTGCCCTTCACCCGTATGTAACCGATGAATGACCGCGCCCAAAATCGATACGGCTGCGCCAAATGACCCGCCGCCAATATCCGCGATTTGCGTCCCTTGTGGAAATGGCCCTGTGTCCATTCGCCCCGAATGGCTCATCAGGCCCGACAGTGCCAGATAATTGTTGTCATGCCCGGCTCGATCTCGAAATGGCCCGGTCTGCCCATATCCTGTGATTGCACAATAAATCAGCTGAGGATTAGCTTGTTTTAATGCGGTGTAGCCTATCCCTAAGCGATCCATTACACCGGGGCGGAATTGCTCTACTACAATATCATGGGTCTGCACCAATTTTTGGATGAGGACACGTGCGTGAGGATGTTTTAGATTGAGTGCCAACGAGCGTTTGTTGCGATTTAGCGTGGCATGGGCAGCCGAATGTTTGCCTGCCATTGGTGGCGTTTCGCGTAAAATGTCGGGGCGATTAGGAGCCTCGATACGAATAATATCGGCTCCCATATCGCCTAACAACATGGTGGCAAATGGGCCGGGGAGCAGGGTCGAAAAATCTAAAATTTTGAGCGAGGTCAATGGGCCAGTCATAAAAAACGCCTATTTTGGGGGAAAGGGGGCAAGTTGAGAAACTCACCCCAATTTTTAAGTGGATGACTTATTTGGGAGCCATACGAATTGCGCCATCTAAGCGGATGACTTCGCCATTTAGCATTTCATTTTCTATGATGGCCTGCGCGAGATGGGCGTATTCTTCGGGGCGACCCAAACGCGGCGGGAATGGCACTTGCTGACCAAGCGAGATACGGGCCTGCTCAGGCAAACCAGCCATCATCGGGGTGTCGAAAATGCCGGGGGCGATGGTACAGACGCGAATCCCCGCACGGGCAAATTCACGGGCAATCGGTAGCGTCATCCCGACTACCCCACCCTTCGAGGCGGAATAGGCCGCTTGCCCAATTTGACCATCGAAGGCTGCGACGGAAGCCGTGTTGATAATCACCCCGCGTTCGCCTGCTGCGTTCGGAATATTTTCCATCATGATTGTGCCCGCCAATCGGATGACATTGAAGGTTCCAATTAAATTGACGCGGATCACCCGTTCAAATTTGGCAAGGGGCAGCGGGCCTTCTTTACCAACCGCACGTTCGGCAGTGGCGATTCCGGCGCAGTTGACCGCAACCGTGATCCCGCCTAATTCTTTGGCGACTTCAATCGCATTCAAAATGTCGTCTTCACTGGTGACATCGGCTTTGACTGCCCGCGCCGCACTGCCCAATTCTTTGGCGATGGCCTCGGCTCGTTCGTAATTCACGTCGGCAATCACAGCCTTGCCCCCCGCACCGATAAAACGCCGCACGCACGCTTCCCCCAGACCGGATGCGCCGCCCGTTACTAATGCAATCACGGATTGAATTTCCACAAAAATCCCTCCTAAAAGTAAAAAACTAAATAGCGTCAGCCTGCTTGGATTCGCTTTAGACGCCGACCCGCAAACTGCATAAACCAACGCAGTTCTTGTAATCCCCCCAGATAACCGACTGCGATAAAGACCAGAATCCCAACAGTCCCCGGCCCTACTACCAATAATAACTCGTGAATGACGGTGCCACTGCCGATGATTTTTTCCATGCCCCAAAATACAACAAAGCTGCACAGTGCCATAATGCCTGCCGCCACCAATGCGCGACTCGTAGTGCGGAACAGATGTTGTCCATGCAATCCTTTGATGCGCCGTCGCAGCAGCCACCACGAGATGCTGGTATGCACCATATGTTTGACAGAATCGGCGATCATCAAACTGTAAAAACTATAGTGGTCTAATAGTAACAAGGCCGTGACCATATAGGCAATTAAACTCACCAAACCGATCAGGGCGGGTGTCAGGGTATCCTGTTGGGCATAGAAGGCAAAGACCAGCAGTAGGTCTATTGCGGCGAATGGCAGCCCAATCAGATATAGACGCAGGGCTAACGAAGTCGCGTCTGTATCGCTGGCGGTAAATGCTCCATGCTGAAACAGCAGCGCCACCACTGGGGTTGCCAACACAAATAAGCCGAACGTGGCGGGCAGAATCAACGTGATCGCCAGCCGTAGCCCGAACCCCAAGGTGTTCTTGAAAGCGTCCAGACCTTCATTGATAGCGCGTGCGGCCTGCTGTGAGAGGGTTGGCAATACCGCAATGGAGATGGCGGTTGCCACCAAGCCATGTGGAAACTGAATGAGGGTGGTTGCCCAATCCATATAAGAAATATTGCCTTCCCCCGTCCGTGAGGCGAGGTTGTAGCTAAAGGGGCGGTTAATTAGCACATCTAGCCCCAGCGAAGCCAGCACCGGGATATACAACAGGCCAATGGTGCGTACTCCCGGATGCGACAATGCCCCACGTAATTTAGGCCGCAGGGGGGCATCCCGTAAATCGGGGTATTGGATAGCAAGCTGCACCACTGCCCCGATCAACCACCCCACTGCCGCAGCGGTAATTCCTAATTGGCGCTCAAAAATAATGGTCGAAGCCACAATCGTGCCATTAAAGACCGTCGCAGCAAAGGCAGGCAACCGAAAACGTTTAAGGCCATATAACATCCCCGACACTACTGCGAATAAGCTCAAAAATAGTAGCGCTGGGGCGGTTACACGCAGCAAATCTGTAGCGGTACGAATGGTTTGATCGGAGGCTTCCCCGCCGACCAATCGAATAATCAAGGGCGCTAGAATTTCGAGGCCGAGAATCATTATCAGCAGGGCGACGGTCACAAGTCCCAACAGCAAATTGACTAGTTCCCATAATTCGCGCCGATTTTCACGTCCGGCATAGTCACTAAGGACGGGTACAAGGGCCGAATTGACATGCCCACCAATTAGCAAGTCATACAGACTACGCGGCACGATGATCGCAATTTTGAAAGCATCTACGGCGGTGCCTGCCCCAAACAAATAAGACAGGATCATCTCGCGGGCCAGCCCCAACACCCGGCTGCTGATGTTGCCGAGTGCAATCAATCCAGTCGCACGCGCGACACTGGAGGTTTCGTGAGATGTATCGGAAGTGGGTAGGTTAACAGATGCAGTTGTGGAATTGCCGTCAAGGACATTTTCTGCAATAGGTGTCATCGCTTCCTGTTTTAAACCCATGACGGCAAGACTCCATTGACCAATACGACTCCTAACAAGACTGCCGCATTGTACAGGACAACCAGCAGTCAGGCTAGAGGGTCGGCTGGAATCAGTGGCGGATACGCGGTTGATTAGACGGGGATGCGTCAGCTTCGTTTGGTAATCCACATATATTGATAGGGTGCGAGGGTGATATCATTGGGCGGTGCTTCCCCGCTAATCAAATCCACCACATTGCGGCTGAGACTGTTTGCCGCTAAGAGATTAGGCGTCGGGGTTTGGGGGTGTTCACTAAAATTGGCTAATACCAATACCCGTTGGGCCGTATCTACACCTCGCAGATAACCCAAGACATGCGGATTGTCGGTATAGACCAGTTTCATCTTGCCCCCTGCCAGCGACGGCAGTGATTTTCGCAGTTGAATCATCTGCAAGAAGCGGGAGTAAATCCGTTCTTCCAGTGTTCCAGCCATATGACGTTTTTCGCGCTGTTCCCAATCGGCTTTGGGACGATGTACCCAGCGATTATCGAGCGCCTTGAAGGGGTCGTTTTCATAACTATAGTCGTTAATCATGCCGATTTCATCATTGAGATAAATCAATGGAATGCCACCAATACTGATAATCACACTATGAATGAGCAGCAGTCGTCGGATGGCAAGGTCAAGACTAACCT
Organism: Chloroflexota bacterium; assembly: GCA_013112715.1. Classification (GTDB taxonomy): domain Bacteria; phylum Chloroflexota; class Anaerolineae; order Aggregatilineales; family J027; genus CFX10. The sequence goes on from JABFGB010000004.1 coordinate 242,068, forward strand.
CGTCGTTCTCATCAAGGGCCGTTTCAATCCCGCACAATGAGGCTGCCATTCCACTAATGCGACAGTCGCCAGTACGTGGGTTGTAATTAAAAGGTAGGCCACGTGCAAAACTGCCTTCAAATTGGCCTATATAAAACGCATTTAGAAATCGGCGGTGGTCATAGCCATTCATACCGAGTTGGGCCGCGTCCTCATCAGCAAAACCCCAACCGATGTCGTCATGCACCCGCACATAATTGACCCATGCACAGCCAGTTGGGATTGCAAAGCGTTTTGCCAGTGCATAATTCAACATATTCACCTTGCGGGTCGCCAGCGCATCCCACAGCAACACCATCAACAGGGGATGGTAGGAAATACGGCATTCTTGCCCCACAAAATCCCCCATCCCAAAATATTTTGCGACATCATCGGGGTGAACAATGGCCTCGGATTTGAATTCCATTGCGGGGGCAGTGATTTGCATCAGGGCATAGAACGCTTGGATCAGCATATGGGCTTGCGGCAGATTTTCGCAGGTTGTCCCTATCTCTTTCCATGTAAACGCCACTGCATCCAACCGCAGGATTTCCACGCCCTGATTGGCTAAAAACATCATCTCACCTAGCATCTCGCGGAAAACCACCGGGTTGCGATAGTTCAAATCCCACTGGAAAGTATTAAATGTCGTCCACACCCATTTTTCGATTTCGGGCCGATAGGTATAACTCCCCGGCGCTTGTTCTGGGAAGATTTCACGCAGATTGCGTTCATATAAATCGGGCAGGGTACGGTCTGGGAACATTAAATAGTAACTTTGATAATGCGAGTTACCTGCCAGCGCCTTGAGCGCCCATTCATGTTCGTCCGAGGTGTGATTAAACACAAAATCAAGCACCAAGCTGATCCCATGTTTGCGGAATTCGCGTGCCAACTCTGCTAATTCTGTCATTGTGCCGAGCTTGGGGTCTACCTCACGAAAACTGCTGACCGCATAGCCCCCATCATTATTTTTTTCGGGACAGCGGAACAAAGGCATCAGATGGAGATATGTCAGGCCCAATTCTTTGAAATAGGGGATTTTGCTGTGGATGCCTGCGAGGTTTCCGGCGAATAAATCCACATAACATACCCCGCCTACCATCTGTTCACTGTGAAACCAATTGGGATTCTTGAGCCGTTCCGTATCCAACTGTTTTAGATCATTGGGGCGCTCGACATAATATTTTGCGGCGGTCAGCAATATTTGTTCCAGATGATAGAAAAAATCATATTGTTGTCCATAAAGCTGGATGAGTAGTTCCAAAATCGCGGGTAAACGATGTTGCAGGCGATCCAAAAAGACGCGTTGTTGTTTGTCGGCGAGGGTGTGGATGGCCTGCTGAATTGAGGGTAGCAAGCGGTCATAGGTCAAGGCAGATTGTTGGTGTAACCAATGTTTATCCATTAAGGAAATCTCCAAAGGGTGTGCCATAATCGTTGCTATTTTATAACGCCGATTTGGAAAATAGGGGAAGGCCAATCATGAAAGGGGGGCTTTAAAGGGGCAAGGCTCTATCGCCTGCCCCGCTTGCCGCACATGGGGAGTCACTCAAGCATTGGCTGTACTAAACCACTTCATCAACCGCTGGACCACACTGCGTTTAGCCGTTTGCTGGTCTAGTTCACGCTTCAGTTGGGTGGTCAGGATAGCAAGCTCTTTGGATGTCATCCGTGCGCCATTCACCAAAACCCAATCATTACCAAGATCGCTCAGTTCACTTGGGTTACGGCGATACAATGCTAGATAAGTAGTTTGATAGTCAGTCATGACCTGTTGAACATCCATACGTGCCCTCCGCAATAAAGGTCACATCTTGCCTAATACAATCTCTATTTTTTGGAATTATAGCATGAGATGGCTTTAATGCGACCAGATTTGGACTTTTTTCATGAAGTCTTCGGATTGTCTAATGACTTTCTTCCTGCTGCTCAACTTTTTGCGCTTGGCAAAGATTCCAAACGTGCCAGAATCGTTGTAGTGCGGTGAACTGTGTACCAAAAGCTAAGATTATCAAGCCAATCGTCACCGCATCGCCCCAAAATTCACCGACAGCGAGTAAGGTCAATAGAACGACGGTGCGTTCCATGCGGCTGAACAAACCAATCTTACATTCAAACCCCAACCCTTCAGCCCGTGCTCGTGTATAGCTAACCAGATAAGCGCCGATGAGGGCGAAGAGGGCCAATGTCACAATCAGGTCATCGTCTTTCCGCACACCATACACTACGAGCGCGGCGAACAGTGCTCCATCCGCATAACGGTCAAGGGTAGAGTCCAAAAATGCCCCGAACGGACGTGGGCCGGGCAGCATCCGCGCTACAGCACCGTCGAGGGCGTCGAGCGGGAGGCTGAGAAGCAACAAAACTGCCGCAATGAGAAGTTGATCGTCGGTGATGAAATAAGCAGCTATGGCGGCTAATATTAGTCCTAGTAAGGTAATAAAATCGGGATTAACCCCTAAGTTGTGTAATAACTCAGCAATGGGTTTCACGACTCCTGCCGTTAACTTACGCATCCGGTCACTTAAAGTCACGGGCGAGGTGGGTTGAGTTTCAATCGTCATGGTCTTCGCTCTTTCAGGTAAGCCTTTACAGGGTAATTGAAGTTTGCTACACTACCCCCATTCGGGGCGTAGCGCAGCCCGGTTAGCGCGCTGTGTTCGGGACGCAGAGGTCCCCGGTTCGAATCCGGGCGCCCCGACCAATTTTACTGCATGAACGTGCCTTTTGTCACGGTTAGGGGTTCCAAATTGACCCTGATTTATCTGACTGGAAGGCACTTTTGCGTTTTGACCAACCATCCATAAATGGTTGGAATCAACCCACATTACCTATAAGGCTGAAATGGCGATGAGGTAGTGTGGGTTTTTTGTTCGTTCCCCTTGTCTCCTTCATTAGTCTCATGCTCACGATCTAATCAAACAACATTCTATAGCCATCACCAAGAGAATCGCAGAACCGCGCCATAATCTATTGACAGCGGTAAACTTAGCATACCAGTGGAGGATTGGGTACATTTGAGTGACCGTTTTTTAAGTCTTTTTAAAGAACTTGATGATGTCTAGCAGGCGGCATGTCATCATCAAACTATACAGGGTAAAAGTATCATGATTCACGCAATCGCCCCCCAAAGTACCATCCTAGCGGATGACGAAATTCTCAATACCCTACAGCATGGTCTGGGAGGGCAATTTACCAACGCGAGAGTGCTGGTGCTGATTCCCGACCACACCCGCACGATTCCCCTGCCGCTGCTGTTTCGAGGTGTGACGACCGCCCTGCACGACACCCAACGGCTCGATTTTATGGTAGCGCTCGGAACACATCCAGCCTTGAATGAAGCCTCGTTAAACAAACTGGTCGGCATTACAGCGCAAGAACGGACGAGTCAATTTAAACATATTGGCCTGCTTAACCACGAATGGGACAATCCGAATGCCCTGACTACGCTTGGCACGATTCAAAAAGCCCAAATTCAGGAGATTGCAGGGGCGGTCTGGCATCCATCGCTCGGTGGGGATGTAGCTATTCGGATCAACAAGCGTATTTTGGATTACGACCATTTAGTAATTCTCGGCCCAGTTTTTCCACATGAAGTTGTTGGGTTTTCCGGCGGGGCCAAATATTTGTTTCCGGGGATTTCCGGGCCAGAGATGATTAACGTCACGCATTGGCTTGGTGCGCTCATTACCATTTTGGATACCATTGGCGTCAAGAATACCCCAGTGCGAGATGTCATCAACGTTGCGGCAGCCTGTGTGCTCAAGCCGATTACGCTGATTGCCCCTGTTGTGGTCAAAGAAGGGATTGCCGGGTTGTTTATTGGTGACCATCTCACTGCGTGGAGTGCGGCGGCGGATTTATCGTCCGAGCGTCATATCATCTGGGTAGATAAACCATTCAAGCGTGTGCTGTCGGTTGCCCCGCCGATGTACGATGAATTGTGGACTGCCGCTAAAGCCATGTACAAGTTGGAACCGGCGATTATGGATGGCGGTGAGGTGATTGTCTATGCCCCTGAACTGGTGGTGGTGAGCCATGTACACGGCAAATATATCTATGAAGCAGGCTATCATGTGCGCGATTTCTATCTCAAGCAGTGGGAGAAGTATGGGCATATTCCACTAGGGGTACTGGCACATGGCACGCATCTTCGTGGAAGTGGTGTGTATGAAAACGGCGTTGAAAGGGCACGTATTGACGTTATCCTAGCGACCGCTATTCCGGCGGAAGATTGTGCCGTTTTATCGCTAGGCTACCAGAATCCCCACGCCATCAACGTTGAGGATTGGCAGAGACGTGAGGATGAAGGTATTTTGTATGTACCCAAAGCGGGGGAAATGCTCTATAGGGTTCGTAGATGATTTGTATCTCAAAGATATCAAACCCACCGCCTTACCGAATTGACAATGCCTGTAGTAAGGGGTGAGGAGGCGTCGCTCATTAACCCTAATATTCTGGCTATTCATTCTCCAAGTAGCTTTTGGAGCGTCTCAAGACCTAGCGTGATGGCAATCACTCCCCCAATGGAGATATAGTGTGCATAGGGAAGAGCAGCCAATTGTTGGCTTGATTGGCGACGTAATCGTTGGTAAATCAAAAAGGCAATGGCACCCAGTGCGCCTAGTTCAATGGCTATGATGGTGGCAAAAATCATCAAGCGCCAGCCACAAAAAACACCAACCATTGTGGCTGCCGTGATATTGCCCCATCCAAAAGCATCCCCAGCCCTTTGATTAGCAACCGCCGCAAAAAGCAATCCACCTACATACATCAAGAAAAAGATGCCAAAACCAAGCCCTGCTCCAAGCGCTGCCTCTAACAAGCCACCTGTGCCGGGTAGCAGACTGGTTAGCAGACCAAGGACAATCCCACGTAGCACAATCAATGCAGGAACCGCATAATTTGCTGATGGTGTACGAAGGTTGATCACACCCATGAGCAGCGCTAAATAGATAAATACTAACGCCCGCAGCAAAGCAAAACTAAAGCCATAGGTCAAAAGACATAACACCGCCAAACTTCCGAAAAGGAGTTCTTGAAAAGGAAACCATAAAGTGCGGGATTTCATGAAGTCTAGGGTTTCAGCACCCAACAATTGTTGGAGAAAGGGTGCTCGGTTCACCCATTCAAGGTTTTGCCGAAAGAAGCTACCAGAACGGTATTCCAGCGAATAACGCTTGAGCACTTGCAGTACAAACATATCGCCAATGCTCGCCGTCATGGTAGCGGAGAGAAAAACTTTGAGTGCTAACTCAGGCGAAATGCTCATACGGCCCACCCCTCTAACGGGTTAGAAAATATACTGATCCGATGATGATGACGAGTATGATAAGCATGAAAATGACAATTTCGGGGCGATGGGTTCTCTGGGGGTTTATTAATCGTTCTACCGTCGCCCACATATCGCGTTCTGGTGGGATAGCATCGGTTATTCCCAAATCCAATAGACCATGATAGGCTCCTTGCCGCTTGCCGATGTCCATTTGATAATCCCCTAAGATGCTTCGCAATTGGGAAACAATCTCAATTCGCTGAAAACTATTGGTGGGTTGCAGCTTGATGATGTGTACTAAGGCCCTAATAACGCTTCGATATTCCACTTCTGCCAAGTCTCTATCGATAAGCATCGCCCGCAACGGTTCAATTGCCTGTGGGCTACCACGATCCGCTAAGGCTTGGCTTGCTTGAAGGCGGGTGTTCTCAGCCCTTAGCATGAGGATAAGTTCGGATTCGTCCCGTACTGGCAATACCAAGCCATTTTCAATTGTCGTTCGAGTCAGTTCGCCGATGGAAAAATCGTAGGCGATCTGTCCAGATAATTGGGCCAAAATCCGCTCGGCTGTCTCATTACGGATATGCCGTAGGGCCGCGATATTCGGCTGGATAATTTGTAGATTGATAAATCGCTCTATACGCGGAATGGTCAAGGCATAGAGGCGGAAGAAAAGCACAGTAGCTGCCCCGCCAAGTAAGACCATAATTCCAAGTCCCAATGCGGTGGTTTCATTTGACGAAACCCATTGTTCCAATATCCCCAATGGGCTTAACCATACAATGGTGAGCATCAGCATCAGAAGCAGCCATGGCAACAGGCGCGGGAGCACTATGCCCCATCGGTAAATACTTTGATGTAATGGCGCGACATAACGATCCATCTGCTGGGTTGGAAATCCTTCAATATTGCTTAGGCATAGCGCACCAAGCTGCTTGTCTTGCCGCCAAACTTCATCAACAAATCGGCTGACTTCCTGTCGCCGCGTGGCGGGTTGATTGTCATCGGCCTGATCTTGCACCAGACCGCTCATAATAGCAATAATTTCGTGCCAGTGGCTATCGGCAATGTGTTTTTCTAGTGTTTGTCGGGCAGTCTTGCGTGTGGCTGGGGAAACATAGCGGGCAGCATCATGGTCAAATACCGACCAGCTTTGTTGTAAGAGAAAGGCCGCTGCAAAATATTCCTGCAAGGTCTGATGCCAAAAGCGTATGGTATCGGGGGTACTGACGGAAACGAGTACACGATCACGCAATAATTCCGCAACGACGGGTGTTAAGTCATTTGGATTGATAAGTTTATAATGGGGTGGTCGTTTAGCATTGCTGCTCGCAAAGTGCTGAGGGTCGGCGGCTGTGGCACTTTGGAAAATTTCACGAACCCTTTGGATGGGCAGTTCCAAACCTTCAGCTTTCATCGCATATCCCAAGTGTTCCGACAATCGGTGTTTGTCCTCCAGCCAATACTGGCGTTGGACATCTTCGGTGGTGGGCAGTTCCCATTCCCCCAGCAAGCCACGTGCCAAGCGTGCCAGAAGTTGGCCTCGACTGAAGGGAAATCTGCCGCTGGCATGTTGGTAAACCATGATCATCATCAGTAACAACAGCGGGTTCACAGCTAATTGTCGGATCTGCAAATTTTCGGCTAGGATTTGGAGAAGTGATTGGCGTTCAGACTCCTTTTCCAGATAACACGCTAGATAGGCTTCGACATCGTGTGGGTAGGTCAGTTCCATTAATTCAAAAACAGGCCACGACGTCCCACCCATCTGAAAATTATAGGCACGCGAACTGATGAGAATCAGGTGGTTAGGATGTTGACGTACAAACACGCGCAGACCATCTAGGAATTGTATGAGGTGCTGCTCACCTAATTCATTTAAACCATCCAACAGCAGGACGAGCGAATATTGGGCCAATAGCTGTTCAAAATCATCGAGGCGTATTTCCGCCCCATGTCGTTGAGCGGCATCTTCCAGTAGACCGAGAATGCGTTCATAGGAACTGCGGCCATCAATAGCCGTAAAGTGGGGCAACCAAACAAAGATAGGAACAGGTTCATGGGTACTGGCAGGATATGCAGCGATGAACCCCCGCGCAAAACGGAGAGCCAATTGCTTAAGGGCGGTGGTTTTGCCAGAGCCGGGTTCGCCGATCAGTACCATGCGGCGATAATGCTTAACGGCCTGTTCCACGCTGAATTTCTGATGTGGAGTTTGGGTTCCGCCTTCTGATATTGTTCGTAGCCGAACCCGAATATCATAGGATGGGTTGCTATTGACCTGTAGCTCAAAATAGGGCTGTTGTGTCCAATCTGCGAAGTCTGGTTCTTGGATGAGATTGGTGACATAGTTCAGCACTATCGCTTGAACGGATCGCTCGTCTTTATCCGGGAGATTTTGTAGACCTAATGCGACAGCAACGGCCTGTAGCTGTCGGTTAGCTGAACGATAATAGGGAAGCTCTTGGAATTGAGAAATGAAGGCTTGCCCATCGTAGTTATCGAGTTGCGCTACGACCAGCGGCAGGATTTTGAAAGATGGTTCACTTTCAAAACGGCTTTGGGCAAGCTGAATTTCTTTGAGTACCCATTCGGAGTTTACAGAAAGGGGGGAAAGTATGACGAGGAAGTGGGTACATTGTTGCATGATGCCTGAGACAATTTCGGTTTCCCACTGGGCACCCGCAGGAATGCTCTCGGGCGCAATCCAAACGTCAACATCTAAATCACGCAGGCCTTGTGCTAGGTCGTGCGCTAATCTCCGGTCACGCCGGTCACGGGTAGTATGGGAGATAAAAACCCTCGGCGATGTTGGCATCATATTTATGGATGTAGCGAGAAATAATTGAAGTAGTATAGCTCGCCGTTGGCTCTCCTACCAAGTAAAACCTCACTAAAACTTGTGACTCATTTAGTAGTCTCCTATCGCCGGAAATGGGATTTCACAGACCCTGACGTTTGGCCTCATCCCATAGACTGTCCATTTCTTGCAGTGTCATTGTTTCAATCTGCTTGCCATTTTCTTTGGCGACGGCCTCGATATAAGCAAAGCGGCGCTTAAAACGCTCATTAGTGCCTCGTAGTGCGGCCTCAGCATCCACTTTCATCCAGCGTGCCCAATTCACTACTGCGAATAACAAATCGCCCATTTCTTTGGCACGACTTTCCGGGTCATTGGCCTCGCGGATCTCACGGATTTCTTCTTCCACTTTCTGAATCACAGGTTCTACGTCAGGCCAATCGAAGCCGAATTGAGCGGCTTTTTCTTGTACCCGATAGGCATAAATCAAGGCGGGCACAGCGGCTGGAATTCCATCCAATCGGGATTCACGGGCCTTACGCCCATTTTCGCCCTTCTGAGCCTGTTCCTGCTGCTTAATTGCTTCCCAGTTTCGCACTACATGGTCGGCGTCCTCCACCTCGACTTCACCAAAAATATGCGGATGACGGCGCACCATTTTTTCGATGATGTGCCGGACGACATTAGTGATATAGAACTCACCCTCATCTACCGCAATCTGGCTTTGGAAAGCGACGTGCAGCAAAATATCGCCTAATTCTTCTGACAGGGATTCCATATCCTCGGCGTCGAGGGCTTCGATCACCTCATAGGCTTCTTCGATAAAATGCGCCCGAAGACTCTGATGGGTTTGTTTGATGTCCCACGGGCAACCCTCTGGGGAACGCAGATGAGCCATGATATTCAGCAGTGATTGAAAACTGGATGGGTGGGGCATCGGCGGCACATACAGCGTCGTCAAATAGCTGATATGCTCACTGCGATCCAGTTCAAATAGTGGGATGCGCTCGATTATTTCATTGGCCGTGCCCGCGCCATGCAGCAGCACGACGGGATAATCATCGGGGTACTGGTTCATCAGAGTCAGTTTGGTATCAGATGCGACGGCCTGACTATAAACCTGTGCAATCAAAGCTGGTTGGTCAGGATTGATGGGTGGATGATAGAGGTGAATAAAATCGGTGGCGTCGTGAATTTGCAGTCCGGTGATGCCGTCAATTTTCAGAGCGGACAAGGATGGCTCGATGAAACTAAGGCCATCCACAATCTTGACCGGGATATTTTGATTGTGGGCTGTCTCCAAAATTAATTGGGTTGTTTGCTCGCCAACCATTGGATGACCGGGCACGGCGTAAATCACCCCACCCTCGCGCAACCCCTGCGCCACAATTTGCTCGGCAATGGTTTGGTAGAGGGTATCAAAGTCTTCAGCCTGATCATAGAGGTCATCAAAACTGTGATAGGTGGGCTTGGTGGGTAGTGATTCGACCAGCGGATGATGTTTGGTGCGGAGATAGACTTCCGACGCATGTTCCAATGTACGCCATGCCAGTAGCGTCATCTGCTCCACTTGACCCGGCCCTAACCCGACAATGGTAATTCCTGTGTTCATGTTGATGACCTCCTCCTTCTTAAATAGAAAAAGGCAAAATCATCCCATGATTTGTAATCACGGGCGACTTTGCCTTATCGTATCATGGGAATCGCGCAGTTCAGCCGCGCCCCAAAATTAACGCTTGGTGTAAGTTGGGGCCTTGCGTGCGCGTTTGAGACCGGGCTTCTTACGTTCCTTCGCCCGTGCATCACGGGTCAGGTAACCACCCCGGCGCAGCGCTCCACGCAGGTTGTCGTCCATCTTCAGCAGGGCGCGGGCCATACCCAATTGAATCGCATCGGTTTGACCCGTCACACCACCGCCATTGACTTTGACCGTGATGTTATAGGCGCTGAGGCTTCCGACATTGGCGGCTTTCAGCGGTGCCAATGCGATTTCCATATCGCCGCCGCGTGTCAGATATTCTTCGGCGGGTTTGTCGTTGATCGTGAACGTCCCATTACCACCCGGATAGAGCCGCACCCGTGCGCTCGACGTTTTGCGGCGACCAACGCCCTCAAAATATTGCAGTGTCATAGTTCTATTTTTCTACCTCACTATTTCTCAAGGTTCGCCGACCACATCCCGTCCACCGTCAGTGGTTTGGGGTGTTGGGCTTCATGTGGGTGATTGGGGCCAACATATACTTTCAGTTTGCCCAATTGTTTGCGACCCAGTGTGGTGTTGGGCAGCATTCCCTTGACTGCTTTTTCAATCACGCGCTCGGGATGCTGTTTCATCTGGTCACGCATCCGAATCGAGGTCAACCCACCCGGATACCCGCTGTGGCGGTGATAATATTTCTGGTCAAGGCGACGCCCAGTCACATGGATTTTTTCGCAGTTGATGACAATCACGAAATCACCCATATCCACATGCTGGGCATAATTGGCTTTGTGTTTGCCCCGCAGGATGTACGCAATTTGACTGGCGAGGCGGCCCAGAGTTAGCCCCTGAGCATCAATCACCCACCATTCTTTTTGCGCTTCCTCCGGCTTGGGCGCATAGGTCTTGTATGGCATCTTTTCCTCCAAAAAAGCCTCCGGCGTCATCGGCTTTCTGTGTCCACCAGCCGGAGAATCCTGCTTTCCCTGTTATCAAAATTGATAGTCGTTATACACCACATGGGTCAGGGTTAATCCATGCGGCGGGGCGCTTGTCCCAGCCATTTTACGGTTGGCAGACCGGAATGCCGCAGCAAATTCTGCCACATTCATTTTTCCTCGTCCAACCTCGACCAACGTGCCGACAATACTGCGTACCATGCGCTTGAGAAAGCCATTGGCGGTCAATGTTACATGCAGTTCGTCATCCACCGCTTCGATCTGGGTCAAGTTCATGACCCGCACGGTGGTTTCGCCTTTTTTGGGTGGCTGCCCAAACGTGGCAAAGTCGTGTTCCCCGCGTAGCAGTTGAATGGCGTCTTGCATTGCCTCTAGTTGAAGGGGCAACTGCCGATGCCACGCATATCGCTCACGCAGGGGGTCGCGGGTTGGCGAGATATAGAGTCTGTAAAGGTACGTGCGACTGAGGGCAGCATAACGCGGGTGGAAACTTTCCGCGACCTCCCTTAACGATTGCAACGCAATATCGTTGGGGAGATGAATATTGATTGCCTTGAGCAGTTCCTCAGTCGTGTGTTTCCACGTTACATCAAAGGCAATCACTTGACCGCAGGCATGTACCCCGGTGTCCGTGCGCCCTGCCCCAATGATGGTAATAGACTCACCCGTCACTTGGGTCAAGGCTTGTTCTACCGTCGCTTGGATACTGGGTAATTCAGCACGCTGTCGTTGGAAACCGCAGTACAGCGTGCCATCATATGCCAAACGGCCTGCCAGTCGCAACTAGGCTTCCTCTTCGGCCTCCGCCGGAAGGAATTCTATTTGTACCATCGGCGCGGCATCACCTTTGCGCAACCCCAATTTATAGGTGCGGGTGTAACCGCCGGGCCGATCCGCAAAACGCGGGGCCAGTTCGTCAAACAGCTTGAGCATGGCATCCCGGTTGTTGCCGAGGCGTGCCAGCACGATACGACGCGCATGAACAGCCCGGGCTGGATCGGGATGAGCCAACCCTTGCTTGGCTTTGGTGACCAGTTTTTCCATTTCGGCGCGAATCAAATCGGCCTTGGCTTCGGTAGTCTTGATTTTTTCGTTTTGAATCAGGGCAACCATCAGGTTACGCCGCAGCGCCCGACGATGATCGTAATCCCGACTCAGCTTCTTGCCTGCTACACGATGTCGCATGATCTTATTCCTTGTGCGTTAAAGCACTTTTGCTTGATACTAGGAATCCGATTCCTCTTTGGCGAGAAAACCTTTTTCTCGGAGCAGGGTCGTGAGTTCTTCCAACGATTTCTCACCAAAGTTGCGGATCGCCAGCATCGCATCTGTTCCACGCTCTAGCATTTCCAGCACTTCACCTACAGTGGTGATGCCAGTACGCTTCAGCGAGTTGAACACGCGAACACTCAAATCTAGCTGCTCAATCGGAATTTCATAAAATTCGGGCGCTGGCCCTCGTTTGCTGCCTTCTTCGACGACGGGCGGCATACTCGTGCCGGGAAGTGTCCAGTCTTCGATCTTTAGCCGTGCGATGGTTGCCAAGTGTTCCATCAAGATGCGGGCCGCTTGGCTCATGGCTTCATCGGGTGAGATCGTCCCGTCCGTCCAAATTTCCAACACCAGTCGGTCATAGTTGGTTTTCTGACCCACACGGGCACGTTCCACTTCAAAATTGACGCGTCGAATGGGGCTGAAAATCGCATCTACGGGCACTTCGCCAATCGGTAGGCGGGTGCGATCATCGGCAGGCGAGTGTCCCCGCCCACTTTCGACCTTAAATTCCATTTCCACCGTTGCATTGGGGGTATCAATGGTGAACAGGAACAGTTCTGGGTTGATGATTTCAACCGACTGTGGCACTTGCAGGTCAGCCGCAGTGACTAAGGCAGGGCCGCGCTTATTCAGATACAGTCGCGCCGATTCTTCACCCAGCAGTTTGAGACGCAGTTTCTTGACCTGCAAAATTAACTGCGTCATATCTTCTTTGACATCCGGGATAGCCGAAAACTCGTGCGGCACACCCGTCACCCGCAGCGACGTGATAGCTGCACCTTCCAGCGAAGACAGCAGAATCCGACGTAGCGCGTTGCCGATGGTCGTCCCAAATCCACGCTCCAATGGGCTGATGATAAACCGTCCATAGCTGCGTGTGGTCGCATCTGGCTCAATTTTTGGTAACACCATGTTGTTAATGCTCACAAACCGCCTCCTAGACTAAACGGGCGATAGGTCTGACTAGCGGTTCCCGGCAAATTGCGGAAATCCGCCGGAAACCATTTCTGCCAGCATTAGCGGGCGGAATAATACTCGACAATCAACTGCTCGTTGAGCGGCAGGTCAATTTCACGACGTTCGGGCAGGCGCAAGACCGTGCCTTTCATCCCATTCAAATCAAACTTCACCCATTCTGGGGCAGTCGGGCGGGTTTCCACAAAGGCAGGCAATTCACGGAAATATTTGCGGTTGCGGCTGCCATCGCGGACGGTCAGTTCATCCCCCGGACGAACCAGATAGGAAGGAATGTTGGTCGCAATGCCATTGACCATAAAGTGTCCGTGTTGCACCAACTGACGAGCATGGGCGCGGGAATCAGCGAGACCCATCCGATAGACCACATTGTCGAGACGGCTTTCCAACAGCACCAATAAATTGGCACCGGTTAGCCCGGGACGACGCAACGCCTCACGGAAATAACGACGGAATTGGCGTTCCAAAACACCATACACCCGGCGGGCCTTCTGCTTCTCGCGCAGTTGCAGCGCAAAGTCGGAAGCGCGGCCCCGGCGGAACTGGGTATCACGTCCATGTTGACCGGGGGGATAGGCACGACGTTCAATCGCGCACTTGGGTGAAAGGCAGCGAGAGCCTTTCAAAAACAGTTTTTCGCCTTCGCGGCGGCACAGCTTACAAACTGGGCCAGTATAACGAGCCATAGTTTTGGGCTTCCTCCACAGCTAATGTGTGTTTACACCGAATAATGATATTCAGTTGTCTTATAAGAACGATCTGCATTGAGATAGATCACTACCCCAACAGGGCTAGACGCGGCGCTTTTTGGGCGGGCGTACCCCGTTATGTGGTACAGGCGTCACATCTGAAATCGAACGTACCTTTAAGCCACTGCCCTGAATAGCACGAATTGCCTGTTCACGACCGGGGCCGGGGCCTTTGACAAAGATGTCTACTTCCTGCATCCCAAATTCTTTTGCCACATCCGACGCATGAGCCGCCGCGACACGGGCCGCATACGGGGTACTCTTGCGGCTGCCCTTAAACCCGTTGGTTCCGGCGCTTGACCAGCAAATGACATTGCCCTGCTGATCGGTCATCGAAACAATGGTGTTGTTAAAGGTAGCATGAATGTGTGCTTGACCATACGGAACACTGCGACGTGTCTTTTTGGTCGTTGCTCCACGACGAGTTTTTCCCATACTTTACTCCTAGATAAGTTGAGCGCGAGGTACGTATACTTCCCCGCGCCACTGCTATTGCTTGTTTGTTTGCCGGGAACAACAGGCCAGCCAATACAACCAGCCTGATTACTTCTTCTTCGCGCCGCGCCGACGACCACGACCGGGGACCGTCTTTTTCGGCCCTTTGCGGGTGCGGGCGTTGGTACGAGTACGTTGACCGCGCACGGGCAAACTGCGACGATGACGCAGACCGCGATAGCTGCCAATTTCAATGAGCCGCTTAATGTTCAATTGCACTTCGCGGCGCAGGTCAGCCTCGACCAGATAGCCACCTACCGCTTCACGCAGCAGTGCGACCTGATCTTCGGTGAGATCATAGACGCGGGTTTGCGGGTTAATGCCCGTTTTTTGCATGATTGCATTGCTGCGCGTCTTACCAATGCCGTAAATGTACTGCAACGCGATTCCAACTCGCTTGTTGCGGGGTAAATCTACCCCTTCAATACGTGCCATTTGTTACTAAATTCTCCTCAAAGCTTTGCGCCGCATGGCGACATTACATATTATCAGAAATCCACTAGCCTGACCAGACCTAATTACTGAGGATTTTCACAGTAGCGTCAAGATTTCAGGTTCACCCTCGGTAATAGCGATGCTGTGTTCAAAGTGGGCACACAACGACCCATCCGCAATCACCACCGTCCAGTGATCGTCTAACACCCGTGTTGCCGGATGTCCAGCGATAATCATGGGTTCAATAGCGATAGTCATCCCCGGTTTTAGCAGTGCCGCTTTGGTGCTTTTCATGCGCTGGCGACGATTCGGGCTAGGCCACCAGCAGGGCACTTGGGGGTCTTCGTGCATCTTGCGCCCCACCCCATGTCCAGTATAACCCCGCACCACATTATAGCCGTTGCTTTCAGCGTGATGCTGAATGGCTTTGGCGACATGGCTGACATCATGCCCAACTACCGAGGCGCGAATGGCTTCCATCAGGGCCGCCTCTGTGACCTCTAGCAACTGTTGTGCTTCGGGGGTAATGCTGCCAACACCATAGCTATAGGCCGCATCTCCTACAAACCCCTGATAGATGCACCCCGTGTCGAGCGAGACAATATCCCCCTCGTGCAAAATCCGGTCTTTGCTAGGGATGCCATGTACCAACTCATCATTGATGCTCACCGTCACACTGGCCGGAAACGGATGCTTGCTGCCATAGGGATATCCCAAAAAGGCCGGAAACGCTTTGTGCTGCTCAAACACCCGCATCGCAATTTTATCGAACTCCAGCGTGTTCATGCCGGGTCGGATTTTTTCGCGCATCGCTTCGTGTGCCCGTGCGACAATCCGCCCTGCTTCACGCATCAGCCGAATTTCTTGCACGGTCTTGGTCTGGATAGCCATGCTGCGACTGCCTACTGAATGACCGACATCACATCCGACGCCACTTTTTCGATAGGTTGGTCGGCATTAAATTCACGCACCAGACCTTTGGCTGCATAGTATTCGATCAGTGGCGCGGTTTCCGTAAAATACAAGTCAATGCGTTTTTCAACGGCCTCACGATAATCGTCGGCGCGTTGAATGAGTGGCTGCCCGTCCACATCGTCTATCCCATCACGCTTGGGCGGATTGAAATAAATGTTGTAGACGCGCTGCTTGTCTTGGGAATAGCGGCGACCCTCACTGCGCTTGATTGCCGTTTCACGATCCAGCTTAAAAAGCGCTACGAAGGAGACCTTTTCATGTTTTTCGGCCAGCAACTTATCCAGAAATTCCGCTTGGTCACGGGTGCGTGGGTAACCATCCAGAATGACACCGTTTTGGGCATCGGGTTGCGAGAGCCGATCTCGCACAACCTCGTTGGTTACATCATCTGGAACAAGATTGCCCCCGCGCATTAGGTCTTGTACGCGCCGCGCCAGAGGGGTATCCAACGTTTTCATGGCCCGGAACAGATCACCCGTCGAAACGTGGGGCAGGCCCAGCTTTTCTTTAAGAATTGCTGCCTGCGTCCCTTTTCCAGACCCTTGTACACCCATCATGATGATGTACATACCCATGTTGTACCAACCTTATCCTTAGCGCAGGAATCCGTCGTAATTACGCATCATCAACTGGGCTTCGAGTTGGCGCATGGTATCAATGACGACACCAACGACGATGATCAACCCCGACGGGCCGATAACGTTGGCGGCGTTTAAGCTCGTTGAACTCGCGGCTGAACCGATGACGACACTGTCCAAGATTTGTACGAGTGCGGGCAGGATTGCCACTGCACCGAGGAACAGTGCCCCGACAAAGGTGATGCGACGCACCACTGTTGTGATATAGTCCTGAGTGCGTTTACCCGGACGCAGACCCGGCACAAATCCACCATTCTTTTGCAGATTTTCCGCTAGATTTTGGTTCTGCACCATCACATCGGTATAGAAGTAGGTAAAACCCACTACCAAAATGAAGTAGATGACCCAATAGGGCGTACCACGTGCATTGCCAAAATTCTCGGTCAGATAGTCTGAAACCGAGCCTGATGGGAAATAGCTGGCAACAATCGCTGGGAAAGTAATGATAGACTGCGCGAAGATCAGCGGAATCATGCCCGCCGTGTTGACTTTGAGCGGAATATGGGTGCTTCCACCACCATACACTTTACGACCCCGTACCCGCTTGCCATACTGGACAGGTATACGCCTTGTACCCTCTTGAATCAACACAATTACGACGACAGTGATGAAAACCAAGAGGATAAACAGAACCGCATTGTAGAACCAATTGTTTTGCAATAGGTTATACAGAGATGAGGGGGCACGGGAGACAATCCCGGAGAAAATGATAATCGAGATACCATTTCCAATGCCCTGCTCGCTGATGAGTTCACCCAGCCAAATCGCAAACATCGTCCCGGCGGTCATGGTTGCAATCACAGTAATCGTGAGCAGCGTATCACTGCCAAAACCGGGGAGTAAGTCACCTGACCCTTGAATCAGTGATTCAAAGATGTTGATTTGCCCAACCGACTGCAAAATCGCCATCGGGATAGCGAGATAGTAGGTGTAACGGGTGATTTTGTCCTGACCACCGGGTTCGCGTGCGATACGTTCCAATGCCGGAATGATCGGTACCAGAAGTTGCAGGATAATCGAAGCGGTGATATAAGGATACACCCCATTGGCGATGATGCTGAAGTTCGAGACCGCCCCACCAGAGAGTAGGTCTAGCACGCCGAGGAAACCGCCCTCTTGATTATCAAAAAGGGCCTCTAGCACGTCACGGTCTACGCCGGGGACGCTGATATGCGCCGCGAATTGGTAGATGACCAGAATAAACAGCGTAAACAAAATTTTTCGCCGAATATCCGGCAGCCGAAAGGCATTTTGTAATGCTTCAAGCATGGTTTAAAAATCCTTGTCCTGTAAGACACTTCTTCAGAAACATGTCCCGCAACGAGGGCCTAGCATACCGCATAATGCGACAGAGGGGCAGATGTTGAACCTGCCCCTACCCTGTATGTTGAACTATTTCTTGGCCGCTTTTTCGGCACGCAGAGCTTCGACTTGTTCCTTCGGCAGCTTCTTCACGGTGGCGCGTGCCCCGGTCAGGAGCAGTTCCAGTGTTTCGGCTGTACCACCCGCCTTCTCGATTTTTTCCTTAGCGGATTTCGAGAAGCGATGGGCCTGTACGGTCAGCTTCTTGGTCAATTCACCCTCGCCCAAAATGACGACAGGTGCATCGGCCTCGCGCACAATCCGTTTTTCAGCCAGTGCTGCGGGGGTGACAACATCGCCCGCGTTGAACACGGCATTCAACACTTCCACATTGACTTCTTGATACTCAATGCGGAACACGTTGGTGAAGCCACGCTTGAAGGGTAGTCGGCGAACTAAGGGCAACTGACCCCCTTCAAAATAGGGGCCTTTGACGCCGCCACTGCGTGCGCCTTGACCTTTGGTACCACGCCCGGCGGTTTTACCCTTACCAGCCGAGATACCACGCCCTACGCGGGTCTTTTTCTTGGTCGAACCCGGTGTGGGTTGCAGATCGTGTAATTTCATGACTACTTCTCCACCTCTTCCACCGTCACCAGATGCTCGACCTTGTGGATCATGCCACGCACGGCGAGGTTATCGGGTTTTTCAACCGTCTGGTGCATTTTCCGCAGGCCCAACGCCGTGAGGGTGCGCTTTTGACGCCACTGCGCGGTGATTGGGCTTTTGGTCATCGTAATTCGTAGAGTCTTATTATTGTTCGACATTGCGCTTACGCTCCCAGAAAGGCCGCACTTCGTTCGGGTCTTTGCCGCGCATCGCTGCCAGTGTCTGAACATCTTTCAGTTGGCGCAGGCATTCCATTGTCGCGTGGGCAATGTTCAAGCTATTGTTGCTGCCCATGCTCTTGCTCAGAATGTCGCGCACCCCGGCGGCTTCGAGCACGGCACGCACACCGCCACCTGCGATAACGCCAGTACCGGGTGAGGCTGGCTTCAGCATAACCTCAGCACCCCCGTGCCCCGCCGTAATCTGATGAGGAATGGTTGTTCCCGAAAGGGCTACCCGTTCCATATTGCGACGGGCGCGTTCTGTACCTTTGCGAATCGCATCGGGTACACTGCGGGCCTTGCCGATACCAATCCCAACGCGGCCTTTGCCATCACCCACAATGACGACAGTGCGGAAGGCAAAATGACGCCCACCCTTGACCACTTTCGCCACGCGAGTAATGTCTATCACGCGCTCATCAAGTTCCTCACGGTCTTCCTCGCGGTCACGTCGGTCACGCCGTTGTTCACGATCCCGTTGTTCACGTTGTTCTTTTGCCATCGTTTTGCTCCTGAAAACCGCTTAGAACTTCAGGCCACCCTCACGAGCGCCGTCAGCCAATGCCTTGATACGCCCATGATAGCGATACCCGCCACGATCAAATACGACTTGGGTAATCCCGGCTTTTTGCGCACGTTCGGCCAACGCAATGCCGACCAACTTGGCTGCTTCGCTCTTGGTTTTGCCTTCAACCTTTGCGGCAATTTCTTTATCAATCGTCGAAGCGGAAACCAGTGTGTGGCCCACTTCATCATTAATCACCTGTGCATAAATCCCCGTCAAGCTGCGATAGACATTGAGACGCGGGCGATCGGCTGTGCCGTAGATTTTTGCCCGGACTCGTGCCTGACGACGTTTACGCGATTCGTAACGAGATTTCTTTGCCATGTTTTCTCAGTTCCCTTGCCCGCGCAACTACTTCTTACCGCTCTTGCCGGCTTTACCAGCTTTGCGACGAATGGTTTCATCCGCATAAGCCACACCCTTGCCCAAATAGGGTTCTGGGGGACGTAGCCCGCGAATTTCCGAAGCGACCTGTCCAACTTCATCTTTCCGGATACCCTTGACGATTACCACCGTACCACGCGATTCCTGTGGCACTTCAAAGCTCAGGGTCGGGGTTGATTTGACGGTAATAGGGTGGGAGTATCCAAGATAGAAGGTCAGGTCTTTACCCGCTGCTTCAGCACGATAACCGGTACCTGTGATAATGAGTTTTTTCTCAAAGCCACTGGAAACACCGACCACCATGTTGTTCAACAGGGCGCGGGTTAGGCCATGCAGGGCACGATGATGACGCGCATCACTAGGACGCGCAACCGTCACATGCCCATCTTGTTGCTCAATGGTCAGGTCGGGGTTAAAGGTTTGTTTAAGTTCGCCCTTTGGCCCCTTTACCGTCACCTCATTTTTATTGATGGTGACTGTGACCCCTTTGGGAAGCGCGATGGGTTGTTTACCAATACGAGACACGTTGTTTTCCTCCGTCTATTCAGGAGAGTGCTCAGTCTATTTGGCGGAAGGCCGCGACCACCGATCTCATGACCTCGATGTTGGTTCAATCCCTGTGCAGACCCACCTGCGGGGTGTCGCAGAGTTGTCTGGGCAGGGATTCAACCTTACCGAGCGGACGGCGGCCCGTAGCCTACCAAACGTAACAGAGCAACTCGCCTCCTACTCCCTGACGACGTGCCTGTTGGTCGGTCATCACACCCTTATTGGTTGTAAGGATAGCGATGCCCATACCACTGAGCACCCATGGGATTTCGTCTTTGCCCACATAAATCCGGCGTCCGGGCGTGCTAATGCGACGCAGACCTGAAATAACAGGCTGGCGCTCACGACGTTTGCCATGATATTTGAGCTTAATCTGAATCATCGGGGCTGGTTTTTCATCGCCGACTGAATAGTCTTCAATGTAGCCCTCTTCTTTTAGCACCCGTGCAATCTCGATCTTGATCTTGGACAGGGGAATTTCGACGGTGCCCTGACCAACCATTAGACCGTTGCGAACGCGGGTGAGCATATCTGCAATTGGATCACTGTGCATTGATGTTCTCCTGCGTCTACCAGCTAGACTTCACCACGCCCGGAATCTTGCCTTCCAAAGCAAGTTCACGGAAGTGAATGCGGCAAAGCCCAAAGCGGCGAATATAGCCACGCGGACGCCCACAGACCTTACCAGAATGTGGGTCAACATACTGGCAGCGGTTACGGACGCGGACTTTGTACTTACGCTTGGATTCGCGTGCGGTAACAGACTTTTTTGCCATGTTTCTGATTACCTCGTGTTGTCCTAATTTTCTTTGAATGGAAAGCCAATAAGTTTCAACAGACGACGGCCTTCTTCGTCGTTCCGTGCCGTGGTGACAATGGAAATTTCCAAACCACGTAGTTTGTCAATCTTGTCATATTCAATTTCGGGGAAGATCAACTGTTCGCGCAGGCCGAGGGTATAGTTCCCACGCCCGTCAAAGCAGTCGGCGCTAATCCCACGAAAGTCCCGGGTACGTGGCAGTGCAATATTCACCAAACGGTCAATCATTGCCCACATCCGTTCCCCGCGTAGCGTCACCTTGACCCCAATCGAGCGCCCTTCACGCAGTTTGAAGGCAGCCACGCTTTTCTTGGCTTTGGTGATAATTGGTTTCTGACCCGCAATTTTGGTGATGTCTTCAACGGCGGCGTCCAAAGCACGGGCATTATCCAATGCTTCACCGACCCCAACATTGATGACAACTTTGACCACTCGCGGCACCATCATCACATTGTCATATTTGAATTCTTCCAGCAGGGCCGGAACGACTTCATCACGATACTTATCGCGCATTCTGGTTGACATGCTTTACCTCTCCGCCTAGTCAATATCCGAGCTGCACTTGTGGCAGGTACGCACTTTGCGCCCTTCTTCCGTCACCCGGAAGCCGACTCGCGTGGGTTCCCCACATTGGGTGCAAACCAGCATCACTTTCGAAAGGTGAATCGGTGCTTCAAACTCAATGATGCCGGGGTTCACCTGTCGGCGGCCTGCTTGTTGTGGGCGCTGGTGCTTTTTGCGGATGTTGACTCGCTCAACAACCACTCGATCTTCTTTGGGCAGAACGCGCACGACCGCGCCACGTTTGCCTTTGTCTACTCCGCTGATGACCTCAACGGTATCACCTGATTTAATGCGTTGCATCTCTACTTATCCTCGCATCCTCGCTCGACTAGCTACCTGAATTACAGCGTCTCAGGGGCCAGCGACACAATTTTCATGAACCCACTTTCGCGCAGTTCACGGGCCACTGGGCCAAAGATGCGCGTGCCCAACGGGTCACCACTGTCGTCATTCTTCAAAATCACGGCGGCATTGTCATCGAAACGGATGAAGCTGCCATCTGGACGACGGTATTCTTTCGCCACTCGAACGATCACGGCTTTGACGATTTCACTCTTCTTGACAGCCCCTTGGGGCGCTGCTGACTTCACGGTGGCAATCACCGTATCGCCAATGGATCCGGTTTTGCGGTGCGAACCACCCATGATTCGGATGACGAGTAATTCGCGTGCGCCCGTGTTATCTGCGACTACGAGGCGTGACTCAGTTTGAATCATTCTGCACCTCATCTACACTTGGGGCCAGAACCTGATGATGTTCTAGCACTTTTTCAACTGCCCAACGTTTGTTCTTGCTAATCGGGCGGGTTTCAACGAGTTGGACTACATCACCCACCTGAACCTGACCACTTTCATCATGGGCCATGTATTTTTGGGAGCTGCGCATAATTTTGCCATAGAGGGGGTGACGGCGAACGATGTCAATCCGCACTACGACAGTCTTTTGCATTTTATTGCTAATGACTGTCCCCTTGATGCGACGACGATTGTTTGTCATGAACTAGTTCTCCTTGCCCTCTTGCTGAACCAACTGTTGGGCCAGTTCCCGTTCGCGCAAGATGGTCTTATAACGTGCGATGTCGCGCTGCACCAGCTTGATCCGTTGGGGGTTTTCCAACTGACCGGTGCTGGATTGGAATCGCAAGTTAAACATTTCCTGTTTGGCTTTATCAATTTCTTCCAAAATCTGGCTATCTGTCAGATCGCGGATTTCGCGTGATTTTGCCATCGCCTAGACCTCCTGCCCAGAAATCGGGTCGGTGCGCTTGACGAATTTTGTTTTGATGGGTAGCTTGAAGCCTGCCAAACGCAGCGCTTCATAGGCGACTTCTTCTTCGATTCCCTGCATCTCAAACAAGATGCGACCGGGTTTGATGACTGCTACCCACTGATCTACCGAACCTTTACCTTTACCCATGCGGGTTTCGGCTGGTTTCTTGGTGACGGGCTTGTCTGGGAAAATGCGAATCCAGACCTTACCGCGACGTTTGATATGGCGCACGATGGTACGGCGACAGGCTTCGATCTGGCGGCTGGTAATCCATGCTGGTTCCAGCGCCATCAGGCCATAGTCCCCAAACAACACCGTGTTGCCGCGTTGTGCGTTGCCGCGCATACGGCCACGCATCTGCTTACGGTACTTGACGCGCTTTGGCATTAACATCGTAAACTTGACTCCTCAGTCTTTCCGCGTGTCATCCGCGCCGGACTAACTTGTATAGACCTCGGTGGCTTCGGCTCTGGGTTCTTCGTGCAATTTCTCGCCCTTATAGATCCAGACCTTGACCCCGATACGTCCATAGGTGGTCAGCGCTTCAGCAAATCCATAGTCGAGGTCGCTCCGCAAAGTATTGCGTGGCACGCGCCCCTCCACCAGCCATTCACGGCGGGCCATTTCTGAACCCCCCAAACGACCAGCAACGGCGATACGAATTCCCTTAGCCCCTTGGCGCATAGCCTGAACAATGGCCCGTTTCATAGCACGGCTGTGGCTAATACGACGTTCCAACTGCCCCGCGATGTTTTCGGCAACCAGCTTGGCATCCAAGTCCGGCTTGGTGACTTCCTCAACTTCGATTTTGACCTTTTTGCCTTCACCAGCGATTGCTTCCAATCCCTGACGAATGATCTTAACGTTTTCGCCTTTACGACCAATCACGATACCGGGTTTGGCGGTAAAGAGCGTCACTTGCACAGAATTGGGATAGCGTTCTATTTCCACTTTGGCAATTCCGGCTCGATTCAGTTCCTTATCAACGAACTGACGGATACGGAAGTCCTCTTGCAGGAGATCGAGATAGCGCCGACCTTCTGCATACCAGCGGGCATCCCAGTCACGGTTGAACTTCAACCGCATTCCAATCGGGTTTACTTTACGCCCCATACATTGCTCCTAGTTCTCGTACTCGCGCAATACCAGTTGTACATGCGCCGATTGCTTGACACGTGGCTTATAACGACCACGCGCCCCAGCCTTATAGCGCATCTGGCGCGGGCCTTCGTCGGCAGAAATCTCGGCGATAAACAAATCCGCCGGATTCATCTCGAAGTTATTTTCCGCATTCGCCAGTGCCGATTTGATAATCTTCTGCAACATGGCGGCGGCTTTTTGTGGCATAAACTGCAAGGTTGTGACCGCTTCTTCTGCATCCATGCCCCGCACCTGATCGCACACGAGGCGCATCTTTTGGGCAGAGACGGGCAGGTAGCGGGCTTTGGCTTTAACATCCATCGTCATGAACTCCTCAAACCACCCTGCCGCTAGGCTTTCTTCTTAGCGTCAGGAACGTGACCCCGGAACGTGCGGGTCGGCGCGAATTCACCTAGTTTGTGACCCACCATGTTTTCCGTGATGTAAATCGGCACATGATAGCGTCCATTGTGGATGCCAACGGTGTGACCGACCATCTGCGGGAAGATGGTGCTGGCACGACTCCAAGTGCGGACAACCTTCCCCTTCTCATTACGCTCATTCATACGCTCAATTTTCTTAAGCAGGCTGGGCGAAATATAAGGGCCTTTTTTAAGCGATCTTGACATTGCGATCTCTCCAGTAAACCAATTATCGCTCGAAGCGACGGCGGACAATGAACTGGTCGGTGCGCTTGTTGCGACGGGTGCGAACGCCCAACGCAGGCTTGCCCCAAGGCGTCTTGGGTGCAGACATACCGATACCGCTACGGCCTTCACCACCACCATGTGGATGGCTGTGGGGATCCATTGCGATACCACGCACCCCGGGCCGCCAACCCATCCAGCGTTTGCGTCCGGCCTTACCGATCTTGACATTGCCATGATCGGTATTGCCGACCTGACCAATCGTCGCCATACATTCTTCGTGTACCATACGGACTTCGCCGCTTGGCAAACGCAGTAGGGAATATTGGCCTTCTTTACCCAACACTTGGGCGCTGGTACCGGCTGCACGCGCCATCTGACCACCTTTGCCGGGTTGCAGTTCGATGTTGTGAACCACCGTACCCACCGGGATATTCTTCAAGGGCACAGCATTTCCGACGCGCAGTTCGGCATTGGGGCCGTTCATCACGGTGTCCCCCACCTGCAAATCTAGCGGGGCGATGATGTAGGCTTTGTCACCATCAGCGTATTCAATCTTGGCGATACGGGCGGAGCGATTGGGGTCATATTCAAGGGATACGACCTTTCCGGCGACATCGAACTTATCACGTTTGAAGTCTATGATGCGATATTTCCGCTTGTGACCACCCCCCTGATGACGCACGGTGACACGCCCAGTATGGTTGCGGCCAGCCTTGCGATGCAGGTGGGTTGTCAAGCCTTTTTCGGGCTTGGTTTTGGTCAGTTCTTCAAAGGTGAAGCCCGTCATCCCCCGGCGACCCGCCGAAGTTGGTTTGTAGGCTTTCAGTGGCATTTTTCTTCTACCTCAGTTCCTTCTTGTGTACCAGCATTATGTTCCGTGAGGTTCGGTTCTCTGCTGGACACCAAATCCTTTTTTTGAACGACTTCCGAAAAACTATAGGCCGAACAGGTTAATGCTCTGGCCGGGGGCAATCTGGACGATTGCTTTTTTCCATGCTTGCTTGCGTGTATACAACTTGCGCCCGCGTCGACCCCTCTTCAACGGTATAATCATCGTGTTGATACGTAGAACGTCCACATCGAAGATAATTTCAACCGCCTCTTTGATTTGAATCTTATTGGCGTTGAGGGCAACCTCGAATGTGTATTGATTTAATTCATCCATCACGATGTTTGATTTTTCGCTGACGATGGGGCGGAGAATGACATCATACTTGTCTAGTGCTTTGGTCATGATTTATGCTCTTCCCATTACTCTGCTTGATTCTTGCCGAGCCAAGCATTGAGGACTTCCAATGCACCCAGCGGGATAATCAGCCGATCATGCGAAAGCAGATCACGGATATTCAGGTACATAGCCCGCAGCGCCATGGCGTTGTCGAGGTTACGGGTCGCGTTTTCGACTGGCTCATTACGATCCGCCAGCAGAATCACCGCCGTAGAGTCCCCAACCAATTGGCTCAACACCTGCTTGACTTCTTTGGTCTTGCCTTCCGAAACCGTGAAATCATCCACTACCACAATCTGACCGTCTTTCGCCAGTGCAGACAGGGCACTTCGCAAAGCCTCGCGGCGCATCTTTTTGGGCATGTCTTTTTCATAGCTGCGCGGTTGCGGGCCATGTGCCTTACCACCCCCGACGAAAATCGGGGCGTTGCGAGACCCGTGACGTGCGCGGCCCGTACCCTTTTGACGGAACCACTTGGCTTTGGTACGGTCAACTTCACCACGAGTCTTGGTCGCGTGCGTCCCTTGACGTGCGTTTGCCATTTGGCGCACATACGCTTGGTGCATCAGACCCACGTTGACTTCTACTTCAAAAATGTCTGGGGACAGGGTGACTTTTGAGACTTCCTGACCCGACATGTTCCGAACTGGAACTTCCATCTTCTTCACTCCTCGCCCTTCAAGCCGCTAACTATTTGCCGTTTTTGCGGCTCGTATGAGCTTCTTTGATAATGACGATGCCGCCTTTTGCGCCTGGAACAGACCCGCGTACCGCCAGCAGGTTGCGCGAGGCGTCTACGACTTCCACCGTCAAATTCTTCACGGTCACACGTTCGCTGCCCATATGACCCGCCATGCGTGTCCCTTTGTAAACGCGGCCCGGTGTTGTACCAGAGCCGATTGAACCGGGGGCGCGTTCGCGGTCAGATTGCCCGTGTGTTTTCTTCTGGCGATTAAAATGATGACGTTTAATCGTACCAGCGAACCCACGACCTTTGCTAATTCCGACCACATCTACGACATCGCCGCGTTCAAATACATCACAGAGGACAGTGCCGCCTTCTTGAACATCCACCGTTTGTCCGTTTTTGACACGGAACTCGCGCAAAACGCGCACATCGGGGATATTGGCACTTGCAACGGCTTCACGTCGCAGATGGCCTTGAGCGGGTTTGGTCAACCGCGAGGTGTTGTTGCGCCGGGATTTCACCTCATCAAATCCCAATTGAATGGCCGTATAGCCATCGCGCTCCAGCGTGCGAATCTGGGTGACATAGCATGGGCCTGCTTCGATGACCGTGACCGGGATTGCCGTTCCCTGATCGTCGAAAACTTGCGTCATGCCGACTTTTCTACCGATGATTCCCTTCATATCTCTTGCCTCCAAGGGACTGTAGGCGTGCTGCTCGTCTGAACGTGCTAGGGCAGCCACGTCCCATCATCCCTACTGCCGTATTTCCGAAATTGCCCCGAACCTTGCCGGGAGATTAAATCTTGATCTCAATATCTACCCCGGCAGGCAGATTGAGGCGCATCAGCGTATCAATTGTCTTTGCGTCCGGGTCGAGCACGTCAATAAGTCTCTTGTGAGTTCTTATTTCAAAATGCTCTTGCGAGTCCTTGTCGATAAACGACGAGCGACGTACCGTAAAACGTTCGAGTTTGGTCGGCAGTGGAACTGGCCCGACCACCCGCGCTCCCGTGCGTTCTGCCGTTTCGACAATACGCCGGGCCGATTGATCAAGTACCCGGTGGTCATAGGCTTTTAGCCGGATGCGGATTTTGTTTTTTGCTTTGTTTGTCATACCTTCAGCCTTATTTAATTATCCACAGAGGAGGTCTTTCACTCCTCCCCCGCAGAATGTTTCCCGAAATCGGGTTATTCAATAATTTCGGTGATGACACCGGCACCGACGGTGAGGCCACCTTCACGGATGGCGAACTTGGAGCCTTGTTCAAGGGCAATCGGCTTTTCCAACTTGACAATCAGGTTGACATTGTCACCGG